>NZ_AP025282.1:1303302-2606605 GCF_024347215.1 Aliamphritea ceti
TTTACCGGTGGTGGTCGTTATCTGAGTATTGATTACTGGTTAGCGAAGTCTTTTCGTAACCAGGATTGAGTAGTTCGCTGTTCTCCACAGTGAGTAGACCTTTGCAGCACCTTTAGGTGCTGCTTTTTTATATCTGAATTTAATCAGATGCTTTGAGATTGCTGTGGTTCTTCTGCTGGCATCTGCGGCAATTTCTGTAATAAATCGTCGAGTAAAAACTGACAGGTTTCACTGCTGCTTACACCGGCAGAAAGACTTCCCAGTAGTTTATTTAACCACTCCCGGGTGATTTCTGGAGGTAAACTCTGATTATCAGGGAGGGTTTCGTCTTCAGCCTGCGTATTTTGTTTGAGGCAGCGGATATAGTTTTCTGTCTCTGTCGCAAGTAACTGGCTATGTTGTTCTAAGCTTTCGAATAGCTGTTGAAGACTGTGCAGGTCAATTATAGGTTCTTCGGCCTGATGGCTTGCAGGTGAAAGATAATCTGCATGTGAAAGAGTTATACCCATTAGCAAGCAGGCCAGGAAGGCAATCTTCCGTATCTGTTTAAGGAGTGGTAAAACGGACAGCATATTATTCTCCTGCACAGTGCTGGAATAAGCACTTTAAGACTCAAGTATAATTTCAGTTACCTGAATCTGTTCAGAATTTATTGTCCAGCGAATGTCCAGGTCATGCAGTTTGATACCGTATATACGCGTGTTTTGTTTGTTCTTATGGTATGCAGGACGAGGATCGCAGCGCAGAATTTCTTCTATTTGCTGTCGAAGTGGAGTATTTAACCGCAGAGCATGAGTTTCCATTTTTGCTTCAGCATCACCAGAATACTTAACAGCCAGTTCAAGCGTTTCAGCTTGTGTGGCCAATTCAAAATTAGCGTCTTCAATTATGTCGCTATACGGCAGATAAGGTTTAATGTCGAGAATAGGGGTTTGGTCGAGCAAATCTGCACCGCTGACATCCAGAAATACTGTGTTGTTTTCATGACGTATACTTTCGAGCTTTACCGGTGAAAGTCCAATTGGATTAGGTCGGAAAGGTGAGCGTGATGCGAATACTCCCAGTTTTTGATTACCACCAAGTCTCGGTGGCCTTACACTTGGAGACCAGCCCTTATCGACACAGGCACTAAATACGAATATTAGCCATATATGTGAGCAGGTTTCCAGGCCGCGAACCGCTTCTGGGGATGAAAACTCCGGCAGTAGTTCAATTGTGGCCATCATTGATTTTGCCAGTCCCGGTTGTCTGGGAATGCCGAACTTTTCTTTGAATCCGCTGTGGATAATAGCTATGGGGGGCAGATTGAGCTCGGTAGTCATAGTTTGTGAGTCTTAATATGTTTGAACAATGGCAGATTATATCCTTTATCGGTTTGATTTCGGATTTGTTTATGCCGTAGGGGGCTTATCGGTTCTGGCGAGCGCCATAATATCGACCCGCTTGCAGCCAGCCTGTTTGAGTATCTGGCTGATAATGTTAGCTGTGGCGCCAGTGGTAATAACGTCATCCACCAACATGACATGCGGCGGTGGTCTGCTGCGACAGTTAAAACTGTTGCGAAGATTGCTGCGTCTTTCTTTTGCGCTGAGGTGTATTTGGTTCGGAGTATGAACTATTTTCTGTAGAGTTTTAGTATCCAGCGATAACTGTAAATGCCGGCTTATCTCCTGGGCTATAAGCCAGGCGTGATTGTATTCACGTTTAAGCAGTTTTTGTGGGTGCATGGGGACAGGGATGATGCAATCAGGTCGCTTTGTCAGGCGAATGTTCAGCAGTGCCAGTTTGCTGAGTGCTATCAGATAGTCAGTGCGGTTATTAAACTTCCCAGGTGGTATTAACGCATCGATTGGGAATTCATAGCGAAAAGCGCAGTAAGCCTGGTTGAAAACTGGTTTTTTGCGCAGGCAAGCCGGGCAGGGATTATTATCAGACGGTAATGGAAGTGCGCAGATCAGGCAGTGATATTGTAGCCAGGGTAAGTCGTGTTGGCACTCTCTGCATATAGTACTTCGGTCGGCATGTTTTAGTTGGCAAATCATACATTTTTTCTGATTGAAAAATAACCAGTAGTCTTCTGTTGTGTATAACATGAGTTGACAGATTTCCTTATCCGTTTATCATTAGCCACTTGCCAAAAGCGGCTGTTTTTATGCCGTTCATCAAGTGACAGGACTAACATCAGTATGCAGCATTCAAGCGCTATCCGACATGACTGGACCGAAGCTGAAGTACAGGCTTTATTCGATCTGCCTTTTAATGATCTGCTGTTTCAAGCGCAGCTTGTTCATCGTCAGAACTTCAATCCTAACGAAGTTCAGGTAAGTACACTCCTGTCGATCAAAACCGGTGCTTGCCCGGAAGACTGTAAATATTGCCCACAGAGTGGTCATTACAATACAGGTCTGGAAAAAGAACGCTTGATGCAGGTAGAAAAAGTACTGGAAAAAGCCCGTAAAGCGAAGGCGTCAGGTTCGACCCGTTTTTGTATGGGAGCTGCCTGGAAACATCCTGCTGAAAAGGATATGCCATACGTGCTTGAGATGGTACAGGAAGTTAAGAAGCTTGGTCTGGAGACCTGCATGACTTTAGGCATGCTGGATCAGGGGAAAGCTGAGCGTTTGGCGGATGCGGGCTTGGATTACTATAACCATAACCTTGATACCTCTCCTGAGTTCTACGATAAAATCATTACTACACGTACGTTCCAGGACCGTCTGGATACCCTGCACAATGTCCGTGAGTCGGGTATGAAGGTTTGTAGTGGTGGTATTTTAGGCATGGGTGAAACCGCCACTGACCGTATAGGTTTATTACGTCAGTTGGCAAACATGCCGACTCAGCCTGAAAGTGTGCCTATTAATATGTTGGTGAAAGTGAAAGGCACGCCAATGGAAAATGTTGAAGATCTGGATCATCTGGAGTTTGTGCGTACGATCGCTGTTGCCCGTATTATGATGCCTGCGTCTCATGTACGTCTATCGGCGGGTCGTGAAAGCATGAGCGACGAAATGCAGGCGATGACCTTCATGGCTGGTGCAAACTCTATTTTCTATGGCGAGTGTCTGTTGACGACGCCGAATCCTGAAACTCACCGTGATTTACAGTTGTTCAAACGTCTGGGTATTAATCCTGAACAACGTATCGAAGAAAGTGATGATACTCAGGCACAGGTTATTATGCAGTCATTGCAGAAGCAGCAAGACGATCCTGTCTTCTACGAAGCCTGATTTAATCGCATTTCTCCTGGTCATGGCGAATAGCCATGACCGCATCTGATGGTTCGACTATGTCATTCTCACAGCTAAAGGATGAACTGGAGCTGCGCAAGCAGGCTTCACTTTATCGTTCCCGCAGAACCTTACAAACGCCTCAGACTCCTAATATCAGAGTTGACGGAAAAGAGTATTTGGCGTTTTGTTCAAACGATTATCTGGGTCTGGCAAATCATCCGGATGTTATCAGTGCATTCCAAACTGCTGCTAACAAGTACGGCGTTGGCGGTGGTGCGTCCCATCTTGTGAACGGCCATAGCCAGGCACATCACGAACTTGAGCTGGCATTAGCAGAGTTTACCGGGCGTGATCGGGCATTATTATTCTCGACCGGTTATATGGCCAATTTAGGTGCCGTGACTGCGTTATTAAATAAGCAGGATGGCGTGTTTGAAGACCGGGTAAATCATGCTTCATTACTTGATGCTGGATTATTAAGCGGGGCCCGTTTTCAGCGTTATTTACATAATGATGCTGCCAATTTACGCACGCGACTGCAGCGCAGTGAAGCACGCCGTAAGTTGGTTATTACTGATGGTGTCTTCAGTATGGATGGCGACTTAGCGCCGTTGCCTGATTTGGTGGCAGCCAGTCGTGAGTCAGATGCCTGGGTGATGGTCGACGATGCCCATGGTCTGGGATGCTTAGGCAAGGAAGGACGCGGTAGCGTGGATCATTTTGATCTTGGTCAGAATGATGTGCAAATCCTGATGGGTACTTTGGGCAAAGCATTTGGTACTGCTGGTGCGTTTATTGCCGGGTCTGATGTTCTCATTGAAACTCTGATTCAGCACGCCCGCAGTTATATTTATACCACCAGTATGCCACCAGCAGTTGCGGCGGCGACATTATGCAGTTTGCAGTTAGTTCGTAAAGACGAGTGGCGCAGAGAGAAACTTCAGTCGCTAATTACTCAGTTTCGTAGCGGTTGTGAAGCACTTGGTTTGGTGTTGATGGAATCGCGTACACCAATTCAGCCTATCCTGGTTGGCAGTAGCGAAACAGCGATGCAAATGAGTGCAGCTTTAGAAGCTAAAGGCATTTTTATTACAGCTATTCGCCCGCCTACGGTACCGAAAAACGAAGCGCGTTTGCGGGTTACTCTGAGTGCCAGTCATACAGAGGCTGAAGTTGACAGGCTATTGGTTGCGTTGTCAGAGGTGAAGTTATGAGTTTACATATTAGCTTTGCCGGCCAGCCATTGAAGCAAGCTCCTACGTTAGTGTTCTTACATGGTTGGGGCATGCACAGTGGTATCTGGAAGCAATTATCTGAGCAATTAAAAGATGATTTTTCGATAGTTCTCATTGATTTGCCGGGGCATGGATATAGCAATGTGCCTGTCGAAGCCTGTTCATTGGATGCTATGGTTGAGCAGATTCATGAAGTACTGAAAAAATCTAATATATCCAATGCTGCCTGGCTTGGCTGGTCATTAGGTGGTGTGGTGGCGATGGAATATGCTCGCCGCTATAACGAAGAAGTTTCATCTCTTATTACGTTGTGCAGCAGTCCTTGTTTTGTGGCCACTGATGATTGGTCTGCGGGTATGCCAGCGGATACTTTTAATCAATTTAGTAAAGCCTTTAAAGTTTCTTCGCTGAAAACCTTACAGCGTTTTGCCATGTTGCAGGTACAAGGTTCTGCGACAGCGCGGCATGATCTGAAAGAGTTGAAACGCCTGATTACGGAAGTAACTGAACCTGATCAGGAAGCTCTCAGTGCTGCGCTGGAAATTTTAGAGGCTGATCATCGTTTACTCACTGAAGCTCTGGATCAGTCGGGGTTGTCAGTTGCGCATGTTTTATGTGAACTGGATACACTGGCGCCAGTCGGTATTGCTGATTATCTTCGCCAGTTATCTCATTCTACGGTGGATATTTTACTGAATCTCTCCCATGTTCCGATGTTGTCTGCACCTGAGCAACTGGCTGAACTTATTCGGGGGAAACTGTTATGAGTCAGTTTTCTAAGCAGGAAGTGGCAAGTTCATTTAGCCGGGCTGCCAGCAGTTATGATAATTATGCAAAGTTACAGCAGCAGGTAGGCGAGCATCTTCTTGCTAATGTTTTATTGTCAGATACACATAGTATTAAGCAGGCTGTCGATCTGGGTTGTGGGACTGGCTATTTTATCCCCCGGTTAATGGATGTATGTCAGCCTGAACTTCTAACCGGGTTGGATTTAGCATCTGGTATGCTGAAGTATGCGCGGCAGTATCATGGCGCTGAAAACATTAACTGGCTATGTGCCGATGCCGAGGCATTGCCGCTGAGCGCTGACAGTGTTGATTTGATCTTTTCCAGTTTGGCTATTCAGTGGTGTGAAAATCTGCCGCAAATGTTTGCTGAAATTTACCGGGTACTTCGCCCAGGCGGACAGTTTGTATTCAGTACGTTGGGGCCTGAGAGTCTGTGTGAATTACGTGCATCCTGGGCGGTAGTAGATGAGTATCAGCACGTGAGTGAGTTTATTCCTTTCGGGCAGTTGAGAAGCAGCATTGGCCAGCTTCAGGAAGTTAGCTTCACTGCAGAGCCTGTGCAGCTGTTATATACAGAGCTGCGAGGGCTGACAAATGAGCTTAAGCGTATTGGTGCTCATAATATGAGCGCTGGTCGGCCTGGTGGTTTAACGGGTAAGCAACATCTGTTGGCTTTTCGGGATGCTTACGAAGCTTATAGGCGTGAAGATGGGTTCTTGCCAGCAACCTATGAAGTGGCTTATGTAGTGCTTCGTAAACCTGAACAGTATTCATAAATAAAGACGATTTGTTATGGCGAAGAAAAGTATTTTTATTGCTGGTACTGATACTGATGTTGGTAAAACAGTTATAGCAGCAGGTATTCTGCAGGCTGCTAACAATAAAGGCCTGTCGACGGTTGCTATTAAGCCAATCGCAGCAGGCTGCGAACTTACAGAAGCGGGATTGCGTAATTCTGATGCATTGTTGTTGCAGAAGACAGCAAGTATAGAGCTGAGTTATGAACAGGTTAATCCGATTGCATTTGAACCACCTATTGCGCCGCATATTGCTGCGGAGCATGAGGGACGTCGGTTGGATGCTGATCGGATAGCTGCTTTGTGTCGTGGCGTGTTACTCAAGCCTGCCGATCTGGTGGTTATTGAAGGGGCTGGCGGTTGGCGCGTTCCGTTAAATAATCGACAGACTATTGCCGATATTCCTAAAATGCTAAAGACGCCGGTTATATTGGTTGTAGGCATGAAGTTGGGCTGTATCAGCCATACCCTACTGACGGTTGAAAGTATTATCCGTGATGGTTTACCACTAGCCGGATGGGTGGCTAACCAGATTGATGCGGACATGAGTTGTTATGCTGAAAATTTGCAGACGTTAAAAAACATGTTGTCTGCACCTTTGATTGCCGAAGTGCCGTACTCTGATAATTGCTCTCCGGAAAACATTGCCCAATTTGTGGACATTGATGCTTTAATCGGTTGATTAAATACTGATCAATACGGATACTGTGATGGCAGATCGGTGGTTATGGCGGTAATTTTTTAGCCATCACAGTTTAAAGGTTAATTATTTTAGAGGTGTAATCATGAACGTATCCTCTGCACTTCAGACAGGTGTAATAGGTATCAACCGTGGTCTTGACGGTGTTCAGAAGGCCGCTTCTGATATTGCTGGTGCAGGTAAGCCGCAGGCTGCGGAGGAAGCATCAGGTAACGATCTTAATGCTGCGTTAGCAGATCTCACTATAGAGAAAAATGCTGCTGCAGCGTCAACAAAAGTTGTTCAGTCCGCCGACGAAGTTCTCGGCACTCTGATCGACGTACGGGTTTAAATCGCCATTTTGTTGTTGGTGAGGTGCGAATATGCAACTCAATATAAACAACCTTCAGTTACAAACTTCTAATACTGGTAGTACGCCTGATACCAGTAATAATGCTGCTTCCAGTCATCAAAATGTATCGGGTTCTAATGCCTCGTTACATTCTGCAGAATCTACTCCTTTAACGTCTACTCCTAAATCTGCCGATGTTAGCCGAAATGATAACCAGACTGCGGAAAAGAAAACGTCTGCTGAAGAGCGGCAGGTCTCACAGGCAAGAACGCAGGCTGGAGTTAAGGCAGGAACTCAGAATAGTCGTGGTACTGAAAATCTCGCAGATGCAGCACAGATTGAGCAGCTGGCTACTCGTGATAGAGAGGTGCGTCAGCATGAGCAGGCACATGCATCTGCGGGCGGACAATATACTGGCTCCCCAAGCTATGAATATACAAAGGGGCCGGATGGTCGTTTATATGCTGTTTCCGGGGAAGTGAGCATAGATACTTCTGCTGTAGCAAATGATCCGGAAGCTACGTTGGAAAAAGCTGAGGTCGTGTTACGTGCTGCGCTCGCTGTTTCAGAGCCTTCAGGGGCTGACCGTGCTGTTGCAGCTAAGGCATCAGCGTTAGCTGAGCAAGCTCGGGCAGAGTTGTCTGGTCAGGTTGCTCCGGGAGAAGGTCGAGCAGACCTTTCAAGAACAGGAAGTAGCTCAGAAACGGATGAGTCCGGTGCCGAAGATAGTCTGAAAGTTAATTCTGAACGGAATGATATAGACAGAATTGAACAGCCTGTGCCGCTTAGAGGTGAACAGGCTGATGAGCTTCGAGATGAACAGCGTGAGGAGGCCGAAGCGAATGCTCTGCGACGTCAGGGTGCAATAGAAGACATACGTGTTGACATGGAAAGTCAGGTTGCTGCAGTTGCAGAGAGTTTGGATGATTACAATAAGCGCCTGGATGAAGTTGGCGAACGTTTTGCTGAAATTAATCAGCGTTTAGTAGATGCAGGTGTGTTTAAAAAAATCTTTCCTGAAGGTCTGATCATTGATCAGAATGTTTAGTTTTCTTGTTGTTTCTATCAGCTAAAGCTGACTCTGCTTACTTTTCTTCGTTCAAAAAACTCATTACAAGTTTACTGAATGCTGCCGGTTTTTCGGCGTGGGGCCAGTGGCCAGCGTTTTGAATTATCTTATACGCTGCTGTGGGGAAGTATTTTAACAAGGCTTCCCTGTGTTCCAGAGTAATGTAATCTGAGTTGCCGCCTTTAATGAAAAGTGTATTTCCTATGTAACAGTTACCCTCGGGAGCAGCACTTATATGTGCATACTGACTTTCGATAACCTGTAGATTCATTCGCCATGCAAAACCGCTTTCGGTACGGAACAGGTTTTTAAGTAAAAACTGCCGAAGCCCTGTTTCAGTAATGTGTACTGCTAGCTGTTGATCAGCTTCTCGCCGGGATTTGATTGTATCGAGGTTAACAGCTATCAATCCCTGTATGACGCTATCGTGATCATGGCTGTATTGAACAGGCGCAATATCAACGATTATTAACTGTCGAATACGCTCGGGTTGAGTCATAGCCAGTTGCATGGCAGCTTTGCCACCCATAGAGTGGCCGAGAATATGGGCGCTTTCTAATCCGTGAAGATCCATTAATTCTGCGATGTCTGCAGACATGGCGCTATAAGTCATCTCACTGTCGTGAGGTGAGCGGCCGTGATTGCGTAGATCTATCGCATATACCTGATAGTTTTCAGCCAGTGTTTTTATCTGGCTACCCCAATTCTCTAGTGTGCCAAATAAACCATGCAAAATGATCAGTGGCTCACCCTGACCCTGTATATTTACGTGTAATTGCATAGTCGTATCCTTTATCGGCTTGTGTTACTGAGGTTCTTATAACCGTAAAAAAGCCGATGCGTGCATCGGCTTATTGCAGTGTTGCTCCAGGCTTTGTATTGCTTAGAGCTTTGTGCTGCTCAGGGCTTTATTCTGTTACAGAATAGCCAGTAGCTCAACGTCAAACACCAGAGTTGCATATGGTGGGATAGCGCCCTGAGAGCCCTGTGCACCGTAAGCCAGCTGGTATGGCACGTATAAACGGAATTTAGTACCAGGTGTCATTAATTGCAGTGCTTCAGTCCAGCCAGCAATTACGCCGCCAACAGGGAATTCAGCTGGCTGGCCACGCTCGTAAGAGCTGTCGAACACCTTACCGTCTGGGAATGTGCCGTGGTAGTGAACACGTACAGTAGATTCGCGTGATGGCTTTTCGCCTTCTTCGCCCGCAGTGATGACTTCATACTGCAGACCGGAGTCAGTAACGAATACTTCTTCACGCTGAGAGTTCTTTTCCAGGTAGATTTCACCTTCAGCAGCCGCTTTTTTAGCAGCCGCTTCAGCTTCTTCTTGCATGCGCTTCTGGATTTCGTTGAATGCAGCCTGGATTTGTTCGCCGGCAACTTTCAGTTCAGCGCCTTCAAAGGCGTCCTGAATACCAGTAACAACTGCGTTCAGTGATACACCTTCGAAGCTGTTATTTGCCAGTTGGTCGCCCATTTGACGGCCGATGCCGTAGCTAGCGATTTGTTCAGTAGTTTCTAGTTTTAGTTCAGACATGAGACTCGATCAATAGATGATTCATAAAGGCGGCTAGCCTAGCAAAATCCGGGATTAAACACCATGGTCGCAGATGTCAGAGAAGGTCCGGAATGACTTCGGTCACCTGGCTGCGAATCCGTCCATCCTGAAGGCGAATCTGTATTTCATCACCGGGGTTAATAGCTTTTACTTGCTGGATAACTTTGCCTTCAGAGCTTTCAGTAATGGCATAACCACGTTCAAGGGTTGCAAGCGGGCTGACGCCGTTAAGCCGACCAACAACCGCCTGTAAGCGAAGTTGCTGCCGGGCCTGATACTGATCAGTCAGCTGTTCAATACGGTGGTTGAGTTCATGTACTTTTTGCTGCAGCCTGGTGATGCGAGGTTGTTGCAAACAACGCTGCTGTCGCTGTTGTAACTGCCGAAGTCTATCTTTCTGGGTATGCAGGCGTTGCTGAATTGCGCTATGTAGTCTCAACTCCAGTTCATCAAGCTTCTGTGCGTGATCATTAAGCTTGTCGCCAGGGTGCTTCAGGCGACTGCTGATCCAGCGAAGCTGCTCCTGATGCCGTTTCAGTTTATGCTGAAGATTAACTTGTAGGCGACTTTTTAACTGTTTTAGTCGTAATTGCAGGTGCGCCTGATCCGGGCTGATAATTTCAGCAGCTGCAGAAGGTGTTGGGGCGCGTACGTCAGCAACAAAGTCTGCAATCGACACATCGACTTCATGTCCAACTGCGCTGATAACCGGTATCCTGCTATTAAAAATTGCCTGAGCGACTTTGGCTTCATTGAAGCACCAAAGATCCTCAAGTGAGCCACCACCACGGCCAACTATTAAGACGTCACAGATATTATGCAGATTGGCTACTTCGATCGCAGAAACAATTTCATCTGTGGCCTCATTGCCCTGAACTTTCGTTGGGTAAATATTAACTGGCAGTGAGGGGAAGCGGCGTTTAAGAACAGTCAATATATCGTGTACAGCAGCACCGGTTGGTGAAGTAATAATACCAAGATGCCTGGGGTGTACTGGCAGAGCCTGCTTGTGTGCCTGATCAAACATGCCTTGTCGCTGCAGTTGTAACTTCAGGGCTTCATAAGCTTGTTGTAATGAACCAATACCGGCATCTTCCATGTAATCACAGATTAGCTGGTAATCACCACGACCTGGGTAAAGACTGACTTTAGCGCGAACCCTTACCTGATCACCGTTCTTAGGCTGGTAGTTCAGATAATGATTACGGTTCTTGAACATTGCACAGCGAACCTGTGCGCCGCTATCTTTGAGTGTGAAGTACCAGTGTCCTGAGCTGGGGCGGACGAAATTCGATAGCTCGCCTTCAACCTGAATGATTCGAAAACTGTTTTCCAGCAGTGATTTAACTTCGTTGTTAAGTTCACTGACAGTAAATGCGGGAGGAGTTTGGTTGCTTTGCATGGCGCGATAGTAAACTATTCAGAAAGCTTAATTAAGCGCTTTGTAAAAAGTGGGCGAGAGCAGAAGATCAAACAGTGAAAAATAGTCAGGAAATCTGCCGTTTTTCGCGCCGGATGAATTGTCGCCACAGATGTAAAAGGCTATAATCCCGTGCCTTCTTTATATACAGAATACAGGCACGCTTTCACTATGTTGCGAATCGCTGAAGAAGCACTTACTTTCGACGATGTTCTTTTGGTTCCTGGTTACTCTGAAGTTCTGCCTAAGGACGTGTCACTAAAGACGCGTCTGACTAAAGGGATTGAATTGAATATTCCTTTAGCTTCTGCAGCGATGGATACTGTAACCGAATCTCGCCTTGCCATTGCTATGGCGCAAGAAGGCGGCATCGGTATCATTCATAAAAATCTCACTATCGAACAGCAAGCTGATGAAGTGCGTCGCGTAAAGAAATACGAGGCGGGTGTTGTTAGTGATCCTGTTACTTGCGAATCCAGCATGACTGTTGGTGATCTGAATGCGCTGAGTGCACGGGTTGGTTTTTCGGGTTTTCCAGTTGTTGATAACGGCAATCTGGTTGGTATCGTTACCAGCCGTGATGCGCGTTTTGAACATAAGCTGGATGCAACCGTTGCGTCTATCATGACGCCAAAAGATCGTCTGGTTACCGTCAAAGAAGGTGTTGATCCTGATGATGTGCGTAACTTGCTGCGTAAGCACCGCATTGAAAAGATTTTAGTTGTCGATGACAGCTTTGGTCTATGTGGCATGATGACTGTAAAAGATATGAACAAAGCACAAACGCATCCTAATGCCGCAAAAGACGAGAAAGGTAGTCTTATTGTTGGTGCGGCTGTGGGCACCGGTGCTGATACAGCAGAACGTGTAGAAGCGCTGGTCAATGCTGAAGTTGATGTCATCATTGTTGATACTGCTCATGGTCATTCGAAAGGTGTTATTGATCGTGTTGCATGGGTGAAACAGAACTTCCCAGGCGTACAGGTAATTGGTGGTAACATCGCGACTGCAGCAGCAGCTGTAGCATTGGCTAAAGCGGGTGCGGATGGCGTTAAAGTTGGTATCGGTCCAGGTTCGATCTGTACTACCCGTATCGTTGCTGGCGTTGGTGTTCCTCAGGTAAGTGCTGTTGCCAATGTTGCAGCAGCTTTAGAAGAATATGGCGTCCCTTGTATTGCTGACGGTGGTATTCGTTTTTCCGGTGACGTATCTAAAGCGATTGTTGCTGGTGCATCGGCAGTAATGGTTGGCTCTATGCTGGCAGGTACAGACGAAGCGCCTGGTGATGTTGAGTTATTCCAGGGCCGTGCTTATAAGTCTTACCGTGGTATGGGCTCCTTAGGCGCGATGGCTCAGACAACTGGTTCATCTGACCGTTATTTCCAGGATGCTGCTGCCGGTGCAGAAAAGCTTGTACCTGAAGGTATTGAAGGTCGGGTTGCCTGCAAAGGCCCAATGGGTGGTGTAGTGCACCAGCTGATGGGTGGTCTGCGAGCTTCCATGGGTTATACCGGTAGTGCTGATATTCAGACTATGCGGACAGTGCCTGAGTTTGTTCGTATTACAAATGCAGGTATGGCAGAAAGCCATGTCCACGATGTGAGCATTACCAAAGAGGCACCGAATTACCGGGTTGGGTAATTCGCTACCAGATACATACCAGTAGGTGGGATAGCTTAGGCTATCCCACTTTTGTTTTTAACAAGCTACAAAACTTGTAGAGATTCCTTTGGAGTCATCGAAATGTCCCAAGATATTCATGCACAACGGATTTTAATCCTCGATTTCGGCTCACAGTACACGCAATTGATTGCACGGCGTATTCGTGAAATAGGTGTTTACTGTGAAATTCATCCTTTTGATATGGATGATGCTGCGATTACCGAATACAAGCCTCAGGGTATTATTCTGGCTGGTGGTCCTGAATCAGTTACTGAAGGTGATTCGCCACGTGCGCCACAGGCAGTTTTTGATCTGAATGTACCGATCCTGGGTATTTGCTATGGTATGCAGACCATGGCTGAGCAGTTAGGCGGTTCAGTTGTTACTTCTGATAAGCGTGAATTTGGCTATGCCAAAGTACGTCTGGAAGACAGCCCAAGTCGTTTGTTTGAAGGTATTGAAGACCACATCGCTAACAATGGTTCATTATTGCTGGATGTGTGGATGAGCCATGGTGACAAAGTAGGTGATCTGCCTGAAGGTTTCCACGTGATTGCCAGCACTGAAAGTGCACCGATTGCAGCAATGTGCCATCCGGGTAAAAATTATTTTGGTGTTCAGTTCCATCCGGAAGTGACGCACACCAAGCAGGGTGGACGAATGCTGAAGCGTTTCGTTCAAGAAATCTGTGGCTGTGACGCACTCTGGACTGCAGAGAACATTATTGCGGATCTGATTGAGCGTGTACGTAAGCAGGTTGGCGGTCAGAAAGTCTTGCTGGGTCTTTCCGGCGGTGTGGATTCTTCTGTAGTGGCGGCGTTACTGCACAAAGCTATCGGTGATCAACTGACTTGTGTTTTTGTAGACAATGGTCTGCTGCGTAAGCAGGAAGGTGATCAGGTAATGGACATGTTCGCTAAGAACATGGGTGTTAAGGTTATCCGTTCTGACTCTGAAGAGTTATTCCTGGGCCGTCTGATTGGCGAGTCTGATCCGGAAACTAAGCGTAAAATCATCGGTAATACGTTCATCGAAGTGTTTGATGATGAAGCCGCTAAGCTTAAAGATGTGAATTTCCTGGCGCAGGGTACCATTTATCCTGACGTAATTGAGTCTGCAGCAGCTAAGACTGGCAAAGCGCACGTTATTAAATCTCACCATAACGTGGGTGGCTTGCCTGAAGATATGGCTTTTGAGCTAGTAGAGCCATTACGTGAACTGTTCAAAGATGAAGTCCGTAAGATCGGTCTTGAGCTGGGTTTGCCATACGATATGGTTTATCGTCATCCGTTCCCGGGTCCGGGTCTGGGCGTGCGTATTCTGGGTGAAGTTAAAAAAGAATATGCTGACATCCTGCGTGATGCTGATGCGATCTTCCTGGAAGAACTGCATGCCGCTGACTGGTATCATAAAACCAGCCAGTCTTTTGCTGTGTTCCTGCCGGTAAAATCTGTGGGTGTTGTGGGTGACGGCCGTCGCTATGAATACGTAATTGCATTGCGTGCTGTAGAGACAATCGACTTCATGACTGCTCGCTGGGCGCATTTGCCTTATGAGCTGTTGGAAGCTGTTTCCAGCCGTATCATTAACGAGATACCTAAGGTATCGCGGGTTACTTATGATGTAAGCTCTAAGCCGCCAGCGACAATTGAGTGGGAATAATCCTTCTTTAATTGTGATAGAAAGCCCGCTGTAGCGGGCTTTTTTGTGTCAGAGACTAATGAATCGGCAAAGAGGTTTAAATGAAAGCATCAGAAGAAGATGAAAAGTGGATGGCATATGCATTGGAACTGGCTGATAAGGCATCTGAAAGAGGTGAGGTGCCTGTAGGGGCTGTTGTTGTTCGGGATGGTGAGATTTTGGGAGAAGGCTGGAATCAGCCGATTTCTGGTCATGACCCCTGTGCGCATGCTGAGGTTATCGCATTGCGGAACGCAGCTGCGAACATCACTAATTATCGGCTCGTTGATGCAACTCTCTATGTGACCATTGAGCCTTGTACCATGTGCGCGGGTGCGATCATACATAGCAGGGTTAAGCGTTTAGTGTTTGGCGCGACAGAGCCTAAAGCTGGAGCAATTGTCAGTAATGGGCAACTGCTTGATCAGCCATGGATGAATTATAGGGTCGAATATCAGGGTGGGATTTTGGCGGAAAGTTGCAGTGCCGCCATCAGTACATTTTTTCAGCGGCGCCGTGAAGAAAAGAAAGTTGCTAAGCGCTTGAAGCAACAAACGGCTAATTTGCAACAGAATGATGTGTCTGTAGACGACATTGATTAAATATAGTAATTGAGAATTTATTCTGGCGAGGCTTCCCGGCGCGCCAGTAGGCTGTTTTTACCGCTGGTACGTAGCTTTATCCAACCTATCAAATCAGTCCACATCCGGGATATCTCGTCTTTTTTCGGCATAATTCCAGCGTGTTTAAGCTCTATGGTCATTACCGGAATGCTTTTTACAAACCAGCCGTAATTTCCCAGAGAGCCTGGGTAAGTGCCTAGTTGTTTCAGGTACAGAGGTCCCAGTTTGCGGGGCGGCTGAATGCTCCCGTCGAAATCGAGAATGCCGTGTGGTGCATGTACAGAAACAATTACATCCGGTTTTAGTTCATCGATTAGCTTGTGAATAGCCTGTGATTCCGGCTCACTTAGCGGCTTGGTGCCAGGGTAGTAGCGGGGACGTTTCTTTGCATAAGTCTGCCAGTGCTGTAACGGATTAACTGCCGCTTCTGATGGTATAAAGTTTCTGTTTAAGTCGACATTGTTAGCGTTTACCCGGCTGGCGCGCTTTTTTAACAGGCCATCAGGGTTCGCTAAAGGTAAAAAGTGCCAGTCATAGGCGCCGCTATGGTTTTCATCAAGTGTTTTTAACCACTTAAACGTGACGCTGATGCTGGAGTACTCATCACCATGGATTCCGCCGATAAAGAGAATTTTAACGGGTGTTTTAGTATCTGGAGATGCCGGATAGTGTTTTTCCAGAATAAGCTCGCCTTTGTTGGAATAAAAGCGGGGCGGTAAAAACTCCAGATTAAGGCAGTCTTCGACGGAAATGCTGCTGAGTTTTTTGCCTATCTTATTACAAATATCTGTGACATCAGTATGCGGTGTATAGTTGTCCTGACTTGGTTGGTAGCGCTCGGGTAACGGATTAGCTGTCGATGTGATCTGGTCATTTGATATGCTGGATTTTGTCGCTTGTTCAAGAGTTTGGCTGTTTAAGCTGTCAGCATTCTTTAATGGTTTGCTCGGGTCAGACTGGGGTGAAGATATGTCAGTTGTTTGTAGTGGCTCGGATAAGTTTTCCTGCACCGGCGCGCTGATCATAGATGGCAGAATCGGAGCTGAGTGTTGGTTGTTTATCTGGGTGTTTTCAGTTGTTTGACTGAGGAGTTTTCTTGCATCACCTTGCAAAATATCTTTGTCTACCGGTTGGGCTGTGTGATTACGTTTAATCGCTTTAGCTAATGCTTGTTGGGTAGGAGCGGGTTTTTTTTCGGCAATAAGTGCTGTAGAAATAGTTGTTTCAGTCTTTGTCTTAGGTGCAGCTGATTTTAGAGGGGCTGCGGGCGCTATTCCCCTGGTGTTATCAATGATGAGTTCTTCATCGAGGTTTGAAAGCAGTTTTTTTACACTGTCTTTAAGTTCTGCCTTTGCAGGTTGTGGCTGCTGTTTATCACTTATTGCCCGATCAAGACTGTTGGCGGGTAAAAATAAGGCCGGTAAAGATAAATTCTCTTCAGTAAATACGGCCTCTGCTTTGCTAACCTGAATATTTATTAAAAGGCAGCTGATAAGCGCGGCGCTCAGTGCGGATTTTCGCTGTAAATTACGACGAAACAGAGCTGAAAATGAAGATAGAGTCAAAACCATGAGTGCAAAAGAAGTCGTTTAAGGTTGAGAAAGCTGAATGAAAACAGTGAGACAGCGATTAAAATGCAAAAAATCGATCACATTTTAATCGCCTTTGGGGGTTATGTGGAGTCTTTTATTCGCTTTTATGCAGCTCGATTGCGGGTTTAGCTATGGGTAAAACCTGTGCTTCGATATCATTTTTCACTGTTTTATCAGTTTCGGTGATATCCAGATTCGGATCATTGTCTTCCGGATTGGCAGGAATGACGATTTCACCTTCGTTTTCTGCCGGGGATGGTTCGGGCTTACTGGCTTCAATTTCAGCGAGCTGCTGTTGCCAGAGAATCAGGTCGTAATACTGGCGAATATTTTTAACGTAGATAACTGGCTCATAGCCCCGTGCAAAGCCTCGTTTAACAGTTTTGTAGTATTTGGGTTGGGTGAGTAACGGTAAAAATTCTTTAACGTCTTCCCAGAGGTCTGGATTTTTTCCAGCCCGGCTGGTGAGAATACGTGCATCCTCGAGGTGGCCATAGCCCACATTGTATGATGCAAGAGCAAACCATAGACGGTTTTCTCCCTGTATTCTGTCAGGAATTTTCTTCATCACCCGGGTCAGATATTCAGCGCCACCCAGTACGCTCTGGATCGGATCAGTTCTGTCTTCAACGCCAACTTCTTTGGCTGCTGCGTTAGTTAGCATCATGATGCCTTTTACGCCAGTAGGAGAGACTGCTTTGGGATTCCAGTGAGACTCCTGATATGCAATCGCGGCGAGTAATAGCCAGTCGATGTCAGTTTCTTGTTCGGCCATGTAGAAATATTGTTCAAGCTTACAGAATCGGTTATTCAGATCGCGCTTGAAGGTCTCTATGTCCACATATGTCAGAGTGTTTTCGCGGTTAAAATACTTTTCCTGTAACTGACTAACCAGTTGCTTGGTTTCGGGTTTAGAAAAGAAGTTTTGTAAGGCGTTAAGCAGGCTCTGGTCGTCCTGTTTGGCCGTCATCCAGGCAATTGGCTCAGACTTTCCCATAGAAAATGCTTTCTTTAGGCCGGGGAAAAAAGATTTTTGTGCATCAAACACCAAATCATCTGAAATGGTGTAGAGATATTTTTTGTTATAAACCCCATCGAGCAGTTCTGTAATGCTACCTGTGCTGTTTTCCTGCCAGGTTAGATCAGGAAATTCGGCTTGCAGGTTATGCATTATTTCAGAATGACTGCTGTCGGCCAGCACTTCAATTGATTTACCTTTCAGGTCTTTAAGGGAAATTGGTTTTTTTTGTCCCTGAGTTACCCGATAAATAAGTGTTGGTGTGCTATAGGCATATGGCTGGGCAAAATTGAATTCGGCTTCTCTGGATTCGGTAATGGTCAGGCCTGCCGCTGCGATGTGGGCTTTATGCTCTTTAATTACAGGAAATATGTCACCGAAGCTGTCGGGAATAACAAGTTCTATTTCGACACCTATTTCGTCGGCAAAGGCTTTTGCCAGGTCGTATTCAAAGCCGGCAGGCTTGCCATCTTTATCAGAAATATATGTCGTAGGGGTATTACGTGTGACAATTTTTAAGATGCCGGTTTTCTGAATGGCTTCTAGTTGATTGTCTGTGGTGAGGTTGGCAAGGAACAGCCAGCCGATGATAGTTAGCAGGCTGCCTATGAATAACACTTCTCTGAGGAAAAAAATTCGCGTTCGCATAATAATAATGGCCCTTATTGATGGCGCCGGTGAGGCGATTTCAGTAAAATGCGGCCTTAGTTTTCTCCTAATCATCCATACCTGTTAGGCACACTCAAGAGGCTCGATACTAACATGCTAGTACTGCGTGGAGCGCCTGCTCTTTCTGCTTTTCGTCACGATAAGCTGCTGTCCGTCCTGCAATCCCAAATTAGCCAGGTAACGGCGATTTACGGTGAGTTCATGCATTTCGCTGATCTTCATCAAGACTTGTCTGCACAAGAGCAAACAATTTTGGAGCGAATTCTGCGCTACGGCCCTAAAGCTAAAGTGGAAGAGCCTTCAGGTCAATTGGTTTTAGCTGTGCCACGCCCTGGCACAATCTCTCCGTGGTCCAGTAAAGCAACGGATATTGCGAAAAACTGTGGTTTGGCAGCTATTAAACGTCTTGAACGTGGCGTTGCTTATTATGTCCAGTCTGAGCAGCCATTAACGGCTGAACAACTGGCAGCAGTAGAAGCTGTGTTGCATGACCGCATGGTGGAAGCTGTATTGGCTGATGTATCTACTGCTGATGCACTGTTCCGTAATGAAGAGCCGGCGCCGTTGACTGTTGTCGATATTCTTGGCGGTGGGCGTGAAGCTTTGGCAAGTGCGAATACTGAGCTTGGTCTGGCATTGGCTGAAGATGAAATAGATTATCTGGTTGCCAGTTTTATTGAGCTGAAGCGTAACCCGAATGATGTTGAGCTGATGATGTTTGCACAGGCAAACTCTGAGCATTGCCGACATAAAATCTTTAATGCTTCCTGGGATATTGATGGGGAAGCGCAGGATAAATCGCTGTTTGCGATGATTCGTAACACTAATGAAGTAGGTGGCGAGAATATTCTCTCTGCTTATTCAGACAACGCAGCTGTTATGGTTGGTAGTAAGGCGGGACGTTTCTTCCCGAACCCTGAAACTAAGCAGTACGAAGCTAATCAGGAAGATATTCATATCCTGATGAAAGTTGAAACGCATAACCATCCAACGGCTATCGCACCACATGCGGGGGCTGCGACTGGTTCCGGTGGTGAAATCCGTGATGAAGGTGCGACGGGTAAAGGTTCTAAGCCAAAAGCAGGCCTGACTGGTTTTACTGTATCTGATCTGAAAATTCCTGGCTTTGTACAGCCTTGGGAATCTGATTACGGCAAGCCAGAGCGGATTGTTAGCGCATTGGATATTATGCTGGAAGGTCCAATTGGTGGTGCTGCGTTTAACAATGAATTTGGTCGTCCTGCGCTGAATGGCTACTTTCGTACTTTTGAACAAAAAGTAAACGGAGCTGCTGGCGAAGAAATGCGCGGTTACCACAAGCCAATTATGATTGCTGGTGGTTACGGTAACATTCGTGGCGAACATGTTGATAAAGGTGAAATCCCAGTCGGTGCGAAACTGATTTGTCTGGGTGGACCTGCAATGCAGATCGGCCTGGGTGGTGGTGCTGCTTCTTCAATGTCTTCTGGCAGTTCTTCAGAAGATCTGGATTTTGCATCGGTACAGCGTGATAACCCTGAGTTAGAGCGCCGTTGTCAGGAAGTTATCGATCAGTGCTGGCAGTTGGGTGATGTTAACCCTATAGCATTTATTCATGACGTAGGTGCTGGTGGGCTGTCGAATGCTTTCCCTGAATTGGTAAAAGATGGCGGCCGTGGCGGTGATTTTGAACTGCGTAACGTTAATAACGATGAGCCAGGAATGTCTCCTCTGGCTATCTGGTGTAACGAAGCACAGGAACGCTATGTAATGGCGGTTGAGCCGCAGGATATGGCGCGTTTCGAGGCTATTTGTGCCCGTGAACGTTGTCCTTATGCTGTTGTTGGTACTGCAATCGAAGAAAAACACCTGACTTTGGGTGATACTCACTTCGAAAATAAGCCTGTTGATTTGCCAATGTCAGTATTGTTTGGCAAGGCACCTAAGATGCATCGTAGTGTTGAGCGTGTTGAGTACAGCGTACCTGCTTTTGATAGTGCAACTATTAATCTGGAAGATGCGGCAGAGCGTGTAATGAAGTTGCCAGCCGTAGCTTCTAAGTCTTTCCTTATTACCATCGGTGACCGCTCTATTACCGGTCAGGTGGTTCGCGATCAGATGGTTGGTCCATGGCAGGTTCCTGTCGCCGATTGCGCCGTGACGACTTCTGCTTTTGATACCTATGCCGGTGAAGCTATGGCAATGGGTGAGCGTACTCCGCTCGCTCTGGTTGATTCTCCGGCTTCCGGACGTATGGCTGTCGGTGAGACTGTTACTAACCTGGCGGCTGCACAAATTGAAGATATCATCGATATTAAATTGTCAGCTAACTGGATGTGTGCTGCCGGTCATCCGGGTGAAGATGAAAAGCTCTATGATACGGTTCGCGCTGTAGGTATGGAGTTGTGTCCTGAGCTGGGTATCACTATTCCTGTGGGCAAGGACTCAATGTCCATGCGTACGGTTTGGGAAGACGAAGGGGAAGCTAAGTCTATGACTGCGCCGACCTCTCTGATCATTACCGGTTTTGCTGCTGTCACTGATGTACGTAACACGCTGACGCCACAGCTGAAAACGGATCAGGGTGAAACTGACCTGATTCTGCTGGATCTGGGTAATGGTCAAAACCGTTTAGGTTTGTCTGCGCTGGCGCAGGTTTATAACGAAGTAGGTCAGGACGTACCGGATGTTGACGATGCTCAGCAGCTGGTTGCTTTCTTCAGCGCTATTCAGGAGCTGAACAAGCAGGGACTGTTGCTGGCATATCATGACCGTTCTGATGGTGGCTTATTTACGACTGTTGCTGAAATGGCATTTGCTGGCCGTACCGGCGTTGATATTAATCTGGATCTGCTGGCGGCTGACAGCTCAGAATTTGCAGCGGCTTTGTTTGCTGAAGAACTGGGTGCGGTTGTTCAGGTTAAGCGTGATGATTTACAAACAGTTTTGACTGAACTGAACGCTGCTGGTTTGGGTGATTGTGCCAAGGTTATCGGTTCTCTGAATCCGGATGGAATGTTGCAGTTTAGCTTTGACGATGAAGCGGTTTATTCTGCTTCCCGTATTCAGTTACAGCGCTGGTGGGCAGAAACGTCTTATCAAATGCAGTCACTGCGTGATAATTCTGAGTGTGCGCAGCAAGAATATGATGTGTTGCTTGATGCTGAAGATCCAGGTTTGAATGCCAAGCTTAGCTTTGATCAGAACGAAGATGTTGCAGCTGCTGTGAATGCGTCTGCAGAACGTCCACGCGTTGCTATTGTGCGTGAGCAGGGTGTAAACGGTCATATTGAAATGGCTGCTGCTTTTGACCGGGCAGGTTTTGCGTCTGTGGATGTTCACATGAGTGATATTCTTGAAGGTCGTGTGACTCTGGCAGACTTTAAAGGTCTGGTGGCATGTGGTGGATTCTCTTACGGTGACGTTTTGGGTGCCGGCGAAGGCTGGGCTAAGTCGATCCTGTTTAACAGCCGTGCCCGTGAAGAATTCAAGAACTTTTTCGAACGTGCAGATACTTTCACATTGGGTATCTGTAACGGGTGTCAGATGTTATCTAATCTGCATGAGTTGATTCCGGGTACTGAGCACTGGCCGCATTTCGTGCGTAACATGTCTGAGCAGTTTGAAGCCCGTGTTGCGATGGTTGAGGTTCAGGAAACTGCGTCTATTTTCCTTAAGGGAATGGAGGGCTCGAAAATGCCGATCGCCATTGCACATGGTGAAGGCCGTGCAGAGTTTGCTGATCAGGCTCACTTTGAAAACCTGAACGGTTCAGATGCAGTTGCTCTGCGCTATGTGGATAACTACGGTCAGATAACTGAACAGTATCCGGCGAACCCTAACGGTTCTCCTGCTGGAATCAGTGGTGTTACCAGTCAGGATGGTCGGGTTACCATCATGATGCCTCACCCTGAGCGTGTATTCCGTAGCGTGACAAATAGCTGGGCGCCGGATGAGTGGCAGGAAGATGGTGCATGGTTGCGGATGTTCCGTAACGCCCGTGTCTGGGTTGGCTAAGGCTTAGTCAGGATCATAAAAAAGCCCCGTATCTTTGCAGATACGGGGCTTTTTTTGTCTTTGTTTTTGGGAAGGAGTGAAGCCTGGTGGAATAAAGCGAGACAGTCTTAGAGGGTTTTCTCTGCACTGATTTTCCAGCTGCGGTTTTCGCGGGAGAAAATCAGCGATTTATAGATGTTATCCTGGAAGCTGTTGGAGGTGTAATCCTGCAGGAATACAACCCGTACACGTCCGTCCGGAAGAGCGCTCATCGTAATATCGGATACACCTACACGAATAAAGGTTGGCTTGCTTAAACGAATCTGGCGGGTGCTGCGCCATTTGCTATTGCTTGTTTTACTGTTAGGTCTGTAGCCACGGGTATAATGGTTTAGGTAATCCTGTATATTCTGATCAGACCATGCGCTTGCCCAGCCGTTCAGTGCCTGGTTAAGCTCTCGTTCCATCGCAGGACCGAGCTCGGTGTCACCGCGTGCCACGCTTTTTGTCAGTGCTGCAGTTGTTACAGTTGTCGCAGGTTCCGGGAGCGGGTTTTTCGGTGCTTCCAGTATTTCTGGCTGTGCTGCAGCACTTACAGTTGCTTCCGGAGTTTCGATAACCGGACGCGGAGCCGCATCTTCAGGATGGCGCTCTTCAATTTCAAGAGGTTTATCTGTTGATAGCTGGGTTGGTTTATTTGGCGCTTTCTGCACGGATGCTACTGCCGGGGTTACCGATGCGAGTAGCGTTGGATCAACATTATTATTTGGAGAGAATATTTGTCCACCTATTGGGCGGGCGAGATAAACCTGATCCAATGTTGCCAGTTGTGGCGGGGTCACGCTTTGCTTACTGTCCAGATCCAATGCGCGGTTATATGCCTGATTTGCAAGGTTAGCATATATTGATTTCAGGTTCTGTTGCACCTGTGCATAACTTGGGTGGGTGTTAAATGCCTGCAGTAATGTGCTAACTGCTTTGTCATTATTACCACGTAGTGCATAGATAGTTGCCAGGTTGTTATAGGCTTCAGGTGCGTCTGGGTAGATGCCGATTAGCTTGTTGAATACATCTTCGGCGGCCTGGAGTTTATTACGTTTGATAAGAGCTGTGCCATACAGCAACCATGCATTGGCATCTTTTGGATTATTGTTCAGATAATCGTTAATTTGATTAAATGCCTGGGTGTTATTTCCTGCATTCTGTAGATCAAGTACACGTTGCAATTCACTGGCGAGTAATTGTGAGTTGTACTCGATTTTGGTTTGCAATTCGGTGCTTTGGCTGGCGGCGGAGATTGCTGAATTTGCATTCGCATTTTTGCCGTCAGATTCATTATCCAGCCAGCGCTGAAGCTGATCCAGTTTGGCATTTATATCGGCGCTGTTAGTGTTGTTCTGTTCGCTGGCTTTAGAACAGTCGAAATCATTCTTGGCTCCGGCATTCATACAGAAGGTATCTGATTCCTGGGCCGCAAAGGCTGAGGATGCGCAAGTCATGCCAAGAGAAATTGCGAGTGTCAGTGGTTTCAGAAAAGTGCCAGACTTCGTTGCCATAAGATATGATCCGAAAATTGCCGCAACAGCGAAATAGCTGCTGTCATTAATGTCCATGTACCCGGGTAAAAAATGGGTCAGACGATTATAGCTTGATTCCGCACAGGGGTAAGCCCTGTGAGTCATCTCATTGTTAAAAATGTCACTTAAAACGGCTGTTTATAAAAAAACGGCGCAGATCCCGAAAGATGTGCGCCGCTTTTAAAGATCTGCAGGAGTTATGTATTTTCCCGGGCGATTGCCCGGTATGCGATATCATCGCGGTAATACACGCCTTTCCAGTTGATCATTGTTGTCAGTTTGTAAGCCAGTTGTTGTGCTTCAGTAACGTTATCGCCCAGTGCTGCTGCGCAGAGTACACGACCGCCACTGGTGACGATGTCGCCATCTTTCTCGCTGGTGCCAGCATGGAATACCTTGCTGTCAGCAGGTGCCTGTTCCGGCAGGCTGATAACATCGCCCTTCGGATAGTTGCCAGGGTAGCCGTCTGCTGCCAGTACGACACCTACTGCGCAACGGGGATCCCATTCAGCGGTGGTGCTGTCCAGTTTGCCATCCAGAGCTGCGTTAGCCAGTTCAACAATGCTTGATTTCAGACGCATCATGATTGGCTGGGTTTCAGGGTCTCCGAAACGGCAGTTGTATTCAATTACTTTTGGTGTGCCGTCAGCGGCGATCATCAGACCTGCATACAGGAAGCCAACATAGGTATTGCCTTCTTCTGCCATACCGTTAACTGTTGGGGTAATAACCTCAGCCATGATGCGGTTGTGGATATCCGGAGTTACAACCGGGGCCGGGGAGTAAGCGCCCATGCCACCCGTGTTAGGGCCCGTGTCACCATTTGCTGCGCGCTTATGGTCCTGGCTGGTTGCCATTGGCAGTACATTTTTACCGTCGACCATGACGATAAAGCTGGCTTCTTCGCCTTCCAGAAACTCTTCGATAACCACGCGGTGGCCAGCTTCACCAAAGGCGTTGCCTGCCAGCATATCGCGTACTGCTGCTTCTGCTTCTTCCAGCGTCATAGCAACAATTACACCTTTGCCCGCTGCCAGACCATCGGCTTTAATTACGATCGGAGCACCTTGCTCACGAACATAAGTTAGTGCAGGTTCAATTTCAGTGAAGTTTTGATAGTAGCCAGTTGGAATTTTGTGGCGTTCCAGGAAGTCCTTGGTAAAAGCCTTAGATCCTTCCAGTTGTGCGGCGCCTTTGCTCGGGCCAAAGCAGCGCAGACCTTCGCTTTCAAAGCGGTCTACAATGCCTTCTACCAGTGGCGCTTCCGGGCCTACAATGGTCAGAGCAATCTGGTTGTTCTGGGCAAATGCTACCAGGGCATCCTGATCCATAACATCAATAGCAACATTTTCCACTTTGGCTTCTAGTGTGCAGCCGGCATTGCCTGGTGCAACAAATACTTTGCTGACGTTGTCATCCTGAGCGGCTTGCCATGCAAGGGCGTGTTCCCGTCCACCGGAACCAATGACTAAGATTTGCATAATTTTCTCTGCCTATAAAAACGGTTCAGCCGGCAAAAGCCGGCTGAATGTACAACTGATTAGTGACGGAAGTGACGCATGCCGGTGAAGACCATGGCGATGCCATGTTCATCTGCTGCGGCAATAATTTCCTGATCCCGCATTGAGCCACCTGGCTGAATGACTGCAGAAATACCTGCAGCTGCAGCGGAGTCGATACCATCGCGGAATGGGAAGAAAGCATCGGAAGCCATAACTGAACCTGGTACGACAAGGCCTTCATCGGCGGCTTTAATACCGGCAATTTTGGCGCTGTATACACGGCTCATCTGACCTGCACCTATGCCGATAGTCTGGCCGTCTTTAGCGTAGACAATGGCATTAGATTTAACGAACTTAGCGACTTCCCAGCAAAACAGCAGGTCACGCATTTCCTGTTCACCAGGCTGTTTCTTGGTAACAACCTGCAGATCGCTTGCGCTGACCATGCCCAGGTCCTGATCCTGAACCAAAAGACCACCATTGACGCGCTTATAGTCAAAGCGCTGGGTACGTTCAGCATTCCATTCACCGCATGCCAGTAAACGCACATTTGGCTTACCTGCAACAATATCAGATGCTTCCTGAGTAACCGTTGGTGCAATGATTACTTCAACAAACTGACGGTCAATAATTGCTTGAGCGGTAGTTGCATCTAACTCGCGGTTGAAAGCAATAATGCCGCCAAATGCAGATGTAGGATCTGTCTGATAAGCCTTGTTGTAGGCTTCTAACAGATCAGCGCCAATAGCAACACCACATGGATTAGCGTGTTTAACAATGACGCAGGCAGGCTCAGCGAAAGGCTTAACACATTCCAGAGCAGCATCCGTATCGGCAACGTTGTTGAATGACAGTGCCTTACCCTGTAACTGACGAGCGGTGGCTACACTGGCTTCAGTTGGATTTGATTCAACATAAAATGCTGCACGCTGATGTGGGTTTTCGCCGTAACGCATTTCCTGGGCTTTAACAAACTGGGTGTTGAATGTGCGCGGGAAGGTTGCTGGCTCTGCTTCGGTACCGTCGGTGATCGCACCCAGGTAGTTAGCGATCATGCCGTCATAGGCAGCGGTGTGTTCAAAAGCCTGAACTGCCAGATCGAAACGGGTTGCATGGCTCAGCCCTTGGTTTTCATCCAGTTCAGTAATGATGCGGTTGTAGTTGTCTGCACAGACAACGATAGCAACATCTTTATGGTTTTTGGCAGCAGAGCGAACCATCGTAGGGCCGCCGATATCGATATTTTCAATTGCCAGTGGCAGGTCGCAATCCGGACGGGCGATGGTTTGCTCAAACGGATACAGGTTAACAACAACCATATCGATAGGGTTGATGCCGTGCTCATTCATAATGCCATCATCGGTACCACGACGGCCGAGAATACCACCATGTACTTTCGGGTGCAGAGTTTTAACCCGGCCATCCATCATCTCAGGGAATCCGGTGTAATCAGATACTTCAACCGCAGGAACCTGGTTGTCTTGCAGTAGCTTGTATGTGCCGCCGGTAGAAAGGATTTCAACGCCGCGCTGATTCAAAGCCTGGGCGAATTCAACGATACCGGTTTTGTCTGAAACGCTGATCAGCGCTCGACGAACCGGGGTATTTTTTTGCTCTGCCATGGTTGTTTATCTTCGATGATTAAGGTTAGACGGAAGGGATTACAGGAGACCGTATTGTTTCAGCTTCTTACGCAGGGTACCACGGTTAAGGCCGAGTACTTCTGATGCTTTGGTCTGGTTATCCTTGGTGTAGGTCATCACTGCTTCAAACAGTGGTGCTTCGATTTCCGACAGAACCATCTGATAGACATCTGTTACCGGTTGACCATCCAGTTGATGGAAGTAATCCGATAAAGATGTTTCAACACTGTCACGCAAGGTGCGGTGTGAACTTTCAGTTGGTAGTTCTGGGGTAAACGGCTGGGTATGTATATTGTTTTCCACGGTATATCGGTATCCAAATCTGCAACAGGTCAGGCCGCCGCACTTGCATTAGCAAGTTCAGCAAAATAGGCCTTGATCGCATCACGCTGCTGCGAACATGTTTCTAGTGAGTTAAAAGCTTTACGGAAGTCAGCACCACCAGGTTTATCTTTGAGGTACCAGCCCACGTGTTTACGGGCTATACGAATACCTAAGTATTCATCATAGAAATTGTAAAGCGCATTCAGGTGCTCTAATAAGGTGTTTCTGACTTCTGTCCCTTTAGGTGGGGATAATTCTTTTCCAGTAGCAAGGTAGTGATTTATCTCCCGGAAAATCCACGGATTTCCCTGTGCGGCCCGGCCTACCATGACTGCATCTGCACCGGTAAAGTTAAGCACTTCACTGGCTTGCTGCGGTGTCGTAATATCGCCATTGGCAAATAAAGGGATATCAATAGTCTGACGAATTGCTGCAATGGTGTCGTACTCGACGCCACCTTTATAGCCACAGCTTCGGGTACGGCCATGAACAGCCAGCGCCTGAATACCTGCATCTTCTGCAATGCGTGCAACGGTTACACCGTTACGGTTATCCGGAGACCATCCGGTGCGGATTTTAAGCGTCACCGGCACATCTACAGCAGCTACTGTAGTTTCGAGAATGTCACGTACCAGGTCTTCATCTTTTAGCAATGCTGAACCAGCGGCTTTGTTACAGACTTTCTTGGCTGGGCAGCCCATATTAATGTCGATAATATGCGCACCATTGGCGACATTAAGCCGGGCAGCATCAGCCATCATCTGAGGATCACCGCCGGCGATCTGGACGACACGTAAAGGATCATTGCTATCGGATTGCAGACGCAGGCTGGATTTTCGGGTGTTCCAAAGCCGGGTATCAGAAGTAACCATTTCGGAAGCCGCCATCCCCGCCCCTAACTGCTTACACAGTTGTCTGAACGGTAGGTCAGTGACGCCTGCCATTGGTGCCAGAATAACCTGACTGTCAATGGTATGGTTTCCGATTTGAAACATCTGCCAATCCTGAGCCTGAAAGAAATAGCACAACCCTGACTGCGTGCAGTCACAGGTTTCATGCTGTCTGGAAGGCGGACAATAATACCTTTATGTGGCAAGCGGGCCAAGCAGTTTTTGATGCTTTTTTAACCATTATTGGTGTTGCAAAGCAGCAAGAAATAGGCTTATAGCTGTGAATTTGTCAGGCTTGAGGGGTGTAAGTTGACTTCATAACCAACTGCGGCTCGACCAGGGTCGAGGATATCAAAGTGGACTTGGATGCTGTTCTCAAGGGGCATACTCACGGGGCTAAATACTGTTGTGTTCAGGTACTCCGCCGGCTGAAAGGTTCGGCGCTTTACGATTTCGCCACTACGATCAGAAAAAGCCAGTTCAATTGCTGGAAACGGCTGCTCAAATACTGCTTTGTTTTGAAGAAGCATGCTGATTTTTAGCACGCCCTGATAATCTTTGTGCTCTTGCACAATTAATTGCTCGGTTTGAATATTGGCAACACTTTGCGGTACAGATAATTGGCACTTAATCTGTTCGCACACGGGTTTGTAAAGTTTTGCCAGTGCTGGCTGTTGTATCAGGGTGTTACGTTCAAACCACATGTATTGCAGAAGCAGGGTACTTAAGGCCAGTAAAGTTATAAAACTGAAAGTAATAGTTTGGCTGGGGTATCGGGTTGTTGCCCGAATCATTACTGGTTCTGTTTGCTGAGGTATAAAGTTAGTGTCTTTATCTTCAGTATCCGGATGCAGTGCGAGAATGCTGCTGTGGGGCAGGTTATCCGGCGAAGGAGCTACTTCATCATGGCTGGCTGTTTCAGTTGCAGTCAGTGGATTGCCGGCATTGCGCAATAGTTCCTGTAACTTCTTTTCGGCAGGGTTCAGATAACCATGATCGTTAGTCTGAACCTGATAACTGGTTTGATGCTGATGCAAGGCCAGGCGAATTTTCTCATTTTGCCCATCGTTATTAATCTGATGTGCTTCATCGATGGCTGTCGCTAATGTTTGTTGCTGATTTTTTGGCTTGGCTGGCTGGACAGTTTTTGTGGCAGGTGATGTAGCTGTTGTTGATTGCTTTGCCTGTGTCTCTGGCTGCCTGGTTATTGCAGATTTGGCGTGCCGAATATGTAAGCTTACTGGCTGCTCAAGTGTCTGGTTTTGTATTTCTTCAACAGATTGTTGCGCAGGTAGCGTGTATGTATCTGAGCTTATTTGAGATATCGGTTTTCTGGCGACAGTTCGTTTAGTTATTGTTTCTTGTGTTGCTGTATCTGTAAACAAAGCCTGTACGGGCTTATCGAGATCGATAGCTGGTGTCTGTTTTGTTTGTGGCTGTTCCGTAACTGCTGGTGTTTTAGCTGGAATAAATGCTTTGGGAATTGCCGGGCGTTTGGGCTGTATCGTTTGCGATAAGTTCTGAGCAGTATCTGTACTGAGCTTTGTTGCAGGCCTTTCTTGAGGAGCTGAGTGTTGAGGAACTGTTTGTTGGAGAGCTGTGTGTTGCGGTTTAGGTTCAGGTATTTTGCATAATTGAGCATTGAATACCTCAAGGCAGGTACCGCAACGTACCTTGCCATGAGCTATTTTTAATTGTCCACTGGTTACCTGAAAGCGAGCTTTGCAGGCTGGGCATTCTGTAATCAGGCGTTCTTGCTTCACGGTTTATCGCTTGATACCGGTAATGCGGATCCAGCCTTCGCGTTCGCAAACAGGATCCAATTCAAAATCATTGTCATAGGCTTCACGGATTTCTTCTTCCTGATGGCTCAACAGGCCAGAGAGAACCAGCTGTCCACCGCTTAGGGTATGTTTACTGAGTGTCGGTGCCAGTTCAACCAGGGGGCCGGCAAGGATATTTGCAACAAGTACATCTGCCTGATGTTCCGGAGTTTGTTCTGGCAGGTAAACTTGCATGCGATCTTCGGGAAGACCGTTGCGGTTTAGGTTGTCTTTGCTGGCGGTAAGTGCCTGTACGTCGATATCTACAGCGGTTACTTTATCAGCACCAAGCAAAAGCGTGGCAATTCCCAGGATGCCTGAACCGCAACCGTAATCGGTTACTTTTTTATCAGTCAGTTCAAGGCCGTCAAGGAATTCCAGACATAAGGCTGTGGTTGGGTGTGTACCTGTACCAAATGCAAGGCCCGGGTCGAGCATAAGGTTGACGGCATCAGGGTTCGGAGTATCTTTCCAACTAGGACAAACCCAGAGGCGTTTACCAAATTGCATTGGCTGGTAGTTATCCATCCATTCCCGTTCCCAGTCTTTATCTTCCAGGATTTCTGTTTTGCAATTAGGGAAGGGGATTCCAGTGAACTGGTCTTCGTGAGCCTGTCGAAGAAAGCTCAGTGTGGCTTCGAGATCATGATCGGCGGAAAACAGTCCTGTTAATACCGTGTTGCTCCATAACGGAGTTGTGCCTAAGTCCGGTTCGAAGATAGGCTGGTCTGCCTGGTCAGTAAAAGTAACTGCAGCACAGCCGGCTGCCAGTAAAAGGTCTTCGTAAGGTTCGGCGTTGTCCGGGGAAACATCCAGTTTGATCTGCAGCCATGGCATGACGGGTCTTCCTGTATTCGGGTAAGCAGTATTGGCTAGCTAAACTATAGTATTTAATCGTTAAAGCTTTGTTACCTTAGATGTGAGGCGGTGATTAAACCGTCGTACGGCTGGAGTGGCCGGGTGGTAACAGGTTAATGCATAAAGCAGCAGACAGCGGTGAGCCGCTGTCTGCGTATGCCGGGATCAGTCTAGACCCAGTTTCTTTTCCAGATAATGGATATTTACTCCGCCTTCGGCGAAGTTCGTATCCTTAACGATATCCTGGTGCAGAGGAATGTTGCACTTGATACCGTCGATGAGCATTTCATCCAGAGCGATTTCCATGCGACGCAGAGCCACTTCACGGGAGTCACCGTAAGTGATCAGCTTAGCAATCAGAGAATCGTAGTGTGGTGGTACGCTGTAACCGCTGTACAGATGAGAATCAACTCGCACGCCAATGCCACCTGGGGCATGGAAGTGGGTGATCTTACCTGGACTTGGCATGAAGGTTACCGGGTCTTCAGCATTGATTCGGCATTCAATTGAATGACCGTTCAGTTTGATATCTTCCTGCTTAATTGTCAGCGGCAGGCCAGAGGCAATGCGCAGCTGTTCTTTAACGATATCAACACCGGTAACCATTTCAGATACTGGGTGCTCTACCTGGACGCGAGTGTTCATTTCAATGAAATAGAAGCAGCCATTCTCATACAAGAACTCGAAGGTGCCTGCGCCACGGTAGTTAATTTCAAGACAGGCATCAACACAGCTTTGCAGTACCTGGGCACGGGATTCCGGATCCAGATGTGGTGCTGGTGCTTCTTCAACCACTTTCTGATGACGGCGTTGCAAAGAGCAGTCACGGTCATACAGATGGATAGCATTGCCCTGACCATCAGACAGAACCTGAACTTCAACGTGACGTGGGTTTTCCAGGAATTTTTCCATGTAAACCGTGTCGTCACCAAAAGCGCCTTTGGCTTCTGCTTTAGTTACGTAGATAGCGTTTAGCAGGTGTGCTTCGTTGTGTACAACGCGCATACCGCGACCACCGCCACCGGCAGCTGCTTTGATGATAACCGGATAGCCGATACGGCGACCGATAGCTAACACTTCTTCGCTGTCTTCAGGCAGTTCACCGTCTGAACCAGGTACTGTTGGTACACCAGCTTTTTGCATTGCTGCAATTGCAGATACTTTGTCGCCCATCAGGCGAATGGTCTCAGCTTTAGGGCCAATAAATGCAAAACCGCTTTGCTCAGCGCGTTCAGCAAAATCAGCATTTTCTGCCAGGAAACCGTAACCCGGGTGGATACCCGTGGAATCAGTTACTTCAGCAGCGGCAATAATTGCCGGAATATTCAGATAGCTTTGCGGTGACGGTGCAGGGCCGATACAAACGGCTTCGTCCGCCAGGCGAACGTGCATCAGGTCACGGTCTGCTGTGGAATGAATGGCAACAGTTTTGATGCCTAGTTCCTTACAGGCCCGCAGGATACGCAAAGCGATCTCGCCACGGTTGGCAATGACTACTTTTTCTAACATCTTGTTAAGATCCTGTGGCTGATTTATACGATGTTCACCAGCGGCTGATCGAACTCCACTGGCTGGCCGTCTTCAACAAGAATGGCTTCAACAACACCCGCTTTGTCTGCTTCAATCTGATTCATCATCTTCATTGCTTCAACGATACAGATCGGGTCGCCAACTTTAACAGTAGAGCCGACTTCGATGAATGCCGGAGAGGTTGGAGATGGAGAACGGTAGAAAGTACCAACCATTGGTGACTTAAGTGCATTGTTGTTGGCTGGCGCAGCAACCGGTGCCGCAGCAACTGGTGCAGGAGCCGGAGCGGCAGCAACAGGTGCGACAGCCATTGGGGCAGCGGCAACTGGGGCTGCTACCAGGTTAGAACCGCGGCTGATGCGTACGGATTCTTCACCTTCTTTGATTTCAATCTCGTTGATGTTTGATTCTTCCAGCAACTCGATCAGTTTTTTTACTTTGCGAATGTCCATGCTAATGCAGTGCTCTATTTAGTAAATTCAGATAATTAAGGTTTTTCCAGCCGACTAATCGCCGACTGTAGTGCTAATTCGTATCCCAGGGTGCCCAGACCGCAGATTACGCCAACAGCTACATCAGATAGATATGAGTGGCTGCGAAAAGTTTCTCTGGCGTGTACATTCGAAATATGAATTTCGATAAAAGGAATAGCGACGCCCAGCAACGCATCACGTAATGCCACACTGGTGTGGGTGAAAGCTGCCGGGTTTATAATGATGAAGTCAGTCTGTTCGTCACGTGCCTGGTGAATCCGGTCAATAAGTACGTGTTCAGCATTGCTTTGCAGGCATTCCAGCTGATGACCTTCCTGCATGGCAAGCGATTGTAAGCGTACATTGATGTCCTGCAGTGTCGTGGTACCGTATACCTCTGGTTCCCGGGTGCCGAGAAGGTTAAGGTTAGGGCCGTTCAGAACAAGGATTTTAGCCATTAAATTGCCTTAAGTGACGCGTCATTCAGACTTCAAAAAGCGTTTAGGGATGGGGCTCTGGACCCCTTAAGACTGGCTAGTGTGCCGGAAAAAAAAGAGACTGTAAACAGTTCAGATGTTTATTGTGTTTTCTCTGCGAGTTTGCAGAAGTTGTCAGTGCTTTCTGTACATTATTTGACTAATTGAACTGTAAAAGATACTGATTAAGGTGCGGTTTGGGTGGTTTAGGTTAAGCCTGTTAGTCAGGTTTCTGACCGGTTTGGAAATCTGCATTTATATGTGAATTTAAACGCATGTTGTGTAATTTTGTTAAATTTCTGGGAACATTGACCTGCTGTCGATTATCAGAGATATTGCGCGCGATAACGCGACTTATTAAGAGAGGTTCAGGATGGAATGGTTGCAACGGACGTGGTTGCGTCTGTGGGATAGATTAACCGCAATTACATTGGGTATAAAAGGTGTTGGAATTGCCGTTGCTGCTCTGGTGTTGTATTTGGTGGTCGCGACAGGGGTAGGGGTATACTGGAGTATTGAGCCTTCGGGTTTTGAAGTGCGTGCTGAGCTGGCTGAGGATGGTAAAACACCGGTCGTTGGAACAGCAACGCTGAATGCTTTGATAGGCGTGACGGAAGTGTTACTCGATAAACCAGGTGGTTATTTATATAACGACCGTATGCCACCGGGCCTGTGGCTGGATAACATTCCAAATTGGGAGTTTGGTGTGTTGGTGCAGGCGCGGGATATGGCGCGTGCGCTGCGTAAAGACTTTAGTAGGTCTCAGTCACAATCTACAGAGGACGTTGATTTAATACAGGCGGAGCCATTACTTCACTTTGACAATAATAGTTGGCTGTTGCCGGCTACTGAATCTGAGTACCGTAAAGGTGTGAAAGCTTTGCTGGCTTACGAAGTGCGTCTGGCGCGTAATGATGATGCTGCGCAGTTTTATGCCCGTGCTGATAATTTACGTGACTGGCTGGCAGATGTTTCTACCCGGCTTGGCAGTTTGTCACAGCGGTTAAGTGCGAGTGTAGGGCAGAAAAGAGTGAACACTGATTTAGCTGGCGATAATGCTGCGCGTCAGTCAACGGTTGCTGCAACTGAGCTGGAGATTAAAACGCCCTGGCTGGAAATAGATGATGTGTTTTATGAGGCACGTGGCACGGCATGGGCGCTTATTCATTTGTTGAAAGCTGTTGAACAGGACTTCGCGCCTGCACTGGAAAAGAAAAATGCGTTGATTAGTCTGCGTCAGATTATTCGGGAGTTGGAGTCAACACAGTCCACTATCTGGAGTCCGATGATTTTGAATGGTACTGAGTTTGGTTTTCTGTCTAATCATTCTTTGGTAATGGCTTCGTATATTTCCCGGGCGAATGCGGCAATTATTGATTTGCGTGAGTTGTTGTCTCAGGGGTAATTAGCTTCCTGGTATTAAGTTTGTTCTGTGTCACTGCTGTATGTCGCAGAATCGACTATCCTTAAAGCCGACTATTAATAGTCGGCTTTTTAGTTTGTTATCAATGGATAAGTATTCATCTGAATTTCTGACTCTTTGGTAAGAAATTAAGACTTTTCTGGCATTTGTCAGTATCATCCCGGCTAAATAATGTTACTTGTCTGCTGAACGTTAGGCTTGCGAGCTCGCCTGACTTTGAGTACTGCTACGTCTGCTTGTTTTTAGCTGCAAATACTCGTGATGCGTCAGAGGCGGTAACGTCTTTTAATTTTCAAGATTTCTGGTGAGAACAACATGCGTGTTAATGAAATAAACCATCCGCTGGTAAAACACAAATTGGGCCTGATGCGGGCAGCAAGCGTTAGCACCCGCAGCTTTCGGCAGCTGGCTGCGGAAGTAGGTTGTTTACTGACCTATGAAGCCACTAAAGATCTGGCAACTGAAACCTATCAGTTGGAAGGTTGGTGCGGTGAAATAACAGCAGAGCGAATTAAAGGTAAGAAAATTACAGTTGTGCCAATCCTGCGTGCAGGTATTGGTATGTTGGATGGTGTGCTTGATTTACTGCCAAGTGCCAAGATTAGCGTAGTTGGTTTGTATCGTGATGAAGAGACATTACAACCTGTCGCGTATTTTGAAAAACTGGCGCATGACATTGATGAGCGGATGTCTCTGATCATTGATCCGATGCTTGCAACAGGCGGTTCGATGAATGCCACTATTGATATGCTGAAGAAAGCTGGCTGTAGCAGTATTCGTGCACTTGTTTTAGTTGCGGCACCTGAGGGTATTAAGGCTGTTCAGGAGGCGCATCCTGATGTAGAGATTTTTACCGCTGCACTGGATAGTCATCTGAATGAGCAGGGCTATATTATCCCTGGTCTCGGGGATGCCGGAGATAAGATTTTTGGTACTAAGTAAGTACCTGACACTCTGAGGTATTTAGGGTAGCTAACAGATTTGATGCAACACGATAAGTTGTTGTGTCTTAGCCCGGGACAGTTCTGCTGATCCCGGGTTTTTATAAGTTCTGCATGCTGGGTGCAGAGGATAATAACTGTGACATGCTGTGCTTGGCAGTAATGTCATCAAAAGATGAATAAGGTCTGAAGAATGAGTGATTCTAATACCGTGAATCTGGTGCCTGAGCCGCTTTGGCGAACAGTGCTGGCCGGGTCGCAGATGTTGTTTGTTGCGTTCGGTGCGCTAGTGCTGATGCCGTTGCTGACGGGTATGGATCCAAGTGTCGCGCTGTTTACAGCAGGCCTTGGTACCTTGATGTTTCAATTTGTTACTAAGCGTCAGGTGCCGGTTTTTCTGGCATCGTCTTTTGTATTCATAGCACCGATCATTTACAGCACTCAGACATGGGGTATGGCAGCGACACTGGGCGCGCTGTTCTGTGCGGGGCTTGTGTACATGCTGCTGGCGCTTATCGTTAAAGTGCGCGGTGCCGGCTTTCTGCATCGCTTACTGCCGCCGGTAGTTGTGGGTCCTGTTATTATGGTGATTGGCCTTGGTTTGGCGCCGATTGCAGTGAATATGGCAATGGGTAAGGCTGGTGATGGCAGTATTGAGTTGTTCCCATATATCGATGCCATGATTGTCTCTATGTCTGCGTTGGTAACTACTTTGCTTGTGGCTACTTTGGGGCGGGGAATTTTCCGGTTGTTGCCAATATTGTCAGGTGTGGTTGTGGGTTACACTGTGGCTCATTTTATGGGGATGGTGAACTACGATATCGTGGCGGCTGCGCCGTTAATTGCTGTTCCAGCGTTTGTCTTGCCTGAGTTTCAGTGGCAGGCAATCCTGTTTATGATTCCTGTAGCAATTGCGCCTGCGATCGAGCACGTTGGTGATGTATTGGCGATTGGTCACGTAACAGGCAAGGATTATATCAAGAAGCCTGGTTTGCACCGTACTTTGTTTGGTGATGGTATTGCGACTTCGGCAGCGGCGCTTTTTGGTGGGCCACCAAACACTACGTATTCAGAAGTAACCGGTGCGGTGATGTTAACGCGCTCATTTAATCCGATGATTATGGTGTGGGCTGCGGTATTTGCTATTGCCCTGGCATTCGTTGCGAAATTCGGGATTTTATTGCAAACCATTCCGGCACCTGTGATGGGTGGTATTTTGATTTTATTGTTCGGCTCGATTGCTGCAGTCGGTATGAATACGCTGATTAAGGCTAAGGTTGATTTGGCGCAGCAGCGTAATCTTGTGATTGTTGCTACAACTCTGGTATTTGGTATTGGTGGTATGGTCGTTGGTAAGGGTGAGTTCAGTATGCAGGGCGTTAGTCTTTGTGGCCTGATCGCTATTCTCCTGAACCTGGTTCTGCCAATGGGGCAGGTAGCAGATGATCTGAGTGAAGAAAAAGCGGTTGTTGATGATTTAGTTGATCATGCTAAATAACTGATCTGTATTACATAGAAGGCGCGCCTGGAAACAGTCGCGCTTTTTTTGTGTAGGTGATTAAGTCGCAGATGTTGCTGGTTTGGATTGTTTGTTTTGGCAGGGGAGGTTAAGAAGTGTTTGTCAGAGAAGGTAGGGCTGCATATAACAGCCCTGTACAGAAAGAGATTAAATGCTGCAGCCGCTCATACCTTTTTTGGCCAGGTATTGTTGATGATATTCTTCGGCACGCCAAAAATGAGGGGCGGGTTCGATCTGTGTGACGATTGGATTGCCAAAAATACCGCTTTTATCGAGAACGGCCAGGCTTTGTTCGGCCATAATACGCTGTGTATCATCGTGGTAGAAAATAGCTGAGCGATACTGGTCGCCAACATCTGGTCCCTGGCGATTCAGTGTTGTTGGGTCATGCATTTGCCAGAATAAATCTAACAGAGCGTCGTAATCAGTAATCTGGTCGTCAAACTCAACTTGTATGACTTCGGCGTGGCCGGTGTCTTTGCGGCAAATATCTTCATAAGTTGGTTTTTCTGTATGCCCGCCCATATAACCGACGGCGGTGCTGGTAACGCCCGAATGTTGACTGAAGCGGGCTTCTACGCCCCAGAAACAACCTGCAGCAAAAGTGGCGGTAGGCATAAAATGGTACTCCTGTAATCTGATCGCAGAGTGGCAATATTTGCCGCTCATATCCTCGTTTCTTCGATTTTATCGTGCCAGTTAGCGGTATACACGATTGTTAATGGTTAATACATAGCTTTTGAGCCAGTGTAAGCCGTAAAGTTCGGCAACAGAGCTGTCTGGCTGTATATGTTTATGTGCAGATAGTATTTTAGCTTGGCTCAGGAAATATGGCTGAGAAAAACCTGAAGAACTAAAAAACCGCTAGCAGATGCATTCTGTTAGCGGTTGATGATTACGAAGGTGGGCTAAAAGTTAGTCTGAAAAACCGTAGTTAAACCAGCTCATCCAGTTTTTGTTTTAGTAAGCCCTGCACTTGACCGGGGTTAGCTTTGCCTTGTGATGCTTGCATAACTTTACCCATGAAGAAGCCGATCATTTTACCGCGTTTTTCAGGTTCAGCATTTACATACTGATCGACTTGAGTTTGATTCGCTGCAATTACGTCAGCAACCATGCTTTCGATCGCACCGGTATCAGTAACCTGCTTCAGGCCTTTCGCTTCAATTACCTGATCGGCATCACCTTCACCGGCCCACATGGCTTCAAAAACCTGTTTGGCTATTTTGCCGGAGATAGTGTTGTCGCTGATACGGAGCAGTAATCCACCAAGCATTTCAGCGGTTACCGGAGCGTTAGTGATAGCTGTATCCGTCTGATTAAGGTGCTTGGATACTTCGCCCATTACCCAGTTAGCTGTGAGTTTTGCGTCTTTCGCTGCAGTTGCTGAGGTTTCGAAGTACTCGCTTAGTTTACGGTCAGCAGACAATACCATTGCATCGTAATCGCTTAGCTTGTATTCGCTGACAAAGCGCTCGCGACGAGCGTCTGGTAGCTCAGGCAAGCTGGCGCGTAACTGCTCGATATATTCGTCGTCGATGACGATTGGTAGCAGGTCTGGGCAAGGGAAGTAACGGTAGTCGTTGGCTTCTTCTTTGCTACGCATGGAGCGGGTTTCGTCTTTGTTTGCATCGTACAGGCGGGTTTCCTGAGTGATTCGACCGCCATCTTCGATGATATCAATCTGTCTTTCTATCTCACCGAGAATGGCTTTCTCGATGAAGCGGAAAGAGTTGATGTTCTTGGTTTCGGTACGGTTGCCGTATTCTTCTTCGCCTTTGAGACGAACAGATACGTTACAGTCACAACGGAAAGAGCCTTCTGCCATGTTGCCGTCGCAGATACCCAGGTTAGTGACGATTGCGTGGATTTTACGCACGTAGGCAACTGCTTCTGCAGCGCTGCGCATATCAGGTTCTGAAACGATTTCCAGTAGCGGTGTGCCGGCACGGTTTAAATCGATACCCGTCATATTGGGGAATTCTTCGTGCAGGGATTTGCCAGCATCTTCTTCCAAATGAGCGCGGGTTACGCCAACGCGCTTGATGCTGCCGTCTTCCATTTCAATGTCTACGTGGCCAATGCCAACTATTGGGTGAAATAGCTGGCTGGTCTGATAGCCTTTTGGCAGATCCGGGTAAAAGTAGTTTTTGCGGTCGAATACTGATGTACGGCCAATTTCAGCGTCAATTGCCAGCCCGAACATGGTGGCCATGCGCAGTGCTTCAGCATTAAAAACTGGCAGAGTTCCAGGTAAGGCCAGATCGACAGCGCAAGCCTGGGTGTTAGGCTCAGCGCCGAATGCGGTGCTTGCGCCGGAAAAGATTTTTGACTTGGTGGCCAGTTGGGCGTGAATCTCAAGCCCGATGACTGCTTCCCATTCCATTTTTATAAACCTCTTTGCTTGAATGCCTGAGTGAGTGGTCTCGAACTCAGGTATTCAGGGTGCGTATAAACGCGGAAATTAAATCGGTATGTCCTGCGTATTAGGCAAGTCCTTCCGGTGCTTTTGTGTGCCAGTCGGTTGCTTGCTGGAACATGTGTGCAACATTAAGTAGGCGGCTTTCTGCAAGATAGTTACCGATAATCTGTAAGCCAACCGGTAAACCGTTACTGAAGCCGCAAGGTACTGACATGCCTGGCAGGCCTGCAAGGTTCAGAGAGATAGTAAAAATATCTTCCATGTACATGGCGACAGGATCGGCACTTTTTTCACCCAGCTTCCAAGATGGGTGGGGTGTTGTCGGGCCCATGATTACATCAACTTCAGCCAGTGCAGCAGCGAAATCCTGTTGTATCAGGCGGCGAATTTGCAGGGCTTTTTTGTAATAAGCGTCATAGAAACCTTCAGAAAGAGCATATGTGCCTACCATGATGCGGCGCTGAACTTCAGGGCCGAAGCCTTCGCCACGGCTGCGCTTATACAAATCTTCCAGATTGACCGGATCTTCGCAGCGATGGCCGTAGCGTACACCGTCAAACCGGGATAAGTTGGAAGAAGCCTCTGCTGGCGCAACAATATAGTAGGCCGGAATGGCGAGGTGTGTATTAGGCAGGCTGATTTCTTTGATTTCAGCGCCCATAGCTTCGAATTCTTTGATTGCAGCCTGAACCTGTTCAGCGATACCCGTATCGATGCCGGCGGCAAAGTACTCTTTTGGCAGACCGATTTTTAAGCCTTTAAGAGGCTGACTCAGTTCAGCCGTAAAGTCAGGAACTGCTTTATCCAGGCTGGTAGAATCTTTTGGGTCAAAGCCGGCCATGACATTCAGCATCATGGCGGCGTCTTCCGCGGTACGCGTCATTGGACCGCCCTGATCCAGTGAGGATGCGAAAGCAACCATGCCGAAGCGTGATACCCGACCGTAAGTTGGTTTGATGCCGGTAATGCCGGTAAGCGCTGCTGGCTGGCGAATAGAGCCTCCGGTGTCAGTGCCGGTTGCAGCTGGTGCCAGGCGAGCAGCTACCGCTGCTGCTGAACCGCCCGATGAGCCGCCTGGTACGCGGTCGGTATCCCATGGGTTACGGGAAGGGCCATAGAAACTGGATTCGTTCGATGAGCCCATCGCAAACTCATCCATATTTGTTTTGCCCAGAGTAACTGCGCCGGCCTGGTTGAACTTTTCGACAACAGTAGCGTTATATGGCGAGATGAAGTTGTCCAGCATCTTGGAGCCGCAACTGGTGCGAACGCCTTCGGTACAAAACAGATCTTTATGGGCGATTGGTAAGCCGGTAAATGCACCTGCTTCACCTTTAGCGCGCTGAGCATCGGCGGCTTTTGCCTGCTCGATAGCCTGTTCATCAGTTACGCTAATATAGCTGTTGTAGTTGCTGTCCTGGTCTTTAATGCGGTCCAGGTAAGCCTGGGTCAGCTCGACACTGCTAAAGTCGCCGCTGTTTAACCCCTGTGCCAGTTCGGCAAGTGTTTTTTCAAACATGGTAATGGGTGATCCTTAAATCGAAATTCGGGTAACGGGCTTAGTTTCAATACGCGCGGTTAAATAAGTATTTCCGGCGATCATTGCTAAGCAGAGGTTATTCAATAACCTTCGGAACCTGGAACAGGCCGTTTTCAACAGCAGGCGCAACGGTTTGTAAATGGTCGCGCTGATTGGTTTCGCTCACTTCATCGGTACGCAGGCGTTGTACTGCGTCCAGAGGGTGTGACATCGGTGTCACATCGGCGGTATCCACAGCCTGCATCTGGTTAACTAAGTCCAGGATGCTGGAAAGGGTAGTGGTGTATTCCGGGATGTCCTGCTCATTGATTTGCAGGCGCGCCAGGTGGGCAATTTTTTCCACATCTGAGCGATCTAGTGCCATGGTTGGATACTCATAAAACTTAGTGATAGGTTAACCCGGGAATTCTGCCTGACTGTTGGAATGAAATCCATGGACAGAATATGCCGTTTTCGTTGATTTCAGTATTGCATAAATAACCTGAACTCAATGCTTCTCCTGTTGTCTTCAGCAGTGTAAATAGCAACGAAGCGGAAGGCTTGGCTGCGACGCATTGTGTATTCGTAAGATTATCTATAGCTTATTGAATATAAAGAGCTACGTTAACACATTTGTTGCTTGCCCAAAATCCCCGCCATTGCTACAGTGGGACATTTTTAAGAGGAAGCTGCGAACAGCTCCGGAACACCTCTGATTTTTAGAGTAAATCTTCAAACTATTTCGCAGGTTTCATAGTCATAGCGCAGTCTTTTTTTGCGCCGCTAGAGTAAGATATTCAGGTAAGGCGGACAGTCAATGTTTAAAAAAATTCGCGGGATTTTTTCCAGTGATCTATCTATCGATTTAGGGACAGCAAACACCCTTATCTATGTTCGCGATAAAGATATCGTACTCAATGAACCTTCTGTTGTAGCGATTCGTCAGAGCGGTAACGGCGCCCAGAAAGCTGTTGCGGCTGTTGGTACAGATGCCAAGCGCATGCTGGGACGGACGCCAGGAAATATCACGGCTATCCGGCCGATGAAAGATGGTGTTATCGCTGACTTTCATGTTACTGAGAAGATGCTGCAGCATTTCATCAGTAAGGTTCATGATAATAACTTTCTGACACCGAGCCCAAGGGTTTTGGTATGTGTGCCATGTCAGTCTACTCAGGTAGAGCGACGTGCAATAAAAGAGTCGGCAATGGGAGCCGGTGCCCGCGAGGTTTATCTGATTGAGGAGCCTATGGCTGCTGCTATCGGAGCAGGGTTACCTGTTGAAGAGGCAAACGGTTCAATGGTTGTGGACATCGGTGGTGGTACAACCGAGATCGCGATTATTTCTCTGAACGGTATTGTTTATGCAGAATCGGTTCGTGTAGGTGGTGACCGGTTTGATGAAGGTATCGTTACGTATATTCGTCGTAACTACGGCAGCCTGATCGGTGATGCAACTGCTGAACGTATCAAACAGGAAATTGGCAGTGCTTATCCTGCTGCTGAAACCCGTGAGATTGATGTTCGCGGACGTAACCTGGCTGAAGGTATTCCACGTAGCTTCACACTGAATAGCAATGAAATTATGGAGGCGCTGCAAGAGCCTCTGTCTGCTATTGTTCAGTCAGTTAAAAGTGCGCTTGAACAGTGTCCGCCAGAATTGGCATCAGATATAGCGGAACGCGGTATTGTGTTGACCGGTGGCGGTGCCTTGCTACGTAATCTGGATAAGCTGATTAGTGAAGAAACCGGCTTGCCGGTAATCGTTGCAGAAGATCCGCTGACCTGTGTGGCTCGTGGTGGCGGGCGTGCACTGGAGTTGCTGGACAAACATGCCTTTGAGTTACTGACGTACGAATAATCTCTATGTTGAAAACGTGCTACAGGGAAAGTGCCTGTCTGCCTGATGTAATTCAGGAGGTGCGGCATTAGCAGTATCTTTAGAAGCGGGTCCTTAAGGGCCCGCTTTGTTATTTTATTAGTCCTCGCAACTGCGCTGGTGGTTCTTGATCTGAAATGGGCCAAGATGAACCAGACGCGTGCCTATCTTTCTTTGGCGATAACGCCGTTACAATGGTTGGTGGATACGCCGGCACAGGTAGCGGATGAGCTTAGTGATGTTCTGATTACCCGTACTCAGCTGATTGAAGAAAACCGTCAGTTGCGGCAGGAAGCTTTATTGCTTAAGCGGAAGGTACTTCAGGTTTCTGCGCTCACTGCAGAGAATGTGCGCTTACGTGAACTGCTAAATGGTAGTCAGCGTCTGGCGGATGACGTTGCTCTTACCGAGCTTATCGGTATTAATCCTGATCCATTTCAGCATCAGGTGGTGCTGAATAAAGGTTTTGAAGACAACGTGTATATTGGTCAGGCGGTTTTGGACGCTGGTGGGATTATGGGGCAGATCATTGAGTTGTCGCACTATACCAGCCGTGCAATGTTGATTACGGATTCCCGACATGCGATTCCTGTTGAAGTAAACCGCAACGGTTTTCGTTCTATTGCTTTGGGGAACGGCTCTGTTGATGAGCTTGAATTGGGGCATGTGCCGGATACTGCAGACGTTCGGGAAGGTGATTTGTTAGTGTCTTCCGGTTTAGGTGGACGTTTTCCACGGGGTTATCCTGTGGCTCGTATTACCAGTGTGAAACGTGACCCGGGGCAGACTTTTGCGACAGTTAAAGCTAAGCCTACTGCGCGTCTGAATAAGAGTCGGCATATCCTTTTGGTCGATTTATCAGAGCAGCAGCCTGAGCCATTACCGTTAGCAGAAACACCTGTGATTAAAGATGCTGGTGCTGACTCCAGTCAGCCGGAGTCCTGACCGTGAGTCAGAATGAGCCGGGTGGCGGTGCCATTATCTTTGGAACCTTTTTATTAGGGCTGATGCTCAGCCAGGTGCCTTTGCCTACTTCTGTAGAATGGTTTCGTCCTGAGTGGGTAGTGATTATCCTGATTTACTGGGTAATGGCTTTGCCTGAGCGGGTAGGGCTGGGTAGTGCTGTTCTGCTTGGGCTTGCGTTGGATATCATTAAAGGTATTCCACTAGGCTTGAATGTTATTGCTCTGTTGGTTGTGGCGTATCTGACACTGATGCTGCACCGGCGTTTACGTATGTTTCCTTTATGGCAGCAGGCGTTTGTAGTGATGATTCTGGTCGGTATTAATCAGTTATTGTTTAACTGGTTCCATGGTTTGATTGGTACCCGGAGTGACAGTCTGATCTTTTTGTTACCGGCACTGATCAGTGCAATTCTATGGCCCTGGATGTTTGTTGTATTACGTGGCTTGCGCCGTACTTTTCGGGTCAGTTAAACAGGCAAGGTGCTTCATGTCAGATCTTATTCTCGCTTCTGCTTCACCTCGGCGCAGTGAGTTGTTGCAGCAAATCGGTGTTCATTTTGATGTTAAGCCGGTAGATATTCCAGAAGTTAAGTTAGCTGATGAATCCGCATTTGAGTTTGTCGAGCGTCTGGCGATAGAAAAGGCAGTCGCCGGGTGGCAGCGGAGTGAGCAGCGTTTGCCTGTGCTGGGTTCAGATACAGTCGTCGTTCTGGATGACAGAGTCATGGGTAAGCCGCAAAACCGTGAAAATGGTATTGATATGTTGTTGGCATTATCGGGGCGGGAGCATCAGGTAGTGACAGCGTTAGCTATAGTTAATAATGAACAAACTCAGGTACGTGTAGTCTCAACCCGTGTACGGTTTAAAGAGCTATCTGCAGGGTTGTGTCAGCGTTACTGGGAAACAGGTGAGCCGGTAGATAAAGCTGGTGGATATGGTATTCAGGGATTGGGCGCGGTATTTGTTGCCAGTATCAGCGGGAGTTATTCGTCTGTTGTAGGCTTACCACTGACAGAGACTGCTGAGTTACTGGATATTTTTAAGGTGCCGTTTTGGCAGCATGCAGCAGAATGATGTAATGACGATGTAATAAACCGGGCTGATAGTTTCTGTGCAGCGGCGAAGAAGTAAGGATAGACGATGAGTGAAGAGATACTGATTAACTTTACCCCAATGGAAACGCGGGTAGCGGTTATTGAAAATGGTATGCCGCAGGAAATTTATATCGAACGGGCAGAGCGTCGCGGCATTGTTGGTAATATTTATAAAGGAAAGGTTGTACGTGTATTGCCTGGTATGCAGGCAGCCTTTGTAGATATTGGTCTGGAACGCGCTGCTTTTATTCATGTGGATGAATTGCAGCGGCCTGAGCCAACTGATGATTCCGCAAAGCCTAACCTTGCGATAAATCATCTGTTGCGGGAAGGCCAGCCTCTGGTTGTGCAAGTCACGAAAGATCCATTAGGCACTAAAGGTGCCCGTCTGACGACAAACCTTTCTATTCCTTCCCGTTATCTGGTGTATATGCCAGGTAATGAACATATTGGTATATCTCAGCGCATTGAAGATAACGATGAGCGTGATCGCCTGCGAAATCTGGTTGAAAAGGCAGTCGCTGAACTCGGTCAGGATGGTGATACTAATATTGGTGGTTTCATTCTGCGTACTGTTTCTGAAGGCGCCTGTGAGCAGGAGCTGACTCTTGATATTCAGTTTCTTTGCCGTTTATGGCGGGCTGTAGAGCGCAAGATTAAAGAATCCCCTGTTGCGACAATCATCTATGAAGATTTGCCGCTAAATATGCGGGCATTACGGGATATGGCACATGCCGGGGTTGAGCGTATCCGGATAGACTCAAAGGAAACTTTTCAGAAGTCTGTCGATTTTGCCGCCGCTCTGGTGCCGCAAATTGGCGATATTCTCGAATATTATCCGGGTGAGCGGCCTATTTTTGATCTGTATAATATTGAGGAAGAGATACAGAAAGCATTAGGCCGTAAGGTTGAATTGAAATCAGGCGGCTATCTGATATTTGACCAGACTGAAGCCATGACCACTGTTGATATCAATACCGGGGCCTATGTTGGTCATCGTAATCTTGAAGAAACTATCTTCAAAACCAACCTGGAAGCAGCTACTGCTATAGGTCGTCAGCTACGATTACGTAATTTGGGCGGCATTATCATTATCGACTTCATTGACATGGTGGATGAAGATCATCAGCGTCAGGTGTTGCGCACTCTCGAGCGAGTTCTGGAAAAGGATCATGTTAAGTGCAAACTCACAGGGGTGTCCGAGCTAGGTCTGGTTGAAATGACCCGTAAACGCACCAGGGAGAGCCTGGAGCATATACTTTGCCAGCCTTGTGAGCATTGTCAGGGGCGGGGGTCAATTAAAACGCCTGAAACGGTTTGTTACGAAATTTTCCGTGAGATACTGCGACAGCACCGTGCCTATGATACTGACAGCTATCTAGTGCTGGCTTCTGAGTTGGTGGTTGATATGCTGCAGGATGATGCTTCTGATCATGTTGCTGAATTGGAGGCTTTTATTGGGAAGTCGATACGCTTTCAGGCTGAATCTATGTATAGCCCGGAACACTACGATGTGGTGTTACGGTAAGCATCATGGGGTTACTGAAATCGGGTTTTCGCTGGCTAAACTGGCTGATTCTGGCTGTCTTATTGTTGCTGGTAATCGCTATGCTGGCAATTCGGCAGCTAATGCCATTGGTTGGCGATTACCGTGAGAATATCAGTGCTTATCTGAGTCAGCAGTTGAATGTCGACATTGTAATGCAGCAGATAAGTGCTGACTGGGATGGCCGCTACCCGAGAGTTTTTGTTAGTGGCTTACAGGCTAATTTGCCTGATGAGGGTTTAGATATTCAGGTGCAAAGCCTGGATCTGAGTTTTAATTTTGTTGCCAGTCTGTTGCGCGGACAGCCGATTTTTCAACGTATTGATGTGACTGGCGTACATACCAATGTGGTTGTGCCGGAAGTTTCCTCTGTGGCAGCAACGCATACTTCTGAAGTTGAAACCGCAATACCCGACTGGCTCACCGTTCTGCTTAGCCAACCACGTATCTATATATCAGACAGTAAGATAGGTCTTATCCCGAAAAACGGTGCTGTTGTTTCTGTAGATTTACAGAGTGCTCAGCTGGAAAATACCTCTTCTCAGCATCAGCTAACAATTGATATGCAACTGGCAGAGCAGGATGAATCGGCAAGTTTATTGCGACTGATATTAGAAAGTAATGACCTGAAGGTATCACCGGCGGTTGATTTTTATGTGCAGGCCACCGATTTGTCTACTGATTTATTGGGGGCTATCAACAAGTTCTTACCGAATCAGGATGGGCTTAGTCTTCAAGATGTTGAGCGCGTGGAGGCTGGAATAAATTTCTGGGGTCGCTGGCAGAATGGTGTAGTCACACGGCTACGTGCCGCGTTAGATATTCTTGAGTTGAAGTTGTTAATTCCTCAGCCCGTTCATTTGCAGGATTTCAGTGCTGATCTGGTGTTTGATGAAAACGCAGGGCGAAAGCGTTTGCGTATCAGCCATCTTGAGGGAGTGCTGAATTCAGCACGGTTAAGGTTGAATGAAACAGTTCTTCAGGAAAATTTGAATGGGCTTCGTCTTACGATGCCTGAGCTGAATGTTGGTCGTCTTGAGGCATGGTTGCTTCAGCAGCCTCTTATTTCACAATCAGTACGTGATGAAATTGCTTTGCTGGCATTGCAGGGAAATGTACGTAATCTTCAAATTGACTGGTTAGGCGCTGATCCGGCGAAAGCGGGTGTGCTTGACCTCTCAGTTGTGCAGTTACCTGTCATCAATCCGCTGGATTTTGCAGCCATTGCTGACTTAGACCGTGTTGGTTTTAATGGCTATGAAGGTGCACCTGCAATGCAGGGGGTTGATGGTCGCCTTGAGCTGGCGTATTTGAATGCTGAACTGAATGGCAGGATTGATTTAGACAGTGATGATCTTGGCCTGTTTTTCCCTGAAGAGTTTAATGAAGGTTGGCGTTTTGATTATGCCCGTGGCACAACTTTTTTTAATGTAAAAGAACAAATACTCACGCTTAGCAGTGATTTAGTGCGCTTACGTAAAGAAGGTATTAACGCCAGTGGCCGCTGGAGCCTTTATCTTCCGCTGGATCCGGAAATTCGTAGTGAATTGACATTGCTGATCGGTATAAAAGATGCCGACGGTAGTTTGGCGCCCACATTGATACCGCATAAAGAGCTCTCTGATGAATTAAATAACTGGGTAGCTTCTGCCGTGAAGGAGGGGCATGTAACTGAAGGCAGTTTATTGCTGCATACTAATACCCGGTCAGCATTTAGCCATGAACCGCAAGTTGTACAGCTATTCCTGGATGTTAAAAACGGCAGTATAGAATATGACACAAACTGGCCAGCTGTGAACGCAACAGATGCAACTATGTTAATGCGTGAGCAGGGGCTGGAAGTTTATGCCACACAAGGAAAATTAAAAGACAGTCAGCTGCAGCAGGCATGGGTATATTTGCCGCCGGGTTCTGAAAAACTACGAGTACTGGGATGGGTTGAAGGCAATGCCAGTGATATTCAGAATGTCTTACTGGGCAGTAATATTTTCTCAGAACCAATCAAAGAGCTAGAGCAGTGGAGTTTAACTGGACAGGCTAAAACTGTCGTTAATTTAGATCTGCCTTTAAATGATCCTAAAGCATTGCCGGATGTGGATGTTTCTGTTGATTTATCCGCAGGCCGACTCAAGTCAGATATTCGAAAGTTGAGCCTGAGCCGTCTGGCCGGGCGTCTTAATTATAATCAGCGTAAAGGCTTATCTGCTAAAGAATTAACAGGCGAGTTATTTAACGAGCCTTTCACCGCTTCAATTGATAGTCGTGAAACTGATCAGGGGACTGTTACTACCACGACATTAAACTCCAAGGTAGAGCTGAAGAAAATTCAAGAGTGGGCTGGAGTAGCAGTGCTTCAGGGTATGCAGGGTCATCAGGCATATAAGGCAAAGCTTGATATTTGCGGTACAGCCAGTTGCTCTAATTTACGCATCGAAAGTGATTTGAAAACAACAGAACTGAACTTTTTTGATCCGCTGAATAAGCCGTCAGGTGAGGCGCTACCTTCACGTTTTTCCATTAATTTTGCAGAGCAGCCTATTGTTAATTTTAATTTAGGACAGCGATTAGCTGCCTCCATAGCTTTGCAGGGTGACAGCATAGAGCGTGGACGGTTTATTTTTGGGGCTGATCGTGCCGCATTACCGGTTAAAAAAGGCTATAGCCTGGAAGGTCATGTCTTACAGTTGGATGTTGAGCAGCTACAGATGTTTTTGGCCAAAAGTGGATTCCTTTCTGATGAAAAATCCACTGCCAATGAAGTTGCCGTGATGCCGACTGGTACGCTTGATTCGATATCTGAATTGGATATGACTTTTACTGCTTTGAGATTTGGTGGTACGGAATTAAAAGATGTTCGCCTGGGATTGCGGGATTTTGGTCAGCAGCGCCGGTTGAGTATTGACAGTTCTGCAGTGCAGGGCACCCTTACGTATAGTGATATTAATAGTCCTTATGATGTCGATCTGACATATATTGATTTCGATGCGCTTATCCCCTCGTCTGACGAGAATAAGCTGGCAGTTGAGCCTTTCGTCGATTCTGGAATCAGGCCCGGAGAGCTTCCCGCTGCTGATGTGAAGGTTGATCAGTTAGTTTATAACGGTAAGCGTTGGGGGCAGTGGGGGTTTAACCTGCGTAATCAGGATGGCGATACTGTTATTAATGACCTTTACGGAAGAATGGATCAGTTAGAGATTAAAGGCGATATACGCTGGTCTGCAGGAGCGCCTTCACAATCAGAGATGCGGCTTAGTCTGCGTGGTGAAAATGTTGGCCAGAGCCTTATGACCGCAGGCTATCAGGAGGTTCTGGAAACAAATGTTTTTCGCTCCGATACCAAGATGTTCTGGCCCGGTGCACCATGGCAATTTAGTTTGGCGCGCTTGCGGGGCGGACTTGATTTTGTTGCTGAGAAAGGCCGGCTGATTGAAAGTGGCACATCCGGAAACTTTCTGCGTATTTTTGGTATTTTAAATTTAAATACTTTAGGCCGTCGCTTGAGGTTGGATTTTAAGGATCTGTTTGCGAAAGGCGTCAGTTTTGATGTGTTGAAAGGGCGTTATCGTATTGAGAATGGAATTGCGTCCAGTGTTGAGCCTCTAACGCTGGATGGCCCATCCGCTGATATAGAGCTGTCAGGTGAAATAGATCTGGTCACTGAAACGCTTAATAAGCAGATGCAGGTTACTTTACCTGTTACTGATAATTTAACGATAGCAGCGGTGTTGCTAGGCGCACCACAAGTTGCGGGTGCTGCATTTATTATTGATAAGCTATTTGGTGATGAGATTAAGCAGCAGGTGGCAGCGGTTCGTTATCGGATGGAAGGGGATTGGAGTGATCCGCAGCTGGAGTTGATCGTGTCGGGTAATAAACAGGCGCAGGGTGTTGTTGAGAACTAATCTGCGCCTGTTGTTCGCATTGTTTAAAGTTGTAGCTGAGATTCTGCCCGTTCGCGCAGGTATTTGAACAGTTTGCGGGCAGCGACTGGTGGCTTTTCCTGAGCCTGTTCTTTCTTAGCGTTACGTAAGAGCTGACGCAAGTGCTGAATATCGGCACCGCCATCTTCATTTAAGTATGCTTGCAGATCACTGTTGTCGCCTAAAATCAGACGGTCACGCCAGCGTTCCAGCTTTTTAAAGATCTGAGCGTGTGCCTGCTTACCTGCTTCAAAGCGATCCAGAGCGGCCTCAATGGCTTCGGTATCTTCGTTACGCATTATGCGGCCAATGTATTGTAAATGCCTGCGAATGGCTTCCGAGCGAGGCTGAAGGCGAGCTGCTTCGGCAATAGCTGCGCGAAGCTCATCACTCATAGGTACCTGTTCAACCTGTTCTTTGTTCAATAACGTGATTTTAGCGCCTAGCTCCTGTTGAGCTTCGACTTCACGTTTGCGTTGGGTTTTAGATACCCATTCCTCGTCATCATTAATTTGCTCGTCAGAATCTGGGAAATATTCGTTACTCATAATGTCCACTTAACTAAAGGGGTTAGCGGTTATCTACCACTAACTATAGAAGAAGGTTGCCAGACCGAGAAAGGCAAAGAAGCCTACTACATCGGTAATGGTTGTCAGTAATACGCTACCAGCCAGTGCCGGGTCTATTCCCCAGGCCTTAAGAATAATAGGTAGCATAGTGCCGGCGAGTGCGGCGGCTATCAAGTTGATAACAATGGCACAGCCGATAATCAGGCCTATGGTGGTATCCTGGAACCATAATACAGCAATAATGGCGACAACAACCGCCCAAAGAATACCGTTTACGGTGCCGACGACAAGTTCACGGTTAAGCAGCCAGCCTGCATTGGAGCGCTCAACGTGACCGAGTGCCTGACCCCGTATCACCAGTGTTAAAGCCTGGCTGCCGGCTATACCACCCATACTTGCGACTATCGGCATGAGTACTGCCAGCGCTACGACCTTGTCGATTGTATCTTCAAAAATACCAATGACAGCAGAGGCTATAAAGGCAGTAATCAGATTGACGCCTAACCAGACAGCCCTGCGTCTGGTAGTTTTCATGATTGGCGCGAAGGTATCTTCGTCATCATCCAGGCCTGCCATACTCATCAGCGAGTGATCAGCATCTTCACGTATTACATCAACCACGTCATCGATAGTAATACGGCCAAGAAGTTTGTTGTTTTCGTCAACAACAGGAGCTGATACAAGGTCTTCCTGTTCAAACAGTTGTGCAACTTTATCATCGGGCATTTCAGCTTCGATGGGTTCGGCATCTGTGAACATGATTTCCCGAACAGTGATCGTTGGGTCGCTTACTAGCATGCGCGTAAGTGGCAGGTTACCGATGTATTCATCTCTGCGGTTCACGACGAACAGGCTGTCGGTCATATCCGGCAACTCATCATGCCGCCGTAAAAAACGCAGTGCAGTCTCTACGCTGATATCCGGACGTACCGTAATTGTATCGGTATTCATCAGGCCGCCGGCTGTATCTTCCGGGTAAGACAGGACCGCTTCCAGGCGTTCCCGGTTCTGGCTGCCCATAGAACGCAGAATTTCCCGGGTGAGCGTTTCTGGTAATTGCTGGATTACATCGGCCATGTCATCAGTTTCTAGGGCTTCAGTAATGGCTAGTACTTCATGCGCATCCATCTGGCTGAGAATTTCAGTACGAACGTCATCCCCCAGGTCCTGAAGAACATCTGCTTCCAGCTCCTGGTGAATCAGGCTCCAGAGTAAGCGCCGTTCTTTTGGCGGGGATTTTTCCAGTAGATGTGCAACTTCAGAAGGCCGCAGAGTATTGTTGAGGGTATAGCGTATTTGCTTGAACTCACCACTTTCCACAGCTTCTGAGAGTTTATCTAGATCTGTTCTTTCAGTGGTTTCGATCATCAAGTACCTCTGCTTTACCGGATAAAATGACGGGAGAGAGTATCCGGTATAAGACCGGTGAGGGCCTATTATAGCGGATTGTTTTTCAAGGGATAAGGGATGATTGCAGGAGGTGGAACAGTAACTGGGTTATTCTGCTTCGTCGAATCGGTTGTTGATCAGTTCAACAATAGCACTAAGTGCTTCCTGTTCGTCTTCACCGTCAGTGCTGATTGTCAGCTCGGTGCCTTTGCTGGCGGCGAGCATCATTACCGACATAATACTTTTGCCATCTACCTGACGGCCGTCTTTAGCCAGCTGAATGTCGCAGCTAAATTTGCTGGTTAGGTTAATCAGCTTAGCGGCAGCCCGGGCATGTAAGCCGAGTTTGTTGATAATGGTAAGTTGTTGTTCCTGCATAAAATTATATGCACCTCTGGTTATTCAGTTGCCAGGCTGGCATCTGAAGAGTCTGAATTCCTTAAGGCAGTTCACGATGCCTGACATGGACATTATCCATAGTTCGTCTGAAATGGCTAGTCAGCTGTTCGGCAATAAATACCGAGCGATGGTGCCCGCCGGTGCAGCCAATACCGATAGTGACATAGCTACGGTTATTTTTCTCGAAAACAGGTAACCATTTTTCCAGATATGCGGTGATATCTGCGAGCATTTCTTTTACTTCACTTTCCTGGCTCAGGAAGTCGATAACCGGTTGCTGTAAGCCAGTGTATTCCCGTAATGGTGGGAGCCAGTAAGGGTTAGGTAGGCAGCGTACATCGTAGGTGAAGTCCAGATCCAGCGGTAAGCCGTGCTTGAAACCGAAGGACTCAAACTGTATGGAAAGCCCCTGTTCCTGTTTTTGCATAATGCGCAGTTTGATGCTGTCGCGAAGCTGATACAGAGAGAGGCGTGTAGTGTCTAGGCGTAAGTCAGCGAGTACTGCTAACGGACTAAGCAATTCGCGCTCATAAGCGATGGCGTCTTTTAAGCTGAGTTGATCATCTGAAAGAGGGTGTTTGCGACGCGTAGCGCTGTAGCGTTTGAGGAGAATCTCTTCACTGCTATCAAGGTATAAAAGTTCGCAGCTTACCTGTTGGTTAGCCCGCAATTTTTTGAAGATTGCCGGAAACTCTTCAAGGTTACTGAGTGGGTTTCGGGCATCTATGCTGACTGCCAACAGTGTCTTTGGGGCGTCCTGGCTAGGTTTTTCCGGTGGTCGGGTTATCAGTTGTGGTAACAGCTGTGCTGGCAAGTTATCGATGCAATAAAAGCCAATGTCTTCCAGGGCCTGGAGGGCTGTGCTTTTGCCAGACCCTGAGCGGCCGCTTATCACCACAAGTTTCATATCAGTTATCAACCTTGTAATGAGTTGCGATTTCTAGCAGTGCTTCAGCTGAAGGTGCGTTGCGCAGTTGCTGGCGAAATTCTGCCTGACTGAATAATTCGGCCAGGTTACCTAGCGTCTGCAGATGCTTATCACAGGCGTCTGCCGGTACTAGCAGGACGAATAGTAAATCAACCGGAGCGCCGTCAATTGCATCAAAGTCGATGGGTTTGGCCAGCTGAACAAGACAGCCTACGACCTGGCTATAGTTATCCAGTCTGCAATGAGGTATTGCAACACCTTCTCCAATACCTGTACTTCCGAGGCGTTCGCGACCAATCAGGCCTGAGAAAATGTCTTCTTCCTCAAGATCGTCCAGTTGCTGAGAGATAGTTTGACTGATGAGTTCTAGGGTGCGTTTTTTACTGCCGCCCTCAAGAGCGTGGAGCACTCTTGAGGGGCTGAGTAGATCTTTGATTAACATATGGTTTCAGAAACGTTGCTATTTGTGATTCTTAAGTTTTTCTTTATGTTTGATAACCTGTCGATCGAGCTTGTCAATCAGGCCATCAATTGCTGCATACATGTCATCGTGTTCGTGTGTCGCGAACAGTTGGCCACCGGCTACGTGAACATCACCTTCAGCCTTCTGCCGGCTCTTTTCTATGCTCAGAGTTACCTGAGCATTGGTGATGTTGTCAAAGTGACGTTCCAGCTTACTGAATTTGCTGTGCACATAGTTGCTCAGTGAATCTGTCAGTTCAACATGGTGACCAGAAATATTGATTTGCATGGCAATCTCCTTGTTAGTGCATTACGGACATAATCCGTAATTTCATTAAACCAGACGCTTTCGCTCATTTGAAGGTGGAATGTTCAAAGACTCGCGATATTTAGCAATGGTTCGTCGGGCGACTTTAATTCCCTGCTCATCCAGCAGTTGAGTAATCTTATTGTCACTCAGTGGTTTTGCAGGGCTTTCAGCTGCAACCAGTTTTTTAATCAGTGCACGTATTGCAGTAGAAGAACAGGTTCCACCGCCGTCGGTACTGACGTGACTGGAGAAAAAATATTTTAGTTCGAAAATACCCCTTGGGGTATGCATGTACTTTTGGGTTGTAACTCTGGAAATGGTTGATTCATGCATATCGACAGCTTCGGCAATATCGTGCAGTACCATTGGTCGCATGGCTTCTTCGCCTTCTTCCAGGAAGTCTTGCTGACGGGCAACAATTTCCCGGGTTACTTTGAGTAAAGTTTCATTACGGCTGAGAATGCTTTTTATAAACCAGCGGGCTTCCTGTAAATGACTTTTCAGATAGGTATTATCCGGGCTGTTATCTGCGCGCTTAATTAAATCTGCATAGCTGTCGTTTATGCGCAGGCGGGGGGATGCTTCCGGACTTAGCCGGACTTGCCATATACCTTTATCTTGGCTGACGAATACATCAGGAATTACATACTCTGAATGTGTAGTTGTAATGCTGGCGCCAGGTTTTGGATTAAGTGTCTGGATCAGAGCAACTACTGCCTGTAACTGAGGTTCTTTCAGGCGGGTTTTACGCATTAATAATTTGTAGTCATGATTGCCAAGGATGGGCAGGTATTGGCTGACAACTTTGCGTGTTTCTTTGAGGTAAGCAGTGTCTGCCGGCAGCTGATTAAGTTGCAGCATCAGGCATTCACTCAAGTCTCGGGCAGCAACGCCTGGTGGATCAAATTGCTGTACTCGGCGAAGTACTGCTTCAATTTCATCCAATTCAGTTTCTTGTAAGAACTGGTCGTCCTGACTTATAAAGTGCTCGTGGATCGCTTCCAGTTCGATACTCAGGTAGCCATCAGGGGTAATACCATCAATGATATTCGTCGCGATTAACTGATCCAGTTCGCTCATTGGCGTAAGGTTAAGCTGCCAATTTAGATGATCCTGAAGGGTTTCAACGGCTGTGTCGTTAGCTTCAAAGTTGCTGTCACTGAAGTCGTTATTGCTGGTGGAGCTGCTGGGAGTCGCCGTCTGAAAGGTGTCTTCCCACTGGCTGTCAGTTGCCAGTTCGTCTGGAATGTCTTCGCTCCAGTCGCTGTCCGCGACATGGGTTTCTTCAGGCTCAGCGCTAACTGTTTCGGTCGTTTCCTGCTTGGCAGGGGAGTCAGCATCGTGCTCCGTTTTTGCTTCATTGCTTTCGGACGAATCTTCCTCGCCAACTTCCAGCATTGGATTTGAGTCGAGAGCTTCCTGGATTTCCTGTTGCAAATCAAGCGTTGACAGTTGTAACAGCCGAATCGCCTGCTGCAATTGCGGGGTCATCGTAAGGTGCTGGCCAATCTTCAGTTGTAACGCTTGTTTCATATAACTGCTTGTACCTGTCAGATAAAGAAGGGGTGAAAACTACAGACGGAACTGCTCGCCAAGATATGCCTGCTTCACTTGCTGATTACTCAGTATATCTTCTGGTGCGCCAGCGGCAAGGATATATCCTTCACTGACGATATATGCCTGTTCACAAATGTCTAAAGTTTCGCGAACATTGTGGTCAGTAATCAGAATACCAATGTTTTTACTTTGCAGGTGTTTGATTGTTGCTTTTATATCTGTAACTGAAATAGGGTCTACGCCAGCGAAAGGTTCATCCAGCAGGATAAAGCTAGGTTCGGTTGCCAGCGCACGGGCAATTTCAACCCGCCGACGTTCACCGCCTGACAGGCTCATACCTAGGCTATCAGCCAGATGTGTTACGTGAAACTCTTCCAGTAACTCTGAAAGTTTTTCTTCGCGTTGCTGTTTGTTAAGTTCAGGGCGGGTCTCGAGAATCGCCATAATATTATTGCGAACGCTCAGCTTCCGAAAAATGGATGCTTCCTGAGGAAGGTAGCCAATGCCTTTTCGGGCACGATTATGCATAGCTTGTCTGGTGAGGTCCTGACCATCGAGCTGGATAGTGCCCTTGTCAGCATCTACTAAACCGACAATCATATAGAAACAGGTAGTTTTACCTGCGCCGTTAGGGCCAAGTAACCCAACAATCTGGCCACGTTCAATGTGCAGGGAGACATCTTTTACAACTGACCGGCCTTTGTAACTCTTGGCCAGGTTAAGAGCTTCTAAGCTACTCATTAATTAGTGTCGCTCTGAGTTGCTTTAGGCTGAATCACCATAATTACCCGTTCGTTTGAGGATTTATTGTCGCTGAAGGCTTCGATGGTACTTTTTTTCATATCGTATACGATACGGTCTCCGGTAAAAACGTCGCCACCCTGAGTGACTTTAGCTTTGCCGGTGATAACCAGTACTTCTGCAAGCGTATCGTAATCCAGCTTACTGCCATAGGCATGGGTCAGAGGGTCTTGTTTATTGGGCTTTTGTTCATAGTGAGCGGGTGAGCCAAGGGCTTTAATATTTGTAACCCCACCGTTAGCCTGTTTTAACTCGACAGTACTTCCTTCAATTTTTAGAGTGCCCTGTTGAACGTTGACTGCGCCTTTGTAGACAGTTATCCCTGTTAGTTCATTCATGTTGGCGTTGTCGGCAGCTATATGAATGGGTTGGGATTTATCTTCAGGTAGCGCTGTAGCCAGGCTGGAAAACAGAGCTGAAAGTAGAATGAAAGGTGTTGCAATACGGCTAATTGACATAGTGAAGCCCTTTTACTTGGGATTGCAATTCGACAGTGTTGACGTTGAAATCAGCTTGCATGCCAACGCCTGTAGTTCGGCCTGACTGGTCAGATATTGTGACTTTTGAAGCTGTTTTCGCAAGTTTTTTTTCAGTGAAGACAGTCAGAACCTCGGTATTAATCGTCTGCTGTTTTTCAGGCTGTTGATGATCTCTGATGATCACATTGCCGATAAATTCAATCTGCTTGCTCTGATCTGGAATTTCGCCCTGATTACTATTAACTGAATTAGTAAGCTTACCCAGTTCGAAAAAGTGTATTTCAGGTTTTAATAATTCCAGACGTTGTTTTGCTGGCAGGTGTTCAATGAATTCTGAGGTAAGTGACTGAGTCTTGAATCCATCGGAACTGAAATCTTTGCTGTGGCTTTGCTTGATAAAATAGTCTGCTTGCGGGTGAGCAGGCTTGTTATCAGCATTTTTTGGTTTCTGCCCTGGGTCTTGCCAACCCAGGTAGAAAACACTGACGCCTACAATAAGTATCGCAATGAGTAAGCGTAGTCGGGACCGTGACATCACAGATATTCTGCCCAGATTGCATCAAGTTTCTGCTGCGCTGCAAGAATCGTTTCGCAGAACTCTCTGCCTGCGCCTTGTCCGGCCAGACGGGTTGTGCACCAGTCTGCATGCTGACGCACAAAGTCATGGCCGCCATTAACCGTTGCACCAAAAACCACCGCACGAATAGCGGCCAGGTCTGGCAGGTCATCGCCGATATATGCTGTGTTGTCAGGGGTAAAACCAGTATCTGACCAAAGTTCTTTCAGAGCTGTTAATTTATCTTCGCGTCCCTGATACAGGTAATGGATACCTAAGGAATTAGCGCGTTTTTCAACCTGGGGAGAGCTTCGGCCAGTTATAATGGCTGTTTTGATGCCTGCTTGCTGCAGCATCTTGATACCAAGTCCGTCCAGAGTATTGAAATTTTTAATTTCGCTGCCGTCCGGGAGAAAGTTTAATTTTCCGTCTGTGAGAACACCGTCGACATCAAATACCGCAAGCCGAACATTTTGCATATTTTGGATAAGTTGTTCAGAAATGTTTGCCAGCATCAGATAACTCCAGCCTGTAACATGTCGTGCATGTTAAGAGCGCCTACCGGCGTTCCTTGTTCATTCAGTACAATTAATGCGTTAATCTTATGTGTTTGCATAATTTGTAATGCTTCAGCGGCAAGCATTTCGGCTTCTGCTGTGGTGCATTCACGGGTCATGACCTGGCTGATTGGAGTGTTCTTCAGGTCAATATTTTGATCCAGAGTTCGGCGCAGGTCACCATCGGTAAATATACCGGCAAGTTTGCCGTCTGCACTTTGAATACCTGTCATACCTAAGCGTTTGCGGGTTACTTCAATTAAAGCATTATCCAGTGAAGTATCAGGGCTGACCATAGGTATTTCGTCACCGCTGTGCATAATATCTGCAACCTTCAGCAGCAGGCGACGTCCCAGGCTTCCTCCGGGATGAGAAAATGCAAAGTCTTCTGCACTGAATCCGCGGGCTTCTAAAAGAGCAATAGCTAATGCGTCTCCAATAACAAGTGCCGCTGTGGTGCTGGATGTAGGTGCTAATCCAAGCGGACAGGCTTCTTCGGTAACGGCAACATTTAAATTAGCGTTGGCGAAACGTGAAAGTGTTGATTCAGGGTTACCAGTTATACTGATCAGAGGGGCATTCATACGTTTGATCAGTGGTAGAAGTGCAGTGACTTCACTGGTTTCTCCGGAATTAGATAATGCAATTATCAGGTCGTCCGGAGTGATCATTCCTAAATCACCGTGACTGGCTTCACCTGGGTGTACAAAAAAAGCCGGTGTGCCAGTAGATGCCAGCGTTGCTGCGATTTTCTTACCGATATGGCCTGATTTACCCATCCCGGTAACAATAACTCTGCCGCTACAGTTGAGTACGAGTTGGCAGGCGTTATCAAAGTCGCCGTCTAAATGCTTTTCCAGATCGGCAATTGCCGCCTGTTCAATGTTGATCGTTCGGCGCGCTGAAGCTAGAAAATTAAATGTTTTACTCATTACTTAAACGCTCATTTGGTATAACACACCTAAATATGTAGCATAGCCAACCAGTAGCAATGCGCCTTCCGGACGGCTGATACGCGGTGGCTTCTGCCACAGAGCTAAGACCAGCAGCAAGGCGGTAAGGCTAAGCGTAACGCCATAGTCTCGCCATATTACGACCGCATCAAATGTAATTGGTGCCAGAAAACCTGGTACAGCCATAACTGCTGCAATATTAAAAATATTTGAACCAACAATATTACCGATAGCTATATCTGTATGACCTTTAAGGGCGCTGGCAACAGAGGCTGCAAGTTCAGGCAGGCTGGTGCCAATTGCAACAATTGTCAGACCAATAACCAGATCACTCACGCCTAATGATACAGCGATTTCTGTAGCACCCCATACCAGTGCCCGTGAGCTGGCTGCAAGCAATGCTAACCCTAGTATCAGCCAAAATAATGCCTTAGATGTTGCCATGTCAGGCAGTTCTTCATCTTCACTGGCGAGCTCGTCATTCTCTGCAGATTTTTGAAAGCGCGCGAACATGAACAGGCTGAATATAAGTGCTGCGACAAGAATTAATGCATCTGTTAACCCCAGGTACTGATCGAATAAAACCAATCCGGCTAGCAGCGTAATACCCAGAAGTAGAGGGATTTCGCGTTTTAGTACGCCTGATTTAACAGGGAGCTGAGTGATGAGTGCTGTGACTCCAAGTACTAATCCGATATTTGCAATATTTGACCCGAGTGCGTTACCTATTGCCAGCCCCCCGGCTCCGGTGGTTGAAGCCATAGCTGATACCAGAATCTCAGGTGCAGAAGTGCCGAATGAAACAACGGTCAGACCGATTAGCATAGGCGACATGCCGAAGTTTTTTGCGGTTGCCGCTGCACCGTCTACAAAGCGGTCAGCACTCCAGACCAGTACGACAAAACCGGCGAGTAAAGCAAGAATAGGGAAAAGCATCTGTTATAGGGACTCGAACATGAAAATGGATGAGCCGCATATTTAATGAAGAATCGGGCGGATGTGCAAGGCCTGTGTAGCTGAAGACTGATTTTATTAGTTTTTCAGGGAGTTTTTTTTGATGGTAGGGCGAGTGCTCTGGTATAGTGCGCGCTATTCGTTGCTATGCTGATGTGATTGCGGCTTTTAAGCTAAGAGTCAGGGAATATCGGACGGTTTGCGTGTATCACCTATTGCAGGGATCTTGCCTTGTACCTGTCTTTTTATATGCCTGAGTATCTGTTTAAACCACTGGCCAAACTTCAGTGGAAAATTGCAGTCCATAAACTTACTGCAACTTTAGCAGTCTCAGATTAGCCACAGCATTAACCCCGGGTTTACTTATCAGGGATTAATGTCTTGTAAATGAGGCTGCGGAAGTCAGAGTAGAGTTCTGAATTATAATTTGCTGAAGAAACACCACAGGAAGCTTAAGAGTTTAAGATGGATTATCTTGACGACAGTATTATTGATATTAAACAGCTGAGCTTTGCCCGTGGTGAGCGGGCAATCTTTGATAATGTTGATATCCGTATTCCCCGGGGAAAAATTACAGCTGTAATGGGGCCCAGTGGTACAGGTAAAACTACTCTGCTGCGCTTAATCGGTGGTCAGCTTAAGCCTGATCAGGGGCAGATTCTGCTTGAAGAAGACGATATACCTAAGCTTTCCCGCAAAGAGCTTTTTAAGGTGCGGGAAAAAATGGGCATGCTGTTTCAGAGCGGTGCACTTTTTACTGATATGAGTGTCTTTGAAAATGTCGCTTTCCCAATTCGGGTGCATACAGACCTGAGTAAATCTATGGTTCGGGATGTGGTGTTAATGAAGTTGCACTCGGTAGGGTTGCGCGGGGCTGCTGATATGATGCCCAGCGAACTATCTGGTGGTATGGCGCGTAGGGTTGCTCTGGCTCGTGCTATTGCTCTGGATCCGGACCTGGTTATGTATGACGAGCCTTTTACCGGCCAGGACCCGATTGCGATGGGTGTATTGGTAAACCTGATTTCCCGGTTAAATAAAGCTCTCGGTCATACCAGTATTATCGTTTCACATGATATTAACGAGACATTGGCGATTGCTGACTATATATATCTGATTGCTGATTCCAGAGTGTTAGCACATGGTACTGCAGAGCAGTTACGTCAGCAGAGCTCGCCTCAGGTACGTCAGTTCCTGGAGGGTTTGCCGGATGGACCGGTTCCGTTTCATTTTCCGGCTGATGATTATGTCGATCAGCTGATGCAAGGTTAATTACTATGCTCGCAAATCTTCAGCGTCTGGGCGCTGCCGGGCTTGATAAATTGGAAGCTTTTGGGCGTGCCGGCATAATACTGTCACAGTCTATTTTTGCTATACCCAGCCGCCAGGCTTTGCCACTATTGGTTCAACAGTTGTACTCAGTAGGTGTGTTATCACTGATCATTATAATTGTATCGGGTTTGTTTATTGGTATGGTGCTTAGCCTTCAGGGTTATACCATTCTGGTAGACTATGGCTCTGAGCAGGCGGTTGGCCAAATGGTCGCTTTGAGTTTAGTGCGTGAATTATCACCGGTAGTTACAGCGTTACTGTTTGCTGGTCGGGCTGGTTCAGCTCTGACTGCAGAAATCGGCTTGATGAAAGCGACTGAGCAATTGTCCAGCCTTGAAATGATAGGTGTTGATCCGTTGCGCAGAATTGTCGCGCCACGTTTTTGGGCCGGTATGATCAGTTTGCCGCTGTTGTCCATGATCTTCAGCGTTGTTGGTATCTGGGGTGGGTTACTGGTAAGTGTGGATTGGTTAGGCGTTTACGAAGGCTCGTTCTGGTCCAATATGCAAAACTCTGTCAACTTTTCTGAAGATATTCTGAATGGATTAATTAAGGCGCTGGTTTTTGGCGTAGCTGTAACCTGGATAGCTGTGTATCAAGGTTATGATTCGGTACCAACCTCCGAAGGTATCAGCCAGGCAACAACCCGCACGGTTGTGTATGCTTCGCTGGCGGTATTAGGACTGGACTTTATTTTGACTGCTTTGATGTTTGGAGATTTATAAGATGCGAATCCGGGGAGTGGAATTGGCAGTAGGCTTTTTTATGCTGGTAGGGGCGTTGGCTCTGTTGGTACTGGCATTAAAAGTAAGTGGGCTGACATTATCTGAAGGTAACCGCACATATAAAGTATACGCACTGTTTGAGAACATCGGCGGTTTGACCGCGCGTTCTAAGGTAACTATGTCCGGTGTTAAAATTGGTCAGGTTACAGCAATTGTGCTGGATGAAGATCAGTTGATGGCGCGTGTAGAAATGGCTATCGATGCCAATGTGAACTATCTGAGTCTGGATAGTTCAGCGTCTATTTTGACCTCAGGTTTACTGGGTGAAAAATATATTGGCATAGCTACTGGAGCCGATGAAGAAATGCTGCAGGACGGAGACCTGATTGAAGATACTCAGTCTGCACTGGTGTTAGAAGAGCTTATTGGCAAATTTTTGTTCAATGAAGCGACAGAGTAAAGAGAAAGGTTATGCGTAAAATTTTGTCTGTTTTTTGTCTGGTGATACTGGTTGCAACCAGTCCTGTTACCTACGCGTCCTGGCAAGCTGCCAGTGAACCTGTGGATAACACCAGCGCAGAGCTTATAAATATTCTAGGTGATTCATCACTGACGACTGATACCGATAATACGCCTTTGTTGAATGAGGTTGAGCGTCTGTTGGTTCCGGTTGTTGATTTTGAATATATTGCTAAGCGGGTAATGGGAAAGTATTACCGTAAGGCGACCGATAATGAGCGTACCGAGTTTACAGGTGTCTTTAAAAGCACTTTGATCAGAACCTATGCTAAAGCACTGGTTGGTTTTGAAATTACGGGTTACGAATTGTTACCGGAGGGCCGTCCAAGTCCTAAGCCGAATAAGCAAATTGTAAGTGTTAAAGTCCGCTCCGGTGGTAGTGCAACCTACAAACTTGATTACTATATGTTGCAGCAGAAAGATGGCTGGAAGCTGGTAAATGTTCATTTGGACGGTATTAATCTGCGCCTGAATTTTAAGAATCAGTTCGCTTCACTTGTTAAGAAGAATCGCGGTGATGTTGCTAAAGTCATTGCTAACTGGAAAGCTCAGGTTCAGACGGATGTGAGCAAGTAAATGGCGACTTTCAGTTGTAAACAGGAATCAGCTGATACATTGGTGTTAAGTGGTGACCTTGTTTTTGCGACTTCAGAGAATGCACGACAGGTAACGAATGCCTGCCTGGATGCTCTGAAAGGGAACGCAGTAGTGGATTTTTCCGGTATTAACCGTGTAGACAGCTCTGCGCTGGCGTACTGGTTGAGCTGTCTGCGCGTTGCCGAACAAAGTAATGCAGTACTTGAAGCCCGTAATTTTCCTGATGAAATGGTACAAATGGCAGAGCTCGTCGGTATTTCTGCCACCCGTATCTGGAAGTGAGTCGTTTTATATAGATCAGATACAGGAATTCCGAGCATCTCTGTTATCATCCCGTCGCCTTTTATATCGTAATCGGCTATCATTTCGTCTGTTATTTTTCCTCCCAAATTTAAGCGGTATTTTGCATGCAAATCGAACAAGTTAAGCAGTTACTGGAGAGCAAACTGGAAGGTTGTGTTGTCTACCCTGAAGGTGAAGGTTGTAATTTCCAGGTAACCGTTGTCGGTGAGGTTTTTGAAGGCTTACGTCCGGTTAAAAAGCAGCAACTGGTATCCCAGTGTTTGGCTGAAGAGATTGCTAACGGCAGTATTCATGCGCTGACTATCAAAACATATACGCCTACTCAGTGGGCTGAATTACAGAATTAATTTGATAAGGCAAACGCGTAATGGATAAATTAATTATTACCGGTGGAAGCCGGTTACAGGGCGATGTAAAGATTTCCGGTGCGAAAAACTCTGCATTGCCTATTTTGGCGGCAAGTTTGCTGGCTGATGAACCTGTTACTATCAGCAACCTGCCCCATCTGCATGATATTACGACTATGCTAGAGTTGTTGCGTCAGATGGGCGTAGATCTCACTGTAGATGAAAAGCTAAGTGTTGAGATTGATACCCGCACGATTAATTCAACAGTGGCGCCTTATGAGCTGGTAAAAACCATGCGGGCGTCAATTCTGGTACTTGGGCCTTTGCTGGCGCACTTTGGTCATGCTGAAGTGTCGTTGCCTGGTGGTTGTGCAATAGGTAGCCGTCCTGTGGATCTGCACATCAAAGGTCTTGAAGCCCTGGGTGCGACGATTGTATTGGAAGAAGGTTTTATTCGTGCAACCTGTGACGGGCGTCTCAAAGGTGGCCGTGTATTCTTTGATATGGTTACAGTAACAGGTACCGAGAATATTCTGATGGCTGCAGCACTGGCTGAAGGTCAGAGTATTATTGAAAACGCTGCACGTGAACCGGAAGTTGTTGACCTGGCTGAGTTCCTTATAGCAATGGGTGCTGATATTACCGGTCAGGGTACCGATACCATCATTGTGAATGGTGTGCCTTCTTTGAAAGCTTGTCATTTCCCTGTTGTTGCCGACCGAATTGAAACGGGTACTTATCTGGTTGCGGCTGCAGCGACTCGCGGATCTATCCGGGTAAAGAATACGCGTCCTGATATTCTGGATGCTGTCATTCAAAAGCTGGAAGAAGCCGGTGCAGAGATTAAAACCGGTAAAGACTGGATTGAGCTGGATATGCACGGTAAACGTCCGAAAGCGGTTAATTTGGTAACAGCGCCTTATCCTGCATTCCCGACTGACATGCAGGCGCAGTTTGCTGCTATGAACATAGTGGCAGAAGGTGTAAGCCGGATTAAAGAAACGGTTTTTGAAAACCGTTTCATGCACATGCAGGAAATGATCCGCATGGGCGCCAAGATTACGATTGAAGGCAATACGGCAATTATGGAAGGTGTCGACAAACTGACCGGTGCACCAGTAATGGCAACTGACTTACGTGCTTCTGCGAGTCTGGTTATCGCCGCGATCCTTGCTGAAGGTGAAACCGTTATAGAGCGGATTTATCACATTGACCGTGGTTATGAGTGTATTGAAGAAAAACTGCAACTATTAGGCGCTAAGATTAAACGCGTGCCGGGTTAACAGTTTTTGCCTGCCGACTTTTTTTTATTTTTCAGCAGCGCTACGGCGCTGCCCTCTTTACGGATTGTCAAATAGCAAACATGAAACAGCAATTGACTATAGCCCTGTCTAAAGGGCGTATTCTGAAAGACACGTTGCCGTTGCTCGAAGCGGCTAACATCCTGCCTGCTGAAGATATCTTTAGCAGCCGTAAACTTATCTTTGATACCAATCATGACAACATCAAGCTGGTTGTGATCAGGGCGACTGATGTTCCGACCTATGTTGAGCATGGTGGCGCAGATATGGGTGTGGCAGGTAAAGATGTACTGATGGAATACGGCGCCAAAGGCGTCTATGAGCCGCTGGATCTTGATATTGCTCGCTGCAAGCTGATGACAGCTTCTCTGAAGGATGCTCCGCCAGTATCTGGTCGTATCAAAGTTGCCACCAAGTTTGTGAATGTCACCAAAGAATACTATGCCCGTCAGGGACATCAGGTAGATATCATTAAGCTTTATGGTGCAATGGAGCTGGCGCCTATTATGGGTCTTGCTGATCGTATTGTAGATATTGTTGATACAGGTAACACAATGCGTGCTAATGGCCTGGTGCCTTTGGAAGAGATTGCTTACGTGAGCTCTCGTCTGGTGGTCGGTAAAGCTGCAATGAAGATGAAACACCGTCAGATTCAGCCGATCATTGAGCAGTTAGCCGCCGCAGTTGAAGCACGAAAGAGCGAAGATAAATAATGGCTGATTTAAAAGTATTACGGCTGGATAGTCAGCAGCAGGATTTTGCTGAACAGATGGATCGTCTGTTAGCTTGGGAAGCTGTATCCAATAAAGAAGTTAACGCTATTGTTGATGATATTCTGGATCAGGTTAAGCAACGTGGTGATGCCGCGGTAGTTGAGTTCAGCAATCGCTTTGACCGTTTAAATGTTACCGAAATGGCTGAGCTCGAGTTTTCTCAGACTCAGTTACAGGAAGCACTGGATACCCTGCCAGCGGAGCAGAAAACAGCCTTACAAACAGCTGCAGATCGTGTGCGCAATTATCATGAAAAGCAGCTTGGTGAGTCCTGGCAGTATCGTGAAGCTGATGGCACTTTACTGGGGCAAAAAGTTACCCCAATGGATAAAGTCGGCTTGTACGTGCCAGGTGGCAAGGCTTCTTACCCGTCATCCGTATTAATGAATGCGATACCAGCTAAAGTTGCCGGTGTTGAAGAGCTGATTATGGTTGTACCTACACCTGATGGTGAGGTTAATCAGTTGGTGCTGGCTGCTGCTGCATTGGCGGGTGTAGACCGCGCTTTTTCTGTCGGTGGTGCGCAAGCAGTAGCTGCACTGGCGTATGGTACTGAAACAGTACCAAAGGTCGATAAAATTGTTGGCCCGGGTAACATCTTTGTTGCGACAGCTAAACGGGCAGTATTCGGTGCTGTGGGCATCGATATGATTGCCGGTCCTTCAGAAATTCTGGTGATCTGTGATGGCCAGACAGATCCAGACTGGATAGCTATGGACCTGTTTTCTCAGGCAGAACATGACGAAGATGCGCAGCCTATTTTGGTATCTCCGGATGCAGAGTTCCTTAATAAGGTCGAAGCAAGTATTAACAAGCTGCTGCCGACAATGGAGCGTGAAGCGATTATCCGTGTATCTATGGCAGATCGGGCGGCGCTGATTAAAGTGCCTGATCTTTCAGCAGCAGCTGTTGTTAGCAACCGGGTTGCTCCTGAACACCTGGAATTGTCTATTGAAGATCCTCAGGCTTTGTTGCCTGAAATTAAGCATGCTGGTGCGATTTTCATGGGCCGTTATACGGCTGAAGCGTTAGGTGATTATTGTGCAGGTCCTAATCACGTATTACCGACGTCCGGTACCGCGCGCTTCTCATCTCCGCTGGGTGTATATGACTTCCAGAAACGTTCTTCACTGATTATGTTCTCTGAAGAAGGTGCTTCTGAAATGGGGAAAGTTGCGTCGGTTCTTGCCCGTGGAGAGAGTCTGACTGCACACGCGAGATCTGCTGAGTATCGAATTAAGGATTGATCTTAATTTTACTTATCATTCATGAAAGCCCGGCACTGTTGTCGGGCTTTTTTTTGCTTTAGAGTAAGTTTGACCAGTTTTAAATTAAAAGCTCTGAAGGAAAGAAAGTATGAAGATAGTGTTTTGCGCACGTGGCGAAGACTTTTCTGAGTGGCTGCCGGTTATATCAGAGTTTCTACCCAGTGCTGATTGTCGTCTCTGGTCTGAAGCGGAATGTTCGGATTGGCAGGCTGATTACGCACTGGTTTGGCAACCTCCGGAAGCGTTATTTGCACATCAGACCCAGTTGAAAGGCATCATTAATCTTGGTGCGGGTGTTGATAAACTTTTAGCTGTGGCGGGATTGCCTGAAGCTGTTCCTATTTTAAAATTACGTGATGCGGGCATGGCTGCGTGGATGACTGATTATGTACGTTACGGTTTGTTGCATTTTAGTCGTGATTTTGACCGTTATCAGCAGCAGCAATCAAACAATCAGTGGTGGTCAAAAAATATAGATGCTAGGGCTGGCTGGCCGGTTGGTATTCTTGGTATGGGTGCTATTGGAGCGCAGGTTGCTCAACAGCTTGCTGAAGATGGCTATCCTGTTAGAGGTTGGAGTCGTACCGAGAAGGTTGTTTCTGGTGTTGATAGCTTTGCTGGCCAGGACTGTCTGGATGAGTTTTTACAGGGAACTCGAGTATTAATAAATTTATTGCCTTCCAGTCAGCATACTCAAGGGTTAATCAATTCTGCTGTGTTTGAGCAATTACTGCCGGATGCTGTGATAATAAATGCAGGAAGGGGCGAGGTAGTAGATTCGCCTTCCTTAATTGATGCATTACGCAAGCAACGTTTACGCGGTGCAATGTTGGATGTGTTTGAGCACGAGCCGTTATCGCAGGACTCACCTCTTTGGTCAATGGAGAACGTACTCATCACACCGCACATTGCGGCCCCAACATCTATCAGGGACGCAATTGTTCAGGCAAAAGAGTATATCCATGCGTTAGGGCAGGGGCTGCCGGTTAAGTCGGTTGATCGCAGCTTAGGGTATTAAAAGAAAAAACGGACACAAAAAAGCCAGCGAGTTGCTGGCTTTGTTGTTTGCGGTGTTGATTAGATGCGCAGTGCACCATCCACTTCAATACACCGGCCGTTGACGTAGTCGTTTTCCAGAATAAAAGCGACAGTACTGGCTATTTCTTCAGGCTTGCCAAGGCGCTTGGCTGGAATGCCTGCGGCAATTTTTTCCAGCGCTTCAGGTTTCATACTCATGACCATTTCTGTGCCGATATAACCGGGAGCAATTGATGCTGCACGGATACTATAGCGCGCAAGTTCTTTTGCCCAGGTAACAGCCATAGCCTGAACGCCAGCTTTCGTTGCTGTGTAGTTAGTCTGGCCCATGTTGCCGTTACGTGAAATAGAGGAGATGTTAATGATGCATCCTTCGCAACCCAGCTCAATCATTTTAATGGCTGCTTCACGGCCACACAGGAAAGTGCCCGTCAGGTTAACATCCATAACCAGATTCCAGTTGTCCAGGCTCATTTTGCTGACGACCTTGCCATCTTTAACTTTGATGAACAGGCCATCCCGGGTAATACCTGCATTGTTTACCAGGCCGTGGATGGCACCAAAATCTTCAGCGATATCATTAAAGAGTTCGGTAACTGCATCTTCTTCAGCGATGTTAGCAATATAACCACGGGCTTCAGTACCGAGTTCCATGCAGAGTCCAATGGTTTCATCCAGACCTTGTTGATCAAGATCGACAAGCGCCAGCTTAGCGCCTTTAGCTGCAACCTGGAGTGCCATTGCACGACCAAGGCCTCTGCCACCACCGGTGATAACAATTACTTTATCTTTTAATTCCATCTGCGGACTACCTTAAATTATGTTGTGTTTTTTTGTTTTTATATGTGCAGTGCAACAATCTTTTGTAAAAGTTATAACGCAATTGCGTAAAAGTCCATACTGTTCAATGTTAAATTTATAATTTCAATATATATCAATAAGTTATGGTTTTTTTATATAAAAATATAAATGAATATTTTAGTTTGGTGTTGCATAGCACAACAAGAAACTCTGCTTTATTAAATTATTATGCTGCAGCTTTGTCGCTTTCGTACAGGTTATGAAAATATGTCAGGTTAAGCTGAAATGATCGCGAAATTGTGACAATCGTAGTAGCCTGAAGCATAGGATTTATAGGTTACTTATATAGTTACAAAGTAATGATTTCTCCAACGTTATTTTTCTGACAGGTTATTGTTATGCGTTTTATATTTTTGCTGTTCATCATAGTGCCAATTATAGAGATTACCCTGCTGATTAATGTAGGTCAGGCAATCGGTGCCTGGAATACTGTTGGCCTGGTGTTGTTGTCCGCATTTATTGGGGTAAACATGTTGCGATATCAGGGGTTTGCTACGCTACGTCGTGCACAGGGCCGAATGGCGACTGGTGAAATGCCTGGCCGTGAAATGGTGGAAGGGATTGTGTTGGCCGTAGGTGGGGCGCTTTTACTCACGCCTGGCTTTGTGACAGACGTGATTGGGTTTCTGTGTCTGATTCCGTTTACCCGTCAGCGTTTTGCTGATTTGGTCATGAGTAAGGTGACGCTGATCAACCCTACACAGGGTTTTCATCATCATGCTGGTCCTGGTAATTTCCACCATGCTGATCCCCGTGATTCATCGACTTTGAATAAAGGTGATGTGATTGACGGCGAATACCGACGGGAAGACTGATTTTCGGAACAGAAAAATCACACTTTTTTTAATGTTAAGTGTTGAAAACCATTTTGCCGGCCCCATCTAGCTAAACATCATCATTTATTAGGTGATATAGATAATCACTTTGTAAACATGTAAAACATGCTTTGCTTCGGTCTGAAGTCTTTATAAGTCAAAGAGTTCGGAGCTAAATGAGCGGTTTAATAACTATAAACGACTTTTTTTGATCAGATGGATCAGGAGAGATATTCAATGAAAATTCGTCCACTACACGACCGTGTTGTTGTTCGCCGTAAAGAAGAAGAAGCAACTACTGCTTCAGGTATCGTTTTACCAGGTTCTGCAACTGAAAAGCCTAACCAGGGCGAAGTAGTTGCTGTTGGTAACGGCCGCATAACCAATGCTGGTGAAATTCAGGCTTTGACAGTTCAAGTTGGTGATCAGGTTATTTTCGGTCAGTACGCAGGTTCTAACGTTGTTAAAGTTGACGGCGAAGAACTGCTGGTAATGAGCGAAAGCGAAATTTTTGGTGTTCTAGAAGCGTAATCGCTCCAGGCCCGGATAAGAATTTTTCAATCTACTTGAATTGAATACAGGATTTTCAAAATGTCTAAAGAAGTATTGTTTGGTAATGACGCGCGTCAGCGCATGCTGGCTGGTGTTAACATTCTGGCAGACGCTGTAAAAACAACTCTGGGGCCTAAAGGTCGTAACGTTGTTCTGGATAAAGCATTCGGCGCGCCAACAGTCACTAAAGATGGTGTATCTGTTGCGAAAGAAATCGAACTGAGCGACAAGTTCGAGAACATGGGCGCTCAGATGGTTAAGGAAGTTGCTTCCCAGGCCAACGATGTTGCCGGTGACGGTACAACTACTGCTACAGTTCTGGCTCAGGCTATCGTTAACGAAGGTCTGAAATCAGTTGCTGCTGGCATGAACCCAATGGATCTGAAGCGCGGTATCGATAAAGCTGCTGCTGCCGTTGTTGAACAGCTGAAAGCAATGGCTGTACCTTGTGCAGATACCAAGTCTATTGCTCAGGTAGGTACTATCTCAGCTAACGCTGACGTACAGGTTGGTGACATCATTGCTGAAGCTATGGAGCGTGTAGGTAAAGAAGGTGTTATCACCGTTGAAGAAGGTACCGGTCTGGAGAATGAACTGGACGTAGTAGAAGGTATGCAGTTTGACCGCGGTTACCTGTCTCCTTACTTCATCAACAACCAGGACAGCATGAGCGTTGATCTGGAAAACCCATTCATGCTGATCGTGGATAAGAAAGTTTCTAATATCCGTGATCTGCTGCCAATCCTGGAACAGGTTGCTAAGTCTTCCCGTCCATTGCTGATCATCGCAGAAGATGTTGAAGGCGAAGCGCTGGCGACTCTGGTTGTTAACAACATGCGCGGTATCGTTAAAGTTGCTGCTGTTAAAGCGCCTGGCTTCGGCGATCGTCGTAAGGCAATGCTGGAAGATATCGCAACTCTGACTGGCGGTACTGTAATTTCTGAAGAAGTTGGTCTGAACCTGGAGGGTGCTTCTCTGGAGCAACTGGGTCAGGCGAAGCGTGTTTCTATCACTAAAGAAAACACGACTATTGTTGACGGTGTTGGCGAAGCTACAGCTATCGAAAACCGTGTTAACCAGATTCGTGCACAGATGGAAGAAACTTCTTCTGATTATGACCGTGAGAAGCTGCAGGAACGCGTTGCTAAGCTGGCTGGCGGTGTTGCAGTTATCAAGGTAGGTGCTGCGACTGAAGTTGAAATGAAAGAGAAGAAAGCACGTGTTGAAGATGCTCTGCATGCAACCCGCGCTGCTGTAGAAGAAGGTGTTATCCCTGGTGGTGGTGTTGCCCTGATCCGTGCAATGGATAAGGTTGGCGTACTGAAAGGTGAAAACCACGACCAGAGCGTTGGTGTTGAGTTGGCTTTCCGTGCTCTGGAAGCACCACTGCGCCAGATCGTTGGTAACGCCGGTGCAGAAGGTTCTGTAATCGTTGCGAACATCCGTGAGAAGGGCGAAGGTAATTTCGGTTACAACGCTGCTTCTGGCGAATACGGCGACATGCTGGCGATGGGTATCCTGGACCCAGCTAAAGTTACCCGTTCTGCATTACAGGCTGCTGCTTCTGTTGCAGGCCTGATGATCACTACTGAAGCGATGATAGCTGATGCGCCTGCTGAAGGCGGTGCTGCTGGTGGCATGCCTGATATGGGTGGCATGGGCGGTATGGGTGGCATGGGCGGCATGATGTAATCAGCCCCCGGCACTCGCCGGCTATGCTTGCGTAGCCGGTTTGCTATAAAAAAATCCCCGATATCTTTACAGGTAGCGGGGATTTTTTATGTCTGAGTTTTCGCGGTCTTGCCGTTGATACGCAGCTATTTTTGCTCGCGTACCACTTTCATAAATATTTCGACCCATTGCTGGTCGAAATCGACACCGGCCTTATTACTTATTTCCAGTAAGGCCCGCATCAGTGGCCGTTTGTGCAACGAGGTGCTGGTGTGTCCGTGAGTGATTGCTTCAAAGGTGTGAACTATGGCAATGATTTTAGCACCAGTGCAAATTTGATTACCGCTAAGTCCTTTAGGGTAGCCACTGCCACTGAATAGCTCCTGATGCTGCATTAGCATTGTTCCGGCATTTTGCGAATCGAACATTGAGCGCATCAGATGAGCAGAAACCTGAACATGCTGGCGCATTAATTTGATCTGATGTTCGTCAAGGGAGCTTTGCTTAGTCAGTAGTGAGGTTGGCAGGAAGGCCATGGCTATATCGTGGGTAAAGAGGGAGGCGGCTAAAGCATTGGCGTCTACCGGGCTGCCGCCAGCTTCATTGGTTGCCAGTGCCAGCTTAACCACTCTGTCGGTCCGGCCCTGCCAGTATCCAACCCGCTGTTCACAAGCTTGTGCCATGTTGTACAGGAAACTGAGGTCTTCACTGGGTTCGGTGAAGCTTTCGAGCCAGTGCTTTTCTTTAAGAGGCACCTGGCTAGTATTAGGGTCCACCAGTGCAATGATATTGACTAGCAGTGGCGCGACCATTTCAGGTGGTGCCATTGAGAGTTTCTGTAATCCTGCTTTTACAGATTCATAGAGTGCATCATCATATTCAACCTGCTGAGCGTCATGATATTGCTCCATAAAATCCCGGGCTTTATCCATAAGCAGTAATACCAGATCGCCGGCTCGGTCGGAAAAGGGGATCTGGCCTTCCCGAACAAGGTCCAGTACGTTTTCCAATTCTTGAAGAATAACGACCATAGGTGCAAAGCTGAGCATGCTTGAGTTAGCTTTTACGGTATGCACGGTACGGAACAGATCGCCCAGTAATTCTGCATCTTCGGGGGAGTGTTCAAGGTCAACTATGCTGGATTCACAAAGTCTGTATTGTTCAAGAAACTCATCATAGGCTTCAGCGAAGAGTTCGTTATCCAGTGAGCCTCCGAGGGAGAACGTGGCCATCGTATAATCCTTTTCCAGCGGCAAATAACGCGGACTTATAGCTAAAAAAAAGCGATTTTAGCACTATACAGGATGCATAACTCATAGAAAGAGTTTTACATGTCACAATGATGACTCTGAGGCGTAACTTAAGTTAATGATTATAAGAGATAATTGCCAAATAGAAACGGGTTGCTCAAGGCAGCCCGTATCGTCTTTTTACTGCTGTTGCTATTTCTTGCCAATCGCATTACCTGCACCTTCAGGTACAGCTAAATCAGAATGGCTGTCAAATATAGCTGTCAGTCTGGTCTGTACATAATCGGTAGCAGGGCAGGTTTTGCCTGCATTAATATCGACATGAAGCAGCATATGTTCGCCAGTGGCAATTAAAGCTCCGGTTTCACGGTTGTACATAAAGTGGAATAAGTGCATTTTTTTAGCACTCTGCGAGATTAGCTGAGTGCGTACTTCAATACCTTGCCCCAGTTTAATGTCGTCCAGATGGCGAATATGAGTTTCTACTGTGTAGTAACTTTGGCCTGCCTGTATATATGCATCATTGACGCCTATAAAGGCCATGAAATTATCGGTAGCATCACTGAAGACCCGCAGATAATTGGCTTCGTTCATGTGACCGTTGTAATCGATCCAGGCAGGAAGTACTTTGCCGCTGAACATTTGCAGAGGCTCTGCACTAATTTCAGGCTGCGCCTGAGCCGGAGACATAGCTTTGAGACGTTGGTCATGCTCGCGCAGCATAGCTCCTACCCCCCAGTCGGCGTTTTTTTGTACCCGCATTATGCCAACCAGGTTGTCATCACGAATTTGTTCTAGCTGGCGAAGGTCGTACATACCTGACTGGGCATCTGACTGATCAGCAATTTTCTGGATTAGTTCATCAGTCAGTTCCGGTACATCCATCAGTTTGGTCCATGGCCACGCAAGGGCAGGACCGAACTGACCGATGAAGTGAGCCATACCGGCTTCACCGCCGGCAATACGGTAGGTTTCAAATAAACCCATCTGTGCCCAGCGTAAACCAAAGCCGAAACGAATAGCATCGTCAATTTCTTCGGTGGTCGCGATATCATCTTTAATCAGCCATAAGCCTTCCCGCCAGACTGCTTCTAGCAGACGGTCAGCAATATGAGCGTCGATTTCCTTGCGAACAACCAGAGGCTTCATGCCGATGCCATCAAGAATCTGTTTGGCACTAGTAACCTGATAAGGGCTGCAGGCCTGGCTGGGCACAACTTCAACCAGTGGTACCAGGTATACCGGATTAAATGGATGTGCCACCATTATTTGTCCCGGATTTGCAGCGTTTTCCTGCAGTTCCGATGGTTTAAAACCAGAAGTTGAAGAGCCTATGATGGCATCACTGCGGCAGGCTGCCTGAATAGAGGCCATCACTTTATGTTTCAGCTCCAGGCGTTCAGGAACGCTTTCCTGAATCCACTGTGCTTCGCTGACGGCTTCTTCCAGAGTAGAGCAGAGTGTCAGTGTGCCTTCAGCTGGCATTGGTACATCGGCCAGTGCGGGAAGGGCGCGGCGAGCGTTGGCAATGACTTCGTTAACTTTACGCTCAGCATCTGGTGCCGGATCAAACAGGCGTACGTCCCAGCCATGTAACAGAAAACGGGCGACCCAGCCGCCACCGATAACTCCACCGCCTATACAGGCTGCAATCTTATTCATATATGTCTCTTTTTTGTTCTCTGAGCCTTAAGGGCGGCTAAACTACTCAGCAGCCCGAAGGCTGCTGTTATTCTGGCAGGTTTACAGTGCCAGTGGGGCACGTTTAGTTAGCTGCATTTTTTCCCGTACTTCAGCAGGGGTCATCAGAGTGGCGCCCATGTTTGTTACGATAGTGGCTGCTTTTTCTACCAGCTGGGCGTTAGTTGCCAATTGCCCTTTGCCTAACCATAGGTTGTCTTCCAGGCCGACACGAACGTTTCCGCCAGCTAGCATTGCAGCGGCAGCAAATGGCATTTGGTTGCGGCCAATAGAGAAAGCAGAGAAGGTCCAGCTTTCCGGAATATTGTTGATCATTGCCATAAAGGTGTTTAGATCATCCGGTGCGCCCCATGGGATACCCATACATAGCTGGATCATTACCGGATCTTCAATAATACCTTCAGATACCAGTTGCTTGGCCAGCCAAAGGTGTCCGGTATCAAAGGCTTCAATTTCAGGGCGAACACCGAGGTCAGTCATCATCTGACCCATTGCGCGAAGCATGCCTGGAGTATTTGTCATCACGTAATCTGCTTCGGCAAAGTTCATGGTGCCGCAATCCAGAGTACAGATTTCAGGAAGGCACTGGCGTACATGTTCCATTCGCTCAGTAGCGCCTACCATATCAGTGGAAGCCTCATTCAGCGGAAGAGGTGATTCAGGGTTACCGAATACCATGTCACCACCCATGCCTGCTGTCAGGTTCAGCACAACATCGACTTCAGCATCCCTGACCCGTTCTGTCAGTTCACGGTATAGCTCTATGCGACGACTTGGTTTGCCCGTGTCAGGTTCACGGACATGGCAGTGAACGATGGCTGCACCTGCTTTGGCTGCATCAATACAATCATTTGCAATTTGCTCAGGACTACGTGGCACGTGTGGTGAGCGATCTTGGCTTCCGCCAGAACCGGTAACGGCGCAGGTAATAAAAGGCTTAGTGTTCGGTTGTAAAGGCATAGCGGGCTCCGCTTATTCAGTCTTACTTGATTATTGTTGTTTAGTGGAGCACAGAGGGTATCCCCTTCTTTGTGCACCGGAATGATCCAATAATTGCACGGGGTGTGGATAACGAGTTTGCACTTAGCGAATATGATTTGATATTTTGCGCAGCCGTTTAGGTTTTTTTCAGATATTATGAAAATGTTTTCTATTCTGGAGTCGCTTCTAATGAGTTTATTTAGCCCAGCTAATGACAGCCTGAATGTAGTCATTCTGCTCATGCCGGATTCTTCTCTGATGTCGTTGGCTTCAACCTTGGATACCATGCGGGCGGCCAATCGGATTTCCCGACGTGTGCTGTTTTCCTGGCGGGTTATTACGCTGGATGGTGAGCCGGCTGTATTGTCCTGTGGGCAGCCTATTCATCCTCAGGGTTCAATGGATCTGGCTATGGATGATACTGATCTGCAACGAGATTTATTAATTTGCATAGCGGCGTTTCATCACGAACAGCACATGGATAAGCAGCGTCTGGCCGGTTTTAAACAGTTTGCCAGAGACTTTGCTTATGTAGGAGGGGTTGAGTCTGGCAGTTGGATGCTAGCCAGAGCCGGTTTGCTGGAAGGAAAAAGTGCAACCACGCACTGGGAAGATCTTGAGGACTTTCGGGACCGTTATCCCAGAGTCGAAGTGCGGCCGGACCGTTATGTGGTTGATGGCCGTATTTTTACAACCGGTGGTGCCGCTCCCACGTTTGATTTTATTTTATATCTGATACGCAGCCGGTATGGCCATACACTCGCGCTTGAGGTTGCCAGTGCCTTTATTTATGACGGTAAGGCTCAGGCGGACTCTCCGCAGCCGCTGGTATCACTGGGGGCACTGGAGCAACACGAGCCCAAATTAAGTGCTGCAGTCAGAATGATGGAATCGCATCTGGATGCACCGCTGAAAACACAAGAGATTGCAGAGGCGCTGGGGTTTAGTGTTCGAAGCCTGGAGAACCTGTTTCGGCGCCGTCTGGATATTAGTCCGCACCAGTATTACAAGCGATTGCGTTTGCAAGCTGCCAGACGGTTAGTGCTGGACAGCCAGCACAGCATGCAGGAAATTGCTGTGCGCAGCGGTTTCAATTCGTTGGCGGTGTTCTCGAGAGAGTTTAGTAGCTTTTATGGGGAAAGCCCCAGTCGGTATCGACGTGAGGCGCGTAGCCGCTGAGTTACTGACGACACTCAGCAAACATATCTAGTGACGATTCATATACGGCTGTTTCTACGTCCATGATGCCTAGCATGCTGTGGAAAACATTATCCTGTGAATAACTGCCGGTCTTCGCCTTTTCTGTGAGGCAGTTTTCGTTAATGCCTTTTTCACGGCTAAATCCTTCTGAAAACCAGGTGATCAGTGGGATTTTTTTCTGGGTATCCGGTGCCAGAAGGTAGGGTATACCGTGTAGAAAAACACCATTTTCTCCTAGTGATTCACCATGGTCAGAAATGTAAAACAGAGCGGTGTTGTATTCAGATTCGAGCGTTTTAAGTTTTTCTATGGTTTGGCTGATGACGTAGTCGGTGTAAAGAATCGTATTGTCATAAGTATTAACAATTTCCTCGACTTCACAGTTTTCAATATCGCTGCGCGGGCAGTCAGGTGTGAATACTTTAAAGCCAGCTGGATAACGCTGATAGTAAGTAGGGCCGTGACTACCGATAAGGTGCAGTGTAATTAAGCGGTTATTTGTAAGACTGCTGACGTTACTGGAAAAGTTGTCCAGTAAGGCCATGTCATAGCAAGTTTTGCCATCACATAAAGGATGGCTGCTACCGCGATCAATAACTTCCGTTTTTACCCGGTCTGCAACGCCTTTATGGCCTCCGTCATTTTCTTTCCAGAAAATATCAACACCAGCACGCTGCAGAATATCCAGCAGATTGTCCTGATTCGCAGCGATTTGTTTATCGTAGTTTTCACGTGTCAGGCTGGAAAACATGCAAGGCACGGAAAGTGCGGTGGCTGTGCCGCAGGACGTTACATCCTGAAATGAAGTTACGCCGATTTCCTGAGTAAATTTATTGGTTGGCCGCGGGTAGCCGTTAAGCTGGTAGTTTTGTGCCCGTGCTGTTTCACCCAGAACAAAAACCATGAGTGTTGGTTTTTTAGCCTGTATTGCTGCGGTTTTTTGCTGGGCGTCTGCACCAATTATTTTATGTGTAACAGGTTCGGTGAGGTAAGTGGTATTGACGTAATTAGCGGTGCTGTAGACATACTCGGTTGGCACTATCATTTTCTTCAGATAGTGATTATTGCGGCCTACAGAGCTGTAGTCCTGATAATAGAGCCAGAAGGTAACCAGTATTATTCCGATGGCTGTAGCAATGCCAAGGCATTTTTCTATCAGTAAGGATAAGGTCTTTTGCTTGCGTCGTTTAACGCAGAGAAGTAACAGTGTCGGAACAATGCCCAGCAGTAAAACCCAGCTGAATGAGTACAGGCTGATGTAAGCGCTGGCCTCCGAACTGTCGGTTTCGAAAATGTTTTCCACCATGCCATAGTCGATATAAATGCCGTAGTTGTAGATGGAGTAGCTGACCATGCTGGAGGTAATCAGAATCAGGCTGAACAGTGGTTTGGTCAGGTATGGCCAGACAGCGAGGTTGAAGACCAGATATATAATCGCAAAAACGAAGAAAGGAATGGATACCACAAAGCCTGTTTTGACTGCTTCAGCTTCAGACAATATTTTATAAAATTCCTGAAAAAGCGGGAGGTTGAGTACCAGCACATAGTAAAGCGTCAGGCAGAGTGTGATCTGGGCGATGCTCAGTTCCGGGAGTTTCAGTTGTTTGAGTACTGCAGGGTATGTCATGTTATTTAACCAGTGGAAGTAGCAGGGTTATCCAGAGTGCTGCTGTGCCGAACAGGCAAACAAATACAGCCGCAGAGCCTATATCTTTGGCACGGCCGCTGAGTTCGTGGTGCTCCGGTCCGATCCGGTCGACCACCGCTTCAATTGCAGAGTTGAGTAGTTCGGTGATCAGTAGCAACACCAGACTGCCGATGAGCAGGATGCGCTCAATCTGTGTGACGGGCAGCATGATGGCGAAGAGAGTACCGACGATTAGTAATGCTGTTTCCTGACGGATAGCTGCCTCATTTTGCCAGGCAGCGATCAATCCTTTGATCGAATATCCGGTTGCAAAGCACAGCCGTTTCAGGCCTGTATAACCGGGTTTCATAATAGTGTCCGGGTAGTTAAATGCAGGCTATTATCGGTATCAGCTGTGGAAAAAATGTCGAAGTAATGACAGGCTTTTTTTAAACAGTTTGTTTGAATAAGTGACGGTGGTGATAAATGCATCGATGCTCTCCGGCAAATGTGTGCAGGCGAGTATGCAGAGAAATAGTAAAGCTGATTTGTCAGTAATCTGAATAATTATTCATGAATTAAGTTGAACTATCCGGGTTGTTTGAATATGTGGAAGGCGTGGTTTGTTACAGGTTTGTTGTGGGAAGCAGTTGTTGGAACTAGCTGAGTTTTAAAAGCTGATCTTAGATGCCAGAAAGTTTGGCTGCTAGATTATAAAGATTTATCCGCAGGCTTTTTTTGCTGGCGTTTGTAGAGTGTAAGTATCAGGACAGATAAAGCCAGAATAAGCGTAATCAGATTGGCCAGTAACATGGGCAAATCTTCGACGATAATACCGTACGTTAGCCACATAGCGACGCCAAATGTGAAGATACTATACATCAGCAAAGATATACCATCGACATTTCCGGTACGCAATATTTGAATGACCTGCGGAATAAAGGATGCGGTTGTACAAAAGGCTGCAGTCAGGCCAATGATTGTAGTGTTATCCATCAGAGATACTCTTTTTTGACTGTATATAGGTTATGTCTAGTTAGTAAAGCGTGGCGATTATATGAAGCCGATAATTTAATCACAATGATATATCGGGTTGTTTTTATGACAATTAGGTTAAGTTTTTGTGCGACTGAACCGGGAATATCAGACAAAAGAAAGCCGCCTGATCCGGTGAGGAGGAATCGGCGGCTAAAGGGTGCAGGCGGCAATCTCAGGCAGTAATTATTAATTACTGAGCTGAGAATGTCGTACTGCTGGACAAATCGGTGTCTGGAATTTTCTTCCAGTATTTATACACGCTCACTTAGCAGTTCAAGTACGGCATCAAGCTGTTGCTGTAATGTGTTGCGACTGGCGTTAAGACTAAGATCGGCTTGGCCTGCATCAATGTCTACATGCAGTGCGCCGGCAAAACTTTGCGTTGCGCTGACCAGTACTATTAGTCCTTGCTTATTCAGTAAGTTAGCAGTTACTTCTGCCTGGCGGCCCAAGTCCTCAGCGTTAAGCGTGACAACTGCGCGGCCCTGACTAAACAAGCGCTGTTCAACGGTATGTAATAGCTGTTCTCTACGTTCTGAATCTGTACCGGTAATGACCAGGCTTAGTGGTTGCTGGCCAAAGCGCTGTGCTTTTTGTTGGCTGCTAACCGGGCCTTCTGTCAGTGCTGCTTCATCGTCTTGTAGCTGATTACTAACGATCATACCGGCTGCAACGGTAGCGTTAGTAAAACGGTCGATCACAATAAAAGCACCGGTGCCGGCGATTTCCTGATAATCGTCAGCGATTACAGCTTGTTCCAGAGTGATTTCACAACGGCCAATCTCGTTTAGCGAAAGTGAGGCGGCGGGCTGGTTTTCCTGAGTGTTTACATCAACCCTATGACGGATGCTGCTGATTTTGCCAGTGTGGGTTTGGCTGGCTAGTTTAATGTCGTAATCTTTACCTGTTTCCAGTGGCGTGTCTGTCAGCCATACCAGGTTGGCATCAAAGCGCTCGTGGGTTTCAGGCAGTTTTTCACTGTGCACCAGAGTATCGCCACGACTAATATCTATTTCGTCCTCAAGCGTCAGTGTTACTGCCATCTGAGCAAAAGCGGATGTCAGTTCACCGTCCATTGTGACGATAGACTTTACTGTGCTGGTTTTGCCGGATGGTAATACGGTAATCGCATCGCCAGGCTTTACTGAACCGGATGAAACGGTGCCACAGTAACCCCGGAAATCCAGGTTTGGCCGGTTAACATACTGTACCGGAAAACGTAACGTATCCGTGTTGTTGTCTTCATCCAGTTCAATGTTTTCCAGCAGATCCATCAGTGAACCTTCTGTATACCATGATGTATGTTCACTCGTTGTTACGACGTTGTCACCATTCAGGGCTGACATAGGAACAAAGCGAATGTCTTTCAGGTTCAGGTTACTGGCGAAGTTCAGATATTCCTGTTTGATTTCTTCAAAACGTGCCTGGCTGAATTCCACCAGGTCCATTTTGTTGATAGCTACTACAGTGTGTTTAATACCCAGTAAAGAGGCAATGAAGCTGTGTCGTTTAGTTTGCACCTGTACACCGTGACGGGCATCAATCAGAATGATTGCCAGATCGCAGGTAGATGCGCCGGTAGCCATGTTTCGGGTGTACTGCTCGTGCCCCGGGGTGTCGGCAATAATGAATTTACGCTTTTCGGTAGAGAAATAGCGGTATGCAACATCAATAGTGATGCCTTGTTCACGTTCAGCTTGTAACCCGTCTACCAGTAATGCCAGATCCAGTGCTTCACCGGCATTACCTTGTTTGGCATTATCGGCGTGCAATGCTGCTAACTGATCTTCATACAGCATTTTTGAATCGTGCAGTAAGCGTCCGATCAGAGTGGACTTGCCGTCATCTACGCTACCGCAGGTCAGAAACCGCAGCAGTTCTTTGTTTTCATGTTGTGCCAGATAGGCGTTAATGTCTTCGGCGATGAGTTCCGATTGATGGCTCATGATGCTAATCCCGATATCTACCTGTGAGTCAGACTGGCAGGTAGTGAAAATATTATGTTTTGTCTTTAACAGCCTTTCAGGTTGCCAAGAGAGCGTAGCTTTTGGATAAAAAATTCAGGGCTAGAAATAGCCGGCAATTTTCTTCTGTTCCATAGACCCTGCTCCGTCATGATCGATAACCCGGCCCTGACGTTCAGATGTTGTGCTAAGCAGCATCTCCTGAATGATTTCAGGCAATGTAGTAGCCGTTGATTCAACTGCGCCGGTTAGTGGGTAACAGCCTAAAGTACGGAAGCGCACCATCTTGTTTTCAGGCACTTCATCTGCATCCAGTGGCATACGCTCGTCATCGACCATGATGTCTACGCCATCGCGCTGGACCACCGGACGTTTAGCGGCAAAATACAGCGGTACAATTGGAATGCTTTCCAGATAGATGTACTGCCAGATATCCAGTTCAGTCCAGTTCGAAAGTGGGAATACACGAATGCTTTCACCTTTGTCGATGCGGGTATTAAACGTATTCCACAGTTCAGGGCGCTGATCTTTTGGGTTCCAGCGGTGGTGTTTGTCCCTGAAGGAGAAAACTCGCTCTTTGGCGCGGGATTTTTCTTCATCACGTCGGGCCCCACCGAAGGCTGCGTCAAACTGGTATTTGTCCAGGGCTTGCTTGAGCCCCTGTGTTTTCATGATATCGGTATGTTTGGCGGAGCCGTGTTTAAACGGGCTGATGTCCATGTCGACACCTTCCTGGTTGATATGGACAAGTAATTCCATACCGGCTTCATCCGCCATTTTGTCGCGAAATTCAATCATTTCTTTGAATTTCCAGGTGGTGTCCACGTGAAGCAGTGGAAAAGGAGGCTTACCCGGATAAAAGGCTTTGCGTGCTAAGTGAAGCATGACCGCCGAGTCTTTACCGACCGAATAAAGCATGACCGGGTTTTCGAACTCGGCAATAACTTCACGAATAATGTGAATACTTTCGGCTTCAAGCTGGCGTAGGTGGGTCAGCTTGTGGGGTGATACTAGGCTCATCGCTGTGTGCTCAATTATGAATCAAAGAAATTAGACTTAGACCAAAGAGTGTCTGATGGTTTTTTTGACCGGTTGACTCCTTGTGCTAATTATTATTCCAATAAAAAAATCAAAACATAAAAGAATAAATAATTATTTTTTATTCCTTTTAGTAATATAGGGGTTCAAAGGCTGGTACCATCAACTTATTCGTTTTGGTTATTGAAGTTAATTTAAATATTATTTCATGGAATAAGGAGATCATGGGTAATATGAGGTATTAATTTTTCAATAATCGGTTTTGATGTGATTGATATTGATTATTGTGAAATATGTTAGCTAAACAGAGACACAAGTGAGCATGTAATGGAGATTGGCTATGTGATCGCTGGCGCTATGGTTGGCGTGTTAGTGGGGTTTACAGGCATTGGTGGTGGTGCACTGATGACGCCGATGCTTATTTTGGGGTTCGGTGTGCCTGTAGTAACAGCGGTGAGTACAGATCTGGTTTATGCCGCAGTCACTAAGTTTGCTGGTGGTGTGGCATATGCGCGACAGCGCTTGGTGGCATGGCGGCTGGTGGTATTACTGCTTTGTGGCAGTGTGCCCGGAAGTCTGGTGGCATTGCATTATCTGCGGACGGCTGAAACGTTGGAGAGCCAGGTGACACTGGTGAATCTTATTCTTGGTGTCAGTCTGGTTCTAACATCGCTGGTACTTTGTCTGCGCGGCAGAATTCAGCGTTGGCAGGCAGCACGGCAGAGTAGTGATTCTAAGGCTGTAGATGAACCTGCAGGCTTTGGTGGTAAAGATCTGATTCTGATTGTATCAGGATTTGTCTTGGGTGGTTTAGTGACTTTGTCATCAGTAGGTGCTGGCGCGTTAGGCACTGCTCTGCTGATTTTGTTATTTCCCCGCATGAGTATGCGCCGCATTGTTGGTACTGATTTAGCGCATGCGGTGGTGCTAACGGCGGTCGCCGGTAGCGGCCATTACAGTATGGGGAATCTGGATTTTGTATTACTGAGCTATTTGCTGATGGGGTCTGTTCCGGGCGTCATTCTCGGTAGCCAGCTGGCAAAGCACCTTTCCTCAGCGGTGTTGCAGCCAATTATAGCAATACTGCTGTTTGGGATCGGCGTGCGCTTTATGCTGATCTGATAATTTATAAAACGTGTCGTTGAACATGTAACAAGAGCGATGGTGAGAAAAAGTGAGTGATTCAATTTCCCCACAGTTAGCTGCCAAGGTAGAGCATAGCGTGAGCGTGCTGCAGCAGGCGGCCAGTGAATATGGTTCAGGTGTTGTGTTTGCCAATAGTCTGGGCGCTGAAGATGTTGTTATAACAGACCTTCTACAACGTGCTAATACGGGTATCGCAAGCTTTGTGCTGGATACCGGCCGCTTGCCGGAAGAAACGCTGACACTGCTGGAAGCTGTACAGCAGCGTTACCCTGAGTTGCCTGTCAAAGTTTATTATCCGCTTGCTGAACAAGTGGAAACTTACGTGGCAAACCATGGTGTTAATGCTTTTTATCGCAGCCAGACATTACGTAAATCTTGTTGTGCTGTGCGTAAGCTTGAGCCATTGAAGCGTGCCCTGGCAGGTAATTCTGCCTGGATTACCGGGTTGCGTCGGGAACAGTCTGTCACCCGTGAAGAGGTGGGTTTTAAAGAATACGATGCCGGTAATGCTATGGATAAATTTAATCCACTGGCTGACTGGACGGATGCAGATGTATGGGCGTATATCCGTGCTTACGATGTGCCTTATAACCAACTGCATGATAAGAACTTCCCAAGTATTGGTTGCGCGCCCTGTACCCGGGCGGTGAGTCAGGGAGAAGATATTCGTGCTGGTCGTTGGTGGTGGGAAAACCCTGAAACCCGGGAGTGTGGTTTGCACCCGGGTACGCCTGCTCAGACCGTAGCTGAAACGTCAAAAGGCGTGGCGGATTTTTTGCCAGGCTGATTTAGGTTTCTCATTTATGACTCCCGGTCGCGTTCAGCGTAAGTGTGACCGTCAGGCCGGGTGTGTGTTTTCTGTTACTGATTTCTAGTTTACCCTGCATAGCTTCAACCGCGGCTTTAACAAAGCTAAGACCAAGCCCGTTACCCTGCGACTCTTGTCGGCTGGTGTCCAGTCTGTAGAAACGGTCACTCAGGTATTGAATGGATGCCTGGGGAACACCGGGACCATTATCGTTTACTTCTATTATTAGTTTATCCGCTAAGTTTGATATGTTGATTTCTATATCACTGTTCTCAGGACTGTATTTACTGGCATTGTCTAGCAGATTACAAAGGCTCTGTTGCAGGAGATCTTCATTAGCATGGGCGAAATGAGCTGCCGAATGGTAAATGATGCTCTGGTTACGGCTTTCTAAAACCGGTTCGTATAATTCAATGGCGTCCTGAATGGTCTGGCTAATCTCAACTGGCTGCTTTTGAAAACTAGCTTGTCCTTCAAGCTGATTGATGCGCAATAACAGATTAAAGGTACTTAACAGTCGCTGTAATATTTGTTCGCTGCTTGCCAGAGCGGGGTAATGTCTTGCCTGTTCTTGTATCTGGTTGTACACCCCGGTTAAGGGAGTGCGTAAATCATGCGCTATATTGGCTGCCTGCCGGCGGCTTTTAAGCACGCTGTCTTCCATATGACTGAGTAAAGTGTTGAGCTGGTCAGTGGTGTGTCGCAGTGGACCTGTAATGTTTTTCTCAGGTATACGCTGGTCAAGAGTACGGTTGCTGATGATGGTTGCGCAGGTCTGGTTGATGTCTTTCAGTCGGGTGGTGATACGGCGCACAAACAGTCCGATAAAGAGTAGCCCCACAATTAAAAACAGCATTAACAGGACACCTAAGCGTGTGACACTTTGTGCCTGTTTTAAAAGGTGTTCAGTGTTCACAGCCAACAGAATACTTTCTTCTTCGGCTAGCCGGCTTTGTTCATAGAGAGTGGGAAATAATTCAGAGGGTACTTCGGCGTCGTACAGCTCTTCTGTATCAGAGTCTATATATTCTGACTCTGGTTCATCTATAGGGACCCAAAAACCAATATAGTTTTTTCCGTTTAAGGTGAAATTGATACCGTCGCCAAGTCCGACCTGTTTTTCTGAAAGTGTGATAGCCGGAAAAGCGCCCTGAAAGTTTTTAAAACGTTGCCCGCGGTGCTGATAAATATAAATGAACAGGTCGTCACGATTATTGCGTATCCAGCGAATCAGTGAACGGGGGCCTTCTTCATAGTGAATGTCTTCAAGGTTAGAGAGTTCTGTGCCAAGTAATGGCAGCGCTGCTTCTTCCAAATACCAATCTTCAATCAGCAGGCTGATACTGATTAACAGAGCAAGTGCCAGTGTCAGTATCAGGCCGTAAATGCTGTACAGTGCTGCGAATGGGTCGCGCCAGAAATTCATTGAGGCTTACTCATGGTCGAGTTGAAAGTTTATAACCAGCACCACGAATGGTGTGTAGTAAAGGTGGGCTATCGGGGAGGTCTATTTTTTTTCGTAATCGACCGATATGCACATCTATAACATTGGTTTGCGGGTCAAAGTTATAGCCCCACACTTGTTCAAGAAGCATGGTACGGGTGATGACCCGCTCCGGGTGGCTGAGAAAGTATTCAAGAATCTGGAATTCTCTGTTATTCAACTGTATGACGTGTGCTGCTCGGGAGACTTCGCGGTTTAAACGGTTGAGCTGCAGGTCTGCTAGCTGAAGGATTTCCTGAAAGGCCTGAGTAGTAACAGGGCTGCGGCGGGCCAGTATTTCTGCGCGGGCCAGCAGTTCGCTGAAGGCAAAAGGTTTAATCAGGTAGTCGTCGCCGCCACCTCTGAGGCCTTCAACTCTGTCGTCAACGCTGTCGAGAGCGCTGAGGATTAGCGTTGGTGTTTGATTACCTGCAGCTCGTAATGCCCGCAGCATTTGCAGGCCATCTGTACGGGGCATCATGCGGTCGGTAATTATCAGATCATATTCACCGTTCAGAGCCATAACTAAACCAATATGGCCATCTTCGGCATGATCGGTGTGATGGCCAGACTCAGCCATACCCTGACGAATATAGCTGGCCTGTTCCTGATTATCTTCAACAAGCAGTATTTTCATGCTGTCTGTTAGTACTCCCGCGAGTCCGTATAATCTTCTTCTGCTTCCAAATACTCTTCATCAAGCGTTTCGCTGTGGATGATTTGAAATTCCTGACTGTCCATTTCAGCAATGATGATGCTATCAGCTTGTGCTACCTCTATCACGTAGATCAGTTCTGATCTGTCATCAATATCTGTGCTGACGCTGAGAATTTCACCGCTGAAAATACGTTCAGCGGTATCAATTGCAGTGCCCAGATCGATATCCGGAGTAATGCTTTCGGTCAGGCTGCCATCTTGCGCATCCAGGATCAGAGTATTTGGTTTACTGTAACCAAAGCTGGTGAAGCGGTATTGCGTGCGAGTACCGGATTCATCAAGTGTCACTTCAGTAATAGGCGTTTTGGTTTGTGCCTGGGCTTTATCAAATAACTCACCAAGCGGCAGCGTTGTCGCAGCAAAACCTGAGGTACTGAATGCTGTAGCTGTTAGTGCAAGGATAGACAAGGCTGACTTAGAAAGAATTGATTTAGACATGATTATTCTCCTCGTTAATTGATGCAGGAGAGTATGTATGATTCAGACTGAATGGAATTTGTCAGTAACATGACAATTTTGTCATGTTAATCAGTCAAGCTTGAACTGAGTAACATTGCAGTATTCTATTGTACTCAGCCGCTGTTGTGAGGCTATTACCAGTTTGCAGTTGTGCTGTTGCAGCTCAGCTTCTTTCAGATAAATTCTACCTGCTTGCTTGTTGTCGTTTAGAGAGCATATTTTTTCAATGGGGGTAGTGTTTATATTAAGTATGCTTTGTAGCTTGTAAGTGGCTTCTTTTATACACCAGCTGCGATAAAAAAAGTCAGTCTGTTTTTCCTGTGGCAATGTGAGTAAGTGTTGTTTCTCTGCTGCTGTCATGAAGCCTGTCGCCATTGTTTGTAAGTTGTTTCTTGGCTTTTTGTATTCGATATCAATACCGGTTGCTTCATGTGTCAATGTTAGAGCAATCAGGTTATTGCTGTGGCTAAGGCTTATAAAAATATTATTGAATGGAGCTGTGAGTTCAGGTGGGGCGTTATCTGATTCAGTGATTTGCCAGAGTAAATTAGTTTGTTTGAAGTGGTCATTGAGTGCGTGTCTTAGCAGAGTCCGGCTGACAATGTACTCACGGTATTTACGCGCATGGGATATCTTTTCTAGCTTCATTTTTTCTGAAGCTGAAAGCATTGGTAGTAAGGCTTTTTCCAGTGATTCGGAATAAGTATTTAATTCTGCAAGCCAGAGTGTAAGAGCTTGTGTGTGGGGCAAGTGGGATCCCATGAGCAGATAATTAAAATCAATTAGGCTAAGTTAATTAGTTAGCTCTAAGTTATCTAAGCTTAATTTAACTTATCAGCTTTATCATTAGTTATTGCTTCAGTTTATCGGGTTTGTATTGTTGTATTTGGTGCTAAGTTGTTGTTTTAAATTTGAGGGACTTGCAACTGACTACTTCCAAGGTAGAATTCTTCGATTCGCTGAAAGTATTATTGATTGTCTTACCTTTAGACTGTTTTACAGATTGTTGTCACAGGGGAGTGGGAAGGTTGTTACGTTTTAATATTGATGCATGGAATGCCTACGCTCCTGGTCTGGAAGGTATTCCAGCTTGGCAGGACTGGTTTGCTAATCCTGTGGCTGTTAATGACGCTGTAAAACCTGCTGTGATGAAAGCGATACCGGCAATGTTAAGGCGTCGTTTTACGCCTTTAGGTAAAGTTGCTATGGGCGCTGCTCTGCCTTTGCTGGATGGTATCGATTCTATTCCAAGTGTGTTTGCTTCCCGTCATGGTGATACACCACTTACTCTTGATTTATTGCAAGAGATTGGCCGTGATGAGCCAATGTCGCCTACTGCTTTTAGTTTGGCCGTCCATAATGCCGTTGGAGGCTTATATTCAATAGCCCGTAAAGATCAGAGTCCGATTAATGCGATTGCTGCCAGTAAAGGGCTAGTGGTACAGGCTTTATTGGAAGTTATATGCCAGTTACAAGTCCATGGGCGAGTACTGTGTGTTATCTATGATGTAGTGTTGCCCAGCATTTATCAGGCGTATTGCCGAGGCCCTGAATTTCCACTAGCGTTGGCGATGATTATCAGTCGTGATGGCGATAACATTTATGAGCTGGAGCAAAATTCTGCAAATGAAAAAGGTGTTACTGAAGATTATCAGGATACTTTGAAGTTGATTGCCATGCTGTTAGGAAAAGAAGATGTTGTAAGTTATCAGATCAGACAATCTCAGTGGACTTTAAACCGAGGTTGTAAATGACGGTTATTGGGCGAAGCCTTAATCATATATGGCGCTGGATTGGAACCGCATTCAGTTTCTTGGTGTTTGGTATCGGCGGTGTGCTGTTGCCGGTAATTGTAGTGCCGGTTCTAAATTTATTGTATCGGGATGTGAATAAAAGGCAGTCTGCTGCAAAACGCTTTATACATCATTCGTTTCGGTTCTATATAGGAATGATGCGATTTCTGGGGGTATTAACTTATCAGATTGACGATGTAGAGAAATTTCGTGGTGCTCAGCTGGTCCTTGCAAATCATCCGTCCTTAATTGATGTGATCTTTCTGATAGCGCTCTTACCGAATGCCAATTGTGTTGTTAAGGGCCGTCTGGTGCAAAATCCTTTTACACGTGGACCTATCCGAACAGCTGGTTACATTATTAATGATGGTAGCGAAGATGTACTGGCTATGGCGAAAGATGCGTTTGTCAGAGGAGAAGCGTTGATCGTGTTTCCTGAGGGTACCCGGACTGAGCCGGATCAGGCTCCTCTTTTTAAACGTGGTGCCGCTCAGATAGCTGTGCGAACAGAAGCTGATATATCACCTGTGCTGATTGAATGTTCCCCCACAACACTTACTAAATCTGATCGTTGGTATGAAGTACCGGATAAAAAAGTACATGTTCGTATTCAGGTACAGGATATGATTCTCGCTGAACAATATATGGCGCCGGTATCTCCGGCTAAATTAGCCCGGGTGTTAACCCGGGATCTGAATGAATATTTTAACAAGGAATTAAAAGTGTATGAGTGAATTAAGCATCGAACTCAAACATATGATTATTGAAGCGCTGGATCTGGAAGATATAAGTGTTGATGACATTATTGATGAAGAACCGTTGTTCGTAGAAGGCTTAGGGCTGGATTCCATTGATGCTCTGGAAATAGGTCTGGCGTTGCAAAAGCGTTACGGCATCACTTTGAAATCAGACTCAGAAGACACGCGAAAGCATTTTTCCAGCATCACTGCTCTGGAGTCTCTGGTTGAATCTCAGCGAGTTAAATAAGAGATCGTTATGCATACTCAAGAAGAAATATATTCAAAAATTGTAGATATTCTGGAAGAGCTTTTTGAAGTTGATCCGGCGGGTGTTTCACCGGAATCGAATCTTTATCAGGATTTGGATGTTGACAGTATTGATGCTGTGGATCTGGTTGTTGAACTGAAGAAATACACGGGTAAAAAAATTCAGCCTGATGACTTTAAACAAGTTCGAACCGTGCAGGATGTTGTTACTGAAGTTGAAAAACTGTTGAATAACGGTTGATCTGATTTGCATTATAAAATCATTATTGGTGTCTTATCTTTAAGCTATCCCTTTATTGTTTATTGGGGGCTGCAAAATTATGGCGCTGCATTGTTATTGCCATTGCTATTTATTTTGCTATCACTGCGATGGATTACAGGTAATCAACCAGGAGAGCGTAAGGTACTCATATTCAGTGCGTTCGCTTTGTTATTAGTTGTTGTGTGCTGGGGACAGGCTCTGGGTTTAAAGTTTTATCCGGTAATCATGAACTTAGGATTCCTAACTTTATTTGCAGGTAGTCTGTTTTCTTCGATGACAGTGGTTGAACGACTGGCAAGAATAAAAGAGCCTGACTTGTCAGATGCTGGCATTGCTTATACGCGAAAGGTAACCGTCGTATGGAGCGTGTTTTTTCTGATAAACGGCACTGTTGCGGCAATAACGGCTGTATTTTTCAGTAATGAAATCTGGGTGTTTTATAACGGTTTTATTGCATACCTGCTGATAGGTATCTTGGCCACTGCAGAATGGTTCATACGGAAAAAGGTTAGGCATAACTGACATGGAATGGGTGAAGTTATCCCGCTGGATGGTTGATGTTGATCAGTATCATGAGCTGGCAGTTGATGCTGGCGTGGTGTTGAATAAGGCAGAGTTAAACGTTCGTGTGTCTCGATGGGTTGCCTGGTTGCAATGTAGGGATGGCCTGCGCTGGGCGGTGTACCATCAAGATATATATGAGTATTTAGCAATACTTTTAGCGTTATGGCATTTGCAGCGAACCGCTTGCGTACCTGGTGATAATCAGGCCGGCAATATAGAAAAACTACGTGCGGTAGTAGACGGTTTTGCAGGAGAGTTTCCCACCCAAAACAGCTATAGCAGTAGTGATGAGCTGCCGTTAACTGGGCTTCTGCCTGAAACGATTAACTGGCACCCGTTGAATACTGACTATCCAGCACTGGAAATTTACACGTCTGGATCGTCTGGTGAGCCCCAGGCAATTGTAAAAACAATTGGGCAGTTAGAAAGTGAAGCGTCTGCTTTAGATAAGTGGCAGGTAGCTAACTCCGGATCAGTAGTTATTTCAACTGTCTCTCACCAGCATTTATATGGCATGACATTCAGGCTGTTCTGGCCTATGAGTGCAGGTAAACTTTTTGAGCGTACGGTTTGTCAGTATGGCGAGTCAGTTATTCAACTGGCGAAAATATATGAACGTTTCTGTTTAGTATCAAGTCCCGCGTTGCTGGCACGAATGAACAAAGCGCTGGCCTGGCATGAAGTGGCATCTGGCTGCGAGTATATATTGTCGTCTGCAGCTCCTTTGCCTCTAATAGCTAGCCAGTGTGCAGAACATTTGCTTAAAGCACCCGTCAGAGAAATTTACGGTAGCTCTGAGACGGGAGCAATTGCCTGGCGGGAACAGCTGTATGGTGAGTGTTGGCAAACTTTACCTGGTGTTGAACTTCGAAGCCTTAAAAAAGGTGGGCTTCAGGTTCAGTCTACTCATTTAATTGAGGCTGTAGTCCTGCCTGATAAAATTGAATTTACAGAGCTGAACCGTTTCAAATTACTTGGCAGAATTGACAGAATTGCGAAGGTGGAAGGTAAAAGAGTATCTTTAAATGCTGTAGAGCGCTGTCTGAAAAACAATTCTGTGATTACCGATATTAAGGCTTTGGTTCTGCACCGTAAGCGTACTGAAGTTGCAGTTGTTATTGAGTTAACAGCAGAAGGGCGGCAATGGTTAAGGCGGGCAGGGCGTAAAGCGGTTATCAGATCCTTCAAAACACAGTTGGCCGCTTATTTCGAAGCAGTTACTTTACCCCGGCGTTGGCGTTTTCCTTACCGAATGCCCTATAACCAACAAGGAAAGCTACCTTTGGATAACCTTAATGCTTTGTTTGTCTCTGAGCCCCAAAAGTGGCCATTGCTGTTGAGTGAGAAGTTAAACGAAACTGTAGAGCTTGAATGTTTCATACCGGCAGATACCGAGTATTTTGATGGGCATTTTGCGGAGCACCCTATTTTACCGGGGGTGGTTCAGGTGCACTGGGCTGAAGCATTCGGTCGGCAATATTACTCAATAGAAGGTCGTTTCATCCGTTTAGAAGTAATTAAGTTTCAGCAAGTAATTACACCTGAGATGGTGGTTCTTCTTCTGTTGGATTATAGCCCGGAAAAACAGAAACTAAGTTTCAAGTATATGTCCTCAAAAGGTGTGCATTCCAGTGGCAGGATTTGTTTTGAATAAGACTGACTTTCAGCCAGCGTTTTTGATTCCTGTTTACAATCATGAGCATGCTATTACTGACACGTTAGAGAAAGCATTAGAGTACGAGCTTCCGGTTTTACTTGTTGATGACGGCAGTGATGACGCTTGCCGTCTTAAGTTGATAGAGTTGGCTGAACGTCATTCAGGCAAAGCGATACTAATTCGGTTAGCAGAGAATTCGGGCAAAGGCGCAGCTATTAAAGCAGGTATCAGGCATTTACAGCAAAATGGCTTCACCCATGCAATTCAAATCGATGCTGATGGACAGCATGATGTTGCGGATTTACCTAAGTTTATGAAAGCGGCAGAACAAAGGTCAGAAACACTTATTATTGGTTATCCGCAATATGATGAGTCAGTTCCCAAGACACGTTTATATGCACGGTATTTAACGCATGTATGGGTGTGGATAAATACTCTGTCTTTTGCGATTAAGGACTCAATGTGTGGTTTTCGCCTCTATCCTCTGGCTGCATTGGTGACACAGTTGGATGAAGAGCGCTGCGGTGACCGTATGGATTTTGATACAGAAGTTCTGGTCCGCTGGGTCTGGCGGGGCGGTAAAGTTACTAATGTGCCAGTGAATGTGCGTTACCCTCTTGATGGTGTTTCTCATTTTAATGTTTTCCGAGATAACGTTTTGATATCTTTAATGCACAGTCGTTTATTTTTGGGCATGTTAGTGCGTTCTCCTAACCTTATTTGGCGTAAAGTCCGTGGTTAAGAGGTCCTTATGTCAGAAATGAGCAGGCATTGGTCACGGGTAGGTGAGGCAGGTACTGTGGCCGGTATGCGCATATTGCTATTTATCTATATTTTGTTTGGCCGTGTGGGATTCCGAGCGGTGCTCTGGCCCGTCATGGCTTATTATTATCTGGTACACGCAAAAGCGCGGCAGCACTCTGCTGAATATCTGGCAAGGGTAAAACCTTTTTTATCTTCGCAGCAGGCACGTGAACTTACCTCATTTAAACATTTTCTGGCTTTTGGAGAGGCGTTGCTGGACAAACTGATTGTCTGGATGGGGCGAATAAGTGATGACAACGTTGAATTTGCGACGCCTGATGCTTTTGCGCATTTAGATACTGGTCAGAGAGGGGGGATTATAATTGTCTCCCATCTTGGTAATTCGGAGATATGTAATGCATTGGCGCATCAGGCCAGAGACGTTCGTTTGACGATTCTGGTGCATACCCGGCATGCGGTGAAATTTAATTCAGTGCTTAAAAAGCTCAATACCAGTAACCGAATTGAATTATTACAGGTTACCGAAATGTCACCTGCAACAGCGATGCTGTTATCCGAACGTATTGATGCTGGTGAATATGTAGTGATTGCTGGAGATCGGGTACCGGTGAACAACCCGGGCAGAACTTCAACAGTGACTTTTCTCGGAGAAAGTGCTGACTTACCTCAGGGCGCTTTTATTTTAGCTGCGTTGTTACGTTGTCCGGTACATCTTTTGTTCTGTTTGAAGCAACAAGGTACCTACCATTTATATTTAGAAATATTCGCTGAACGGTTGAAGCTTCCCCGCAAGGAGCGGCAAGCGGAGCTTGATAAGTATGTACAGCAATATGCACAGCGGTTAGAACATTATTGTATAAAGGCACCGCTGCAATGGTTTAATTTTTACCCTTTCTGGGGTGAAAGAAATACATAAGCTGGACGTTATTACAGTGCTATTAAGGTGTTGTTGAGTATGGAAACAGAAGTCGTTATTGAAGTGCCGTTTCATGATGTGGATAGTATGCATGTCGCGTGGCATGGTCATTATGCGAAGTATTTGGAAGTCGCCCGTTGTGCCTTATTAGATAAAATTGCATATAACTATATCGAAATGGAGGCTTCGGGGTATGCCTGGCCGGTTATCGATATGCGTATTCGTTATGCACAGCCTTTGAGGTTTCAGCAGAAGGTTTGTGTCAGAGCAAAATTAGTTGAGTGGGAAAATCGCTTAAAGGTCGATTACGTAATTGTCGATCAGGAAAGTGGGAGGCGCTTAACTAAGGCTTTTACCGTACAAGTAGCGGTGGGCTTAGCTGATGGTGAAATGCAGTATGCATCGCCTGCGGTACTATTAGAAAAACTTGGGAAAGAATAATGAAATTTGTGTCATTTATCTTTTTTTGTTTGCTTTCAGTGACCTGCGGGGCTGATGTTCTTACATACCAGCAATTGGCAAAATTAACGCAGGCGTCAGACAGTCTGACAGGTGAATTTGAACAAGATAAGTATTTAGCACTTTTGGATGCAAGTTTAAAATCAACTGGCCGTTTTTCTTACTTGCGAAATCAGCAGATCAACTGGTTAACAGAAAGCCCTGTTCAGAATGAATTGGTTATAACTCCTGAACGTCTGGTAAATCGTCAGCAAGGGCAAGAACTTATGAGTCTTGACTTAGCGTCTAATCCTGCAGGGGTTGTGCTTGGTGACATTTTGTTTGCGGTTTTAACGGCCGAATGGCCAAAACTGAAAGCTTTATTTCGTTTACAGGGTAAGGTGCAGGGGACTGACTGGCAGGCTGTTTTGGAACCCAGCGATCCCGCCATTGCACAGGTAATGTCCAAAGTTGAATTATCCGGTGATCATTTATTGCGGCAAATTGTACTGAACGAAGTGTCTGGTGATCGCACAACTATACGTTTTTTGAATCTTCAGCCGTAACCGATGTTAAAAACCAAGCTGGTATTTCTGTCTGACAACCTGCTACGTACTTTGGCATGTATTTGGTTGCTAATTATTCTTATCGTTGTGATGGGTGTCTGGCGTAAAGGGCTGAGCTTTGATTCCAGTATCATTTCATTATTACCCGCTTCGCAACAGAATCCAGCCGTCCAGTTAGCCACCGATAAAATGGCTGCTGAGTTCTCGCAGCGAATATTTTTACTAGTGTCTTCACAGGACGATCAGCTTGCACGAACTGCTGTAGCAGAAGCTGCAAATAGGTTTGCACAACAGGAAGGTGTTAGTGAATTAATCTGGAGGATTGGCTCCACAGAGTTAGGACGCTTTGATAATAATTATTTTGCTTACCGGTTTTCGATTTTGTCGTCTGACTTACGTCATGCTTTATTAGCAGCGGATTATGATTTCGTAGAAAATAAAGCACTACAAAAAGTTTACAGTCCGGTGAGCATTGCTGGCGGCAGTTTAATTGAAGATCCGTTTCGCTTATTTGCTGAGTTGAAAATTAATCAGAGCAGTGCTTTAAAACTTAAAGCCGAGGATGGTTTACTGCGAGTATCGTCGGCTGAACATCCGACGTATTTACTGATAATTACCTTGGCTAAGAGCCCGTTTGAACAGGCTCTTCAGAGTCAGGTACTTCAGGTTTTATCAGACTTAGATAATGTTCCCGGAGTGAGCATCGAAGCGTCTGGTATGTTATTACATGCTTCAGCAGGAACTGTTCAGGCGCGTAGTGAAATTCAAACAATTGGCTTGGGGTCACTTTTAAGCGTAGTGGTTTTGGTGCTATTGGTATTTCGTCGCTGGCAACCTTTGCTGCTAATGCTATTGCCTGTGACTGTTGGTTGCGTAGTTGCAGCCAGTGTCACTATGTTGGTGTTTACTAAGGTTCATTTAATTACGTTCGCCTTTGGTGCTGGGTTGGTTGGGGTATCTGTTGATTATGCATTACATTTTATTTGTGAGCGCAAATCTAAAGTTCCGGCGAAAACGACGTTAATAAAGTTATTACCTGGCTTGGTATTGGGATTGTTTTCCAGTGTCTTAGCGTATGCAGTACAAACACTAACTCCTTTTCCGGGGTTGCAGCAAATGGCGACTTTTTCTATCGCTGGCTTAATTGCTGCCTGGCTGACAGTGATTTTATGGCTGCCCCTTCTGACCAGCGATAACATTCGACAGCCAGCAGAAGCCAGCAAAAAACTGTCTTTATTGCGAAATACTTTTCCGCGTTTACAGCCTAAGCCCGGAATTATTTTTATGATGCTGGTGTTATTTGTAACGGCGTCATTAAGCGTCTTTAAGCATGAGGGTGTTGATGATGTGCGCTTGCTACAAACCTCTCCGCCGGCATTATTAGCGCAAGAACAGAGAGTTCAGACAATATTAGGTACGGCTAGTAGCTCACAGTTTTTATTAATACAGGCGGGTAACATTGAAGAGGCTTTGCAAAAAGAAGAGCGATTACAATCAACTTTAGAAAGTTTGATTAACAATGGCTATTTAAACGGGAGCCAGGGACTTTCAGATGTTATTCCGTCGGAACTGCGACAGCGCGAAAATTTACAGTTAGTGATGGATTTATATACAAGTAAACTTGAGGACTACCTGGGTCGTTTAGGACTGCCTTTGGCATTGGCTGCAAAGATAAGCAAGGAATTCTTTGAGTTGAATTCGCCGGTGTTAAGCTTCGATGAATGGATGCTCCTACCTGGAGAAAACCAGTGGAAGCCGTTGTTAATACAGCAGACCAGAGAGCAGGTTACTACGTTAATTCGTTTGCAGGGTTTATCTCCCCAAGGGCTAAGCAGACTAGAGAACTTCAGTGCTACAGATCCAAGTATCACATTTGTGGACCGGGTAGCTGATATATCAACTGTATTGGGAAAATACAGAACGCAGGTGAGTTATTGGTTGGCCGTTGCTTATTTAGTAATTTTCTTACTCTTGACGATACGTTATCGCACGCAGGTATGGTGTATTGTACTGCCACCTTTTATGGCGTCAGTTTTGACTATGGCACTGATTATAGAGCTGGAAGGAGGGGTTAATTTATTCCATCTGTTAGCTTTGGTCTTAGTTTTAGGGATTGGTTTGGATATGGGTATATTTTTAACTGAAACTCGGGGGGATTCATATACCTGGTTGGCAGTTACCCTTTCTTCTTTTACCAGCTTAATGGCATTTGGTTTACTGGCCCTGAGTCAGACGCCGGTGTTACATCATTTTGGCTTAACAGTGTTACTGGGATTAACGCTTGTCTGGTTATTAACTTTGTTGTTAAGGCCTCGTTTTTCATAAAACATTGCTTGCTGTAAGTGCATAAAGATTAGAATAAGGAAAATTACATGTCTGAACATCAGGGACGTCATGATGTGATTATTATCGGTGCCGGGCCTTCTGGTGCGGTTGCAGCAGCGCTACTGAATAAGCGCGGTTATAAAGTGTTAGTAATTGAAAAGAGCTATTTTCCCCGGTTTTCTATTGGCGAAAGTTTGTTACCTCAGTGTATGCAGTTTCTTGAGGATGCGGGTTTGTTGTCGGTGGTGGAACAGGCCGGCTTTCAGAGCAAGAATGGCGCGGCATTTAGCCGGGGAGATGAATATGATTATTTTGATTTTCGTGAAAAATTAACGCCAGGTTATGGGACAACATATCAGGTCAGACGTGATAAGTTTGATAAGTTACTGATTGATGAGGCTGAGGCGCAGGGGGTACAGGTAACGTACGGACATACAGTAACCGATTTCGAATTACATACTGATGGTGTGCTATTAACAGTTACTGATGAAGCATTATCTGAATACAGATTACAGGCTGATTTTGTGTTAGATGCCAGTGGCTTTGGGCGGGTGCTACCTAGGTTATTGGGTTTAGATAAGCCTTCAGCATTTGAGAGTAGGACGTCTGTTTTTACCCATGTTGAAGATCGAATTGATAATCAAAGTTTTGATCGGGAAAAAATTCTGATCAGTGTGCACCCTGAGAATCAACAAATTTGGTATTGGTTGATTCCGTTTTCGGATGGGCGTGCATCTGTTGGTGTAGTGACGCCTCCGGAAGTATTGGAAAATTTGTCTGGCAGTGATTTGGAAAAGCTGAAAACCTTGATAGGTGTTGCTGACTTTAAAGCTGATTTGCTTGGAGATGCTGTTTTTGATTCTGAGGTTGGCAAAATACAGGGCTATGCCTGTGATGTAGAGCAACTATATGGTGAACGTTTTGCCTTATTGGGGAATGCTGGTGAGTTTCTAGACCCGGTATTTTCATCAGGAGTAACGATTGCTTTAAAATCAGCTACTTTAGCAGTACAAACATTGGATCAGCACTTGTCCGGCCTTGAACCTGACTGGCAAGAACAGTTTGCTGACCCTTTACAGAAAGGCATTGATACTTTCCGGAATTTTGTTGAGGGTTGGTATGATGGACGGTTGCAAGATGTTATTTTCTCGGCAGAAAAAAATCCTGCTGTTAGTGAAATGATTAGCTCCATACTGGCAGGTTATGCATGGGATGATAAAAATCCGTTTGTAAAAAATCCTGCACGTCTCAGTGTGTTAGCTGAACTGTGTCGAAATGCTGAACGCGGAAAGCAGGCCGATGATAGATAGAAATACAGGGTTCGTAGCGGTAAGAACTCTAAGTACACTCGTAGTGGCAATATGTCTGTTGTTGTCTGGATGCAGCAGTTTTAATGACCGTGCTGCTGATTCGGGTTACCAGCCTGAGCTGTTGCTATTGTCTCCGCAAGACTCGCCGTTTACCGGTGTGCTTAAGCAGAAAGTTACTTTATCATTTCATGATATTGAACGATCATTTCTTGTTGTGACACGCTTAAATTCGGAAAAAATTGTCTTAGTGGTTTTGTTGCCCACAGGTCAGCAATTATTCCAGTTGATTTATGATGGCCAGAAATTACAGCATAAAGCGTCAGTGGTCGCTGATATTCCTACACGTGAGTTGTTAGCTATCATGCAGTTTTCTTTATGGCCGAAGGCATCCGTAAAACAGGCATATAGCATGGCTGACGAGTGGAAGCTTGGGTGGTCAGAAAAGGTCCGTGTTCTGAGCTTACGTCAAGAATTGTGGTTAAGCGTTGTTTTTGAGAGTAATCAGATACACATTGATAATTTGTTAGAGAATTATCAGGTTAAAATTGAAACGCTGGAGGCTCAGTAATATGAGAATTACTGCAGGTTCGAAGAAAACCTATCTGAATAAGATGGGCATTCTATGCGCTGCAGGTGGTTCCGCCGAAGAATTACGGATAGGCGTCAGTGAACAGAGCGATTATTTTAGTTTAAGTAATGCGTTTGGAACTGAAGTGAAACACCGATTAGGGGTCTGTCAGCAGGCGTTACCAAAAATACCTCTTAATGATGCAAAATGGCAGAGTCGTAATAATCAATTGGCATTGGCTGCCTTAATGCAAATTGAAGCGGATGTGAAGCTGGCAATAGAGCAATATGGTTCTGAACGCGTAGGTATTGTGATCGGTACAAGTACATCCGGAATTGCTGAAGGTGAAGCTGCTATAAGGGCTATACAGCAAGGGGAGGCTGCAGGAAACTATGATTACTGTGTTCAGGAGATGGGTGCAACTGCAGATTTTATTGCAGAGATATTGAACATAAACGGACCTGTATATGGTATATCAACGGCTTGCTCTTCGGGTGCTAAAGCTTTAACTAGTGCCCGGCGTTTACTACGCTCTGGTATTTGTGATGTTGTTATTGCTGGTGGCGTGGATTCTCTGTGCCGTTTAACGGTACAGGGTTTTAGTTCTCTTGATGCCGTGAGTTCTGAACGTTGTAATCCGTTCAGTAAAAATCGAAACGGTATTAACATCGGTGAAGGTGCTGCATTATTTATACTAAGTCGGACGCCTGAAGGTGTAGAGCTTTGCGGGGTGGGTGAAGGTTCTGATGCCCACCACATATCTGCGCCAGACCCTTCTGGTGAGGGGGCTATCAGAAGCATGACAGAGGCGTTAGAGGACGCTGAGCTTAAAGCTGCAGATATTAATTATGTGAATTTACATGGCACAGCGACTGCTTTGAATGACCAGATGGAAGCTAAGGCTATGCATAAGGTCTTTGGGTCGCAGACCCCCTGCAGTTCAACTAAGGCATTGACCGGACATACATTAGGCGCAGCCGGAGCTGTGGAAGCTGGCATTTGCTGGTTACTGCTGAATCCGGATAATACCTGTTCTCTGCCTGCGCATTGCTGGGATGGCGAATATGATCCTGAATTACCGAATATTAATCTTTTAAGCGTAACGGATGCTGCATTGATTACAGATATAAAGTATGTGATCAGTAATTCCTTTGCTTTTGGTGGGAATAATATTTCTTTGCTATTAGGAAGAGTCTGATGTCTGAATACAGCGTTGCTGAATTAGTGCCGCACTCTGGAAAAATGAGTCTATTGGATGAAATAGTCGCTTATGGTGACGATTGGTTGGAAGCACACGTCAATATACATTCCGGTGCGATGTTTGCTGATGAGTCTGGTGTACCTGGATGGGTTGGCATGGAGTATCTAGCGCAGGCGATTGGTGCTTATGCAGGGGTGCAGGAGCGGGCCGGTGGTAAAGTGCCGAAGTTAGGTTTTCTGCTGGGCAGCAGAAAATATGAATGTTCTACAGATAAGTTTTTACATGGGCAGACGCTGCTCATACGGGTAGAAAAAGAATTACAGGCGGAAAATGGCTTAAGCAGTTTTAATTGCCTGCTAAGTAGTGAAAATGTAACGGCTGAAGCACGGTTAAATGTGTTTCAGCCTGAAGATGCAGATGTGTTTTTAAAGGAAATGGCATAGTGAAGGGCAGAGTACTGGTTACTGGTTCAAGTAGAGGCATTGGACGAGGTATAGCAGAGCGGCTGATCGCTGATGGTTTCGAGCTGGTAATTCATTGCCACAGCAGTGTTGTTCAGGCGGAGGAGGTTGCTTCGATTGCTCGGGAGGTTGGTCAACAGGCTACTGTTTTGCAGTTTGATATTGCTGATCGGGAAGCTTGTCGTGAAACTATTGAAGCAGATATTGAGGCTAACGGTGCGTATTATGGCGTAGTTTGTAATGCCGGAGTTGCCAGAGATAATGCTTTTCCGGCTATACCGGGAGAAGACTGGGATTTAGTACTGAGAACTAATCTTGATGGTTTCTATAATGTGTTGCATCCGGCGATGATGCCGATGATTCGCAGAAGGAAGCCAGGCCGAATTGTAACCCTGTCTTCTGTTTCAGGTGAGATGGGTAACCGTGGGCAAGTGAACTACAGTGCTGCTAAAGCTGGTATTATCGGAGCGACTAAAGCATTAGCAGTAGAATTAGCCAAGCGAATGATTACAGTAAACTGTGTTGCTCCAGGGCTTATTGATACAGATATGATTAATGATGCACCGGTTGATGAAGCCTTGAAGATGATTCCAATGCAGCGTGTTGGCAGTATTGAAGAGGTAGCAGGTACGGTCAGTTTTTTGATGTCTGAAGATGCCGGTTATATTACCCGGCAGGTTATTTCTGTAAATGGCGGTATGTATTGATGAAGCGAGTAGTAGTAACAGGGATGGCTGGTTTCTCACCTTTAGGTGATAACTGGGACTCAATTCGAGAGCGTTTAAAAAATATGCAGACAGGGATTTGTCGCATGGACGACTGGGATAAATATGAAGGCCTGAATACTCGTTTGGCAGGGCCTGTAAAAGATTTTGAAATGCCCTCGCACTATAAGCGTAAAGCTTTGCGTAGTATGGGGCGGGTTGCTCAGTTAGCTGTCTTGAGTACTGAACGGGCGTTAGAGGATGCAGAATTATTAGGGACTGATGTTCTGACCAGTGGTAAGACAGGTGTGTCTTTTGGGTCTTCAGCAGGTGATTCAGTAGCTATCGGCGATTTCGGTAATATGCTGATAAATCATTCCAGTGACGGTTTAAATGCGAATTCTTATATTAAAATGATGGCACACACCTCGCCGGTAAATATCGGTGTTTATTTTGGTTTGAAGGGAAGGGTTTATACAACCTCGAGTGCCTGTACCTCAGGTAGTCAGGGAATCGGTTTAGCTTTTGAAACGATAAAATACGGCCAGCAAGATGTCATGATTAGTGGCGGCTGTGAAGGTTTGTGTGCAACACAAGCTGCGGTTTTTGATACCTTATATGCAACCAGTGTGCGAAATGATGCTCCTGATGAAACGCCACGACCTTTTGATCGTGACCGGGATGGACTGGTTATTGGTGAAGGTAGCGGTACTCTTATTCTCGAAGAACTGGAGCATGCGCTGGCACGTGGTGCAAAAATCTATGCGGAAGTGATTGGTTTTGGAACTAATTCAGACGGTAGTCATGTGACTCAGCCGTCGGCTGATACCATGGAGAAGGCTATTCGGCTTGCACTTAAAGATGCAGATATAGACGCTTCAGAAATCGGATATATTAGTGCGCATGGTACAGCGACTGCACGCGGGGATGTGGCCGAAAGTACAGCAACTGAAGCTGTATTTGGGAATACAGTACCAATCAGTTCAATGAAGAGCTTTACAGGCCATACGCTTGGAGCCTGTGGTGCATTAGAAGCTTGGGCAAGCATTGAAATGATGAATACCGGTTGGTTTCATGCCACAGCTAATTTACATAATCCTGATGATGAATGCGGAAATCTTGATTACATTATGCATGAGGGACGGCGTATAGAGACCGAATACGTGATGAGCAATAATTTTGCTTTTGGTGGTATAAACACCTCACTTATTTTTAAGCGTTGGCATTAATTGACAGTAAAGCTAAAAAGGCTAATCAGGGAACTGATTAGCCTTTTTTGTGTTTTGACTTATCCAGTATCGAATTCGCTAAGTAGCTGAAGGCTTATTTTGTCTTCGTCTGAGCAAACCTTCCCCAGTAAAGATAACCAATGCAAGCCAGATCATGGCGAATGTCACCAGGCGATTAGAGTCTAGTGTTTCACCAAAATAAAACACGGCGATCAGGAATGAAATGCTCGGTGCTATATATTGCATCAGACCAATATACAGCAGACTGAGTCGCTGAGTGGCCGAAGTGAAGCAGAGTAACGGTAAGCTGGTAACTATACCTGCAGCGAGTAATAATATGCTTAGTCCAGTACTGGCATTCAGCAGATATAGCTCGTTATGGTTAGCCAGCCAGATCATATAGCCCATCGCGAACGGAAAGAGTAAAAGTGTTTCCGTGAACAGCCCCAGAATAGAATCGACTGGAATTGTTTTTCGTAACAGCCCGTAAAAACCAAAACTGAATGCCAGACTTAGTGCTATCCAGGGGAGCTTGCCGAGTAGAACTAGCTGATAACCGACGGCGGCTAATGCCAGTAAGATAGCCAACCATTGTCCTATTCTTAACCGTTCGCCGAGAAAGATCATCCCCAGAAACACACTTACCAGTGGGTTAATATAATATCCAAGCGCTGCTTCTAATACTTGCTCTTGAGCAACGGCCCATATAAATACTAACCAGTTAGCTGAAACAATAAGGGCGGTCAGGGTGAGGCTCAGAAGCAGTTTAGGTTTTTTAAGCAGGCTAATAATGTCCTGGCAGCGTTTACTGATAAATAATATTGCTGCCAGAAATGCCAGTGACCAGACTATACGATGCGCAAGGATCTCCATGGCAGGTACACTGGCAATAGCGTGAAAATAAATTGGAAATACGCCCCACATGCCATAAGCGGCGAGGGCGAAGTAGAAGCCTTTCTTCTGTTCCTGTTCAGCGTGCACTGGAATCTCCGTCTGGCGCGGTTGGATGAACCACGTTGTGCATTAAATAACGTTGCTTGAATGTGTCACTGCAGGCTTTAAGCATGCGAGTCATAATTGCGATGAAAATCAGGCTGAATGCGAGTCGGGCCCAGAGAATTCCAGAAAGGTCAGCCCCTAGTGTCATTATCAGCAGAGTATCTTCAATGATGCTATGACACAATCCCAGTAAGCACAGAGCTGCAAAACAGTCTTGTGGTTCAATATTGCCGCTGCGAGCTTCCCTGATCAGCAAACCTCCGCCAAAAGATAATCCCAGTGTAATACCAATAATAGTAAGGGATGTTGCCTTAGGGCTGATTCCCAGGATTTTGAGAACAGGCTTTAGTAACCAAATCATTAAGCGTTCGATATGTAACCAGCGTAATAGCCGCAGTAGGCTGAGCAACACTGCAATTATGAGCAAAATCATAGCGAAGCTTTTTAACTGAGATATGCACCATGTCAGCAGGGTATCATCTGTTTGAGCGGGGGGCTGCCAGAGCAATTCAACTGGCTGCTGAAGCCAGTTACCCCAGCTATAAACATGATGCAGAATAATGCCAAGTATGAGAGCACTTATAATACGCAGCGACAATGCAATTGCCAGACGGACACCGGCCTGCTGAACAATTCGCACTTCGATGGGAAGACTGTGGGCGATTAGCATCATACTGCCGAGCACGGTTACCTGTGCAACTGTTAGCACCTGATCATCTGCCATCTGAAAGAAAATGATCATGCCACCGTAGACATTAGTGATCATAGTTGTCGTCCAGACAATGCCCATGTTCTCAGGTAAGCCGACCAGTACCATTAATGGCTCGAGCAATGCGCTGATATAGGGGATTGCGCCCATTTCTTCCAATATTTTAACGATGATTATAACGGGCAGAGTTAGTTTGAATAATAGAAAGAAGACGGCAAAAATCTCCTTTGCCAAGTCTGGTAACGTATTTTTCCAGAAGGAATACCATATCTTTTGCATTGTTTAACCTGTGACTGCGTGATGATGTAATCAGCGGATGCCTGCTTGAAAGATATATAGTGTAATTTAGGCTTGATTTTGATTATTTTCTATTTGTGTCTTAATGATTAATAATGTTTCTTGGTAACTCTTATTAAGATAACTTTATTAGCTTTTAAGAAAATTTATGGAACTTCAGTTAGATCGCATTGATCGGCAGATTCTTAATACTCTGCAAAGAAATAACCGTATCAGTAATCAGCAACTTGCTGAGGAAATAAGTTTGTCTCCTCCGGCTTGTCTGAAACGCGTGAAGCGTTTGCGTGAATCAGGCGTAATTGAAGCTGATGTGGCGATTCTCAGTACCCGGCTTTTGGGCAAGATGTTAAATATCATTGTGGAAGTGGAGATGATTCGGGATCAGGCAGACCTGGCAGATGCTTTTATGCGTAAGATGCAAAATGCTGGTGAAGTCACTCAGTGCTATCAGGTGACAGGGGAAGTCGACTTTCTGTTAGTTGTTATGGTGCCAGACATGCAGGCATATGAAGTTTTCGTACGACGTGATTTGTCCAACGATCCGTATTTGCGAAAATTCAGAACTCTGATATCAATGCGGCGTGATAAATTTACGACCCGAATTGATGTGTAGATGTATATTTCCAACAGACAAAAAAAGAGAGTACTCAGTTCCCCTTGAGTACTCTCTTCTGCTTGGCTTTCCCTGTTCCTTGCGGATTTTTAGCGGCATCCTGCCTACTTCCATGTATCCCTTTCCGCGTACCAGCCATCCTTTCTTCGATCCATGAAGCGTCTTGCTCCATAAAGCTTATTATGCGGATCGCAGAATAGATTTATATAGGAATAATTCTTAATTTTGATGTCAGAAAAAAGACAATAGAAATAACTGCTATAGAAAAGCAGTTGTAAGATAGAAAAGATGGAAAAAAAGAGAGCACTCAGTTCCCCCTAAGTACCCTCTTCGCGCTGGCATCCATTTTCCGTGCGGTAAATTTGCATCCTGCAATCATCCCTAACCCTGTCCGCAAGCTATGGCCTTCCTCGATTCGATCCCTGAAGTTTGATGATCCTGAAGCACATTATCCACGTTTGATTTTTTATAAATATAAGAAAAAGTCTTATTTTTGAGATGATTCTTGTAAGACTTTAGACGTAGATGTATTTGTAAGCGATACCTCCACTAGACTTTGTAGCGAGAGTTAGTTCCTTACATATAAGGGCATTGGGTGGACAGCGTTTACATGTCGCCATACACTAGCTGCAGTATCTTGGTCGGGGTGCCCTGAATGGGGCTGAGAGCTGTTCGATAGACAGTGACCCGCGAACCTGATCCGGTTAATACCGGCGTAGGAAATCGAGATGAACCGTCAGAACTATTTCCTTTTTTTGGGATTCATGCGGTTTAGCTCGTAATAGCTAACTGGATGATGAACTAACCTAAGCTGGCCCGTTAAGTGTTTTTCATAACGTATTTGATGGCAAAGCTCTTCGTTTATCGACCAAAGCCTCCTCGTCTTATTATTCCGTTATCAGTGTTATTACCACCAGGAAATGAGAATTTCACTTATAGAATTCTGTTCGCTGCCAAATGAGCCTGCAGATTTTTAAGTGAAAGTATTAATTTGATTCGTTATGACCTTCTTTCTATGGGAAGGGCAGACCGGTAGATCCGCAGAAAATAACGAGAATAACTAAAGGTAATACTATGACTGATTCCAATATTGCATTGAGCCGCAGCGCTCAGGTTGATGAAGCCTCTGTGCAGCCATTTCCAAAATCTCGCAAAGTATATGTTGAAGGCTCTCGCAGTGATATTCGTGTACCAATGCGGGAAATCTCGCTGGATCAGACGCCAACTGATATGGGTGGCGAACCTAATGAGCCTTTATACGTTTACGATACTTCCGGTCTGTATACTGATCCTGAAGCTGAAATTGACGTTCGTAAAGGCCTGAAGCCTGTACGTGCAAACTGGATCGCTGAGCGTAATGATACTGAGCAGCTTGCGGGTATGACATCTGAGTATGGCCGTGTACGCGAACAGGATCTGCGTCTTGACCATTTGCGTTTTGAACTGACGCGTAAGCCATTGCGTGCTAAAGAAGGCATGAATGTATCCCAGCTACATTATGCGCGTAAGGGGATTATCACTCCTGAAATGGAATACATCGCAATTCGCGAGAACATGAAGCTGGCTAAGGTTAAAGCTGAAGGTTCTATGGTTGATCAGCAGCATCCTGGCCATAGCTTCGGTGCTAAATTACCAGAAGAGATCACGCCTGAGTTCGTACGTAAAGAAGTAGCAGAAGGTCGTGCAATCATCCCTGCGAACATTAACCATCCTGAAGTAGAGCCAATGATTATCGGCCGTAACTTCCTGGTTAAAATCAACGGCAATATTGGTAACTCTGCTTTGACGTCTTCTATTGAAGAAGAAGTAGAAAAGATGACCTGGGGCATTCGCTGGGGTTCAGATACCATCATGGACCTGTCCACAGGTAAGAATATTCACGAAACCCGTGAATGGATTCTGCGTAACTCACCAGTACCAATCGGTACTGTGCCTATTTACCAGGCGCTGGAAAAAGTAAAAGGCGTTGCAGAAGATCTTAACTGGGAAGTATTCCGCGATACGCTGATTGAACAGGCCGAGCAGGGTGTGGATTATTTCACTATCCACGCAGGTGTATTACTGCGTTATGTGCCAATGACTGCTAAACGTATGACGGGTATCGTTTCCCGTGGCGGTTCTATCATGGCTAAATGGTGCCTGGCGCATCATGAAGAGAACTTCTTGTATACGCACTTCGAAGACATCTGCAAAATCTGTAAAGCGTACGATGTATCTTTCTCTCTGGGTGATGGCTTACGCCCAGGTTCTGTATACGATGCGAATGATGAAGCACAGTTTGCTGAATTGGAAACGCTGGGGGAACTGACTAAGATTGCCTGGGAGCATGACGTTCAGGTAATGATCGAAGGTCCGGGTCACGTGCCAATGCATATGATCAAAGAAAATATGGACAAGCAGCTGACTGAATGTCACGAAGCGCCTTTCTACACATTAGGGCCTCTGACGACTGATATCGCACCTGGCTATGACCACATTACGTCCGGTATAGGTGCGGCGATGATTGGTTGGTACGGTTGTGCGATGTTGTGTTACGTAACGCCTAAAGAGCACCTGGGTCTGCCAAACAAAGATGATGTAAAGACTGGTATCATTACTTATAAGATTGCTGCTCACGCTGCTGATCTGGCAAAAGGACATCCTGGTGCACAGATTCGCGACAACGCTATGTCTAAAGCACGTTTCGAATTCCGTTGGGAAGATCAGTTTAATATTGGTCTGGATCCGGATACAGCCCGTGCATACCACGATGAAACATTGCCGAAAGAGTCTGCAAAAGTTGCTCACTTCTGCTCAATGTGTGGTCCTAAGTTCTGTTCTATGAAAATTTCGCAAGAAGTGCGTAATCTTGATGAAGCTCAGGTTGCTGCAATTCACGCGAAGGCTGAACAGGGCATGCAGGAAAAATCTGCTGAGTTTAAGAATACTGGCGCTGAGATTTACCATAAGGTTTAAGCCTTAGGTATACCAGCTTGCGTTAGAAAAGCTGGGGTAAATGTAAAAAACCGCCGAATATTCGGCGGTTTTTTTATGGAAGAGTTAAGTGGTTATTCTTCTTTTAATGGATGTCCGTTAGGAAGTTGACGTTCAATCCACAGGGCAAGCTTATGCTTCATATTCGGTTCGTTATCTTCGCCTTTAGCGAGAGGCTGAATAAGTTTGTCCAGAACCAGTAAGCGATATATTGCTGTAATTTTGTTGCTGGCGCTGTCGGTCGCTTCTATGTTTCCCGCTCCGCGCTTTTCCATGTAAACCCCACCAATACGTATGGCTTCTTTGACCAGTGCTGCTTCGTGCTTCAATTTTGCCAAAACCCTGACTCCTTATGCTTGCTGTCATGCCACTATAACTAAGCCAGCAAAACAGGCAAGATAAATTAAGCCATAGGTTCGGTATATATATGCAGTATACTGGCGCGGTTTATAGCCCGTTGTGTCGGATACAGCCAGCCAAAGTGTGAGAGTTACTTATGAAATATTGCATCATTCCTGTTACCGCTTTTCAGCAAAACTGTACCTTATTGTGGTGTGAAAATACCCGGCGTGCAGCTGTTGTTGATCCGGGTGGCGATATTTCTCGCATTGTAGAGAAATTGAACAGCGAACAGTTGATACTCGAAAAGATCTTGCTTACACATGCGCATATTGATCATGCAGGAGGCACAGCTGAGCTGGCTCAGGCATATAATATTCCGGTAGAAGGTCCGCATATTGAAGATAAGTTTTGGATTGATGCGCTGGATCAGCAGAGTAAGATGTTTGGTTTTCCTGCTGTAGAAGAGTTCACGCCAGATCGCTGGTTGAATGATGCTGATACAGTCAGTTTTGGTGAGCAATGTCTGGATGTGCTCCATTGTCCGGGTCATACCCCGGGTCATGTAGTCTTTTATCACCGTGGAATTAACCTGGCTTTAGTCGGTGATGTTTTGTTTAACGGTTCTATTGGTCGTACTGACTTTCCAAAAGGTGATCATCCAAGCCTTATTCAGTCAATTAACGAAAAACTCTTCACTTTAGGTGATGATGTAAGTTTTATTCCTGGTCATGGACCAATGTCTACTTTTGGACATGAGCGTTTGAATAATCCGTTTGTCAGCGATCACAGAGGCTGACAGGCAGCCATATATACTGGTTGATCGTTAGTCTATTAAGTTTGCAAATAATGCTTGTTTTACACGTCCAAATGACACTTCTCTGCATGAATAATAATCCGGTTCAAAGCCAAGAGGAATGGTGCCTTCAGCTATACTGTTAAGGCTATGTTCAAGCAACTTAGGGAGGCGTGAATGCAGCAGGTTAGATATGGTGATTATCAAATCACCCCGGCCGTGCAATCGTTGGGCCGCAACCGCTGGAACTTACTGCCAAGGATTACCGGCATGGAGGTTACTCCATTGATAGCTCCGGAAATGTTTACAACTGCGGATCCTGAAAATCAGATTGTTGCTTCTTCTGAAGCAGAGGCCATAAAACAATGCGTCGAGCTGGGTAAAATGATTATCGATGCTGATCTTCAACTTTACCCATAGCTTTATTTTTAACCCCTAGTTTCTTAAGGGCGCTTGATTTTGATATTCCACCGAACGCATTTCAGTTAGTCTGCTTCGGGTACGGTTGAATTCAAACTCAAGACTGCCCTGAGAATATAACCTTTCCAGCGGCTGCTTTGCGCTAACGAATAAATTTACCCTCCGATCATATAGCTCATCAACAAGACTGATAAAGCGCTTGGCTGCATCATCCATACGCGCATATTGCATGGTACGTTCGCCGGTTCGGGTAGATTCATACCCTGCGCCAATATTGCCGTCTTCAACACCACGGGTTTTGATCCACTCCTGTGTTATTCCTCCAAGTTGCGGTATGTCACTCACAAAGACATGTTCATAGCGGGAGGCCAGCTCGATGTAATCTAATTGTGAGCGGGGGCCTTCACAGAGCTGGTTGAAATCAAACCAGATACAGTTTTGGTTTCTTTTTCTAACGGGAATTTCCCGGTTCATGATTTTAGCTGGCTGTGAGGTCAGGGTGTTGTCAGTCTGACTCAGGGAAATGAAAATCTTATCAAGTTCGGAGTCAGCAGAATGCACGAAATAATTGTTTCTGTAGGTTAGCTGCCGAAGGCGGTGATCGGTATCTCCATCCATATGAAGAATTGTGAGATGTTGCTGTAGCAGGCTAATAGCCGGTTCAAAACGCTGACGTTGCAAACCATCTTTATACAGGTTGTGTGGTGGAGTATTAGAGGTTGCAACAAATATTATACCGGCAGTGAAAAAGCTTTCGATCAGGCGAGCAAGAATCATCGCGTCACCTATATCGCTAACATAAAACTCATCAAAGCAAATGACCTTGCATTCGTGTGAGAACTTTTCTACAACGAGTTGTAAAGGGTTTTTATGCCCGCTTAACTGCTGTAATTCCCGGTGAATTCTGGCCATGAAATGATGGAAATGCAGGCGGGTGACATAGCCTTTTGGCAAAAATTCACTAAACAGGTCAAGTAAGTATGTTTTGCCGCGTCCAACTGACCCCCATAGGTATAAACCTTTAGGTGTGTGTGTGTTGTTACGGAAGAAGCGCTTTTGGCCAGTGGAATTTTGAAGCTCATCAGATAGTTGCTGTAAGCATTCGACAGCCCGTTGTTGTGCCGGGTCGTTGTGATAACCATGTTTAGTGTTACTGTTTTGATAATACTGAATAAATAAACTGTCGGAAGTGCGCATATCTATCCCGAGAGGAAACCCTGATAACTGTTTCGCGAGAATACCAGCATATGACATCGACTTGTATTGCCTGGCGGTTCCCGGGACAATTGCGCGCAATCTTTATGTAGTAAGGTACTCAGATGAGTGTTACGCCGGAAATTTCTGATCATATTTATAGTGGTGGAATGCCTGAAGAACAGGCGCGTATCAGTGAAGTACTAAGTGTTCCTGTGAATGAACCGCAGCTACTGATTTGGCGATATGCTGAGCCAGCCATAATTATGGGACGTTCACAGCGTCCGGATGATTCAATGTTGCAACGGGGAAGAGATAGGAGTATTCCTGTTCAGCAACGAGGTTCCGGTGGTGGTGCAGTTCTCGCTGGTCCCTGGATGTTGAGTGTTACTTTGTTTCTACCAACTGATCATCCGGCTGCTGAGCTGGGTATTATTGATATCTTTAAGTGGTTTGAAGCTGCCTGGCTTGAAGTCTTACTGGATAATGGAGTGACTTGTCGGTCAGTTGACGAGGCAATGATTAATACATCTAAAGTAAGGGCCAAGCAGGAAGGTGTTGAGTGGGCCTGTTATGCGGGCTTATCACACGGTGAATTAGTGTCACTGCAAGGGCGAAAGCTATTAGGTTTGGCGCAGATTCGTAAACGCAATGGCGTCGCGTTAGTCAGCGGCTTGCACTTGTCGCCATGCAATTGGTCGTTACTGGCTGAGGTTGTCGTAAATCAGCCTGAACTTGGTGAGAACCTGCAACGACTTAACAGTGATTGTTTTACGTTAAGTGACAAGAGTGCAGATGCGTTACTCTTACCGCTGGTGTCTGATTTACGGGATAGAATGACCGTAGCGTGCGGTGAGCTGTTAACTATATAGAGGGGATGCTGCCTGTTATTTATGTAGCAGCATTGCCATATCTAATAATTGTTTGTTCACGGGTTTGGTTTTTTCCATCACATCCCGTAACGGCACGGTACATATCTGACTTTCACAGATTCCCACCATTATATCGCTGTAGCCAGCTTTGAGATATTCAACAGCCGATGTCGCCAGGCATGAAGCTAGTACTCTGTCACGGCCTGTAGGTTGTCCGCCACGCTGAATATGTCCGAGAATACATACGCCAGGGGATTCTCCTTGTTCTTCAAGTCGTTGAGCAAGACGGTAAGTTAAACCTGGTCGCGGACCTTCAGCGACAACGATAATTCCGCTACTGCCTTTACCTTCCTGACGATTGTTTGCCAGAGAAAAACATAGCGCTTCCAGCTTAAATTCAGTTTCAGGTACGACAATCATTTCTGCACCGCAGGCGATACCCACCTGAGTTGCGATGTGGCCTGAGTTTCTCCCCATTACTTCGACGAGAAATAAACGCTCGTGTGAAACCGCAGTATCACGAATTTTATCGATGCCTTCCAGGGCGGTATTAACTGCCGTATCAAAACCTATAGTGTCATCAGTACCAAACATATCATTGTCGATTGTGCCTGGCAGGCCTATAACCGGAATCCCACTTTCCTGCGTTAGAAGATGAGCGCCAGAAAGCGAGCCATCACCGCCGATAACAATTAAACCATCAATGCCGTTTTTTTTAAGAATTTCAGCTGCCTGATTCCGTACAACCGGATCTCGGAAAGCATCACACCGGTCACTTTTAAGTAAAGTTCCGCCTCGCTGAATAATGTTTGTGACATCACTGGCTGCTAATTCAACCATGTCACCAATAATCAGGCCACTATAGCCGCGGTTAACGCCATAAACTTTAATGCCCTGGTTGATGGCTGCACGGACGACACCGCGGATAGCGGGATTCATGCCCGGGGAATCACCACCGCTGGTAAGCACTGCAATTGCTCTGAGTGAGCGGGTCTGTTCGAGTTGTGGTAGTTGATACATAAATGAATCCTTCCTCAGCGATTCCTTAAATATGAGTGACTTAACTAAATTAGACAAGCACTTTACCTGGGATATCTGACGCTTTTATTAAGAAAGCCCGGATTACGCTTATACTTATCCAAGTGCTGAACCGAGGCTTGTTAAATGAGTAATACGTCAGAAATAGCATTACAGATTTTGAATGCTTTTATTGAGTACCGGCAAATATTTCAGAGCATCGCTCGTGAAGCAAAAGACTGCTTTGAACAGAGTCAGTGGCGACAGTTACAGGATATTTCTTCACGCCGCATAGATCTTTATGCGTTAAAAGTCAGGGAGGTTGCGAACCAGATTTCAGTACAAGCGGTATCAGGCTGGCGATGGTCTGAAGTAAAAAAAGAATATGCCGCGCTGGTGGCTGTTCGTGCAGATACTGAATTAGCCGAAACATTCTTTAACTCTGTTTATAGTCGTATTGAAGGGGATCATCCCAGTGCCCAGGCGCAGTTATTCATTCCCCGTGAGCGTATAAAGCATTCGGGCAGTAGAGGCGTTTATCGACAGTATTTACTAAGCAGCGGCATCTATAACATGTTGCGAAGTATGTTAGATGACTGTGGCTTTAATATTGGTTGGGAGAATCGGCGGCGTGATATCTGCAACTTAATGCGCTATATGCGGGAGCAATGGGTAGAGGGGGCCGAAAAAGGCAGTCAACTTGCTTCCGATAACACGGTAGATGTTATTCATAGTCTGTTCTTCAGGAATAAAGCTGCTTATCTGGTTGGCAGGCTAAATAGAGAAGGTAAGCAATCTCCTTTCGTGATTGCTTTGTTACTGAATGAGGAAGGTAAGTTGTATGTTGATACTGCAGTCAGTCATCCGGATCAGGTTTCAGTTATCTTCAGTTTTACCCGGGCATATTTTTTAGTAGATGCAGAGGCGCCTGTTCAGTTTATTGAATTTTTGCATCAGTTGATTCCTCTGAAGTCCCGGGCTGAGCTTTATAATTCGATCGGATTTTATAAACAGGGTAAAGCTGAGTTTTATCGGGACTTCATGAAGCACCTCTCTGAATCGGATGATGTCTTCTGCCCCGCAGAAGGGATTAAAGGCATGGTGATGACGGTATTTACACTGCCTTCATATCCCGTCGTATTCAAGATAATCAAAGACCGCTTTTCCTCTTCTAAGCAAGTCTCGCGCGCAGTAGTCAAAGATCGCTATGCGCTTGTGAAGCATCATGACAGAGCTGGACGCCTGGCAGATACTCAGGAGTTTGTGAATTTACAATTGCCTTTGGCTCGGTTTGATCCTGAGTTGCTAACTGAGCTGGAAGCTATTGCTGGATCATCTGTTGAATCAACTGATGATCAGTTACTTATTAAGCATGTATGGGTGGAACGCAGGATGACGCCGCTCAATATGTATTTGCAGGAAGCATTACAGCAAGAGAATGAAGAACAACTGTTTCATGGCATTAATGAGTTTGGCAAATGTATCAAGGAGCTTGCCGCCGCGAATATCTTTGCCGGGGATATGCTGTTTAAGAATTTCGGCGTTACCCGGCACGGCAGAATAGTGTTTTATGATTATGATGAAATCATGTATCTGACAGCATGTAACTTCAGGCATATTCCGGAAGCCATGTACCCTGAGCAAGAGCTTGCAGATGAGCCTTGGTATTCGGTAGGGCCTGCTGATGTATTTCCAGAAGAGTTTAATCTCTTAACTGCATGTGACCGTAAGATAAGGAAACTGTTTAATGAATTACACAGTGAGTTATTAACAGTTGAATGGTGGCAAAAGGTTCAGAAGCAGGTAGAGGAGGGAGATATAGTGGATTTATATCCTTATCGCCGTCATCAGCGTTTTGAGCGTTAGTTTCTGATGTGGTTTTGTAAAGAAGGAGAGTGTTTAGGCCTTTGTTACAGTCAGATAACACTAATTTTTAAATTCTGTGAAAAGGCTGTTGACTCTTTTCAGCTGGTCCCTATAATACGCCCCCACATTGAGACGCAAGACAGCGGCAACGCAGACAAGCAGACACAATGAGAAACAAAGTAACTCACTGATAAACAGCTTGTTTTGAAGTTCGAGTGAAATGCTTCGACCGGAACGAAAGTTTGTTTTTCCGGTTTTGAAACATTCTGCGGAATGATTCAAAATCTTCTGAAAATAAGCGTTGACTTCCACCGGGTGTTGAGTAGAATACGCACCTCGCTTGAGACGACAGCAGCCACGGTCAACACCGACTGCTGAGACGGATTAAGCAACGCTCTTTAACAATTTGATCAGATAATTCGTGTGGGCGCTTGTTGAGATGAAGCACAAAAGCTTTATCAAAGATAAGCAACCTAGTGAATTCATTTATGAGATTTACAAAGTTAGTTTAACTTTGAGCTAGATTTAAGACACTGTTTACAGTGTCGAAATTAAACTGAAGAGTTTGATCATGGCTCAGATTGAACGCTGGCGGCAGGCTTAACACATGCAAGTCGAGCGGTAACAGGGGTAGCTTGCTACCCGCTGACGAGCGGCGGACGGGTGAGTAACGCGTACGAATCTGCCTAGTAGTGGGGGATAGCCCAGAGAAATTTGGATTAATACCGCATACGCCCTACGGGGGAAAGCAGGGGACCTTCGGGCCTTGCGCTATTAGATGAGCGTGCGTCGGATTAGCTAGTTGGTGGGGTAATGGCCTACCAAGGCGACGATCCGTAGCTGGTCTGAGAGGATGATCAGCCACACTGGGACTGAGACACGGCCCAGACTCCTACGGGAGGCAGCAGTGGGGAATATTGCACAATGGGCGCAAGCCTGATGCAGCCATGCCGCGTGTGTGAAGAAGGCCTTAGGGTTGTAAAGCACTTTCAGCAGTGAGGAAAGGTTAGTAGTTAATAACTGCTAGCTGTGACGTTAACTGCAGAAGAAGGACCGGCTAACTCCGTGCCAGCAGCCGCGGTAATACGGAGGGTCCGAGCGTTAATCGGAATTACTGGGCGTAAAGCGCGCGTAGGTGGTTATTTAAGTCAGATGTGAAAGCCCTGGGCTCAACCTAGGAACTGCACCTGATACTGGATAACTAGAGTACAGAAGAGGGTAGTGGAATTTCCTGTGTAGCGGTGAAATGCGTAGATATAGGAAGGAACACCAGTGGCGAAGGCGACTACCTGGTCTGATACTGACACTGAGGTGCGAAAGCGTGGGGAGCAAACAGGATTAGATACCCTGGTAGTCCACGCCGTAAACGATGTCTACTAGCCGTTGGGACACTTGATGTCTTAGTGGCGCAGCTAACGCACTAAGTAGACCGCCTGGGGAGTACGGCCGCAAGGTTAAAACTCAAATGAATTGACGGGGGCCCGCACAAGCGGTGGAGCATGTGGTTTAATTCGACGCAACGCGAAGAACCTTACCTACTCTTGAAATCCTGCGAAGTCGGAAGAGATTCTGATGTGCCTTCGGGAACGCAGTGACAGGTGCTGCATGGCTGTCGTCAGCTCGTGTTGTGAAATGTTGGGTTAAGTCCCGTAACGAGCGCAACCCTTGTCCTTATTTGCCAGCACTTCGGGTGGGAACTCTAAGGAGACTGCCGGTGACAAACCGGAGGAAGGTGGGGACGACGTCAAGTCATCATGGCCCTTACGAGTAGGGCTACACACGTGCTACAATGGCCGGTACAGAGGGCTGCAATCCTGCGAGGGGGAGCTAATCTCACAAAACCGGTCGTAGTCCGGATTGGAGTCTGCAACTCGACTCCATGAAGTCGGAATCGCTAGTAATCGTGAATCAGAATGTCACGGTGAATACGTTCCCGGGCCTTGTACACACCGCCCGTCACACCATGGGAGTGGATTGCACCAGAAGTAGCTAGCTTAACCTTCGGGAGGGCGGTTACCACGGTGTGGTTCATGACTGGGGTGAAGTCGTAACAAGGTAGCCCTAGGGGAACCTGGGGCTGGATCACCTCCTTAAACGATAGCGGATTCTCAGCAAGCGTTCACACGAATTATCTGATCAGAATGTAAAGAGAGCGAATTGGTATTTATACCAAGACATAGGCTTGTAGCTCAGCTGGTTAGAGCGCACCCCTGATAAGGGTGAGGTCGGTGGTTCAAGTCCACTCAGGCCTACCAACCTTTCCTTTCTCTTCGTTGAAGCAATACCTCACATGGCAGACTATGTGTCGGATTACTTCGCCTTGATAAAGAAAAGCTTGGCAGTGATGTAATGATCGCATTATCGCTCAAGTTTATGAAAGTTTTAAAAAATATTCACGATGTTGTGACTATCTTTTAAAGCTTTTTGCTTTAAACGCTCTTTAACAATTTAAATCCTGTAAAAAACGAGAATTAAGAAGTAAAAAATGTACAAGCGCTAATCCGGCGTAAATGTATCGTTACTTCAGCGTTATTTACTTTGTATAAAGTAGATGGCTATGAAGTTTTATCAGTCACTTTGAATCAGACCCTTTTGGGTTATATGGTCAAGTGACTAAGCGTGCACGGTGGATGCCTTGGCAGTCAGAGGCGATGAAGGACGTGGTAACCTGCGATAAGGTTTGGGGAGTCGGTAAACAGGCTTTGATCCAAACATTTCCGAATGGGGAAACCCACCCAGTGTAAGCTGGGTATCTCTTGAGTGAATACATAGCTCTTGAGAGGCGAACTCGGGGAACTGAAACATCTAAGTACCCGAAGGAAAAGAAATCAACCGAGATTCCCCTAGTAGCGGCGAGCGAACGGGGACCAGCCCTTAAGCTGTGTTGTAGTTAGTAGAACGCTCTGGAAAGTGCGGCCGTAGTGGGTGATAGCCCCGTATACGAAAACTTATACACAGTGAAATCGAGTAGGACGGGACACGTGATATCCTGTCTGAACATGGGGGGACCATCCTCCAAGGCTAAATACTCCTGACTGACCGATAGTGAACCAGTACCGTGAGGGAAAGGCGAAAAGAACCCCTGTGAGGGGAGTGAAATAGAACCTGAAACCGTGTACGTACAAGCAGTGGGAGCGGACTTGTTCCGTGACTGCGTACCTTTTGTATAATGGGTCAGCGACTTAATTTCAGTAGCAAGGTTAACCGTTTAGGGGAGCCGTAGGGAAACCGAGTCTTAATAGGGCGTGTAGTTGCTGGGATTAGACCCGAAACCGAGCGATCTATCCATGGGCAGGTTGAAGGTTGAGTAACATCAACTGGAGGACCGAACCGACTGTCGTTGAAAAGCCAGCGGATGACTTGTGGATCGGAGTGAAAGGCTAATCAAGCTCGGAGATAGCTGGTTCTCCTCGAAAGCTATTTAGGTAGCGCCTCATATCTCACCTACGGGGGTAGAGCACTGTTTCGGCTAGGGGGTCATCCCGACTTACCAACCCGATGCAAACTCCGAATACCGTAGAGTGCAATTATGGGAGACACACTGCGGGTGCTAACGTCCGTTGTGGAAAGGGAAACAACCCAGACCGTCAGCTAAGGTCCCAAAGTTATGGTTAAGTGGGAAACGATGTGGGAAGGCTCAGACAGCTAGGAGGTTGGCTTAGAAGCAGCCACCCTTTAAAGAAAGCGTAATAGCTCACTAGTCGAGTCGGCCTGCGCGGAAGATATAACGGGGCTCAAACCATACACCGAAGCTACGGACGCAACTTGTTTGCGTGGTAGAGGAGCGTTCTGTAAGCCGTTGAAGGGAAAGCTGTAAGGCATCCTGGAGGTATCAGAAGTGCGAATGCTGACATGAGTAACGATAAGGGGGGTGAAAAACCTCCCCGCCGGAAGACCAAGGGTTCCTATCCAATGCTAATCAGGGTAGGGTGAGTCGACCCCTAAGGCGAGGCCGAAAGGCGTAGTCGATGGGAAACAGGTTAATATTCCTGTACTTCTTGTTATTGCGATGGAGTGACGGAGAAGGCTAGGCCATCACGGCGTTGGTTGTCCGTGTTTAAGGCTGTAGGCTGGGGAATTAGGAAAATCCGGTTCCCTAAGGCTGAGAGTCGATGACGAGTCCTCTTTTGGACGAAGTGGTTGATGCCATGCTTCCAGGAAAAACTTCTAAGCTTCAGATAACAAGAAATCGTACCCCAAACCGACACAGGTGGTCAGGTAGAGAATACCAAGGCGCTTGAGAGAACTCGGGTGAAGGAACTAGGCAAAATGGTACCGTAACTTCGGGAGAAGGTACGCCCCTGACGGTGATGAGACTTGCTCTCTAAGCTGTTGGGGGTCGAAGATACTAGGTGGCTGCGACTGTTTATTAAAAACACAGCACTCTGCAAACACGAAAGTGGACGTATAGGGTGTGACGCCTGCCCGGTGCTTGAAGGTTAATTGATGGGGTTAGCTTCGGCGAAGCTCTTGATCGAAGCCCAAGTAAACGGCGGCCGTAACTATAACGGTCCTAAGGTAGCGAAATTCCTTGTCGGGTAAGTTCCGACCTGCACGAATGGCGTAACGATGGCCACACTGTCTCCACCCGAGACTCAGTGAAATTGAAATTGCGGTTAAGATGCCGTATATCCGCGGCTAGACGGAAAGACCCCGTGAACCTTTACTATAGCTTCGCAGTGGACTTTGATATTACTTGTGTAGGATAGCTGGGAGGCTTTGAAACTTGGACGCTAGTTCGAGTGGAGCCAATCTTGAAATACCAGCCTGGTACTATTGAGGTTCTAACGCAGGTCCCTTATCGGGATCGCGGACATTGTGTGGTGGGTAGTTTGACTGGGGCGGTCTCCTCCTAAAGAGTAACGGAGGAGTACGAAGGTGCGCTCAGCATGGTCGGAAATCATGCATCGAGTATAAAGGCATAAGCGCGCTTGACTGCGAGACTGACACGTCGAGCAGGTACGAAAGTAGGTCTTAGTGATCCGGTGGTTCTGTATGGAAGGGCCATCGCTCAACGGATAAAAGGTACTCCGGGGATAACAGGCTGATACCGCCCAAGAGTTCACATCGACGGCGGTGTTTGGCACCTCGATGTCGGCTCATCACATCCTGGGGCTGAAGCCGGTCCCAAGGGTATGGCTGTTCGCCATTTAAAGTGGTACGCGAGCTGGGTTTAGAACGTCGTGAGACAGTTCGGTCCCTATCTGCCGTGGACGTTTGAGATTTGAGAAGAGTTGCTCCTAGTACGAGAGGACCGGAGTGAACGAACCTCTGGTGTTCGGGTTGTCATGCCAATGGCATTGCCCGGTAGCTATGTTCGGACAGGATAACCGCTGAAAGCATCTAAGCGGGAAGCCCCCTTCAAGATGAGATCTCACTGGGACCTTGAGTCCCCTGAAGAGCCGTTCAAGACCAGGACGTTGATAGGCTGGGTGTGTAAGCGTTGTGAGGCGTTGAGCTAACCAGTACTAATTGCTCGTGAGGCTTGACCATATAACGCCAAAAGCGTTTGGTTGTGTGATTACACAACACGGATCAAGTGATTGATGAAGATACATTGCTGCAAAGCATGTTGGATTAGAGTTTGTACATCATCTTAAGACTCGGATTAGCCTGAAGAAGGCATACAGGATTTTTATTGTTACAGTTTTTTGCTTGGCGACCATAGCGAGATGGAACCACCCGATCCCTTACCGAACTCGGAAGTGAAACGTCTTAGCGCCGATGGTAGTGTGGGGATTCCCCATGTGAGAGTAGGTCATCGCCAAGCACCTATTTAAGAAACCCTGCTACGTTGTAGCAGGGTTTTTTCGTGTGATTTCACGAACATAATAATAAGAAAACCCCTGATCGTAATCCGGTCAGGGGTTTTCTTATTCTTGATACATGCCTTACCAAAAGTCAGGCTGTAAAGGCGGCTTAGTATTTACCAGCTAAGCTTAAGTAATCGTTTATTTTGAGAATCTGGTTGTCGTAATGATGGCACATTCTAATTACCACATGCCTTATATGGCTGGTGTTATGCCGCCGTTTTTCTTTGCCTGCCGGCAGGAAGGGATGTGGTACGGCCTTAACAGTACCGCTGATGAAACGGTCAATTCTGGTGAATTACTGGCGTGGTTGCGCGGGTTTGATGAGCGTATTGAGCTTGAAACTTATCAGAATAAACGTGGTGAGCAGATGTATTCTGCTTGCATATGTTTTCCGAACATCCCACTGAAACGTATGACTACTTCACGTCTTAAGCCTTATGTTACTAAGCATCGACGTTCGAAAAATGGTGGTTATTTTATTACAGAAACCAAGTTATACCTGCCGTTAGTCTCTTCAGTGATTATGGCAAACATGCTTCAGGATCTTAAGGTAGGTCTGAATATGTTGGATGAGGTTGAAACTGTAATGGCGCATGTGAAACTAATGGAGTCTCGCAGAACTGCCTGTGCTGTTGAAGTAGAAGGAAAGCTGGGTTCTAAGTTATCTGCCGATCAGATGGGGCGCTATACAGCAGGGTATTTACAGTATGATGCTGAAGTAAGCCGCTCAGATAAAGAAGCTAAGACGTTATTAAATAATGCGGTGCGTAAAATCAGTCAGGTTTATTCTGATTGGGAAGAGTTCTGTCAGATCTAAAAAAGCCCGCGATTAAGCGGGCTTTTTATTGTGCTGAGTATTAATCCATATACATGGATTCTATCTTATGAATTGACAGGTCAGCGCCGTTGAATTCTTGTTCTTCGTCAAGGCGAAGTCCGCAAAGAGCTTTAATAGTACCATACACAATTAAGCCACCTACAACAGCGACGGCAATGCCTGCCAGGGTGCCAATGACTTGTGACATAAGACTTACGCCACCTAACCCTCCTAACGCGGTGCTGCCAAAAATACCAGCTGCAATGCCTCCCCAGGCACCACATAAACCATGTAGTGGCCACACACCCAGGACATCATCAATCTTCCAGCGATTCTGGGCGGTAGTGAACATCCAGACAAATAATGCACCTGCAACTACGCCGACAAATAGTGCACCAATAGGATGCATAATGTCAGAACCGGCACAGATTGCTACCAGCCCTGCCAGAGGACCATTGTGAATAAAGCCAGGGTCGTTTTTACCAAAGATCAGTGATGCAATAATGCCACCAACCATTGCCATCAGGCTGTTAACAGCGACTAACCCGGAAATCCCATCCAGTGTCTGAGCAGACATAACATTAAAGCCAAACCAGCCAATACACAGAATCCAGGCACCCAGGGCCAGGAATGGAATGTTGGATGGCGGGAAAGCCATCAGACGTCCTGATTTATAGCGGCCTTTTCGCACGCCAAGCAGTAATACCGCGATTAATCCCAGCCATCCACCAACACCGTGAACAACAACTGATCCGGCGAAGTCGTGGAACTGAGCGCCAAAACTGCTCTCAAGCCACGCTTGAAAACCATAGTTACCATTCCAGATCATGCCTTCAAAAAGTGGGTATACGATACCAACTAACAATGAAGATGCGATCAGGAAAGGCCAGAAACGTGCGCGCTCTGCGATACCTCCAGAAACAATTGCAGGAATCGCTGCAGCAAACGTCATTAAGAAAAAGAACTTAACCAGCTCATAGCCATTCCCGGCGGCAAGGGTTTCGGCATCTCTGAAGAAAGTGACATCATAGGCGATCCAGTAACCGACGAAGAAATATGCCACTGCAGAAAAGCCGAAGTCAGTCATGATTTTAACTAAGGCATTTACCTGATTTTTCTGCCGGACAGTACCGACTTCCAAAAAGGCAAAGCCTGCATGCATGGCAAATACCATGATTGCACCCATGAGAATAAACAGAGTATTTGAACCCTGCATTAAGGTTTCTACTGCACTGTTAATGCTTTCCACAGCGGTCTCCGAAGCGTTCTGTGCACTAATTGGAGTCAGATTGAAATTGATCCGCACCAATAAAGAGCGTTGATTATTTGTTATGTTGCAAAACAGAGCCCTATGCACTGTTTTTGCGATTTATGCTTCTTTTATTGCAGGAGCTGTGCCAGTTTCGGGCCAGATAATTTTTAAGTGGAATAAAAAAAACCGGGAGAGTTCCCGGTTTGATGATTTATTGAAAGCGTATCTGAAGTTTGATGTTACTTTAGGTTATGCAGATAATCCTGACATTCCTGCCAACTGCCCCGGTAAACAATCCGATCCGCTTTATTGCCGAGCTGGTAGGTATACATAGGGTCGTAATACCACTCTAAAAGTGGGCTCAGCCAGTTCAGGTGTTGGCTAAATCCCTCACCTGTTTGTTGGGCTGATATAGCCTGTTCCATCATTTTGCGAAGCTCACGCCAGCGTTCACTTCCGAGTCGCTTGCGAATTTTATCCAGGCCACTCAATAAGTATTCTGCGCACAGGTGTGAGCCTTCTTGTGCACCATAGTGTTCTATATGGGAGTGATGCATATCGATTACATATTCCTGAAGAAGATTTTGTAAACGGGTTTCGAGGTCTTCTTCAACGACAACAATTGGTGCTTTTTGCATTTTCAGGTGGAGTGAATGGGGGATATCTACACTGCCGATGATACGTCCTTCATCTTCAAGTACCAGTTCACTGATATTGGCATTACGTAGTTTTAATAACGCGATTGCAAGTTGGTTTTCAAAATTAATTTGTGAACTTTGTGGGGTGACATAGCGACCGAAACTTGAGCCTCTGTGGTTGGCCGCACCTTCCAGATCTACGGCGTTTTTCAGACTATTAATCAGAGGCGTTTTTCGACAGCCGGTGTTGCCGCCAACAATATAGAAAGGGAGCTGTTCGCTGGTTGCTTCTATTTCATTGAGGAGGAAGTTTCGTAAGGCTTTATATCCACCGGTGACTAATGGGTAATCTGCCCCGGCTTCTTTTAGCCATTGCTGAGTTGTTCGGGAGCGGAGGCCGCCACGAAAGCAATATAAGTAACCTTCAGGATTTTCTGCAACAAAGGCTTTCCAGGCAGCCATACGTTGTTCTTTAATCTCACCGCTAACCAGTTTGTGGCCCAGAACAATCGCGGCATCCTGGCCCTGTTGCTTGTAACAGGTACCTACTTTTTCCCGTTCTTCATTACTCATTAATGGCAGGCTAACAGCCGATGGAAATGCGCCTTGCTTGAATTCTACCGGCGCTCGCAGATCAATCATTGGAGTGTCGTTGAGAAACAGTTGCCGGTAATTTTGAGAGTCTTCGCGCATTTGGCTGCCTGTATGCTGGCTATGATTTTCGGGCGGATATTATATGCCATCTTATTCTGAATACCTAAGAAACATGGGCTTCGGCAGAGACTGGAGTTGCTTTCCGGTTGTTGCTTGGCTATTTTCCTCTGCGATAATATTTAATCCCCGATTCTTAGTCAGGAAAGTTGAATGAATACTTCCTCAGCACCACCGCGACGCCCTTATCTTGGCAGAGGAGCAACTGTAAAACGTTGCGAATCCTGTTTTCTGAGAACAGATAAATGTATTTGTGAGCTTCGCAGTAGCGTGTCAGCAAGTGTTGAATTCTGCCTACTAACGCATAATGATGAAATTTATAAACCCAGCAATACGGGGCGTCTGATCAGGGGCTCTATAAACGCTACACGTTGTTTCATTTGGCATCGAACTGAAGTTGATCCTGAACTGTTGGAACTAATAGAAAATTCTGAAGTGAATACTTACATTGTCTTTCCACCGGGAGATGATTATCTAGAGCGAATGACAGAATACAAATCTGAGCCTGATAAGCGTAACGTGTTTATTGTGTTGGATGGAACCTGGCGCCAGGCAAGGCGAATGTTCAGGCTGAGTGCTTATTTACAGAATGTGCCGCTTATAAGTTTGCAGAATGCGCCGGCTTCCCGTTACGGGTTACGTAAAACTGAGGAAGTCAGTCAGTTATGCACTGCTGAAGTTGCGATAGAGCTGCTTGCAGAAATTGGGGATCAGATTGCCAGCAAACATCTACGGAATTATTTTGAAGTTTTTACCCGCAGATACAGCGAAACCCGAAGTCAGAAGATTGATTTATCTGCTTCAGGCAATAGGGCTATTTAATTGCAGATTGGGAATATTGATTGTATGACCGGTTGCTGAGGTTTCTGCATTGGGTAGGATATCTGTGCTTGGCCAGAGTCCGGTTTTCAGGGCTTCAGCGTATGGTGTATTTAAGCCTGCTTGCTGCATTTTATGGATACTATCTGCAACATCGTATTCAAGAATATGCCAGCTAGCAGTTATGTGACCATCAGCGTCTGCAGTCAATAGCATATACCATGTATCGGTCTGGCCATTATTAGCGGGCATGCCGATTACACCTGCATTAAGCCAGAAGCCATTGCTGAGTTGCTGGCCAAAAGGTAATCCGCAATGGCCGCCTATTATCACGTCTACAGCAGCTTCATTGAGCTGCTGTTCCATAGTTATATCATCAGACGCAAATACAAACTGATTAATGCTATTCAGACCACCGTGTATTGCCAGCATTTTTGTTTTGGCGTACTCAAACTCTATATTTAGCGGTAACTCTCCCATCCACTGTTTTGCCTGAGTATTTACCTTAGGTTTCGCGTAATTAAACCAGCCGGCTGAAAGAAGGTCGCAAGTGCTACCTGTATTAAAGCCGCAGCCGCAATCATTAGCGTTATTGGCGAGGGATTCTTCGCAGTTACCCTGAACAACAGTAATGCCCCAGTCCCGAATAAGGTCTGTTGTTTCCTGTGCTGAGGCGCAATATGCAACGATATCACCTGTGCAAAGGATATTTCCTGAAGGAATCTGTAACTGCTTGCTTACATTTTGTATGGCCTGTGTGGCGGCAAGGTTACTATAAGGCCCGCCGAATATAAGCATGGGCCGTGAAGCATCGGGTGTAAATGGCATCATAGTTGCTGTTACGCTTAAGTTGAGCTGGGCAGTGGCTGACTGTTTCGATTACTTAAAATACCGAGCCAGAAAAGTGTGCATCCAGCGATCATTACGCCAGCGGAGATGAACAGTAGTTTTGTGTATTTGTGAGAATCACCAAGCAGGTGAGTGTGTCCTGCAGATTCAACAAAGTATATGGCGGCACCGGCAATGGCCAGAACGAATGTGCTGACGTAGCTCCATACAGGTACCTGATCCTGCTTACCCCACAGGCAGAAGAAGATTACCGGTGCGAGATACATAGAAGCAGTACCGCTGACGGCTACGGCGCTGAAAAGATCCTTGTTACCCAGGAATACACAAAGTAACCCCAGTAACATGAATACAGCCATTGTTGCCCGGCCGTTAAAGCGGCTGGCTTGCATGAGTTTCATATCGACAGCAACCAGCTTGGATGAGCTTGAAAGCGTGCTGTCTAAGGTAGACATAGCTGAGATGACCAATGTGATATTAAATAACAGCATTGCGTTGTCGCCGAGTAAGCGAAGTAACGCCGTGTTCATTGACTCGCCGGATATTGCCTGTGCACCGGCGATTACACCTAAAGCACCGAACACAATGATGCAGATAACACTTATCCAGCCTGCGTGCAGAAAGCTTTTACGTGTGGTTTCACGGTCGGCAAGAAAACCACGATCCATCATTACCGGATCATGCATTGGATAGCTCCATACCTGCAGGAAAGCGACCAGCAACAAAATCGGGCCAGGTTCGGTAATATCAAAGGCCTTGAACATCAGGTTGTCGACACTCAGGTGTCCCTGAAATAACACCATTCCACTAAGTAACGCCAGTACAACCAAAAACAGTACCATCTGGAATAAGTCTGTGCGCAGGGAAGCTTTGAGCCCGCCCAGCATTGAATAAATCAGTGTAATGCCTGCAAATAAAACCACTGCAAATGTATAACTGCTGCTGCCTGCAGCACCAAAGAGAATGCCTATTACCAGTATATTTGCGAAGACTTCACTGATAAGACGCAGGCCAATTACAAAGTTGTAGCAGCTTGTACCCCAGCGGCCGAAGCGATCATTTAGAAACTCTTGAACACTCTGGTAGCCATGCTGAAAACGCAGTGAGTCGATGATTTTTCCGCCGGTGAGAAAAGACAGGTAGTAAGCGGCATAAGCAAGTGTGCCCCAGATACCATAATAGAAGCCAAGAATAGCTGCATTTAGCAATGATCGGGCAAAGATCCAGGTGGTTACCTGTGAGAAGGTAAGCAGTAATAAGCCAGGTTGCTCACCGTCTTTGCTGTAGCCTTTAAAAAAGGTTTGGTCGTTATTTACCTTGGGGGAAAGAAATAATGAGATCGCCGCAACGATGCCTACAACAATTGCCAGTGATAACGCCATGTTAAATGCTCTTGGTGGGAGAGAACAGACTGCAGCATGCTGCAGATTGACGTGAAATTACAAGGCAAAATGCCGGAGTGGTCAAGGCAGCAGTTTCCACAGCCAAGATTGATTGTTTTATAACTTATAACAGTTAGCTATATACCGCGATTAATTGTAACCGGTCGGGCCAGTAAATAACCGTTTGGCCCGACTGGTTTGAAACAACTTCAGTCGAACGCTTTACCGGTAGGCACGGCAACTACAGGTACTTTCGCACCTTTGATTACCTGACGGGTAGTCTGGCTGTGATGGCCGAAAGTGTTTTCTGAACCCATCACAATCATATCGGCATTGCTCAGTTTGGCTTGTGCCAGAATTGAGTCGGTATAGTTACCTTCTACAACTCTTTGTTCGATATTGAGTGTGACCGCTTTATCCAGCGATCCCAGTTCCTCTTCACAAAAACGTTCGACACGTTTTTGCATGGAGGCTTTTACTTCATCAATGCCTTCGTCGTGAATCTTCTTTACCAGGTCTTGTGGCAGGTAGTTTTGAATGAGTGCCTGACCCAGTTCACCGATAGGCTCAATAACGTGAAGCATGATGATATGTGCGTCAAATTGCTGTGCCAGATTAACTGCCTGACGGAATACCGGACGGGTATGCTTGCCCAGAGAGGTTGTGTAAAGAATCGTTTTAATCGTTGGTAAAGCCATGATCTTCCTCGCTAATTATCTGCCGCAGGTGGGTTCAGCATAGGAGCTAAACTCACCTGACTAAGGTAAGTCTTACTTAAACAAGGGTAAATCCCATAAGTTGGGTAGCCTTGATCAGGGTCAACAACCGCAACGGCGTTTAGATGTTTTGCCAATACCAGGGTTGAATGTATTCGTTGGGTCCAGGGCAACGTAGAAGTCTTTCAGTCCTTCTTCAGCTGCGTACAGGTGCCCAACGTTATGCTCAGCCGGATACTTAGCTCCTTTTGCAGCAAGAATTTCCAGCATCTGCTTTTTGATGGCTGCGGCATCAGCACCTTTCTTTAAAATATAGTCCTGATGGAATACGTGGCACATAAAATGTCCGTAATAAAGAGAGCTGACTAACTGACTACTGATCTCTTCCGGTAGCTCTTCAACCCAGTTTTCATCGTTACGTTTAAGTGCAATATCAAGTGCGAGAATGTTTTCAACTTCATCCTGATGAACTGTTTGATAACGAATAGCGGCACCAGCAGCGGCAAAACGTAGCAAATACGCTTTTTTGGCTTCATCAGCATTACAGGCGAAGTAATTACCAGATGTACTGTTTGCAAAAAATTCCTTGAGATAATTTTCAGCTTCATTAATACCTGTGTCGCTCATTTTAAGAATCAGGTGATGCTCGTAGTCATCCCTGTATTGCAGCAGACGCTTAGGTACAATGTTTTTCCAGCAGCGGCTTAATAGCTGCATGGCCCTGTCCGGTATATCTTTTGGCAGAAAACTAAAGCGATTTAACCAGGCACTTATTGCGCCTTTCATTGCAAAGAGCCTTGGTAGCGGGTCAGTGCCAAGATAGTTAATCATCAGGAATACGTCTTTACCGTATTTCAGGGCAATGTCGAAAACATCCCGGTGCATGTACTCGCCGACTTCCGGGAGGTTGTCAAAGTTCTGCAGAATATCCCGGCGAAGCTGGGTTAGCTCTTTCGGGTCATTGGTGCCGATATAAAAAACCTGTTCTTTTTCAGCAACTGGAAATGTGTCGATACGGACTGCAAAGATTGCCAGTTTGCCGGCACAACCGCTGGCTTCGTAGAGGCGGCTGGTATCTGCGTTATAGCGTGCTGGGGTGTCGGCATCTACATCCCGGAGAATTTCAGGGTAATCGCTGGCAGAGGCTTTTCCTTCATAGGGCTCAAGAGTGTAGGCATTGAAGTGCTGTAACTCTAAGTTAGTGAGAATTTCCTCTGGTGTGTTACCCAGTTCTATGCCCAGATGGTTTACCAGTTCCAGCTCACCTGTAGGATTGATTTGCGCGTATAGCGATAGTTCTGAATAAGCCGGGCCGCGCTTTACCAGTGCGCCACCCGAATTGTTGGCTATTCCACCAATGATTGAAGCGCCTATGCAGGAAGAGCCTATAACCGAATGCGGTGCACGATTCAGTGGCTTAAGCAGTTTTTCCAGTGTGAACAGAGTTGCTCCGGGAAAGCTGATAATTTGCTTTCCTTCATCAAGCAGGATGATTTTATTCATTCGGGTGGTATTGAGGATGACTATATCGCGGTCATAATCATCACCACTGGGTGTTGAACCTTCTGTCAGGCCTGTATTAGCTGCCTGCATAATGATTATTTTGTTGGCTTTTACGCAGGCTTTAAGGATCTGCCATTGTTGCAGTAAAGTGGTCGGGAATACGACGGCCAGGGCATCGCCTTTTCCGGAGCGAAAGCCACTGCGGTAGTGTTCTGTCTGGCGCTCTTTAGTGTAGATATTGTCTTTACCGACAATTCCACTCAACTGCTGGATAATCGCATCTTGTGACATAGTGATAGCCTTGAGTATTTCACGTTACATCACGGCCTGGCGAATGCCAGACCGGGGTCTATAACGGCAGTAGATTAGCCGTATGCAGCAGCAGGTAACCAGAGTACCAGCTGCGGCCAGAAAACCAGCACTAACAGGCCGATCAATTGCAGGATAATGAAAGGCGTCACACCTTTATAGATATCTGTAATCTTCACATTTGGCGGGCATACACCTTTCAGATAGAAGAGGGCAAAACCGACCGGGGGGGTGAGGAAGGATGTCTGTAAGGCCATGGCGACCAACATCACAAACCAGACCAGCTCAGGATTATCGACAACACCGTAGCCATTAATATCCAGGCCCAGCGCCGAAATAACCGGTGCCAGTAATGGCAGAATGATCAGCGTGATTTCGATCCAGTCGAGGAAGAAACCCAGCAAGAAGATCACGCCCAGAATAAAGAAAATAATACCGTACGGACCAAATGGCAGACCAGTCAGGAATGACTCAATCAACTCATCACCGCCTAATTCCCGCAGTACCAGTGCAAAACAGGTCGCACCAATGAAAATTGCAAAGATGTAGGCTGTCGTATTATAGGTGCCGGTCATAACCTCTTTCAGCACTTTAAAGCTGAACTTACGGTTATAGATTGCCAGCATAGTGGCACCGAAAGCACCCACACCGGAGGCTTCCGTTGGTGTGGCGATACCCGCAAATATCGACCCCAGTACAACGAAGATCAACGCCAATGTCGGCAATATAGCCTTCAGTACTGAAATCAGTGTGGCAAAAGTGACTGGCTTGGCATCCACAGGCAAAGGTGCTGAGTCAGGCTTAAGGAAGCCGGTAATCAGAATATAGGCAATGTACATCGCGCCTAACATCAGGCCGGGGAAGACCGCGCCCATGAACAGATCGCCTACGGATAAACCTAACTGGTCGGCCATGATGACCAGCATGATGCTGGGGGGAATTAAAATGCCTAAGGTGCCAGCACTGGCAATAGTACCCAGCGCAAGCGGCATTGAGTAACCCTGCTTAGTCATGGAAGGTAAAGACATTACCGCGAGTAACACGACTGAAGCACCAATGATGCCGGTAGACGCCGCGAGGATAATCCCGATAGCCGTAACGGTAATCGCCAGGCCACCGCGGACATTTCCGAACAGCTCCTGCATGGACTTCATCAGCCGTTCCGCAACACCGGATTTATCTAGCATGATGCCCATAAATATGAACATGGGGAGGGCGACCAGAATCCAGTTATCCATGATCTTCCAGAGGCGGTTTACAACCAACCCCAGTGTCAGATAATCCAGCCCGGTAATCGTGTCGAAATAGGTATCAGCAAGGTAACCAATACCCGCAAAAATTACGCCTATGCCGCCTAATACCCAGGCAACAGGAATGCCGGTAAATAACAGTGCGATGAATGATACAAACATCGCAATGACAAGAATTTCATTAATTTCCATTATGCATCCCCTCTAAACAACAGAACGGTGTCGCGGTACAAACGTGAAAGTGCCGCCAGTGCCAGCATTGCCATGCTGAACGGAATGACGCTCTTAATCAGCCAGCGCCAGGGCAGGCCAGAAGGAGATTCTGAATGTTCGTTGATGCGCCAGGCATCGGCAACAAATTCAAGACTGTGTAAAAAGATGATGCTGATAAATGGCAATACCAATACCAAAATACCGAAGATCTCGATGATGTATTTACTGCGGGCACGGAAACCTGTGTAGAACAAATCTACACGGATATGAGAATTTGTTGTCTGTGCGTAAGCGAGGCCAAACATTACGCCTACAGCATAGAGGTGCCATTGCAACTCTTCGAGCAGAATTAAGCCGCTTGAAAAGCCCTTCCGCAGAATTACCTGAGTCATGATTACCAGTACAAGTAATACGTATGACCAGGCGATGTAGCTGCCAATTTTTTGAATAGCGCGATCGATACAATCGGCGAGAGGCACTGGTGGCATGTTACCTGAAGTATTCACCTTGAGGCTCCTCTGTAAATTATTATTCTGAAACATCTACTACTGAGTGCAGTTATAAACGGGCTGCAAGGGCAGCCCGTATACTGCAAAGGGAGAAGTAAGTTTCTCCGGTGGGAACGTCTTAGCGTTCAGCGCGAGGCAGGAAGGCATTTGCTTCCCACAGGTCGTAACCTTTACGGAAAGTGCTCATGTCAGTCCATACCTTATTGAAGAATTCGTCGCCGGCAGTCTTCTCAGCAACAACTTCCTGCCATTTTTCATTAAAGGTATTTAGCATGTCATCGCTCCAGTAACGAATCTTTACGCCGTTTTCCTGTGCTTTGGCCATGACTTCAAACTGCATAGACTCGCCTTCAGCAATCGCGTTAGTCATAGAAGCTTTACAGGTATTTTCAACAATTGCTTGCTGGCCTTCAGACATCTTGCCCCAGGCATCTTTGTTGACCAGTAGTTCGAATACTGTTGCTTGCTGATGCCAGCCAGGGAAGTAGTTGTATTTAACAATCTTATGGAAGCCTAAGCGCTGATCAATTGCAGGCTGAGAGAATTCAGATGCGTCAATTGCACCTTTCTCCAGTGCACCGAAGATTTCGCCGCCAGGTAACTGGGAAGTAGAAACGCCCAGTTTTTCCATAACAGAAGCGCCAAGGCCAAAGAAGCGCATGTTCAGGCCGCTCAAGTCTTCAGGGCTGTTGATTTCTTTACTGAACCAACCAGAGGTTTCAGGAGAAATAATGGCGCACGGGATAACTTTTACGTTATAGCCGTTAGTGTCATACATTTCCTGGTACAGACTCATGCCATTGCCGTAATACAGCCATGCCATGTATTCACCGGCTTCAGGGCCGAAAGGAACCGCAGAGAACAATGCTGCTGCTGGCATTTTACCTTGCCAGTAACCTGCAGTGGCATAGCCTGAATTGATCTTACCGGCAGAGACAGCATCAAGAATTTCTTTTGGTGCAACCAGTTTACCTGGCTCGTAAATCTTCATTTTGATTGAGCCGTCGCTCATGACTTTCAGCTGTTCAGATACCCATTTAATCGGGGTACCTAATGCCGGTAAGTGCGAGCCGAACGCGATTGGTGTTTTTAGCAAAACTTTATCAGCAGCCTGAGCGCTGACTGTTCCGCAGATAGCTGCGCTTAATACCGCTGTACTCAGAATAGACTTAACGAACGTTTTCATGACTTGCCCTCGTGAGGTTGTTGTTCTTTTTTCTGCCAGAGGCTGAATCTGTGGTTGTCCTTTTGATGTCTGATTTCTCATATCAGATCTTGGCTTGATAAATTGGTAATACCAATTTACCATCAAAAGTGTTGTAACCATAAAGATTCGCGGTAATACTTGTCAATAGCTAAATTTTGCTGAATATGGCCGCTTAGTTATGGTTTTTTGTGCAAGTTACTGATTTTTTATGCTGTAATTTGGTCTTACCAATTTATTTTGTGGTTTGTGTTTTTGAATAACTTGCTCTGGATCAATGCACATTTCTGTATAGCTGAGTGGTTTGTCTGAGAGAGTGGTGTTCAGTGCCTGCTCTTGGGCAGTAGAAAAATACAACTATTGATTGTGCGAGCAGGTATACTGCGCTCCCCGGCGTATTTTGCTTTTTATTACTGTCGGGAAATGGTTTGAAAATGCAGGGTATTATTGCTGTACAGAGCAGCTGATTCTGCTCTCTGGAGAAATGTAAACATGGCATATCAGCGCGTAAAACAGCCGAAAATATCTGATGTCATTATGGGGCAGCTGGAAGAGATGGTGCTGGAAGGCACGCTTAAGCCTGGTCAGCGTTTGCCATCAGAACGTGAGTTGGCTAAGCAGTTTGATGTTTCCCGGCCTTCTTTACGTGAGGCTGTACAAAAGCTATCTGCTAAAGGTGTGCTGATTAGTCGGCAGGGTGGCGGCACTTATGTGTCTGAAGATCTGGGCGGTGCCTTTTCTGATCCTCTGCTTGAGTTGTTCAAGACACATCCGGAAGCTCAGTATGATCTGCTGGAGTTTCGTCATGCGTTAGAAGGTGTATCTGCTTATTATGCGGCTCTGCGCAGTACGGCTGCGGATAAAGAAAATATTCGTGCCCGCTACAATGCTCTTCAGGAGCATCATGAAAACAAAGCTTTTGATAAAGAAGTATATGCTGACGTAGATTTTCATTTGGCGATCGCTGAAGCAACTCATAATATGGTGTTGTTGCATATGATGCGTGCTTTGTTCACTTTACTGCGTCAGCATGTCTGGGATAACTTGCAGGATATTTATCCGAAGCCTGAGATCAGAGGGAAAATTCATCAACAGCACTATGTGTTGATGGAAGCTATTTTAGAAGGCGATCCTGAGCGGGCAAGCCAGGCTGCCCATGACCACCTTGCATATGTGGAAGATGCGTTATTGCAACAGGGTAAGGAAGACACCCGTCTGAAGCGTGCATTGCGCCGTGCAGATCTGACGCCGCGTTAGTCTGTTTGAAAAAAATCCCTGCTTTGGTGACTTGTATCAATAGATACAAGTCACACTAATTCTGTTAATTACTCATTTTTATTCGATCTGATGTGCAGGAAACCCGGAAAGCCACGTCAGATGTAAATATCCTGTCATATACGTTCTGTATAAAAACTACACAGTCTTATATTGCTATTCAATTTTGTAGTCTGACTAGACTTGAAAAGCCATTTTTTGTAGTATTACTACAAAATTTTTGCCAACAAACTCTTATACCTCAGTGTGAAAAGTAAATTAAATGCGTCATGCTTAGGTCTGATTGGGTCATTAGTCGTTGTTTTTACGACGATTCAGGCTAATCGAAACTCTGATTTGTTTTTGTAGTGTGTAATTTATTCAGGTGATACCGGCCGCTTGTGCCGTATCTGATCGTCTGTTCAGTTACCAAATATTCAGGGCATTCTGGTTTGTTGGCGGTTATGTGGCTTTGTATTCGGAAACCGAATACTCAGAAATTGGCCGGTAATAAGAATTAGATGTAAGAAAAATAAGTGGAGAAAGGAAACGTGCAAGACATAATCGATGATATTGATCCAATCGAAACGAATGAATGGCTGGATGCGCTCGAGTCAGTTGCAAAACACGAAGGCGATGAGCGTGCGCGTTATATCCTTAGCAAGCTTGGTGAAAAAGCTTCTAACATGGGTCTTGAGTCGGAAAATACTTTAACGACTTCTTACGTGAATACGATAGCGCCTAAAGATGAAGCCCGTATGCCGGGTGACTTGTTTATGGAGCGTCGGATTCGTTCTTTCATCCGTTGGAACGCTATGGCAATGGTTATGCGTGCCAATGATAACGATGAAGGTCTTGGCGGCCATATCTCCAGTTTTTCTTCCTCCGCAACGCTATATGATATTGGTTTTAATTATTTCTTCCGCGGTTCCGAAGGTGAGCAGGAAGGTGATCTGGTATTTTTCCAGGGGCATATCGCACCGGGTATTTATTCCCGTGCTTACCTTGAGGGCCGTCTGACTGAAGAGCAGATGGATAACTATCGCCGTGAAGTAGACGGTGTAGGTTTGTCTTCATATCCTCACCCTTGGTTAATGCCTGACTTCTGGCAGTTCCCGACTGTATCTATGGGTCTTGGTCCGATTCAGGCGATTTATCAGGCACACGTTATGCGTTACCTGTCTGCCCGTAGTCTGATTGATCGCGCTGACCGTAAGGTTTGGGCTTTCCTAGGCGATGGTGAGTGTGATGAGCCGGAATCCTTAGGTGCTATTGCTCTGGCCGGTCGTGAGCAGCTTGAAAACCTGGTCTTCGTTGTTAACTGTAACCTGCAGCGTCTTGATGGCCCTGTGCGTGGCAACGGTAAAATTGTTCAGGAGCTGGAAGGTGTATTCCGCGGTGCAGGCTGGAATGTTGTTAAGTGCCTGTGGGGCCGTCACTGGGATCCTCTGTTCGAAAACGATACGTCCGGTTTGCTTAAAAAGCGTATGGACGAAGTCTGCGATGGTGAGCTGCAGAACTATAAAGCCAACGGTGGTGCGTATACCCGCGAGCATTTCTTCGGTAAGTATCCTGAGTTGCTTGAACTGGTTAAGGATATGTCTGATCAGGACATTATGAACCTGAACCGTGGTGGTCACGACCCGTATAAGGTATATGCTGCGTATCAGCAGGCGATGAACCATAAAGGTCAGCCAACGGTAATTCTTGCGCAGACAGTTAAAGGTTACGGTACCGGTAAATCTGGTCAGGCGAAGAACGATACTCACTCTATGAAGAAGCTGGCCATGGATGACCTGATGGACTTCCGTGACAATCATAATATTCCTCTGAGTGACGAGCAGCTTAAAGATGTTCCGTACTATCGTCCGTCGAAAGATTCGCCGGAAATGAAGTACATGATGGATCGTCGTAATAAGCTTGGTGGTGTTTATCCTTCCCGTCGTGCTGATTTTGATGCGCTGGAAGTACCGCCGCTGGATACCTTCTCTTCACAGCTGAAAGAGAGTGGTAAGCGTGAGATGTCTACTCAGATGACGCTGAACCGGGTGTTGAGTACGTTAGTTAAAGACAAAGCGATTGGTGAGCGTATTGTGCCGATTGTTCCGGATGAAGCCCGTACTTTTGGTATGGAAGGCATGTTCCGTCAGCTGGGTATTTATACGTCTGAAGGTCAGCGCTATGTACCACACGATGCTGATCAGATCATGTTCTATAAAGAATCCAAGACCGGTCAGATTCTTGAAGAAGGTATTAACGAAGCGGGTGCAATGAGTGCCTGGATGGCGTGTGCTACGTCATACAGTAACAACAACTGCACTATGATTCCTTTCTACATTTATTATTCTATGTTTGGTTTCCAGCGCATTATGGATCTGGCCTGGGCGGCTGGTGATATGCAGGCCCGTGGTTTCTTGATTGGTGCGACTTCCGGGCGTACCACGCTGAACGGTGAAGGTCTGCAGCATCAGGATGGTCATTCTCACCTGATGGCGCAAATGATTCCAAACTGTGTGTCTTACGATCCTACTTTTGGTTATGAGCTGACAGTTATTGTTCAGGATGGCCTGAAGCGTATGTTCCAGGACAAAGAGAATAAGTTCTACTACATCACGACAATGAACGAAAACTATGCGCATCCGGCCATGCCTATTGGTGCGGAAGAAGGCATTGTTAAAGGCATGTATCTGCTGCAGGAGGGCAAGTCAGCTGAGAAGAAAGTACAGTTGATGGGTTGCGGTACTATTCTTCGTGAAGTGATTGCAGCTGCTGAAATTCTGCGTAATGAATACGGTGTGGAAGCGGATATCTGGAGTACGACTTCTATCAATGAAGTACGTCGTGACGCTCAGGCTGTTGCTCGCTGGAATATGCTGCACCCGGCGGAAGAGCAACGCACAAGCTACCTGCAGGATTGTCTGGCGGATCGTCAGGGGCCTGTAATTGCCGCGACTGACTATATGCGTATGTATCCTGAACAATTGCGCGAATATATGCCGGGTACATACCGTGTGTTGGGTACTGATGGTTATGGCCGTTCGGATACCCGTACCAAGCTGCGCGAATTCTTCGAAGTAAATAGTCACTATGTGACGGTTGCTGCGCTGACAGCATTGGCAGATGATGGCCATATTGAGCGTTCTGTAATTGCCAGTGCGATGCAGAAGTTTGGCATTAACCCAGAAAAACCAGCCCCTTGGACTGTGTAACCCTGGCCAAACCGAAGCAAAAGAGGAAATGACTGTGAGTACTGTGAATATTACGGTTCCTGATTTAAGTGGTGCGGCTGACGTTGACGTAGTCGAAGTATTTATTAAAGCCGGAGACCGGGTTGAGGAAGGGGATTCCCTGATCGCTCTGGAAACCGACAAAGCATCAATGGAAGTACCGGCGATTCAATCCGGTGTGGTGGTATCTGTCGCTGTTAGTGAAGGCGATACGATCAACGAAGGTGACGCTTTGTGTGTGCTTGAAGAGGTGGGTGCTGAGACACCTGCTGCTGAAGAGGCACCTGTAGAGGCTTCTGTGGCTGAAGCTGCCCCTGCTGTTGCTGCACCAGCCCCGGCTGTGAGTAGTGAAGCTGTCCAGGTAGCGGTACCTGATTTGAGTGGTGCCACCGATGTTGATGTTGTTGAGGTGTTTGTTAAAGCAGGTGACAGCGTTGAAGAAGGTGATTCTTTAATTGCACTGGAAACAGATAAGGCTTCACTGGAAGTACCTGCTCCTCACAGTGGTACTGTTGTAAGTATCGCAATAAGTGAAGGTGGCACGGTTAATGAAGGTGATCATCTTTGTGAAATGCAGGTTGTCGGCAGTGTACCTGTTGCGGCGCCTGCTGCAGCCCCGGTTGCTGAAGCTCCGGCTGCTCCTGTCGCTGAAGCGGCAGCTGAACCTGCAGTGATGATTGCCGGTGGTGTTGAAGATGTATTAATTCCAGACTTAAGCGGCGCTGCAGATGTGGATGTTGTTGAAGTACTAGTGAAAGCTGGCGACAGTGTTGCCGAAGGCGACTCGCTGATCGTTCTGGAAACTGATAAGTCTTCAATGGAAGTGCCTGCACCTAAAGCGGGTACCATTAAGGTAATGCAGATTAAAGAAGGTGATCAGGTTAATGCTGGCGATTTGCTGATGAGTCTGGAAGTTGCTGCGAGTTCAGCTCCGGCGGTTGCGGCTCCTGTTGCAGCCTCGCCAGCTAAAGCGCCAGCAGCTGCACCAGCACCTCAGGCTACTGCTAAGCCAGCTGCAACAGCGACTGTTGATAAAGCAGCTTTAGAGCAGAAAAATAAAACGGTTCATGCCGGACCTGCTGTACGGGCTATTGCTCGGGAGTTCGGTGTTGATCTGGCACTGGTAACTGGCACAGGTTCGCGTAGTCGTATTCTTAAAGAAGATGTGCAGGCGTTTGTTAAAACCGCCCTGAAGAAGGTTGCAGAGAAACCTGCAGCGGCTGTTACGGATGGTTCAGGTATTCCAGCAATTCCTGAGATTGATTTCAGCCAGTTTGGTGAAATCGAACTGGAAAAACTCAGCAAAATTAAGAAAGTAACTCGCGATAATATGTCGCGCTGTTGGTTGAACATTCCACATGTTACTCAGTTCGATAAAGCTGATATTACAGACCTGGAAGCTTTTCGTGCCGGAATGAAGGAAGAGGCTGCCCGTGAAGGTGTTAAGCTAACACCGCTGCCATTCATGCTTAAAGCGATTGCGATGGCTCTGAAGGCGCATCCTAAGTTCAATGCTTCCTTGCATGCTGATGGTGAACATATTGTTTATAAAAAATATGTAAACATTGGTATGGCGGTTGATACACCGAATGGTTTGATGGTTCCGGTAATTAAGGATGCAGATAAGAAGAGCATTTATGAATTATCACTGGAAGCTGTCGAATTGGCAGGTAAAGCCAAGGATCGTAAGCTGAAACCGAATGAAATGCAGGGCGCATGCTTTACGATTTCCAGCTTAGGTGGCATTGGTGGTACTGGTTTCACGCCTATCGTTAATGCGCCAGAAGTTGCGATTTTAGGTATTTCTAAGGCGGATATAGAGCCGCGTTGGAATGGTAAGGAATTTGAGCCGCGTAAGATGTTACCGTTGTGTCTGTCTTATGATCACCGGGCAATTAATGGTGGTGATGCCGGTCGTTTCCTGACATACCTGAATGCTCTGTTGAGTGACGTGCGAAGAATGGCAATGTAATGCTGTTTTGTGAGTAATAAAAAAGGCGCTTAAAGCGCCTTTTTTGTTGTTTCGACATAGTTAGCGTCGCAACAGTGCGAGCAACTCTGCGGTTTTGTCTTCCATCAAGCTAATATCGCCTTTGGTTTCAACGTTCAGGCGCACCACTGGCTCGGTGTTTGAGCTGCGAAGGTTGAAGCGCCATTCGCCCATATCCAGGCTGATACCGTCTGTATGATCGACACTCACAGCTTTACTTTCATAGTTCTCAAGCACGCGTTGAATAGCGCCGGCAGGGTCGGCAAGTTTGCTGTTAATCTCGCCCGGTGATGGATATTTTGCTATGCGATCATCTACCAGTGAAGAAAGTGGCTGAGCTTTGTTGCTAATCAGTTCGGCAACTAGCAGCCATGGGATCATACCGCTATCGCAGTAGAAGAAATCGCGGAAGTAATGGTGGGCACTCATTTCACCACCGTAAACGGCGTCTTCTTCGCGCATGCGTTCTTTAATGAACGCATGGCCTGTTTTACTCTGGATGGCGCGACCACCACTGGTTTCGGCGATGTCCAGCGTATTCCAGATTAAGCGTGGGTCGTGGATCACGGCCTCATCTGGGTGTTTATTGAGGAAAGCTTCAGCGAGCAGGCCAACGATGTAATAGCCTTCAATAAAGCGGCCTTTCTCATCAAACAGGAAGCAACGATCGAAATCGCCATCCCAGGCTATCCCCATATCTGCCTTGTGTTCCAGTACTGCTGCGATAGTATCGGCGCGGTTTTCCGGCAGGATAGGATTAGGAATACCATTTGGGAAAGTACCGTCAGGTTCATGATGTAACTTAATGAATTCAATAGGTACTTCTAATTGCTGAAATACTTTTTCAAGTGCATCAATTGCCGGTCCAGCGACACCGTTACCAGCATTAACGACTAGGCGCATTGGTTTCAGGTTTGAAAGATCAGCGTATGTTTTAAGGTGTTCTATATACGCGCTACGGGTATCGGTTAGCTGGAATCCACCTCTGGCAGTAGGCTCTGGCTGAGGAAAGTTATTTTCCCGGGTAAGTTTTTCAATCTCGTTCAGTCCGGTATCGCCACTAATAGGTCTGGAGCCTTTGCGGACCAGTTTCATCCCATTGTAATCTTCAGGGTTGTGGCTTGCTGTGACAACGATGCCGCCATCGGTTCCGAGGTAGGCTGTAGCAAAATAAATTTCTTCAGTGCCACACAGGCCTATATCTAGAACATTTACCCCGGAGTCACGCAGACCGTTGCTGAGTGCTTCTTTCAGTTCGCTGGTGGATAGACGCATATCGCCTCCAACAACAACTGTCTCAGGTTTTAAAAACTGAGCATAAGCACGACCTATTCTGTAGGCGATGTCTGTATCCAGTTGGGTGCCAAGCTGGCCACGGATATCGTAGGCTTTAAAGCAAGCTAAAGGAGTCATATTGCTTCCATAGTAGGGAGTGTAATGGGTTAGTGTGGCTTTGATTTAGCAGAATGGCAGATCTTAATAATGATACCCGCTAAGAGTATTCCTGACAGGTTAGCAAACATATCCTGTAGAGAGAAATAGCGGGCGGGCAGAAAGCTTGCTTGTGCATATTCGGAGCCAATAGCTAATAAAATTAATGCCAGAATAAAAAGTTTGGTTAATGTTTTTGGGAGTGCATAGTAACCGGATAGTGTCAGGATCATAAAGCCGGCAATATGGCCGACTTTATCGGAATTCTGGAACAGTTCCTGTGGCGGAGTGCTGCGAAATAAACCGGTCATTATTGCAATAATACTGATAGTAAAGGCTAGCTGAGCGAGCCTCTGAAATGATTGTGTTTGCATTAACGGCCAATGCCTATGTAAGTGAATCCCTGGCTTTCAAGCATTTCTTTATCAAATATATTTCTGCCGTCAATAACCAGAGGAGAGTTCATTTTTTCCAGCATCAGGCTGTAATCAGGTGACCAGTATTGCTGCCACTCGGTTACGATGAGCAGCGCGTCACTGTTTTCAAGTGCTGTGTAGCGGTCTTCGCAATAGCGCAGTTTTTGGTTGGTGCCAAAATATTCCTGAAGGTTCGTTAAGGCCTGTGGGTCATGTAATTGTACCCTGACATCCTGAGCGAGCAGTGCTTCAATAATTTTCAAACTTGGTGCGTGATCAATACTGGCTGTTTCAGGCTTAAAAGAGCCGCCCCAGAGCGTCACTGTTTTGCCTTTCAGATTGCATTGATAGTGCTGCCATAGTTTCCTGAAAAGCAGTTCTTTTTGAACTTCGTTTTCTTTAATTACAGTAGCCAGCAATGAAGGGTTACTTTTTTGCTCAAAAAGCTCGGAAAACTTTCGGGTGTACTCCTGAAAGTTTTGTCCGCCGAAACCGCAGCCAGGAGACATGTAGTGGTAGCCGATACGTGGATCAGCTCCCATGCCTTGTCGGATGACATCAATGTCGACATCTATCTGATCGGCCAGGTTGGCAAGTTCGTTGATGTAACCAATTCTGATGGCCAGCATGCCGGTAATGGCAAACTTGGTAAACTCAGCTTCTTTCGGTGCCATTACCTGAATATTATCTGCTGATTGGCTGAAAGGGCGTAACAGGGCGTTTGTCTGAATAATACTCCATTCGTGATCGGCACCAATAATCAGGCGTTTTGGGGTGGAAAAGTCACTTATAGCGTTGCCTTCCTGGATTAAGTCAGGAATGTAAACGGCATCATGCTGATCAGTTTGTGTAAGTAAAAGCTGTAATTGTTCAGTTGCACCAACGCCAAAGTTCGATTGGTTAACGATTAGCCTCTGAGTATTCGGGTTGGTTGTTTCTGCACAGATAATTGATTTAGCACGGCTGATTTCATCAGGATTTAGCGCCAGCCAGTGAATTTCAGTATCAGGTGTGCTTTGCTGGCTGCGTGAAAGTCGACCTGAAGTGATTTGCTGCTCAGTCAGTTCTAGCAAGCCTGGCTCGTTTACCAAGACACGAATAGTCTGTAAGTCATCATCAGAGTGGGTGTTTTCAACAATGGTTACTTCATTACCGCTGCGGGCAAGACAGGCTGCTGCGACCCAGGAAGTGAGCTCGTTACCGTAGACTGTTATTTTCATTCTGCATTTCCGCCATCGGTTTTGCGACTGCCAGTATTTGACTGGATAAAATCAATCAGGCCTGCGGTGGAGCTGTCCAGTTGAGATGTGTCATCACTGTTGAATTGAGATAGTAGATCTGTCGCAATGACTTTACCCAGCTCCACGCCCCACTGATCAAATGGATTTATGTTCCAGATGACAGACTGAACAAATACTTTATGTTCATACAGTGCTATCAGTTCGCCGAGGGTTTCTGGATCCAGACTTTTTAACATGATAGTGCTGGAAGGTTGGTTTCCCTGATAGCGTTTATAAGCGGGTGCCTGATCTGCAGATTCAAAGATACTGTCGCCAAGTGCCAGTAGCCGTGATTGTGCAAGGCAATTTGCGAGAGCCAGCTGATGTTGCTGTTGTAGCTCTTCGCTCGCTTGCTGATAACGCTCTGCGGGCACAATAAAATCACACATTACTGCTTCTGTGCCCTGATGAAGAAGTTGGTAAAACGCGTGTTGTGCGTTAGAACCAATTTCGCCCCAGAGGATGGGGCAAGTTCGGTAATCTGTTACCTTACCGTCCAGACTAACGTTCTTACCGTTACTCTCCATTTCCAGTTGTTCCAGGTAGGCTGGTAAGTGTGAGAGTCGTCCGTCATAGGGCAGAATCGCGTGCGCGTGAATATCAAGAAAGTTAATATTCCAGATGTCTGTCAGTGCGAGCAAGACGGGCAGATTGCTATTCAGCTCGCTGGTACGGAAGTGCTCATCCATCTTATGCGCGCCGGCAAGTAAGCGATGGAAATTTTTAACGCCGATATGTAGCGCAATGGGAAAGCCTATCACCGACCACAAGGAATAGCGCCCTCCGGTCCAGTCCCAGAAATGCAGCTGATTCGCGATTGGTATGCCCCAGCTTTCTGCTTTCTCAGGTTTGCTGGTTACGCCTATAAAGTGGTGCTGGTTAATAATTTCAGCCGGTGCGCCGCTGGCATTTATTAGCCATTCCCGGGCCGTTTTAGCGTTAGCCAGGGTGTCTATAGTAGAAAATGACTTGGAAGAGATAATGAATAGTGTCGAAGCAGGTTCCAGTTTATGTAGAAGCCGTTCAAGCTGGCTACCATCCATCGATGACACGAAATGAACATTTAGCTGTTTAGCTTCTTCCGGTACCCATTCGGCGAGTGCTTTACAGCACATCAGGGGGCCAAGGTCTGAGCCTCCAACGCCAATATTTACTATGTTTTGAATCGGGCTGCCGTTATAGCCACGCCACTGTTGCTGGTGGATGCGATCAGCCAGTTGAGCCATTGCATCTAATGACTGATGAACATCGGCGACAATATCAGTGCCATTCAGCGATAATGTATTATCTTTTGGCTGGCGTAATGCTGTATGCAGGGCGGGTCTGTTTTCTGACGGATTGAGAATCTCACCATCAAACATGGCTTTTATTTTAGCAGGTAGTTTCTGTGTTTTAGCCAGTTGTACAAGCAAGTACACAGTTGTTAACTGAAAGCGCTGTTTGGACAGATCCAACAATAAGTTATCAGTATGAAAGCTGAGTTCAGAAAAGCGTGCAGGCTGTTCAGCGAACATATCTTTAATATGAGATTGCTTGGCTTGTTCTGCATGTTGCTGAAGGGCTTGCCAGGCAGCGCTTGAAGTTATGCTCATAATTATTTATTAAGTTGCTCAATGAAGGTGGTAAGTTCTGCTGCAGTCTCCGGGTGCTGGAGTCCGTACGCCAGGTTTGCTTGCAAAAAGCCTGTTTTATTACCGCAATCGTATGTTTTACCCTGCATGCGGTAAGCTTCCATCGTTGCTTCTTTGATTAAGGCGTCCATGGCATCGGTTAACTGGATTTCATTGCCTGCGCCAGGTTCGGTCGTGGCCAGCAGGTCCATAATGCGTGCCGGCAAAATATAACGTCCTACGACCGCCAGATCGGAAGGGGCTTCTTCTGCAGCAGGCTTTTCGACAAAACGTACTACTGGAGTTGATTTGCCTGCTTCAGGTGTAATCTGCTTGCAATCTGCGATGCCGTATAAGCTGACTTTATCTTCAGGAACAGTTTCCACCATAATTTGTGCAGCATTACTGGCTTCGAACGCTGAGATCATGCAGGCAAGGTCGTTTTTTGTTTGGCTGAAATTATTCACCAGCACATCTGGCAGAATCACTGCAAATGGTTCGTTATTAATCATGCTGGCAGCGCACTGAACTGCATGCCCCAGACCCAGAGCGTGAGACTGTCGAACTGACTGAATAGTTACGTCGTCCGGGACAATATTGGTAATTGCTTCAAGCAAAGCTGTTTTGTTTTTACGGCTCAGTTCTGCTTCTAGTTCGTAGTGTGTATCGAAATGGTCTTCAATGGCGGATTTCCCACTGCGGGTAACCAGAATAATGTCTTTAATGCCTGCGGCGACAGCTTCTTCTACAACATGTTGGATAACCGGTTTGTCTACAACAGGTAGCATTTCTTTCGGAATTGCTTTTGAGGCAGGAAGAACACGGGTACCTAAACCTGCAACCGGGATAATAGCTTTGCGAACAGTTGTCATGATGTTGATAGCTCTCTGTTAATCTTTGATTATTGCGTGTTTATTTTGTCTGAAAAAGATCAGGCATTATTAAAGCTGGAGTATGTTGCTTTTTGTATCTCGGAAGAATTGGCGTCACAGACAAACATTACTGCAAAAAATCAGTATATCGTTTTAAGCGTGAGGACCAAAGGTTGCAAGTGATGGTTAGTTGCTTTGTTTTTCTGGGGTGTAACGGGATGTGTCAGCATTATTCAGTGTTTGTAGAATAGGTTTATACGTCATATCGTCTGAAATGAGCATTTCTTGCTCGAGATCTTGTGTCAGGCGCACAAATAAACGCTCCATGTTCTCAAGTTCCTGTGTGTAGCGGTTTGCTGATGTTTGAGAAGTCATCTGAGGTATTCTCCGTGTAATTGTTTTTCTTCCGGTTGTTATGGAAGGCCTTTCCGTAGGCTAATCTGTAGTACAGCTATTCTATCAGAAGAACTGGTGGATTGAAGTGTCTGAATTATACCTGAATACATAGATAAAGCTTGTTACTGCGGAGTCTCTGAAAAAATTAACTTAGGTCATTGGATTCGTAATATGGTCTGTTGATTGCTAAATAAAGCTTGCTTGCATAGCAGGCATACAATAATTTAGCCGGGCTTTTAATTCAGATCGGAGATTTAGTCATGGGTCATGCTAAGCAAGACGTTCCATTTCAGCCTTTAAATATTGCGGTATTAACAGTATCTGACACCCGTACGCCGGAGAACGATACTTCTGGTGATGCTTTAGTTGCCGGGTTAACGGAGGCTGGTCATCAGTTGGCGACCCGTACGATCTGTATTGATGACGTGTATCAGTTGCGGGCGGTTGCCTCTGCCTGGATAGCAGATGCGGAGATACATGCAATTTTAGTTACTGGCGGGACGGGTTTTACGCTGCGTGATTCTACACCTGAAGCCATGACGCCATTATTCGATAAGCATATAGAAGGCTTTGGTGAGTTATTCCGTCAGGTTTCGTATCAGGAAATTGGCACATCAACAGTGCAGTCCCGTGCTTTTGCAGGTATAGCGAACCGAACAGCTATTTTCTGTATGCCGGGCTCGACAGGTGCCTGTAAAACAGCCTGGAATAATATTATTTGTGAACAGCTGGATTCCCGTCATCGGCCATGTAACTTTGTTGAAATGGTAATGACGTCCGCAGTTGCAACTGCGTGCGGGAGCCGGGGATGAGTGGCTGCGGGTGTGATACACAAAAGCAGCAGGCGCTGATGCCTGTTGCTGAGGCGTTGAATGCCATGCTGGAGCTGGCGCAGGTTAGCAAAAACCATGTTGATCTGGCTGTGGAAAGTGCTCTGGGAAGAGTGTTAGCAGAAGATGTTTATTCTTCTGTTGATGTACCGCCGCAGGATAATAGTGCGATGGATGGTTATGCGCTAAACGCGGCTAGCCTGGAGCAAGGAAAGCGATTTTATATTTCTCAACGTATTCCGGCTGGAGTTGCACCACAGTTGCTTGAGGTGGGTACTGCTGCACGTATTTTTACTGGTTCAGAAATTCCGCCTGGAGCGGATGCCGTTGAAATGCAGGAAAATACTGTTAGCGGTGAAGATGAACAGGGTGTTTGGGTTGAATTTAAAGAGCCGGTTCGTTCTGGTGCGAATATACGTCCGAAAGCTCAGGATATCGCATCTGGCCAGGTAGTAATGAAAGCTGGTACGCGGTTACTGGCTGCTCATCTGGGGGTGTTGGCTTCAGTCGGTGTGGCCAATGTAAAAGTCGTACAGCCTCTGACGGTAGCTATTCTGACAACTGGCGATGAATTGGTTATGCCCGGGAGTCCGTTGCAGCCAGGTCAGATTTATAATTCGAATCTGTTTACGCTGAAAGGTTTGTTGCAGGGGCTAGGTCTTAATATTCTGGACTTAGGGACAGTAGAGGACACCTTTGAGGCAACTGAGGCTGCGCTTTTAAAAGCTGCTAACGGAGCTGATTGTATTATCAGTAGCGGCGGTGTTTCCGTTGGTGAGGAAGACCATGTTAAAGCTGCAGTGGAAAAACTTGGTAAGCTGAACCTGTGGAAAATGGCTATTAAGCCGGGTAAGCCGTTGGCGTTTGGTGAGGTTGCGGGTACGCCGTTTATTGGTTTGCCAGGAAATCCTGCGTCTGTATTTGTGACCTTTGCTATTCTGGCGAGGTCTTACTTGTTGAAATCTCAGGGTGCGACAGAATTTCTGCCACAAATCTTTAAGGTTGCTGCAGGCTTTAATCGTACAAAAGCTATTTCCCGTCAGGAATACCTTCGTGTTGAGCTGGACGCTGGTAAAGCTTGTCTGAGCAGAAGTCAAAGTTCTGGAATTCTGAGTTCTGCGGCCAGTGCAGCTGGGTTTATGATTGTGCCTTGTGACACTCAGGTGGTGGAAGGTCAGTTTTATGATTTCATTCCATTGAGTGAAGTGTTGAATTAGGTAGTATATTTCGCAAGCATCGACGAAATAATAATTGGGTGGCTGGATGATTAATGTGCTGTTTTTTGCTTCAATTCGTGAAACTTTAGGGCTTGAGCGGACAGAAGTTGCTTGTGGTGAAGCATGTTCTGTTGCTGATGTGGTTTTGTCGCTTCGTCAGCGTGGTGATGTCTGGAATGATATTTTGGGTAATGCGGATCTGTTGTGTTCGGTTAACCAGGAGTTGGTTGCTATGGATGCGCAGCTGAGTGATGGTGATGAGTTAGGGTTATTTCCACCGGTAACAGGCGGTTAATGCGTGACAATGCTAAATCGTGATGTTGTCAGCGGCCTGGTGCTAGCTGGTGGACAGGGACAACGCATGGGCGGTGAGGATAAGGGTTGGGTAGAGTTCCGGCAGCGGCCTTTGGTTGAGTATGCAGTACAGCTTTTACGCCCAAGAGTGTCTTCGTTACTGATTAGTTGTAATCGTAATATTCCTCGTTATTCTGAGTTGGCCGACATTACAGTTGCAGATGAACTTGAAGGATATCAGGGACCATTGGCGGGTATTCAGGCTGCTTTGAGAGTCTGTGAAACAGATAATCTGTTGATTTTGCCATGCGACACGCCCTTGTTAAGCGATCAGGTAATTGAACGACTCTTGACGGCAGCCGCAGATCAGCCGGAGCATATCTGTGTGTTATCTGAAGCTGAATGGTGGCATCCATTGCATGCAGTTATTCCCCGTCAATATGCGGGCTCGCTTGATGAGTGGTTGAGCGAAGGGCGTCGTGGTGTACAGGGATGGATGCGTAAACATCCGTTTTGTGAGGTTGACGTAGGTGATTTAGCTGGACAGCTGCAAAATTTGAATTCACCAGATGAACTGCAGATGTAACAAATACGAATTGTCATTAAATGTAATGCAGAATTAGCCGGGCTCACAGAGTCCGGCTTTTTTGTTTCAGGGCTGTTAGCACCAAGCGCCTTTAGTAGCAGGGAAGCTTATGTTGCGTTGCAAAGTAAGCGGGGTCTATGTAGAGTCCCCCGCAGATTTGAAAACAGACTATTTGGATGTGTTATGACCCCCTTAGAACGCTATAAGGCTGATTTGGAGCGGGAAGGCTTTAGCTATGATCCTGCTCAGGAAGTGGCAGTTAAGCATTTGCAGCGGTTATACGAGAATATGCTCGCAGCTCAGCAGGAAAAACCTAAAGGCGGTTTATTGCAGCGCTTAACAGGGCGTTTTAACAAACAGCCGGTTGAGCCTGTGCAGGGGTTATATTTCTGGGGTGGAGTAGGGCGCGGCAAAACCTATCTGATGGATACGTTTTTTGACAGCTTGCCTTTTGATAATAAAGAGCGAACACATTTTCATCGTTTTATGCAGCGGGTTCATAAAGAGCTGCGGTTGCTGGATGGTACGCCGGATCCTCTGGTTGTTATTGGTAAAAAGTTTGCGTCTGAGTTTCAGATTATCTGTTTTGATGAGTTTTTTGTAACAGATATTACTGATGCCATGATATTGGGTGGGCTGTTAGAGCAAATGTTCGCCAATGGCGTCACGCTGGTTGCGACATCGAATATTGTGCCTGATGGTTTGTATGCGAATGGTTTGCAGCGTGAGCGATTTATTCCGGCAATCAAGTTGCTGAATAAATACACTGATGTGCTTAATGTCGATGGCGGTGTGGATTATCGTTTACGAACCCTTGAGCAGGCGGAGTTGTATCATCACCCGCTGGATGCGGCTGCAGATGTGAGTCTGAATACCAGCTTTGAAAATCTGGCACCTGACCTTGAGGAGGTTGTCGAGGCAGAAGTGTTGGAAATTAATGGTCGTGAAATTAAGTCTCGTCGTTGCTGTGAAGATGTTGTCTGGTTTGATTTCGCTGAACTGTGCGAAGGTCCCCGGAGCCAGAATGACTATATTGAGCTTGCTAAAATCTTCCATGCGGTTTTGCTGAGCAATGTGCCGCAGTTGGGGCGTGCTAATGATGATGCTGCCAGGCGTTTTATAAATCTGGTTGATGAGTTTTATGACAGCGGCGTTAAATTGATAATATCTGCTGCTGCGTCAATTCCTGAGATTTATACGCAAGGTGGTCTGGAATTTGAGATTGCCCGGACTCAGAGTCGTTTGCTGGAAATGCAGTCCCATGACTATCTGGCAAGAGAGCATCGTGCTTAATTTCAGACGTCATTTATTGGAAGAGCAGATTTCTGAAGGGCTTCTTTGAAGAAACTATCAATTTAATGGGTAATTAAGCGTAAACAGGCTTGGTTTATCTGAGGTGCTGCATTATAATGCGCGCCTCTTGTTATTGGGTTCAGTGAAAGCCGTTCAAAATAACTGGGTTATATGAAGTTGTCAGAGAGGTTTACGCTTCGCTGGCAACCAATAATTATAAGGTCGTCGGTCTTGTATATATAAGATCAGACTGATGTAAAGGCGAAAATATCATGAGTACATTTAGCGCAAAGCCTGCAGAGGTAAAACGCGATTGGTATGTTGTAGATGCTGAGGGTCTAACCCTGGGTCGTCTGGCTACTGAAATTGCCCGCCGTCTGCGTGGCAAGCACAAACCTGAATACACACCTCACGTTGATACTGGCGATTACATCGTTGTTGTTAACGCTGAAAAAGTTCACGTAACCGGTAACAAGCGTAAGGATAAAACTTACTACCGTCACACTGGTTACCCTGGCGGTCTGCGGGAAACTTCTTTCGAGAAGATGGTTGAAACTCACCCAACCCGTACTATCGAACTGGCCGTTAAAGGCATGCTGCCTAAAGGTCCCCTGGGTCGTGCTATGTACACTAAGATGAAAGTGTACGCTGGTGCAGAACATCCGCATGCGGCTCAACAGCCACAAGAACTGACTATCTAAGGGGCAGGTTGAATTATGTCTACTACTCAGTATTACGGCACTGGCCGTCGTAAATCTTCTACCGCTCGTGTTTTCCTGCGTCCGGGTACTGGCAAGATCACTGTTAACCAGCGTACTCTGGAAGAGTATTTTGGTCGTGAAACTGCGCGTATGATTGTTAAGCAGCCTCTGGAACTGACTGACAACGTTGAAAAATTCGACGTTTATGTAACAGTTAAAGGTGGTGGTAGCTTCGGTCAAGCTGGTGCTATCCGTCACGGTGTAACCCGTGCACTGATGGAATATGATGAGACATTACGTCCTGAACTGCGTTCTGCTGGTTTCGTTACCCGTGACGCACGTGAAGTTGAGCGTAAGAAAGTGGGTCTGCGTAAAGCACGTAAGCGTCCACAGTTCTCCAAGCGTTAATATCGCTTCGATACGACTTTCGTATCATCCAGAAAACGCCCTGGCTCTTGCGGTCCGGGCGTTTTTTTGTGCCTGTTTTTCAATCCTTTGTGCAAGGTCAACTATAGGGGTAAAAACGCCGTTTTGCGGTGGAATTACCTTGTAAGAAGCAGGGATTTTCTTTAATATTTGGCGCATTTTAAAAATCCGTTAAATCGGTATTCATTACGAGCAGCCATGATTTCCGCATAAGCGGGGGTGCAAGGTTGAGTGAGGGGAGAAAGTCTTAATGAGTAATGACGGCGTGAATAAGGGGCGGCGACGTCTCCTAGTCGGTGCCACCTCTGTTGTCGGAGCTGTGGGTGCTGTAGGAGCTGCGGTTCCATTCGTAGCTTCATGGTCACCCAGTGCTAAAGCCAGAACAGCGGGTGCTCCGGTTACAGTAGACGTCAGTAAGATCGAGCCGGGCCAGCAGATAGTTGTACAGTGGCGTGCCAAGCCGGTGTGGATTGTCAGTCGTGGTGCGCAAGCACTTGAAGATCTGGCTAATCTGGATCCGAGCCTTACAGATCCACTTTCGGAAGTGCCGCAGCAGCCTGATTATATTCCGCATACACCAGCTCGAGCGCTTCGTGAAGATTTGTCAGTGCTAGTGGGTATTTGTACGCACCTGGGTTGTTCGCCAACATATCGTCCGGAAATTGCTCCACAGGATCTTGGCGATGAGTGGGTAGGTGGTTTCTATTGCCCGTGTCATGGTTCTCGATTCGATTTGTCTGGTCGCGTGATTAAAGCGTCTCCTGCGCCAAGCAATCTGGTGATTCCGCCGCATCATTATGCGGAAGATAATACTCTAATCATTGGTATCGATCCGGAGACTGTGTAATGGCTGGCTCACGAAATAAAGGTAATCCAGGTCTGATGGGCTGGATTGATGATCGTTTCCCGCTTACAGCGATGTGGGATGATCACCTGGCGAAATACTATGCGCCAAAAAACTTCAACTTCTGGTACTTCTTTGGCTCCCTGGCTCTGTTGGTTCTGGTTAACCAGCTGCTGACCGGTATCTGGCTGACGATGAGTTATACGCCAACTTCTGAAGAAGCTTTTGCTTCTATCGAATACATCATGCGTGATGTCGAGTACGGCTGGTTGCTGCGTTATATGCACTCCACTGGCGCTTCAGCATTCTTCGTTGTTGTTTACATGCACATGTTCCGTGGTCTGCTTTACGGTTCTTACCGTAAGCCGCGTGAGTTAGTGTGGATCTTCGGTATGGCTATCTATCTGGCACTGATGGCAGAAGCTTTCATGGGTTACTTATTACCATGGGGTCAGATGTCTTACTGGGGTGCTCAGGTAATCGTTTCTCTGTTCTCTGCGGTGCCAATTGTCGGTCCTGACCTGGCTGAGTGGATCCGTGGTGACTATGTGATTTCCGGTATTACTCTGAACCGTTTCTTCTCATTGCACGTTGTTGCATTGCCTATCGTCCTGTTGGGTCTGGTAGTTATGCATATTATTGCTTTGCATGAAGTAGGTTCGAACAACCCGGATGGTATCGAGATTAATGAGAAGAAAGATGAAAATGGTATCCCTCTTGACGGTATCCCATTCCACCCTTACTACTCTGTGAAAGATATTGTCGGTGTTGTTGTGTTCCTGTTTGTCTTCTGCATGATCATCTTCTTCTTCCCGGAGATGGGTGGTTACTTTATTGAGAAGCCAAACTTTGAGCCTGCAAACCCGCTGAAAACACCTGAGCATATTGCTCCGGTATGGTACTTCACGCCTTTCTACGCAATGTTGCGTGCTATACCGCCTATTTTGGGATCTCAGTTCCCGGGTGTTGTAGTAATGGGTGGTGCGATTGCTATTTTGTTTGTATTGCCTTGGCTGGATCGCAGCCCTGTTAAGTCTATGCGCTATAAGGGAATGTGGAGCAAAATCTGGTTAGTAATTTTCGCTATTAGCTTTGTGGTTCTGGGTTACCTGGGTGTTGTAGCATCTTCACCTGAACGTACTCTGGCAGCACAGATCTTTACTGCTCTTTATTTTGCGTACTTCTTCCTGATGCCGTTCTACACCAGAATGGAAAAGACTAAACCGGTACCAGAAAGGGTGACAGGCTAATGAAAAAGTTTTTTATCACATTGATGATGGTGTTGCTGCCTGCTGCAGGTCATGCTGCTGGTGGCGGTGTGCCTCTGGACAATATCGACGTCGATCATACTGATAAGGCGTCACTGCAGCGCGGCATGACAACTTTTGTTAACTACTGCATGGGTTGCCACTCTGCTAATTACCAGCGTTTTGAGCGTGCGGCTATCGATCTGGAAATCCCGGTAGATATGGTTGAAGAGAACCTTATTTTCGGTACTCAGAAAGTTGGCGAGCAAATGACTATTGCTATGTCTCCTGCTGATGCAGGTAGCTGGTTTGGTGCTCCGCCACCGGATTTGACGCTTGAGTCACGTTTGCGTGGTGAAGACTGGTTATACACATATCTGCGTAGCTTCTATAAAGATGCTGAGCGTCCTTGGGGTGTTAACAACGTAGTATTCCCGGACGTTGGTATGCCTAACGTGCTTGAGGGCTTGCAGGGCGTACAGTCTAACCACTGTACACCTGATGAGCTGAAGCATCAGGAGAAGAAGATTGATCCGCTGACCGGTATGACCATGGGTGGTTGTCTGACTCAGAGCAAAAAAGGTACGCAGTCTGTAGAAGAGTTTGATCAGACTGTATACGATTTGGTTAACTTCCTGTCATACATGGGCAACCCTGTATTGGAAGAGTCTAAGGAGTTGGGTACTAAAGTACTTATCTTCCTGGCTATCTTCTTCGTATTTGCTTTCGCTCTGAAGAAAGAATACTGGCGCGACATTCACTAACGCGTTTTAATAGTATGCTTTACGGATACGCGACCCTGTTATGGGGTCGCGTATAGTTATTTTTAGGAATCAGGAAAAGGGTGATTTAATGGGCGTAGTGGCCAAGCGTTCTTCCATGACTTTTTACTCTAATGGTACAGACCATTACAGCCATCGCGTACGTATTGTGCTGGCAGAAAAAGGCGTGGCAGTCGAAATTAATGATTGTGATCCGAACAACTTGCCGGAAGATCTTGCATCATTGAATCCGTACAACAGCCTGCCAACTCTGTTGGATCGTGAGTTGGTGTTGTATGAGCCAAATGTGATGATGGAGTATCTGGATGAGCGTTTTCCTCATCCACCGTTGCTACCTGTTTATCCTGTAGCGCGTGCTGAAAGTCGACTGTTTATGTATCGTATTCAGCGTGACTGGTCTTCACAGGTTGATGTCATTCTGAACAGCGAAGATATGGATCAGGTTGATACAGCGCGTCAGCAGCTGCGTGACAGTCTGGTAACTATTTCTCCGATCTTTGGTGAAAAAGACTTCTTCATGAGTGAAGAATTTACATTAGTGGATTGCTGTATTGCTCCACTGCTGTGGCGTTTAGAGATTCTGGGTGTTGAGTTACCTGAAGCTCAGTGTAAAGATCTGCTGGAATATATGGAGCGTTTGTTTGAACGTGAATCTTTCCAGTTAAGTCTTTCTGAGGAAGAGCGCGAAATGCGCGACTAAACTACATGGTATATCCAGAGGGATTACGCTTTAGCTTAATCCCTTTTTTTATGCCTGATTATTGGCTTAGAGTGATAAATATGAATCCAAGCAGACCTTATCTTGTACGTGCATTGCAGGAGTGGATTTTAGATAATAGTTGTACACCGCATTTGGCCGTTGATGCGCATGTCGAAGGCGTGGTGGTGCCAACTCAGTTTGTCCAGGACGGGCAGATAGTGCTGAATATTTCCCCATCGGCGGTGCAGAATCTGTTTATAGATAATGATGGTGTTAGTTTTAATGCCCGTTTTGGCGGTGTGCCAATGAATGTTTTTGTGCCTATGGTCGCGATTATGGCTGTGTATGCGCGTGAGAACGGCCAGGGGATGGGTTTTGGTATGGAGCCGGGTGCTGAGCTGTACGAACAGCAAGCAGCGGGTGAGGCTGAGTTTACGCGGGATGAGCCTTTGCTTGAAGAAGCAGAAGATAAGCCTAAGCCTGGGAAGAGGCCAAGCCTTAAGGTTGTTAAGTAGTCGCTGTTATATATGCGGCAATAAAAAAAGGGTCACGATTGTGACCCTTTTTTTATTGTTGGGTGTGGCAATTAAGCAGTGCCATCGTCAACATATTCAAATATTTTAATGATCTTCTGGATGCCGTTCACTCTGCGAACCAGGTCGACAGATTTGTCAGCTTCGTTCCGGGTTACCAGGCCCATCAGGTAAACAACACCGTTTTCAGTAACAACTTTAATGCGTGTTGCGTCGACAGCTTCGTCACCCAGCATGTTGGCTTTTATTTTTGCTGTAATAAAAGCGTCGCTGGCGCGGGTGAGTGCGGAGGTTGGGCTGGTCAGTGTGAGTTCATTGTGAACGCGTCGGATTTTACGAATCTGACCAACAATTTGCTCTGCTTCCAGTTTACTGCGTTCTGAAGCAACCTGGCCGCTAAGCAGCACAATACCGTTAAAGCTGGTAACACTGATATTGCTTTGCTGGAGTTCCTGAGAACCTTTGCTGATGTTAACCAGGGCTTTTACTTCGATGAGTTCATCATCGATGTAGCTACCTGTTGTGCGGCTGCCAACATCTTCCTGAACTGGTTCTTCGCGGGCTGCGCCGATAAGACTGGCACAACCGCTAAGAATAGCGCTGGATAAAATTAAGGCGATGACTCGTTTCATTTATTCTTCTCCGCCGAATAGCTGATAATCAATAAGGTCACATAAAGCGTGTAAAACCAACAGATGCGCGCCATAAATCAGGCTGTAATCATCTGCCGGAATGCAAAATTCTACTTCATCAGGAAGTAATAGAGACTGGATGTTGTCATTAGTTCCGCCGGTAAGAGCGATAACCATCATGTCACGGTCATGGGCGGCTTGTATTGCCTGTACCAGATTCTGAGAACGGCCGTCTGATGAGGCAATAATCAGCAGGTCTCCGGGTTGTCCCAGTGCGCGTATTTGCTTAGAGAAAATGTCGTTGTAGTGGCCGTTATCGCTGATGCCTGTTATGGCGCTGCCATCGCTAGAGAGGTTTATCGCAGGTAGCCCCGGGCGCTCATGGCGGAACTGGTTAATGAGCAGGGAACTGAAGTGTTGAGTCAGTGCTGCTGAGCCACCATTGCCGCAACACAGAATCTTACTTTCTGAAATCAGGCAGTTAAGGAGAAGTTCGCCAGCATGTGCAATCAGGGGCGTATATTCTTCGATGGTTTGAGCATTAACTTCCATAGTGTTATGAAATAAGTTAATGACGCGATCTTGAAGTACCATCGGGGCTCCTGTGTGGAAAAATACCTCGTTTTCACGAGCTTACAATCTGAAGGCGTCTTTATACCATATAGGTGGGGAATCGCCACCCCCGTGGGCTTTAATGCCTGCCTCAAAAGCAATTACATCAAAGCGACAGTTAAGCTTACCGTATTCAGGGTGCTGACTGAGAAAAAATTCCGCACAATGAATAATTTTTTGCTGTTTACGATAATCGACTGAGGCGCTGGCACCGCCCCAATTTTTATAACTGCGGCTTCTTACTTCGATAAATATCAGGCTGCGCTGCTCCAGCATGATCAGATCTATTTCACCAAACCGACTATTAAAGTTTCGACATATTAATTTAAGTTTTTGTTTGCGCAGAAACTGTTCAGCTTGTTGTTCGGCGTCCTTGCCGAGTTGTTGTCTGTCCATGGCATGTAACCCTTAGGTTAAGGAATTAGTTTAGGTTGTCCTTCCTGAAACACTGCCCAGTCTAGCTCTCTCTGAACGTGGTTGTTATGCTGAATAGACAGGCTGCCGGTTTCACCGTTAATTCTGGCGGTGGGTGACGCTGCCAGTTGATTCAGGTAAGGGTATAGCTGATAGGCATCAAGTCCCAGTGCGTATAATCGACCAAAACGTGAGTCGGTATTTTTACCTTGCTGGGCCAGTCGGATATGGTTATCTGACGGTGAGCGCAGTAACCATGGGCTGCCGGTAAACAGAATGTTGTTCAGGTCCTGATCGCTGATTGGGTTTGGACGACCTGCATAAATGTTTGAAGTTGCATAAACCGGAATATTGCCAGCGTAGAAAAAAGCCAGAGTAGGCTTGATTTGGCGAGCGGCCTGAGGTGCAGCCCCCAAGAATATAGCGTCTACATCTTGACGACGACGTGCTTCTGTTTCAAAGCCAGGGCCAACAATTTGGCGCAATAGCGTGCTGCGTTCTTTGCTTTGATCAATGGCTAGCAGTTGAGTTACTTTGGCTGAGTAGTCGTCTTTATTTGCGTATTCGATGTTATCAAGTACCTGGCCACCCAGGGCGATAAACTCTGCAGAGAAAGCAGTAGTCGCACGTTTTCCCCATTCTGAATCCAGTGTCATTACGAGGGCAGTGCGTTGTCCGTCACTCCAGGCGCGACGCGCTGCCTGTTGTGCTTCATCTTCGATGGCAAGTCCAAACTGGTAAATGTTAGCTGCAGCGCTGCCTGCAACAACATTCAGTGTCAGTGTAGGTATTGGTGCATTACCTGATGCCACCAGATCGCTGACCAGTTGCTTTTCAAGCGGGCCGATAATCAGATCAACACCTTTTTCAGCAGCTATTTGATACAGTGCTTCAGGGCTGGTGATTTGGCTTGAGTCCAGAATAGTAATCTGGGAAGTCTTCTTACCTTGTTGAGCAGCCTGATAATGGGCCGCCATGAAGCCGGTCATAATTGCTTCAGCAGGTTTTTGTAAGCGACCAGTTAATGGCAGAACTAACGCAATATGGTTACTGACAATAACCTGGTTGGTTGCCAATGCTGCCAGATTTGCTGGCGCGGCTGTGTTGGCAGGGTGTGATTGCCATAAAGTCTGCCACTGTTGCAGGTTGTTAGTCTGAGTTGCCAGGTCTGTAGCAGAACGAACTGCCAGTGCCAGTTCGTACCAGCCCTGTTCGGTGTAGCTGTTGTTAGTTGCCAGAGCTACTTGTTCAAGGGTTTGAAGCTCAAGAGCCATTAGTGAAGCCCAGATGCTGTCATGCAGCGCTTCTTTATCTGTTTCCAGTCCGAATCTACCTAAACGAATGAGTTGCTGTGCCTGGCGTAACTGGTCGTTTTCCAGGCCATATGCTTCAGCAGCCATCTGACCAACCTGATATTTCTGATCAGGCTGTAAGCGTGGGTCATCGGTTGGTAATTGCTCGAGATAGCGCAAAGCGGTTGCGCCATCCTGTTGATCGAGAGCAGCTTGCGCACGCAAAGATGCGATATCAAACTTAAGCGTTGGGCTTAAGAGGCGCAGATCAATACCGTCAATCAGGTTAACGGCTTCGTCCTGACGATTTGCTGCAATCAATATTCTGGCTGCCTGGGCTTTTAGGCGGGCTTGCTCGATTGGGGCGGCCTGGTCGGCCTGCATCAGGAGTTTGCTTACCTGTTGCTCTGTGGTTTCAATGACTTGTGGTGTGCCTGTGCTGGTCGGGCTGGTACCACAGCCACCGAGTAATAATGTTGCGCTGGTTGTTACGATTAGAGACAGACGGATTGCAAACGTCATATACTTTCACACCCTGAATAATTAATAGTCCAGAAACACATGTCTGAATCAGCGTTATATATAGTTGCGACCCCGATTGGAAATCTTGAAGATTTCACCCCCCGGGGGATCAAAACACTAAGTTCAGTCGCGTTAATCGCAGCTGAAGATACCCGACACAGTGCCCGGTTGATGGCGCATTTTGATATTAAAACGCCGATGATAGCAGTTCATGATCATAATGAACGCCAACAAGGTCAAAAAATTATCAATTCTTTAGCTCAGGGAGACAGTGTCGCATTAATTTCAGATGCTGGAACGCCACTGATTTCTGATCCTGGCTTTGTAATTGTTCGGGAAGTAAGGGCTGCAGGTTATCGGGTTGTACCTGTTCCCGGTTGCTGTGCCATGGTGGCAGCACTGAGCGCGGCGGGTATTGCGTCTGACCGGTTTGCTTTTGAAGGATTTGTACCGTCTAAATCGCAGCAGCGCTTAAATTACTATGAAAACTTGGCAGCAGAATCCCGGAGCCTGATTTTCTATGAGTCGCCGCATCGTATCGAAGCCAGTCTTGAGGCGATTGTTACGGCGTTCGGTGCTGACAGGCCAATCGTTATCGCACGTGAAATAACCAAAACATTTGAAACCTTTCTTTCCGGTTCCGCTGAAGAGGTTTTGCATCAGGTTCAGGCTGATCATAACCAGCGTAAAGGTGAGTTTGTAGTCATTGTTCAGGGCGCGCCTCAGGCAGACGCTAGTTTGCTGGATGCAGATGCAACACGGGTGTTAGATATTTTATTAGAAGAGCTGTCGGTTAAGCAGGCATCGGCACTGGCTTCTAAGATCACAGGTGTTAAAAAGAAAGTGCTGTATCAGGCTGCGCTTGAAAAGAAGGTCGATTAACGGTCCTTAAGATATTAGTTAAGCCAATAGTTATTCAGGCTAAAGCTATAATCACCTATTGAGTGTTTCTATGGTTGATCGGCATATTTTGTGTGCTGTTAACTGCCCTTATGCAGTTCATTGAGTTGTCGGCTGTCTTTGTTGCCGTCTTTGGCTCTGGCAGGCGTCTGTTTGGGCCAGGTACTGGCCCGGCTACAAAATGTGTAATTCTCTTGTATCTCAGTTTTTTCTTGGTATCCTTGCCGCCGAGAGTTCACCAGACAATCGTCGCTGGCAATAGCCAGGGGAGGAAAGTCCGGGCTCCATAGGATAGGGTGCCAGGTAACGCCTGGGGGGCGAAAGCCTACGGAAAGTGCAGCAGAGAGCAGACCGCCTAAGCTCAGCAATGAGCCGGTAAGGGTGAAAGGGTGCGGTAAGAGCGCACCGCGTGGGTGGCAACACATCACGGCATGGTAAACCCCACTCGGAGCAAGACCAAATAGGAATCCTTTAAGGTGTGATCCGCACTGGATTCGGGTAGGTCGCTTGAGGCCTGTGGCGACGCAGGTCCTAGATGAATGATTGTCCACGACAGAACCCGGCTTATCGGTGAATTCTCAAACTGTTTCTCAGTGCTTTCAAGGGGTTGTATGGCCCTTTGAGGCATTTGAGGGATGGTACATAAATTAATACAAAACCACTCTTTCTTCGTTGTTCTGCGAAGAAGTCCTGGCAACTGCTGTTGTGCATTTCTCTAGTGTTTTTTAATTCGGTTAAGCTGAAAGCTTTTTGAAAATAATTAACAGGCAAGTCAGAATAAAATATGTCTGGGTTTTAGCTTGTCGGTATGTTGTATCTGCTGTTTTCTTATCGAGTGTTTTTATAATGGTGGTATGAAAGTTTGTTTCATGCTTAAACCATGGAGCACAAGCGTCTGATTTCTATTTTTTCTTTGACGCTGTTGTCTCGTATTTGATTTTATTCCCGTAAAAAATATCTAATCTATAACTGAATTTGATTCCGCGGCTTGCATTATATGGCTTGCACGCTTTGTGGTGCTTGTAGTTTATGCATCAAATTTTTTGGGATTATTGCGTCAGAAGTGGACGCTAGAGAGAAGGGAGCCTATGATTTTTTTATATCCAGATATCTATAGAGTCTAAAGATAAGGATGGTTTGATGGATTCCTTCTCCCGCAAGCAAGCTGGTTTAACGACGGTCGAATATGCAATTGCAGCAGCGTTGATATCTGCGGGACTGATCTTGGCATTTACTGCGTTAGGCGTGTCAGTATTCAGTACTGTTGATAAATTAGCAGTTGCTATTCAGGTAAGTAGTTCAGGAGCAGGCAGTTCAGGAACAGGCAGTTCTGGATCGGGCGGTTCAGGAACAGGTGCTTCAGGAGCAGGCAGTTCAGGAACAGGCAGTTCTGGATCGGGCGGTTCAGGAACAGGTGCTTCAGGAGCAGGTGCTTCAGGAACAGGCAGTTCAGGAACAGGCAGTTCAGGAACAGGTGGTTCAGGAGCCGGCAGTTCAGGAATAGGCAGTTCAGGATCAGGCAGTTCAGGATCAGGCAGTTCAGGAACAGGCGGTTCTGGATCAGGCGGTTCAGGAGCGGGTAATTCAGGAACAGGTAGCTCAGGATCAGACAGCTCAGGATCAGGTGGTTCTGGTACAGGCAGTTCAGGATCGGGCGGTTCAGGAGTTGCTGGTTCAGTAGCAGGCAGTTCGGGATCAGGCAGTTCAGGGGCAAATAGTTCTGGGTCCGGCGGTTCGGGAGCTGGCAGTTCAGGAGTAACAGGTTCAGATGGCTTTGGCGGCAAAGGCGCCGTTATTCCAGGCGTAAGTGGCTATGCTTCAATAGATAGCGTGTCAAAAGAGCTGATATTTGCGGATGGCAATGCTGCTACTTCTCAGAAGCAGGTTATTTCGGATGTTAATGTGGGAGGCGGCGAACAATCAGCGTTTATAGCTAAAAGTGAGTACGCTGTTTGGTTCTGGGTTATTTCTTTTTTATTACTTGCTTTTCTCGTTAGCAGGTTTGCCCGGCGTCTGGTGCAAAACAAAGCCGACAATTAATTAAGAATTGTTGAGTATATGTTTTATAAGCGCTTACGTAATAGCAGTGCTCTTAAGCTCTTAAGGCGTAAGAATGCTCAATACTGGTAATGTTTGTTATGAGTTTACATAGTTAAATGTAGTCTTCTTATTGTTGATAAATCTATTCCTTTCACTTTGTTATACAGAAGCTCTGTAACTGTTGTGCTATCGGTTACCCAGTTGTCGTTATTTCTTACTCTGCATAGATAAAAACACTGTCACCATTTTGGTTGATGCAGCCTTATTTCCTGTTTGTAGATTGATTCTTAAGTCTATAATGATTCTTCTATCTTTATGATTTTCTTTCTTTTATGTGAAAGAGAAGTGCTGATCTGCAACAGATTTTTAGCGATTGTATGTCCTGAGGGTGTTCATGAAAATACAACATAAAATTATAGCTATTCCCCTGGCGGTAATGCTTTTTGTTAGTTTGGTCACCATTCTCTTTCTTGAACACACTCTTCGTAAAGATCTTCGGGATAGGAAAGTAGCTGAGTTAACGACACTGGCTGTAGCGTCTCTCGAGTCGCTTAAGACGCTTGAGGCTTTGGATGAACATGAAGACGAGCAAATAAGTCGTTCGTTTCAGCGCTTGGCGACGAATTTTTCCCATGCAGGCGATATACGTGTCACTTATATCGATGCAAATGGCAGGGTGCTTGGCGACTCTGAAGTAACTTACGATAAGTTATCGCACCTGGAAAACCATCTTGATCGTGCAGAGATTCTGCAGGCGTTAGAAGCAGGAAAAGGTGTGTCTGAGAGCTATAGTGATACGCTTAGTCTTAATATGGTTTATGTCGCAGTTCGCTCTGATGAAGATCATTTTACGGATGAGAACTCACATTTAGCACATCCGATTATTGCGCGTATCGCCCGTTCAGAGTTATCGATTCAGGCAGCTATTAATGAGTTTAGAGAAACCTTAATCGTAACGGGTTTAATCAGCCTGCTGGCTGTGCTCGGGTTGGGTTATTTTGGTTCCAGAGCAATGAATAAAGCTGTTATGAGTGAGCAATCTCTGTTGGAGCAGCGAGTTAACGACCGGACGACAGAGATTTCGATACTGCAAACGTTTGGTGCCTTGTTAAATGCATGTTCTACGTTGGCTGAGGCTGGCGAAGTTATGAAAAATGTTATTCCCCGTTTGATTCCCGGCTGTGCGGGTAGTATCTCTATTATTAAGGCGTCCCGTAACCGGTTAGATGCTATTACAAGCTGGGGCGGTGAGTGGCCCGGTGCTGAGAGATTTGCGCCCAGCGAGTGCTGGTCGCTTCGTAAAGGTCATCAGCATCTGGCTTTGGAACATGGTATTCAAACTTACTGTCAGCACTGGGCTGAGTCTCTTGAGGGGAATCAGACGTTGTGCCTTCCTTTGATAGCGCAAGGTGAAACTGTAGGTATTTTACATTTTGTGCTTCCTGATGGAGAGGGTTTTGACCAAAGTCAGGGGCTCATGAATTCTATCGCGGAGCAGGCTGGTCTGACACTTGCTAACATCCAGTTACGGGATACGTTGCGTGAGCAGGCGATCCGGGATCCTCTGACGGGCTTGTATAACCGGCGCTACATGCTTGAAGCGCTGGATCAGGCACACAGTAGGGTAGAACGTACTAACACTGAAATCGCGGTTCTGATGGTCGATCTTGATCACTTTAAACGCTTTAATGATAACTTTGGGCATGATGCGGGTGATCATGTGCTTAAAGCTTTCTCGCAAATACTCAAAGAGTCGTCCCGTAATGAGGATATTGCGTGTCGTTACGGCGGTGAGGAGTTCTGTATTGTCTGTCCGTCGACGAACGAAACTCAGGCGTTAAAAGTCGCGACACGTATCATTAAAGGGATAAGTAAGCAGGAACTGACAATGAATCAGTTGTCACTGGGCAAGGTGACAACATCTATTGGTATTGCTGTTTATCCTGGTCATGCCAGCTCGATGGACGAGGTTGTGAAGCTGGCAGACGAAGCGTTATATATAGCTAAGCAAAACGGCCGTGACCGGGTTGAGGTGATTCAGTTAAGCGGCGTAGATACAAGTGTTAGTGACGAGATTGAAAAGCTGGAATGTTCATAGCTTGATTGTGCGCTAGCAGTATTAAGTAATAGGTTGTTTGCTATTACATCGTGCCAGGAAGGATTGCTTTGTGAACAGTCGATAAGCTGTCGTTGCCTGTTCTTCATCGTGCAAGATAAAATATTGCGGATTATTCCAAGGCTTAAGCTGGCACTGTTGGACGGTAATCGTTAGCATGTCAGCTTATTTATTTGTACTGCCTTAATTTAAGCCTTAACTGGCTTTCCGGATAAGAATCATCACATCATGAGTTATCAGGTTCTGGCGCGAAAATGGCGCCCTGCAACATTTCAGGAGATGGTTGGCCAGGAGCATGTGCTCAAAGCACTGGTTAATGCCCTCGATGATGATCGTTTGCATCATGCTTACTTGTTCACCGGAACACGGGGTGTGGGTAAAACATCGATAGCGCGTTTGTTTGCTAAGTCGCTTAACTGCGCTGAGGGTGTGTCTTCTACCCCGTGTGGTGAATGTGCGCCTTGCCGGGAAATCAGTGAAGGCCGTTTTGTTGACTTAATTGAGGTCGATGCGGCGTCCCGAACTAAAGTTGAAGATACCCGGGAACTGCTGGAAAACGTTCAGTACGCGCCAACACATGGCCGCTATAAAGTGTACCTGATTGATGAGGTGCACATGCTTTCGACTCACTCTTTCAACGCGTTGCTGAAAACGCTGGAAGAGCCACCTCCGCATGTTAAATTTCTGTTAGCAACGACTGATCCGCAAAAACTGCCGGTGACGATTCTGTCCCGTTGTCTTCAGTTTAATTTGAAGAACATGATTCCTGAGCGAATTGTGGATCATTTGCGTCATGTTTTAACGCAAGAGTCGATTAAATTTGAAGAGCCTGCATTATGGCTGTTAGCCCGTTCGGCTGATGGTTCAATGCGGGACGCTATGAGTCTTACTGATCAGGCCATTGCTTTTGGTGCTGGCGAGATCAATGAAGCTGATGCCCGGTCTATGCTGGGAACGATTGATCAGCGTTTGGTTTATCGCTTGCTGGATAGCCTGGTGGCTCAGGATGCCAAGGAAATGTTGGCAACTGTGAGTGATCTTGCGCAGTTCTCGCCGGATTATAATACTGTTTTAGGTGACCTGATTAGCTTGCTACATCGGGTTGCACTTGGGCAGGTGATGCCTGATGCTGTCGATAATGGCATGGGTGACCGTCAGCAGGTACTTGAGCTTGCGCAGCAACTGACCGCTGAAGATGTACAGCTGTATTATCAGGTAGCACTGTTAGGCAGAAAGGATCTGCCTTATGTTCCGGATGCACGTGAAGGTCTGGAAATGGTCTTATTGCGTATGCTGGCATTCCGTCCGGCATCAGCTCCGCCCCGCAGTGGCGATAAGCCTAAAGCTTTAGCCGCTGACTCTGCTGCTCAGTCAGGCTCAGGAACGGCTAACCTTGCACCTGCTTCTGATGCAGTTGCCAGTTCTGAAGAAGCTCCCTTAGTAAGCTCTCAGGTAAGTTCTGATACCAGCCCTGATAACAATTCGAATACATCGCCTGCCGTTGAGTCAGTTGCGCAGCCTGTATCTGTGCCAGTTGTTGCTGATGCCGGGCGAGCTGAGGTTGCAACAGCCGAAGTAGAACAAACTGAAGCTATTTCTGATGGGGTTGCTCAGAATGGACATCCACAGGATGTGCCTCAAGTTGCTGAGTCGGCTGTGGCTGAGCCTGTAGCGGCGGTTATTCAAAATTCCACGCCTGTAGCTGACGCGGTAGTGGCTGTGAGCGCCCAGGAAAGTGTGCAGCCTGCTGTTGAGGTAAGTGCTCAGCCGGTAGCTGAAATACCGGTCGTTCAGGCGGCTCCGGCGCAGAAAATCCCCGCGCATGATGTTCCTCCATGGGAAGAACCGCCAGCATATGATGAATCATACTTTTCAGGTGCGTCGCAGGAGGCGTCTGAACCGTCAAAAAAGTCTGAAGGGTTTAGTCAGCCATCGGCACCGATGGCGCAGAGGGCGTATGAGCCAGAAATCGCTGCAGTGCCTGCGGTTAATATGCCGCCTTCAAATATGGCGACAGACTATATAACTGAACCGACGGCTGAAACTGTTTCACCGCAATTATCTGAGCTGGATGTATCGCAGTGGGTGTTGCTGGTGGATGTGCTTGGCCTATCCGGGATGACCTATATGATTGCCGCGAACACCTCGCTGGAAACTGTCAGTGACGGAGTATTCAGATTCCACTATGCGGATGAGCAGAAAAATATTCTCAATGAGGTCCATACTGACCGTATATCTGCGGCGCTGAGCGATTATTTTAAAGAGTCGCTTCAGGTAGAATTTGAGTTAGGTATTTTTAGTCGGGAAACACCGAGTCTGTATCGTTCGCGGAAAAAGTCAGAGCGTTTGGTTCAGGCCGTTGCAGCGATTGAGACGGATGCTACAGTTCAGGCGATAATCCAGCGTTTTAACGGGCGAATCGATATTTCATCCGTTGAGCCAATTGATGCGCCGGTGACACTGCATTAGTTTGCAGATAAAAAAATTTCACTTAACCGGCACTGATAGTGTGGGTTACAGGTATTAGATATCGAGGTTAAAGATGATGAAAGGTGGTATGGGCAATCTGATGAAACAGGCCCAGAAAATGCAGGAAGAGCTGCAAAAAGCTCAGGAAGAAGTAGCTAAAGCTGAAGTTAATGGCGAGTCCGGCGCCGGTATGGTGAAAATCGTCATGAACGGTCGTCACGACGTGAAGCGCGTTGATATTGATGACAGCCTGATGGAAGAAGATAAAGAAATACTGGAAGACCTTATCGCAGCAGCGGTAAATGATGCTGTGCGTAAAGTTGAGTCTGCCAGCCAGGAACGGATGTCTAAGGTGACCGGTGGCATGGGTATGCCGCCAGGTTTTAATATGCCGTTCTAAGGGGCGATTATGTCATTCAGTCCGTTAATTCAGTCACTGGTTGAAGCTTTTCGCTGTTTACCCGGTGTCGGGCCTAAAACGGCTCAGCGTATGGCATTTCATATGCTTGAGCGTGACCGTGAAGGCGGTGTCAGGTTGTCAGAGACTTTACAGCTGGCAATCGAGAATGTTGGCCGCTGTAGCCGTTGCCGCACCTTGTCTGAGAACGAGCTCTGTGAAATTTGTGATGATTCCCGTCGCGATAGTTCAAAGCTTTGCGTACTTGAAACTCCGGTAGACGTACTAGCGGTTGAGCAGACTGGTGGCTTTAACGGCCTGTACTTTGTATTGATGGGGCATTTGTCTCCGATTGACGGTATAGGCCCGCAGGATCTTGGGCTGGATGTTCTGCTTCAGCAAATCGATGGCGCCGAAATAGAAGAAATTATTCTGGCAACAAATCCAACGGTTGAAGGCGAAGCGACTGCTCACTATATAGCTGAGCAGGTAAAAGATATGGGGATTAAAGTAACTCGCATTGCTCACGGTGTTCCTGTGGGGGGTGAACTTGAGTTCGTTGATGGTGGAACACTGGCGCATGCGCTGGCTGGTCGCCGTTCTCTTCTCTGATAAGTCTTGTGCAGGAAATTTATATGAATGCTGGAAGTTCAGCACCTTACGATCATCTCGCCTTAGAAAATGCTGCGAAAGAGCCTGTTTGGGTTAGATCTGATGAAGAGTTGGCAAGCTGTTGTCAGCATTGGCTAACGCTGCCGTTAATTGCTCTGGATACAGAATTCATCCGCGTAGATACTTTTTATCCGTTACCCGGACTGATTCAGGTTGCTGATGATCAGCGTTGTTATCTGCTGGATCCGTTGTTGCTGGAGAATTATCAGCCGCTGATCGAGGTGTTTCGCGCATCTTCAGTGCTGAAGGTACTGCATGCATGTAATGAAGATTTAGAATTATTTCTCTATATGTTGGGCGAAATGCCAACCCCTGTGTTTGATACACAAGTTGCAGCAGGTTTTCTGGGTTGGGGGTTTTCCATGGGCTACCAGCGTATAGTTGAACATGCGCTGGGTATTGCTGTTGGAAAAGGTGAAACACGTTCGGACTGGTTACAGCGTCCATTAACTGCCGCGCAGGAGCATTATGCGACCCTTGATGTTGCTTACTTGCCAGCGTTGTATCTCAAGCAGAAAGAAGAGTTGGATACCCGGGAAATGACGGCCTGGCTGGAGGATGAGCTGCAGCAGCTGCTGGCAAATATTCCAGATCAGGATCCGGATGGCGTTCATTACTATAAACGCTTTAGTCAGGCCTGGAAGTTACCGGCGGAAAAGTTGGCTGCTCTTCGGGATTTGACCGCATGGCGTGAACGTATTTGCCGTCAGCGTGATGTTCCCCGTAACCGGGTCCTGAGAAATCAGACATTAATCGATATTGTTTATACCTGGCCGACGTCAGAATATGCGTTGTCACAGATAGATGATATTCGTCCCCGTTCGATTCGGCAGGATGGTTCGACTATATTAAGTTATCTGCAAATGGCAAAAAGCTCTGCAGCCGAGAATCCGCCTGAGTCTATCGTGCAGCCGCTGAGTTATGACTGGAATAAGCCGTTGAAGCAGCTTAAGGCTATGGCCCGTGAAAAGGCGACCGAGCTGAATATGGCGCCAGAGGTGCTGTTGCGAAAGAAGGACCTGGATGCCTTAATCCGCACCGGTGAGCAGGGTGAGTATAGTTTGCCGGAAACGTTAAGTGGCTGGCGAAAATCTGTAATTGGCGATGCGCTGGTTATTAAACTGAAAGAAATTGCATAACTAGCCTGCGAAGGCTGCTTCGGAATATCCATGAAAAAGATCTGTAGTGTTTTTAAGAGTTCGAAGAAGGATGAGATGTACCTGTATGTTGATAAGCAGGAACAGCTCAAGCGTGTGCCGGATGCACTTAAAAGTATGTTTGGCACGCCGTTGCATGTATTCGATATGTTGATTACGCCGGAAAAGAAAATGGCCCGGGCAGAGGCGGCAAAGGTATTGAGCGATATTCAGGAGAAAGGTTTCTTTCTGCAAATGCCGCCGGTTAAAGAAGACTATCTGCTGGATTTACATGTCGATCGTCCGGAAACCGGAGTACGCTGATGGCCGCTGAAGTTTTCTGGCGTTCTACACCGCTGGAAGAAATGTCAGAAAGTCAGTGGGAGTCGCTCTGTGATGGCTGTGCTTTGTGCTGCCTGCATAAGGTTGAAGATGAAGAAACAGAGCAGGTGTATTACACCAGTGTTGTTTGTCATTTGCTTGATCTGGATAACATGTATTGTACTGAGTATGAGAAGCGTTGTTCATTAGTACCTCAGTGCGTCAAGCTCAGACCGGAAGATGTCGAAGAGTTCCATTGGTTGCCCCGAACCTGTACCTACCGCCTGGTTCATGAAGGTAAGGATATTCCTGACTGGCATCCGTTAATTACCGGACGACGCGAATCTGTTAAACAGGCGGGTGCTTCTGTTGTTAGCTGGTTTGAAGTGACGGATGATCAGATATCAGAAGATGATTATATTGATTATGTGATCGAATCCGGTGGCCCTGCTTAGTGCCACCGCTTGCCTTTTTTGTTGTTTCTTTTCTATAGTTTGTTTCTTTTTACTGCCTCGCCATAAACTGATGTTGCCTGGTAGTTGTCTTTGTTTGTGTTCTGCAGGATTAAAAATACAGGAGTTTTTTTGATGACCGGATTAAAAGTTGCGATGGCGGGTGCGCTGGCATCGGTTATTTTGTCTGGATGTGCTTTGCTTCAGCCGGCAGAGCATCAGTGGCAGGATGGTAAGGAATATCGTCTGACCGTTTTACATACCAATGATCATCATGGGCGCTTCTGGGCGAATCGTCATGGTGAGTATGGCATGGCGGCGCGAAAAACGCTGATTGATCAAATCCGTGCTGAAGTAGCTGCAGAGGGTGGTGAGCTACTATTGCTGTCCGGTGGTGATATCAATACCGGCGTGCCCGAATCTGATCTTCAGGATGCTGAGCCTGATTTTAAAGGGATGAGTCGTATAGGCTATGACGCAATGGCGGTTGGTAATCATGAGTTTGATAACCCACTTGATGTGTTGCGTCAGCAGCAGGAATGGGCTGATTTTCCTTTTTTAGCTGCAAATATTTATCAGCAGAGCAATGGTGAGCGACTATTCAGGCCGTACCATATTTTTAATAAGGGTGATTTGAAAATAGCAGTACTTGGTTTGACGACCAAAGACACCGGTAAGTTAGGCAATCCTGAGTATATTGGCGATATAGCCTTTACTGATCCTGTTGCTGAGGCGGCGACTTTAGTGCCGGAGTTACGTGCGCAGGCTGATGTTGTGATTGCTGCCACGCATATGGGGCACTATGTAGATGCTGCTTACGGTATTAATGCACCTGGTGATGTGACGATGGCGCGGGAAGTAGATGGTCTGGATATGATCATTGGCGGACATTCGCAGGATCCGGTTTGTATGACTGCAGAAGGTAAAGCTGATTCAGACTTTAAGCCAGGTTCAGCCTGTATGCCGGATGTGCAAAACGGGACTTTGATTATGCAGGCGCATGAATGGGGTAAATATGTGGGCCGTGCGGATCTAGTTTTTAAAGGCGGTGAGGTGAGTTTACAGCGCTATCAGCTGATACCGGTGAACCTGAAGAAAAAAGTTAAAGATGCTGATGGTAATAAGGTCAGGGTATTGGTTGCAGATGCTATAGCTGATGATGCGGCCATGAAGGCTTTTTTGCAGCCATATCAGGATAACGGTCAGGAGCAGTTGCAGGTTCAGATTGGTTCTGTAGACGCTAAACTTGAGGGCGACCGGGATGTTATTCGTTTTCAGCCAACCAACCTGGGTGTTTTGATTGCTCAGTCGCAGATGGATAAAACCAATGCCGACTTTGCTGTAATGAATTCAGGCGGTATTCGGGACAGTATTGCAGCAGGTAATATTACTTATAAAGATGTGCTTAAGGTGCAGCCGTTTGCAAACGCTGTGGCGTTTGTGGAATTAAGCGGGGCTGAGTTGCTGGACTATCTTAAGGCGGTGGCAGAGAAACCTGTTGATAGTGGTGCGTTTGCGCAGTTTGCAGGTGTTCAGTTAGAAGTGCTGGGTGGTAAGTTGCAAAAGGTTATGGTGGCTGGTGAGGTTGTTGATCCTCGCAGAACCTATCGAATGGCTATTAATAGCTACATAGCATCGGGTGGTGATGGGTATCCGAAAATGGATACGCATCCGGGCTACGTTAATACCGGGTTTGTCGATGCCGAAGTGCTGCGTGCCTTTATTCAGAGTAATAGTCCGTTGCGGGCTTCTGGCTTTGAGTCAGCGGATATTGTGCGGCACTAGTTATGCTGAGCGTTCAGCTTTGTTTCAGTTTGTGGTTCTAAGGTGCTGATTCTGAAGCAAGCTGAGCAGACTGTGTTTGTTGGCTAACCGAAAAGAAATACTGACTCTTCTGGGGAGTGAATGTGAGCGTACAGCAGAATAGACTGACGGCTTTTGCCAAAGCGACTTTATCCGACATGCCATTAAACGTCGCCGCTTTACCCAGAAAGCCGGGACGTTCCGAATCTGTTTTGGATGTTGCTATTACAGACGTTCTTTTAAATGAGCGGTTTGAGTCAGTGATGGCTGCGCTCATTGCTGCAGGTCCTCATGAAAGTGTGTACGAATATCGTGAAAAAGAAGAAACGCCAGAATTTGAGACGTTAAGAGTTCAGCTTGATGCGTTGTTTATAAGTAATGGTATTTCTCCTGAGAAAGGGCTTGAGGCATTTATATATGCCTGGCAGTGTGCCAGAGATACCAATAAACCAGGTTTAGATGTGTTGCGCAGTATTGATGAATTGCCAGCGGCTGCTCGCCTGAATTTATCCCTTTACATAGCGGGGATTGCTACCCGGCTGATTAATGACAGTACCTTGGTTGGGCAGTCTTACATTTCTGAAGCGGCGAATACTTTATTGCTTGAGTTGTTTTACACTGAAATTGCTGCTTGTCGGGAGTCACTGGTAGATGAGGCGGATCTGGCCGCATTATTGGTTTATGTTTCACGCCTGGAGTTGGCGTTTGACCATCATCGTCAGGCGGCTTTAACGTTAATGGCGTGTTTGGAGCTTTCGCTCAGCAGTAATACTTATGAAATGTCGACTTTATTTGGTTTTAGTGCCTGCCGGGCATCTGTTGTTGAAGATATAGGTGTCGCGCTAAGTTATTTGGGTTTAGAGCCGACAGCGATAGAGTGCTTTGCTCAGGCATTTGAAATGTACAAACATGGTTTTGGTAGCCGTTATCGTTTAAATCTGGTTACTACCGAGTCGCTATTTACTGTTGCGACGCTGCATGCCTCTATTGATCAGTCTGAGCAGGCGGTTGCTAAATACAGTGAATATCTTGATGTCACAAAGCCACTGATTCAGAGTGATTTTCTGAATAAAAATGAACAGCTTTGGACGAAGCGTGAACACGCGTCGCACTATGTAATGGAGAATAGCCAGCCTCAGCCTGATAAGACACAGCCATGTTTATGTGGCAGTGGAGGGCGTTATCTGGACTGTTGTTATGATTTACATGTTGATGATGCGGTTTAGTCGAGTGATATAGTTCTTTATATATCAGTGTGTTACTTGGAAGTGTGAGTAGTTGTTGATATCTGTATTAATTTTTTTCAATAAAATCTGAAAATATTGAGTTTTACTAATTTTAATTCTATTTCTATGATGTCTCCACCTTATGAGCTGTTACGCAGTTTCGCGATACAGCCAGATAAACCAGAGGAGAGACATCATGAGTCTGGAAAAGCGCGATTTACAAACCCGTTTGGCATCCCAGGGAGTATTAACAGCATCCCGTGTCGCTTGCAGCGATGTGCAAGCGGTTGCGCTGATGAATCTTGGTGAGAGATTTGATCTTCTGGTAGCAGAGTACTCTAAACAGGTTGATTTAAAGGGAGATGTGGTTGAAAGCAGTCATCCTTTTACGTCTGAAGAAAATGATCTTGCAGCAGTGTCTTTACGGGCAGCCCGACGTATAGCAAATGAAGCAGCTGAGCCTTTGCTGGTTGCTGCGGAAGTTAATGCAGCATCGCATAGTGATTATGCAGTTGTGTTAGAGCAAGTGTCTGTAGCGGGTGCTGATTTCGTTATCCAAAGTAATCTGGCCAGCAAAGAAACTGCATTGTTATTTCTGCAGGCTGCTGCTGTGTCAGGTATTCCGGCTGTACTGAGTCTTGATCAGTCAGCATTTGTTGATAAAGGTGAGTCAGCTGTTGAACTTGCGCAGACTTTATATAAGGCTGGTGCAGTGGCTGTTGGTGTGACTGGCTATATCGGCCCGCAAAACACTGAAGAAGTAAACGGGCATTACTGGATAGCGGACAAGCGTGGCTCTTTATATATACATTAAGCATGGCTTGCCGTGCTGGTTACAGGTTTGATCTGAAGTACTGAATCAAATTTCCCACCTATAAAAACGGAGATCCAGGTCTCCGTTTTTCGTTATGATTTAATATCAAAAAAATTCAAGTTTATCTGCGTCGACAAATGTCATTTGTGGCGGTTTCATATGTTAAAATTCTGCAGCCGCGAAAGCGCATTAGCTTACTGACGGTTTGATTTTGTAGTTGTAGATTTTTTCTCTTGTCAGGCTGGTATACAGCCCTGATTCAGTTTTATCTCTTCTGTTTTATTGCTCTGTTTTCAGATTCTCCGACTGGCTTTAAGCCCTTGAGATATCTGGTCTTGACGATTGCCCAAAATCTGTTTTACGGCCTTGCAAAAGCCAAGGTTAATTTCTATAGTGTGACGTAGTGGGTAAATGTGGGTAAATGTGGAGCAAAGGGGAATTAAAGTGGAAGTCAGGGCATGTTCCGGGGTGTAAACCCGATTAATCTCGATGCCAAGGGCCGAATGGCCATTCCGGCGCGCTACCGTGAGGCAATCTCAGGGTTCTGTGCCGGGCAGTTAGTAGCCACTATTGATACTGAAGACCGTTGTCTGCTGCTTTACCCGCTTTCCGAATGGGAAGAAATTCAGGAAAAAATTGAAGCGCTTCCTAGCTTTAACAAACAGGCCCGGCGAATTCAGCGTTTGCTGATAGGCCATGCGACCGATCTGGAAATGGATAATAACGGTCGCCTTTTATTGCCAGCACCATTACGTGATTACGCTGAGCTGGAAAAGAAAATCATTCTGCTGGGGCAGGGCAATAAGTTCGAGATCTGGAGTGAAGACCGCTGGAACAGCACCCGGGATGATTATCTGAATGATGATGACGGCGGAATGGAACTGCCGGATGATTTGCAAAATTTATCGCTTTAAGCCGGTAACGGCTGATGAAAACCATTAGGGGTCAATGCACATGAGTGCAGAATTTCAACACATTACAGTGCTGCTGAATGAAGCTGTCGATACCCTTGTTGGTGACGGAGATGGTTTTTATATTGATGGAACCTTTGGCAGGGGCGGGCATTCCGCACTGGTTCTTGAACGTTTAACGCCGCAGGGCAAGTTACTGGCAATTGATAAAGATCCTGAAGCAATTGCCTGTGCAGCACAGCGATTTGCAACAGAACCGCGCTTCGATATCGAGCGCGGTTCTTTCGCTCAGCTACAGGAGTTTGTTGAAGCCCGTGATCTGTCAGGCAAGCTGGACGGTGTGTTACTGGATCTGGGGGTTTCTTCTCCGCAACTGGATGATCCAAACCGCGGCTTCAGTTTTATGACTGATGGCCCGTTAGATATGCGCATGAACCCGGACGTTGGGGAAAGTGCTGCTGAATGGCTGACCCATGCGACTGAGGCGCAAATTGCGGATGTTCTTTATACCTATGGAGAAGAACGTCACGGTCGCCGAATAGCCAGAGCTATTCTGGCTGCACAAGCAGAAGAACCTATTACGACGACAGGGCGCTTATCAAAGATTGTCGCTGATGCGAACCCTTCTTGGGAAAAAGGTAAGAATCCTGCTACCCGTGCTTTTCAGGGTATCCGTATATTCATTAACCGCGAGCTGGATGATCTGGAAGCCTGTCTTGAGCAATCACTGGAAATGCTTAAGGTCGGTGGCCGACTGGTTGTGATTAGCTTCCACTCTTTGGAAGACAGAATAGTTAAACGTTTTATTCGTCAGCACGTGAAAGGTGATGAGCATTTGCCGAGAGGTATTCCTTTTACCGATGACATGTTGGAAAAACGACTTAAGGCTGTGACAAAAGCTGTTAAAGCCAGTCGTAAAGAAGTTGATGATAACCCGCGTTCACGCAGTGCCGTTATGCGTGCGGCGGTAAAACTGAAGTGAAAGTTAGTTGGCCTGCCTGGCTGCAGTTTGGTACTGCAGCCCTGAGTGATGAGGAAAATGATTCAGTAGTTGCTGAACGTCCTGCTGTCATGCTGAAGGCCAGTGATCTGTACGTTAAATCGGTTGTTCTGTTGGTGTTGGTAAGTTGCATTGTTATTTCGGCATTGATGGTTATTTTTACCGCCTATCAGTACCGCCTGAACTTTAACCATCAACAGCAACTGGTGCAGCAATGGGATGAGTTACAGGTGGAGTGGGGGCAGCTGCTTTTAGAGCAAGGAGCCCTGGCAGCGAATAGCCGGGTTGAAAACCTGGCAACTAAAAAGTTAAGCATGCAGATTCCGGCCAGAATAGAGGTTATACGTGATGAGCGTTAAAGCTACAGCGAACAGTCAGGATAACCAGGAGATGTTGCAAGACGTCGCCGGTATCCAGACGCGTGCTGCACGTGGCTGGCGCTTGTGGCTGGTACTGCTGCTCTTGTTGCTGATTGCTGGCTTTATTGTTGCCAAAATGGTTTCGCTGAATGTGCAGGATCAGGCATTTTTGCAAAAGCAGGGCGATTCCCGGGTATTACGAACGACGGCGATTCCGGCGCACCGTGGTGTAATTACCGATCGAAATGGCGAACCATTGTCTGTCAGTGCTCCAGTAGCAACGGTATGGGTAAATCCGAAAGAATTCGAAATTGAGAATCCTGCTGTTGGCAAGCTTGCAAGCTTGCTGGGTTTTAAACCCGGTGAAGTGAAAGAGAAAGTAGCCCGTTACCGAACTAAGCAGTTTTTATATTTGAAGCGACAGATTACGCCAGATCTTGCAGAAAGTGTTGAGGCTCTGCGTATTAAAGGGCTGCATGTCGATCGGGAATATAAGCGTTATTACCCAGCATCTGAAGTGACTGCCCACCTTGTGGGTTTTACTAATTTAGATGGTGTCGGGCAGGAAGGACTTGAGTTGGCATTTGAGGACTGGCTCAAAGGTGTTCCGGGCAAAAAACTAGTAATGCGTGATTTGCTGGGTCGGACAATTAAGCATATTCGCCAGGTCGAAGATGTTGTGCAGGGTAAAGATCTGCAGTTGAGTATTGATCTGCGTCTGCAGTATTTAGCTTACCGTGAGCTGAAGGCTGCAGTCAGTGCACATAAAGCGGATTCTGGCGCACTGGTTATGTTGAATGCTCGAACCGGTGAGGTGTTAGCGATGGTGAATCAGCCGTCGTTTAACCCAAACGATCGCTCGAACCTGATTCCTGCAATGCTTAGAAATCGTGCGATCACGGATATTTTTGAACCAGGTTCAACTATGAAGCCGTTAACAGTTGCTGCGGCGCTAATGAGTGGTCAGTACACGGCGGAAAGTGTGGTAGACACCGCGCCAGGTTATATTCGGGTCAGAGGGCGGACCATCAGAGATCACCGTAATTATGGTGAGCTGGATATGACCAAGATTATTACTAAGTCCAGTAACGTAGGTGTGACTAAGTTAGCGCTGAGTATGCATGAAGATGCAGTGCGTAACGTGTTTTACAACCTTGGTCTGGGGCAGTCCACAAACAGTGGGTTTCCAGGGGAGCAGACCGGGGTTTTACCGTACATAGAAAAGAAACGTGTAGTTGAGCGGGCCACTATGTCATACGGCTATGGTTTATCAGCAACGCCGTTGCAGGTTGCTCAGGCATATTTGCCATTTGCCAACCAGGGTGTGATGCCAACAGTTTCATTGCTGAAGATTGATAAGCCTGACAGTTCAGTGCGGGTAATGCCGGTAGATATCGCTGAAACGATTTTAGACATGATGGAAACGGTTACCAATAAAGGCGGTACCGGAACCCAGGCTGCGGTTGATGGGTACCGGGTTGCAGGTAAGACAGGTACTGCACATAAAGCTGCTAAAGGTGGTTATAAAGAAGATCAGTATATTTCGGTATTCGCAGGCATCGCTCCGGTAAGTGATCCACGGATAATCACTGTTGTGATGATAGATAATCCGAAAGGTCAGGAGTATTACGGCGGTGAAGTAGCTGCGCCGGTCTTTGCGCGGGTCGTAGGTGGTGCGTTACGCAGTTTAAATGTTGCACCGGATAAGTTGGCCGAAGGCGAGACCCAGGTGGTAATGAAATGACAGGTTTGGGAACGGGGAAACAACTAGCTGAACTGTTGGCGATAGGGGTCGCGGACAGTCAGTTAGCCCCACTTATTCATGATGCTGATCTGACTAATGTGCAGATCAGTGCGTTGACGCTGGATAGCCGTATGGTGCAGCCGGGTATGTTGTTTTTTGCCCGCTCAGGCGTTGCTCATCGTGGTTGTGACTTTATTCTTGATGCGCAGGCTAAAGGTGCTGCTGCGGTTGTTGTTGCAGCGACCGACTGGCAGGCAGGTTTTAGCGGTCAGGATGAAGTGACTGTCCCGGTTATTCAGGTTGTAGATATAGATGCTGCAACCGGGGCGATTGCTGCACAGTTTTACGGCCAGCCAGGTCAGCGGCTGAAAGTGATTGGTGTAACCGGTACTAATGGTAAAACATCTTGTGCGCATTATATTGCACAGGGGCTAAATGCGCTGGGTGAAAAAACAGCGTTGATCGGTACGGTAGGTAATGGGTTGTTGGACGGTTTGAAACCGGCAACTCATACCACGCCGGATGCTATCAGTCTGCAGGCGCTGCTGGCCGATTTTGTTGCAGCCGGTGCAACTGCCGTCGTTATGGAAGTGTCCAGTCACGCCCTTGATCAGCAGCGGGTTGCCGGACTGAAGTTTGATTTAGCCGCATTTACTAATCTTTCCCGCGATCATTTGGATTATCACGGTGATATGCAGGCATATTTTTCTGCTAAAGCACGCTTATTTACTGAACTACAGGTGCCCCGGCAGGTCATTAATCTGGATGATGAGTACGGACAGAAGTTACAAGTATTGGCTATTGGCGATTCAGTTACCACTTTTGGTGAAAGTACCAGTGCAGCAGTAGTCGCTTCAAACATTGAACTGAGTAGTAAGGGTATTGCTGCTGAACTGAAAACCCCCTGGGGTAGTTTGCAGATTCATTCACCTCTGTTAGGGCGTTTTAATCTCAGTAATTTGTTGCTGACAGTCAGCGCTTTAGGCGAGTTAGATTTCAGTGCATCACAGATTGAAAGTGCTGTTGCAAATATTCATGCGGTACCGGGAAGGATGCAGGCTGTTCAGAGCGCGTTACCAGTAGTGCTGGTGGATTACGCCCATACGCCGGATGCACTGGAGAAAGCTTTGCAGGCATTGATGGATTATTGCCAGGGTGACCTGGTTTGTGTGTTTGGCTGCGGTGGTGACCGTGATAATGGTAAGCGTCCTCAGATGGCAAAAGTAGCGGAAGCTCTTGCGGATACGTTAGTTGTTACCAGTGATAATCCCCGGACAGAAGAGCCCGAGACTATTATCGATATGGTGGTGGCTGGATTGAAGGCTGAGACCAGGTTTGTACGCATCGCTGATCGACGAGAAGCAATAGAACACGCAATTGCAGCGTTGAAAGAAGAAGATATTTTGCTGATTGCCGGAAAAGGCCATGAAGATTACCAGGAAGTGAACGGTGTGCGCTTACCTTTTGATGATGTAGAAGTTGCACGTAGCGCAATGAACAATATCTCCCGTGTTACATCTGAAGGAGAGCAGCGATGAACGGACCATTTTCGTTAGAGCAACTTCAGCAAGCGCTTCGGGCTGATTTAATCAATGCTACTGCTGTAAGTGTTACGGGAGTAAGTACAGATTCCCGCCAGTTAGTTAGTGGTGATTTGTTTCTGGCGATTAAAGGACCAAATTTTGATGCGCATAGTCTGGTTGCCCAGGCTGAAGAAAAAGGTGCAGTTGCACTGGTCGTTGAGCATCAGGTTGATTCAGATTTACCTCAGTTGATTGTCAAAGATAGTCGTTTAGCTCTGGGTGATCTTGGTGCATTTAACCGGAGTTTTTTTTCGGGCAGCGTGTTTGCCATTACAGGCAGTAGCGGTAAGACCACTGTAAAAGAAATGTTAGCGTCAATAAATAGTCAGAGGGGCCAGACATTAGCAACTCTGGGCAATCTGAATAATGAAATTGGTGTACCACTGACATTGTTAAGACTGAGTACTCAGGATCAGTTTGCTGTAATTGAAATGGGTGCCAGTGGCGCGAATGAAATTGATTACAGTGTTGGTCTGACGAAACCGGATGTCGCATTGTTAAATAATGCATTAGCTGCACATCTTGAAGGTTTTGGTAGTTTGGAAGGCGTGGTTCATGCGAAAGCAGAAATCTTTAACGGGTTGTCGGCTGAGGGTGTCGGCATTATTAACCGGGATGATCCGCATTACAGTGTTTGGAAAGACATTCTGGGAGAGCAACCTCAGCTAAGTTTTGGTCTGCACCCGGAAGCTGATGTAACTGCTTCAGAAATCCAGCGCCAGGAAAATGGATGTTATCAGTTTGAACTGCATTTTAAAGGTCAGCAGCAAACCGTACAGCTGGCCATGCTGGGACGCCATAACGTGAATAATGCGTTAGCTTCGGCTGCAACTGCTTTGGCTGATAACTGTTCTTTGAAGGTTATTTCCGAAGGATTAGGTGCTTGCAAAGCGGTGCCAGGCAGAATGTGCCCGATCGCAGCAGATAATGGATTACTAATTGATGATACCTATAACGCTAATCCGGGCTCAATGAAGGCTGCAGTTGATGCCTTACTGGACTTGGCTTCTGATGATGCTCTGAGTGTTTTAGCTCTGGGCGATATGGGTGAATTAGGTCCGGACGAAATTGAGATTCATGCCGATATAGGCCGTTATGCTGCACAAGCCGGAGTGGATGTGCTGTATACCTGCGGGCCTTTGAGCGCTAATACAGTAGCCGCCTATCGGTCAGCTGGTGGTAAACAGTCAGAAAGTTATCAGCGTCACGAAGATGTTGTAGCTGCGATACAGCAATTATCGAATAACAGGGTGACGCTGGCGAAGGGATCGCGGAGCGCAAGAATGGAACAGGTCATTAAGGGCCTGCAAGAGAGAGGTTAAATCAATGTTACTCCTTCTAACCGATTGGTTAGCACAACACTTTTCCAGCTTTACCGTATTCAGTTATCTGACGTTGCGGGGGATTTTGGGAGTACTGACGGCACTGGCTATCTCTTTGATGCTTGGGCCGTTACTGATCCGTACATTAAAAATGAAGCAGATTGGTCAGTCTGTTCGTGATGATGGTCCGCAGTCTCATCTGAGTAAAGCCGGAACCCCGACGATGGGTGGCGCGTTAATTCTGCTGGCCATTATGATCAGCAGCCTGTTATGGGGTGATCTGAGTAACCGTTATGTATGGGTGGTATTGATTGTAACCTTCATATTCGGAGCTGTTGGCTGGGTCGATGATTACCGGATGGTAATTGAAAAGAATTCCCGTGGTTTACCTGCGCGGTGGAAGTATTTTTGGCAGTCCGTTGGTGGTATCGGCGCTGCTGTTTTCTTATATGTAACGGCGGAGTCTGCGGTAGAAACACAGCTGATTATTCCGTTATTTAAAGACGTCGCGATAGAGATGGGTATTTTCTATATCGTCTTTACCTATTTTGTAATCGTAGGTACTTCTAACGCTGTAAACCTGACAGATGGCCTTGATGGGCTGGCAATATTACCGACTGTTCTGGTGGCTGGCGCGCTAGCTATTTTTGCTTATCTGAGTGGTCACGTGCAGTTTGCGAATTATCTGAATATTCCTTATTTACCGGGTTCAGGCGAACTGATCATTATTTGTGGTTCGATCGTCGGGGCAGGTCTGGGCTTCTTGTGGTTTAACGCTTACCCGGCTCAGGTATTTATGGGTGATGTCGGTGCGCTGGCATTAGGTGCTGCTTTGGGCGTGATTGCTGTAATAGTCCGTCAGGAACTGGTGCTGCTTATTATGGGCGGCGTATTTGTTATTGAGACAGTGTCGGTCATCTTGCAGGTAGCATCATTCAAGCTGACAGGTCGGCGTATATTCCGAATGGCGCCGTTACATCATCATTTTGAATTAAAAGGCTGGCCTGAACCTCGGGTCATCGTACGTTTCTGGATCATTACTGTGGTACTGGTACTGGTCGGCCTGGCAACACTGAAGATTCGTTAAGAATCAGGGGAATAAGTAGCTGTGACGCTGATTGCATCTGATAATCGCCGTATCGTCATCGGGTTAGGACAAACCGGGCTTTCTTGTGCCCGGTTTCTTGCGCGAGAAGGTTTACCCTTTGCGCTGATGGATACCCGTGATGTACCACCGAACCTTGATGCGATAAAAACGGAATTTCCGGATGCAGACGTTTACTGTGGTCCACTCAATGCAGAGCTGTTGTGTGCGGCAGGTGAGTTATTGCTCAGTCCTGGAGTGGCTAAGGATCAGCCAGCAATTCAGCAGGCAGTAGAGGCGGGTGTAAAGTTGTCCGGCGATATTGATCTGTTTTGCCGCCAGACCTCTTCGCCTGTCATTGCGATTACTGGCTCTAACGCTAAGAGCACAGTCACAAGTCTTGTCGGTCAGATGGCTCAGGATGCCGGCATAGATACGGGTATTGGCGGCAATTTAGGCACGCCGGTTCTGGATATGCTCAAAGAAGGTGAGCAGGATTTATATGTGTTGGAACTGTCCAGTTTTCAACTGGAAACAACGCATGATTTACGCCCGGCGGTAGCCACTGTTCTGAATATCAGCCCGGATCATCTCGATCGATATGATAACAATATGCAGTTGTACTATCAGGCGAAACACCGGGTATATCGGGGTGCACAGAAAGTTGTAACTAACCGTGATGATGCACTGACAACCCCTTTACTGCCTGAACAGGTTAAACGTTGCAGTTTTGGCCTGGGTAAACCGGATTTGCAGGACTTTGGTGTCATTCAGCAAAATGGCGAAGCATGGTTAGCAAAAGGTCTGCAGGGCCTGATGCCGGTTAAGTCAATGAAGTTGCAGGGTGGTCATAATGTGGCGAATGCACTTGCTGCTCTGGCGCTGGGTGATGCAGCAGATTTACCCATGGCTGTTATGTTGAAAACACTGCAGAGCTTTGCGGGTTTACGGCATCGTTGTCAGTGGGTAACTGAATTGAATGGGGTTAATTATTTTAATGACTCCAAAGGGACCAATGTTGGTGCGACTGAAGCTGCTCTGAATGGTTTGGGAGCGACTCTTTCCGGCGAGCAGAAAGTTATCCTGATTGCTGGTGGGCAAGGTAAAGGTGCTGAGTTTGACGCCTTAAGTCTGCCATTGCGACAGCATGGACGTGCTTTGGTTTTGATTGGTGAGGATGCGGCAAAGCTGGCTGCAATTACTGATCTGGATACTTTTTACACTGACAGTATGTCAGCAGCAGTTAAGCAGGCGCAGGTATTAGCAGAGCCAGGGGATATAGTGTTGCTCTCTCCTGCCTGCGCCAGCTTCGATATGTTTGCCAGCTTTACCGCCCGTGGCGATGCTTTTTGTGACGCGGTGCTGGCACTATGAATCTGTTTAGCCGGTTGACCGGAAGGGGCGTTAACAGCGGCCCGCAGATAGCAACGCCTGTTAATCAGGTATTGCCATTTGATGCCTGGTTACTGGCGGCAGGTTTAAGCTTGATGCTGATCGGTTTTGTGATGATCAGTTCTGCGTCTATTGAGGTGGCATCAGTTAAAAATAACAATCCGTTTTTCTACATGATACGGCATGGGATTTTTATTTTGCTGGGGCTGGCAGGAGCTGTAATTGTAACTCGGATTCCCATGGCGTTGTGGCAGCGAACAGGTCCCTGGTTATTGTTTGTTGGTTTGGCTTTGCTGGTGTTGGTTTTACTGGTTGGCCGGGAAGTTAATGGCAGTACCCGTTGGATTGGTTTTGGTCCGATTAATCTGCAGGCATCTGAAATTGCCAAATTCAGTATGGTTATTTATCTGGCGGGTTATCTGGTGCGGCGCTTATCTGAAGTGCGTTCCAGCTGGAAAGGTGTTGCCAAGCCAGCGTTACCTTTAGCGTTTTTTGTATTGTTACTGATTCTTGAGCCTGATTTTGGTGCTGCTGTTGTGCTTATGGGAACAGTAATGGGCATGATTTTTTTAGGTGGTATGAAGTTCGGACAGTTTTTACTGGTGGTTACCGGTTGTTTATCGGTAATCGCTACGTTGGCAGTAGTGCAGCCATACCGGATGCAGCGCTTACAGACCTTTCTGGATCCCTGGGCGGATCCTTATGGTAGCGGTTATCAGCTGGCACAGGCGCAAATTGCATTTGGTCGCGGTGACTGGTTTGGTACGGGCTTGGGTAACAGTGTACAGAAGCTGTTTTATTTGCCTGAAGCGCACACTGATTTTGTGTTTTCAGTTTTGGCTGAAGAAATGGGCGGTGTCGGCGCTTTGTTTGTCGTGGCGTTATATGTGGTGTTGGTACTGCGTATTTTTATTATTGGGCGGCAGGCTGAAAAGCAGGAACAGTTTTTCATGAGCTATGTCGCTTATGGTTTTGGCATCATGCTGGCTGCGCAGGCACTGATAAATGTTGGGGTAAATGTTGGTGCTTTACCAACCAAAGGGCTTACCTTGCCGCTGCTTAGTTATGGCGGCAGTAGTTTGCTGGTATGCGCAGCTATGTTAGCTATGGTGCTACGGATTGATTATGAGTTGAAAGTCTTACGGTTACAGCCCAAAGAGAAAGTAGAAAAGGCTGTACCTGAAAAGCAGACTAAGAAAAAAGTTAAAAAGAAGGCGGCAGCCACAGATGTTTCATCAGAATACGGTAAATCTCGAGAGGCAATAAATGTCAGTAGCGCATAAAACTTTACTGGTCATGGCTGGTGGAACCGGGGGGCATGTATTCCCGGCACTGGCATGCGCTGATTTATTGCGGGAACAAGGTGTTAACGTTGAGTGGCTGGGAACGGCCGCAGGTATTGAAGCACGGGTTGTGCCTGATGCGGATATTAAGTTGCACTGTATTGATGTAACTGGCTTACGTGGCAAGGGCAAGTTGAGCTTGTTACTGGCGCCTTTTAAATTATTAAAGGCCTGTTATCAGGCGTTGCGTGTATTACGTCAGGTGAAGCCGGATGCAGTGTTGGGGATGGGAGGCTTCGCTTCCGGTCCTGGTGGTGCCGCAGCGTATTTGTCAGGTGTACCGGTTATCGTACATGAGCAGAATGCTGCTGCCGGGATGACGAATAAGTTGTTAGCTAAAGTAGCCTGCGTTGTGATGGAGGCTTTTGGTGGTGCCTTTAACGATAAGGTTAAAACTCAGGTAGTGGGTAATCCTGTCAGGGGTAATATCCTGCAATTAGCGGAACCTGCAAAGCGATTTTCTGAACGTAATGGTGCGTTACGTTTATTAGTTGTCGGTGGTAGCTTAGGTGCTCAGGCAATTAATACCTTACTACCACAAGTATTGCAGGAGTTACCTGAAGGTCAGTTCGAAGTGTTACACCAGGCGGGTAAGCGTAATATTGACGCTACAAAACAGGCTTATGCATCTGCCGGATTATCAGAGCGGGATGATATTAGGGTAGTTGATTTTATTGATCGTATGGATGAAGCCTATGGCTGGGCGGATGTGGTTCTATGCCGTGCAGGTGCGCTTACGGTCAGTGAGCTAAGTATTGCTGGAGCGGCGGCGATATTAGTGCCGTTCCCGTATGCAGTTGATGATCATCAGACAGGTAATGCACGCTATCTGTCTGAGCAGGGAGCTGCCGTATTAGTGCAGCAGCGGGATCTGGATAAGAATCGTTTAATGACGTTGCTGACAGATGAGCTGTCTCAACGGGACAAATTATTAGAAATGGCGCAGTCGGCCAAACGCTTGGGTCGACCTGAGGCAACAGAAGTTGTTGCCAGAGCATGCCTTGAGGAAATGAAATAATGACACAGTCAACAGTGACGAGACATGACGTACCAGAAATGCGCCGGATTCGGCGGATACATTTTGTCGGTATAGGTGGCGTAGGTATGTGCGGCATTGCTGAAGTATTACTGAACCAGGGATATCAGATCAGTGGTTCTGATATCAAAGTATCAGCAACGACCCAGCATCTCGCTTCGATGGGGGCTGAGATATTCATCGGCCATAGTGAAGATAATATTACGGCTGCCAATGTTGTTGTTACTTCTACTGCAGTGAATGAAGAAAACCCTGAAGTAAAAGCAGCCCGTGAACGCCGGATACCGGTTGTACGCCGTGCCGAAATGCTGGCTGAGCTGATGCGTTATCGTCACGGTGTTGCGGTTGCCGGGACACACGGTAAGACCACCACTACCAGTCTGCTGGCGTCAGTCATGGCTGAAGGGGAGCTTGATCCTACATTTGTAATCGGTGGCCGTCTTAACAGTGCGGGTACCAATGCTAAATTGGGCGGTAGCCGATATCTGGTTGCAGAAGCTGACGAGAGTGATGCTTCATTCCTGCATTTGCAGCCGATGGTGGCTATTGTGACCAACATTGATGCTGATCATATGGATACCTATGGCGGCGATTTCGGCAAGCTGAAAAAAACCTTTGTGGATTTTTTGCATAATTTGCCTTTCTACGGTCTGGCAATACTTTGCCATGATGATCCGGTTGTTCGTGAAATTATGCCGGATATTGGTCGGCCGATGGTGACTTACGGTATCGAGGAAGGAGCGGATTATCGTGCTATTGATATCAGCCAGCATGGAATGCATACACACTTCACGGTTACTCGTCCAGACGGACGTCCGGATTTACAGGTTACCCTGAATATGCCGGGTCATCATAACGTGCTTAATGCGTTGGCAACTATTGCAGTGGCCAGCGATGAAGGAATTGATGATGAAGCGATAAGCCGGGCACTGGAAAAATTCCAGGGTGTTGGCCGACGTTTCCAAGTATTGGGTGATATCCCGGTTGAAGGTGGTGAAGTCATGCTAGTGGATGATTATGGCCATCACCCCCGGGAAGTTCAGGCAACGATTAAGGCCGTTAAAGATGGCTGGCCAGAACGGCGTCTGGTGATGATCAATCAACCACACCGATATAGCCGAACCCGCGATCTTTACGAAGACTTTGTTCAGGTATTGTCTGATGTGGATGTGTTGTTATTAATGGAAGTATATGCCGCAGGTGAAGAACCTGTTGCAGGTGCTGATAGCCGTAGTTTATGCCGCAGTATTCGCCAGCGTGGCAGCATTGATCCGGTGTTTGTTGAGTCTCTGGATGCGGTACCTGAAATCCTGAAGAACCTGTTACAGCCAGGAGATTTGTTACTGACCCAGGGGGCAGGTGATATTACTGCGTTGGCACATCGCCTTAAATCGCTTGATTTAAGCAGTGTGCAGGAGGTCTGACATGGCAGATTTTCGAATTGATGCGCAATTAGCTGGTCAGTTTGGCCGGGTTGCGGTGATTTATGGTGGTAATTCAGCTGAGCGGTCAGTATCGCTAAAAAGTGGTGCTGAAGTTCTTAAAGCTTTACTGAATGCTGGTGTAAATGCCTTCGGACTGGATCTGTGTGGCGACGGTGAAAATCTGGTTGCCGGATTATCACCGGTTAAGCAATTGATGGATGCTGAGTTCGACCGGGCTTTTTTGATCTTACATGGACGGGGCGGCGAAGACGGAACTTTACAGGGGTTGCTGGAAATTATGAATAAGCCTTATACCGGCAGCGGTGTGATGGCTTCGTCACTGGGTATGGATAAAGTTAAATGTAAGCAAATCTGGCAGGGTGCAGGTATGCCGACACCGGCGTATGAATTGCTTACTGCGGATACTGATTTTGCAGCAGTGGCTGAACGTTTAGAATTTCCGATAATCGTTAAGCCTGCTCATGAAGGTTCCAGTATCGGCATGAGTAAGGTAACCGATTTGCCTGGTTTGAAGGCTGCCTTTACTGAAGCTGTGCAATATGACAGAGCAGTATTAGCTGAACAATGGATCGAAGGCCCTGAGTTTACAGTGACAGTTGTAAACGGTGAGGCTTTACCTGTCATTCGCCTTGAAACGCCTAATGATTTTTATGATTTTGAAGCGAAGTATCAATCGGAAGAAACTCAGTATCATTTTGATAATGAATTGAGTGAAGCCGAAGTAACTGAACTAATGGCTTTAGCGGTTAATGCTTTCAATATGGTGGGCTGTAAGGACTGGGGCAGAGTTGATGTTATGCAGTTGCCAGGGGTGGGCTTCCAGTTACTGGAAGTGAATACTTTGCCAGGTATGACTGACCATAGTTTGGTGCCAATGGCTGCTCGTAAAGCTGGAATGAGTTTTGAAAAGTTGGTTGTGAGTATTTTGCAGGGAACGTTGTAAGTATGGCTGCCACAGATGCTCAGGAACCGGTGAGCCCTGCTCCGAGGGGTGCTTCGCGTACCCGGGTTGAGCCTGAGTCTGTGGTAACTGAAAAGCATACCTGGCGATTCTCTGTTTCATGGCAAACCGACTGGTGGTTGAAGCCTGTGACTTTATTGACTGCAGTATTGGTGTTTGCATCTTTGGCAAACAGTGCAGTTGAAAAAGTATATGTGTGGCTGGATCAGCCTGTTACGCATTTGACGGTTAAAGGTCAGACGCGTTTTTTGGATAAAACAGAGTTGGCAAACAATAGTCTGGCAGCTGTAGATGGGGGGCTAATGTCAACCGATATAGCGCGGGTAAAAGATGAAGCACAGGCGCATCCCTGGGTGTTTCAGGTAAATGTTGAACGTCAGTGGCCTGCTAGTCTGGTGTTGGAAGTAAAAGAAGAGGTCCCTGTAGCGCGCTGGGGTGGTAATGGTTTGCTGAATCACGAAGGCGATATTTTTTGGCCTGAAGATGCAGAGAAGTATCAGCAGTTACCTTTGTTGGAAGGGCCATCAAGTAATACCGCTCAGATGATGGCGCAATATTATGAGTTGAGTCAGCGGTTGCGGAATCTGCAATTACAGGTGGACTCTCTGCAGATGGAAGCGAGAGGGGCATGGTCACTAAAGCTGAAAAATGGCGTGACACTGGTGCTGGGGCGAGAAGATTTAGTAGGCAGGTTGGAGCGGTTTGTCAGCTTGTATCAGTTAAGGTTAAAGGATGACATTGAAGCGGGTCGAGTCGACCGTATTGATGTTCGATATGAAAATGGTGTGGCGGTTAAATGGCGGCCACAACCGGATAATTCTGCTGGGTTAGGTTAGTGGCAGATACGAGACAAGTGGGTAGGTAGTTCGTGAATGAGCCTGGAAATAATATGATTGTCGCCCTGGATATCGGTACTTCTAAGGTGGTCTGTCTGGTTGCAGAGATCAGTCCTGATGGTGGGATTGATATTGTTGGTATTGGCTCGCATGTATCCCGCGGTCTTAAGCGTGGTGTAGTGGTAAATATAGAGTCGACAGTGCAGTCAATTCAGCGAGCGGTGGAAGAAGCTGAGTTAATGGCTGGCTGTAAAATCCATTCAGTGACGGTGGGCATTGCAGGAAGTCATATTAAGAGTATGAACTCTCATGGGATTGTTGCAGTCCGTGACAGAGAAGTTCTGGAATATGATCTTGAAAGAGTACTTGATGCTGCTCAGGCTGTAGCGGTTCCGGCAGATCAGAAGATATTGCATATTCTGCCTCAGGAATACGTTATCGATAACCAGGAGGGCATCCGTGAACCTTTAGGCATGTCTGGTGTGCGTCTGGAAGCTAAAGTGCATCTGGTTACCGGTGCGGTGAATGCTGTGCAGAATATTGAAAAATGTGTGCAGCGTTGTGGTCTCGAGGTTGATAACAGTGTGCTGGAACAGTTGGCGTCAAGCTATGCCGTGCTGACTGAGGATGAGAAAGAACTCGGCGTTTGTATGGTCGATATGGGCGGTGGGACAACAGATATTGCCGTTTTTACTGCTGGTGCTATACGTCATACCGCAGTTATTCCGATCGCTGGCGATCAGGTAACAAATGACATTGCGATGGCATTACGTACACCTACTCAGCATGCGGAAGATGTGAAGAAAAAATATGCCTGCTGTCTGGCGCAGTTAACCGGGCCAGAGGAAATGATTAAGGTTGCCAGTGTCGGTGACCGGCCAGCCAGGGATTTATCCCGTCAGGCATTGGCAGAGGTTGTTGAGCCGCGTTATGACGAGTTGTTTACGCTGATTCAGGCAGAGTTACGTCGCAGTGGTTTTGAAGACATGGTAGCTGCAGGCATCGTGCTTACCGGTGGTACCGCTAAGATGGAAGGTGCGGTAGAACTGGCTGAAGAGGTGTTTCATATGCCGGTCAGACTGGCATTACCCAAAGGTGTACGGGGAATGGAGGATATTCTTGCCAGTCCGATTTATGCCACAGGTATTGGGTTATTACAGCATGCAAAGAGAGAGTTACCAGCCGGTGCATTACAGCAGCGTAACTTTACTGCAGAGCGTTCGGTCAGTGAGTCGCGTGAACCGGTAGAGCCATTACTTAGTCGTATGAAGGCGTGGTTCGCCAGGAATTTTTAAGGGGTTGCGGCGTGTTCGCAAACTCGGGGGCCTTAAGGGCCAAGCGTAATTATAAGATACAAAGAGTTTACAGAAACCGGTGTGGGTCAGGCACTGAATCTGGAGGAAAGGGATATGTTTGAATTAGTAAATGATCTCGCGCAAAACGCGGTGATTAAAGTAGTAGGCGTTGGCGGTGGTGGCGGTAACGCAGTTCAGCATATGGTATCAACAGATGTTGATGGCGTTGATTTCATTTGCGCAAATACCGATGCTCAGGCTCTGGACCGTATGGAAGCAAAAACTTTGCTGCAAATCGGTGGACAGATGACAAAAGGCCTGGGGGCTGGAGCTGATCCTAATATCGGACGCAAAGCCGCTGTGGATGACCGTGAAAAAATAGCTGAAATGCTAAGCGGTGCTGACATGGTGTTTATTACTGCCGGTATGGGGGGAGGCACAGGAACGGGCGCTGCGCCTATTGTTGCTGAAGTCGCTAAAGAGCTGGGTATTCTTACGGTTGCTGTGGTGACAAAGCCTTTCCCGTTTGAAGGTAAGAAGCGTGTACAGTATGCCGAGGATGGGATTCGCGAGCTACGTGAGAACGTTGATTCACTGATTATTGTACCAAACGAAAAGCTGATGCAGGCATTAGGCCGGCAATGCACACTGATTAATGCGTTTAATGCGGCGAATGATGTCCTGAAGGGAGCTGTGCAAGGGATCGCTGACCTGATTATTCGTCCGGGTATGATTAACGTTGACTTTGCAGACGTGCGTACAGTGATGTCGGAAATGGGAACTGCGATGATGGGGTCAGGCACCGCACGTGGTGAAAATCGCGGTACTGAAGCTGCCAATGCTGCTATTAGCAGTCCGTTATTGGAAGATATCGATCTGAATGGCGCCCGCGGTATTCTGGTAAATATAACAGCTGGTCCTGATTTAGGACTGGGTGAGTTTTCTGAAGTGGGTCAGGTGGTTGAAGAAATTGCCTCTGAGCAAGCAACTGTCGTCATTGGAACCGTTATTGATCCGGCGCTTGAGGACGAAATTAAGGTAACGGTTGTTGCGACAGGTATTGATGGTGGTGCTTCAGTAGAGGATACCGTTAAAGTTGTAAGCCAGAATCGTAAGCCCGATGGCAGTCTGGATCTGAAGCAATTGGAAATGCCTGCGGTACTGCGTCGTAAAGGTGAAGATCTGCGCGCAGAAAATAATTCAGAGACAGGGGAACTATCCGCTTCAGCCGTGTCCAATGAAAACGATGGAGAAACCGATAGCGAATATCTTGATATTCCTACTTTTTTACGTCGCCAGGCTGACTAGTAAAGCAGCGCCAGACTGTAGATTTAGTCAGCATTAGCGAGTAAAAATGAACTGTAAACGGGATTGCTGTATCGCAGCAATTTTTGTTACAATGTCGGGTTAACAGGCGACTCAAAAATTGGCAGAGAATATGATCGGACAACGCACGCTAAGAAACAGTATTAAAGCTACCGGAGTGGGGCTGCACACAGGACAGAAAGTTTACCTGACGCTTAAGCCTGCGCCGGTTAATACGGGTATTGTGTTTCGTCGGGTTGATATTGAGCCTGCGGTAGAAATTCAGGCCAGTGCTAAGAATGTTGGCGATACTACTCTGTCGACAAATTTGCAAAAAGGCGATGTTCGGGTTTCCACAGTAGAGCACTTGTTATCGGCGATGGCTGGTCTGGGTATTGATAATGCCTATGTTGAGCTGAGTGCTGAAGAAGTGCCGATCATGGATGGCAGTGCTGCGCCTTTCGTTTTCCTGATTCAGTCTGCCGGTATTGAAGAACAGGATGCACCAAAACAATTTATTCGTATTAAACAGGAAGTATCTGTTTCTATGGATGATAAAGTTGCCACTTTTAAGCCTTTTGAAGGTTTCAAGGTAGGTTTTACAATTGACTTCGACCATCCTGCGTTTGCCGATCGCAATATGGAAGCTTGTCTTGACTTCTCCAGTACGTCATTCGTTAAAGAAGTAAGTCGCGCGCGTACTTTTGGTTTTATGCGCGATATTGAATATTTACGTGCTCAGAATCTGGCTCTGGGTGGCAGTATGGATAATGCTATTGTTGTCGATGACTATCGCATTTTGAATGAAGACGGCCTGCGTTACGATGATGAGTTCGTAAAGCATAAAGTTTTGGATGCTGTAGGTGATCTTTATTTGCTGGGCAAGAGTTTAATTGGTGAGTTCCACGGCTTTAAGTCTGGTCATTATTTAAACAATCTTCTCTTGCGCAAGTTATTAGAGAATGAAGATGCCTGGGAAGTTGTTACTTTCGAAGAGCAAGATTCAGCAGTGCCTATTTCTTACCTGAAACCGATTTTGGCGTAAGGTATATATTGCCGACAGGCAGTACTTATATTGATTAAAACCGGGTTAAGCCCGGTTTTTTTATGTCTTTAAAAATATTCGCGGTTGAGATTCAACTTATTGCCCCAATAGAGGTAGAATGCTTGGCCAATAATAGTTTAGAACAGCGGCATAGATGTCAGCCGCTCACGTGTCTCAAGGGTTAAAAGTCACATTATGCTCACCTCGATGTTAAAGAAAGTATTTGGTAGTAAAAATGATCGTGAACTCAAGCGGATGGGTAAGGTCGTAAAACAGATCAACGCCCTTGAAGCTGACCTTGAGTCTCTCAGCGATGAACAGCTGAAGTTAAAAACGAAAGAATTCAAACAAAGACTGTCAGATGGGCAGACGATAGAACAGCTCTTGCCGGAAGCGTTCGCGACTGTCCGTGAAGCATCTAAGCGTGTCATGGGAATGCGCCACTTTGATGTACAGTTTATCGGTGGTATTACCTTGCATGATGGTAAGGTTGCTGAGATGCGGACAGGTGAAGGTAAAACACTTGTAGCAACTGCGCCTGTATATTTGCGAGCGTTAACCGGCAGAGGTGTTCATGTTGTTACTGTGAACGATTACCTGGCAAGCCGAGATGCAGAGTGGATGCGTCCACTTTATGAATCTCTTGGTTTAAGCGTAGGTGTAATTCTGTCCGGTCAGGATGCAGAAAGTAAGCGTGCAGCTTATCAGTCTGACATTACTTACGGCACAAACAATGAGTTCGGCTTCGATTATTTGCGCGATAACATGGCATTCAGCGTTGAAGATAAGGTTCAGCGAGATTTCCATTATGCAGTGGTCGATGAAGTTGACTCCATTCTTATCGATGAAGCCCGTACCCCTCTGATTATTTCTGGTCCTGCTGAAGACAGCTCTGAGCTTTATCGGCAGATGAATACTCTGATACCGGGACTACGTCGTTTTGATGGTGAAATTGACCCTAAGAGTGAAGAAGAAGTTGACGGTGACTTTGCCGTTGATGAGAAGAACAAAAGTGTTGAGCTGACCGAGCAAGGTCACCAGAAAATTGAAGAGGTATTGGTTGAAAAGGGCATCTTAGGTGAAGGTGAAAGTCTATATGCACCTCATAACCTGAGCCTTTTGCATCATGTTCTGGCTGCCTTGCGTGCTCATAACCTGTTCCAGCGCGATAATGACTATATTGTGCAGGATGGTCAGGTGGTTATCGTTGATGAGCATACAGGCCGGATTATGCCAGGCCGTCGCTGGTCTGAAGGGTTACATCAGGCAGTTGAAGCGAAAGAAGGCGTGCATATTAATCAGGAAAGCCAGACGTTAGCTTCTACTACTTTCCAGAACTACTTCCGTTTATATGAAACCCTTTCCGGTATGACTGGTACTGCTGATACTGAAGCATTCGAATTGCGTCAGATATATGCGTTGGATGTAGTGGTTATTCCAACCAATGTAGAGGTTGCCCGGATTGATTATAACGACTTAGTGTTCCTGACCGTTGCTGAGAAATACGAAGCAATTGTTACCGAGATTGAAGAATGTGTTGAGCAGAAGCGTCCTGTATTGGTTGGTACCGCATCAGTTGAATCTTCCGAATTGATCTCTGCATTCCTGACGAAGAAGAACGTACCGCATAATGTATTGAATGCGAAAAACCATGGTCGTGAGGCTGGTATTATTGCTGAAGCAGGGCGTCCGGGAGCAATTACCATTGCAACCAACATGGCAGGCCGTGGTACTGATATTGTGTTGGGCGGTAAACTGGAAGCTGCACTGGATAAGTTAGATAACCCTTCTGAAGCAGAAATTGTAGAAGCTACTGCTGAATGGCAGAAACGCCATGATGCGGTTCTGGAAGCTGGCGGTTTGCATATTATTGGTACAGAGCGACACGAGTCTCGCCGGATTGATAATCAGCTGCGAGGCCGGGCGGGTCGTCAGGGCGATAATGGTTCTTCGCGTTTCTTCTTATCACTTGAAGATGACCTGATGCGTATCTTTGCCTCTGAGCGTGTTCGTCAGTTCATGCAGGCTCTGGGTATGGAGAAAGGTGAAGCCATCGAACATAAGATGGTATCAAATGCGATTGAGAAAGCTCAGCGTAAGGTCGAGGGTCGTAACTACGATATTCGTAAGCAGTTACTGGAATATGATGACGTTGCGAATGATCAGCGTCGTGCGGTATACGAGCAGCGTAATGAGCTGATGGCAAGTAGCGATGTTTCTGAAACTGTCACCGCTATTCGCAGTGAAGTGATTAATAAAGGTGTTGATACTTTTATTGCTCCGCAAAGTCTGGACGAGCAGTGGGACATTGCAGGTCTTGAAAAGCATATCGAAAGCGAGTTTGGTTTGCAGTTGTCTATTCAGCAGTGGCTGGATACTGATGATACTTTGCATGAAGAATCCCTGCGTTCAAAAATTGAACAGCAAATAGTGGAAGACTATCACGCCAAGGAAGCCATGGTCGGCTTGGATAATATGCGGACCTTTGAGAAGCAGGTAATGCTACAGGTGCTTGATACATTGTGGAAAGAGCATCTTCAGGCTATGGATCTTCTGCGTCAGGGTATTCATTTGCGCGGTTATGCGCAGAAGAATCCGAAGCAGGAATATAAGCGTGAATCTTTCATCCTGTTTGAGCAGCTACTGGAAAATATCAAGACAGATGTTGTAAAAATTCTCAGCAACGTACAGATTCGTCAACCTGAAGAAATTGAAGCAATGGAGCAACAACGCCGGGAGCAGGCTGAACGTCAGCAGATGGATTTCAAACATGATACTGAATCCGCAATGGACGAAGAGCATGGAGAAGCTTCCGCAGAACCTGTTGCCGAGACTTTTGTTCGTGATGAGAAGAAAGTTGGCCGGAATGAGCCTTGCCCATGTGGATCAGGTAAAAAATATAAGCAATGTCATGGTAAGTTAAACTAATGACATATGCCGGGGCTACTTCATAATTTAGTAGCCCTTAGATTACAAAATTTACTTAAGAAAGCAGCCTGGCTGCTTTCTTTTGGTTGGAGAAAAAGAAATGGCAGTAGGAAGCGGTGTAATCCCGGAGCTTAAGCCGGTTGCAGGTATACGTGTTGGAACAACTTCAGCGGGTGTGAAAACACCAGGACGTCCAGATCTGGTTTTGATGGAACTGGATGAAAGCGCAACTGTTGCCGGTGTCTTTACGCTGAATCAGTTTTGTGCCGCACCAGTGCGTATTTGCAAAGCTAATCTTCAGTCAGGTAAGCCGCGTTATCTGGTTATTAATACCGGCAATGCTAATGCAGGCACAGGTAAAGAAGGCCATGAAGATGCGTTGGTGTGTTGTCAGGTAGTCGCTGATCATGCAGGTGTAAAGCTCGAAGAGGTGTTGCCTTTCTCAACAGGAGTTATTGGTGAAAAGTTACCGGTTGAGCGTATTACTGCTGCAGTACCTGCTGCGTTTGATGCGCTTTCTGATAACGGCTGGTTGGATGCCGCCAGCGGCATTATGACGACTGATACACGTCCTAAGGCTTACTCGACTCAGTTTGAGTATCAGGGGCAGATAGTTACCTTTAGCGGGATTTCTAAAGGTGCAGGCATGATCAGGCCAAATATGGCAACTATGCTGGCCTATGTCGCTACTGATGCGGCTGTAGATGCTGAATTGTTGCAAAGAATGCTTAAGCGCTCAGCAGACAAGACCTTTAACCGGGTAACGATTGATGGTGATACTTCAACCAATGATTCTTGTATGTTAATAGCGACCGGGGCTTCAAAGCTGCAAATTACAGAGGCTGATGAGGCTTTGTTTGTTGCTTTTAATGACGCTCTTGATGACATTATGCTACAGCTGGCCCAGGCGATTGTAAGAGACGGTGAAGGTGCTACTAAATTTATAACTGTTGCCGTAGAGCAAGCAGAAACTTCTGCTGAAGCACTATTGGCTGCTTATGCTGTTTCCCATTCTCCATTAGTAAAAACTGCGTTATTTGCCAGTGATCCTAACTGGGGGCGTATTCTTGCAGCTGTTGGTTATGCCGGTATTGATAACCTGGATGTGGATGCATTGCAGATATATCTTGGTGATATTTGTATTGTCGAGGAGGGTGGTCGGGCTTCAAACTATACAGAGGAGGCTGGCCAGGCGGCTATGAATGAGGAAGAGATCACTATTCGTATCGTGCTTAATCGCGGCGATGTTGCTGAGACGGTCTGGACGACGGATCTAAGTAAGGACTACGTGTCTATAAATGCGGATTATCGTTCTTAATCTATAAGAGAGTCCTGACTAAGTACTTATAACTACTCATTCAGAAAAGCCGCTTGTTAAGGCTAATTATTGAAAGCTATCGATTAAACTATGACTAAATTGATTCATGTTGCCGCTGCTGCCATTTTTAATCCTGAAGGTCAGGTGTTACTTGCTTTACGAAGTAAGCAGCAGCATCAGGGCGGCCTTTGGGAGTTTCCCGGAGGGAAGGTTGAGGCAAATGAATCAGTGCTTGAAGCACTGTCACGTGAGCTTGACGAAGAGCTGGACATTCAGATTGATCATGCGGCAACCCGACCGCTAATTCAGGTGCCTTATCATTATCCGGATAAATCCGTACTGTTGGACGTATATAAAGTTTCTGGTTTTTCAGGTGTGCCCCATGGTGCTGAAGGGCAGCCGCTAGAATGGGTTGATATTGCTAATCTTGAACAGTATGACTTTCCAGCTGCTAATACGCCAATTGTCAATGCTTTGCTGTTACCACAGTGTATCGCAATAACTGGTAATGCTAACGGGACTGCAGAATATGTAAAAAAATCTGTAGCAGCGATCTCAGGGGGCGCTCAGTGGTTAATGCTGCGTGCACATCAGCTGAGCTCTTCAGAGCGGACTGCTTTAGCGCGACAGATTAGAGCGACTATTGATGCTGCTGACGGTGTAGTGCTTAGTCTTAATGGTAGTGTTGCTGAAGCTAATGACTGTGGTGTAAATGCATTGCATCTGAGCTCTGATAAGTTAATGGTTTTGAATACGCGTACAGAGTTTCGCGGGCGTTGGTTGAGTGCTTCGTGTCATACTATTGAGCAGCTTGAGAAGGCTGTATCTCTGGGGCTGGACTTTGTGACTTTATCGCCAGTAAAGACAACAGCAACACATCCTGAGCAGCCGGCAATGGGGTGGCAAGCATTTTCTGAGTTGGTTAATGCTTATCCTCTGCCTGTTTATGCATTAGGTGGAATGACGGCAGAGGATGTTGATCAGAGTTGTCAAAGTGGTGGACAGGGGATCTGTGCGATTCGCGAATACTGGTAATTTATCCTTTTGAAAGAAAATGGTGATTAATGTAAGCGTGGCTTAGCTTCGTCTATTTTACTTTCAGGGTCTTCGAAGCTGCTGCTGTAATCATCTAGTTCTGGTTCGCTGGCAATTTGGTATGATTCGCTGGCCCAGGCGCCAAGATCAATGGTCCGGCAACGTTCACTACAGAAAGGTCTGTAAGGGTTTTCTGCACTCCATTCGTTTTTCTTCCCGCACTCAGGACAATCAACCATTGGCTTATTCATTTATTGGGTTCTCCTGAGTGATTTTATATCGTTGAGGCTTCGAGAAACTGCATATGTAACTCAGATACTTGTTGGTTCAATGCAGATTGCGGACCACTATTATCGATGATGTAATTAGCTTTGTCTAAGCGTTCCTGACGGGGTATTTGAGCAGCAATTATTTTTTGTATTTGCTCGACAGAATTATTGTCTCGTAAACAGCTGCGTTCAATCTGAATTTCTTCGGTTACATCGACAACCACAATGGTATGACACAGCTTATGTTGGTCGGTTTCTAGTAACAAAGGTGAGGTTAAAATAGCATAAGGACTGGCGGCTGAATTGAGTTGTGAGACTATACTCTCACGAATTAGTGGGTGTAGCAGTGCTTCAAGCCATTCTCGTTCCTTGGGAGAAGCGAAGATTAAACTGCGTAATCTTGAGCGATTAAGGCTCTTATCAGTGTTGAGTGTTTCTGTTCCAAAATGCTGGCTGATTTTATTGAGTGCTGCTGTTCCGGGCTGCACTACTTCTCTGGCAACAATATCTGCATCAACAATGGTAATACCAAGTTTTTTGAAGCGCTCAGATACAGATGATTTACCGCTGCCAATACCACCGGTGATACCCATAATCAGCATGTTTATACCTGAAGAAAATGTAGATAGTAGCCAGTTATATCATGTCCCCAAAGCATGGCTATCCAGCCTGCACATGCCAGGTAAGGTCCGAACGGAATAGGGTTTTGCGAATCATGGCGCTTTATCAGTATCATGCTGATGCCTATTATGGCTCCGACCAGCGATGATAAAAGAATAATTAATGGTAGCATGCTGGCACCAGCCCAGGCTCCCAGCGCTGCCAGCAGCTTGAAATCCCCATAACCCATACCTTCCTTGCCGGTTAGTAACTTGAAGATCCAGTAAATACTCCATAGTGACAGATAACCGAGAATAGCACCCCACAATGCTTGCGGTAGGGTTGTAAAGTATTCGAAGCTGTTAAAAATTAATCCAAGCCAGATGAGCGGTAATGTGATTTTGTCAGGTAGTAACTGATGATCGATATCAATCAGCGTTAGGCAAATTAAACACCAGGTTAACAGAATGAGTGCAAAACTCAGGTAATGAAAGCCAAAGCTGTAAACAATATATCCACTGAGTAAGCCTGTTATTAATTCAACTAGTGGATAGCGAATAGAAATTCGAGTTTTACATGAAGAGCAGGCGCCGCGAAGTAATAGGTAACTTATAACGGGAATATTTTCGAACCAGCGAATTTTGTGCCGACAACCAGGGCATGTTGATGCAGGCACGCATAGGTTGAATTTATCTGTTGATGGTTGGGTAGAAGAATTTCCACTAAAATCAGCAATTTGCTCGGACCATTCTCGTTCCATTATGATAGGTAAACGATAAATTACTACGTTCAGAAAACTGCCTATCATTAGTGAAAAAATAATAGTTAAACTGACAGCTAGCCAGAGTGAGTTTGAAATGTATTCAACGATCATAAATGTGATTCTTACTTGTTTATCAGTTCGGCTTACTTGTTTGGATTAGCTTGTCAAAAAAATAGTTTTCCTCATATTATAGCAGGCAAAAAACGTTTCATTCGTGTGCGTGAGTGAGTAAGTGTCTTGTTATTCATGGTTTTTTTTGCCTTTGGGTGGCTTGGGGTTTTTGTAATCGTTCCAAAAATGCTCGTATAACGTTATAGATTAATAAAAAAACAAATTTTGGAACACTTTTAATAAACACATCGTCCATATAATTAATATGGAACTCAACCTAAAAATGGAACGAGTTTTTTTATGTCGTTTGTCATCGATTCCTGACTGTTCCAGTCCATCATCGTGACCCCTACAAGATCAGCCCCGTGCGCAAGCGCACGGCCCCTCAGGCGGGGTGCTTGTAAGCACAAGCTAGATAGACCATACCGTACTTCAATTACGGTTTCGGTTAAACAGTAAAGGGCTGGTTTTCCTCCAATTTGTTGGACACCTTGGTTTTACCCCGATTTGTCGGACACCTTGTTAAGATCTTATATAAGTTAAGCTTGATATTTGGTATTTAGTCCCAATTTATCCCTTATTAATCAAATGGTGAGGGACAGGCCAAGTATGAGTGTTGCGGACGACTTCAATTCTTTTGTAGATAACCTAAAGATCACAGAAGCAAGTGCAACTACGATTAGTGATCGATACGGAAAGATCACTAAGGCGCTAAACAAAAAATACCGTAATACAGAGTCTAAAACTGATAACAGTTTGCAGGTTGGCTCTTACGGCCGCTTCACTGCCATTAAAGGCATTTCTGATCTTGATATGATCTATGAGATGCCAGTTTCTGAGTGGGATAGATTTAAAGAAGAGGGTACAGGCAGGCAGTCAGTACTTCTCCAAGAAATGAAAGAAGCCATAAAAGTCTCGTATCCCAAAACTAAGATGCGTGGAGACGGACAAGTCGTTGTTATTGAATTTGGAGACCAAGTTGTCGAAGTGGTTCCAGGATTCAAGCAGGCTAATGGTAGTTACAAATATCCTGATACAAAGAATGGAGGGAAGTGGAAGAACACCGACCCAAAGCCTGAGATAAAGGCTATTCGTGAGGCTAACCAGATTACTTCAAATGTCCGCAAGCTATGCAAGATGGTTAGAGCTTGGAAAAGTAGGCAAGGTGTTAATATGGGTGGCCTTCTCATAGATACAATGGTTTATAATTTTTTTCAATCTACAGATACTTACAACAATAAAGGGTACAAGTTCTACGATCAGCTATGCAGGGACTTCTTTGAGTATCTGAGTGAACAGCCTAATCAGGATTATTATAAAGCGCCAGGAAGTAGACAGCATGTTTATGTTAAGTCGAAATTCCAGAGGAAAGCGAAGAAGGCTTACAACCTTTGTTTGAAAGCTATAGAAGCAGAAGGGAAAGCTTCAGCCAACAAGAAGTGGAAACAGGTGTTTGGTCGTAATTTCCCAGCTGCAACAGATGTTCAGAAATCTGCGGAGGCCAGGACTTGGCGAGATACAGAAGAGTTCATCAGTGACAAATATCCTATCGAGATTAGTTACAATCTCTCTATCGATTGTCGGGTAGAGCAAAGGGGCTATCAAGCTCATTGGTTAACTCATATGCTAGCCAAGAGACTGCCTTTGCTCGCTAATAAGCAGCTTGAGTTCTCTGTTACTAATATTGATGTACCACCACCTTATAACATCGAATGGAAAGTGCTTAATCAAGGCTCTATAGCTGAACAAAGAGATGAGATCAGAGGTGAAATCTGGCAAGACACAGGGCATCAGAAGAGAAGGGAAAGTACCAAGTTCAAAGGTGAACACATGGTTGAATGTTATGCGATCAAAGATGGCGTCGTCGTAGCCAGTGATAGCATTGATGTACCTATTCGATAGGAGTGTAAATGGATAAGGAAAGCTTGTTAAAACTGATTGCTGAGTCGGGGTATAACGTTGCCTTTGGTGCTAAGAAGCACTTTGCCAGCTATGACATGATTGAGAAGTTGCCTGAACTCATCGGGCTTGTTTCTATCTTTGCTGGTGTCCTTGCTTTGGTTTACCCTGAGTTTGCGCAAGTTAAAGTATCCGTTGTGGTAATACTCATGGGGGTAGTAGGTCTTTACATTTCTCAGCACAATAGTGAAAAGGCTAAGTACGAAGAGGCTGGCAGAGCACTCACGGGGATACACGATCAGCTTAAGGCCCTTTTCTATAGAGCAAAGAATAACCAATCAGCTAGCTTCACCACAGAGGAAGCGGAGCTTAAAAGCCTGCTGGAAGAATTTAATGAGGCCTCAATTTCTAAGCAGCTCATACTCAGCGATTGGTATGCTCATTACAAATTCTTTTGGCAACACCAAATCGATTGGATTGAAAGACAAAGAATAGAAGAGGGAAGAAAGTTTCGCTTCTGGAGAGATAAAGTTCCATTATCATTCAGTATTGTCTGCACAGTTCTAATCGTATCGTTATTATATAGTGCAATACCTTTCACTAACGCTTGTAGCACTGCTCTTGCTACGGTTAAAAACTGGATTGGCTAGTACAATCGTTCATTGGCTGAGTATTCAGCAAGTTCTTGGATCTCCAGAGATTGCTGGTCGAGTTCGTGATTCAAAGGCGCTGTCACTAGCGCTTTAGTCTTCAAAGCGGATAATCCAAATGTCTGGCTCTGTCATGACTTGGTTGATCTCATCAATAGCTTGCTTGAGAGCATCTATTTTTGTATGTGTGGTTTTGTTGAACATGAGTCCCAGAAAATCTGGATTACCGATGCCAACCAGAGCCTCTGTATGCTCTTCAAAATCTTTTAGATAGTCATCATGCACCTTGCCTTTAGGTAGCCTCACCGAGATACTGAATTCGTAATCTCTCATTCTTTTAGCTTCTCTAATTTATGTATTGAAGATCGTTCATGAACATCTTGGCTAGTTCATCACGCTTCTCTGAGGGTATCTGCTCAATATTGATACCCAAGCGTCGAAAAGCTTCAAGCTGAGAAATTTTGTTATCTGCAAAAGCCTCATAAATTACTTTAAATTCAGGCGTTAGCTTGACTCCTTCCAGCTCTATATTGGCGTAGGCAAAAACTCTGGCGTCAGATGTCATGTGGTCATGCCATGTTTTAATCGATTGATGATGTCTAACACCTCTCTGTCGCCGCTGTATGCCTTGGTACAGTACTCGCCAGGGGATTCACCACCGAGAGCCAACGAAGGTGTTCTGAACCATCTGAGAGCTTTCTCTTCAGTACCAAAGTAGTTTACCGCCACAGTCCAAACTTCTCCGTCAATAAACAACTCAGGTTTCTTCTCTTGAATCATGTTTTTGCTGTGCCTCGAGTTGTTCACTTATCCAGCCAAAATTATAATCCAGTAATGGCTCCTGTCGGTCTTTGACAGCTTTGCGTATAAAGCTTTCAGGCAAGTCGGGATTATCATGTATGGCAAGCTGAATATACGCTTCATCTAAATGCTTTTGAGTTATGATAAATCAACAATTTCTAACTCCTTGGCTTTCAGTTTCTTCAGAGTTGTTTTCAGAAGCCGCTGAGATACTTGAGTTGGTTTCGCTGGTTCAAGCTTACGTGCATGTTTGCGTCCCGAGACATATTCTTCTCTTACCTTCAATTGCAAGGGCGTTAGCATTAGATAGTTTCTTTGGTCAGCCATAGTATTAAAAGCACTCCATCAGCATTCATTGGTTAGATAGAACTTGGCCTTTCCTTAGATAGACACCCTAATTGATAAAGATATGCTCAAACAGGTCAAAAAGATGCCTGTCGGACATATCCCCATTGAACCTCGGAATAGGGATCAACTTACAAGGAAAATCGACTAGTGCATTCGGCCTATCTATCAGCCATGTATGGTTTATAGGGCAATCCAATTCTTCCGATAGATTTCCTAACAGTTTTTTTGGGCCGCTTGATGTGATGACGCAATCCTCACGGCCACGTATTCCAATGTTTGCAACACACAAAGCTAATGCATCTGACCAATCCGTATCAGGATGCTGCTGAAGGTATAGGTGGTATGTGATATCCAGAATCTCTGATCGGGGGAGGTCAGAATAAATAAATGTATGAGAATGCTTGGTCAGCTCTTCTAGCAGTTCAACTGCTCCAGGCCTTATCGTTACAAAGAAGTCCTCATTAGGAGGATGTCGTTGTATTTTAAAAGTCTGCTCTTCTTCGACTTGTCGGTCTATTTGAGACCGATTAATAGACATCAAAGTCCCCTCAAGGTTTAGGCAAACGGTAGGCTCATCGTTATCTGGTCGAGCGGCTCTGTCGATAATTAGGTCTGTTATCTCGATGGGAGGGCTTTGCATAAAAGAAGCTTAATGTTGTCTCGAATTTCGAGATATAATACATCGTCTCTAATATCGAGACAATGAGACATAGTAGAAACTCGAAGGCCTATGCAGCCTTAGCTGCTTGGCTTAAAAAGAAGAGGCTTGAGCAAGGCCTTAGCATTAGGGATCTCGCGAACATCTTAGATGTACACCCTTCAATCGTTGGAAAGATCGAAACTTGCATGAGAAAAATCGATGCTATAGAGCTGATTGAGTACTGCAATGCGCTGGGTGTTGATCCCAACGATTGTACGGCGGAAGTGCAAACAGTGATGCGTGGTAAAAGGCTTTTATAAGCCATTAATCAACAATAAATTCGACACCTGCATGTAATCATGATCAGGTCATTTTTTGCGCCCAAAATAAGTGGTGTCTAGCTTAAACTGCGATATTTGGCCGCGTTCTGTAGTACACTCATTCGTTTAACATATGAGGCAGCGGAAGCTTCATTCTATTCCCGCTGCCATGGTCGTTACAGAGGCTTCTAGGTTGCTTACAGATCTAGCTAAGTCCTTATTTGAGAAGAGATAAATGGCTAAGAAGTCAGCAGCAAAAAAGAAAGAAAAATCATTTGAAGAAACGCTCTGGGATGCGGCAAATAAGCTGCGTGGAAGTGTTGAATCGTCAGAGTACAAGCACATCGTTTTAAGCCTGATCTTTTTGAAATTTATCAGTGATACCTTTGAGAGGCAGAGGCAGAAACTGATAGATGCAGGGCTTGAAAAACACGTTGATATGGTGCCTGCATATACCAAAGACAATGTATTCTATTTGCCTGAAAAAAGTCGCTGGAGCTTTATTCAGAAGAATGCAAAGCAGGAAGACATTGCGCTCAAAATAGATACCGCATTAAGTACCATCGAGAAGACCAACAAAGCTCTTCAAGGCGCTCTCCCAGATAACTATTTCTCACGTCTGGAGCTGGATGTTAGCAAACTGTCGGCTTTGATAGATGTGATTAACAACATTGATACATTGGCAAACCCTCACCAAGATGTAGTTGGACGTGTCTATGAATACTTTCTAGCTAAGTTCGCTATTGCAGAAGGTAAAGGTAAAGGCGAATTCTACACTCCAAAGAGTATCGTAAATCTGATAGCAGAACTGATCGAACCCTTTAAAGGGAAGATTTACGACCCTTGTTGTGGCTCAGGCGGTATGTTTGTTCAGTCGATGAAGTTCATAGAAAACCATCAGGGTAATAAAAAAGACGTGTCTGTATATGGCCAAGAATATACAGGGGCTACTTATAAACTGGCCAAGATGAATTTGGCAATTCGGGGAATCTCAGCCAATCTGGGGGCAGCCTCTAAAGACACCTTTGCCAATGATCAGCATGAAACACTTAAGGCTGATTTTATTATGGCCAACCCTCCCTTTAATCAGAAAGATTGGCGTGCTACAGATGAATTAACAGACGATCATCGTTGGGATGGCTATGAGACACCTCCTACCAGTAATGCAAATTATGGTTGGATTTTACATATGGTTTCAAAGCTATCTGAGAATGGAGTTGCTGGCTTTATACTTGCTAATGGCGCTATTTCAGGAGATGGGATAGAAAAAGCCATTCGTAAAAAATTAGTTGAAAACAACTTGGTTGAAGCAATTATCATCTTGCCCATGAGAATGTTCTATACCACTGATATCAGCGTCACTTTATGGATTCTTAACAAAAATAAAAAAGCTAGAGATGTTCCCCATGGAGATCTGACACGCCACTATCGATCTCGTGAAGATCAAGTGTTATTCATGGATCTTCGGAAGCTTGGCGAACCGTTTGAAAAGAAATATATTCAATTTTCTCCTAGTAGAATATCTGAAATAGCAGAGACTTTGCATACTTGGCAAGAAGTACGAGCCGAATCTGAATATGAAGATATTGAAGAATATTGTTACGCCGCTAAAAAAGATGAAATTGCTGCTAAGGACTATTCACTTGTACCTAGTAAATATATTCAGTTTAAGAACCATGATCAGGATGTCGATTTTGATCAGAAAATGAATCAAATACGTGATGACTTTGAGTCACTTCTTAAACAAGGAGAGAAGTCTAAATCTGAACTGTTGAATGTATTTGAAGAGCTGGGTTATGAGATCTCATTATAAACGCATTGGTGATTACGTCACTCAAATCAAACAGAAAAACACTGATGGTTTAGTCTCAGATTTAAAGGGTATAAATATTAATAAATACTTCATGCCGTCTGTAGCAAATACCAATGGTACAGACCTGAAGAAGTATCGGGTTGTTGCGAAAAAGCAGTTTGCATTTAATCCGATGCATGTTGGTCGTGATGAAATATTGCCGATAGCGATGCTCGAAACTGACGATCCTATAATTGTCTCGCCTGCTTATGTGGTATTCGGGGTAAAAGATGAAGAGCAACTGTTGCCAGAATATCTGATGCTATGGTGCAGACGTTCAGAATTTGATCGTAATGCTTGGTTTATGACGGATAATAGCGTACGTGGAGGGTTTAGCTGGTCTGATTTTTGCGATATGGAATTTCCCGTCCCGCACATCGAAAAGCAGCGCGAAATCGTTCGAGAATACGATATAGTAAATGACCGCATAGCACTAAATAACCAATTCATCCAAGAATTAGAAGATACAGTTCAAACGATTTATAAGCGTTGGTTTGTAGACTTCGAATTTCCTATATCCAAAAAGTACGCTAATTCAATCGGTAGACCAGAGATAGAGGGGATGCCTTACAAATCAACAGGTGGAAGGATGGCTTATTCTACTCAATATGGGAAAGACCTTCCGTTAGGTTGGCAGCTATATGAGCTTGAGAATCTAGTTGAACGTGTATGTGTTGGGTTTGTAGGGACTTTGCACTCTTCATATTGTAAGGAAGAAGAGGGGGTTAGACTCCTCAGAACTACTGATCTTTCCGAATTAGGTATGCAGTACGCGGAGAATAAATTCGTTCTTCCCGAGTTTCATCATAAGAACATAAAATCGCAGCTAAATTATGGCGATATTCTAGTGGCACGGCATGGTTCGAATGGAATGCCTGTAATCTATGATCGTACTGATGAATCTAATTGCCTGAATGTCATCATCGTAAAACCTGCATCGGAAAGAATGCCTTCAAAAGTTGTACAGACATTCATGAAATCAAATTCTGCTATGGAGCAGGTTCGTGTCTCTCTAAGAGGATCGGTACAAAGTGTACTTAATACGAAAATAGTTGCGTCTATGAAGTTACCTTACTTTCCTCATGATGCCGTAAATTACGTTGACCTTTCTCCCTTTTCAAAAATCCAGCAGCATATTGAAAGTATCAGAAAAGAGAGTGAGCTACTCAATAAATTCAGACTACTACTTTTCACAAAAATATCTAAGGCTTGATGGATGAAGTTTACTGAAGAAAGGCTTGAGCAGGCCATCATTGAATTGCTAGGGAAAGAAGGCTACCTGCATACAAAAGGGGAGCAGGTTGGGAGAACAACCGAAGATGTGCTGATTAAGGCTGACCTTCGTGATTTTTTAGCTCAGCGCTATCAGTCAGATTCAATTACTGAGTATGAAATTGAATCTATCATCCATAAGCTGGAGTTCCTGCCAGCATCCGACTTGTACGATACCAATAAAGCCATCATGAAGTTTGTTTCTGATGGCTTTCTATTAAAGCGTGAAGATTCATCGCAAAAAGATTTATACATTCAGCTGATTGACTATGACGAGATAGATAGCAACCGCTATCGCATTGTCAATCAGATGGAAATACAAGGCTATGAGCTGAGGATTCCTGATGGAATTTTGTATATTAACGGTTTACCGTTGGTTGTATTTGAGTTTAAGAGTGCGATTCGTGAAGAGGCAACGATTCACGATGCCTACAAGCAGCTTACCACGCGATATGACCGTGATATCCCCGAACTATTTAAGTACAACGTGCTGTGTGTAATTAGCGATGGTGTAAATACCAAGATGGGGTCTTTCTTTGCCCCTTACGAATTCTATTATTCTTGGCGTAAGGTATCTGGCGAAGAAAAGCTAGAGAAAGAGGGTATCGATTCACTCTTCACTATGACCAGTGGCTTGTTTGATAAGCAGAGGTTGGTAGATGTTATCCGAAACTTCATTTATGTACCTGACACCTCTAGCAAGCAAGAGAAAATAGTCTGCCGATATCCTCAGTACTACGCAGCTACGAAGCTATTTGCCAATATTAAGCAACATATGAAGCCGCTTGGTGATGGTAAAGGCGGCACATACTTCGGAGCTACTGGCTGCGGTAAAAGCTTCACAATGCTCTTCCTGACTCGTCTGCTGATGAAGGACATCGAGTTAGGCAGCCCTACCATTATATTGATCACAGATCGCACCGATTTAGATGATCAGTTGTCTGGGCAATTTACCAACGCGAAAACCTACGTAGGCGATCAAAATATCATTAGCGTTGAGAGCCGAGCGGAACTGAGAGAGCAGCTAAAAGGTAGGAAAAGTGGTGGCGTGTTTCTTACTACTATCCATAAATTTACTGAAGATTTAGATCTGCTTACCGAACGTACTAATGTCATCTGTATCTCAGATGAAGCCCACCGTAGCCAGGTCAATTTAGAGCAGAAAGTTACTGTCACTGAAGAGGGTGTGAAGAAGACTTATGGCTTTGCTAAATACCTTCATGACTCGCTTCCAAATGCCACTTACGTTGGATTCACTGGCACTCCTATAGACGCAACGCTAGATGTCTTTGGTGCAGTCGTGGACAGCTATACCATGACAGAATCTGTTTACGATGATATTACTGTTCGTATTGTTTATGAGGGCCGAGCTGCAAAAGTACTGCTTGATGGTCGCCAGCTGGACGAGGTGGAGAAGTATTACAAAGAATGTGAAGAAGCAGGCGCGAACGAATATCAGATTGATAAAAGTAAGACTGCTATGGCCAGCATGTCTACTATCCTGGCTGATCCTGATCGCATTAAAGCGATAGCTAAAGACTTTGTGGAGCATTATGAAAATCGTGTAGAGGAAGGTTCCACGCAGAAAAGCAAAGCCATGTTCGTGTGTAGTAGCCGAGAATCCGCATACCTCTTCTACAAAGAAATTATCCAGCTCCGCCCTGAGTGGGATGAGATCAAAGTCTGCGAGGAAGGTGCCACCTTATCTGAGAGTGATAAGAAGAAGGTTAAGCCGATGGAGCGGGTTAAAATGATCATGACCCGAAACAAAGACGATGATAAGACTCTGTGGGGTATGCTCGGTAACAAAGAGTACCGAAAAGAGCTGGATCGTCAGTTTAAAAACGGTAAATCCAACTTCAAAATTGCCATCGTGGTTGATATGTGGCTGACAGGATTTGATGTGCCATTTTTGGACACGATCTATATCGACAAGCCCCTTCAGAAGCACAGCCTTATTCAGACTATTTCTAGGGTAAACCGTAAGTTTGAAGGCAAAGAAAACGGCCTGGTAGTTGATTATATCGGCATCAAGAAGCAGATGAACCTGGCTCTCTCTCATTATACTGGTGGGCAAGAGCAGAACCTTGAGGACATCAAGCAATCAGTCATCGTAGTGAAAGATCACCTGAGCTTATTAGATGGCCTTTATCACGGATTTGATTCATCTCCGTATTTCACTGGTTCCCCACTTGAGCAACTGCATTGCCTCAATTCATCAGCCGATTTCGCCCTGCGTACGAAGAAGTTTGAAAAGACCTTCATGGATCTGACCAAACGACTTAAATCAGCCTATGACATTTGCGTTGGTAGTAGCGAGTTATCTCAAGAACACAAAGACAAGATCCATTACTACCTGGCTATTAGAACTATCGTCTTCAAGATAACTACGGGCGGTGCTCCTGATATTGACCAGATGAACAGTCGTGTAAGGGATCTAGTGAAAGACGCACTACTCAGTGATGGTGTAGAAGAGATCTTCAAGCTTGGTGAGAAAGATGGCGGAGAGATCGATATCTTTGATGATGATTACCTTGCCAAACTGGAAGTGATTAAACAGCCCAACACAAAGCTCCAACTACTACAGCAGATGCTGGCCAAGGCAATAGGCGAGTTTAAGAAAACGAACAAGGTTAAAGGGGTAGATTTCACGAAGAAGATGAACTTGCTTGTTGAGAAGTACAACGAGCGTGACGAGCAGGACGTTCTTCGTAGTGAGGTTATCAATGATTTCTCAGACGAGATTATAAGCCTCTATAACGAACTGAGAGAAGAGATGGCTTCATTCGGGGAGATGGGTATCGACTTTGAAGAAAAGGCCTTCTACGACATTCTGTTAGCTCTGGCGCACAAGTATGACTTCACATACCCCGAAGATCGATTACTCGATCTGGCGAAAGAAGTTAAAAAGGTCATTGATGACAAAGCCAAATACACGGACTGGAACAAACGTGCAGACATCAAAGCTGAGCTGCAATTTGATCTGATCATCTTGCTGGATGAGTGGGATTATCCGCCAATTGATCGTGATGAGGTTTATAAAGAGATCTTTGAGCAAGCTGAAAACTTCAAAAGGAATGCTGCTTGATCACGAATGCTGAGACTAGTTTTATCGTGATCCTGAGTAAGACCTGATCTGACGGTATATGTCTGATTAAGACCCTAATTCTCCTCTTGACGAGTGACGGATTTTCTTTGATGAGGTCTTTGATTTTTGAATACGTCACATCGTAAATGCTGCGGTGTGGGGTATTCACGGAGTTTGTCACGAGCGGCCTTCAGAACAGTAAGCAACGAGGGGCTGTTTTGAGTGCTGTTTTCAAATGGCAGAAATTAGCAGGTTTTCGATATTTGTTATGCGTTGCAGCGCAATGCTGCCGCGTCTTAATGCGTTAGTAACTAGGGATGAATGCCCCAAAATTACTAACTGATCAGAAGGGCGTGTAACAGCCGTATATAGCAGTGTCTGATCAAGCATATGGCTGACATACCCAGGGAGTATCAAGATGCATGTAGGCCACTGAGAGCCTTGCGATTTGTGAATCGTAATCGCGTATCCTAAATCCAGAATTTCCAAGGTTTCATAAGTGATATCGATGATCTCGCCATTGATATCCATTTGGGCTACAACACCATCTTCATCAGGTTCTTTATAGATCGATGTGATTGAACCCAAATCACCATTACGGATGCCAGTTGTGTAATCGTTTGATGTGACCATGATCTGATCATCTAGCCTTAAAACTGCGCCAGTTCTAGTTATCCAGGGAATCCAGCCTCGAATGCCATCCTGATAATGAATCTCTGGACGCACTTCTTTTTCATCACGATATGCTTGTATTAGCTTGTTGAGATTATCAACACCCAGCGGGCCTTTACGAGTAGGTGTCAGCAATATACAACCTTGAGATCCGCCAGCCTTTTCCCACTCTGCTATGATTCGTTCGTGAGAGCTATCAGCGGAATATACACAGTCACCAGAGTCACTGTTCAATAGGCCGTGGTGATAGTCATTTTCACGAATACTAGTCGCTAGTTGGTGAATGCCAGAATCCTGGCCTTGGCGTTTAACTTGGGTTAACTCATAGACAGGCAGAGGGCTTTTCATCACAGCGTGGAAAATCAAGCCACTGCCAACAGGTGGAAGCTGAGCCACATCACCAACCATGACGATTCGTGTTGCATAAGGTAGTACTCCGACCAGCTTGTACATGGTCAAAAGATCGACCATCGAGGCCTCATCTATTACAAGCAGAAGGTGATCTGGCATTGATTGCTTCTTCTCACCAATGTGATCTGAAATTAGTTTAGCGATAGTGAAAGCTGGCCTTCCTGTACTCTCTGACATGCGTTGTGCTGCACGTCCTGATAAGGCAGCCTGGTATTCATACATACCATCAGAAAGCTGCTCATAGATGGAGAGCATTGCTAACAGTATTGTGGTTTTTCCTGTACCAGCCCCTCCACTGATAACCGATACAGGTGAGCTTACAGCATTCTTCACAGCCTCGCGTTGCTCGGCTGTCATCTTGAAGGGGAGGGTAGTCTCAAAAGACAATAAAGCTTGCTCGATAGCGTTATCTGTTAGATTTTTTTCCCACGCAGATAGAAGTGATCCGTCTCCAGGCTCTCGTGAAGCCGCTTTGCTGATAAAGCGTGCTACAGCGTGTTCTTGAATGGCTGACCCTAATGTTTGATACCCGTAGGGTGTTTCGAGAAGGACTCCTTTTTTCAAAGAGTCTTCAATAATTGAATCAGCAGAAATATCCACATCTTTTGCGATGACAGAAGCATCGGTTAGAAGCTTCTCTTTCGGGATAAGAGTTGATCCAGTGCGATAACAATACTTAGAGGTAACATGCTCTGCAATTGCTGCTATGAGATCTTGATTGGAGACTTTCAAGTTTAGCTTATCAACCAGTCCCAGAATTTTTTCAAAAGACACACCGAAAGCGGCAAGGATGAACGGATTGGTCTTCAGCTGTATGAGCGCCTCAGAATTGTAAACACGGATTAATCGTTCAGCTAAACTGAGTGGAAGGCTTGAACCCTGTAACCACTCCAGAACGGCGTACAGGCCCTCGGAAGGCCATTTGGCAATTAATGCCTTGGCTCGGCCTTCATTGAATCCTTGAACCCTTGTAAGGGCCTCTACATCGCCTAGAGATACTTTTTCATTGAGGTCTGGTATTGCTCGCACTAACCGACGTGCTAGAACATCACCAATGCCCTCGACATTGCCAGAAATCCATCTGGCAATAAGTTCTCCCGAAGGCTTTAGGAGCGTAGCCGTATCAACATCTATGAGTTCTTCTTTAATCAGGATGCCGTTGATGCGGTACTCACGTTGAGTTCGCTCTCCAGTTATGGCCCAAAGACTGCCTACCTCTGCCATCTCAAGGCAGTTTTTGGGGAGCCTTGCGGCTAGCGTCATTTCCATAAACTCTATCGTTCCGTCGTCATTTATGGGTTTGACGGTACGTATACCAGATGGGCGTACTTTAGAGACCTGGACATTTAGCATGAGCGAGGAGCCATTCCTGTTTGCTGAATCACTTCATCGATTGCAGAAAAACGCTCTAATTGCTTACGTAACGTGGCATTCTCAGCCTTGAGCTTAGCGATCTCGTCTTCAAGCTTGCTGACTTCTGAAGCGCGTTGGTTTGCTCGCTTTTCTGAGCGCTCACGAGCGGCCTCATGAGCCTTGCTATCAGTTTTTTCTTTCTCACCAAACCAGCGCTTTTCAGCTTTATCAAGAAAGTCTCTGACTGTAAGATTCTGAGTTGTAACTGAGCGACTAAAATCAAGTTCAGCACAGAGTGCAGCTCGGTTAATTTTTCCACCATTGTTGTACTCGTGGAAATCACCTGCCTTATCACGCTGAGCAATCCAGTTTTCCACTCTTTCTGCGTACAGCTTTCCTTTCTGTTTGCCGTTCATTTTTTCTTCCGAAACTGGGCAATTAGCGGGTCATTCAAATCAAGAACATTGTCATCTTTGACTTTGATGTTTGCATTTAAAAGCGGAGACCGCTCGGTAAATTCTTCAGGATCAATTTTTCTCCTACGGGCAATCATTGCTGCGTAAGCAAGAGCTTCTCTTGCCTTATCTCTTTCATCTTGAAGCTCTTTAATCTGTTTCTTAAGTTTTTCAATTTCAGACTCAAGTACGCTGATCTTAGAGCCTTTAACCGTGTACTCTTTACCTTCGTTCTTGTAGCTTTTAGTCAGCTTCTGGACACGCCCAAACTCAGAATAAAACTTTCCGTTGCGCCATAAAGTTTGCTTGCTTACTCCAACTTTCTCTATAAAGAACTGCCACTTGAAGAGTGATGGGTCTAATGCTTGGCGTTCAAAGTCACTCAACAATTTGAAGGCAAGTTTAAGCTGCTGATCAGTCATCGCCATTGCTTATTCTCCACACTGAAAAGGGCAGTCGTCAGGGTAAGATCCGTCCTTGTGGAAGGGCTTAAATTCAACCTTGTCATCGGCAAAAGAACTGCCTAACAATTTGTCGGCCATTTCCAACGTTGTATTGGAGTTTGTGTAGATGATGAGGAGCCGATCAATATGCATTTTCACCGCTTTTGTGCCGTTTTCATAAATCTCTATGAGCCGTTCCAATTCAACAGCTGTTTTGTCTCTCTCAGCTAGTAGTTTCTCTCTTTGGAATTCATCTTTTAGGTCAAAAATAAAATGCTTACAGCCTTTGCCTTCAGCACCGACTAAGCACTTCATGTTCAGCTCACATGGTCTGAGATTTAACGAGCGAACACAGTATCCAAGAGGGGTGTGCTGAATGGTTTGCATAGTGCTATAAAGGTACTCAATGATATCTGCCTCAGGAATTTCGTCCTGTTGGAATTGACGAATTTTCTGTGGAATGTCACCCACGAAACGATTGTTATCATTGAGCATCAGTTCACCAATGAGTTGTGCTCTTTCAGATCCAGAGTTGTGATCATAATGGCGGCCTTGCAGCTCAGTACGTCCCATCCAGCGGTTGACGATAGCCTCGGAAACGCCTGCTCTGAATAGAGAGGTGGTGCGCCAATGGCGGCCTTTATGTGACTGCCAGGTGGCTGTTACATGCTCTTCAACATTAACTGCGTATTTGAGGAAGGCATTAGGGTAACGATCATTGCCTGTAAAGAAATACTTAACGGCGTCATAGCCTAGTATTTCAGGTATGAGAGGGTTGGGTTCGGCACCGCCGCTCGTGATTTCTGCACGAAGAAATAGGTGTTCAGAGACCTTTTGTTCAACCTTGAAGGATTTAGATTGAATTGTTATCGCTTTCGCTTCAAAGTCTTTGACTGTGAGACCTTTTTCTTCAGCTTCATTCCTTATGATTTCATTTGCATCCTGGAGATCCGCCTCATATAGCTCTTTCTCCAAAGCAAAATTGTTATCAGTAAAGCGATTGTAGATGTAGCTTTCGATTGATGCCTGGCTAACTGTATAAGCAGAGCTTACGGAGTACCGTACATACTGGTCTTCAGTCTTAACTTTGACCGTGATTTTTTGCTTTTTGGTGATCTCAAAGTTTTTGTTTAGTTCTTTGAAGTCAGTATCACTGTTGGAAGACATCAGAACCAGTTCAGGAAAGAGTTCTCTGAAAGTAAGAACGTCTAAATGAGTACTGATGTCGTAGCTGCCATGAGCGTAGCTTGTTAGCTTGGCTTTGGCATCTTCAAGACTCATGACCGCTGGAGCGCGACCTTTTCCCTTAAACTCGGAAGGATTGAAGGTATAACAAGCAGCGGTACTCCCCCAAGCTTCACTTGTGAGCGCTGATATTGTTTTGTCACCTGAGTTCTGTCTGTGAACATTTCGACCATGAAGAACGGTTAAAAACTCTTTTTCCGTGATCGAGCTGGAGCGAAGTCTTATCTGTCCTTTTACGAATTCCAGAATTGCTTCGCCAGTTACTGTGAAGCGATTTCTTTTAGCATCAATCGGTGTAATAGTAAGCTCTAACTCCCACTTATCATAAGCTTTAACCTTTGATGGTGTGCTTTTCGCAGTACTGTAAATTGGGAGAATATCTGCTAAATCATCAAGCTCATATTCATCGTCAGGATTCACATCTCTTTTCAGCTGCCAAGCTTCTTTGGCCTCTTGGATTTTGACCGTTATAAATGCTTCAAGCTCTTCTATCAAAGATTCAGCATCAGCATTTCTTTTTGCTCTAAAGCTATCAAGTCGAGATCTAACTACAGCTAGAGACTTATTAGCTTCAAGCTCTTCTGCACACTGACGGTACGGCTCAGTAAGTTTGTGAACTTGCTCTACAACATCTGTTAACAGAGGACGCCAATCTTGAGGAATATAGCGCGAATGAGGAGCCATTCCTTTTTCAGTCCAGACTTTACAGAATAGTTCACCATTGAACTCCTGTAGGCAGTCATACGGGAGTCTAAGAACTTCACCGATGCGTAACCCTAATCCATACTGAAATGCTTGTGTGTAGACAGACAGCAGATCTGAGATAAGGTGGTGATTTAGAGGATCTAGCTTATATGCTTCTTCCACTTTCCACTTGAGCTGAACAACTGCCCTAACAAGTTCAGGAATAGGCATTTTCTCCTTAATGGCAGGAAGTCCTTGTTTCTCCTGGGCAAACTTGTGCTTTGCTGGGCTAATAGTGTCTATTGTTCCAGCTAGAAGGTATTCGCTCTGAAGGAAATTTACATACCCATTCAAATCCTGAAGAGGCTGAACTGGACGGCGGTAATGATCAATCATCATTTCATAGGCCAAGTGATAGAGATCAAAAGTCAGATCTTCCAGTTTAGTGATTCCAACCTTGGTTAAAAATTGAGCAATGTTTCTATGTGAATGCAGCCTACCTATGGAAAGTGGGGTAGTACGTACTCGCAAATCCCAAAGATGACCAATAATTAAAAGCTTAATTGTTTCTTCAATTTCAGTTGGCCAAGGTGTGCGCTCTTTATCTTCTCCTGGTTCTGAGAAATAGAGGTTTTCACCCCGATATCGCCATGTGCTCGATTCGTAATCTTGCCCCTTAAAGTAATCAAGCTGGGTGAATTGAGACCGTGCTCGTTCACAAAGAATTTGATAGTTGGACTCAATAGAACGATTACGTTTGTCGCTTAGATTAATAATGTTATTCATGCTCAGCACCGATCATAGGAGTTGCTATTGAGGTCTTGCCAGTTTCGAGAAAAGTTACAGATTCGCCTTCTGCATATGCAATTGCGGCTCTACATCCCGCAACCGCTTCATCTAGTTGATGAACAGCAGCACCTGTGGATGTGTTTTTAAGTTCTTCAACCTTCTCTAGTAGGTTCTCCAGGGCGTTTTTATGGGCTTGTGCGTCTTTGTTTGCGCAAAATTTGTCGCACTCATAGCAGGCAACCGCAGGTTCTAGCATACAAACAGAACCCTTGTGGCATTTACCAATAGAGGTAAAGTGCTTAATTTCGACTATCTCTTCGCCGTATATGTTTCCTGTTTGATCGCCTTCACGAGTCCAAGCTGCTACAAAATGGCGTTGTTCAACGCGCTTATTAGTTGCCTCATTTAGGATTTCAAACATCTCATGTGTGTAGCGGAAATAATGCTTAACGGAACCTACTCCGCTGTGGTCTAGCAGATCAGCGACTTCCTCTTCAGTCTTTCCTTCATTCACGGCATTTGTTCCAACCGTATAGCGGAATCGGTATGGGTTAAGATTGAATCGCATACCTGTGCGAGGAGACCTTGGAATATAGTTTGCGATGCAATTCAACCGATAGCTAATACCCTGAGAGCTAAGGTGATGCCCTTCATCGGTCTTACCAGATTCATCGTATAGCTCCTGATAAGGCTGAAAAGCATTATGTGTTCTATAGATTGTTTGGTTGGTAAATTCAGGACGATCTAACAAGTAAGGGTTATCAAGATCTGAATAAAATCTTTTAGTTCTGCGCATAATCAAAGGTGGATTGTTCAGCGCCAAGTCAGCATGAACTTGCTTGTGTGCTTCGATTAAGTTTCGAATCATAGTCGCTAGCTCGCCGCTAAGTATTCGCTTGGTAAACTGAGTTCTCCGCTTTTGTTGCCGCTGCTTAACGCGAGGAACGTTGAGGTAAGCAATCCCAAGTTTATCGTTATCAACAAAGTCAGATTGCTTCATCAGTGAGATTTGAATAGGACGAAGGCCAAACGTCATGCAAAGAGCGAGAATTACGCGGTCTTCAAGATGAATAACTGGATTATTCACAGCCTCCTGGATAATTGCCATTTCCTCTCGAACAAATGGCCCCATTTCAGCATCCAGGGTAAAAAGAGTGCTGTATAGATTCTGACTCCCTCCACTAGATAGTTTTTGTACTTCATCATGGAAATCGTAGGAATAACCTTCGCACTCGTATGCAATCAACCATCTTGAGAAGGCTTTGATAGCCGTCAGATCACTGTCTTTCCTTATATCTAAAATGGCTGCTTGAATGGCACTGGTAATGTCTTTTCCCTGAAGAACTCTTGAGGTAATTAAATCAATCCCTTCGGCATATTGGTTGATGCTCCCTGCTATATAGTGCTGAAGCAGATACTTCAGAAACGATGATGTGATCGAGTCTAGTTCACTAACACCCGTAAAGAATGGAGACGTATCGATATTTACAACAACACCATTGTCATCAGGCCACTGGAGATTAGAAAGCCAGGTGCCAGAAGCATCTTTAATCTCCATCTGATAGCCGTGGCGGCTAGTCATATAGCGATCAGCTTCTGTGGAGGTGGGTAGTTCATGATCAAGAAAACCTTCATAAGGTATTTGCTCTAACTCACCAAGCTGTACAGCTAGCTGATCATTCATTATCAGGTGCTCCTTGTAATATTTGAGCTTGTACGGCAAGAGTGAATTCACTAACCCGTCGCTGAATTGAACCTTTTGCGTAGTGGTCAGGCATCTGACTTCCTTTCGCCCATCCTCCAGCTTGTTCCATCAGTTGTGATACAGCAGCTTTCTTAGCAATAGGCCCCATAGTTTCATATTCATTAAGAGCCTCTTCACGTAGTGAATCTACATAGGTGTTTCTTAATCGGTGTGGGCCAAGTTGTCCTTCAAATTCTGGGTATTTTTTTATGATTACATTGAGAGCGTCTGTAGGTGTTTGTCGGCTGATAGGCTTCTGATCAATAGCAGACAAGAAAAGGTATTCTGAGCGATGAGCATTCTTAAGTTTTGAGCGAATATTAGTGATGTAATGAGTAAAAATGGCGGCTAGCCCGTCGTTTAAAGCAACAATTCGTTCTTTAGTTTTGGCAGCAGGGCGATCTTTACGACCATATTCACGATGTTCATCTTTAAGAATCTCAAAGTACTTATCCGCACCTGAAGGCCCTGAAAGATAGAAATCCTTTTCTCTTAATCCTAGTGTTTCGCCTCTACGGTTTCCGCCTAGAATCATAGTGAGAAAGAGGCAGTAATTTCGCCAGCGAACATACTCGCTCTTAAATGGATTTAGATCGTTGTCTTGCAATGGGTTGATGATGGCCAAAAACTTTAATTTCAGTTCTTCATCCAGACCAACCATGTCAGAGCTACCATCAGAATATGGTGCTTTGCCGTGGAGCTGAAAGGAGGTATTCATAGTCCCAAGCTTTGCTTGGGAGGCTTTAATCTCAACTGGGTCTTTCAGTCGTCCTGCATAAAAGTTCCAGATGAACCGAATGAAGGCTGTGGTTTGTGTCCAACGTAACTTATAGGTTTTACGACCAACGGGTTCGCCTGTATCTAAGCGAGCAGAGTAAAAGGCACTTAAGCTTTCAATCTCTCCTATTTGTAGGTGTTCACCTGCTGCAAACCGTCCAGCGAGACTAAAACCATTATTGGCACAGAACTCATAGAGCTTCTTAATGCTGTTTGCTTCAGCCTTGATCGTATAGTACGGATGCCCCTGGTCAAAACGTTGTAACAGGTAACTTGCAGCGCTGAGATCTACTATGCCATCAACAATGACTAGTGGGATGTGCTGGCCTCTAAGTTTCTCAAATTTGGTCGTCGCAACTTTTATCTGCATCTTTCCTTGACTCGAATTAGAACGAAATTGATTATCCTGCGGATAACCCAATTTAGAACAGTGATTCGAGAATGACGAAAAAATAAATGAAACGTTTTATTTGTCTTGCGAATAACTGGGTGAGTACTTAAGAAATGAAACGAAGTATTTTAGGTTTTTCAATGATGTGGAATCTATTAAGGCAATATAATTAGGGGGTGTAGAGTACAGCCCCCTAGTTAATGGAACGTTATGAAAAAAGTCTGTTATAATTCAAACAACAGCGCCTAGCTGGAATATAGGTAAATACATAGCTATAACTAACCCGCCAACTAAAACACCCAGGACGGACATAATCATGGGTTCAATTAGGCTGGATAAGTTATCAACGGCATTATCCACTTCTTCTTCGTAAAAATTAGCCACTTTATCCAGCATTGTATCCAGAGAACCCGCTTCTTCACCGATAGCAATCATCTGTGTCGCCATCGGCGGAAATAAACCTGTCATATTTACTGCGTTTTTTAATGATTGGCCAGTTGATACACCGTTCTTGACTTGCATAATTGCTGTTGAATAGACGATATTACCTGATGCTCCTGCTGCTGAGTCTAATGCGTTGACTAGCGGTACCCCTGCCGCAAATGTAGTGGATAAGGTCCTGGCAAAGCGTGCAATAGCAGAGTTATGTAAGATTTTTCCGATGATGGGGAGTTTCAGAATGCTACGGTCAACGGAGGCTCTTAGTTTGGCTGAGCTTTGCATTGCCCTTTGAAATAAAAAGCCTGAAACTATAATGGCCAGAAGTGCAATAAACCACCACTCTCGGGCTACAACAGATAAGCCTACAACGAACTGGGTAAATGCGGGCAAATCTGCACCGAATGATTTAAATACACTTTCAAACTGAGGTACAACTTTTATTAGCAAAATGGCTGAAACCACAACACCAATAACAATTACTGCAATAGGGTAGGTTAGCGCTTTTTTGATTTTTGCTTTGAGGGACTCAATTTTTTCTTTATAAGTAGCGATTCGATCAAGCATTGTTTCCAATGAGCCTGATTGTTCACCTGCTTGGACTAGATTGCAAAATAGCTCATCAAAATACTTTGGGTGTTTTTCCAGGGCTTTAGCAAAACTTGTACCGCTGTTTACGTCATTTTTTAGCTCATAGATGATTTTCTTCAGTTTTAACTTTTCAATGCCGTTAGAAACAATATCAAAGCCCTGTAATAAAGGAACACCGGCTTTGAGCATTGTCGCCATTTGTCGGGTAAACAAAGCAATGTCTAAAGCTTTAATAGGTTTAGACGCTTTGCTGAACATGCTGTTGGTTTGTTTGCGCACCTTACGCGGAAGTATTCCCTGGCGGCGTAGCTGTGCTTTTGCAATAGTAAGATTTTCGGCATTGATACTGCCTTTACTGGCATTGCCGGTTTTATCTTTGCCTTCCCAGAGGAAGGTTACAGGTAATTTTTCTTTCTTTTTTATTGCCATCAGAGTGATCTACCGTCTAGTCAGACTTTTATTACCCGGTTAATTTCTTCGAGGCTGGTTAAGCCCTGACTCGCTTTTTCTAATCCCGAGTGACGTAAGGTCTTAAAGCCTTGTGTCTTAGCAACAGCCTGAATATCCAGGGAAGAGCCATTAGACATAATACTTTCTGCGATTTCTTGGCTCATTGCTAACATTTCGTAAATGCCTACTCGTCCCTTATAGCCTTTATTGCATTTGCTGCAGCCTTTAGGGTTAGCTTCAAATAAGCTTAATTGATTTTGTAATTGTTCATCACTAAAACCGGCTTCTTTTAGTGCCTCTTTTGGAATGTTAGCTGGTTGTTTGCATTGTGTGCAAAGACGTCGGGCTAGCCGTTGGGCGATTATCAGGCTGACTGATGTAGCGATATTGAATGCCGGTACGCCCATATTTCTTAGACGGGTTAAGGTTTCAGGTGCGCTGTTGGTGTGTAATGTTGATAGAACCATGTGGCCAGTTTGTGCCGCTTTAATGCCAATTTCAGCTGTTTCTAAATCGCGGATTTCACCAACCATTACTACATCGGGATCCTGACGCAAAAATGCACGTAAAGCTTCGGCGAAAGTTAATCCCACTTTTGTATTAACATGCACCTGGTTTATGCCCTCAAGGTTAATCTCTACGGGGTCTTCTGCGGTAGAAATATTGCGTTCAACTGTATTGAGAATATTAAGGCCTGTATACAGAGATACGGTTTTACCGCTGCCTGTGGGGCCTGTTACCAAGATCATACCTTGCGGTTTTTCTAAGGTTTCAAGGTATAAAGCTTTCTGGTGAGGCTCAAAACCAAGTGCTTCTACCCCCATTTGAGCACTAGTGGGGTCTAGAATACGCAGTACAACTTTCTCGCCCCACAGTGTAGGCAGGGTGTTTACCCGGAAATCGATAGAACGTTTCTTAGATAAACGCATTTTTATTCGACCATCTTGAGGCATGCGACGTTCAGAAATATCCATTTGCGACATTACTTTTAAGCGTGCACATAGCTGCAAAGCCAGGTTTGAAGGTGGCCTAGCAACTTCCTGAAGAATGCCATCAACTCGGCTACGAATACGATAGCTTTTTTCGTAAGGTTCGAAGTGAATATCAGATGCGCCATTTTTTATCGCATCCAAAAGGATTTTATTAACGAAGCGAACAATTGGTGCGTCACTTGCGCCGTCGTCGGCCTGGTCCTCTTGTTGCGTTTCTGTCGGATCTTCAACATCTAAATTGTCCAGATCTGCATCATCTAGCCCTTCTAATGCAGAATTTTGTTCATCCAGAAAACTGTCAATTAAGCGATTTAGCTTATCTTCTTCAACAATAACTGCTTCGGTAGTTATGCCTGTATTAAACTTGAATTCATCTAAGGCCTGTATATTTGTCGGGTCCGAGATACCTACAAATAAGCGGTTTTCTCTTTGTATAAGTGGCAGGGCGTGATGTTTATTGATGAGTTTTTCATCAACCAGGCTTTTCGGCATGCTTTCTTGATCCAGCATATCAAGATCAAGTAATGGCATGCCGAATTCGTCAGCAGCGGCTGCGGCGGCCCGATAAGCACTTACCAGACGGTTAGCAATAATATGGGAAATAAAAGGAGTTTTTTCTTCTCTGGAAGTTTTAAGAGCTTCCATCGCTACATCGGATGAAAAAACACCGTCGTTTACTAAACGTCTTGCTAATCCGCTTAAGGGTTGAAAAGGCTGTAAACTCATTGATTCCTCTACTGAATTTAGCAGTATTGCTACCTTGTATTTATCTCTGGATGTAAAGTAACATTTATACGCCGGTTTGAAAAATTAAAGGACTTACTTAAGTTCTTATCGGTGTGTAGAGAGAACTATGTGTTTCAGGAAACTTGTCATTTTGCGATATCCTTTACTGGACTGACATGCAGGTTAGGTTAGTATTAGCCATAAGCTTGTAGGGAGCATGGATGAAGGGCTAATCGGCAAGGGAAAGTTTTGCTGGAGCAAGGATGATATTAATAATAATCTCTGTGGAGAGAAAAAGCATGAAAAAACAACAGGGCTTTACCCTTATCGAATTAATGATTGTTGTTGCGATCATTGGGATTTTGGCAGCAATCGCGTTGCCTGCATATAATAGCTACTCGAATAGAGCTCGTTTTTCTTAAGTTGTGCAAGCAACTCAGGGGGTTAAGACTGCGGTAGAAGTATGTGCGCAGACTACTGGTGCTGTCGCTGGTTGTGGTACAGCGGGGAATGGTGCTGTTTCTGTTGCTGCATTAGGTGCTACAGGTGGCGCTAATGTTTCGGCTGTTGCAGTTGATGCTAACGGTGTCATTTTAGCCACAGGTTCAGGTGCTGCTCCTTTAAAACTCTACTTATCAGTTGACACCTGCGTTGGCTAATGGTCAAGTCACCTGGACACAAGCAGGGTCTTGTGGCGGTACAGGGATGTGCTAATTTAAAAATAAAAGTAGAAAAGAGAAGCTATAAGCTTCTCTTTTTTGTTATTAGATTGAATTTGGTTGTTTTTAGGATTTATATTCATTTATGAAAAAAACACTCCTAATTATCGTAATAGCAATCGCGGCGGGCGTAGGCTATTTTCTCGAAACGAAAAAAGTACATGTTAGCACCCAGCAGCGAGCATCTGTCGAAGCTGCTTTAGCGCTAGAGCCTGAAAAATATCCTGCAACGCCTGTTTGGTGGTCCGATGGTGATATTCTTGCGGTTGGTATGCGCGTATCGGATGAGAAAGACAAGCTGGATGCGAGTGCTCAGGATATTTGTAAAGTTCTTTGGAAGTATGATGTAAATCGTACAGCGGTTGAAATTTACGATATAGAAAAGATTCAAAAAGCAGATGACTGGAAGATGATTGGTGGAGCGGACTGTCGTCGTTAATTGTTTTCAAAACTAATTCTTTATTGATACGTGTTATCCATCCTTGAATAACACGTTTCGACTTTTTTATTCCTTTATAAACCGCATAGACAGATCCACTGCTCGGCAGTCTTTGGTCAGCAAACCTATAGAAATGTAATCGACGCCTGTTTCTGCGATTGGGCGTAAAGTCTGATCGTTAATTCCCCCCGACGCTTCCAGTTTTACCGGTTTACCTAATTCAGAATTTGTTTCAACTGCTGTGCGCATGTTCTCCAGACTGAAGTTGTCAAGCATAATAGTATCGGCGCCAGCATTCAGGGCTTGTTGGAATTCATCCAGGCTTTCCACTTCAACTTCGACAGGTTTACCACGTTCGTTTATCTTGGCAATAGCAACTGCGTTAGCGATTGAGCCGCAAGCCATGATGTGATTTTCTTTTATGAGGAAAGCATCATAGAGGCCGATTCGGTGGTTGTATCCACCACCGCAGCTGACAGCGTATTTTTGCGCATTGCGAAGGCCGGGAATGGTTTTGCGGGTATCAAGGAGTTTAACGCCGGTGTCAGCTACCAGAGACGCGTAATGTGCGCTGATAGTGGCAGTGCCAGATAAGGTTTGCAGAAAGTTAAGTGCAGCCCGTTCAGCGGTTAACATTGAGCGGGCTGGGCCTTCAATCTCAAACAACGTTTGATTAGCGACTACACTGTCACCGTCTTCTACTTTCCAGGTGATTTGCATGGAATCATCTACCTGTCGATATACTTCTGATACCCAGGCTGTGCCGCAAATGATAGCGTTTTCTCTGCATATCACTCTGGCTTTCGCGAACTGGTCAGCAGGGATAAGTTGTGCGGTTATATCACCATCACCAATATCTTCTGCCAGGGCATTTGCGACAGTTGAGTTCAGGTCTGCGAGTAATGGTGATTGGGTCATAGCTATCCCGTATGAGTTTGTAAATGGGCTGTTTTTCATTCTGATATTGATGGCATACCGAATAGCCAGCAAGGTAGAATAATCTGTAATTGATAGAGCGGGTTTATTGCGAGACAGTTTAATTCAGTCGCGTTTTATATGCACCCTGAGTTTTCTTCGGTTGTTGTATTTCTTAAGATAAGAAGTAAGTGGGTAAGGTGTAAGAATTAGCACTTGCTAAGAACAAGAGCTATTTACTGAGGGATTTATGAAAATTTTAAATGGCTGGCTAACAGATACAGAAGTGTGTGTGTCGCCAAACCAAAATGAACGGCCTGACCTGATTACACCTGAACTACTGGTTGTACATAATATAAGCTTACCGCCAAAACAGTTTGGTGGTGGTTATGTGGAGCAGTTTTTCGTTAATAAGCTGAATCCAGCTGATCATCCTTATTTTGCTGAAATAAGCCATCTAGAGGTATCTGCGCATCTTCTGATAGAGCGTACCGGTCGCCTGGTGCAGTTTGTTTCATTTGATAACAGAGCATGGCATGCGGGTGTTTCTGAATACAAAGGAAAAGAGGCCTGCAATGACTTCTCTATAGGTGTTGAATTGGAAGGGTGTGATGACTTTCCTTACACCCTGATCCAGTACCAGAAGTTATCTGAAGTGCATAAAGCTTTACAGAATTACTATCCGCATTTGACTGACGAAACTGTGACGGGGCATTCAGATATAGCACCGGGCCGAAAAACTGATCCTGGTGATGCATTCAACTGGTGCTATTTCAGAGGCTTATAGAGATGGTTACCAGACAGGCTTGCTAGTCAGGTTCACTCGGCTGGCTTCCTAGAGAGGCTTTGTCAGTGTTATCTGTAGCTAAAATTTAAGGGGATCTTAATCCGCGTTAAAGAGTACAGGATTGTTTATATCCAGCTGAATACTAACGTTATCACCAGGCTGATGTTCAATATTTGCCGGAACTGCGCAGGTAAGTCGCTCACCTGACTCAAGCTCGAGTTGGTACTGATGATAAGCACCACGAAAAGTCTTTTTCAGTAACTGAGCTTTGTAAGGACTTGTTGTATTTTGGCGAACGTTATACTGGCGAATTAATAACTTAACCTGTTCTCCTGGAATAAGCTGATGGGGTTCGGGACTGCGAATTTTTCCTAGCACAGTATCTACACAGTGTTCGCAGGATACCGTCGCATCAATCAAATTGCCCTGGCCGACAAACTGAGCAACAAATGGCGTTGCTGGTTTTTGATAGACTTTTTTGGCCAGGTCCCACTGGTGTATCTCACCTTCGTTCATGACGCCTATTAAGTCAGCGATTGAAAATGCTTCTGACTGATCATGACTAACGACTAGCGCGCTAATGTTTTCCTGCTTCAGAATGCGTCTTACTTCAGGAACCAGGGTTTCACGCAGCTTTGCATCCAGCCCGGAAAAAGGCTCGTCCATTAGTAATAAATCAGGCTTAGGTGCCAGCGCGCGTGCCAGTGCAACCCGTTGCTGCTGACCACCGGATAATTCGTGTGGATACCTTTGTGCGTAATCAGGTAAGCCAATCAGTTCAAGTAACCCGTTGATACGCTGTTGTTGCTTTTCTGATTTGAGATACCGAATACCAAAGCGGATATTATCGCTGACTGTTAGGTGTGGAAACAGGGCTATATCCTGAAAAACCATACCAATATTGCGCTGTTCCGGAGGAAGAACGCTGACAGCATCAGAAATATTTTCACCGACAGTGCTGATGATACCTTGTGTTGGCTTTTCAAAACCGGCTATAGCACGTAGTAGCGTTGATTTGCCGCATCCGCTGGGGCCAAGCAGGCAACCAATCTGCCCTGCAGGTAGTTGTAAGCAAGCATTGTGAACAACTGTCTTACTACCATAGGCAAGATCGAGGTTTTTAAGTTCAAGCTGATAAGTCAGCGAAGTTCCATGGGCGGTCATAGGCATCTCTTTACTACAGACTGCATGTCAGCAGAGAAAATTTCAATACAGGCATTATTCTTTACCACGGGCGATTGAGCGGCTAAGTAATATTACCGGTAACAGACCAACGGCGACAATCATAAGTGAGGCCGGTGCAGCATCAATGAGTCGCTCGTCTGAGGCGAGTTCAAAGGCACGTACTGCAAGCGTATTAAAGTTAAAAGGTCGCAATATCAGGGTAGCAGGTAGCTCTTTGAGAACATCAACAAAGACAATGAGCAGGGCTGTCAGTACAGAGCTGCGCATCAGCGGTATATGAATACGCTTTAATACTTGTGTAGATGTGCAGCCCAGAGAGCGGCCGGCGCTGTCAATACTCGGCTTTATTTTATCCAGTCCGGTTTGAATAGTCCCCAGAGAAACCGCCAGAAAGCGAACCATATAGGCGAACAGTAATGCGAATAAAGTACCGGAGAACACTAGTCCCAGATTTAGGTCGAACCATTTACTCGCCAGGTTAATGAGTTGGTGATCGAGCCATGCCATTGGGATCAGGATACCAATAGCAATTATTGTTCCGGGTAACGCATAGCCCATGCCAGCTATCATTATGGATGTTTGTACACGTTTCTGATTATTCATTCGGCGTGCATAGGCAAGAATTAAGGCTAAACATACAGCTAATGCTGCAGCAGCTGATGCCAGGGTAAAAGAATTCCAGGCAAGCTCAACAAAGTCCTGGGGGTTAAATTCAGCCTGGGTAAGTGCCCAGTTAAGTAATACTCCGCCGGGGATCAGAAAGCCAAACAGAACGGGTAACAGACATAATAAGAAAGCCCCAAGTGCCTGCATGCCGGAAAGCTTAACCAGTATCGGCCGTTTTCTTTGTTCGTTATTTGCGTGGTATTTAATTTGGCGACGGGAGTATTTTTCTAAAAGGATCAGTAATACTACGAAGCCAAGCAGCATCGCAGCCAGTTGCGCAGCAGCAGCAGAGTCACCAAGACCATAGAAGGTGCGGAAAATCCCGGTAGTAAAGGTCGTGACGCCAAAGTATTGTACGGTGCCGTAGTCGGCGAGTGTTTCCATAAGTGCCAGGGTTAAGCCTGCAATGATGGCTGGCCGGGCCAGAGGTAATGCAAGTTTGAAGAAAGCTTTAGAGCGGCTGTATCCTAAGGTTCTGCTTACTTCGATAGCACTATTCGACTGTTCGAGAAAGGCGGCACGGCTGAGCAGGTATACGTAAGGGTATAGTACCAGTGACAGCATTATCGTTGCGCCGCCCAATGAGCGAATCTCAAAGAAGTAATACTCACCATAACCCAGACCTGTTATATCCCGGATCAGTGTCTGTACTGGGCCGGCAAAGTCTAGCAATCCTGTGTAAGTGTAAGCAATGATATATGCCGGGACCGCCAGAGGTAGAAGCAGCGCCCAGGTGAATATTTTGCGGCCAGGAAAGTCACAAACACTGGTCAGCCAGGCAGGTGGTACGCCTAATAGCAAAACTCCTACGCTGACACCGATCAATAATGCCAGGGAGTTACCAATGTAGTCGCCGAGAACAGTGCTGAATAAATGACTCCAGACGTCCATTGAACCCGCGAATAAAAAAGCGCAGATAACCAATACCGGTAATGCAAGTATGCTTGCAATCAGTACAGCTGAGCCAGACAGCCAGTTAAAGCTTCTGGTGGTCGAGTTGAATGTCTGCGTTGTCATAAAAATCAATCTTACAAAAGTACAAAAAGCGCTGGCCGCTCATTATTACAAATGAGCGGCAACGCCTGGAACTGTTCTATGTTGGGTTGCTTATTTCCAGCCAGCCCGGTCCATCAGTTCAACAGCTGTGCGGTTATTTGCTCCCAACTTGCTGAGTTCAACAGTGTCTGCCGTAAAATCACCGAAGTCTTTTAACACGCTGGAAATATCACTGCCTGCAACAACAGGATATTCGCTGTTTACTTCGGCATACCATTTCTGTGATTCAGGTGATGTCAGAAACTCGATCAGTTTGATGGCGTTTTCTTTGTTTTTTGATGCGGCAGTTACACCGGCACCACTGACATTAACATGTGCCCCGCGATCGTTCTGATTTGCCCAGAATACGCCGATATTCTCTACCAGTTGTTTGTCGACATCTTTGCTGCTATTTGCTAAGCGGCCAAAGTAATAGGTGTTTGCCAGAGTAAGGTCGCATACACCGGCGTTAACCGCGCGTAGTTGATCGGTATCGCCTCCAGCAGGAGGTTTTGCAAAGTTAGCAACAAAACCTTTTGCCCAGGTTTCAGTTTGTTCTGCGCCATTAGATTCCAGCATTGCAGCAACCAGCGACTGGTTGTATACATTGTTTGATGAGCGGGAGCAGATTTTACCTTTCCATTTCGGGTCTGCTAAATCTTCGTAGGTGCTAAGCTGCGCAGGATCTACCCGGTCTTTTGCGTAGAAGATAGTGCGGGCACGTTGTGACAGACCATACCACTGGCGATCAGTATCCCGAAGGTGCGCAGGAATAGCAGCATCAAGTTTTTCGCTGCTAATAGGTTGTAAAACCTTAGCGTCTTTTGCGCGCTGCAAACGGCCAGCATCAACCGTAATGAAAATGTCTGCAGGGCTGGCTGAACCTTCGATTTGTAAGCGTTTTAGCAGTGCGTCGGCGTTACCGGTAACAAGGTTAACAACTATATCTGTTTCAGCTTCGAACTTGTCTAAAAGAGGTTTGATAAGAGCCTCTTTACGAGCTGAATAAACATTGACCAGATCAGAATCAGCCAGTACCGGAAGTGTTATTGAGCTGAAAAAAGTGCCGGCTGCCAGAGCAAAAATACCAAGACGATTTGCCATCGAAGATACCTTATCAATAGATGGTTAGCTGCTGATCTGTAACCAGTAAGAAAGATCAGCGTATAGTTAATTTGATTATAAATGATAACGGTTTGTATTTATAGCATCGTTACGTATCACTGTATGATTTATCTGCGCTGGATCAATGCCTGAATGATACGGGGTTTTAGTAGCGCATTCCGGACAAGTGCTGCAGCTTCAGTAAAGGGCTGCAAATACAGCTGTTTTAATGTGTGTTCGTTAGCTTGTTCTGCCTTACTTATACCAAAGCTAAGCTGAGTGCCAGGCTCTGATAGGTGCAGGCAGCGGAACAAACGATCCCAGATAGCCAGTGTTGCGCCAAAGTTTTTATCAAAATGACGCGGCGCTGTTGAATGATGGATCTGATGTTGGGCTGGTGATATCAACCAGCGTTCCAGTGGTTGCCAGTAATGGATGGCGATATGGCTGTGGCGAAGGTTAGAACCGGTAACGTTAAATGCAAATACCAGTGCATTGGCACCAAGTACGGTAATCAGGTCTACCTGATTGGCAAACAGGAAAACAAATAGAGCGATACTGACACCTTGTACCAGACTGCTGCGCAGAGAGAATAAAACTCCTTCGACAGGATGTGTTCGCAGCACTGTCAGTGGCGTCATAGTGCGGGCGCTGTGATGAACCTTGTGAAATGCCCAAAGTGCAGGCCAGCGGTGCATCAGATAGTGCAGATAGAAGCGTGCAAAATCATCAAGTATGAATAACCAGAGGGTGAAACTGGCGGCTATCTGCCAGTCAGCTAACTGTATGAGTGGACGATAGCCCAGACTGCTTTGTAGCCATTGGAACATAAATGTAGCGATGGTTAGTTTTGCGAGTAGGGCTGGCGCGAGAACAGTAAATAACAGTCTGTTAATGATAAAGATCAGACCGTCTGCCCGGCTGGACTTAGATAGCCATACATTTTTATCGAAACAGGTCCGCCAGGCGTGTTTTATCTGTTGTTTTCTGAGTAGAGTCAGCCAGGCAAGAGCAATAACCAATGCACAGCCGAGATATCCGACGAATAACCGCTTACGCGGGTCGAAAAAGCTAGCGTAGATATCGCTGCTGAATTCGGAAAAAAATGTTTCGAACACGTTACTGCCTGGAGTCGAATGGGTTACTGCGAATGTAACCTTTTAAGGTTTAGAGAGTATATTTTCGTAGCTGTATGTTGTCAGCTGTTTTCAGATCTGGGGTTGTGATCTGCTTGATCCATGTCAGGCCGTGGCAGATAAGTGCCGAAAAAAAAACCGCAGAGATTATCTGCGGTTTTTTTGTTTATTTGCATAAACAGCTTAATTAATCGTTTTCAGCGCTGTCAGCAGAGCCCAGCTTTTCAGCGAGATCTGACAAGTTAGCTAACTGATCATTACTGTTAGCAACCAGGCTGAATTTATCTTTCAGTAACTGCTGTACTTGCAGCATGTTCAGGGCGTACTCGTTCAGCGTAACAGAGTTAGACTGCTGGTAGTTACCCTTAGCATCAATGCTGGTTACCTGAGTATTACCCAGCAGTACCGGGCTGAAGCCGATCATACGATTTAACTGTACAGCCGTTTCGCCCAGATCCTTGCCGCCGGTTTGCAGTGCCATAGTGAAACCTTTCAGCTCACCCCAGTGCTTAGCGTATTTACGGTACAGTTTTTCGATATCAGCATTGCTTTCAACGGCAGCCTGCAGAGCGATAGCGTCTTTATACACTGAACCTGCATATTTAAATGCTGCTTCCGCAATTACTTTTTCCCAGTTAGTTTTGATGGTTTTAGCGTAACCTTTCAGCTCTTCGCGTTGTTCTGCAGTCAGGTTTTCACCCTTTGCAGAAGTGATTAGCTGGCGGCCATCAATGAATGCTTCAGTGATTGTGTGCAGATAATCAGACTTACCGCCTTTGTCTGCGTTAGCGGCATAGTAACCGTGTGCAAAGGTCATTTCGCTCTTCAGGTCGATCATGCCATCGTTGTTGGCATCTGCGGCTTTAAATGCGTCTTTCTTACCTTTAGCAATAGCGTAAGCGGTTTTTGCGTCCATGCTCAGAACATGTGCAGGTACACCGAAATAGCCGAAAGCTTCATCCCAAACGTGTTCTTTACCTGTGTAAGGGGTGCCTTCTTTGTAAGCCTTGCCGTTTGGTTTGGTATCGGCTTCTAGTTTTTCGTCCAGATAGTTATCTACCGCCTGGTTATAGAAGACAGCGCCCATTGCAAATTTAGAGATCAGTTGGGTGTAATCCAGACCTGTTAGTGGATCGAAGCCTTTGTTGGTAGCAGCAGCTTTCTTGATCATGAATTCAATAACTTCAGGACCGGTCATGTTGCCAGGCCAGCCGTTAACAGCGCCTTTGTAAGTTTTACCGGCCAGGTTTTTCTTTTTAGAAAGTTTATCAACCTGAGTTTGCTTAACTTTAAAGCCTTCTTTCGACGCTGGGTCTATGATTGCACGGCCTGCGTCTTTACCTGAGAAGTAAGCCAGCATCTGAGCTTCCAGCTCCGGATTAGCAGAACCGTTTCCTTTACCTGTCAGTTTTTTCAGCGAGTTATGCAATGCGTGACGTGCGATCTGACCGCTGTAGGAAACAGAGCTTTTCTTGTCGCCGTTGTAGTCTTTAACGGTAATAGGGAAGTCCGCATAAACTTTATGGCTATCAGCCAGAGTTGCCTGAGAGACCAAGATGCCAAAGGTGGCGAAAGTTACTGCTAATGCGAGGGATTTAAGTTTCACGGTAATAAGACCTTTACTGAACAGGTGGAAAAATCCTGTGTCTGTAAACCGGTAGGCGATTACAAACACGCTTATTTAAGATGGCAGGAAATTATCATAATAGTATTAAAGGGGCAATTAATAGTTATTATCATTTAGATTTTGCTTGATGAAAGTCATGCTTTAGAGTGATAAAAAAGCTTTATATACTTGCCAAATGAAGGTTAAAGCTGCTGCAGTGGATCAGATTGGAAATAATCTGGCGAGAAGTACGGGGACAGCGTTCTCTACTCGCAAAATACGTGGGCCGATATGCATAGGAGTAAGCCCTGCTTCATTGAGTTTATCTACTTCATACTGAATGAAACCACCTTCAGGACCAACAGCCAGAGTCGTTGGAGTGTTTTCTGCACAAGGACAGGAAGCTGCATTGTAAGGATGTGCGACAAGTGCCCGGGTGTGAGCTGCAATGGCTGGAAGCTCATCTTCAACGAAAGGTTTGAAGCGTTTACGCAAATGAATTTCAGGTAGTTGGGTATCAATACACTGTTCCAGCCCCAGCATTAATTGTTCCTGGAGGCTTTCAGCATCAAGTACAGGGGAGGACCAATAGCTTTTGTCTACTTTGTAGGCATTGATCAGATAAATCTGTTTTACACCCATGCTGGTGATGCTTTGTAGGGTTCGTTTCAGCATTTTGGGGCGTGGTAACGCCAACACTATGGTCAGAGGGAGCGCGTCGGGAGGGGATTGTGTGCAATTTGTCCTGAGTGTAACGGATATGCCTGAAATAGCGGTAACTTCCGCAATGCCTAACTCTCCATTGAGTTTGCCAACTTTTAGGGTGTCTCCGACCTGAGCCTTGTGAACAGTATGAATGTGCTGAAAGCGGCGGTCTGAGAGCGTCGCAATGTTATCGGTATCGAAGTCGGCTTCAGTTAAGAGTATCAGGTTCATAGCAAGGGTTTTGGCTGCGCAAAAATTGTTTTGTATCTGGTCTTCAGACGGCGAGAGTATGCGGCAAAGTTGTGATGTTGTGTAGTATGTTTCGGCAATTGTTGTAAGAGGTGTTGCAGGTGCAGGTCTGAATAGCTGGTCAGATCAACAAATCGCTGAGAAAAGACACAATACTAAGGGGGATTCTGTAGAATAGCGGAAATTTTTTCGTTAAGGCCAATCTGTGCGTGCAAATCTTCTAACAGGCAATATTACCGGCACTTTGGTCAAAATGACTGTGCCTATGGTGTTTGGCATTGTCAGTCTGATGCTTTTTAATTTAGTTGATAGCTATTTTGTCAGTCAGTTAGGGACAGATGAGCTTGCCGCACTGGGTTTTACTTTTCCTGTTTCGTTTGCCGTTATAAGTCTGTCTATTGGTTTAAGTGTCGGTACATCAGCGACTTTAGCGAAATTAATAGGTGCGGGTGAGCATCAGCAGGCAAAGCAGCTAACAACGGATAACTTGCTGCTAACATCTATTCTGATGTTGCTCGTCAGCAGTATCGCTACTCAGTTTATTGATCCTTTATTCCGATTATTAGGTGCCAATTCTACATTGCTGCCTTTTATTGATGCGTATATGTCTGTCTGGTTTGTTGGTGCCGTTTTTTACGTCATTATAATGGTGTCGAACAGTTCCTTGCGTGCTTATGGCGACACTACAACGCCTGGCGTCATAATGGCATTCTCGGCCATTCTTAATGGTATTCTTGATCCGCTGTTTATTTTTGGTTGGGGTCCGGTGCCTGCGTTTGGCATTGAAGGTGCAGCGATCGCAAGCCTGCTCGCCTGGGGAATTACGGCAAGCCTGGCATTATTTAACCTGTTATTACGTAAACGTTTATTACTACTGACAATCGTCTCCTGGTCGAGTTGTGTTGGTCATTGGTTAATGGTGATGCGCATAGGCTTTCCTGCTGCACTATCCAATATGATGACGCCGTTAGCCGCCGCCATTATGACTGCAGTGGTTGCTGAACATGGTGCGGAAGCTGTTGCCGCTTTCGGTGTTGGTAGTCGGCTGGAGTCTCTGGCGCTGATTGTCAATCTGGCTTTATCCATGACGTTGCCACCATTTTTGAGTCAGAATTTTGGGCGGGGCAGTATTGACCGTGTCGCAAAAGCTTATCGGGGAGCGATGAAGTTTGCTCTGCTCTGGCAAGCTGTTGTTTACCTGATTTTGTGGATGTTTGGCAGCGGAATTGGTGGGTTATTCAGCGATAAACCAGAGGTGGTAGATCTGATTGGTCTCTGGATTATGATTGTGCCAATAGGCTTTGGTTTTCAGGCGGTTACCTTCCTCAGCGCGTCCAGTTTTAATGCTCTGCATCAGCCGTTTAAAGCGATGCGTATCAGTATATTCAGACTCTTTATTCTCTATGTACCTTTAGGCTGTGCTGGTAATTATCTACTGGGGCTTGAAGGTATGTTTTATGGTTTTGTAATTGCCAATATGCTGACGGCATGTCTGGCATTTTTCTGGGTTCGCAAACATCTATCCGGATTGCATACCAGCCAGTTGCCTGACTCACCCTAAAGACTATAAGGGGTTTTATATCTCTGGGAATGCGGGTATGTTGTCATACGTGCTTAACACACAGCAGTTAGATTATTCGTGACTTTGCGAGATATATTCCACTGCTGGAATGTCCACCAAAGTCATATTATCAGCTTGCTGATTAAGCAATATGATCGTACTTGTTTGATTAACTTTCAGTTAAATTCAGGCGCGTTCGATCAAATGTACTTGATATAGATGCAAAGGGGATGTGGGCATGACACAAAAAATTGCGCTGGTTACAGGTGGTACAGGCGGTATTGGTACAGCTATTTGTCGTGCGCTTGCGGATGCAGGTGTGAAGGTGGTTGCAGGTTATAATTCCGGCGGTAATCACGATAAAGCCAGGGCTTGGCAAGACGAACAAAAGAAAGACGGTTATGACATTCTGGTTGCTTATGGTGATGTCACAAATGAAGAGTCATGTGCGGCTTGTATTAAAACCGTAGAAGAAGTTGCCGGAGGCAGTGTTGATATTCTGGTCAACAATGCAGGTATTACCCGTGACGGTACTTTCCGTAAAATGAGCTGGGAACAGTGGAATCAGGTGTTATCTGCTAACCTGGACAGTATGTTCCATATGACGCGTCTGGTGATTAACCCAATGCTGGAAAGCGGTTGGGGCAGGGTGATTAATATTTCATCCGTAAACGCGCAGAAAGGTCAGTTCGGTCAGTGTAACTATTCAGCTGCAAAAGCTGGTATTCACGGTTTTACTAAGGCTTTGGCACAAGAAGTAGCAGCGAAAGGTGTTACCGTTAATACAGTGTCACCCGGGTATGTACTGACACCTATGGTTGCTAAAATTCCGCAGGAAGTTCTGGATAAAATTGTTAAACAGATTCCTGTTGGACGTTTGGGACAACCCGAAGAAATTGGTAAGGCGGTTACTTATCTGTCCAGTGATGACTGTGGTTATGTGACAGGTTCGGATTTCTCTATCAACGGCGGTCAGCATATGTCTTAAGACATTTCTGTAAACGAAAAGTAGAGCACTAAAAAACCCGCAATAGCGGGTTTTTTTGTGGCTAATAAATGCTGCTTACAATATGCCGTAGAAGCGTTGATAAAGCGTTTCCTGGTGACGGGCAAATGGCTGGCAAAGCCATTCCATTTCCAGGCGCTTCAAGTCTGTCAGGCTGGTAGTGCTGTGCTTTTCTTCCAGTGCCTGTTGCAGCCTTTGCATTTGATACTCCAGGCGTAATGCCTGATCTTCTTCCGGAGAGCTTAGATTAAAAGCAATTTCCAATTGGATACAGAGTTGGCGCAGTGCTGTGTCTGAAGCAAATATAACCGGATCAAATTCCTGAGTGCCGTTATGAATGCTACATCCTGTTGTAAAGCGCTGCTGGAGTAACTCGTAAAACGGTGTTTCCGGTTCTAATCCCAGCTGCCATGCGCTTTTCAGTTGCTCAAGGCTGTTGTCATCTAATTCTGCTGCCAGTAACTTTTCTTCTAGTTGTTCGCAAAGGTTAACTTTCCGTTGCCAAGCCTGGAAGGTTTCACTTTGAATGAGTTTTTCCAGCTCAGCTTGCTGCTTCTGTAAATAGCCTTTTGCTGCATGCAGCCGTTGTTGCAGAGTTTCAGAAATGTCGTCCTGCTGACTAAGTATGTTGGCCTGCTCAAGCAGATTGTTGATATGTGCCGGTGACGCCGGAGCTGTCTGCAGGTCTTCTAATATCAGGCATAACTGTTCGATTTTTTCCTGCTCAGTTTGCTGTGACTGAATCGCTTTGCGATTACTTTTCTCAAGCTCATATACTTTGTTGCAGGTTAGACGAAAAGCAGGCCAGAGTTTACGTTCAACACTGTGGAAGCTGTTACCTGTCTGGCGCCACTGTTGTTGTAACTGTTTAATTTGGCGCAGCAACCCATTAAGTAATTCAAGATGCCCTTCTGCGGTGGCCTGTTCGGCTTGCAAACTTAACTGTTTAGCCTGATCAACCAGTGCTTGCTTGGCATCAGCATTCTCTTCCCGGTACGTTTTAATCTTGCCATCAAGAAGTTTTAGCGTACCGTTGAAACGGCTTTGAGCTTCACGGCCAGGTGTACGGTCTACCGGTGTATATTGGCGCCATTCCTGTTTTGCCGTGCGGCTAATCTGTTCTACTTCATTCCAGTCAGGTTGCTCCCAGTCTGTATTTGCTACCAGCATTTCCAGCTGTTCGCAGAGTAGCAGCCGTTGTTGTAGATTTTGTACGCGTTGCTGTTTGAGTTCAGCATAGTGTTGGCTGCATGGCTCGTACGCCTGATCCGATGCTTTCTTGAAGCGTTTCCACAGTTCATGGCTGTGGTAAGGGTCAGTGGCATCCAGGTCTTTCCATTCTTGCTGTAATGTACGTATATGGTCGGCAAGAATTGGTGCATCTGTTGTGCTGCCAATCAGCGCTTCCATTTGCTCACATATGGATTCTTTTTTTGGTGTAACTGCAAAGCCCTGCCAGTCTTTCAGCTGTTGAAGCTGTTTTTGCAGGTTTGCATAGCGGTTACGGCAATTCTTCAGGCTGCTCTGCGGTAATTCATTAAGTAACTCTGCAGCGCGCTTATCTAGGCGGTAAGCATTCTTACTGTTACCTTCGCTGAGGGCCTGTTCTAACTCGTCGAGGCAAACCTCTGCCTGCTGAAGATCCAGCTGCTGAGCTTGCTGGCGTTCAGCACGATGTTGTTGCTTAGCTTGTTTGAGCGTATCGAGGCGTTGTTGCAGTAGCTGAAGAGGGGCAGGAGCGGGCTCGTTAGCTGGCCAGTTAATTAACTGAAGGCATTGTTTCAACACTGTGCTGTCAGCGGTTTCATCTTGCAGTGTTGTGTTTATCTCACTGTAGTGAGTATTAAACCTGTCGCTAGCATCAAGCAGTGTTAGCGTATGTTTACTGACCTGATCTAACTGAGAGTTTATCTGAGAGAACTCAGGGTCAGTTGCTGCCATTGACTGCTGAGTGTCTTTTAATCCTGTTAGCTTGGTTCTGTATTCACTGGTATCTGTCATATCAGCAGATAATTGTGACTGAATGTGCTGCAGATAATCATCAAACTGTTTGAGAAGAGTATTTCTTAGCTGTTGGCGCTGCTCTTTTTCTACCTGTAGACGTTGCTCTGCGGCCAGTTTTTGCTGTTCTTCAGAAAATAGTTGCTGGCAGGCCTTTAGTGCATCTTCCAGCGGTGCTTTTATAGCATTGTTGGAGTCTGCTTCTGATAGCAGTTTTTCTGCATTTTGCTGATAAGCATTCAGTCTGGCTTCAAACTGAGGGTAGATGCCGGTATTGAAGAGTTGTTGCAGTGCTGAGGTTAGTTCGTGCAGCTGCTGTAACAGTTTCTCATGAGTTTTTTGCTGTTCGCGAATATCCCGTAATTTATTACGGATAATACGGTGTACGGTTTTATCTTTGCTGCGGATTTCTTTACAAAGCTGTTCAATGATTTCTGCTTCGTGCAATTTTTCAGCAGCAGCCTGGCGGGTTTGTGAGTGGCCTGCTTTCAGAATGATCGTTCCAAGGCAGGTTTGATCGCTGATTTTTTCGATGGCTACCTGCTGAACAACAGAGTCATCTATGTGCAGTGCAATATGTGTCAGGATGTTGTCATCCTGTAATTGCTGAATGCTATTGATGCTTTGCTGTTGATCGCAGTTATCTGTATTGATAATGACGCGGCATGCACGATCTGCAGCCAGATGACGAACCTGATGGTCGGTATCAATATTTGAGATCCGGCACAGCAGCTCAGGTTCTTCCAGTTTTATAACAGCGGCACTGCGCACGGCAGGATTCTGATCCTGAAGTGCCAGCTGTGTAAGGATCTGATGCTGGTCCGAGTTACTCGCCTCTAATTTGGTGATCGCACGAATACGGACATCAGCTTTAGTGTGTTGCCATTTAGGCTTAAAGAACTTCGCAAACATTTACAACCCGATCCTGAATGAGCCAGCTAAAAACACGATACTGTGGCTAAGGGCGGCTATTCTACCGGGCTTTGAGGTGGCAGGGGAAGGCTTGACAGCTGAGAAAAATCGCCTTTTAGTCAGTGATTTGTTGCAGTTGCTCTGTGTAACTTGCTCTGGACCCAGTGATGCCGCCTGATGTGGCGCCATTGTATAAATTTATCTCTAAAAAAATATCAGGCTGAAGATTGTTGTACTCAGCTGCGACGTATTTCTACATCGCCGTCAATGTAGTACCAGCGATTCTGTTCCTGACGAAAGCGGGAACGTTCCTGCAGGGCAGCAGATTGTCCTTCACTGTCGAAATAGGCGATAAATTCAACAGTGCCTATGTTATCCTCGCGCCCGCCATTATGGCTGCTGATTATTTTTAATCCCGTCCAGGTCGTCATACGCATTTGTTCTGCAATTATCGGAGCGTCTTCCGGTTGTCTGTTTTCTGCGGCTGTTGTCGCTATCAGATAATCCACACTACCTAGTGCAAATGCAGTGTAACGGGATCGCATCAGAGCTTCGGCAGTTGTTGCCGGTTTGTTACCGTTAATGGCGGGTTCGCAACAAAAATTGAATGGTTTTCCTGAGCCGCACGGGCATTGCTTTGTGGTATCTTTGGCGTCATGCAGCATAGGAATTCCTGTTTTGATTCAAACGGTTTTGATTCAGACGGCTTTCATTATAAATAGCCGCGGCGTGAATCATATAGACCGATAGCATTAGAGGCTAGCAATGGCTAAGCAAACTTTTTACTGGCATGACTATGAAACCAGTGGTGCCGATACCCGCCGTGACCGGCCATTGCAGTTTGCCGGTATACGTACTGATATGGATCTGAATATCATTGAAGAGCCTTTGATGATTTATTGCAGTCCGGCGGAAGATGTTTTACCTCATCCTGAGGCATGCCTTATTACCGGGTTAACACCTCAGCAAGCTTTACGTGAAGGTTACTGTGAAGCTGAGTTTATGCAGCAGGTGCATGATCAGCTCGCTCGTCCGGGTACTTGTGGTGTTGGCTATAACAGCATCCGCTTTGATGACGAGATTACCCGTCAGGCGTTGTACCGTAATTTTTTTGATCCTTATGCCCGTGAATGGCAAAACGGCTGCTCCCGCTGGGATATCATCGATATGATGCGCTTGACCCGTGCTTTACGGCCAGAAGGTATCGAATGGCCTGAATATCCGGATGGACGGCCGAGTATGCGGCTTGAAGATCTGACTAAAGCCAATGGCATAGATCATGGTAATGCCCATGATGCTTTGTCAGATGTGCATGCCACGATTGGTATGGCCAGGTTGGTTAAAGAGCGACAGCCTAAGTTATATGACTATGTTTTAAATAACCGCTCCAAGCAGTCGATACAGAATATGTTAGATGTAGTTACCATGAAGCCGGTACTACATGTTTCATCAATGTATCCGGCGGAATGGGGAAATTTGGCAATTGTTGCACCCGTAGCGGCTCATCCGGTTAACCGTAACAGCATCATCGTTTACGATTTGAGGGTTGACCCTTCAGCAATGCTGGCAATGCCACAAGAAGAGATTAAACGTCTTTTATATACAGCGACAGATGATCTTGCGCCGGGTGAGGCACGTTTACCCCTGAAGCAGCTGCATGTTAATAAATCGCCTGTTGTTGCGCCAGCAAGCATGCTGACAACAGAAGAGGCGAATCGGCTGGGGATTAAGGGGGCTGATTGCCGTACCCATTTAGAGATGTTGCGTGCTAGTCGGGATTTAAAAGAGAAGCTAGCATGGGTATTTGCAGAGCAGGATTTTGCAGAGGATCTTGACCCGGATCATATGCTGTATGGCGGTGGTTTTTTCAATGATTCTGATAAAGCGGCAATGAATCAGATTCGTGAAGCTTCGCCGCAACAGTTAGCGGGTATGGAGTTTGCGTTTCAGGATCCGCGTTTAGAAGAAATGCTGTTGCGTTATAAAGCGCGTAACTATCCTCATATTTTGGATGAGGAGCAGCGTCAGCGTTGGGAAGAGTACCGTAAGCTGAAGTTGATGGGGCCAGATAATGGCGGCTATCTGACGATTCCAGCACTCTTTGAACGCTTAAATGTCTTGTATCAGTTACCGGAAACGGAACAGAAGCAAAAGGATATCTTGGAAGAACTCGCACTCTATGCGGAGGCGATTTATCCATCTGATGAGGTCTATTAATGATAATACGTAGAGCTGCAGTTTGGCTGGGTGTACTGGGAAGCATGGCTACTTTGTCGCTTGCTTCTCATGCGGCTGGACAGCTGAATGAAGCGATTACGTATGTGATTACTCAGCCAGCCGGATATCTGGATAGTTCACCTGAACCTGCTACCTTGTATGACCTGAAGCCGCGGGGATTCGTTGATGGCGAAAGTATGTTCGAGGTGCGCCCTGCAATGATTCAGGAGAAACAGTTACCACCGCCAACGGTGATACCCTTTGATCGCTTTGATCCTGTTCAGGTTGTTATTGGTGAGCAGGAAATAGTACCGACTCATTCAGCTGAAGATAAAATTTTCTTGCAAATAGCCATTGATCAGGTCGAAATTGATTGTCTGTTGGGCGAAATAGAAGGTGATGACTGTGCGGCATTTGATGTTATCGAAGAAGAACCAGCAGGACCTGATTCGCAACCCAAATCACGGCGGGTAATTGATCGTCAGTTTCAGGCTTTGCAGTAAGTTGTCTGGTTGGTTTATATACAGAATTAAAAAACGCGTCATAAGACGCGTTTTTTATGTTTGAAGGGTAGTCCAAAAAGGCGTTAGCTTTGTTGTTTCAGCGCCAGCAGATTGCTGCCGATACTTTCTACAGTAAGGCGACGCTGAGGCAGGTCCTTTAATGCTTTCTGTATATCTTCAAGTGTCAGGCTGGAGATACTCTGGCTGAGTTTTTCACGGCTGTTAAAACCGTATTCTTTGCGGTCTATTTCCTGCCAGTAACGCCCGGTTAGCTGATAAAGGCTGGTTTCTTTCTGATTGATTCGTGATAGTACACTGCGCTTATATGTGCTGAACTGTTCATCAGTCATGTTAGCCAGCTCCAGTTGCATATTTTGCAGAAATTCATCAACAGCAATGGCTATTTTGTCCGGATGGCTATTTGGCGACTGTATGACGAAAGCCATACCAGGTACATCCAGCATTTGTAGCGGCGTTGCAAATACTACATAGCCAAGCTGTTGCTCGGTTCTGAGGCTGGTATAAAATGGCGCCTCAATGATTTCACCTAGCAATGTATAGGCTGCGCGGGTACTGAGGTCATTATTTTTCCCCTGAAAGTAAATACTGATTGCAGAGTCATTATGTTCAAGGTCGAGCGTCGTTGTGCGTGGCTTGCTGGCATCCAGCCTGTCTATTGTTATTGGTGTTTCTGCAGCGTTGGCTTGCCGTTTGGTTAAGCCTTTCTCAACTATCTGTAGCATGGATTCAGCTTCACTTTGGGAAACATTGCCATGGCTTAGCATGCGAATGCTGCTATTTTCGATCAGCCGCAGGGCATGTTGGTTTAGCTCATCCAGAGTAATATCATTCAGGGCTGCCAATTTATCTTTAGCCCGCCAGCGAGGCATCAGGTCGTTATAAATCTCATCGATGGTTTGATCGTAAGGTTTATTTTTTGCGCTGTTTTGCAGCTGTTCCAGATATTTCTGTTTAATTCGCTCAAAGCTAACCGGATCAAATTGTGGCTGGTCAAAAGCTGCGACTATGTGTTTTAACAACGTTTCCTGTTTGTCGTTATAACCGGTAATACGAAAACCAAAACCGCGTAAATGAGAATAAACCTGGCCGCCAATACCTGCCAGACCAGCGTCATAAAGAGTTTCGCTTAGTTGCTCGCGAATCATTTGTATGGTCATGCTGGTGAGCACCCGGGCACGTGGATCTGTATTTGCTGCGGGTGAGAACAGAGAAATAAACGTATTAGTTTTAGGTAAATTAAAGGTTTGATCCTGCTGGTACCACAGAGTAGCGCCCGCCTGATCAATCAATTTGACTGGCTGAGCTACTGCTTTTTCAGTCGCTTTAAGATCAAGGTTTTCAGCGATAAACGGATTCGTAGTTCTGTTTTCTAAACCCGCAGGTGTCTTTGGATCAATCCAGTGATTTAAACGTTCTTTACTGATAGCTTTAATACTGTAAGGCGTCTGATACCAGGGGCTGACTTTGTCTGTTTCAGCATTAGAATCAAGCAATGTCAGAAGCATGTTCTCAGGGGTTAGGTGAGTTGCAAAATCAGCAATCAGTTCCGGCTGGAAATCGTTCATGCTGTAACCAACATCAAGAATTGATGCAGTAGGGTAAAGCTGTAAGCGTCTGGACAGGCTGGAAACGTAGCCCAGTGCGCCGCCTTTTTCTTTAAAGCGAAAGCCCTGTTCTCCTAAGCGTTTTTCTTCGCGGTAAATGTCTTCCCGGATTCCGCTATCTCGCAGTAACTCTATGCTGGCAAAGACTTGCTCTACGACAGTATCCATATTACTCAGGCCTGACTGGGTGAGGTCTATAGATATATCCAGTGTTGCCATACTGTTGAGATCAGTTCCCTGAAATACATATAAAGAGTTAGCTAACCCCTGGCGTTTAAGTTCACTGAGCAGGCTGTTCTTACCTTCATAGCCAAGCATTGAGGCAAGATAAAATAAAGGTTTCTGGTTATACAGCTGCCTGGTTGGCGGTAACGGAAAGCTTAAACGTAATTGCTGTAATTCTTTTAGAGGACGGATTGTCAGCTGTGCCGGCAGCTGTTCTGTTGTAAACAGTGGCAGTTCTGATTGTGGTGCCTCTGATTCATGATTGATTACCGCGGAGAATTTTTCCCGCACCATGGTTTCCAGTTGATCGAGCGGTTGCTTGCCCAGCACCACCAGACTCATAAGGTTTGCTGAGTAATAACGCTCATAGAAGGCGATCAGTTCCTGACGTAGCTGTCCCGGATTATCATTGCTTAATGTGTTCAGGTCACCTACCGAAAACTGAGCATAAGGGTGCTCTGGATTCATGACCTGTTTATAAGCGTCCAGTGTGCGGCGACTGTCATCTTTTAATTTTGACTGATATTCGGAGAAAACCGCCTGACGCTCCCGGTCTACGTAAGCTTCGTCAAAAGTAGGAGATATGAAAAATTGGGCAAAGCGGTCCAGAGCGGGTTCCAGCTGATCAACGGCAATATCGAAAAAGTAATTCGTATTTGGATAAGCAGTATATGCATTCTGATTTCCGCCATTAGCACTTATAAAGGCTTTATAACTGCCAGCTTCCGGATATTTCTCAGTACCCAGGAATAACATATGTTCAAGAAAATGCGCTAATCCTTCACGGCCAGGTGGGTTAGCATTTGAACCGGCGTTAACGTCAAGAGAAGCTGCTGCTTTGTCTGCTTCAGGGTCTGAGACAACCAGTACCTTCATCTGGTTTGGCAGAGTAAAGCTACGATATAAGCGTTCGTCATTCGGACTTTTAATGATTGCGTTGTCTGTCTGGGCTGATGTTTCATTGGCCAGAGCAATACTTGATGTAACTGAGCTGAGTGCCAGTATTAAGCAGCCGGTGAATATGTGACGTAATGAAGCCTGATGCATGATAGATCTCTGCTGAGGATACTTAGTATTTGAAGCTGGAATTTAACGCTGAATTTAAAACGCTAAGCGGAGTATATTCAACTTGCAGTTTGGACAGCAAAATTTCGATATAGATCACTTATTCATTGATATTTTGTGTGTTTTTCTGGTTGGAGGGCGAGTGCTTGGTTACAATCCAGCTAAGGTATGCAGGCGAAGCAATACATACTTACCTGCAATTTTTGACAGCACTTAATTTGGAATGAGTGATTTATGAACCGGGAAAAAGTGATTTTTGCGTTTTTTATTGTCTTGGCACTTACCCTTAATTTTGGTTTTTTTCTCGGTAGTTTCGATGAAATATCACATCACAATGTCTATGAGCTATTTGCTGCGACGATAGTGAGTATGATTTGTACGGTACTCAAGTTTGGTGACCGGACGCATATTGGTGCGTTGATGCTGGCAACCAGTCTGGTTGCTGATCTGCAGTTGATCGTTGCTGCGATGATTTGGGGTTACGGCGTACAGATGAGCGCTGAAGGCATGACGCCTGAGTTGGTGACCAGTGTCGTTTCTCTTTCTGGTGGTGCTTTACTGGCGAATGTCGTTTCTGTAGTGCTGTTGATGGTTGAGACTATTGTTGTGCGTCGCTAAGGCTTACCACAATGTATGATGTTCTTTATCTGCTATTGAGACGACTGCGCAAGCCGCTGATCACAGTGATTGTAGTATATGCAGTTGCTGTGACAGGTTTTGTGCTGATTCCCGGCCAGGATGATTCAGGGCAACCCTGGCGTATGGATTTCTTCCATGCGATCTATTTTGTCAGTTTTATGGGCTCCACCATTGGTTTTGGTGAGATTCCTTATCCGTTTACCACCCCACAGCGAGCCTGGACGCTGGTTACCATTTATGGAACCGTGATTGCCTGGCTGTATGGTATTGGTTCTATGCTGGCTTTAGTTCAGGAGAAGGGCTTCTCTCGTATTTTGCGGCGTCGGTCGTTTGCAAAAGAAGTGCGTAACTTTAATGAACCTTTTTATCTGGTTTGTGGTTATGGCGTGACAGGTACCGCAATTATTGCCGCTTTATGTAAGCGCGGCATTCGTTCTGTTGTAGTGGATGTGGATCAGGAACGGATAGATGCATTGCAAATGGATGATTTGCTTATTCGTGTTCCCGGTTTGTGCGCCAATGCATCATTACCTGATGTATTAGATGATGCAGGTTTGCAGCATTCAAGCTGTATTGGTGTGCTGGCGCTGACAAATGAAGATAACGTCAATCTTTCGATTGCAATTGCCAGTAAGCTACTGCAACCGGATCGGGTGGTCGTAAGCCGTACTGAATCTGATGTTCATGCACGTAATTTGGCTTCCTTTGGTACAAATCATATTATCGACCCATTCCGGGCATATGCGGAATATCTTTCGCTGGTGGCCAATTCACCTTATATGCATTTGGTATATGACTGGCTGGTGAATCCATACCACAGACCAATTTCCAGTGTGTATAAAAAAGCTTCCGGGCGCTGGATTATTTGTGGCTTTGGGCGCTTTGGCAGGGCCTTGCATGACGACTTTACCCGGTGTGGTGTCGAAATGGTGTTGCTGGATGACAACCCAGAAGTGCTGGATGGCTATGAAAATACCGTTTTAGGTTTGGGTACGGAAGCAGAAACGCTGCTTAAGGCCGGCGTTGATGACGCGGTTGCTGTCGTCGCCGGCACGCATAATGATGCTGACAACATGTCGATAATCATGACGGCTATGGAAATTAATCCAAAGTTAGTAACAGTGGTACGACAGAATTTGAGTTCGAATAAGCTTGTTTTTGAGAATTCCCGTGCTGATTTTGTTATGGAGCCAGGCAGTATCATTGCAAACCGTATTCTGGCGAAATTGAAAACACCTCTTTTGCCAGTGTTTATTGAAAAAATGCAGACGCATGATGAAGTCTGGGCACACACATTGCTGAACCGGATGAGCAATATCGCTGGTGATAATGAACTAGATAGTTGGTCTGTTGAAATAACAGAGGTTTCTGCGCCTGCTGTTCTTGCAATGCTTGAACAGAATATGACTGTGAAACTGCAGTCTTTGATGAAAAACTCCCGTGACCGGCGCCATTCACTGCTATGTTTTCCGTTATTACATCGTCGTGGAGAAGTTTTATCTATGTTGCCCGGTGAGCTGATAGAGCTGCAGCTAGGGGATGAGGTGCTGTTTTGTGGACTCTCTTCTGCAAAAGGGCGCATGGAGTGGATACTCAAGAACTACAATATTTTGTTTTATATACTGACAGGCGAAGATCCGAGTTTTAATCTGCTATCGCGAATACTTAAACGTTTCTAAACTTTATATTTGTCGGTGATACCGCTACTATCTGGTCTGTAAAAAATTTGGCAGCCCTTTATTAGTCGCACATTAGTTATGCTTAACCGCACTATAATAGTTGTCAGCAATCCCAGCATGATTCAGGAGATGATATGCGTACCCTGTTAGTAACTCTGTTTGCCTGCATTCTTAGCTTTGGTCTGGTTGTACCGGATGCAGAAGCGAAGCGCTTTGGCGGCGGCAAGAGCTTTGGTAAATCTTTTTCTACTCCGAAAACTGCAAAACCTGCAGCGGCCCCAACCAGTCAGAAAACAGCAACTAATACAGCTGGTAAGACGACTGCAACTAAAAAGCGTAGTGGTTTTGGCGGTATCATGGCCGGTGTACTGGCTGGTGGTCTGCTAGGTGCAATGCTGTTTGGTGACGGTTTTGAAGGTATTCAGTTCATGGATATTTTGCTGGTGGGTTTATTAGCCTTTGTTGCCTTTAAGATATTCTCAACTCTGAAGAAGGGAGCTCGACCGAATTATGCGGGCGCAGGTGCCGGTATGGGAGGCGTGAATCAGCAATCTAATCAGCAAAATTTTAAAACGTCTGATGCACAGAATTTTCAGACAGCTGAGCCGGTAGCGAAACCGTCTCGTTTTAGCAGTGGTGGTTTTGGTGGCCGTGGCTTTGTACTGCCAAACTGGTTCAATGAAAATAGCTTCCTTGAAGGCGGTAAACAGCACTTTTCTCACTTGCAGAAAGCATGGGACAGCAATGACTGGGATGATATCCGCAGCTATGTTTCTCCGGATGTTTTACATCATTTACAGGCTGAGCGGGCTAAGTTATCTGAAGCTCAGAACACTGAAGTCGTATCTGTGATGGCTGAAATGGCTAACTTCATTGATAACGGTGATCATGTGATTGCGACCATTAATTTCTATGGTTGGATGAAAGAAGATAGTGATCAGACCACTGAATTTAGTGAGATGTGGCATTTGATGCGTGATATGTCGCAGGAAAATACTGACTGGCTAATCGTTGGTATTGAACAGTCATCCTGATTTGGCAATCGAATAATAAAAAGGCGCTTCCCTGATGGGGAAGCGCCTTTTTTGTTTACAGCAATTTATTTGATTCACGTTTTAAAGCTTGTGCCTGAAAGCTTAACCTCAAAGCTTTACTTCTAAACCAGTATTTGAAAAGTGCTTATAAAGCTTCTTTACGGGTGAAAACCCAGGTATCACCTTTGGAGAGACTTTCGTCATACTGGTAACCTGCCAGGTCAAAACCTTTCAGCTCTTCTGCATTCTGAATACGATTCTCAATGGCGTAACGGCACATCAGACCTCGGGCTTTTTTTGCGAAGAAGCTGATGATTTTGTATTGACCGTTTTTCCAGTCTTTAAAAACCGGAGTAATGATACGACCGTTGAGCCCTTTAGGCTTCACTGATTTGAAGTATTCGGTCGATGCCAGATTAACAAGTTCTTCACTATTCAGCGTCTTTAGCTGTTCGTTCAGTGCATCAGTAATGACATTACCCCAGAATGCATACAGATCTTTACCCTGAGGATTAGCCAGCTTTGTGCCCATCTCCAGTCGGTAAGGTTGCATCAGGTCGAGAGGGCGAAGTAAACCATACAGGCCGGATAAAATGCGCAAGTGCTGTTGGGCAAATGTCAGGTCGTCTTCGCTGAAAGCTGGTGCATTAAGGCCGGTGTAAACGTCACCGTTGAAAGCCAGCACGGCCTGCTTGGCATTTTCTTCATTGAAGTCCGGATGCCAGCTCTGATAGCGGGCTACATTGAGTGCCGACAGTTTGTCGCTGAGCTTCATTAGCTCGGCAATATCCTGAACTGCAAAGTCGCGCAGCAGTGCAATCAGCTTTGCCGCAGGGTCCAGATGATCTGGCTGGCTAAAAGTGTTAGTCGTAGCAGGTGTGTCGTAGTCCAGATTTTTCGCTGGAGAAATAACAAGTAGCATGGTTCTGAATATACCCGGCCAGTGAATTTGTTATGATGGTAAACCACTGGCCGGTAAACTGAAAGTTTAGAAAGTGTATCGGTAGGATAGGGAATTTTTATCAGGCATGCAGCCGGGTATTCAGTTCGTCCACTGCTTCTGACCAGTCTGAATCAAAATCCAGAGATTCTTTAATAAAACTGGCCTGACTGGGAGTCCAGAAGCTGGCCTCATCAAGGCGAATGCCCTTACTGAACAGGGTATGGGTGCGAATGAACTGATCGACTTCGTGATCCTGACTTGGCAGACCAAGCTGCGCAAACAGAGTGTTGATGCTGTGTAATGAACGATCCATAAAGGGCCTCCGTCAGGGGGTTAAATTACGGGTGCCCTAAAAAGCCTAGCTGGTTAGCGGAGCTTGTCAAAATTGTTCAGTCTTTAGATTTATTTGCCAGCTGTTTTTTTTCGATGTTGTGAAAGATTGCTGTTGAGCCTGCAGTACCTATCATCACAAGAATTGCGACAATCATTGGGTCAGTAGCTTCTTCCACCACTCTGGAATACATTGCGGATAACAGAAAGCCGCCGATGAAACATAAGGCTGCCATCAGTAGGCGGTTAACCAGTGTGGCGGGTTTTTTATCTGGCCCGGTGGCAATCAGATACGTTAAAGAGGCCAGTGCAGAACCCAGTACAATCCATGACGGTAGTAAATCGGTCATGTTGATTCCTTGAAGTGTAATCAGAAAGCTCAGGAGTATACCCCGGAGTCATAACCGAACCCAGCATTAAAGGCTTGAATTCACTACGCCTATAGTCGACATGTTGTTGATTAAAATCCACTGTAAGTGACTGAGAAAAAGCTGCATAGTGCGTTTCTAATTAGGGCGTCAGCGAGTATTATGGATGGCCTTGTTCCAGGTACCCTGTTGATTAGGTGCCGGCTTTTTTGATATTCGTAATTATTCAGACCTAAGCAGAAATCAGATGACTAAACAGACTGTTCTTACTGGCATTACAACTACCGGTACCCCACACATTGGCAATTATTTAGGGGCGATCAAGCCAGCGATTGAAGCAAGCCAGAACAGTGACTTTAACAGCTATTTCTTTCTGGCAGACTTTCATGCCCTGATTAAGTGCCATGATCCGGATCGTGTAGCTCGTTCTACTCGTGAGATAGCTGCAACCTGGCTGGCATTAGGGCTGGATACTGATAAAGCGACTTTCTATCGTCAGACCGATATTCCTGAGATTACCGAACTGACCTGGATCCTGACATGTATGACATCCAAGGGGTTGATGAATCGTTCCCATGCTTATAAAGCGTCTGTGGATGCAAACCGGGATGCAGGTAAGCAGGAAGATGATGATGTCACCATGGGACTGTTTAGCTATCCAATTCTGATGGCGGCGGATATTCTGATGTTTAACGCGGATATTATTCCGGTAGGTAAAGATCAGATTCAACACATCGAAATGGCCCGTGATATTGCGGGGCGTTTTAACCATACTTACGGCGAGTTATTTAATCTTCCGCAAGCGCAAGTTGATGAGCAGACACAGCTTATTCCAGGCCTTGATGGCCGTAAGATGTCTAAGAGCTATGACAACACTATTCCTTTGTTTGCCGGTTCAGATGAGCTGTATAAGTTAATTAAACAGATCAAAACCGATACGCTCGAGCCTGGTCAGCCTAAAGATGCGGATAACAGTACTATTTTCCAGTTGTTTGCTAATTTTGCTACTGAAGCTGAGCAGGCAGAGATGCGCCGTCAGTTCGAGAACGGCATTGGTTGGGGTGATGCCAAGAAGCAGTTGTTCGAATATCTGGATGCCTATCTGACGAAGCCGCGTGGTGAATACAATCGTCTGATGCAGGATCTTAGCTTTGTTGAACAGCAGTTACATAAAGGTGCTGCTAAAGCCCGTGAATTTGCCACGCCGTTTTTATCTCAGGCACGTTCTGCTGTAGGTATACGTCCACTGACTTATACGGAAGCTGCGCCTGCTCAGGAAGCCGAGCAGAAGAAAGAGAAGTCTGAAGAGCAAATTGCCCGTGCCGAGGCTGGTCGCCGTCGCGGTATTTTGATGCAACTAAAATCTGTATTAGAGCAAGTTGCTCAGGCTGACGATAAAACGGCTGCAGCCCAGGAGGTATTGGCGCAAAAGGCAGCAGAAATTGAAGGTCTGAAGAAAAAAGCTAAACAGAAAGCTCAGAATGAGCTGGATGTTCTGCAGGAAGAATTTGCTCAGTATTTATAACTCAGTGCTTTTAATTCAGTACTTATAATTCAGAGATTATGGAGAATCAGCATGCATCAGACTTTGATCAGCGTTGATGAGCTTAAAGTAAAAATTGAACGCGGCAGTGCTTTGGTTATCTGGGATTGCCGGTTTAATCTGATGGATGTCAATCAGGGGCGTAAAGCTTACCAGGCAAGTCATATCCCTGGTGCGTTGTATGTGAATCTGAATAAAGATCTTGCTGCACAAGTGAGCGACGAAACTGGGCGGCATCCGTTACCGGCGTTAGATAAGTTTGCAGAACTTTGTGAAGTCACCGCTATAGGACCGAACATTCAGGTAGTGGTATATGATGATTGCGGCGGTGCGATGGCAGCCCGTGCCTGGTGGTTATTACAGGCGATAGGTTTACGTGATGTGGCTGTGCTGGATGGTGGATATCCAGCCTGGCTGGAGGCTTCTGCGCCGGTTGTGACTGAGTTTATTATGCCACAGCCGACAGCTGTTCGCTTAAATAGCTATGATCAGAGCATGCTTGCTGACCGTAAAGAAGTGGCTGAATTTGCTCCGGATACTTGTCTTGTTGATGCCCGTAATGCAGAGCGTTACCGCGGTGAGCAGGAGCCGATAGATCCTGTTGCCGGGCATATTCCTGGCGCACTCAACCGTCCTTTGCAAGATAACCTTACGAGTGACGGTTGCTTTAAGTCTGCAGAGCTTTTACGCAGCGAATGGCAAGCTTTACTGGCTGATGTGTTACCTGAGCAAGTTATACATTACTGTGGTTCAGGTGTGACTGCCTGTCATAATCAGCTGGCAATGGAAATCGCAGGGTTGAATGGTTCCCGGGTGTATCCAGGGTCCTGGAGTGAATGGCTTAAGTATCATCCGCCAGCATAAATATTCAGAAAGATCGGCCGGTTAGCCATAAATTGCCGGCAAGTCAGAAAAGGAGTGAGGTATGACTGAAATAAGTGCTAACAAGACAGACTGTCAGTCAGGTGTCATTGCAGAAGCCAACAGTGATGCATTATTTATTACTTACAACCTGGCACCTAATGCTGATATCGCACGCCTGAAGCAGTTATTGGCGCAGGTACCGGTGTTAGCCAAAAGTTTGGGCCAAACGCTGGCAGAAACCGTGTCACAATCCGGTGCTGCGACAGAGTTGCATGTCACTGTTGCAGTTGGTGAGCAGGCCTGGGAAATATTTGAAGCTGATGAGCGGCCAGCAGAATTACTGCCTTTCCCGCAACAGCAGCGAGAGCAGTTAACCGCACCGTCTACGCCAGTTGATTTGTTATTACATATACGTAGTAACCGCCACGATATGAATCATGAAATGGCGGCACGTTTACATGCGTTGTTTGCAGCTCACCTGGAGCTGGTTGAACAGGTACATGGGTTCCGCTATCTCGACAGTCGGGATATGACAGGATTTGTTGATGGTACTGAAAACCCTCAGGGCGATGACCGTGCTGATGTAGCAGTCGTGGCTGAAGGTCGCTTTGCCGGTGGTAGTTATATTCATCTGCAGCGTTATGAGCATGATTTACTACGCTGGAATCAGCTGGTGGTGAAGCAGCAGGAAGATATTATTGGCCGAACTAAGGCTGAAAATATTGAATACCCGGGCGCTGATAAAGCTAGCTTTGCGCACACCAAGCGAACGTCTTTAAAAGATGCCGCGGGTAAGTCTATTGAAATTCTGCGTCACAGTATGCCTTATGGTGATCTGACTAAGCGTGGCCTGTTATTTGCCTCTTTTGGTGCATCCGCAGTGCCTTTTACCAAAATGCTGGAAAGCATGTTTCATGGTGAGGAAGAAGGCGGTGCATACGATAAGCTGTTGGATTACACAGCTGCAGTGACAGGGCAATCATTCTTTGCACCAGGTCTGGCGCTGTTAGAAAGTTGGAAGCAGAGCTGAAAGGTTGTCTGATGACTGATTAAAAATACCTGCGTTTGCAGGTATTTTTTTGTCTTGTAGAGTCTGATGATCAGGCTGAGGGATGAGGCTTACCGGTACGCTTATTTTCATACATATGCTTATCTGCCAGATCAATCATCGTTTCCATACATGCTTTGTCAGCATCGTTTGTAAAACAGTAACCATAGCTCAGACTGTTAAACTGAAACTCTGGGTTTTGTTTTAATTCAGTACTGAATTGGTATTCGAGGCGGTGACAGAATTTCTGAATATGTTGTTCGTCATCTGCCAGCATCATGACTAAAAATTCGTCCCCTCCGACCCGGGCTATAATATCGCTGTCCCGGCAACTGTTTTTAAGGGTGTTGGCGAGAGTTGTTATGCAAGCGTCTCCGGCCTGGTGTCCTTCTGTATCATTCAGCTGTTTCATATTATCAATATCAAGGTATACCATGCCGATATTCTGATTGAAGCGCCGGGCATCTTTAATCCGCTGATCTCCAAGCAGGTTTAACCCCCGACGGTTATTTACCTGGGTAAGCTCATCAGTAATAGCCAGTGATTTGATTTCTTCATAGTCGAAGAGCAGCTGCAGATCGGCATTAATCATGTCACGAAACTGTTTTAACAGCTGCTTCTGAACCTGATTATATTCAGATGTTTTGGTATCAATGACGCAAATGGTGCCGAATAAAGAACCGTCAGGCCAGCTAACAGGTAAGCCTAAGTAAGAACGTACGAGGCCTTCTGATACAGGTGGTGCGCTGTGCCATTCATTACTGAGCTCTGCATCATCGACATAGAGGCTTTTTTCAGTCTCCATTATTCGTCGGCAAAAGCTTTTCATGTCCCAGGGCCAGCTGGAGTTACGTTGCAGGAAGTTATCCTGATTATTACTGGCGGCTACAGCGTTAAATTCCTGCTGACGAAACTGAACAATAGTACCGCAGGCAGCATTAAAAAGTTCTGCCATCAGGTTTACTGTCATCTGCCATTTTTGCAGATCGAGGTTTGGGTGAGGGTGACGGGAAATACAAGCCTGAGTATCGATCATTTGCCTAACCTTTTATATCGCTGATTCTGCCGGCTTAGATCAGTCGGGCAGATGTATCAGTTTCAATCGGGTTACCTGGCAGGACTAGCAGCAAACCAGGTAATGCGAATAGTGTGCGACCTGATTCCTTAGTCTTAATCAAATGTCTTTATGATTACAGAAAGTATGGTTTTTGTGTTTTAAAATCGCAACCTGATTTGTTTGAAAAACCAAGCAATAGTTGTCATTTTGTGGAGAGGAGTAGGAAGGAATTAAGAGCAAAACCAGACCTGCATAGCAGGTCTGATCGTTACAGCAAAATTAAGCGGTATTCTTACTGTACGTTTTCATTATCGCTGAACATGCCTTCGAACAGGGCCGTTGAGAGGTAGCGCTCACCTGAATCAGGCAGGATAACCACAATGTTTTTCCCCTGGTTTTCAGGTTTCTCTGCTTGCTTCACCGCTGCTGCCAGTGCGGCACCGCATGAAATACCTGCCAGAATGCCTTCTTTAATCATTAACTGGCGTGCCATTTCAATGGCTTCATCGTTGCTGATCTGGGCGACTTCATCTACCAGTGAAAGGTCGAGGTTTTTAGGTACAAAGCCAGCACCAATGCCCTGGATTTTGTGTGGGGCAGGCTGCAGTTCTTCATTATTCAGAGTTTGCGAAATGATCGGTGAATCTGTTGGCTCAACCGCAACAGAATGAATCGCTTTGCCTTCTGTTTGTTTGATATAGCGGGAGGTACCACTAATAGTTCCGCCAGTGCCGACACCTGCAACCAGAATATCGACTTGTCCTTCAGTGTCGCGCCAGATTTCAGGTCCGGTGGTTTTTTCGTGAATCTCAGGGTTGGCCGGGTTTTCAAACTGCTGGAGCATCAGGTAGCTGTCTGGATTTTCAGCGACTAGTTCTTCCGCTTTGGCGATTGCGCCCTTCATGCCCTTTGGTGGTTCAGTCAGAACGATTTCTGCGCCCAGTGCTTTCATCAGTTTACGACGTTCAATACTCATTGAGGAAGGCATAGTAAGAACCAGCTTATAGCCCCGTGACGCAGCAACGAATGCCAGAGCAATACCTGTATTACCGCTGGTTGGTTCAATAAGTGTCATGCCCGGTTTAAGACGGCCATCCTGTTCTGCCGCCCATACCATGTTGGCGCCGATTCGACATTTTACTGATCCCGCCGGGTTACGGCTTTCTATTTTGGCGTAAATGTTGGCCTGTGGTGCAATTTTTCCCAGGCGTACAAGTGGAGTGTTACCAATCGATAGAGAATTATCACTGAAGCTGTTCATGGAGGGATGTCCTGATTTCATTGGATAAGTAATAAAAAAAATAACTTCTATAACTTTTCGATTTAAGCGCAGAGCCATAGCTAACGCAAGATAAATATAGATGTATTACTTAGTCAGCCTGAAATAAAATTGGTTTGATTTGTTGTGCTCCGATTTATCCAGAGAAATAATTATGCGTTTAGTGATGAAGTTTTTAGCGCCTTTGCTGGGCTGGCTGGCGTTTAGCCTGTTTCGCAGTTCAATATTCAAATCTTCCCGGGCTAGGCATCATTTAGTGATGAAGTTATTTCGTGTTGCAGCAGATAACGGCAGTACTAAAGCATTGTCAGTATATGGACATTTATTGCATTACCGCGGTGAGGATGAGAGCAACAAAATTCAGGGAGCTATTTATCTACGCAGAGCTGCTGAGCAGGGAGATACGAAAGCAGCTTATCAGATAGCCCGGCTTTTTGAACAAGGCTATCCTGTGATTGGAGAGGATGCTGATAAAGCGCTGCAGTTTTATTGTCAGGCGGGAGAGAAAGGGCACGTGTTGGCGATTAAACGCTTAATAGAAGTATATGAATACGGAGGGTTACACCAGCTGGCAGATCCCCAGCAGCTGGCGTTTTGGAAGCAACAACAATCTCGGTTTTGCAGTTAAGGCTGCATTAGTTGTACGCTGAAGTTAACCGTTTCCAATCCTTTTGCCGGGATGTCGATAATCCACTGAGCCTGTCCTGCTGCTGATTTAGTATAAGTATGGCTACTGCTTTCTATTTTCCAGTCTTGTGAAAAATCTGCATTTAACTTCACTTTAGCAGCTGTGTTCCGGCTGTTACGAATTTCCAGTTTTTGAGCCATTTTGTGGCCGTTAAAGATTTTCTCGAAGTCACTTTGCTGACGTTTTATGCTGATATCAAATGCTTTGCCTATTGGTAGCCTGACAGTTTCGCCTGCTGCGGTATGTTCGACCCTGGCGCTGCCAATGAACTGCAGCTGTGCGTCGTTATCCGGACTGAATACCCGCGCGTTACCTGCCGGTAACGGGAATCCAAGATTGCTGCTGGCAGAGTTTTTAAAGCTCAGTTCGATATTTGGTTTTTCCTGATATTCGTTGTGATCCAGTCCTGGATATACCGGGAACCGGTAGCGGTAAGTCTTTTCTGTTTTGACCTGATCTGAGCTAATCAGATTGACCTGTTTAGTCTGGCCGGTTTGCAGATTAGTAGTTTGTGGCAACTTATACAGCTGATAATCTTGCAGCTGTTGCGGTTGTCCGCTGTCCATTCCGTCGGACATGGCCATTGCCATCATTCCGCGTTCCTGTTTAAAGCGATGGTTAGAAGGAGGCTGGTTAATTTGACCGGCCATTAGCAGGATTTTGCTGTTGTTAAAATCCACCCCGGTCTGGTTATTCAGCGTGGCAAGTCCATCCAAACTGAGCTGGTTGCCTTGCTGGTTAAGTGTCATGGCGTAATCCATTTGCCAGCTTAGGCCCCGTGTCAGGTAAGTGAGAATAGCCTCGCTGTTAGCTTTGCTGCCCTGGGTAGTAATTTCTAAGCTGGGTTTGGACTGCATGCCCGCAGGTAGAGAAGGGAAAATAAAGCGCCAGCCGTTGCTGTTTACCGGCACGCTTTCGATTGCGCCGGCGTTACTAATTGTGGCTGTCTGACCTTCATAGCTGAGCAAGCGGGCGGAGATTCGTGATTCCTGACCTGTTGCCAGGTTTGTACGTGCTAACTGTAAATCTTTGCCGATGTAGTGTTGCAGCAGGGCATGAGTGCTGATTAGATTGGTGTTTAAGTTCTGTTCCAGAACTTCGCCGGCATTTTCCAGACGTAGCGTTTCACTCATCATCTGATGACTGACATCTTTTATGGACAGGCTTTCGCCGGCAGGGATGCTGGGTAACTGACGAATGTCTCTGACCAGTCCCAGGTCGTTATTATATAAAGTGACAGTTAACGACTGTTGCTGGCTGGCATCTATGCTGATGCCAGCGGCGAGTGATAGTGCCGGGGCGAGTACAGTGACGACACCGGTAAATAGCTTCTGCATAAATTATTCCTCGTTAGGCGTTGATACGTCCGGTGTATCTTCCGGTAAGTTCAGGGCAACCCGGAAGCCCCAGCTATTTTTACTGGCGTTGGCCGGATGGCGATAGCGGCTGGAAGAGCGAATGACCCGGCCTATGTCGAACCAGGAGCCACCGCGCATAACCCGGAATTCACAGCTACCGTCGCGGCGGGCATCGCCATTGACCGGTGCACCGATATAGGAGTCCTGATAGCAGTCTTCCACCCATTCGTCGACGTTACCGCTCATGTCATGAATCCCCCATGAATTGGCAGGGAAGCTGCCAACAGGCGCGGTTTGTTTACCGTCCCACGGACTGCCGCATTCACCGCAAACGGCGCGTTCCGGTTCCAGTTTCTGTCCCCACCAATAGTTACTCTCTGAGCCTGCACGGGCAACGTATTCCCATTCAGCTTCGGTAGGTAGCCGGTACGGCTGGCCGGTAATTTTTGCCAGCCACTGAGTATACGCTTTGGCTTGTTGCCAGGTGATGTTGATAACCGGGCGGTTGCCCCGACCCCAGCCGTTATCGTCTGGCAAAGGCTGGCCGGTAGACTGTGCATAATAATCATAATCACTGAAAGTGATTTCGTTGCGCGCCAATGCGAATTTATAACCAATATTTACTTCATGGCTGGGAAGTTCATTGTCATCCCCGATAAGCTGCTGATCACCCATCAAGAATCTGCCACGGGGAATGATGACCATTTGTGGTCCTTTGAAACCTCCGGTTAACTGGTCAGTGAACAGCGTTTTTGCATCAGCGTCAGGGTACTTAGCTTTAAGTAGTTGTGCTTCCAGTGAGGTTACTTCATCTGTACGCGCTACCAGGCTGTCTTTAAGGGCATCTATCTGAGACTGGAAGTTGTTATCTGAATTTTGCTGTTCTGCTGTCTGTTGCTCCAGCTGATTTCTCAGGCTTTCAATTTCAGCAAGGCTAGTGGTTAGCGTGATGTTGGTGCGCATTTGCTGCAGCATTAATATAGCTGCAGTTGCTACGGCACCAATCAGCATGCCAGCAGTGAAAATCCCCAAGCCTATTATCTGTGGACGACTAGGGCGCCAGCCCATGAGTCCAGTTAGCCTGTTACGAAAACTGGTTTGCGAAGAGTTTTGTTCTACAGAGTTGTCATCATTAAATGTATCAACAGCAGATGTCTGGTCAGAGGTCTTCGGCTTGCTGATATTTGGCAGCGGTTCTTCCGTTTCTTCCTGAAGGATGCTCTGAATAAGTTTCGAGGCGGTTGCCGGACGTTCATCCGGGTCAGTTGAAAACGCGCTTTGTAAGGCTTGCCACTGGGTAGCTGTCAGCATTTTCAGCGGCTTAAGTTCGATACGTACCCGGCTGGCTTCGTTGTCCTGTGCCCTGAATGGCGCTTTACCGCTGAGCAACTGATAAATGATTGCTGCATAGGCGTATATATCGGCTCTGGGAGTTAAGGGCTCAGGGTGAAAACATTCCGGTGCCTGGTAAGCAAGATAGCTGGCAGGGGCTTTTAGCTGGTCGCTGATACATTCAAGACTATCTGCCAGATTGTAACCAATGAGCCGGACGCCTCCCTGACGATTGACGAATACCATATCTGGGCTAAGGCTTCTGTGCGGGCTGGCCAGTTTCGCGTGGATACTATCCAGGGCCAGAGCCAGCTGAATAAGTAAGCCTTCTTTTTGGTTCAGGCTGAGTTTTTTGTGGGCTCCGCTTTGTAACAGCTGCGCAAGAGTCAGGCCGTCAAGACGTTCGGTCGCAATTAATATCAGGCCACCCCGATGCTTAAAAATACCGTAGTGATCTGCCAGGTACTGATGCTTTAGCCGTTTACTGAGACTGACTTGTTTTTTAAGGTGATCAAGAAAGCCAGCATGTCGACTGAATTTTGGGTCAATGATTTGCAGGCTGACCAGTGCGCTGCTGCTGGTCGAAAGATCTTCTGCCTGCCAGAGCTGGCCAAGTATCGTGGGTTTCAGGGCTGTCAGCAGTTTATACGGATGATGATCCGGGCCGATTATCTGTTCGGCTTTAAGTCCGTTATAAAGGGCTTGCTGCGAATCCACCATACATTATCGGCCTAATCCCTGATGATTGATTAGCCCATAATAGAACAAGCGTAAAGTATAGTGAAGTGGGTAGAAACGATGTGCCGCAAAAGCGGGAAAAGGTTTGTATAACAGGCTGTTATCTCTCTAGTGGATAGAAGAGAGATAACCGCTTGAGAAGAGCTGTTTAGCCGGACTTTTAAGTAGAGATCTTAAGCCAAGATCTTTAGTAGAGACCTTAAACAGGGCTCTTAAATAGGGTTCTTAAGCAGAGCTCTCAGTCAGGCTATTCAGTAATTAGTGGCGGAAAGCTTTTAACCAGTTGGTCGACTGCCTGCATTTGTTGCAGGTAAGGTTCCAGCTTATCCAGTGGCAGTGCACATGGACCGTCGCACTTGGCTTCAATCGGATTTGGGTGTGCTTCTAAAAAGAGTCCGGCGATTCCCTGAGCCAAACCTGCACGGGATAACTGTGCAACCAGCGCCCGGCGCCCATCAGCGCTGTCGCTTCGGCCACCTGGCATTTGCAGTGCGTGAGTTGCATCAAACATGATTGGATAGCCAAACTCTTTCATGACAGAGAAGCCAAGCATATCCACAACCAGGTTGTTATAACCAAAGCTGCTGCCCCGCTCACACAGGATTAGTTGATCGTTGCCTGCCTGTTCAGCTTTATTCAGAATGTGCTTCATTTCCTGTGGAGCCAGAAACTGAGCTTTTTTGATGTTGATGACAGCGTCAGTCTTGGCCATAGCTTCAACCAGATCTGTCTGGCGGGAAAGAAATGCCGGTAGTTGGATAATGTCACATACTTCTGCAGTAGGTGCTGCCTGATGAGGCTCATGTACATCAGTAATCAAAGGTACGTTAAATGTCTGTTTTATTTCCTGAAGTATTTTCAGGCCTTCATCCAGGCCGGGCCCACGGAATGATGTCAGGGATGAACGGTTTGCTTTATCAAAAGAAGCTTTAAAAACGTAAGGGATACCAAGTTTCTGTGTGACTTCCACATAGTGTTCAGCAATACGCATGGCCAAATCCCGGGATTCCAGTACGTTCATGCCACCAAAAAGTACCATTGGAGCTTCGTTGCTGATCTCGATATTACCGGCTTTAACGATTTTCTGTTGCATCCTAGTTATTCCTTAATAGTGTCGCGAGAGCCTGAAAAGCTTATACCTTAAGCGCATAGAGCCTACATATTTATAGCTCATATCTGGCGCATTTAAGAGGTTGTATAGCAGGCTGCTAAAATTGGCATCAGTATACGCTAGCCAGCGGCTTTGCGGTATATTAGAGACATCATTGCAAGACAATACGGAAGCTTCTAAATGAGCGAAACGGATCTGACTTTGCTGGCGCAGGAATGCCAGATATTTATGAAACAGCGTCAGTCTCTGATGTTAAGTAGCCTCAAGGCGAGCAGTCTGGCAGGGGACTCACCTGAAGATGTCTGGCCAGATATAAGCTACGCACCTTTTATCTGGCGTGACGGTGTATTTTATATTTTCATCAGTGAGCTGGCAGCGCATACCCGTAACTTAATGCGCAGTGAAAGCACTTCGGTTATGTTCATTGAAGATGAAGAAGGTAACCGTAATCCTTTTGCCAGGCGTCGGGCGACTTTTGTGTGCCGGGCAGGTCAGGTTGAGAGGGAAGCAGAAGCATTTGAGCCCGCACTGGCAGAGCTGGAAAAGGCATTCGGACCAACTGTTGGTGTACTGAAAGGCCTGAGTGACTTTCGTCTGTTTGCTTTACAGCCGGTGAGTGGTCGGTATGTCGTTGGTTTTGGTAAGGCTTACGATATTGATCCGACAAGCTTCAGTTTGCACCATGTTGGCCCGGATGATTTGCAGAAGTAAGATTTGTTGAAATAAGTATTGTTACATTGGAAAGGATGGTGAAAAAGCTGAGCGTTTAGGTATAAACGCTCAGAATGTCTAGTTAAAAGGTCAGCCCGGATCAGGCTGAGCCGCCACCTTCAATCATATAAACGGCTACGGTTTTAATTAAAAATGCTGCCAGGCCTAAGCCTAAAGCAAAAAATAAAATCACAGTGCCGAATTTTCCGGCGTTAGATTTTTTTGCCAAATCGTAAATGATGAAGAAAATAAAGGCTGCGAATACCGCAATGCCTACGTTCATCATGATGCCTTCAATCTCTGCCAGACGCACAGTACACCTCTTAAGGATAACGGATTGGAGTCAGCCCGGCTAAAGAGTACCAGTCGGGCCTGTTCAAAAATTGATCGCGATTGTACAGCGATTGAATCTAAGGTGAAAGCTTTCGCTAACCTAAGGCTATTTGTATCAGAGGCTATTCTGCATTGGGATGCTTAAGGCTACCGATGAGGGCTGTCGCCATAACGACAGTGGCTACAAGGCTGATGAGTAACAGACCTTCTGCCATAGTTATGCCGAGTAATAAGTCTGGTGTATAACCACACAGCTCCCAGGGTTCGAAAACGACCGGGAACCATTTGTCGAGTGCAAACCAGTCTGGTAGTCCGGTAGACATTTTACAGCTGCTTTCTATTAGGTTGCGTTCTACTGCAAAAACCATCCAGGAGCGTTCAAGTAATCCTGCCATAGCGCCCAGGCTGAGTATCTGCAATAGTAAATTTGGAATCCTGTAGCGGCGCAGGCATAGCGCCAGTATTGCCAGAGCTATGATGGCCAGCACCCAGATGCGTATATGTACACAGAGTACGCAGGGGCCATAGTCCAGAACGTATTGATAAAACAGGGCTACTCCTTCAAGTACACAACCAACAAGAATAATGGTCAGCCAGAAGCCGGCGTGTTTTCCGAGTGCGGCAGCATAGTGCAACATATTTAGAATACCTGTGAGTCCCTGATTCAATTGTTGTGAGGCTAAGTGAAAAAGAAAGTTCAATCAATGGCTTAAACAGAATATTCCCCTCTGTCCGAATACAGGAACAGAGGAGATCTGAAAGGCATTAGTTGTCGAGAAAGTTAACCTGACTGTTAAAAGCCATTACGATACGTGCCTGAGCGCCAAAATAAGGCATGGCGGCATGCTTCAGGTATGATGGGAAAATAACAATCTGGCCTTCCTGGGGGGCAAAGTCCCAGGTGCCTGCTGCATTCAGGTAAGCAGTACCGGCGTCCAGATACTGATCAGCACCATGGCGGGGGTCGTAGAAACGATTGACACCATTACGTTGCTGAATATCGCTTTCTCCTGCCTGCAGGTAGTAAATGCCACACCAGGAACAGTTCGGGTGTGAGTGAGTGTCGTGATAACCACCGTTTTCTGTCACATGAAACCAGGACTCTACAATGCTGGCTTGTGCCTGAGCGTCTTCAGGCCAGAAATTTTCATTGACGGCGTAAGCGACTGTCGTTAGCAGGTCTTCAAGAAATTCTTTCAGATCGCTGAGTGCCGCATCTGGCTGATCGAGTAGATCGAGGCTGCTTTCATATAAAGCATGTTTGGCCGTTGGGGCGACATAACTGGCAATAGCTTCGTCCTGCTTCAGGCGAATTTTTTCAATCGCTTCTAACAGTGCTTGACGATTTTTACTGTGTTCCGGGTAGTTCACGCTGAACATACGTGTTTCCCAGACATTCATATCTTCAATCAGGAATGGCTCGTCGCTCATTACGGTCCTTAGCTTCGATCAGGTAGTATTAAAGCAGATGCTGCAACTGAGTGTTGCAGCAGGGTATTGCAGTAGATAGTCGTATCAGGCTGCAGGTTTAGGTGGTGTGAGAATATTTAACAAGCTGTGTGCCTGGTCAGCTGCTTCATGCCCAAGTGGTGTGAGATAACCACCGTCCTGTTGAGAAATCAGACCTTTATCGAATAGCCGCGTGGTGGCATCAATAACTTCATTATCGGCGTTGGCGTGTACTTTTATACCTTGGAGGGTGCTGGTCTGGCTGAAACGGATCAGCATATTAATCTCTTCGGCAATCTCATGATTACAAGGCATAGTGACTTTCCTTATACGGGTATGCTTCAAGTGATTATACCGGTAGAAAAGTTTACAACACCGGCATGGATCAACTCTGGCACAGTCAGAGAAAAATAAACAGAAGAAATGTATTTGATTGTGAAACATTTTCTGAAAAGAAAATGGTGGTGGGAGGTGGATTCGAACCACCGAAGCTTGCGCGTCAGATTTACAGTCTGATCCCTTTGGCCACTCGGGAACCCCACCAGAAGAGGGCGTGAATCTTATGTGTATGGAGGCGCTTTGTAAACAACAAAAACATAAAAAACGTAAAAAAATTTAAGCTTTTGGAATGCCAAAGACAGAGAAAAACTCCAATAGATATTTACTATGAAACTTACAGATGCCATATAAAATTTTTTGAAACACGCCATTAGTTTAACTGTCACGCCGGAGGTCTTGTAACCAGTGGGATTGCTAGGTGTTAATGGGTTTGGTTCTTATCTGGCTACACCTATAAGAAATCAAAATCAATATTGAATTTAACGTCTTAATATCTATATTGGGTGTCTGCTGTATGACCCTGCACTATATATAGTGTTATTTACTTCTTTATTAAGGGTCTGTTTTGTTTGGATTTTGTACAGTCCGGGCTAATTGTTGCCGAACATGTGGTTCTGCAGCAGTGACGGCAAAGTCGATTTCAGTTTATTCATTGGTGGGAAGCGCGTAATGCAGGACTTGATGGTTACCAAAAGAGATGGTCGAAAGGAAAAGATCGACCTGGAAAAAATTCACCGCGTCGTAATCTGGGCGGCAGAGGGATTGCAGAATGTTTCGGTATCACAAGTCGAACTGAAAGCACACATACAGTTCTATGAAGGCATGAAGACAGCGGATATTCACGAAACGCTTATTAAGTCTGCTGCCGACCTTATTTCTGAAGATGCGCCGGATTACCAGTATCTGGCCGCGCGACTGGCTATCTTTCATTTGCGTAAACGTGCCTTCGGAAGTTATGAGCCGCCACATCTTATGACGCATGTCGCTAAGATGGTTGATAATCAGCGTTACGACAAGCACTTGCTGGAAGACTATTCTGAAGCTGAATTTAACGAGCTGAATGATTACCTTGATCACAGTCGTGATATGAACTTCAGCTATGTTGCCGTTAAGCAGCTGGAAGGTAAGTACCTGGTACAGAACCGGGTAACAGGTGAAATTTTTGAAAGCCCACAGATTCTTTATATGCTGGTTGCTGCATGTCTGTTCGCAGGATATCCGCAGGCGAGCCGACTGGATTATGTGAAACGCTTCTATGATGCCTGTTCACTGTTTAAGCTGTCGTTGCCGACACCTATTATGGCAGGTGTTCGTACACCAACCCGTCAATTCAGTTCTTGTGTCCTGATTGAGTCAGACGATTCTCTGGATTCTATTAACGCAACAGCCAGTGCCATTGTTAAGTATGTCAGTCAGCGGGCCGGTATTGGTATTAACGCTGGCCGTATCCGTGCTTTGGGTAGCCCTATTCGTCAGGGTGAAGCATTCCATACTGGCTGTATTCCTTTCTATAAGCACTTCCAAACGGCGGTTAAGTCCTGTTCTCAGGGTGGTGTACGTGGTGGTGCGGCAACGCTGTTCTACCCAATCTGGCATTTAGAAGTTGAATCGCTGCTGGTACTGAAGAACAACCGTGGTGTGGAAGAAAACCGGGTTCGTCATCTGGATTACGGTGTACAGCTGAATAAGCTGATGTACCAGCGTCTCATCAAAGGTCAGAATATTACTTTGTTCAGCCCGCACGAAGTACCAGGTTTGTACGATGCGTTCTTTGCTGATCAGGACGAGTTTGAGCGTCTTTATGTGAAGTACGAGCAGGACGACTCTATCCGCAAGCAAACGATTAAAGCGGTTGAGCTATTTGGTTTGCTGGCGTCTGAACGTGCCTCAACAGGTCGTATCTACATTCAAAACGTTGATCACTGTAATACACACAGCCCGTTTGATCCTGCAGTCGCGCCGGTTAAGCAATCTAACCTGTGTCTGGAAATTGCACTGCCAACTAAACCGCTGACTGATGTTAATGATGACAAGGGTGAAATTGCACTTTGTACGCTGTCTGCATTTAACCTGGGTGCAATAGAGAATTTGGATGAGCTGGAAAATCTTGCTGATCTGATTACCCGGGCGCTGGATAGTCTGCTGGACTATCAGGATTATCCAATTGAGGCTGCACGTCAGGCTTCGCTGAGCCGTCGTACGCTGGGCGTTGGTGTTACTAACTTTGCATATTACCTGGCTAAAAATGGTGTGCGTTATTCAGATGGTTCTGCGAATGGTCTGGTACACAAAACATTTGAAGCTATTCAGTATTACTTGCTGAAAGCCTCGAATGAACTGGCTAAAGAGTTAGGCGCCTGTTCTAAGTTTAATGAAACAACTTATTCGAAAGGCTTGCTGCCAATCGATACCTATAAGCGTGACGTGGATGATTTCTGTGAAGAACCGCTTCACTATTTCTGGGAGACGCTGCGGACTGATATTCGTGAGTTTGGTCTGCGTAACAGTACACTGACAGCGCTGATGCCATGTGAAACTTCGTCTCAGATTACTAACTCTACTAACGGTATTGAGCCGCCACGGGGTTATGTAAGTGTGAAAGCGAGTAAAGATGGTGTAATGAAGCAAGTTGTACCTGAGTACTCTGAACTTAAGGATGACTACGAGTTGCTATGGGATATCCCAAGTAATGACGGTTATCTGCAGTTGACAGGTATCATGCAAAAGTTTGTTGATCAGTCTATTTCGGCAAACACCAACTACGATCCTTCCAACTTCCCTGGCGATAAAGTGCCGATGAAATTGTTGCTGAAAGATCTGCTGACGGCTTATAAGTACGGCGTTAAGACGCTTTATTATCATAACACCCGTGATGGTGCGACCGATCAGCATGATGATATGGGTTGTGAAAGCGGTGCTTGTAAGCTTTAATTGCCCGCTGGCCAACCGGTAGATATTCCGGTTGGCCATATATCTTCATCTGGCGATAAGCTTAGGTGGAGGTATGAATATTGCCGGTGTCTCTTTTCCGGCGTGATGATCCCAAGCTCGCGATAACTTTAAGATACCAGATGCTATATTCAACTTTTGATCCGACCTTTAATGACAGCACTAAAGAGCCGATGTTCTTCGGCCACAACGTTAACGTTGCACGTTATGATAAGCAGAAGTATCCGATCTTTGAAAAGTTGATAGAAAAGCAGCTGTCTTTTTTTTGGCGGCCGGAAGAAGTGGATTTATCCACTGACCGTAAAGATTTTATGGGTATGCCTGAGCACGAGAAGCATATCTTTCTGAGCAATCTGAAGTATCAGACTTTGCTGGACAGTGTTCAGGGGCGTTCGCCTAATATTGCATTTCTGCCTATTGTTTCCTTGCCTGAGTTAGAGACCTGGCTTGAAACATGGTCGTTCAGTGAGACGATTCACAGCCGTTCTTACACGCACATCATTCGTAATATTATGAATGAGCCGTCCGAAGTGTTTGACGAAATCGTTACCAATGAGGAAATTGTTAAGCGGGCTCAAAGTGTCACCCGTTTATATGATGAGTTGATTGAGCTGACAAATATCTATTTGATACAGGGTGAGGGTCGTCATACCGTTGATGGTAAGTTGTTTGATACCACCTTATATAATCTGAAGAAGAAGCTGTATCTGACGATTGTATCTGTGAACGTACTGGAAGCTATTCGTTTCTATGTCAGCTTTGCATGTTCATTCGCTTTTGCTGAGCGGGCGATCATGGAAGGTAACGCTAAGATCATCAAGCTGATTGCGCGTGATGAGGCGTTACATCTGACAGGTACTCAGTTCATGATCAACGTGCTTTCGTCCGGGGCTGATGATCCGGATTTTAAGAAGATTGCGGCTGAATGCCACGATGAGGTTGTAGAGATCTTCCGTGAAGCAGCTGAGCAGGAAAAAGACTGGGCAGACTATCTGTTCAGTGGTGGCTCGATGATCGGTCTGAATGCGCAAATTCTGCGTGATTACGTTGAATATATTACTAACGTCAGAATGAAAGCGGTCGGTCTGGAGGAGATTTTCCCGTCCAGCCAGAATCCATTGCCATGGATGAACGCATGGTTAGTGAGTGATAACGTACAGGTTGCACCACAAGAAGCTGAAATAAGCTCCTATTTAGTGGGTGCAATCGATAACGAAGTTAATGACAGTGACTTCGATGATTTTGATCTTTAAGGGCTAAGTCATGAGTGGTATTCCAAGGATTAAGGTTAATAACCACGGTACGTTTTTCTACCAGTATGAATTTTCGTTACTGGATGCTTTAGAGGCGCAGGAAATTCCTGCGCCGTATAATTGTCGCGGCGGATATTGCGGTACCTGTAAAGTCCGTTTGTTGGACGGTGAGGTTGAACAAGTGCAGGATGCGCTGTTTGATACCGTTGGCGATGAGATCCTGACATGCTGTTGTAAGCCTGTCGGGCATATTGAGATTGAGCTTCCGGAAGACTGATCAGCAGCGCTTCCGTTTCCTTCCCGTTTTTATATCTGCTTTCCGCTTAGTGTATTTGTGTAATCGTCTGGCACGGATGTATTGGTGTCTGTAAAAAGTCCCCTTGCCGTTTTTCTACTGTAAATTATTAGTAACAGTTTTGTTTGAATTTTGTGTATCAATGAAGCCAAGCTTTGAGTTGTTAATGGATTGTATAGCTAAAGGTGTCAGGAATATCTCGGCATGTAAGGGGTTGCGAGAGTTTTGGTTTTTTTTGATTGCCAGGTCGGTTAAGTGTGTTGCTAATCCAATGTTTGAGTAGCTTGCTGGTTTTCAGAAGAATAGGATTATAAAGTGGAACTGGCATGAAAATTGGTTGTTATTTGATCAGGGAAATAGCGCTGTTATTTTAACTGATAAATTTAAAGTCCACAGTTGTCTGTCAAGGTTTTTTTTCTTGAATGGCTGTTTAGTTAATTATTGGTTTTAATGATTGTTTGGTCGTAAGTTATTGAATTTATTAGACTAAAATGTTTTGTGTTAAATATGACCGATCTGTAACAAAGCCTTTGTTTACGGGCCTTTCAGAAGGGTGTCCAATAGTTGTAAACAGAGTTATCCACAGAATGTGGGGGTAACTTCCCGTTTGATTTTAGATGTATTTCAGAAGTTAAAGCACTGATTGCTGTAGCTGGTTTAGCAGTGATTTATAGGCTTATGTTGTGGGCCTTTGATCATTAGGCGGATATGTTAATTGATAGCCTCAGCGAAGGCTGGCGAGCCTGACGGTAGCAGTAAATGACTATGCCAGTCAGGCTATAAGAAGAGATTGAGTAATGGTTGAAAGAGGAGTGTTAACCTTTATTCAGAGTTCTGTTTTATCTTTGAATTCGCACAGATCTTCGATCATGCAGCTATTACATTTTGGCTTACGGGCGGTACACACATAACGACCATGTAAGATCAGCCAGTGATGGGCGTCCATCAGAAATTCGTCAGGTACAAATTTCAGCAGCTTTTGCTCTACTTCGTTTACGTTTTTTCCTGGTGCGATTTTAGTACGGTTAGAGACACGGAAGATATGTGTATCTACTGCCATCGCGATTTGCCTGAAGGCTGTATTAAGTACAACATTGGCGGTTTTTCGACCGACTCCTGGCAGTTCTTCGAGGTCTTCACGGTTTTCAGGTACAACAGAGTTATGCTTATCAATAAGTAGCTTGCAGGCTTTTATGACGTTCTCTGCTTTTGAATTGTACAGGCCGATGGTTTTTATGTATTCCTTGAGACCGTCTACACCTAGGGCGTAGATAGCTTCTGGCGTGTTAGCCACAGGAAAGAGCTTGCGTGTTGCTTTATTAACGCTGACGTCGGTTGCCTGAGCTGATAGAGCTACAGCTACCAGCAGTTCGAAGGGGCTACTGAATTCAAGTTCTGTGACTGGGTTTGGGTTGTCGGCACGCAGACGGGTAAATATTTCTTGGCGTTTGGTTTTATTCATTATTCTGGCTGTTGGCTTGGCTCGTGGTGCTTATCTTAATGGCCCAGCGCCTGTATTAGAAGAGGCTTTTGTGTCCTGTGTGCTGCTGAGCGGCGTGATTCTTGTGAGTATTATTCTGACTTTTGGTATATATGAAAAATGCCGGCGTATAGCCGGCATTTAATTTTCAGAAGTTTTAGATTCTGGAATGGCTATTACGTTTGACCTAGCTGATGTTACCTGTGATTCGGGCGCGCTTAGGCCCTTCGGATGGCGCTTTTGGCTGTTGCTTGCGACGTTCTTCCAGACGCTGATCAACGATGTTTTTAACCGCGATAATCAGGCCCATGCCGACAAAGGCTCCAGGCGGTAAAATAGCGAATAGAAAGCCACTGTAGTCATCGACCAGTGTGATTTTCCAGTTTTCTGCCATTGGGCCGAAAAGCAGGTGCATATCAGCAAACAGGGTGCCAAGGCCAAGTATTTCCCGCATGGCGCCGAGCAGTACCAGTACCAGAGTAAAGCCCAGTCCCATCATTACGCCGTCCAACAAGGAGGCGCCTACAGGGTTTTTACAGGCGAACGCGTCAGCTCTGCCCATGATGGCACAGTTGGTGACAATCAATGGAATGAAGATGCCCAGGATCGTGTACAGCTCATAGGTAAAGGCTTGCATGAGCAGTTCGATACAGGTTACGAAGGAGGCAATAACCATCACGAATACCGGTAAACGTACTGAATCAGGGACAAAGTGACGGAACATGGAGATCGTCAGGTTTGAACCTATTAATACTAAAATACTGGCAATGCCCAGTCCGAGAGCATTCACCACAGTACCGGTAACGGCTAGCAGAGGGCAGAGACCGAGTAACTGAACCAGAGCCGGGTTATTCGTCCAGAGTCCGTCCAGAGTGATTTTCTGATAATCGGTCGCCATTATTCTGCTCCCGTAGATGCATTGGTCGCTGCCTGGGAATCCTGCGGTTGAGGATTGTCCAGCAGTGCTGTTTTGTGTTCGCGGAAATAGTGAATAGCAGCAGCGGTTGCGTTAACTATTGCCCGTGGGGTAATTGTCGCGCCGGTAAACTGATCGAAGCGGCCGCCGTCTTTTTTAACTGCCCAGTTTGTATCATTATCGCCATTATATTGCTGGCCGTTAAAGCTTAACACCCAGTCAGACTTTTTAAGTTCGACTTTATCGCCCAGTCCCGGGGTTTCTTTGTGTGCAAGTACCCGAACGCCGGCCAGAGTTTCGTCACGGTTGATGCCTACAATCAGTGATATGGCACCGGTATAGCCGTCTGGAGCAATGACAGGCATGATGACTGTTTCTACCTGGCCTTTGCGGCGGGCGCGAAAAGCAGTGGCTTGTGCTAGGCCTGTCAGATCAGCATCTTCGATAATTACAGTGTCGCTGAGCATGTCATTATCAATACTGCTTTCTGGCACTATTTCATAGAGTGCTTTTGCTTGCTGAGCTTCGATATTGTCGGCTATGCGCTGTTCAGTGGATACCTGAGTCAGAGCAATTGCGCCAGCTGTAACAACGGCAAAAATACCCAGTCCTACAGCGCTGTTGCGGATCGCAGTGAACATTTCCATTAGTTGCTTCCCTTCATGCCGCGTTTGGCTTTAGCGTGGCCGTAAGTCCGCGGTTGGGTATATTGGTCGATAAAAGGCGCACTAAGATTCATAAGCAATACAGCGAAAGCGACAGCGTCAGGGTAGTTACCCCAGCTGCGAATGATAAATATAAGTAAACCGATACCGGCAGCGAACCAGAGCTTGCCCTTATTACTGGTACAGGAGGTAACCGGATCAGTAATAATGAAGAAGGCGGCCAGCATCGTTGCACCTGTTGTCAGGTGGAAGAACGGATCCGGATAGTTATCCGGATCAATCAGGAAGAACAATGTTGATACCAGGGCCAGTGTGCCAAGCATTGCTACCGGGGCGTGCCAGGTGAAAATCTTACGGTAGAGCAGGAATATGCCACCCATCACATATGCTGCGCTAACTGCATGCCAGGCGCCGATACCATCGGCTAAAAGTGCACTCTGGTACCACATTTCTTCGGTAGTGAAGCCACCGCGGTGCTTCATTACGTCCAGAGGAGTTGCCATGGATAAGACATCGTATAGCGCTGGTTGAATGCCTGCGAAAATAAGCTGTAGGGTATCTATGAAGCTAATGATGTTCCAGCCTTCGCCAGCCATAACAAAAGGTGCGCTCCAACTGGTCATCGGCACCGGAAAAGACACCAGTAGTAAAGCATAAGCAGCCATTGCCGGGTTGAAAGGGTTGCTGCCCATTCCACCATACATATGCTTCGCAATGGCGATTGCAAACAGGATGCCGACAAACATCACCCACCATGGAGCGAATGGAGGGATTGCCAGACCAAGCAGTACGGCGGTTACTACGGCGCTGTAATCCTGCAGATAGAAGCTGACCGGACGGTTGCGTAATTTAATGATAGCGGCCTCAAAACCAACCGCCAGTAAGCAACCCCAAACAACCTGAACCAGGCTGCCCCAGCCGAAAAAGAAGGTCATTGCAGCCAGACCTGGCAAGGTTGCCAGGATAACTGTGCGCATTACATCACCTGTGTTGCCGGGGCGATGTGTGTGAGGAGAGGTAATTCTGATTAAAGCCATAATGGTTACTTAGAAAAACGTTCCAGGGTTGAATTGAGTTCAGCTGCTTTTTGCTCAACGGCAAGTAAATCTTGTTGCAGGCTTTCCTGCTCTGCTGCTTCGGCTTTGCTAAGCGCGCGCTCTGCTTTGGTAATGGCAGCACGGGCTAATGCAGCATCAATTTTCAGTTGTTTCAGGTCGATGCCTTCGGCCGCTGCTGCAGCGTTTTGTTCCGCTTCCAGGGTCGACAGCTCCGACTGGGCCTGTTCATAACGAGCTGTCAGGTTGGTAACGTCCTGTTGCAATCTTTCAAGGCTATCATCACCGTCAGCTTCACTGAGTGCTTTTTCAGCTTTTTTCAGCTTAGTGCGCATGATAGATACTTGTTGCTTAAGCGCTTTGGCATCAGGTTTTTCAATAGCAATATTATTGATCTCTGGTACTGCTTGCTGAGAGGCTCCTGATGCTTTTTGATATTCGTCTTGCAGGTCTTTTAGCTTGCTTTCGAGCTTGGCGACGCCGTCAGCCATTTTTGGGGCGGCGGGGCTGTCAGAAGCTACCGCTTTTTCGTAAGCGGCTTTGGCTTTGTTGACCTTGCCTTGCATGGCATCAACGTCTGTCTTCAGGTCATCGAGCTGTGCCTGGCTAAATGCCGGTGCAGCAGGAGCTGCTGATACAGTGCTAGCCTGGTTAGCCTGCAATGCCTGTTGGTATCCTGTTTCAGCGTCTTTAAGTTTACCTTCCAGCTTGATCACACCGTCAGCCATTTTTGGAGCCGCGGGACTGTCTGAAGCAGCGGCTTTTTCATAAGCTGCTTTAGCTTTGTTGACTTTGCTTTGCATGGCATCAACATCTGCTTTCAGGTCATCAAGTTGTGCCTGGCTGAATGCAGGCGCTGTTGATGCAGTACTCGTCTGGTTAGACTGCAGTGCCTGTTGGTATTCTGCTTCAGCGTCTTTTAACTTACTTTCCAGCTTAGTCACGCCGTCAGCCATTTTTGGAGCGGCGGGGCTGTCAGAAGCAGCGGCTTTTTCATAAGCAGCTTTAGCCTTATTAACCTTGCCTTGCATGGCATCAACATCTGCTTTCAGGTCATCAAGCTGTGCCTGGCTAAATGCCGGTGCAGCAGGTGCTGCTGAAACAGTGCTGGTCAGGTTGGCTTGTAATGCCTGTTGGTATTCTGTTTCAGCGTCTTTAAGTTTGCCTTCCAGTTTAGTCACGCCGTCGGCCATTTTGGGAGCGGCGGGGCTGTCAGAAGCAGCGGCTTTTTCATAAGCGGCTCTGGCTTTGTCTACTTTGCCTTGCATCGCATCGATAGCCGCTTTCAGGTCATCAAGCTGCGCCTGGCTGAAGGCTGGTGCGCTAGTCGCAGTCGCTGGTTGCGTGCCCCCGGATTCAGCAGCTTTAAATGCTGCTTCAGCACTGGCTGACTTTTCAGTTAGAGCTTTTAAATCGGCTTCCAGTTCAGCAATATTATCAGCGCCATTTTCCTGTGCTGTCGCTAGCTGTTTCTCAGCTTTCTTGAGCTTAGTGCGCGCTATTGCTGCATTGGTTTTCAGTTGTTTAATGTCAAGCACTGGGGCGGCAGGTGCTGCGGGTGCTTGCTGCGCCTGCTCGTAAGCTTGTGCTGCTGCGTCGGACTTAGCTTGTAACAGGGTAACTGTTTCTTGTAATGCATCTACGCCGTCCAGCCCTTTTGACTGAGCGTTGCTTAGTGCTTTTTCTGCTTTCTTTAGTTTAGTGCGGGCAACTGCAGCGTTGGTTTTCAGCTGTTTAAGGTCAGGCTCGCTGCTTTCTGTCGCGGCAGTGCTGGCTTGTTTCGTAATGACGGCGTCACGTTTAGCTGCCTGATTCTTAGCGGCTTCTTCGGCACGTGCTTTGCGGCGTAATTCTTTTTCCAGCTGTTCCTGTTCCTGGCGTGCCTGGCGAGCTTCAAAACGCAGGCGGGCATGGTCAGCTTTACGCTGTTCGGAGTCCTCTTTGCGGATTTCACCTTTAGCGAAACGATAGTATTGCACCAATGGAATGTTGCTTGGGCATACATATGAACAGGCGCCGCATTCGATACAGTCGAACAAGTTATGGTGCTTGGCTTTCTCGAATTCACGGCCTTTAGCAAACCAGTGTAGTTGCTGAGGCAGTAGTTCAACCGGGCATACCTGCTCGCACATGCCGCAGCGAATACACGCTTGTGCTGGTGGTTGGGCCGGAAACTCGTTGCGGCTGCCGGCTATCAGGCAGTTGCTGGTTTTGATCATTGGAATTTGTGGGTTCTCAATGGTCAGTCCCATCATAGGGCCGCCAACAATCAGGCGGGCCAGATGCTGTTCGTTCAGGCCGCAAAATTCAAGCAGGTCGGCGAAAGGGGTGCCAATATGCGCTTCAATATTTTGCGGACGAGCTACTGCTTCACCGGTAATGGTGATAACCCGGGATACCAGAGGCTTGCCATGGATAACTGCATCATAAACAGCGGTTGTTGTGCCTACGTTCTGACAGACGATACCGACATCAGCAGGAATTCTTCCGCTTGTAACTTCTACACCGGTTAACAGCTTGATGAGCTGTTTTTCGCCACCTGATGGGTATTTTGTCGGTACACTTATGATGTCCAGATTCAGTTCGCTGCTGTCGAATGCTTCACGCAGTGATCGAATGGCCTGTGGTTTGTTGTCCTCAATGCCGACAATAATGTGCAGAGGTTTTAACAGGTGAGCGATGATTTCAATGCCGCCGAGAATTTTATCTGCCCGTTCACGCATCAGCATGTCATCAGCGGTTATATAAGGCTCGCACTCTGCTGCATTGATGATCAGGGTATTGACGATGTGGTCATCACCCAGGTGCAATTTGACGTCAGTAGGGAAGCCTGCACCGCCCATGCCGGCGACTCCTGCCTGGCGAATAAACTCAATCAGTTCCGGTTTTGGTAACTGCTGATAGTCATCCAGCCCCTGGTGTTCAGTCCACTTATCTTCACCGTCCGCTTCAATGATGATGCATTCTGCCATCATTCCTGACATATGAGGGACTGGGTGTGCTTCTATGGCGGTAACTGTGCCGGACGTTGAGGCATGTATATTGGCGCTGATGCGGCCGATTGCCTCAGCAACGGTCTGGCCTTTCAATACCTTATCACCGACCTTAACTAACGGATCTGCTGGCAGACCTATATGCTGCTGCAATGGCAGAACAACCCGAGAAGGTACTGGTGCGCAAATAATGCTGCCGCCGGTGGACTGGCGTTTATTTTCTGGTGGGTGAATGCCGCCGTGAAAGCTGTGAACCTGAGCTGTCATAGTTTGCCCTCCGCCGGAATTTGGCTCACGCCAGGGCGCAGGTCGGTGGCAATCAGATCGATACCTTGTTTTGGCATATTCCACTGCCAGGTATTCAGGGTTGTTTCAATTGGCAACATATCAATACAGTCAACAGGGCATGGTTCGACACAAAGGTCGCAGCCAGTACATTCGGAAGTTATTACAGTGTGCATTTGTTTGGCTGCACCCAAAATGGCATCAACAGGGCAGGCCTGGATGCATTTGGTGCAACCTATACATTCATCTTCGCGGATATAGGCGATGGATTTGATCTGTTCTTCGCCGTGTTCAGAGTCAAGCGGAACAGCTTCTACGTCGAGCAGGTCTGCCAGTGCTTCAATTGTGCTCTGGCCGCCCGGAGGGCATTTGTTGATTGCTTCGCCGTTAACAATTGCTTCCGCGTAAGGGCGGCAGCCCGGGTGGCCACACTGGCCGCACTGGGTTTGTGGAAGTAGGCCGTCGACCTGTTCAACCAGTGGGTTACCTTCGACTTTAAAGCGAATAGATGAGTAGCCAAGCAGGATGCCAAAGATCAGCCCCAGACCCAGCAGAACAAGAATGGCGATTAATATTGCGCTCATGATAATTCCTCGACTGTGCTGCTGGTCAGAACTGAACCAGGCCAGTAAAGCCCAGAAATGCCAGTGACATCAGGCCGGCGGTTACCATGCCGATGGCTGAGCCTTTAAATGGCGTCGGCACATCCGCGACTGCGATCCGCTCACGCATGGCAGAAAATAGAATCAGTGCGAGTGAGAAACCAACTGCTGCGCCAAATCCATAGACGATAGAATCAATAAAGCCGTTCATTTTTTTGATATTCAGAAGAGCGACACCCAGCACGGCACAGTTAGTCGTAATCAGTGGCAGGAATATTCCCAGTAGCTTGTAAAGCAAAGGGCTGGTTTTACGTACGACCATTTCGGTGAACTGTACCACTACCGCGATGACCAGAATAAAGCTGATAGTCTTCAGGTAGGTAAGGTCAAGAGGTTCCAGTAAATAGCTGTATACCAGGTAACTGCAGACTGATGACAGGGTCAGTACAAAGGTTGTCGCCAGCGACATACCCATAGCGGTTTCGAGTTTATTGGAAACCCCCATGAAAGGACAAAGGCCGAGAAACTGCACCAGTACGAAGTTGTTAACCAACACGGTGCTGATAAGAATAAGCAGATACTCTGTCATATGGCGATTGTGTAACCTTTTATCTAGCTCTTATAGGGTTCTCTTCTTTCTGGAAGAGCATAAGTAATGTGTCCTGGTGCTGACTGGACACGGCGCTGTCGCTGTATATTCAATTTGTTAGCTTTGTCGCTGAGCAGCTTTTCATTACCTCTGTGTCAGAAAGGTATGAATGCTTAAAAAGGCTGCGTTTACGGCGGCTAAATTCTACTGATTTTAGCATCCTCAGGGTATAGGCAGGCTTTCTCACGGCGGCAATTTATATCCTTTTTCCGGCTTTTATTGCCGGGGAGCAGGTTTTCCGTCATTCCTGCCATCAGACGCCGCCATGGAAGGGGTGTCATGATGGCGGGTATTATGGCAGATAACTGCATAAAATTAAAAAGAATAAATTAGCTTCTTTTTAAACCTTTTAGGAATAATTAATGACATTTAGTTTTATCTGCTTATTCCTTTTTTGTGATTTTAAATTCCTAATTATTATTTTGAGTTATATAAAATGGCAGTTAGACTAGCCACTAATCTAGGGCATTCATGCATGTTGTATTTGTGATTGCTATATAGGGCTGTAATGGCCTGACACTTGGGCAGCTTCCTGCAATATGCAGAACTAATGTCGACCGTCGGGCCGGATGCAGGTGAATAGCCTGCTTTAATTGAATAAAGGGTGAGTGCCGGTATTTCCTGAACCACTGTCTAGCGCCAAAATTAGCAGATGGTTTTGTTGGAAGAGTTGAGTTAGCCGGCTTTATTTAAGGTTAAAGAATATGTATCAGTATAACGAACAGGATCAGAACCTGGTCAACCAGCGGGTTGAACAGTATCGCGATCAAACCCGTCGTTTCCTCGCCGGTGAAATTCCAGATGATGAGTTTCGTGGCCTGCGTCTGATGAACGGCCTGTATATTCAGCGTTTCGCGCCTATGTTGCGGGTCGCGGTACCTTACGGTCTGATGAACTCTGTTCAGGTGCGTAAGCTGGCTCATATCGCCCGTACGTATGATAAGAATTATGCGCACTTTACAACCCGTACCAATTTACAGTTTAACTGGCCGAAGCTGGAAGAAGTTCCGGATATTCTGGCTGAGCTGGCTGAAGTGCAGATGCACGCTATTCAGACCAGTGGTAACTGTCTGCGTAACACGACGACAGATCATTTCGCCGGTATTCTGAAGGATGAAGTTGAAGATTCACGCCCGTGGTGTGAAATTATTCGTCAGTGGACAACACTTCATCCTGAGTTTGCATACCTGCCGCGTAAGTTCAAAATTGCTGTCACCGGTTCCAGTGAAGACCGTGCAGCATCCCAGGTTCACGACATCGGTTTGCATCTTGTTAAGAATGATGCCGGTGAAGTTGGCTTTGAAGTATTAGTGGGCGGTGGTCTTGGCCGTACACCAATGATCGGTAAAGTGATTCATAAATTCCTGCCGAAGCATGACTTGCTGACATATCTGGAAGCGATTCTGCGGGTATATAACCTTAATGGTCGTCGTGACAATAAATACAAAGCACGGATTAAAATTCTTGTTGATGCTTTAGGTATCGATAAATTCCGTGAGCTGGTTGATGCTGAATGGGCTGAGATCCGTGGCGGTGAAATGCACCTGACGGATTCTGAAATCGAGCGTATTAAAGGCTTCTTCGCGCCGCATCCTTATTCTACTGATGCTGTTAACGGTGTTGCTGCACTGGAGAGTAAGCTGGCTGAAGATGCAGACTTTGCTGCCTGGTATGAGCGTAATACCCGTGAGCACAAGGTAGATGGCTACCGTGCTGTTATTGTCAGCCTGAAACCATATTTGAAAGCACCTGGTGATATTACTGATGTTCAGCTGGATGTTGTTGCTGATCTGGCAGATAAATACAACTTTGGCGAAATCCGCAGTACTCATGATCAGAACTTAGTACTGGCGCATGTACAGGCAGGTGATCTGTTTGCGCTGTGGCAGGTAATGGCTGAGCATAATCTGGCGCGTCCAAATATCGGTACGCTGACAGATATGATCGTATGCCCGGGCTTTGATTTCTGCTCATTGGCAAATGCACATACACTGAATGTTGCGGATCAGATTAACCAGAAGTTTGATGACTTGGATTATCTGCACGACATCGGTGATATTAAACTGAATATGTCTGGCTGTATTAATGCTTGTGCGCATCATCATGTTGCACACATTGGTATTCTGGGTGTGGACCGTAAAGGTGAAGATTTCTACCAGATTACGCTGGGCGGTTCTTCCCGTGAAGATGCGTCTCTGGGTAAGGTTATCGGTAAAGCCGTTCCTCAGGCTGATGTTGCCGATACTATTGAGAAAGTGCTGCAAGTTTATGTTGAACAGCGTGAAGAAGAAGAGCGCTTTATTGATACAGTTCGCCGTATTGGTCTGACGCCGTTTAAGGAGAGAGTATATGCCCCTGTTAATTAATCAGAATGTCGTTGCCGACGACAAATGGCTGCGGGTTGATGCGGATACTCTGGCTCAGCACCCTGAAGCAGCGGTGATTGTTCCTTTTGACGTATTTGCTGCTGAACAGGAAACCTTGCTTGCAGGTGAACGACCATTAGCAGTTCAGATTAATGGCGACCAGGATTTTGATCTGGTACTGGCTAATCTGGAGCGGTTATCGCTGGTTGTTATCGAGTTTCCAGCGTTTACTGATGGCCGTGGTTTTAGTTTTGCGCGTATTTTACGACGTAAAGGCTTTACCGGTGAGATCCGTGCAACAGGTGATGTCAGCCATGATCGTCTTGAGTATATGACCCGTTGTGGTTTTGATGCTTTTGAAATCTCGGATGAGCGTTTCTCTGATGAAACCTGTTCGGTTTTTGGTGAAATCACTGTTCATTATCAGGGCAGTGCAGACGACGAAAGACCAATCTTCCGCCGTTAATTTCTTCGAGGCCGGTAGCCATGCTACCGGTCTTGCATATTGCAGACTTGTCGACGATGGTGAGTGTGTGAGTTGATGCAAAACGTCCGACTTTCCAATATGCGTCAACAATGATGCTAATTGTGAACTAATCAGTACCTTCGTTCTTGAGTTTTTGTTACATTCCGAGCCAGTAACCGGCCGGAATTATCTGTCTTTTTATCAGGCCGTATTTATCTGTCGCCAAGAACAGAGTTTTTCTCAGGAGATTCTTCGTGGAATACCTTCCGCTATTTTTTAAGTTAGATGATAAAACTGCAGTATTGGTCGGTGGTGGTCAGGTAGCACTGCGTAAAGCTACGCTGCTGGTACGTGCACGTGCTCAGGTTAAAGTTATTGCACATCATATTTTGCCGGAGCTGGTTGAGCTGGTTGAGCAGAATAATGGTGAAGCGATTATCGGAGAGTATCAGGCGGAGATGCTTGAGAAGGTTGATCTGGTTATTGCAGCAACCGATAACCTGTCGCTGAACGAACAGGTTCATCATGATGCTGTTGCCCGGCATATACCGGTTAACGTGGTTGATAAGCCTGATCTGTGTAGCTTCATATTTCCTGCGATTGTTGACCGTTCACCTCTGGTGATTGGCGTGTCTTCCGGTGGTGAGTCGCCAGTATTGTCGCGGCTGATGCGCGCCAAGTTGGAAACCTGGATTCCGCAGGGCTACAGCCGTTTAGGTAAGCTTGTTGGGCAATTCCGTGAGCAGGTTAAAGGGCGTTTTACGACCATTAATGCCCGGCGTACTTTTTGGGAAAAAACTCTGCAGGGTCAGGTGGCAGAAAAAGTTTTTGCCGGCCGTGACGAAGAGGCTGCTGAATTGCTGCAGGCGAACCTTGATGCGGCTGATCCGGATCAGCAGGTCGGAGAGGTTTATCTGGTTGGTGGTGGCCCGGGTGATCCGGAACTGCTGACATTTAAAGCACTGCGTCTGATGCAGCAGGCTGATATCGTGCTATACGATAGCCTGGTGTCTGAAGAAGTGGTGGATCTGTGTCGCCGCGATGCAGATAAAGTATTTGTTGGTAAGCGCCGTGATAATCATGCGGTACCACAGGATGGTATTAATCAGTTATTGATTGACTATGCGCTGCAGGGTAAGCGGGTATTACGCCTGAAAGGCGGTGATCCGTTTATCTTTGGCCGTGGTGGTGAAGAGCTGGAGTCGCTGAAGGAGCATAATATTCCTTTTCAGGTAGTACCGGGTATTACCGCTGCCAGCGCCTGTTCTACCTATGCAGGTATTCCACTGACTCACCGGGATTACGCTCAGTCTGTGAAGTTGGTTACCGGTCAGCTAAAAAATCGTACTACGGATCTGAACTATGCCGAACTGGTGCATCCGAATCAGACGGTTGTTTTCTACATGGGGCTGCATACTTTACCGGTACTGGCGCAAAATCTTATTGAACACGGTAAACCGGCAGATACACCTGCTGCAGTAGTGTCTAAAGGCACGACCCGTGATCAGCAGGTACTGATTGGAACATTGGCAGATATTGCTGAGAAGCAAGCGCAGGCACAGTTACCTGCACCGGCTCTGATCATTGTGGGTGAAGTGGTTAATCTACAGGAAAATCTGACCTGGTTTGGCGATCAGGTGCTGCACAATCATGGTTTGGTACTGCCAGATGCGCATGCAACAGAAGATTGATTTTTAATCATTTTTTGGTTTTACCCCAATTATTCGGCTTTTTTGGGTAATTGGGGCTAAGAATACACAAGATGTGAAATATCGTGCTTCAGTTATCTCTGTGTTTTCTTTATATTCGGTATCAGGATCATAGCTTGTTAAGTTAAAGCTAAGCTTTTCTCAGGGGGGAGACAAGCTACATACCGAGGAAAAAATATGCCTACGGCGAAAATCAACGGCATGGAAATGCAGTACCTGGATCAGGGAGAAGGGTTTCCACTGTTGTTTGGTCATAGCTATCTGTGGGACTCGCGAATGTGGGCGCCGCAGCTTGATGTGCTAACTGAGCATTTTCGTTGCATCGTTCCGGATTTGTGGGGCCATGGCGGTTCGCAATCAGATTCAAACCGGCCGCTGGATGTCAGTGCGCTGGCGAACGATCATCATGCATTGATGCAGCAACTTGGAATTGAACGTTATGCCGTCATTGGCTCTTCAATAGGGGTACTATGGGGAGCCCGTCTCGCTCTGGAGTATCCGCAAGAGGTTGCCGGATTAGTCATGCTGAATGGTTATCTGGGCGAAGAACCGGCAGAAAATGTTGCTGAATATGAGCATCTATTGGATATCGTTGGTTCGATGGGATCTATCCCGGGTCCAGTCATGGATGCGCTTTCCCGCATGATGTTTTGTGAATCTACTTTTGTTTCCAAGCCCGCTCTGGTTGAAACCTACCGCTTCGATATGATGACATTATCGCCTGATCAGATAGCGACCAGTGTCGCTGTCGGCAAAGCGATGCTCAAACGGCGCTCTTTGCTGGATCGTCTGGACGATATTCGCTGTCCGGTGGGTATTATCGTCGGTGACAGTGATGTCTTTCGCCCGGTTGCTGAGGCGCGGCACATGCACAGTCAGATTCCGGGCAGTAAACTTACCGTCGTGAAAGATGCCGGGCATATGTCAAACCTGGAGCAGGATCGTCAGGTAAGTCAGGCGCTGGTGGATTATCTTAAGTCTAATCCGGAGATTCCCTGTGATGATGACCGGTTGGTGTTGATCTGAGTTAATCTCAGGCCTTTGTATATGACAAAAACCGATGTCTGGTTTGTTTATATCCTGAAGTGTGCAGATAAAACGCTGTACACAGGAGTCACTACGGACCTGCAGCGTCGCGTGCAGGAGCATAATAATAATGACCGGTTGGGTGCTAAATATACGCGCACCCGGCGTCCGGTCATTCTGCAATATCACGAAGCCTGTACTGGGCGAAGTAATGCCTGTAAGCGTGAGTCTTCGATCAAAAAGCTTACCCGTCGTGCAAAACTACAGTTAATTGCTGCTCAGACTGAATAATAATTTGAATAGATTGAGCCGTTACTTTTTCTGACGTAATCTCAAACACTTGTATGAATCATTGATGGCTTAAGTTGTCTGTGTTCATATCAGGTTATTCTGCTGTCTTTAATATGTATTGCTACTCATATGGCAGAGTTTCTACACTGGCTATGCCGGAATTTATGTTGTCTGAATTTTGCAGGGAGAAAGTAATGCGCTGCTCTAAGTTGTTTATCTGGAAGTTATTTGCCGGGAGGTTTTTCGGCTGGTTGGCTGGGGCAGTATTTCTCAGTCAGGGGGTGCTTAGTGCAAGTGTTCAGGCAAGCCCTGTCTGGAAAGTTTCTAACGGTACAGAGACTGTCTATCTTGGAGGTACTATTCATGTGCTGGCGGAAAGTGACTATCCGTTACCTGGCTCTTTTCAGCAGGCATATAGCAATTCTGAGGTGGTTTTCTTTGAAACAGATATTGAAGTCCAGTCGAAGCCAGAGTTTGCTCAGAAGTTAGTCGCTTTGACCAGTTATCCGGATGGTCAGGGAATAGATAGCAGGTTGAGTTCTGATACATTACAGAAGCTAAATGATTATTTGCAGAGCAGGGGTGCATCTTTACAGGCTTTGAGAAGGTTTCGACCTGGTATGTTAGCGATGGTGATGACGAATCTTGAATTGCAGTATCAGGGGATGTCAGGGGACGGTGTTGATCAGTTTTATACAAATACCGCTATACAGGACGGGAAGCCAAGAGGGCAGTTAGAAACCCCTGAGGAGCAGATTAAGTTTATCGCATCTATGGGGCAGGGCAGTGAAGATGATCTTATAGATTATGCTTTGCAGGATATGTATAAAATGCGTGAAGATATGCTGGCGATAAAAAGTGCCTGGCGTGAAGGTGACAGGCAAGGTTTGCGAGAAGTAGCACTGGAGCCTTTTCGTGAGAACTCACCGGAAGTATTTAACACGCTGATTGTTGAACGTAACAATAACTGGTTACCGCAGATTGAGCAGATGTTTGTTACGCCGGCTGATGAGTTGGTCTTAGTAGGTGTCTTACATTTAGTAGGTAAAGAAGGTTTATTACAACAGTTAGAAAAAAAAGGTTATAGCGTCACTCAGCTAAATTAGCAGTAGAGTCTTATGCTAAAAAAAACGGGCTAAGACAGCCCGTTTTTTATACCTTATTTTTACAAGGATACTCAGCGACGCTGCTGCGGCATGATAAATGAGCTCAGTTGCTGCCACTGACCCGCACTGTTTGCTGCTGTGAAGTTGATCTGGCGCGGTAACAGGCTAGTGTCAGCATTTACAGGTGCACAGACGCGATAGTTAAGCTCGTCACGCTGGCCTTGTTGCAGGTTTAGCTGGGACTTGCCTTCCAGGCGAAGCAGGGTGCTGTCGAGGCCAAGAGTAAAGCTGTTGTTCGCAATAGATACGTTTTCAACTATCAGCTTGTATTCGTTACAGACTTCCCCGGCACCATTGGTGACAAATAAGGTTTGTCGGTCACGAATTACATCAATGATAAGTGCTTCTTTGTTAACGAATGCCCAGATCAGGTAACCACTGATCATTACTATTGCTGCGATGTAAGCATAGATACGGGGCCGTAATACCGGGCTGGCCTTTCCCTGTTCCTGATTTTCTGAAATAAACCGAATCAGGCCTGTTGGCCGGCGCATCCGGGTCATTACATCGTCGCAGGCATCTATACAAGCGCCGCAACTGATACAGTCCGACTGCAGCCCCTGGCGAATATCGATGCCGGTTGGGCATACATGCACACACAGTTTGCAGTCTATACAGTCACCGCTGTCATTACTGCTGCGGTTTTTATGTCGGGGCTCGCCACGTTCAACATCATAACTGATATTGCGAGTGTCCGGATCAAACATAACCGACTGGAAACGTGCGTAAGGGCACATGTGCGCGCAGACTTTTTCCCGTACTAAGCCTGCATTAACGTAGGTAAGCAGGGCAAATATCAGTATCCAGCTAAACATTTCCAAGCTTAGGTTCAGGCTAATGATGTCGTTGGCGATTTCGCGGATCGGAACAAAGTAACCAATGAAAGTCATTGATGTCAGAGTTGCGAATGCAGCCCACAGGCTATGCTTAGCTATCCGACGACTTAGTTTGGCAGTATTCCAGCCTTTGGTATCGTCTTTGATACGGTTGTTACGACGGCCTTCAGTAATGGTTTCAATACGAATAAATACCCAGGTCCAGATACTTTGTGGGCAGGCAAAGCCACACCATACGCGGCTGTAAGCAGAGGCCAGGGCGAATAACAGAATAGCGCCGACGATCATAAAGCCGGCTAACAGGTAGATGTCCTTAGGGCTCATTAACATACCGAAGAGATGCAGGCGCCGGCTGGAAAAATCGAACAGTACGATTTGCTGGCCATCTAGGTTGATCCACGCGGTAAGGAAAAACATCAACATCAGACCGCCGCTGATTACCCGGCGAATTTGCTGAAAATGCCCTTCGGTAAGGCGCACGTAAATCTTGCCGTCGACCTGTTTAGGGTCGTGTTGGTGTACAGGAATTTGTTGCATGGCGATGCTCTGAAAGACTCTGTTCAAAAGTAATGGCTATGGCCCGCGGGACTTTATTGGCATTCAGAAGTCGTCGCGGGGACCGGATCGCAATCAAGGGGGATGTTTTGTAATTTATTGTTGTCACTTGGTTCTTTGCGAGGATGCTTATGTTAGAGGAAAAATAGAATAAGAACAGACGTAAAAAATAATATATTATTAGGTACAGATTTTTAGTGATACTGTCTGTGCCTGTTATTTTTTTAGGATCTGTACCTATGTTCCTCTACCAAGTACTTGAGCAACAAATTCGTGAGCAAATTGAAAGCGGCCAGTTATCGTTTGGCAGCCGGCTGCCTTCGGTAAGGGCTTTATGTCAGGAGCAGGATCTTTCTAAAGCGACGGTGTTAAATGCTTATGCCAGGCTTGAAGCTGCTGGCTTAATCGAAGCACGACCGAAGTCCGGATATTTTGTCAGTTATACCGCGCGGCGGCTAGAGTTACCGGGCGAGAGCCAACCAGATATGGCGCCGGCGTTTATAAATCTGGATCAGGTCTTGCTGGATATTATGGAGCAAAGTGCTGCTTTTGATATTCGTCCGGAAGGTAAGTCAGACGAGTACAGTGAGCCATTGAGGCGCTGTCTGGCCAGGGCAGCCCGGTCGCAAAAAGGCCAGGAACAGCAATATTATGATGAACCTGCAGGGTTATTGGGGTTGCGGCAGCAGTTAGTACGTCGTTGCGCAGATGCTGGGAGCCTGGTTTCAGCAGATGAAATTGTTATTTCGGGAGGCTGTCAGCATTCTCTGATGCTGGCGCTAATGGCAACGACATCTCCGGGTGACACTGTGGCTGTTGAGTCACCAGGTTTTTACGGCAGTTTACAGTTGATAGAAGCTCTGGGGTTAAAAGCGGTTGAAGTACCTTCTTCCCCTGCAACGGGAGTTAGCCCCGATGCGCTGGAACTGGCAATGCAGCACTGGCCTATTAAAGCTGTATTGTTGACCCCTAATTTTGCCACGCCCACAGGCGCCTGTATGCCCGACAGCCATAAGCAGCGGGTGCTGAATCTGATTCGCAGTAAAGACGTTGCTCTTATAGAAGATGATATATACGGTGATCTGACCTTTGGCTTACAGCGACCGCGGAGTATTCATTCCTATGATCAGGAAGCCGGTGCCAGTGGTCTGGTCTTATTATGCTCCTCTTTGTCGAAGAGTTTGTCCCGGGATTTACGGGTTGGCTGGATATTACCAGGCCGTTATAAAGATAAGATTAAGCGCCTTAAGCTTGTTACGCAGTTAGCCAGTAGTCAGTTGACTCAGCAAGGGGTCAGGATGTTTTTGGAATCCGGCAGCTACGACCGTTTTCTGCGTAAGCGCAGGCAGCAACTGGCTGAGCAGTGTCAGCAGTTACAGGATCTATTGGCCCGCTTATTTCCGCAGGCGACCGGCTGTAGCAAGCCTTTAGGAGGGATAGCACTTTGGCTGGAGTTGCCTGAAAAAGTGGATACTCTGGCGCTTTATAACCAGGCCCGTAAACGCGGTATTATCATTACTCCTGGTAGTCTGTTTACTTCGCAGCAGCGATATCAAAACTGCTTGCGCATAGGTTTTGCCCAGCCCTGGAGCGCATCGCGGATAGCGGCACTGGAAGAGATAGCTACGCTGCTTGATGTAATGTAAAAATTCCCTGCAGACGTCGCACATGTCATGAATGGTTATTGTATAATGCGGGCATATTATCCATGCCCGCCAAGGATCACTGTTTAAACGGTGGTCCGGTTATACAGAAGAGCCTCTATGACAAGCCTGACGATTCAAACCCCTGATGACTGGCACCTGCATCTGCGTGATGCTGATATGCTGCCAGAAACCGTACCTGCGACAGCGCGTTGCTTTCAGCGCGCGATTATCATGCCGAATCTGGTGCCGCCAGTCACAAATGTTGAAATGGCGATGGCGTATAAACAGCGGATTCTTGATGCTCGTCCTGAAGGCAATTCTTTTGAGCCGCTGGTCACTCTGTTTCTGACCAATGCTACTTCAGCGCAGGATATTATTGATGCCAAGGCAGCTGGTGTTGTCGCTGCGAAGATGTATCCGGCCGGCGCCACGACTAACTCTGCAGCGGCGGTCAGTCAGCTGGAAGCCTTATATCCTGTGTTTGAAGTCATGGCTGAGCAGGGGATGTTGCTGCTGGTTCATGGTGAAGTGACAGATCATCACATTGATATTTTTGATCGTGAAAAGGTCTTCATTGATCAAAAGTTACAGCACATAGTGTCACGCTTTCCGCAGTTAAAAGTCGTCTTCGAGCATATTACTACCGGTGATGCTGCTGCTTTTGTTGCTGGCGCTTCCGATAATGTTGCTGCGACTATTACACCTCAGCACTTATTGCTGAACCGTAATGATTTGCTGGTGGGTGGTGTACGTCCGCATAACTTCTGCCTGCCTGTTCTGAAGCGTAATACACATCAGCAGGCGTTGCAGGATGCAGTGAAGACAGGTTCTGCTAAGTTCTTCCTGGGAACTGATTCAGCGCCCCATGCTAAAGATGCTAAAGAAAATGCCTGCGGCTGTGCCGGTTGTTACAGCGCATGGAGTGCAATTGAATTGTATGCACAGGTATTTGAAGATATCGGTGCACTGGATAAGCTGGAAGCCTTTGCCAGTCATCATGGTGCTGATTTCTATGGTCTGCCACGTAATAGCGGCAGTATCACTCTGGTTCAGGATGAGTGGCAGGTACCTGCTGAAATTATTCTGCCGAATGGTAAGCCTATCGTACCTTTCTATGCCGGTGAAACATTACGTTGGAAGGCTCAGGTATAAAACGCCCAGGTATAAATAGACCGTTAAAAAGTTCAGGCATAAACACCTGAATGGAGATTGATGAATGAGCAGTAACGTTTTAATTATTTACACCGGCGGAACTATCGGCATGCAGATGTCTGCAGATGGTTATATACCGGTTGCCGGTTTTGAAGCGTTACTGCGTGAGCGCCTTAATGCAGGCGCAGCTATGCAATTACCGGCGTTTGAAGTGCTGGAGTTTGAGCATCTTATCGATAGCTCTAATTTGCAGCCTGAGCACTGGAATAAAATTGCTGAAGCCCTGCAGGATAACTGGGACCGTTTTGACGGTTTTATCGTTCTGCATGGCACTGACACAATGGCGTACAGCGCCTCAGCCCTGTCTTATATGATGCAGGGGCTGGATAAACCTGTGATATTTACCGGTTCGCAAATTCCGTTGACCGAATTACGCAATGATGCCTTAGACAACTTACTGACAGCTTTAATTCTGGCGGGTAATTATCCGCTGAATGAAGTCAGCGTATTTTTTAATGGTCGCTTGTTGCGCGGTAATCGCAGTAGCAAACTGAAAAGCACAGGTTTTGATGCCTTTGATTCGCCAAATTTTCCATGGCTGGGCCAGGCGGGTATTCATATTGATTTGCATGAGCATCTTTTACTACCGAAACGTAAACAGCGTTTCATGAATCCGGTATTTGCTGAAGATGCTGTGCGGGTGTTACCTATTTATCCCGGAGTCAGTGCCTGCGTTGCGCGGGATTTGCTTGCGCCTGAACATGTTAAAGCGCTGATTATGATCAGTTATGGTGTGGGTAATCCGCCGGATGCAAATGTCGAGCTGATGAATGTTCTGGCAGAAGCCAATGCACGTGGAGTCGTCATTATTAATCTGACTCACTGTTTGCAGGGGCGGGTAAGCCAGGGCGCTTATGCGACCGGTCAGACGCTGAACAGGATCGGGGTACTGCCGGGCAGTGATCTGACTTTAGAAGCGGCCTTCAGTAAATTGCATTTTTTACTGGCAACTGAGACATCAGCAGAAGATGTACGTCGCTTAATGGCTGAGTCAGTTTGTGGTGAATTGTCAGGCTAACATTTTATCTTTCATGTGTTGTAAATATCGGCTGTCCGATACTGGTATTAAAGCGGTTTTGCGAAAGCTTTTGAGAACCGGTTTTAGAAGAGAGTGCGTTGTCGGAATATGTATCTGTTAACTACGAGTAAGCTTCCTGAATTATGAATAATCCGACAGATGTAATCGGGCAAGGTGCTGAGCGTACCCTGATTGATAATATTGCTGACCTGACTGCAATCCGTGATACAGAGCACCTCGAATTCAGTTTGTTGAAATCGTTACACCAGTTTCTACAACCGCAGGACCTGATTTTATATAAACGCCATAATGATGGTCACTTACTGGCTGAAATGCGCTATACCGCTGATGGCGGCGACGTAAAAATTGATGATCTGACATTACCAGAGATCATGAGTCAGGCTGACTTCACAGAATCAAAACAGCATACAGAAGTGCAGGGTAACTGCGCGCTGAATCTGTTCAGCTTATTTGAATCACGTTTTCATCAGGTGTATTTGCTGGTGCAGACTGAACAGATTCTATCTGCTTATAACAGCGATCTGATTACCGGTCTGATGGATATCTACAGTAACTTTTGTAATTTACTGGAGGATGCTCAGAAAGATCAGCTGACCGGATTGGCTAACCGTAACAGTTTTGATAAATATATTAAGAAAATCTACCAGCAGGTGAGCCAGTACAGTGATGTACAGGCCTGTGCAGATGCTGCCGTAAAAGCACCGGTGTACTGGATGGCCATTCTTGATATTGACCACTTTAAATCGATCAATGATAACTTTGGTCACCTGTATGGTGATGAAGTGTTAGTCCTTCTGGCGCAAACGATGCAGAACAAGTTGCGCCGAAATGACATGCTGTTCCGTTATGGCGGTGAAGAATTTGTATTGATTGCTGAGTGTGGTGATGAGCAAGCGGCACGGGATATGTTTGCACGTTTGCGAACTGCTGTTGAGCAACGCAATTTTCCACAACTGGGGCAGGTAACTGTGAGCATTGGTGTTACCCAAATTTCGCCACAGGTGATGCCGGTTACTTTACTGGAATATGCTGATCAGGCCTTATATCACAGTAAAGATAGCGGCCGTAATCAAGTGACGTTTTATACCGATATGCAGTCGTCCAACAGTGAGAAATACGATAGTGTGAAGTTTGATGGCGGTGATGTAGAACTGTTCTAGTTTAGTGATAAGAACAGCCTGTTAGCATTATCTTGATGGCAACTGATTCAGGGAGTGAACCTGGGAATGATTACCGGTAGTTGTTTGTGCGGTGCTGTTAAATACAGTCTGAATGGACCAATGGGTGAAATAGTACACTGCCATTGTGAAACCTGTCGCAAAACCCACAGCAGTGCATTTTCAAGTGTTGCAGCGGTTGCTGATACAGATTTCAATTTACAGGTTGCTGTTAATCAGTTGGGTTGCTTTGAATCATCTCCGGGAAAACGCCGCTACTTTTGTCAGGCATGTGGCAGTCATCTCTATGCTAAGCGTGACAACACTGAACATGTGATTTTACGCCTTGGTAGCCTAGATGATAGCAGCCTGACAGTTGAAAACACGCCTCGCGAACGTAATCATATCTGGGTTTCACAGCAGGCTAACTGGTATCAGCGGGATGCTGAATTACCCGCATTTGATGAATACGAACCTTCAATCTCAGATTAAGTAATTTACATGGTATCAAAATGATCTTTATCTCCAATGCAGTACAACTTCACGATGATGAAGTAGAGCTGTCTGGCATTCGTGCGCAGGGAGCTGGCGGTCAGAATGTAAATAAGGTTTCGAGTGCGATTCATCTGCGCTTTGATATACCGGCTTCATCTTTGCCTGAATTCTATAAGGAGCGCTTACTGGGGCTAAAAGATCGGCGTATCAGTAAGGAAGGTGTGTTAATAATTAAGGCACAGATGCACCGTAGTCAGGAGCTGAATCGTGAAGATGCTCTGGAGCGACTGGTAGAGCTGATTCGTACTGCTACAGTTGTGCAGAAAACACGCCGGCCGACTAAACCTACGCGGGGATCACAGCGACGACGATTGGATGGAAAAAAACAGCGCGGTGCTACTAAGGCGTTGCGGGGCAAAGTTTCGGACTAAATTTAGCTTGTAAGTATTATGTTATATTGTAACAATTGTGTTTCTTGGGCACTGCTTTGTTGTGTCTGATTGTTATTAAAATCCGCCAGGGAGCATAGAACACCATGAAAATGGGATTGCAGCAAATACTGATTAAAGATGTCGCCGGTAAACAGTTTTCAGGAGCTTGTAGCCGCTCTGCGTCGGGTAATCAGGTGCGCCGACGAACATCCCGGTCGTTATTGTTCTCATCAGTATTGCTGGCCAGCAGTATGGCTTCAGTACAGAGTCAGGCGCAGTCTGATGAAAGCTATGAGCGCCAACTGGGCAGTCATCAGCATGGTGAAGCTCATTTGGATGTTGTGTTGGAAGGTGAGCAACTGGTTCTGAGTTTTTTAACACCGGCGGCAAACATTGTTGGCTTTGAGTATGCACCGAAAACTGAAGCAGAAAAGGCACAGGTAGCAACAGCCCGTAAGCAGTTACTGGATATCGAAAGCTGGCTGGAATTACCAAAGGCTGCTGGTTGTCAATTGTTGCAAGCGGAGTTCACGGAGTCGGGTGAAGAGCACGGCGATCACGACGAGCATGAAGATCATGGTGATCATGAAGATCACGACGAGCATGAAGGTCACAAAGGTCATGATGACCACAAAGCTCACGACGATCATGATGACCACAAAGCTCATGATTATCATGAAGAACATAGAGCTCATGACGATCATGAAGAACACAAAGCTCATGATGATCATAAACATGAAGAGCATGCAGATACGCACAGTGACTGGCGTTTTGAATATAAATTGAAATGTTCTGACAGTCAGGCGGTCACATACTTTGATGTAGGTTTATTTGCAAAATATCCGGCACTTGAGGATATTCGGGTACAAGCTGTTGGTATGCAGCAACAAGGTCTGAAAACGCTGACGCCGGCCAACTTGCGGTTTGAGTTTTAACTGGAAGTCTTGATGTGTAATACGGTCAGCCATTGCTGGCCGTTTTTTTAGTTGTGATGTTTTTCTGAGTAAATACATGATTCTGACACTGAGTGATATTCGTTTTGGCTGGCAAAATCAGCCTTCACTGATCGATATTTCAGATTTTAGTTTGTCCCGTGGTGAAAAGGTGTTTCTGCACGGGCCTTCAGGCAGTGGTAAAAGTACGCTGTTGAATCTTATTACCGGCATTCAGCAGCCACAAAGTGGCAGTGTTCAGGTATTGGAACAGTCATTAAACGCATTAGGCAGCCGGCAGCGGGACAGCTTCAGAGCGGACCATATGGGCCTGATATTCCAACAGTTTAATCTGCTGCCTTATCTTTCGGTTCTGGATAACGTGCTCTTGCCCTGCGGATTCTCTGCGCAGCGCAAGCAACGGGTGCTTGATACTCATGGTACTGAAACCAATGGCGCTGAAGCATTGCTGAGCCGGCTCGGCCTTGCAGATCTGATGACAAGAGAAGTTGCTCAGTTGAGTATTGGTCAGCAGCAGCGGGTAGCGGCAGCACGAGCGCTAATAGGTCAGCCGGAGCTGATCATTGCTGACGAGCCAACATCGGCGCTGGATGCAGATAGCCGTGACAGGTTTATTGATTTACTGGCTGAACAATGTGAGATCAGCAACAGCAGTTTACTCTTCGTTAGTCATGACTTATCACTGGCGCATCATTTTGACCGCAGCATTGCTCTGGCTGAATTAAATAGCGGAGGTACGTGCTAATGCTTTTGTTTCGTATAGCAGCTAAAAGTCTACTTAACCGACGTACCTCAGTACTCTTAACGATTATTTCTATTGCTGTGAGTGTGGCGCTGTTACTGGGTGTGGAAAAGATCAGAGACCAGGCGAAGCAAAGTTTTACCAACACTATCTCCGGTACTGACCTTATTATTGGTGCCCGGTCTGGCTCCGTGCAGTTATTACTTTATTCTGTATTCCGGATTGGTGATGCCAGTAACAATATTACCTGGCAGAGCTACCAGGACATTGCCGGGCATTCCCGGGTGGCCTGGACGATACCCATTTCTTTGGGGGACTCTCACCGGGGGTATCGGGTTGTCGGTACGAATACGGATTATTTCAAACATTATAAATATGGCCGTAAACAACCCTTGGTGTTTTCTGCAGGGAATGAATTTAACAAGCTACATGACGTAGTGCTTGGCGCAGAGGTTGCCAAGCAGTTGAATTATCGTCTGGGTGATGAGCTGGTTGTTGCGCATGGCACAGGAAATGCCAGTTTTGCTAAGCACGAAGATCAGCCTTTTCATGTCAGTGGCATTCTGGAGCCTACAGGCACACCGGTAGACCGTGCACTGTATGTTAGTCTTGAGGCTATTGAAGCGATTCATGTGGACTGGAAGTCCGGAGCATATTTACCAGGATCCGGTGGCGATAAAAAACTGGTGGCTGAAGAATTACAGCCGGAAGCGATTACAGCTATTTTAGTTGGACTGAAATCTAAGGTTTCAACTTTCCAGCTGCAGAGAGCGGTAAATAATTATCGGAAGGAACCGCTGCTGGCAATACTTCCCGGAGTAGCACTACAACAGTTATGGAGTATGCTGAGTGTGGCTGAAAATGCCATGCTGGTGATCTCCGCCTGTGTGGTTTTATCAGGCTTGTTTGGCATGTTGACGGTATTATTAAGCGGACTTAATGAACGTCGACGGGAAATGGCGATCTTACGATCTGTAGGTGCGCGTCCGGCGCATATATATTGTTTACTGGTAATGGAAACCTGTTTGCTGACATTGCTGGGTATTTTGCTGGGAACTGGCTTATTATTTATGGTTTTGGCGGCAGGTTTGAATTTGCTGGAAACTGAGTTTGGCTTATATCTGCAACTTACCTGGCTGAGTTTACATGAGCTTGGATTGCTCGGAGCTATTTTTGTCGCGGGTTTATGTACCGGTTTAATACCGGGCTATAGGGCTTACCGTTATTCACTGGCTGACGGTATGACTATTCGTATTTAATGACTGATATTTATCTGATGGAGTAACCGGGTGTTTAAATTCTGTCTGTCCGCTTTGCTGGCGGCTTTACTGTGGATCTCATTACCTCTGACTGCAAGCGCAGCAGAGACATTCAATGGTGAGCCGGTTGAAGAACTCGACTGGGAAGTATTAATGCCAGCGGATTACAACATCGAAGCTATTTTTGCTGCCAGTGCCGATCAGTACAGCAGCCTGGATGATTTCGACCCGTTAGCAGATATTAAATTTAAAGCGATGATGCAAGCACTGAGTTCGGCGCCAGTGGTGCCTGAAATGGACGGCAAGATGATTCGTATTCCCGGTTTTGTCGTACCGCTGAGTGAAGAAGGTTCCCGGGTGACGGAGTTCTTTTTAGTACCGTATTTTGGTGCTTGTATCCATGTGCCGCCACCGCCTTCAAATCAGATGATTCATGTAGCGTTTGAACCAGGTACGAATGTTGAAAATCTGTATGACGCTGTCTGGGTAACCGGAAAGTTAAAAGTCGCGACGGTTGCTCATGATTTGGGAACCGCCGGATATGTCATGGATGCATTTCAGATTGAGCCTTACGAAGAGGGCTAATCAGCTTTCGTTAGCAGCTAATTGTGTTGCTTGTCTTTCTTTATACAGTGCCAGCTGTTTTTTCTCATAGTTACGGGCATTCTGGCTGACTTTGCCCGTTTCACCTTTTGTTAGCCATCGTTTTACCCGCCCAGCATCGCCTATGGGAGTCCGTTTTCCGTATGAATTCAGGAATACCATTGCCAGTTTTTTACCTTTAACTTCCGTCACCATTACCAGGCAACGCCCGGCAATATCTAAGTATCCGGTCTTAGTGATATCTATTGGCCAGCTGGTGCGATGTACCAGAGGGTTGGTATTACCGTAGCCAAGACGGTAGCGAGGGCCTTTGAAGTTAGCTGTGAACTGGCCGGTAGTACTGAATTCACGAAGTTTAGGGTACTTAGCCGCCGCCAGAGCCATTTTCGCCAAATCTGATGCCGTTGCTACATTGTTGGGCGATAAACCGCTTGGGTCTGCAAAGCGGGTTTGATTCATGCCCAGCTCTGCGGCCTTATCATTCATTGCCTGAACAAAGGCTTTGCTGCCACCCGGATAGTTAGTTGCCAGCGTCATTGACGCAAAGTTCTCTGAAGACATCAGGGCGATCCGCAGCGCATCTTTACGGCGCAGGCGGGAGTCTATTCGGATACGGCTGTAATAGTTATTAATGGCTTGCTTGTCAGCTTTAGTGAAGGTGATGTATTCGTTCAGATCCTGTTCGGCATCCAGAATAACCATTGCCGTCATTATTTTTGTGACAGAGGCAATCGGTACCTGCATATCGGCATTCTTTAGCAACAGCGGATCGGTTTCATTGTCAGCAAGTACAGCGACGCTGACAGAAGCAAGTTGAGGGAGTTTTTCGGAAGAGGACTGTGTACCAGCCTGAATACAAGCACTAAAAAATATAACTATTGAAAAAAGTGCTGATCGCATAGTCATTGCCTTTGAACACGTGTTAGAAATTGGGTAATGCACGTGGTGCAGTATTAATGCACAGATGTAAAAAGAAAAACGACACACCGTTCAATATACCCAATATGGTGAGTAATGAAAGATTTTGTTAAGTTTTTGTACACCGTTAAGTCTGTGTAAGACCACCTGAGAGCGAATTGGTGCCATTGCCGTTATAAAGGAAAGGTCAGACCGGTCGTAAAATATTTCAGACCAGAAATGTAGCTTTGCGTAAAATTGCCGGTTTTTATCTGCGGTTAGATATGGAGCATTACCAGTGGAGCAGATTGTCCCGTTAATTTTAGAGTCTGGCCGAACGGCCGTTGATATGGCCCTGTATCTGTTGATGCCGGTAATGGTAGTCATGCTGGCACTGATGAAGTTGCTGGAGGCTAAGGGGGTACTGGCATTCATAGCCAATCTGTTGTCACCTCTGTTACGGATATTTGGTATCCCCGGTATGGGTGTATTTGCCATCGTTAAGATTCTGTTTGTCAGCTTTTCAGCACCGATTGCGACTCTGGCGGTTATGGATAAAGACGGTACCGCCCGGCGTTCAATTGCGGCAACACTGGCTGTAGTACTGACTTTGTCGCAAGCCAATGTAGTGTTTCCCCTGGCAGCAGTGGGTCTTGATCTGGGCGTTATGATGCTGACATCTGTAGTGGGTGGTCTGGTCGCCGCCAGCGCTACCTATTACTGGTTTGCCCGACAGCCTGTCTGGGATGATGGCGATCAGAAAGACCATGCGGTAGAAGCAGAAAAGCCAGAGCCGAAGAGCATCATGCAGATTATGTCTGACGGTGGTCAGGAAGGTATTAAAATCGTTATCAGTTCGATTCCTTTACTGATACTGGCTATATGTCTGGTGAATGTGCTGAAGCTTACCGGTGCCATTGAGGGCATTACCTGGTTGTTATCTCCACTGCTGGAGTTACTGGCGTTACCGGAAGCTGCGGTATTACCTATTGTGACTAAGTTTATTGCCGGTGGCACGGCGATGATGGGGGTAACACTGGATCTGCTGGATCAGGGAGCGCTGACAGTGACGGATCTCAACCGGATTGCAGGCTTCGCTATTAATCCGTTCGATGTTGTTGGCGTAGCTATTATTATTTCTGCCGGCAAGCGGGTAAGGCAAGTCGCGAAAGCTGCCATGCTTGGAGCCGCAATAGGGGTGCTCGTTCGTGGCGTGCTACATCTACTAATTTTTTAATGTGCTTGGCAGAACTAATCACGGGGCCAAAATTTTATAAGTTAGTGTCACTGCTAACTCTGATGGGTAATAGGTTTAGTGCTTTCAATTCTTTATTTTTAATATTGTCTGATGTTGCCCAGTGTTGCCAATTAGGCGCCAGTATTGAAAAGCTGAGGAAGTTACTGCGGTAGCTATCAACTGGGTGTAAGATTTTGTCAGAAACTGAAAATAACAGCGTACTGATAAAAGACTTTAATCGTGCATATAGATTCAAAATTACCAAAAGTCGGCACAACGATCTTTACCCGAATGTCGCAACTGGCAGCCGAAAAAAATGCTATCAATCTTTCACAGGGGTTTCCTGACTTTGACAGTCCACGTGAATTACTGGAACGGGTTAATTTTTATCTGCAACAAGGGCTGAATCAGTATGCGCCGATGACAGGGGCACCTTCTTTACGTCAGGCTATTGCTGAGAAAACCCAGCGTTGCTACGACGTGCTGCCGGATGCTGAATCTGAAATTACTGTTACCAGTGGTGCGACAGAAGCCATTTTTGCTGCGATCAGTGCTGTGATTCGTCAGGGCGATGAGGTGATTGTGTTTGATCCGGCCTACGACAGTTATGAACCGGCGATAGAGCTGAATGGTGGTACGGCTGTACATTTGCAGTTGAACAGTGGTGATTTTAGTTTACCACTCGATACGTTGGCTCAGGCAATTAACACCCGTACCCGGATGGTGATTATTAACTCTCCGCATAACCCCAGTGGAGCAGTACTGAGTGAAACTGAGCTGGACGGTCTGGAAAAGCTATTAGCCGGCACCGAAATATTGCTGCTCAGTGATGAAGTGTACGAGCATATTTATTTTAATGGCAGTCAGCATCACAGTGTACTTACCCGACCTGCTTTGGCTAGCCGCAGCTTTGTGGTGTCTTCTTTCGGAAAAACCTTACATACCACCGGCTGGAAGCTTGGGTATTGCGTGGCGCCTGAGGCGCTGAGTAAGGAATTGCGTAAGGTTCATCAGTATCTGACGTTCAGTTCGGTACATCCTATGCAGTGTGCCGTTGCAGATTATCTGCAGACGCATCCGGAGCATTATCTGCAGTTGCCGGCATTTTATGAAGCCAAGCGGGACCTGTTCTGTTCACTGATGCAAAAAAGCCGTTTTAAGTTTTCGACTACGGCCGGTACTTATTTTCAGCTGATGGATTATTCAGCGATAGATGACCAGAAAAGTGATATTGAGTTTGCTGACTGGCTGACAGAGCAGGGTGTTGCGGCAATCCCCATTTCAGTCTTTTATCAACAGCCGCCGGCGCAGAAACTTATCCGTTTTTGTTTTGCCAAAGAAGACAATACTCTTGAGAAGGCCGCGGAAATATTATGCAAAATTTAGTTCAGGACGAATTGACCGTTGTACTGGTTCAGCCAGATATTAAGTGGCAGAGCCCGGCACAGAACTGTGAAATGTATGTACGCATGCTGGATGAACATTCAGCCAAGGCTGATGTGATAGTGCTCCCTGAAATGTTTGCCACTGGTTTTTCTATGGATAGCCGTAAAGCGGCCCAGAATATGGATGGTGAAAGTATCGTTTGGATGAAGCAACAGGCGGCACAGCGAAATGCTGCTGTCTGTGGCAGCCTGGCAATTATTGAGGATGGTGAATACTACAACCGGATGCTCTGGGTTGAGCCTGATGGTAGCGTTCAGTTTTACGATAAACGTCATCTGTTCCGCATGGCAGGCGAACACGAGCGTTACCAGAGCGGGGAAGGTCGTGTTGTGGTCAACTTTCGTGGCTGGGATATATTACTGCAAGTGTGTTATGACTTACGTTTTCCTGTTTATTCACGCAACCGCAATGACTATGATCTGGCGTTGTATGTGGCAAACTGGCCAGCGGTACGCCGCTATCCGTGGCGGACATTATTAGCTGCCAGAGCAATTGAGAACCTTTGTTATGTTGTTGGTGTAAACCGGGTAGGGGTAGATGCCAATCAGCTTGAATACAGCGGAGACAGTATGCTGTTGGATTTCAAAGGCGAAATTATGTGTGATGAGGTGCAGGGTAAAAGCTTCTGCGCCAGTAAAACTTTATTAAAAACAGATCTACTGGCGTTTCGGGAGCAATTCCCTGCTTATCAGGATGCCGATGATTTCACACTGACGCTGTAATTTCATTCGCCTGTTGTTGGTAAGGCTGCGTTGTTATCAGTGAAGATGACGACGCAAGCTCTTTTGGTAGGTTGCTGTTTCTGCCAGACAATCCGGATATCCTTCAAACGCGCCATGCTGATGACTATGCTGCTTGAGTCGCTGAATAGATTCCTGCAGGTTAAGGCTCAGCGGGTAATATTCAGATGCACTGCTTTTTGCCAGATCAATCAGTCGGTAGTGAATTGAGAGTAAGAAGTGTAATTCCAGATCGGTACGGCCACTGCGGCGACAACAGCCAGCAAGCCTTTGACCAGCGGTAATAAAATGTTTCAGGTGGGCAAAATCCTGCTGCTCAGTCTGGCAATCAAATAGCAACCACTCGGCGGCTTCAAAGCTACATCCCAGTACCCGAAAAGCGTCAGCCCACTGCTCTGCCTGCAAAAAAGAATCACCCTGCCGCATCCATTCATGCCAGTGACTGAGTACCTGATTTTCATCCTGAAGAAGTTGCTGGCGGTGAGTTTCGCAAAGAAAGCGCATAGTTTTAATTCCGTAAATCTAAATGATAACGATTATCATATTTATGTAATCCTCAACTGTAAAGTGACATATGTCATTTTTATGGGTCTTACAGGTATAAACGGGAAAAAATTTCAAAATGAGTTTTGTTGCATATGCAACTGACCACTTGGTAAAAGCCGTGCTTAATAGGCATGTAACAGCAGTGAACGTGCCGCTAACACCTGAAAAATCTATTATTTCACAATAGTTAAAGTGTTTAAATTTTTCTTATAACTTATTGAAATAAAGGAGATATATTGATTTTTAAGTTGTAATTCTGGCGACCTGACTAATACTTAGTGTCAACGCTGTATATGGAATGGACTCGTGTTAAGGCCTGTACAGTTTGTAGGGCAACACCTATTACAAAGTGCTGTTTGCAGGTCTTACTGAGTATGGGGGTGATGTATGTCCAGAGGACATGCTAAACATTATGAAGGTCATTATGGCCTGTCGATGTTCGGTAAAGATTTAGTGCGCCGTTGCAGCGCACATTGTGAACTGTGTGACGCGCAGGGTGTGAAGCTGTCGGTGTATGAAGTACCGCCGGTTCTGACTGAGCCTGATTATGATCACTGCATTATGATTTGTGGTACTTGTCAGAAGCAGATTATGCGGCCCAGGTTAATTGATCATAATCACTGGCGATGTCTGAATAACTCTATCTGGAGCGAAGTGGTTCCGGTCAAAATGCTGTCTGTCGCTATGCTTCGTTATATCAACCAGCAACATGCCTGGCCAGGAGCCTTACTGGAACAGGTATATCTGGATAACGATGAAGAGAAGTGGATAGAGCAGATAGAAATTTGCTGACAAAAATTTATTTTCTAACATTTCTTGCTTTAAAGCTGCGATAAAAACTGCTTATTAATCAAAGTAGGTTAAATATTAATCAGTGCCTTAGTTGGCTATTGGTTATTAGTAAATACCAAACTGATTGAATTTAGGCCTTAAGTTTGTGGAATCAGTGTCGATAAACAGACCATTGATCCACTTAATATACAGGGCCTGCACGATGGACATTTCACAGTTACCGTCCTCGAACTTATTCAGTAATCCTCTTTCTTCTGACCGGACTCCGGGGCGTAATGAACGATTAGACCCGCCGGGACAGACGCAATCTGATGAAGTATCACGTCGTGGCAGTTCGCAGGCAGTAGCTGCGTCAGAGCGTTTTACTGCTGCTGAAAGCTTTTCACTGACACTGGAAACCAAAGAAGGTGACAAAGTTACCATCGAGTTCAGTGGACAGGACAGCTTCAGAGCCAGTATTGCAGGCGTCAGTAATAACAACGGCCAGGCAGCAAGCGTTTCGTTAGAGCAGTCTTCCAGCAGTTCTTTTGGATTCAGTGTCGAGGGCGACTTAAATGCTGATGAGCTGGATGCGATAACGAACCTGGTAAAAGACATGACAGGCATTGCCAATGATTTCTTCTCTGGCAATGTACAGGATGCTTTTAATACCGCTGCTAATTATCAGATGGATGGTGCTGAACTGGCGTCTATGGACTTCCAGCTGACCCGCAGCCAGACATATACCAGCACAGCAATGTATGAAAATGTGCAGCAAATGAATGATCCTGGCTTTGGGCTGCAGGGTCTACAGCCAATACGTGAAGGCCTGACAGAACAGCTGGGTAATGCGCATCAGATTATGCAGGACGCCACTGACTTTACACGTTCACTGCTAAACAACCTGATTGAGCAGGATGGCCGTTATACCGAAGCCAGCAACAATGCTCAGCAGCAACTGCAGAATAATCTGTCGATGCTGGATTCCATGCTTGCAAACCTCGGTACCCAATCTGGGGATGAAACCCAGTTGCAAGAGGAGCCAACAGGCGAAGCCTAGGCTATGATGAATTTATCTACAGTGAAACAGACAAATTAACCGGTAACTTTTACTTAACGCCGTCCAGTCTGTTTCCGTAAACCGGAATTTTCCTGGGACTGTTGAGGGCGACAAACCTTTGATCGTTGCTTATGACCGCACATATGTGCGGTTTTTTTTTGCCTGGAATTTATAGTGGCTCCGGTTCACTGTATTCGGTATCTACATGGCTGAAAAAACTTCAGCTATTCTCAGCGGGTAATTCTTAGCGAAGTAATTTTCTGTTTGCATCAGCGGTGCCTGTTACAATGCACGAAATCTGCTTTACCTGTCAGTTAATTCAAGATTGATTCTATATGATTTCATTGCCTATCCATGATGTGCTCGACGCGCTTAAGTCTGCTTTGCTCTCCAGTACTGAGGTAATACTGGAAGCACCACCCGGTGCCGGTAAAACCACCTGTGTACCTTTAGCTTTAATAGATGAAGACTGGCTGAGTGGCCAGAAAATCATCATGCTGGAGCCTCGCCGGCTTGCTGCCCGTGCAGCGGCTCAGCGTATGGCGCAGATGTTGGGCGAAAAAGTTGGTGAAACTGTTGGTTACAGAGTGCGTCTTGAGTCTGCAATTGGTCCGGCGACCCGCATCGAAGTGGTTACTGAAGGCATACTGGTGCGGATGCTTCAAGATGATCCCAGCCTTGATGGGATCGGCTTAGTTATTTTTGATGAGTTCCATGAGCGTAATCTGGATGCTGATCTGGGGCTGGCCTTATGTTTACAGGGGCGTGAATTATTTCGGGACGAACAGCCGCTGCATCTTTTAGTGATGTCCGCCACTCTGGACGGTGCTCAGCTGCAAAAGCTGTTGCCGGATGCACCTTTAGTGAGCAGTGCCGGGCGTATGTATCCGGTTGAAGTTGAATATTTAGGTTATAACACGCAGAAGCCGCTTGAAGAGCAGGTTGCAGCTGCAGTCCGACAGGCATTAGAAAGTGAAACTGGCAGTATTCTGGTTTTCCTGCCGGGGCAAGCTGAAATTCGCCGTGCTGCTCAGCGGCTCGCATCGATTGAAACCGAGTTTAATGATGCTCGCCTGTTTCCTTTGTTTGGTGATCTCGATTTTGCACGCCAACAACAGGCAATAGCACCGGCTAAGAAAGGGCAGCGTAAGATCGTTCTGGCTACCAGCATTGCCGAAACCAGCCTGACAATCGATGGTGTCAGGGTGGTTATTGATGCCGGACTCAGCCGTTATGCAGCCTTTGATCCGAATACCGGTATGTCGAGATTGCATACCCGACGTTTATCCCGGGCGGCGAGTATTCAACGTACAGGGCGTGCCGGTCGGACCGAACCAGGTGTTTGTTACCGGCTTTGGTCTCAGGAGCAACAGGATCAGTTAGCGCCACACAGTGATCCGGAAATCCTTAATGCGGATCTGGTTCCTTTGGTGCTGCAGCTACAGTCCTGGGGCGTAGATAATCCGGCTGAATTAGACTGGCTGGATTTACCGCCTGTAGGTGCGGTGGCCCAGGCAACAGATTTACTGGTAAATCTTTCAGCATTGTCCATAGATGCTGCAACCTCTGTGGTTAGTGTGACTGCTTTGGGTGAGAAAATGGCTGCTTTGCCAGTACATCCCCGTTTAGCGCGTATGTTGATGCTTGGGGCCCAGCAGGGGCAATTACCACTTGCTGCCGATATTGCAGCCCTGCTGAGTGAACGCTCCGGAATAGACAGCTCAGACTTCAGCCAGCACCTTGCATGGCTTAAGGGAAAGCTCAGTGGCCGATCGCAGGATGCGCCGTTACGTAAGCGTTGTCAGCAGTTAGCCGGGCAATTCAGTCGTCTTGCACTTAAAGAGGCAGCTAGAGACGCAGATCAGAACAGGCTTTCTGCAGCGCCGAATAGTGCTGATGACTGGCTGGCAATATTACTCAGTTATGCCTATCCGGACAGAATAGCTGCACGGCGCAGCCCTCAGAGTCATGATTACCTGTTAAGTAACGGTCGGGCGGCACGTCTGCGGCAGCATGATCCGTTACAGAAAGCCGCTTTTTTAGTGATTGCAGAGCAGGGCGGTCGACAAGGGCAGAGTGTTGACCAGATCTATGCAGCGGTGGCTTTGAATAAACAGTTATTCGACGGTCCTCTTTCAGAACTGACCGGGATCAGAGACAGTGTTGAGTGGGATATGTCCGCAGAGCGTTTACGCAGTGAACGCCAGCGTAGAGTCGGAGCGATTGTATTGCAGCGTTCGGATCTTTCCGATGTGGCTTCTGAATTAAGGGTAAAGGCTATCGTCCGAATGTTGGCAAAACGCGGGCTGCATTTGCTTAGCTGGGACAGCGCAACTGTATTGCGGCAGCGACTGGCATTTTTACATAGTCAGGAGCCGGATGTCTGGTTGGATGTTTCAGATGAAGCACTTACGGCCAGCCTGGCAGACTGGCTGGGTCCTTATCTGGAAAATATCAGGCAGCTGCCACAACTGAAGAAGCTTAACTTGCAGGATATATTGTTAGCCCGTCTCAGCTGGGAGCAGCAACAGTCGCTGAATAATCTGGCTCCGGTGAGTGTTAAATTACCTGCGGGCAGCAGTGCACGGCTGGATTATAGTCAGAGCCCACCAGTACTGGCGGTAAAGCTACAGGAAATGTTTGGCTGTACTTCAACCCCGACAATTGGTCGTGGTACAGCGGTGATGCTGCACCTGTTGTCGCCGGCGCAGCGACCGTTACAGGTGACGCAGGATTTGGCGAGTTTCTGGAAAAACAGTTATCGGGATGTCCAAAAGGATATGAAAGGCCGTTATCCTAAACATTACTGGCCGGATAATCCGATGGAAGCCGTGCCCGGAAATTCATTGAAAAAACGTCGTTCAGACTGATAGCTTTACGAATAAATATACATATTTAGTACTTAGGTCGGGTAGTTTGGGGAGTAATTGAATTGCTAATCTTGCTATGTTGTTAACGCGGAGTTAACGTGCAGCATCGTATATTTTTATGTGCAATATGTAAGCAGCGTATGTATAGAAACCTGAGCAAAGATCAGGTGTTGGGATGGCTGTGAATATTTCAGGTTTTATCTTTATTTTTCGTGTCTTAGGCACTAAGAACCTGGTTATTGCACTATACTGAGATTGTGATTCCCGGAGACGGATTATGCAGTTATACCAATACTCAGATTTGAGTGGGCAGTTTTCCCTGGAGTATTGCCATGGCTTGTCCATGTTTGGTGCTTTATCTGATGAAAGTCTGAGTTTTTTACTCACTCACGGCGACATTTACAAACTGGCAGGTAACGACAGAGTTTATTCTCTGGGTGATAGTTCTGATATGTTTTTTGTCATCCTTAGTGGCCAGGCGCGGTTTTATCATCCTAAAACTGATTCCGATGATCAGGTTCCCCTGAAAGCGTATTTACCTGGCGAACAGCTTGGCTTTGTTGGCATGATTGGGCTACAGGCCCGCCACGGTAACGCCGTCATGCAGAAAGATGGTTATTTGCTGGAAATATCCAGCGCACTGTTTCATGAACTGTGTGACGTTTTTCCTGAAGATTTCAAAATTTTTATGATTAATGTGACCAGAGAAATGAGTCGTGAGATCGCACAGTTGGATAGTATGTGCGGAAATATGCCATCGACCTGATGGTTGTCTGTTTCTGCCGAGCTTTTCCCATAATCTATGGGATGTTATTTCTCCGATAAATACATTTAACGGGATGCATTACATCCCGTATTCATAGCTATATTTCTCAGCTAATCAGATCCCCAACTTATCCCGCAAAGTGTAATACCAGGCCCCCATCGCTGTGTATGGAATCCGGAAAGTACGTCCACCAGGGAATGGGTATTGTGGCAGACCAGCAAATACATCGAAACGTTCAGCCTGTCCCTGAAGCGCTTCAGCAATGACGCGGCCGGCAAGGTGGGTACTTGTGATGCCATGACCGCTATAACCCTGCGCATAGAAAATATTATTACCGATACGGCCAAATTGCGGCAGGCGCATCAGTGTTAGCAGGAAGTTTCCGGTCCATGCAAAATCAACTTTTGTATCCTTCAGCATTGGGAATGTTTTGAGCATTTTAGGCCGGATCAGCGATTCTATTTTTCCAGGCTCACGGGCACCGTAAGTAACGCCGCCGCCATAAATCAGACGACCGTCGCCGGATAAACGGAAATAATCCAACAGGTAGTTACAGTCCTCAACACATTGGTCTTTTGGCAGAAGTTGCTGCTGAAGTGCCGGGCTCAGAGGTTCTGTAGCGATTACCTGCGTACCACATGGCATGGCTTTTTGTTCCAGCTTTGGCAGTAAGCCATTGAGATAAGCATTACCGGCAACCACAACATACTTGGCCGTGACACTGCCCCGGGCAGTGTTAACCCGGGTTATTGCCTGCTGATCAATACTGGTAACGGCGGAATCTTCAAAGATACGTCCACCAAGTGATTCAATCGCTGCAGCTTCGCCTAAAGCCAGATTCATTGGGTGAAAATGACCGCCACTCTTATCCAGCAAGCCACCTTTATAACGGCCAGTACCAATATGTTGCTGGATCTCAGTTTCACTAAGCAGTTCCAGTTTGCGATGACCGTTTGCCTGCCAAAGAGCTTTTTTGCTTTCCAGTTCACGCATTTGTTTGTCGTTACAGGCGGCAAAAATACCACCATCTTTAAGGTCACACTGGATGTTAAATTCATCGACCAGGCCACGGATTATCTCACCACCTTCGAATGCCATACTGGCCATCGCTGAGCCGGTTTCTTTACCGTAATGCTGGTGAATGAAGTCGATATCACGACTGTAGCTATGCACAATCTGGCCACCGTTACGACCAGACGCACCAAAAGCTATACGATCGGCTTCAAGGACAACAACCTTAAATCCGGCTTTTGCCAGGTGAAGAGCGCTGGATAAACCGGTGAAGCCAGCACCGATGACACAAACGTCGGCTTCAATGTTGTCGTTCAGTGCAGGGCGTAGCTGCTTTTCGTTGGCAGATGCAGCGTAATAAGATGTTGTGTGGGCCTGGGCAGTCATAAATACCTCTGTCATTCTGTGGGCGAACATATTCGCCGATAATGTCGCTACAGTATCGGTAAGCTCCCAATCGCTGATATACCCAGTTGGAGATATTTTGCGTGCCAGTCGCCATTGGTTATTAAAACAGCTATAGTTTTTGGCCGTATGGCACATATGTGTCAGAGACGCTGAGAAATAAGGATATTAACCATGAATACAGACACGCTGATGATGTATCTGCTGATTTCATTTTTTTATGTGATTAGTCCGGGCCCGGCTATCTTGCTGGCGATCTTCAACAGCATTTCCCATGGCATGCGAGCGGTAATGATTGGCGCATTGGGAAATATTACCGGTCTGTTTGTTTTGTCTCTGGTATCTGTTGGCGGACTTGGTGCTATTTTAATGGCCTCAACCACACTGTTTATGCTGGTTAAGGTGCTGGGTGCCTCGTATCTGATTTATCTGGGCGTACGTCAGCTGTTTTCCCGCAAGCGCCAGTTGAAGCTTCAGGAAGAAGGCGGAGCTGAAACTGAACAGCGGGCATGGTTTTCACATTACCGCGAAGGCTTATTTTTAGCAGTTACTAACCCTAAGCCTATTCTGTTTTTTGGGGCGTTATTCCCCCAGTTTATTGATCTGAACTACGCGCTGGCGCCACAGTTTTCGGTCATGACTGGCGCATTCATGTTGTTCTCTTTCATTTCACTGAGTTGCTATGGACTGCTTGCTCAGTCAGCAAAAGGTTTTCTTACTGGCAGCCAGGGAATGAAATGGTTTCACCGGGTAACCGGTGGACTGTTTGTCAGCATGGGTGTCGGGTTGCTGTCATTTAAGAGTGCCAGTCAGTAATTCTGCAGTTAGCTTTTTGAAGTGCTGCCGCCATCAATTTTATCGCAACTGCCTTCGGGCACGAATATCCAGGCGTTTTTCTGACGGTCTTCCGTTGAGGTACCTGCACAGGCAAGCCCGTTAGAAAAACAGTCATTCTGGCCTTTCTTTGCTACGCCATAACATTTTTCAAATTCATATACGGGTTTTTCCGGATGGCTAAGGGCCTGCGTTGTATTGCCCGGAGTTAGCGTTGAGGAAATTTCCAGTTGGGCGCAGCCCTGCAAACTCACAGCAGAGGTGAGTGCCAGAATAGCTTTGGCTTTATTGTTCATAAGCAGACTCTTTTGATTGATATTCACAGGATGATTCGGACGCCAAGTAAAACGACGTCACCGTCACTGCTACTCTGGTTATCGTTACGCAGATCATAATGATAGTAAGCAGTGTACAAGCGGGTACGGATATTAAAACGGTACGATGCGCCTATCTGGTATGCTTCCAGCCGGTTGCGTCCGGCTTGCTGAGTATCTCCCTGCCCATACGCCTGCTGGTAGAAGCCGCCGTAAGTCCAGGGGCCACTGTTGTAATTGAGGCTGGTTACCCAGCCCTGAGTATTTTCCTGAATACTATTACTTAGCTGCCCGGAAGTACCGTTATAAGTGGTACTGATCCCAATCGCCAGTTTACTGTTAAAGGTTGCTGAAATGCCTAGATTTGCCGAACTTAAGTCGTCTCGCTGCTGGCTGCTGATGAGATTCTCAGCCTGTGCGTAGGTATAGCTGCCACCCAGGTGTAGCTGGTGTTCATCCCAGTAATAGTCATAAGTCAGGCCACTTTGAATCAGCTGTTTAAAGCCCGGATTATCGTCACTGATATCCGGTGCGTATGAGATGCCGGTGTTGATTCCGGATGCGGAGCGGGGCGCTGCATAAATCAGTTTGGCTGAGCGGTTGCCGGCCAGCGAGGCGACAAAGCCAAGCGAGCTGAGCTGGTTAATAGCAGTGGCTTCGGTTTGATTTATAAAGCTGCTTTGCAGGCCTCCAGCCGGGTTGAGGTTGCGTCCGGTAGAGGGGCCATATTCTGCAAAGGTAAAAGTGTAGTTGTTGGGTGCAAAGCCAGTGAGTACGTCCGGTAACCCCTGACGTTCGCCAACTTCTATTCGGCCCCAGTCAGACTGAGCCAGTAAGCTGACTTCGCCGACTTCAGGATCCTGGTTATTGCTGCCAGCTGAAGTTGATTCGAAAGTGATACGGCCGCCGTATTTATTGCCTTCTTCGGTTTCGTGCAGGCCCAGCAGGCGGATGTCTGCATCGGCTGCAATCCTGTCGGTATTTTCTGCGGCGTTGCCAGTGGTCAGATTAATATAAGCATCGGCAACTACACTGAAATCAGGATGCTTAATCAGCACTCCAGCGCTTGCATTCAGGGGCAGCATAATCAGTGGCAGCAAACTGACGACTGCATTGCGTGAAATTTTAGAGATTGGCATAAAAGGCAATATCCGGTGAGCAGGTTTGCTGCATTATTCATCTGTTTCCTGAAACCACTGTGAATATGCGGCTATCAGTTAGTTGTCACTGAAGCGGGGCGAACCTGATTCAGTGCATCCAGAAAGACTTCGATAATTTCATCTTTAGTGGTTTTTTTCGGCCAGATTGCCCGGTAACTGTTGCGATAACCGTAGGTGTCTTTCATCAACGGCCGCAGTTTATCCTGTAGCCCCCAGCTGGCCACAAAATGCTCCGGCAGCAGGCCCAGATACTGGCCGCTGAGAATTAAAGTTGCCCGGGCTTCCTGATGGTGAGCCTTGGCGTGCCGATTCCAGTGACGCATATCAGGATGAACTTCCCGGCCAGGTAGTAAGCGTGGCGACTCAACAAAGCGATATTCACGCAGCGCTTCAGCAGTTATTGAGGATTCAGCCTGATCGTAAAGGGGATGCTGCTGGCCACAGTAAAGCAGCATTTGTTCATCGAAAAGGTCCAGAGCGTTGAGTTCATGGTAGCGCCTTGCTTCTACTGTAATGCCAATGTCGACCTGTTTGTTCAGTACTGCAGTGGTTACTTCATCGGAGCTGAGAGTCGTTATTTCAATGTTTACTTCCGGTGCCTGACGGGTAAACAGATCAAGCGCTTCAACCACAAAGGCATTGTGGGCGCCAAGCATATGTTCAGCAAATGCCAGATGCAGCCGGCCGTAAATACCCTGCGTGGAACGGTTGAGCCGTTGGCTGAACTGGTCCAAAGCATTGAGTAGCTCCAGTGTGGCTTCATAAACAGTCTGGCCCTGTTGTGTCAGGCTAAAGCCGCCGCGCCCGCGTTCACATAAACGCATACCCAGACGTTTTTCCAGATCAGATATGTAATTGGAAATTGTTGAGTTGGCCAGGTTGAGTTGCATTTCAGCGGCACTGAATCCGCCCGCCTCAACAACCCCTTTGAAGACGCGGAGTAAGCGCAGGTCCTGATCGGCTAACTGTCCGCTAATGGCGGCTTTTTTACGGCCCATAATGCGCTCCCGTACATTGCTAAAAAGCGAAGTTGATAATGTCGCTGAAAATTACATTTGAATATTCAAATGTTTGCTTGGATAAATAATTATATTAACAAATAGAAAATCTGACTATAACTGATCACAACGATATTTATCCGACTGACAAGTCGTAGCGAACAATACGCGGAGTGATTCATGGCAATTCAACTAAACGATTCTGGTCTGCTGAAAACCCAGGCTTATATTGATGGTAACTGGACAGCCGGTTTCGAAGGTAAAACCTTTGCGGTGACAAACCCTGCAAACGGTGAACATCTGGCTGATGTTGCTGATGTAGGTGCGGCGGAAACTCGTCAGGCGATTGAAGCTGCATCCCGTGCGATGCAGGAATGGCGTGCGCTAGCACCGGCAAGCCGCAGTGCTGTATTAGAAAAGTGGCATGCGCTGATCCTGGAAAATCAGGAAGACCTGGCGATTCTGATGACTGCAGAGCAGGGCAAGCCAATGTTCGAATCCCGTGGTGAAGTGGGTTACGGCGCGTCTTACCTGAAGTGGTTTGCCGAAGAAGGTAAGCGGGTGTATGGCGATATTATTCCAACCCCACAGACTGACCGTCGCGGTATCGCGATTAAACAGCCAGTTGGCGTGGTGGCGGCAATTACGCCGTGGAACTTCCCGAATGCGATGATTACCCGCAAGGTTGCACCGGCACTGGCAGTAGGTTGCGCGATCATTCTTAAGCCAGCTGCAGAAACGCCATTGTCTGCACTGGCACTGGTTGAACTGGCAGAGCGTGCCGGTTTACCTGCAGGCTTGTTCAGTGTGATCACTGGCAGTGATGCAGCTGCTATAGGCGGTGAAATGACCTCTAACCCAACGGTGAAGAAAGTCACTTTTACCGGTTCTACTCCGGTAGGCAAGCTGCTGATGCGCCAATGTGCAGACACTGTTAAACGTACTTCTATGGAGCTTGGCGGTAACGCGCCGGTTATCGTTTTTGATGATGCCGATCTGGATCAGGCAATTGCCGGTGCTCTGGTATCTAAATACCGCAACTCTGGTCAGACCTGCATCTGTGCTAACCGCCTGATCGTTCAGGAAGGTATTTATGATGCCTTCGTTGAAAAGCTGCGTGTTGCTGTTGCTGAATTTAATATTGGTGATGGCTTTGCGGCAGATACAACACACGGTCCGCTGATTACTGAAAAAGCAGTCCGTGACGTACACGCCAAAGTGACCAGTGCTATTGAAGAGGGTGCCAAGGTTGTTATTGGTGGTGAGCCTCAGGCAGGCGAAGGTAACTTTTATCAGCCAACGATTCTGACGGATGTGAATCCTTCAATGCGTGTATTCCGTGAAGAGATTTTTGGTCCGGTTGCGCCAATCTTCAAGTTCAGCACCGAAGAAGAAGCTATTGCGATGGCCAACGATACTGAGTTTGGTCTGGCGGCATATTTCTACACTGAAAATATGGGCCGTATGTGGCGTGTAGCCGAAGGCATTGATTACGGCATGGTAGGCGTTAATGAAACGGCTATCAGTTCAGAAGTGATCCCGTTTGGTGGTGTTAAAGAATCGGGTCAGGGTCGCGAAGGTTCGAAATATGGACTGGATGATTACCTGGAAACTAAATACATCTGTATGGGCGGTCTGAACCGCTAATACTGCATGGCGCTGTTCAGTTAGTTATAGACAGCGCCGCCTGTGAAACTTTTATAAGAGGACCCGGACATGAGCAATATCATTTATCCGACCACTAACCTGAAAAACACTGAAACCCTGACTATTGAACGTGGCGACGGTGTGTATGTTTACGATGATCAGGGCAACCGTTATCTGGAGGGCCTGGCGGGTCTGTGGTGCACCTCGCTGGGATACAACAACCGCGAACTGATTGATGCTGCCAATGAACAGATGGGGCAGCTGTCTTACTCGCACATGTTTGGCGGTAAAACCCATCAGGTCGGTATTGATTTAGCGGCTAAAGTGGCGGAAATGGTACCGGTAGAGAATGCCAAAGTATTCTTCGGTAACTCCGGCAGTGACGCTAACGATACACACATTAAAATGCTGCGTTATTACTTTAATGCGATCGGTAAGCCAGAAAAGTTTAAGATTATCTCCCGCGACCGTTCTTATCACGGGATTACCGTCGCTTCGGCTTCGCTGACCGGCTTGCCTGCTAACCATCAGCATTTTGATTTGCCATTCGATACGCTGGGCATTCTGCGTACCGATGCACCGCATTACTACCGCGGTGCTTTACCGGGTGAATCTGAAGCGGATTTCGTTACCCGGATTACCAATAACCTTGAACAGATGATTTTGCAAGAAGGCCCGGAAACGATTGCTGCTTTCATCGCTGAGCCAATTACCGGTGCCAGTGGTGTAATTGTTCCACCGCAGGGCTATTACCAGCGGGTTCAGGACATTCTGGCGAAGTACGACATTCTGTTCTGGGCAGACGAAGTAATTACTGGCTTTGGCCGTACAGGTAAAGACTTCGGCTGTAACACTATGGGTATCGATTCACCTGCGCTGATGACACTGGCTAAACAGCTTTCGTCTGCTTATATCCCGATCAGTGCTTCAGTGGTACGTGGCGATATTTACGAAGCCATGATAGAGCCAAGCTCACAGGTTGGCGTATTCGGTCACGGTTATACTTATTCCGGTCACCCGGTTGGTTGTGCCGTTGCTCTGAAGACACTGGAAATTTATCAGCGCGATAACATCTTTGGTAAGGCCGCAGAAACCGGCGCTTATCTGCAGGAAGGCTTGAGTAAGCTGGCGGATCATCCGCTAGTGGGTGAAGTGCGGGGCGAAGGTATGATCGCCGCTGTTGAGATGGTAGCCAATAAGCAGACAGGCGAAGCCTTTGCCGGTGGTGCTATTGGTGCATTTGCTCAGCAGGCCTGTGAACGCCATGGCCTGATTACCCGTGCGGTTGCAGGTTCATCGCTGGCATTGTGTCCACCGTTAATTGCCACTGAGCAACACATCGATGAAATCCTTGAGTCATTCGGTAAAGCACTGGATGACACTTTGGATCACGTCACTAAGCAGGGATTGCTGACTGGCTAACAGTCTCTGCTTGTATGTGATCATTCAGACCCTTGGCCCGTTTTGCGGGCCTTTTTTATTCTAGCCGTTAATTTTGTAAGAGGTCTTTTTAACAGAGTTATCATCTGTTTGGCGTGGCGTTGTCACAAAACTTCTCTAAATTAGCTTAAACACGACGTTTTTTACGCTAAGTGATTGTTTTATTGTGTATCTGACGGTATGAATGGTAGCCCTAAAATTTTTGAGGACATTACGTTGCGCCAGGCTCTACACCAGTTACCGACTCTGACCGACCCGTTAAATGAAACTTTCGGGCTGAGTCAGCATGCGCGTTTTCAGGGCAACTATGCTGATTTGCACGCCCGTCCGTTTCCGGTCGCAACAACACCGGTAAGGGTTTCGCATATGACATTGCTGCATACCGGTGCCGACCATTATCCCCGGGAGCTTAAGCACCTGAGTAGCCTGTGTAAGCGATACAGCATTAATCCGCCATCAGAAGGGGATGTGTGCTTCTATCAGAACTTTGGTGAATTCGAAGTACGCTGGGAACGCCATACTGAATTCAGCAGCTATACCTTTTTGCTGAAAGGTAAGAGTACGCAGTGTTTTTCGCAAACGGCAATCAGCCTGTTACCGGATGACTGGATCAGTGAATTACCCGGTGAAGTTGTTGCTGCGCTACATATTGAAGGTATCGACAGTGATACAGCAGTGGTTGATAAAGAAACCCTGCGGCCCTGTTTTGAAGGCCAGCGGCTGATCGCGTCGCAGCTGGGTAACGAAGCGGCCAGTGTCTGGAGTGCGTTGCGTTTACACAGTGATGGTTTTAATCGTGTTTTGCTGGTGAATCGTAGTCTGAATGAATGCCAGACCGGCCGGTTAATCCGGACACTGCTGGAACTGGAAGCTTACCGAAACATGATGTTACTGGCCTTTCCGGTGGCACAGCAGACCAGCGCGCAGGTCAGTGATATGGAAACTGAACTGGCAGACTTGCTGCGCCAGATCAGTGGTGAGCGGGTTATCAGTGAAGAACGTGAACAGTTAGAAAAGCTTTCTGATATGGCTGCCGCTGTCGCTGAGTTAATTGCTGAAACCCGTTACCGTTTTGATGCCGCACGAGCTTACTACCAGATGGTACAGAGCCGCCTTGATGATCTGCAGGAAACCGAGCTTAACGGCCTGCAAACAATGTCGGCGTTTATTGAGCACCGCTTAGGCCCGGCCTTTCGGACAACGGAAGCCACCAAACGCCGTCTGGATGATCTTTCCAGCCGGGTTGACCGGGCCAGTGACTTTTTGCGCACACGGGTAGATATGGCTATTGAGGCGCAAAATCAGGCTTTGCTGCAATCGATGGATAAACGGGCTCAGCTGCAGTTCCGCTTACAGCAGACAGTTGAAGGCCTGTCGATTGTTGTTATCACCTACTATGTGCTGGCCCTGTGTAGCTTTATATTCAAAGCTGCTGTGCCGTTTGCACCCTGGATGGATGTTGATCTCCTCAGAGCGGCGTTTCTTCCGGTAGTGCTAGCCAGCGTGTGGCTGGTGACTCATCGGGTGAAGAAACATCTGAAACGGGATGCCGAGAACTGATTCTGCCTGGCTGACCGGCTAAGTGTTATGTTTTGTAAAGCTGTTTGTAAATTGACAGACAGCTACGTAGCATGGGCTCTTTGCATGTCAGTTTCGGGCATAATTTGAGGCATAAGCAGTTACATGGATTCAGTTACGCAGATAGCGTTGGGTGCAGCGCTTGGGCAAGCCGTATTAGGGCATAAAGTAGGTTACCGTGCTGCGCTTTGGGGCGGTGTTGTGGCGACCATACCTGATCTGGATGTGTTTGTGTCCATGGGCAGTGCAGTGGCAGATTTTACCTATCATCGCAGTTTCAGCCATTCACTGATTACGCTTAGCATATTGGCGCCGCTTCTGGCCTGGCTGATTAATAAATTTCATAAGCAGTACCCCGGCCTGCAACGGCAATGGTTGTTGCTGGTCTGGCTGGCGTTAGTTACCCATCCTATTCTTGATAGCTTTACCATCTACGGAACACAACTGTTCTGGCCATTGCCTGTGGTGCCGATAGGTACTGGCAGTGTATTTATCATTGATCCTCTGTACACAGTGCCGCTGTTAATTGGCGTTGCGCTGGCCTTGTCTTCCCGACAGGCTGACTGGGGGCGGCGAATGAACCGTATCGGTCTGGCATTTAGCAGTTTATATCTTGTCTGGGGTTTGTCTGCGCAGGCTTACGTCACTGGGATTGCTGAAGAAAACCTGGCTTCGGTAACGACTACAAGTGATCAGAAAAACGAATTGCTGGTAACAGCTGGCCCCTTTAATACTGTGTTATGGCGGGTTTTAGTGATGCAGGATGATGGCTATCTGGAAGGCTATTACTCATTATTCGATCCGGACCGCAGTATTGATTTTAAGCATTATGCAAATCAGCCGGAATTATTATCTGACTTACAGGATCACTGGCCGGTAACGCGTTTGCAGTGGTTCAGTAAAGGTTTTCTCAAAGTAGAGCATAGCAACGAGAATGACGTGGTTATATCTGATCTGCGGATGGGGTCGGAACCTGCTTATGTCTTTACCTTTAAAGTCGCCGAACAGGAAGGCGAACAGATAGTGCCTGTTACGGATCAGCGCATAGAACAACCCCGTGACTGGGGGCTGGCTAAACAATTACTACAGCGAATTGTCAGCCGCGATAACTGATAGCTGATCTACACCGGCAGAACCTTATCTGCCGGTGTTTTACGTTCGTTCTGTTTTAACTCTCCGTTTGTTTCAACTGTCCTGTCCATTTCAACTCTCTGTCTATTTCAGCTGTGCTGTTTATTTCTACGGAGACTGTCTCTGGACGCCGGACAGATATTCCCATAACCTGCTGTTTCTCTCTTAGCTGATGGTCTGAATCGACGGCCACTGGCTCTCTTGCTGCGCTGGCAGCACCATGCGTCAAGGATGCGAATAGAATGAATCTCAGAGATACTCTGCTGGGCCTGATTATTGTTGTGGTCTGGGGGTTCAACTTTGTAGTTATTGCCTGGGGGCTGGAAGGTATGCCGCCTCTGTTACTGGGTGGTTTACGCTTTTTACTGGTAGCAGTCTTAGGTTGCTGGTTTGTGGCCCGACCGGATGTCCCTTTACGCTGGCTACTGGCCTACGGTCTGACACTTGGCTTTGCCCAGTTCGCATTACTCTTTACTGCTATGCATCTGGGAATGCCCGCCGGGCTGGCATCGCTGGTGCTTCAGGCACAGGCGTTTTTCACCTTACTACTGGCATCTTTCTGGCTGAAGGAAGAGATTCGCAGTTATCAGTTACTGGCGATTATGATTGCCGGATCAGGCCTGGTAATGATCGGTTGGGGGGATGTCTGGTTCTCATCAACAGAGATTATTGCAGAAGACGTGCAGCAAAGCATGACTGCAATTGGCTTTGGCCTGACGATTGCCGCCGCTATTGCCTGGGCATTCGGTAATGTTGTTAACCGGGAAATTCACCAGCGCGGTTTTAATAAAACTAAAAACGGGGCGATCAGTTTAGTGGTTTGGTCTGCCTGGATACCACCGTTACCGTTTTTTGCTTTGTCGCTGTATCTTGAAGGGCCTTTGATAGAAAATGCGTTACTGAACATTGGCTTCAGCTCCATCTTTGCGCTGGTATATCTGGCACTGATCGCCACTATTCTGGGTTACAGTCTGTGGGGATACTTACTGAGCAGCTATCCGGTTTCGCAGGTAGCCCCTCTGACACTGGGTGTACCGGTTGTCGGCCTGAGCTGTGCTGCGTTATTGCTGGATGAACAACTCAGCAGTATGCAATGGCTGGGCATTCTACTGGTGCTGGCCGGGTTGGGCGTGAATATGCGCGGACCGCATGTTATGCGATGGTTATCCGGGTTATCTAAGGCCAGCGCTGTTAAGTAATTAGTGCGTTTTTTACGTGCTAATCGTCAGTGCTGTTCATAAGCGCTATTCATAAGCGCTATTTGTAAGTGCTATGACGTTAAGAATAAGATTTTAATGGCTGCTCCGCAGCCGGTGAATGAGTTAAATAATTACATGCGAATTTTGCATACATCTGACTGGCATCTCGGTCAGAACTTTATGGGTAAAAGTCGGCTGGATGAACATCGTCAGTTTTGTGACTGGGTGTTACAGCAGGTTCAGGAACAGGCGGTCGATGCGGTACTGATTGTTGGTGATGTTTTCGATACCGGCGCACCGCCGAGCTATGCCCGTGAATTGTATAACCATTTTATTGTTGAACTCAGCCGGTTGAATTGCCAGTTAGTTGTACTGGCAGGCAATCATGATTCAGTCGCTATGCTGAACGAATCTAAAACTTTGCTTGAACAGCTGAACACCCGGGTAATTGCTGGTGTTGGCGACGCAATTGATCAGCAGGTTATCGTCCTGAATCAGGCGGATGGTGAGCCCGGTGCAGTACTTTGTGCGGTGCCGTATCTGAGGCCCAGGGATCTGATGGTTAGCGAAGCTGGCCAGACTGGCAAGCAGAAACAGCAACAGTTAGGTCAGGCCATCAGTGACTTTTACCAGAGCCGTTATGAACTGGCGCAGCAGGTAGCAGCCGAACAAGGCGCTAATGAGGCACTGCCTATAGTTGCTACTGGCCACTTAACAGCAATGGGCGTTCAGACCAGCGAATCCGTTCGGGATATTTATGTTGGCTCATTGGAGGCCTTTCCAGCCAGTCATTTTCCACCGGCAGACTACATTGCCTTAGGCCATATTCACCGGCCGCAGAAAGTCGCTAAATCCGACACTATCCGTTATTGCGGCTCACCCATTCCACTCAGTTTTGATGAGTTACGCAGCCAAAAGCAGGTATTGCTGGTGGATGTGGCTCCCGGCAAAACCGCAGATGTAACTGTCCTGCCAATTCCTATGTTTCAACCGATGGCACAGCTTAAAGGTGATTTACAGGTAATAGCCGAGCAGCTGGCAGAGCTGGAAACCAATGATGTTTTGCCAATCTGGCTAACCATAGAAGTGAGCGCACAGTCGTATCTGAATGACCTGCAGCAGCGGATCCAGAGTTTAACTGCAGACTATAACGTAGAGGTTCTGCAGTTACGCCGCAGCCGGGTACAGAAGTCTGAACAGTCCGACAATGAGCAGCGTGAAACACTGGCGGAGTTAAATCCGCAGGATGTGTTTGAGCAACGGCTCGCCCGGGAAGATTTCAGCAGCGAAGAAGAACAAAACCGCCTGCAGCGCTTACGGGTTAATTTCGCCCAGGTACTGGGTGAAGTCCGAGACAACCTGAACGATGAAGATCAGGAACTGGCGGCACAATTGACCCAGGCTGCAAATGCTGTGACTCAAGCCTCTGTCAGTGACAAAACGAATATTGAAGAAGCCGTCAGGGAAGAGGTTACCAGCGAAGAAATTGTTGATGAAGAGCGGGTAACTCAGGTTGCTGAAGATTCAAGTACAGAGCTTTCATCTCCCGATCTGGATCAGGAAGCTGTTGTCGCAGAGCCAGAGCCAGAGCCAGAGCCAGAGCCAGAGCCAGAGCCAGAGCCAGAGCCAGAGCCAGAGCCAGAGCCAGAGCCAGAGCCAGAGCCAGAGGCTATTTCTGAAGCTACAGCCGAGTCAGAAGTGCTGGCTGTGGATGATTTGTTCGGCGGTGACTTACCTGAAAATAAGCCTGTAAGTAAACAGCCTGCAAATGAGCCAGAGAGTCAGCCCGCTAATGAATCTGAGGGCAAGCCTGCAGCCAGCTCTGAAGTGAAAGGTCTCTTTGTAAAAGCTTCTGAAAAAACTTCTGAGAAAGCGTCTGGAAAGAAGCCAGCATCTAAAAAAGCCACAGCGAAAAACAGTAAAGCAGCTGAGCCAGATGGCATGCAGCAACAATCACTGATCGATTTATTTTAAGGGTTCAGACGCATGAAAATTTTAAGTTTACGGCTGAAGAACCTGAACTCTCTTCAAGGTGAGTGGAAGCTGGATTTCACCCAGTCTCCGTTTGTTGATAACGGCCTGTTTGCCATCATCGGTGCCACCGGCGCGGGTAAAACAACCTTGCTGGACGCTATCTGTCTGGCGCTGTATCACCGTACGCCAAGGCTGAATAACTTCTCAAAAAACAGCAATGAGATGATGACCCGTGGCTGTGCTGAATGTCTGGCTGAGGTTGAGTTTGAAGTGCGGGGGCAGGGCTACCGGGCTTTCTGGAGCCAGCGCCGTTCACGGGATTCTGTCAGCGGTAATCTGCAGGATGCCAAAGTTGAGCTGGCCCGTATCAGTGACGGTAAGATTCTCGCCAGTCAGGTGAATAAGAAGCTTAAGCAGACAGAAGAACTGACCGGGCTGGATTTCAGTCGCTTCACCAAATCCATGATGCTCTCTCAGGGGCAGTTTGCTGCTTTCCTGAATGCTGATGCCAACGATAGGGCAGAGCTGCTAGAGGAACTAACTGGCACTGAGATCTACGGTAAAATTTCCGAGCGGGTGTACGACAAACATAAAGAAAGTAAAACCCATCTGGATAAGCTGCGTGCAGGTTTAGCGGCGTATTCATTGCTTAGCCCGGAAGAAACCGAAGAACTGCAAACTATGACTGCTCAGTTGCAGCAGCAGAGTAGTGAGTTGGATCAGCAAGCTAAGCAGGCACAACAGGCGCTGCATAAACAGCAGCAGCTTGCTAACGCACAGGCTCAGGTCGATGCTGCCCAGCAAGAATTACAAAACTGTGAACAGCAGCAACAGGCCAATAGTGCAGACTTCGAGCGGCTAAATCGCGCGCAGCCCGCAGAAAAGTTACGTCAGCCATTACAACAGTTACATCAGCGACGTGAGCAGCAGTCGCAGGCCCGACAGCAGCAAACCGAATTGCAGGAGCGGACCGATACATTGCAGGCTGAGCAGCAAAAGGCTGAACAGCTTAAATTAAGTACAGAACAACAAAGCCAGGCGGCTCAGGAAGAGCAGCAGACACTGGATACTTTGCTGGCTGAAAAAGTCATCCCGCTGGATGAAAAGATTAAAGCCTTACAGGAACAGCAGGCCGCTAAAAAAGCTGAACAGACTCAGGCCAGCGAACAGCTACAGGCTTTAACAGCTGCTTCTGAACAACAGCAACAACTGACACAATGTCTGAATCGCGAAGCCGAACTGAATAGTCAGCTGGAAAAGATCAACACTGTCACTCCGCGGATGGCGAATCTGGCAGAGCAACTGTCAGGCTGGAAGGTACAGTTTGAGTCACTGCAGCGCCTGCATAAGGAAACTGCAAATGCAGCTGATACCCTGCGTAATGGCCAGCAACAGCTAACTACTAGCCAGCAGAAGCAGGAAAGCCTGAAAGCAGAGCTGCTTCAGATGGAACAAAAGCTAGTCGCCAGTGATACTGACATTGCCAATCGGCAGCAACAAATAGCTGAGCTGCCAGTAAGTCTGGATGAGGCAGCACAGCAGCAGGAAGAGCAGCGCTTTAATCAGCTGTATCAGGCACGGGTTGAAATGGATAGCCTGACCGCTAACTGGTTACAGGGGCAGCAACGCCAGCAGGAAGGGCTGACAGCAGATGCAACACGTCAGCAACAATTAGAGCAGCTGAATAACCAGCGGGAAGAATTCCGTCAGCAATATGCTACGCATAACCAGACCTACAAAGACTTGAAAACGCTGCTGGAGCAGGAACGTAAAATTGCCGACCTGACGCAGTTACGTGAGCAACTGGAAGCAGATCAGCCTTGCCCCTTATGTGGCTCAAAAGAGCATCCGCTGGTCAGTGAATACCAGAGCCTTAATGTGCCGGAAACCCGACAGCGTTTTGATGCGGTTGAACAGGAGCTTGAAAAGGTTAAGCAGCAGGGCATGAATGTTGCCGGTGAAATAAAGTTATTCACCACTCAGCAACAGGACTGGCAAACGCAGTTACAGCAGTTACAGGCTGAGCAACAGGCGAGTGAGCAGCGCTGGCAGGATATCTGTCAGCAACTGGCAACCCAGTTACAGGTTCAGCTGCAACACCCTCTGCAAATAGGCGATCAGCCAGCATTGCAGCAGTTCCATTCGGATATACAGGCTCAGCAAGAAGCCTTCCAGCGTGTACGCCAGCAGGTTACGCAATTACAGCAGCAACTGACGGAACTGCAGAAACAGCGTTTACAGACAGATGAGCGTAGTCAGGGCTTACGTCAGCAACAGCAGCAGGTGGTTGAGTTTCTGAATACTCAGACGGCAGAAGTCCAGCGCCTGGAAGCAAGCCGTAAAGAGTATCTGGCGAATGCAGAGCAAACGGTCAATGAGCTAACCGCAGCTATTACACGCCAGACATTGCCTGTGCCTGACCTGCATGATGCCGAAGTTTGTGAAAGCTGGTTAATGCAGCAAGAGACGCTGGTCGCTGACTGGCAGAGCTGCCGTGACCAGTTACAGCAACTGCAACTGCAGATTAAGCAACTACAGGAAGCGATGGCTGAACAGTTGTCACAACAGCAACAGCTGGAGCAAAAAGTTAAAGACTTGCAGGCAGAAGCTGTCACTACAGATGCCGGCTTGCAGGAACTACAGGCCAGTCGTAAAGAAGTATTTGCCGAAGCAGATACCGGCGCAGCCCGTCAGCAGGCGGCAGAGAAAACAACGCTTGCCCGGCAAACTGCCGAGCAGGCACAGCTGCAATACCAACAGCTGCATAGCCAGTTACAGCAACTCAGCGGTCAGTTATCAGAGCTGAGCAGCCGTACACAACAGCAACAGGCAGAGCTGGAAGCCACAGAGCAAAACTGGCTCACACAGCTCAGTGAGAGTGCTTTCAGCGATGAAACAGAATTACTGGCAGCACTTCTGGGACCGCAGGAACAGGCGCGCCTGAGTGATCTGCAACGTGAGCTTGAGCTGCAGTTAAATGCTGCTAAAACCCGTCTCGAACAGGCCAGTCAGCAATTAGCCACGCTGTTACCTGATGAAGATTCTATAGATGACTCTTTAAACAGTTCTGCTGAAGGCTCTTTAGACAATTCTGTTGAAGGCTCTTTAAACAGCTTTGAAGATGCGTATCAGCCAGCAGCAACTGCCGAACAGCTAGCTGAACAGCTGGAGCAGCTGCAGAATCAGCACCGTGATGTAATCGAACAACAGGGGAAGAACAGCCACCGACTGGAAGACGATCTGCGTAAACGGTCTGAGCAGACTCAGTTACTGGCAGATATTGAACAGTGTGAAGCCGACTATGAAGATATCGGCTATCTGACCAGCCTGATTGGCTCTCAGAAAGGCGATAAATTCCGCAAGTTTGCCCAGAGCCTGACGCTGGAACACTTAGTACATCTGGCAAATAATCAGCTGCACCGTTTGCATGGTCGCTATCAGTTAAAACCTAAACAGGATCAGGCCGAAGCACTGGAGCTTCAGGTAGTCGATACCTGGCAGGGCGATGCCGTACGGGATACCAAGACCCTCTCCGGTGGCGAAAGCTTCCTGGTGAGTCTGGCACTGGCACTGGCGTTATCCGATCTGGTCAGCCAGAAAACCAGCATCGACTCCCTGTTCCTTGATGAAGGCTTCGGCACACTAGACAGTGCCACCCTCGACATTGCACTGGACGCACTGGATAACTTAAATGCCAGCGGCAAAATGATTGGCGTTATCAGCCACGTAGCCGCCCTGAAAGAACGGGTGCCGGTACAGATCCGAGTCAGAAAAACCAGCGGCGTAGGCATCAGTAAACTGGATGACCGGTTTGCCTGTGCGGATGAGGTGCTGGAAGAAACGGCTTAAGTTGTATTAGGGATGTTATACGGGTAAATAGAAAGATAGTTATAAGAGCAGTTTGTGTTTAGTTACTGCTGCTTGAGTATTCGTATGATTATGGAAGATGAGTGTATCTTGCAAGCTTGTAAAGCTTAACAGATCTTTAACCTTGTATGGGCACAGTAATAAATTGTTAAGTTTCCAATGGAGAGCAGATGAAATACCGGAATTTGATTTTATCCTTTCTATTTTTTACTTCTTTCGCAATAGCGCAGGAAGACTCTACTAAGGGTACTGACCTAGAAAAACTCTTTGTTTCCAAAGCTGCTTCATACTTTTGCTATGGCAATAAAAACTTCTTGCCCTGTATAAACAGGGATGTTGAACTGAGGTCAGAATCATGTATAGCGTATGTAATTCGTAGCTCAAAGGCTTGTGCTGACCAGCATATATATGGGGCGAATCTATCCAATCCAGATGCAGTTGAGAACATTGGAGTTGCCTATACGCAGTGCTCAATGCTAGAGATGCTAGAAGTTGAGGGTAAAACCTATGGAAATTTTGAGCAGTGTTTCAATAGTAATTACAGTGAATCGAATGTGCATCAAACACTTAACAAGTAGCTGAATAGGAAAAAATACTCGCTGGGCTCCCATTTTTCCAGTGAGCTAGGCGTTAGATCTCAGGAGTGAATGTAACTAATGGAGCCCGATTATAGTCGATACAGTTTAGATGAACTATTTGACGTTCAGGACAGAATTGACTCTGAGAAATATCCTGAACGGTTCGCAAGAATAAAACAGCAAATTCTTAGCAAGCAAAGAGAGTCAGTTCAAAAAGTTAATGAACTATTCAATATGGAAGATGCAGGTGTCTCTTTTGTTATAAATAAAACAGATGAAGATGATTTTGAAGTTAAAGTAGCGATTACGTACAACTTTATAACCTCGTATCAAAAAAACTGGCATAGCTTTGAGCTAAGCTCTAAAAAATTAAAATATTTAATAGAGTGCTTAACTGAAGGTATTGAGTCAAAACATGGTAGTACTAGTATTTTGCAAGCTAACCAGATGATTGTAAAAAGACGAAAAGTACCGGTTAAATTTTGCGAAGTTAGAATGTATCGTAGGTTTTTTATATTAGGGTTTAATATAGTACCTACTTCAATTTCAGGAAAAATAATTACGGGATTAAATAGAATTGAGATATAAAAAACTACATTGAGTGGGGGCTGCTAACGGTTTACTCAGTTGCACTTTGCTACAGATTTTAGAAAACTATTATCAGCCCCTCGTTGTGGAAAAGAGTAAAGGGTCAGGTCTTTCGTTTTGCCTCTTTAGAATATGGAATATCAGCAGGTACCTCTTTCCTCTTCTCGACCCATGCCTGAGCGTTATTGCACAGGTAGTAACATCTACAAAAACAACAAGCTCGTGCACAAAGTATTACAATGTATCTTTACGAGCCTCGGTATAAATAACTATGAAAAACCAACTGTCCCAGAACACCTCCCCGACTATATCGACGCTCGATGACCTTGCGAAATTGGCAGATTATTCCCTCATGGACTCACTTAACTGTGATCCTGATGCCACGGAAAATGGTGCTGATTACCTGCCGCGACAAGTCTTTTCAGGCCATTATGTCCCAGTTAATCCGACGCCAATTAAAGACCCGGAGTATGTAGCGCACAGCAACACCTTTTTTGCCGAGTTGGGCTTTGCCGACAGCTTGGCTGAGTCCGCCGACTTCATCCGCATGTTCTCCGGCGATATTTCTCAAACGCCAGAGCCAATGCGTAAGGTTGGCTGGGCGACTGGGTATGCACTTTCTATTTATGGCAATGAATATATCCGGCAGTGCCCGTTTCAAACCGGCAATGGTTATGGAGACGGCCGTGCAGTGTCTGTGCTTGAGGCGGTTATTAACGGACAGCGGTGGGAGATGCAGCTGAAAGGTGGTGGGCGCACGCCGTATTGTCGTGGTGCGGATGGTCGCGCTGTGTTGCGGTCCAGTATTCGTGAGTTTCTGGCTCAGGAGCACATGCACGCATTGGGTGTACCTACGACACGGTCTTTGAGTTTGTATGTTTCAAAAACCGAAAAGGTAAAGCGCCCCTGGTATTCACCGGGATCACGTTCGGAAAATCCCGACATGCATATTGCTGAGGCTGTTGCTATCTCGACGCGTGTGGCACCGTCGTTTCTCCGTGTTGGCCAACTTGAACTTTTTGCCCGCCGTACCCGTAACAACGAACACCCGACAGCGAGGGAAGAACTCGAAAAGATCGTCTTGCATTTGATTGAACGCGAGTATGCAGAGGTTATCGATAAGCAGCTTACTACTCAGGAAAAAGTAGTATCGCTGGCGCGCGAGTTTCGTAGCCGTCTTACTGCTTTGGTGGCGAACTGGATTCGCGTCGGTTTTTGTCAGGGTAATTTCAACAGTGATAACTGCGCAGCCGGTGGCTTTACACTTGATTTCGGCCCTTTTGGCTTTTGCGATGTGTTCCATCCGCATTATCAACCCTGGACCGGTGGTGGTCAGCATTTCTCGTTCATGAATCAGACAAACGCAGCGCAGCGTAACTTCGAAAGTTTCTGTTCGGCGCTACGGCCGCTGCTGGTATCACATCAGGACTATTTGCAGGAGCTGGAGGAGGTTCAAACCGAGTTTTCAACAGTCATGCATGGGCAAATGGAAAAGATGTGGGCTGCCAAATTGGGGCTGGACCTGAATATAGGCACATTAAATACAGAGTCTGACAAGGCTCTTTATAAGACTCTTTATGAGGAAGTGTTCAGTGAGCTGGGAGCACTTATGGTGCAAACACCTGTCGATTACACGATTTTCTTCCGCGAACTCTCATCCATTCCCGATGATATAGAGCCACTCAGGAAAAGCTTCTACAACAGCTTATACAAAAATAAGGCGCAGGATGCAGAAGCCCAAGCGATGGATAGCCGCTGGACAGAGTGGCTCGCTAAGTGGAAAACGCTCCTCAATAGCACCATTGATGTGAATGGGGATTCGCCTCAGTTCATTGAGGATATTTCCAGGCAGATGAAACTCATCAACCCAAAATACATTTTGCGTGAGTGGTTTCTTATGCCGGCTTATCAGCAGGCAACTGAGGGGAATTATGCCCTGATTCATGAGTTGCAGGACGTGATGACACAGCCATATGCAGAGCAGTCGAAGGACGTGGAAGATAAATACTACAGATTGAAACCGCCAGAGTTCTTTGAGGTAGGTGGCGTGTCTCATCTTAGTTGTTCGTCGTGATATTTCTCTCAGGAATACAGCGTTAGTCTTCGGTTTAGCACGCCGTTTACATTAGTCATTACGTGAATATAGGATCCACTATTGTGTCAGCAGACTCCCTTGTTGTACTTGATTTTGAAACCAGCGGAATGTCTCCCGATTATGGTGATCGGGCGATTGAGATTGGTGCTGTGCGTTTAGAGAATGGCGTAGTTGTTGATGAATTTCAGGCATTGATGAATCCTGGTTTCAGAATAACGGGGTTCATAGAAGGTTTCACCGGCATTACTAATCAGATGCTGGCGAAAGCGCCGAGCTGTGAAGAGGTGATGGCACAGTTTGCTGATTTTCTCGGTGATTCAAATCTGTTGGCCCATAACGCCAGTTTTGATCAACGTTTTCTTGATCATGAATTGAAACTGATCAGGCGTGAATACGCAGGTGCGTTTTGCTGTTCTATGCTGGTTAGCCGTCGGGTGTTTCAGGCGGCACCTAATCATAAACTCGGCACACTGGTTGATTATGTTAATTTGCCTGTGGAAGGCCAGTTTCACCGTGCACTGTATGATGCCCAAATGACGGCGGGTATCTGGCTGGCGATGCTGGCAAAAATTCGTGCGGATTATGGCTGTGGCACGATTAACTTTTCTACAATGCAAAAACTGAGTCGGGTCAGTAAGAAGCAAGTCGGAAAGTTTTTGGCAGCAATTTAAGCGATAACCTTTTTAGGGATAATCTTTTTAGGGGGGGGGCCTTTTAGGGATTATCCCTTATAGAGAGCTGGGGCCTAGAGAGAATGAACTCTCAGCGAGCAGCTTTTTCTTCTGTGTAGCAGAGCAGTGCAGCTAGCAACAGGTTAGCCTGATAAACTGTTTGGAAGGAGTGAGGGATTTGTCTTTTGCTCTTTCTCTGTATCTGTAACAATATACAGACAAAAAGAAAGATATGATCTTGTTACAGTAATAGCCAACCACTCAAATCTGGTATTTCGTGAAAACCCCTAAACGCCTACAGCCTCTCGTCGACGACGGTTTAATTGATGAAGTTATCAGCCGCCTGATGAGCGGTAAAGAAGCCGATATATTTATTGTCCGTTGTCGTGACAAGATTCGTTGCGCCAAAGTCTATAAAGACGCCGCTAAGCGAAGCTTTAAAAATGCCGCGCAATACCAAGAGGGACGTAAAGTTCGTAGTGGTCGCCAGGCACGCGCCATGCAAAAACGGTCGAACTATGGCCGCCAGCAGCAAGAAGAGATTTGGCAAAATGCCGAAATTGATGCGTTATCCCGTTTAGCCCATGCCCGTGTGCGAGTTCCCGAAACCTATGGTTGCGTTGACGGTGTATTGTTAATGGAATTAGTCACTGACGAAGCGGGTGATGTTGCACCACGACTTGGCGATGTGACAATGTCAGAAGAGCAGGCGATTGAAGATCATACTCTGATGATGCATTACATCATGCTTATGCTTTGCGAGGGCATTGTGCATGGTGATTTATCAGAATTTAACGTATTGGTCGATGATTACGGCCCTGTAATTATCGACTTACCTCAAGCGGTTAATGCCGCTGCCAATAACAGCGCGGAAGAAATGTTCGCTCGCGACGTCAACAATATGCGTCGTTATTATGGCGAATTTGCCCCTGCCTTATTACAGACTCAATATGCCAGGGAAATGTGGGCATTATTTGAAGCGGGTGATTTAACACCGGACTCAACTCTCAGCGGTGAGTTTCATGATGACAGCGACAGTGCAGATGTAGATATCGTGCTGGAAGAAATCAAAGCGGTGATGCAAGAAGAACTGGAACGAAAAGAGCGTATACGTGAAGCCGAAGAAGAGGCATGATTTTAGAAGAAAGTAGAGTATGGGTCATAATGTATGGGCCGGCTCTTGCGTTTTGACTCTTTAGAATACGAACTTTCAGTAGCCACCTTTTCCCCCTTCTGTGCAGCTGAGCACCGCAGCTAGTAACAGGAAAAGCTGAGAAACAGATTGAAGGCGCATAGCGGGTGATCAGCTACTTACTAATGCGCTGCCGTTTAAGCGTGAAACGGCAAAGCATCCGGCGTCCCTAAAACTAATAGCTTCATGATTTTTGGAGTCGGTTTCAAATCTAATTTATACCGTTATCTATAGGTATGAATTACATTATATATTCCGTCTGACCTCCCAAGGTTAATCAGAGTCACTGTTCGACTGACTAACTGGCGAAGCTGTGCTTCGATACAGGCTCTTAGCGACTATATTTATACACATCAAAGCAACCCGCTCCGCAAGGAGGGAACATGTTAGAAATGATGGATATAGGTATTAATAATGCCGTTGCGTTTACCATCTCCGGAAAAATCACCGAACAGGATATGACGCTGGTTCTTGATGCTTCTAAAGAAAAAATAGAGCGTTATGGCAGCATTGTGATTCTGGAGAAGATTGAGTCATTCAATGGCGTAGAGCTTGCAGCCATATTTGAAGAGTTCAGATATCTCCGGGAAGTGGGGATGTCTAATATGCGTAAAGTAGCGATTCTGACGGATAAGACCTGGATCGAACATATTGTCCGCATCGAAGATAAACTTTTTTCGGGGATTGATATGCAATGTTTCGCTATGGACGAAGAAACGGCAGCGGTTGAGTTTCTGAAGGCCTGACTTCGGGTTTCTAAAAGTTATCAGGCCAGGATTTGATACCTTTTAATTCAGCTATCAGTTCTCAATTCTCAATACTCAGTTTTCAGTTCTCAACCGATTTGAGATATCGCTCGAGCGTTTTCTGCAGTCGTGATACTGCCGGGTAGTCACTGAACAGGAAGTGACGACTGTTATCCAGATCTTCCAATGCGTCCTGCCGATCACCTTTTGGCAGGCCTTTTAGCAGATAACGGTCGATGGCCAGAATCAGCGGCTCTTTCATTTTCTCCAGTTCTTCCATGCGCTGAATGAGTGGTCCCCGGTGCCAGCGGTGGAATATTTCCAGATAAACAGTAACACCTGAACTGTGTTGCAGGGTGAAGTCTGGAAAGATAAGCCGGCCTTTAGGACGTTTGATGAAAGGGGATTCAGCGACAAACTTCCAGTCTTCGACTGTGTTTTCGAAATGACTGGCGAACAGCCTGACTTCTTCCGGCACATATGCGGACATATGGCGGTAATGGCTGACCAGTTGTGAACTTTCATCCAGTTTGAGGGTTTTAACCGCCCGCTTAGGTTTAACTTTAGCGCTGATCTGCCACTGCTCCAAAAGGCAGATGACCGGAAAAAACGAGGCAATCTGTAGCCCGTATTTTTTAGTCCCTTCCAGCAGAGATAGCGGCCCGTCGATGACGACGGTGGTTTTATCTTTGCTTTGTTTTATTTCAGCCAGTAACCGGAAGAACTTCAGGCATTTGAAAATTCGGCGCAGGTTAGCGGCGGACATTTCATGGGTAGTCAGGGTTAACGACTGTGTAGAGAGTAACAGGGCCTGTACCTGTGCCATGTTGTAACGTTGCAGTAATTGGCGTGGCGTGAAGTCTCGTTTTATCCGGGTTAGCTGTTCGAAGGCGGGTAAGTCCGGGTATAGGGCTGTGTCGATATTCTGCTGGCTGAGTGCCTGAACTGCTTCACGATAGTCTTCTAAGGTTTGTGTCTCTGTGTTTTTTAACTGTTGAGCAGCGGCGCTTAATATAGCGTCACGGCGAGCGCCGGCATCTTCTTCCGCGAGGGTAAATTCGGCATGGTCCAGGAGGATTTTATACAGGCTTTTGCCGAACTTCAGATCCTGTTGGCCCTGTTGATAAAGCTCTGCTTCTGCTTCGATGGTTTCACGGGTTTTGCCTGTTCCCTGGTTAAAAACTGACAGTAGTTGTTCTGCAAAAAACAGTAATCCTGCTGCATCAACATCGATAAAGTTAGGGGTAATCCGGGTAGATTTAAGACTGTATGTCAGCAGATCTTTAGTTAACATCAGTCAGCCTCCGGACTGTCAGTAGTCCTGTTGTTAGGCGAAGCAACATCATAGGCCTGGTGTTGGCGGCGGCGCTCAGAGATATTGGTTTCTGATGAGCCGGCTGATATCAGTTCATACAGGCGGGCTTGCTTATCGGCGGAAGGTCGCAGAATTCGGCCAAGCCGCTGGACATGTTCCCGCACAGAACCGGAGCCAGAGACGATAATGCCGACGCTGGCTTCGGGTACATCAATTCCTTCATTCAGCACCTTACTTGTGACCAATACGGTAAATTCACCCTGCCTAAACCGGTCGAGGAAGCGTTTGCGTTCGGCTGCTTTGGTGTTGTGGGTAATGACCGGTAAAAGGAATCGCTCGCCAATGTAGTAGGCCAGCTTGTTCAGTGCTGTAAAAATGATGACCCGTTCGCCGCGATGCTGATTCAGCAGTTCCCATAACTTATCAAACTTGGCTGCGCTGGCGGCAGCAATTTCTTTTTGTGTCCTGAAGGCTTGTAATACCTGCCTTCCATCGGGAGCCTGCGCGCAGGCACGGAGGAAGTTTGACCAGCCATAGGGTGATGAGAAACTGATATGGTGGCTGCGCACAAAATCCAGATACTGTTGGCGGTTCTGCAGGTAGCTGGCCTGTTCTTTAGCAGTCATGGGTACTTCGATTACTTCAGTGTCGTACAGGGACAGTACGCCGTCATCAAAATCGTTAATTTCCCTGCGATAGACTTCGTTGCCGATCAGTTTGTACAGCAGCTGCTCGCCATTATCGTTACGCTCTGGCGTTGCTGTTAACCCCAGCCGGTAAGGGGCAGGGCTGAGTTCTGCTGCCTGGCGATTTACTGCACCGGGTAAGTGATGGCATTCATCAAAAACTATCAGAGGGAAGCGATCACCAATGTATTCCATCATTATGACGGCGGAGTCATAGGTAATAACGGTGATGGGGAGTAATTCTTTACTGCCGCCACCGTAGACGCCGATGGATTGCTGGAAATGCTTTTCCAGTTGGGTCGCCCACTGGATCATCAGGTCGATGGTTGGCAACACGATAAGTGCCGCTTCGCCACAGCGGCGAATGGCTTCGATTGCAACAATGGATTTACCTACCCCTGTTGGCAAAATGATTAATCCCTGACACTGGTTAGCTTGCCAGCTATCCACTGCCTGTTGCTGATAATCCCTCAGGGTAACAGAGAGCGTGTCCGGTACTGTTAGGGCAGGGGTTTCGAATACTTCATCATCCAGAGGACAAGTGTCTGTACTGGGCAGGTTTTCCAACTGCTGCCGGATGCGGCTGTACGCCCAGGCGGGTGCCCGCCAGGCATCGACACGGTTGTCGTACACCAGTTGCTCAATGCAGTGTTGTGTCAGGAGGGATGTATCTCCACTGAGTAGCAGAGAGCCTGCATCAAAGGTCAGCTTCATTGTTCCCCTGAATCATCGGATTACGTCAGTAAAAACGCATAATAACAGATGTTTAGAGGGATGTTGTCGTGCTGCTATTTGCCTCGTTACGGGGCTGAATTATAAGGCGAACATGCTAACAGGCTCTGATTGCAGAGCCTGTTATTTTAATGAGGTCAGTTTGACGCGTAGTTCCGGTATAGGTAGCGGTGAGATCTCTCAGCCTGCAGACATCTGATAGGTTACCCAACGGGTGCGGTCAGCGACTTTATCGTAGACTGCCTGGCCGCGATAATTATCCTCTGCAGTTATCCAGCGAACGAAGTGCCAGCCATGCCCGGCAGCGGATTGTTCCAGTGCCAGAAACAGTGCGTCAACGGCGCCACTGCCCCGGGCGTCAGGCGATACAAACAGATCATCCAGAAAACCTACCCAACCGCCACGTAGCGGTGATTGCATAGCGCGATAGTGCATCAGGCCGATGAGTTGGTTTTCTGCATTGCAGGCGACCAGGCAATAGAATTGCTGATCGTCTGAAAATATCCATTTCCATACCTGATCAAGGGTTTCCTGGCTCATAGGCATGCCGTAGAACTCGGCATAACCTTTATATAGTTCTTCCCATTGTTGCCTGTCTTCAGGCTGAAGAACGCGGGTTGTAGCTGACATGTGTTTGTCCTGATTTAATAGACGCTTAGGTGTTGCCTTCATGGGCAAGAGTTTGCATTTCCTGCAGTGTTTTCAGTTGCTGGCCTTGCGTGTTGAAGTTGTCAGCTGCCAGCCACTGCTGGAATGCCTGCTTCAGAACTGGCCATTCTTTGTCGATGACAGAGAGCCATGCGGTGTCACGGTTGCGACCTTTATAAGTTATTGCCTGGCGGAAGATACCTTCAAAGGTAAAACCTAACCGCGCGGCGGTTTTTTGGGATTGTTGGTTTTGTGAATCACATTTCCATTCATAACGGCGGTAGCCCAGCTCATCAAATACCCGCTGCATCATCAGAAACATAGCTTCGGTTGATACAGGTGTGCGTTGCATGAGTGGTGAGAAGTGAATGTGGCCCACTTCGATAACCCCCATATCCGGGGTAATACGTAAATAGCTCGCCATGCCGACGGCTTTATTCATGCTTTTGCTACCAGGGTTTTCATCGATTACGACGAAGAACAGAGGGTCCTGTCCTGTACAGGTGATTTCCAGCCACTGGTTAAAGGTTGCCCGGTCAGTAAAAGGTTCACTGAACAGGTAGGTCCAGCCTTTACCGCTAGGGTCTGCTGCGAAAGCTTCAAACAAATCATCAGAATGAAGGGCAATGTTCAGAGGCTCCATACGGCAGTACTTACCCTGCATTGTGGTATGCGGTGGGAATGGCCGCGGCTGCCAGTTGTCTACAGGTTCACCAACCGGCATCTGATTTTGATCCTGATAAGTGGTCATTATTGTGTCCTTAGTATTTGATTCTGAATAAATAATAATTGTTGTCTGGCCGTCAGAAGGGCACTTGTAACTGATCTCAGATTAGGTGTTTAATGGGGTGATACAAAGATCCATTATTTTTCAGATATAAGGCCCACTTTAATGCAGTCCCGTGATGAGTTTCCTTCCGAACTGTTTTTGCCGTTTCTTTCCTCTGAAAGCGGGCCACAGTACAGGGCTTTGTTCCGTGGTTTTCAGCAAGCAATCCTCACCGGGCAGTTAGATGCCGGGAGTAAATTGCCAGCCAGCCGGCCGTTGGGAAAAAGCCTGGGTGTATCACGAAATACAGTAAAAGCCGCTTATGAATTGCTGCAGGCAGAGGGCTATATTGAAACCCGTCATGGAGCCGGTAGCTTTGTATCAGCAGCAGTACCTGATCAGATTTCTAAGAAAGCTCCGGATGAAGCACAACAGCAAATAGCACAGCCAAAATTATCAGAAGTATCGAACCGGATTTCTGAGGCTTTTGCAGAGCGGCCGCTACTGGGTGGTGGTTTATTGTTACCGGCGACCCCTTGTGTCAAAAGTTTTCCCTGGCTTAAGTGGCAGCGTCATGCAACGGCAGCCGGGCGCAAGATTAAGTTTGAAGGTTCTGTTTCCCGTTCCGGTTATCTGGGGCTGCGTCGACAGATTGCTGACTATCTGAATGTTGTCAGAGGCGTAAAAGCCAGCGCAGAGCAGGTGCTAATCTGTTCAGGCTCTCAGCAGGCTATTTATCTGGCGGCTTTGCTGTTGCTGGATAAAGGCGACGATATTTTGGTGGAAGAACCCGGATATTACGGGGTGGATGGTGCATTGGCGGCAGTAGGCGCGAATAAAGTAGCAGTGCCTACCGATGAGGAAGGCTTTCAGTTGGATGCTGCTTTACAGCGCTCGGATAAGGCTCGGTTAGCATTGCTGACGCCATCCAGAAATTACCCTATGGGTTACACTCTGAGCTTGTCCCGCAGGCTGGCGTTGCTCAATTGGGCCCGTGAACAGGATGGCTGGATTATTGAAGATGACTACGACAGCGAATTTCGTTTTGATGGCCCGCCATTAACGTCTTTGCAGGGGTTGTCTGGTGGTGAGCGGGTACTTTACATGGGTACATTTAGCCGCATATTGCATCCATCTATACGCCTGGGATATTTAGTATTGCCGGATGCGCTGGTGGAACCCTTTAGTCATGCCCGTGCGTTTATTGATGGTGGCCTTTCGTTACTGCCGCAAATCGCATTGGCAGACTTTATGGCCAGCGGAGACTTTTCCAGCCATGTTCGTCGCATGAGAAAGTTATATCAGCAACGGCGGGAGATACTGAATACACTTGTTGAGCAGCGTTTTTCAGAGCTGCTGTTGCGGGTAGAAAGTGATGGAGGCATGCATTCAACGTTTTTATTTACAGATGCAGTAACAGTGACAGACCGCGAACTGGCAGTGGCTGCTCAGGCTAAGGGGTTAGGCCTGCGGCCATTATCGGATTTTTATAACGGTAGCAGCGGTCCGCAGGGTGTTGTCATCGGTTTTGCCGGTTTTGATGAAAACGATATGGTCAGAGGTATGAACATTTTGGCGAGTGTACTTCGCTGAGCTGTTGAGTAGATTCCGGGCACGTTTTAAGGGATTACCAGGTTGTTAACCCCTTGTATTTTTTTGCTTTGAACACATCTATTACAGGAACCATTGTAAGGCTGCTTGTTCAAAGCTTTCAGCTATAAATAATTCGGAAGTACCGCTGATAGCAGGCATGGCTTTTTAATTAACAAAGCTATTAGTTAAAAAAGCAATTAGTGAACAAGCTTTCAGCTATAAAAGCCATTAGGTAACACTCTCAGGAATAAGGGATATATTTTGGACGCCGTTAATCTCAGTGAAAATTTTCAACGTCTGCAAGCCTGGTTATCGGCGCAGATTATTGGTCAGCCTGCGCTGGTCGAGCGTTTATTAGTTGCGCTCCTGGCGGATGGCCATTTGTTGGTAGAAGGCGCGCCTGGATTAGCAAAAACCCGCGCAATAAACAGCCTTTCAAAAGGGCTGGAGGCAGACTTTCAGCGGATTCAGTTTACCCCTGATCTGTTGCCTGCAGACATTACTGGCAGCGATATTTTTCATCAGGAAGATTCTAGCTTCAGTTTTCAGCAAGGGCCTATTTTCCATAACTTAGTACTGGCTGATGAAATAAACCGGGCGCCTGCCAAGGTTCAGTCTGCGTTATTGGAAGCGATGGCAGAACGTCAGATCAGCGTTGGCCAGAACACCTTTCCGTTACCGGAAGTATTCATGGTAATGGCTACTCAAAACCCGCTTGAGCAGGAAGGCACTTATCCATTACCGGAAGCACAGCTTGACCGTTTTCTGATGAAAGTGCTGGTGGAGTATCCTGATGCTGCCGCTGAACGAGCTATCTTACGGTTAAACCGGAAAGAGGCTGGTGGTCCTTCCGATAAGAATGAAGTGGAAGTGCCGCAACTGAGTCAGGCAGATATTCTTGCAGCAAGAAGAACAATTCTGAATATCCACATGGCAGAGCCGGTGGAAGAATATATCGTGCAGCTGAGTATCGCGACCCGACAGCCGCATCTTTATGACGCTACGCTTGCCGGTTGGATAGAAGTAGGCGTGAGCCCAAGGGCCAGTATTGCACTGGACCGATGTTCCCGTGCCCATGCCTGGTTAGCGGGCCGGGACTTTGTAACCCCTGAAGATGTGCAGCAGGTTTTACATGATGTGTATCGTCATCGTCTGTTACTGAGCTTTGAAGCTGAAGCTAATGGCATAGATGCGGATCAGGTTATCGATGCGCTGGTGTCTGTTGTACCGGTAGGCTGAGTAGGTTGTATCGGGAATGAAAATGTTTGATTTTCTGCACAAAGATGACAGTGTGAGAACTGCTACAAAACCGTCAGTGGCTGAATATACAGATGCTGCAAAAGATGCCTTCGCGGGTGCTTATACCCGGCTGGAGAGTCTGGTGCAGTTACAGCAATACAGCCGCCAGATGAACCTGTTAAGTGCTCCGCGCAGAGCCGCTCAGCTGAGTGGTAACTGGCAAACCCGGATTCGTGGTCGGGGGATGGATTTTGCAGAAGTGCGAGAGTATCAGCCCGGGGATGATATTCGTAGTATGGACTGGCGGGTAACCGCCCGGACAGGTTCACCCCATAGCCGGGTATTTACTGAAGAGCGGGAACGGCCGGTTATATTGGCGGCAGATCTGCGCTCATCAATGTTCTTTGGTTCGACGTTGGGCTTTAAGTCTGTTACGGCGGCAGCTTCACTGGCGCTGATTGGCTGGGCGGCACAAAACAGCAGAGACCGGGTAGGCGGCTTAGTCATGGGCGATAATGCACATCGGGAAAGCCGGCCAAAGAACGGTAAGAAAGGTGTGCTTGGCGTGTTGCATAATCTGGATGATTTTAGCCGTTTGTTAACGAATCCGTTGCATACCGCTGAGCAAAGCATGTTGGACCTGTTACTTAAACTACAACGGGTTACCCGGCCGGGCAGCTCTGTATATCTCGCCAGTGATTTTCACGACTTTAATGATGACTGTGTACCTCATTTACAGCGACTGGCACGGCATGCTCAGCTTACGCTTTTGTGTATTTCGGATCCGTTGGAATGGAAACTACCAGAAGGTAACAGTCTTTGGGTGACTGATGGTCAGCAGCGTCAGCTGTTATCTCAGCAAGATCAACTGAACGAGCTGTTGCCACAGCGTATTGAGCGATTGCGCGCCTGTACAGGTGATGGAATTGAGTTGCTGGATATTCGAGGCGATGGTCAGGTACTGGATTTGCTACAGCGCCGCTATGGGCAATCCCGTGCCAGCTCTGGAAAAATAGCTTCTGGAAAAAGCGCATCACAAAGAGACAGGTCACGCAGAACGTCCTCGGGAGGGCAGCCTTGATGTCAGCCGCGAACACATCTGCATCTGCAAATAATTCAGCTGTAGCAACTGATCCGTTAGCCGGTCTGCGGGATATTCATATGCCCGTTGAGATCGGCTACTGGCCACTGGCACCCGGCTGGTGGCTGCTGATGATCAGTGCTGTCGTTATCATGGCTCTGCTGTTTTGGAGCCTGCGCCGTTACCGGTTAAATGCTTACCGACGCCATGGTGCCAGGCAGCTGGAGCAAATACATCAGCAGTATTTCGCTGCGCCAGAGACCGGGGACGCAGGTAAGGAGTACCTGCAACAGGTAAACCGGCTGCTGAAACAGGTATATATCACCCAGGGGCAGGTAAACCGGGTAGCGGGGTTAAGTAGCCAGCGCTGGCTTGATGAACTGCAGCGGGTGGCGCCAGGTACTTCACTGGATAGTTTCTCTGCCAGCCTGACCTCGCTATATGCGCCAACGCTGACACTGAAAGAAACTGATGTGGTGGCTGTTCACCAGGAGTTACTGAAATGGCTGCGCAGCCATAAGCTAAGCCTGTTAACAGCAACCCGGAACGGGGAGCATGAGCATGCTTAGTTTACAGCTCCCCTGGCTATTACTGGCATTACCTGTACCGGCACTGGTTTATTGGCTATTGCCGCCAGTGGCCCGGCCTGAAGCGGCGTTACGGATACCCTATTACCAACAGTTGCAGAGTTCACAACAAGCGCCGGGGCAAGTCATACAGGGACGGGCACCGTTGATTCTGTTGATAGCTATCTGGCTATTACTGCTATTGGCCGCCGCCCGGCCTGTCTGGTTAGGTGAACCGCAACCATTAGCCGCCAGCGGTCGGGATCTGATGTTAGCCGTGGATGTGTCCGGCAGTATGGAAACTAAAGATATGGTGTTGAACAAGACTTCTCTGAACCGCTTGCAGGGCATTAAAATTGTTATGGATGGCTTTATTACCCGCCGCCCGCAAGACCGGTTGGGCCTGATTTTGTTTGGCAGTAATGCCTATATACAGGCGCCACTCACGTTCGATCACGCCACACTTGGACAATTCCTCAACGATTCTCAAATTGGCTTTGCCGGGCCTGAAACGGCAATCGGTGATGCAATCGCACTGGGCATTAAACGGCTGGCAGACCGGCCTCAGCAAAGCCGGGTAATGGTCTTACTGACCGACGGCGCAAATACCGCCGGTGCGATTGATCCTTTGGAAGCTGCCAGAGTTGCAGCCGAACAGGGCGTGAAGATTTATACCCTGGGTTTTGGTGCCGATGAAATGATAGTGCGCAGCTTTTTTGGCAACCGCAAGGTGAATCCTTCGGCTGACCTTGATGAGGCAACGCTGCAGCAGATTGCTGAGAGTACCGGCGGTCGTTATTTCCGGGCCCGTAATATTGAAGAATTAATCAAGATTTATTCTTTGCTGGATGAGCTGGAGCCCACCGAACATGACGCTCAGCAGGTTCGCCCGCAACAGGCGTTGTTTTTCTGGCCAGCTGGCCTGGCATTGTTGCTGAGTATGGGGTGGGCGATGGTGAATCTGTTATCCCGCCGTCGTCGCTCAAACACATCGAAAAGTGAGGTGAAGCATGCTGGCTGAATTTCACTTTATTCGCCCCTTATGGTTATTACTGTTACCGGTAATTCCTGCTCTGTTGTTTGGTTTATGGCAGATACAGTCTGCCCGGGTGAGCTGGCAGACACTGATTGCCCCTGGCTTGCGGGATTATCTGATAGACGGACAAAGTGGCCGTTTATCAACACGGGTATTTGTCGCGTTGGGAATTGGCTGGTTACTGGGTATATTGGCATTGGCGGGGCCTGCCTGGGAAAGGCTGCCTCAGCCGGTATATCAGACAGGCGATGCTATGGTCATCGTGATGGATTTATCCCCTTCGATGATGGCGCGGGACGTGGCGCCCAGCCGGCTGGAACGGATGCGCTATAAGCTTACCGATCTGATTAAAGCTCGTGATGAAGGTATGACTGCGCTGGTGGTATATGCCGGAGACTCTCATGTGCTGGCTCCCCTGAGTGATGACCAGCAAACTTTGCTGGCGCTGTTGCCGGGATTATCGCCGGCCATTATGCCCATTCAGGGCAGCCATACAGAAGAAGCAGTTGCTCTGGCGCTGGAGCTACTCAGGCAGGATAAACGCCAACAGGGCTCGTTGGTATTACTGACCGACGGTGTAACCGCTCAGGCAGCTAGCGCAATTGGTCAGCTGTTTAATGAGTTACCTGCGGGTACGGATTTTACATTGTCAGTCATGGGCATTGGGACGGCAGAAGGCGCGCCTATCCCGCTTGCTGAAGGGTTTGCAAAAGATGCAGCAGGTAAAATTGTGGTGGCGCGCTTAGATGCTGGAAGGCTGAGTAAACTGGCGACTGATACCGGTGGAATTTATACCCCGATGCGTCTTGATAACAGTGATATTGAAGGCCTGATTACTGCTGCTTCAGACTTTTTACCAACGGATACGGATGATTCACACACAAAGGCTCTGGAGCAAACTTTTGATCAGTGGCAGGAAGCTGGTAGCTGGTTAGTCCTGCTGATGTTGCCATTGGCTGCACTGGCGTTTCGGCGCGGCTGGTTGTTGACAGTACTTTTTGTGCTGGCGTTACCCGTAGCGCAGAGCCCTCCGGTATATGCCGCTGAAGTGGCAGAGGATAAAGTGGGAAGCCGTTGGCAAAGCTTGTGGCAGACGCAGGATCAGCAAGCCGCCGAGGCTTTAACCCAGGGGGATAATGCAACGGCAGCTGAGTTGTTTCAGCACCCGGACTGGCAGGCCACGGCCCGTTACCGTAATGGTGATTTTACCGCAGCTGCTGAACAGTTCGCTGCTGCAGGCGATGCAGAAGGACTGTACAACAGCGGTAATGCGCTGGCTAAAGCCGGTAAGCTGAATGAAGCGCTGGATGCATATAAGCAGGTTCTGGAACAGCAGCCACAGCACGAAGATGCTCAGGCGAATAAAGATCTGATTGAGGAACTGATTAAGCAGCAACAAAATCAGCAAAGTCAGAGCCAGCAGAGTGACAGTCAACAAGATCAGAGCCAGCAGGATAAAAGCCCGGAAGATCAGAATAAACAGGGCCAGAATCAGCAAGATCAGAACCAGCAAGGCCAGAATCAGCAAGATCAAAACCAACAAGGCCAGAATCAGCAAGATCAAAACCAGCAGGGCCAAAGTGAATCTGACAATAGCGAGTCAGAGCAAAGCCAGTCTGAGCAAAGCCAGCAGGATCAGGCAGAACAACTTCGCCAGCAGTTAGAGCAGCAACAACAGGAGGCGCTGGATAAACAGCAGGCCCAGGCTGAACAGCAGGCAGACTCAGCCGAAGAAGGCTCGCAGGATGAACAGCAAAGTGCTGCTCAACAGGTAACTCAGAGCCAGCCTGAACAGACTGACGAAGAAGCGGCTTTGCAAAAATGGCTGGGGCAGTTACCGGAAGACCCCACAGGGTTACTGCGTAACAAGTTTGATTACGAATATCAGAAGAAACGTCAGGCCTATCAGAATGGCGACTGGCAACCGGCGCAGGAGCAACGGTGGTGAGACAATATATAGTTCAGCTTTTAACCAGCATGTGTATGGTGCTGGTTACGAATAGCGTATTAGCAGCGAGTCTGGAAGCCAAGGTTGACCGTAACAGGATTGCACTCGGTGACAGCCTGACGCTTACAGTTGTGGCTGAAGGCTCGGTTGATGGCGAGCCAGACTTTGGCTTGCTTGAACCTTTTTTTGATGTAATTAATCGCGCAGTTGGCCGCAACACTTCAATTGTGAATGGCGATATTACCCGCACGGTTAAGTGGCGTCTGATCCTTAACCCCAGGCAAAAAGGCACGCTGGTCATCCCCGCGTTTGAGCTGGATGGTATTCGCAGTGAAGCCATTACCATTGAAGTAACTGAGCCACCACCGCTCACGGACTCTACAGATGATTTGCGGGTTGAACTGCATCTGGATAAGTCAGAAGTATTTGAAAATGAGCAGCTGATAGTCACCCGTCGACTGTTATACGGCATTGCTGTTGGTGGCCTGGAAATGCAACCGTTTGAGTTGCCTGATGCTCAGATAATAGAGCTGGGTGATAACCAGTATGAAACTACCCGGGACGGCCGGCGTTTCGGCGTTTACGAAGTGGCTTATGCGGTATTCCCACGTAAGGTCGGCGTATTAGATATTCTTGCTCAAAGTCTGGAGATTCAGGTTGGGCGACGTAATTTGTTGAATAACCGTAGTGCGCAAAAGGTACGTCTGGAGATGGGAGCTGAAACTGTTAAGGTCAAAGCCCGTCCGGCGGGCTTCACGCAGGCAGACTGGCTGGTAGCGAATAAGCTGGATCTTTCCGAAGGTTGGAGTCAGCTACCGGAGCAGATTCGTTTAGGAGAGTCCCTTACCCGAACCATTACTCTGGCAACTGTAGGTGCTGCGCCTGAGCAGTTACCAACCCTGGAACTGGCGGATATTACCGGGGTGAATATTTATTCTGAGCCGCTGCAAAATACCGAAGATAATACATCCCGCGGGGTGATCCACGCCCGGCAACGTAGCCTTGCCATAGTACCTGTTCAGGAAGGACAGATTGAAATACCTGAACTGGTCGTTAAGTGGTGGAACAGTACTGAAAACCGTGAAGAGCTGGCGCGATTACCTGCCCGCAGTATAGAAGTATTACCTGCGCTTGCGGGCAGCGCTTCGGCCACGCCGGCTGCGACTGTTCAACCAACTGCTCCGCTACAAAATAATGTGGCTCAGCAACAGAACGAAGTACAAATTGTTTATCAGCAGTCACCATTGGCTGCATGGTTAATTTGGGCAAACCTTGCCTGGGCATTGTTGCTGGTTGTATTGGCAATACTCTTGATTAAACAACGTCAGCAGATTCGACGTTTGTTAGCAGCTACTGCCACTGATTCAAAATCGGATCACAAACTCCGTGCAGCAATTAAAGATTCTTTTTCTACTGTGCAGCAAGCGCTTGCCGGGCAGGAATTGGTTGCAGTTCACCGGGCGGTAAAGCATTGGGGTGATGGCTGTTATCGTCAGGGACAATTGCCGGTTGGCGGTATTACCGGGCTTAAATCTGTTGCTGATGGTGAGCTAAAAGAACAGTTGAGATTATTAGAGCGGGTGTTGTTCGCTGCGTCGGAAACCCAGATGCCAGATCTGAATAAACTAGGCAGTGGTTTGACGCTGTTAAATAAACAGCTTTCAGCCCGACAGTCTGAGGCATCTTCTGACACTGGCCTGGCGTCATTCTATCCGGGTTAAGCAGGAGCATGCTGCTTTGTTAAGCCCGGATGATGTCATTGTCCGGGCTTGTTCATCTGCGGTTTTTTCCCTGCTATATGTTGATCCCTGTCTAAACTCTTAACGATTTCACTTGTTTGTTATCTGCAGTCTTTATATAAATGTTTTTTAGAATAGCTTTCTTTAATGGTTTAGCAGAGACATTCAGTTAGAGAAGTTTTACAACCAAAAAATCCACATACAGGTGCCGCTGATGCTTTAAATAGCGTCAGAGGAGAATCGGGAAACTGGTGAGAATCCAGTACGTGCCCAGCGCTGTAAAGGGGATTCTGTAAACAGGTTACGACCAGCCACTGAGTATTCTCGGGAAGGTGTTTACAGAAGTTGATCCTGAGTCAGAAGACCGGCCTGTAAGTATCAGAAAAGTGTTTGGACAGGCACTTACCGCCACCATATTAAGGGGAATACCTATGGGGCACTTACCAATCGATTTTCCGCATCAGGAAAATATCAGCTTTAACCCGGAAGAAATTCACGGCCTGTATAAAACCATTTTTAACCGTCGCGATGTGCGTGGACAATTCCGTCCCGACAGCATTCCCGACGATGTACTGAGCAGGGTTTTGTATGCGGCTCATCATGCGCCTTCGGTTGGCTTTATGCAGCCCTGGGATTTCATGGTGATTCGTGATGCCGGGGTACGTCAGCGTGTCAGAGGTTTGTTTGATCAGGCACATGATGAAGCCGCCGAAATGTTCACCGAAGACAAACAGGACACTTATAAATCTCTGAAACTCGAGGGTATTCTTGAGTCACCTTTGAATATCTGTATCACCTGTGACCGCAAGCGAACCGGACCGACGGTTATCGGGCGCACGCACATGAAGGTGATGGATCTCTATAGCAGTGTATGTGCCGTGCAAAACCTGTGGTTGGCAGCCCGGGCAGAAGGGCTTGGTGTCGGCTGGGTGAGTATTATGGAGCAGGAAAAACTCCAGCAAGTATTGGGTATTCCTCAGGATATAGTGCCTGTTGCATATCTGTGCATCGGCTATGTGGATCACTTTTATGACAGACCTGAACTGGAGTCAGCCGGATGGTTGCCTCGTCAACCGCTGCAGGATCTTATTCATTTTGATCAGTGGGAAAACCGTTGTTCAGAGGAACAGGATTCCCTGATGGGCGCGATAGCAGCACATGCGGGTTTTCCTTCTGAATGTGTCTGAAGGTTTGATGGCTAAAGAGACTGAATAGCAGAAGGTCAGAGAAGCGATGTTGAGTCTGTGTTCTGTCAGGCTACAGTCTGATCGGAAATGACACGGTTTCGACCCTGACGTTTAGCCGTTAACAGCGCTTTATCTGCCGCATCGAATAAGTCTTCCGGAGACTGTCCCCGGAATTCGGCAACACCGATACTGATGGTAAGCTTTTCACTGTCAAAGTCAGTGTTGGCGACAGTCTCCCGATATTCTTCAGCCAGTTTAGCGGCGCCCTGTAATTCGGTGCCTGGCAGTAGTACTACAAATTCTTCACCGCCATAGCGGGCACAGAAATCCTGACTACGTGCACGTTGTTGCAGCAAACTGGCAACCTGCGTCAGTACTGTGTCGCCAAAGCTATGGCCACAGTTATCGTTAAGTGTTTTGAAGTGATCAATATCAATTACCAGCAGGCTAAGCGCTGTGTTGTTCTTGTTTGCCAATAAGGTATTTCGGGTGAGGGCGGTATTGAACGCCCGGCGGTTATTCAGCCCGGTGAGTTCATCGGTAATGGTCAGGCGACGTAACTCATGGTTTGCGCCATCCAGCCGACGCTTAGACTCGCTCAGTTGTCGTTCCCGCATTTCCAGTACTTTAAGCGACTTGCGTAGCCGTAATAACTGCATAACCTGATTCCCCAGTGCAGTGAGGGCTTCAGTCTGCTGCTCCGACATACTTTGCGGTTGGGTATCTACCGCACACAAAGTGCCTAGTACCATACCGTCATCATCAATCAGTGGGACGCCGGCATAAAAGCGCACGAAAGGCGGATTGATGACCATACCTATATCTTTTACCCGTGGGTCTTTTTGTGTATCGGTAACGATAAAAGGCTCAGTGCCCATGACGGTTTGCGAGCAAATCGCAAAGCCGCGGGGGACTTCAACCGGGGCAATGTTATGTTTGGCTTTGTGCCATTTTCGTTCGGCATCGACGAAGGCTACCATGGCTTTATCTACACCGCAGACAAAGGCTGCCAGTTTGGCTATATCGTCGTAGGCCTGTTCAGGGAGAGAGTCGAGAATATCGTAATCTTCCAGTGCCAGCAGGCGCTGTGATTCGTTATCCGGAAGCGGGAAGGGGTATGTCATCGGCTTACCTGTACCTCTGAATGTATCCATCCAGTGGAACGTCATTCTATTTCTTTTGATTCTTTAGCCAGACTGTTGTGCTGGCAGATCTATATCAACGCATACATATGTAATATCTATGAAAATAGAACGTTAATACAGGGTTTACTGCTTTGTGCTACCCATAAAGGGTATGTACCCCTTCTGGCGGAGGGGAGTAGTATGAATTCTATCTCGTTTATTTTTCGGTTATCCGGACATCGATTTTCAAGGGCAATGAACATGAGTAAGTCTGTTAAAAAGCCGGCGTTTGACTGGCAGGATCCGTTATCTATTGAAGCGCAACTGAGCGAAGAAGAACGCATGGTACGCGACACTGCCAGAGAATATTGCCAGGAGCGATTGCTGCCGCGGGTAACCGAAGCAAACCGTCATGAAATTTTTCATACTGAAATCATGCCCGAACTGGGTGAACTGGGCTTACTGGGTGCAACTTTGCCGGAACAGTATGGCGGCGCTGAAGTGAATTATGTGTGTTACGGACTGGTTGCCCGGGAAGTTGAAAGAGTCGATAGCGGCTACCGCTCCGCGATGAGCGTGCAGTCATCACTGGTCATGCATCCTATTTATAGCTACGGCACCGAAGAGCAGCGTATGAAATACCTGCCAAAACTGGCCAGTGGTGAATGGATTGGCTGTTTTGGTCTGACTGAGCCGGATGTCGGTTCTGATCCGAATAATATGAAAACCCGTGCAGTAAAGGTTGATGGTGGTTATCAGCTGAAGGGCGCGAAAATGTGGATTACTAATTCACCGGTAGCGGATGTGTTTGTTGTCTGGGCGAAGCTGGATGGCGAAGTACGTGGTTTTATTCTTGAAAAAGGTATGCAAGGCCTGAGTGCGCCGAAGATCGAAGGTAAATTTTCTCTGCGGGCATCGGTGACCGGTGAAATCGTTATGGATGATGTTTTTGTACCTGAAGAGAATATGTTTCCGGATGTTAAAGGTCTGGCAGGTCCGTTTGGTTGTCTGAACAAAGCCCGTTTTGGCATTGCCTGGGGTGCGTTAGGCGCTGCTGAATTCTGCTGGCACAGTGCGTTGCAGTATACGCTTGACCGGATCCAGTTTGGTCGCCCACTGGCGGCTAACCAGCTGATTCAGAAGAAACTGGCAGACATGCAGACAGAAATTACTCTGGGTTTGCAGGCTTGTCTGCAAATGGGTCGTCTGATGGATCAGGATGCCTGCCCGGTTGAACTGATCTCTCTGTTAAAGCGGAATAACTGCGGTAAATCGCTGGATATCGCACGTATGTCGCGGGACATGCACGGTGGCAACGGTATCTCCGATGAGTTCGGTGTTATCCGTCATGTGATGAATCTGGAAGCGGTAAATACGTACGAAGGTACGCACGACGTTCACGCACTGATTCTTGGCCGGGCACAGACTGGCATTCAGGCATTCTTCTAAGTGTGACAGGAGGTTATTCCGATGGGCGCACTTTCACATATCCGGGTACTGGATCTTAGCCGTATTCTGGCGGGTCCCTGGGCGGGGCAGACACTGGCGGATTATGGTGCTGAAGTAATTAAAGTTGAGCGTCCTGAAAGTGGTGATGACACTCGTCGCTGGGGACCTCCTTTTGTAAAAGATGCTGAAGGTAACCCGGGTGATGCTGCCTATTATCACAGTGCTAACCGGGGCAAAAAATCAGTCGCCATTGATATCACCACAGAAGATGGCCAGGCGCTGGTACGCAAACTGGCCGCGGAAGTGGATGTGATTATCGAGAATTACAAAGTGGGTGGCTTGAGCAAATACGGCTTGGACTATGACAGTCTGAAAGCGGTTAACCCGCGACTGGTATATTGCTCGATTACCGGTTTTGGTCAGGACGGTCCTTACAAACATCGTGCCGGTTACGACTTCATGATTCAGGCAATGGGAGGCCTGATGAGCATCACCGGTGAGCCTGAAGGTCAGCCTGTGAAGGTTGGCGTAGCGCTGGCGGATGTTATGACCGGCTTATATGCAGTCACCGCTATTCAGGCTGCGTTATTGCACCGGGAACAGTCAGGTGAAGGTCAGCATATTGATATGTCCTTACTGGACGTTCAGGTGGCTGCTTTGGCGAATCAGGCAATGAATTTTCTGGTCGCAGAAGAGGCCCCGCCAAGGCTGGGGAATGCGCATCCGAATATAGTGCCTTACGAAGCCTTTGCGACAGCAGATGGCCATATCATTCTGGCGGTTGGTAATGACAAACAGTTCCGGGCGTTTTGTGAACTGGCTGGTGCAGCTGATCTTGCCGAGAATCCTGCGTTTGCCACTAACCCGCAGCGGGTAGCGAACCGTACCGATCTGATTCCGTTAATCAAACATCTGATGCAGCAACATAGCAGTGACTGGTGGCTAACTCAGTTGGAAGGTTGCGGCGTACCTTGCGGGCCGATTAATACACTGGATCAGGTATTTACTGATCCGCAGGTGCAACACCGCAAAATGCAGCTGAACTTACAACACCCGGAGATAGGTACTGTGCCTGGTGTGGCGAATCCGGTTAAGTTTTCCGGAACACCTGTTGAATATGGATCGGCATCACCTTTGCTGGGCGAGCACAGTAATGAAGTGCTGGAAGGGCTGGGGCTGGATGCTGCAGAGATCGTTAAGTTACGTCAGGACCGGGTTATCAGTTAACGCTGCTACCGGGTAATGAATATTAAAAACCGCCCGCTGGCGGTTTTTTTATACCCATAGATTTATGGCTATAGATTTAAAAATAGAGATTTATAAATACAGATTTATACATAGAAGCCTTTGCATGAGGCGCGGGATCACACTAGTGATGTGCACGTGCAAAGACCACACATAGAATTCAGGAGACAACATGTTGAATTTACAGGATGCGGATCTGTTCCGTCAGCAAGCATATATTAATGGTCAGTGGCTGGATGCGGATGAGGCGAAAATTAACACTGTGGTGAATCCGGCCAATGGTGAGCAGCTGGCAACTGTTCCTGATATGGGCGCTGCAGAAACTCAGCGGGCGATTGAGGCTGCAAATTGTGCCTTGCCTTTGTGGAAAGCAAAAACCGCTAAAGAGCGGGCCGTCATTCTGCGTAAGTGGTACGAACTGATTGTTGCTGCAAAGGATGATCTGGCATTACTAATGACTGCTGAACAGGGCAAGCCACTGGCAGAAACCGGTGGTGAGGTCATGTACGGCGCATCATTCATTGAGTGGTTTGCAGAAGAAGGTAAGCGTACTTACGGTGATGTTATTCCAACCCACGCAGCAGATAAGCGAATTCTGGTCACTAAAGAGCCGATTGGTGTGGTTGCTGCCATTACGCCCTGGAACTTCCCTAATGCCATGATAACCCGTAAGGCCGCACCTGCGCTGGCTGCCGGCTGTACTATGGTGCTGAAGCCAGCGGAAGATACGCCGTTATCTGCTCTGGCGCTGATGGTATTAGCAGAACGTGCCGGGATTCCTGCAGGAGTGCTGAACGTCGTGACAACTAAGCGCCCGGTTGAGGTAGGTAAAACACTGACTGATAGCCCTGTGATACGTAAGTTATCTTTTACCGGTTCAACGGCAGTGGGTAAGCAACTGATGCGTCAATGTGCTGATACTGTTAAGAAAATGTCGCTGGAACTGGGTGGTAATGCACCTCTGATCATCTTTGATGATGCCGATCTGGATAAGGCCGTACAGGGAGCAATTGCTTCTAAATTCCGTAATGCCGGTCAGACCTGTGTGTGTGCTAACCGTGTATTGGTACAGAGCGGAGTGTATGAAGAGTTTGCTGCACTATATGCGGTAGAAGTAGCAAAGCTGCAGACCGGTAACTGTCTGGAGGGTAATTTCCAGCAAGGGCCGATGATTAATGGTCAGGCGGTAGAGAAAGTCACCGGTATGCTTAATGATGCGGTGGAAAAAGGTGCCCGAGTTCTCTGTGGTGGTCAGCCCCATGCATTGGGCGGTAACTTCTTTGAGCCTACTGTGCTGGCAGATGTAACACCGCAAATGCGGGTAGCAAAAGAAGAAATTTTTGGCCCGATTGCACCGTTGTTCCGGTTTGAAACAGAAGCGGAAGCGATTCAGATGGCTAATGATACTGAGTATGGTCTGGCGGCGTACTTCTTCAGCCGTGATCTGGGCCGGGTATTCCGTGTATCGGAAGGTCTTGAATACGGCATGGTGGCAGTGAACGAAGGTATTCTTTCTACTGAGGTTGCGCCTTTCGGCGGGGTAAAAGAATCCGGTGTTGGTCGTGAAGGCTCTAAGTACGGCATCGAAGATTATCTGGAAATCAAATACACCCTGCTGGGCGGTATCCACGACTAGTTTTAAGACAAAGCTAAACCCTTTTTCTTTAAGCTTCTTTTCATAAGCCGCTTATCTGTATTTTGCAGATAAGCGGTTTTTTTATGTGTAGTGATTTTTTAACTCTTAATCCTGATGTCTTGCTTATTTAATTGTTAACTTAGATATTAAGTGTATTAAACAACGTTTTAAGGTGTTTCTGAGTGGCTCAGACATTAAGTATCAGAGAAATTAAAAATAGCGAATACGCACTTCTTGGCGATTTGACTGTTACTGTGTATTCGAAACTCGATGGCTTTCCCAGTCCGACAGAACAGCCTGATTACTATGTGACGCTGAGTAACATCGGTAGTCTGAACGAACAGCTTTATACGCAGGTACTGGTGGCAGAAAATTCAGAGAATGAAATAGTAGGTGGCGTTGTTTATTACAGCGATATGTCCGCATATGGTTCCGGGGGAATTGCAACGCAGGAGCAGGAGGCTTCTGGAATCCGTTTACTATCAGTGCATCCTGAATCTGCGGGGATGGGAGTAGGAAGTGCACTTACCAATGAATGTATCAGACGGGCTAAGGAAAGTGGCAATAAGCAGGTGATTTTACATACGACACAGGTGATGGATATTGCCTGGAGGTTATATGAAAAAACCGGTTTTAAGCGCTCGCCTGATCTGGACTTTTCTCAGCAAGGTTTTCCGGTGTATGGCTTCCGGCTGATGTTGAATAACGAAAAGCACTAAGCATTTTGTGAATAGTTGTTGTTAATAGCTCATGATGAAAAAGGATTTTTATTCTACATATGACTCCTGAACAAAAAGTAGCAAGACTGAAGCGGTTAGTGTCTGCAGCACGAAGTTTTGTTGCGGGTCAGCAAGGTATAACCACGGGAGTCAATCATATACTGGCTTGCCTTTATAATCTTGGTGACGAATGGGTGGAAAAGTATCCTGTTTTTAGTGACTTTAGACAGGCTATTCCTGCAGAGCTTCCTATAGGTTCGGAACGGCTTCTTTGGAATCTTGAAAGGATAATTGAGCTGGACCCTATTTTGGCGAAAATTGAGCAGGAATATCGTGCGAAGCTTATGAATGAGTGTTGTGGGTTAATAGGAAAGTATTCTGAGTAGGCTCCGTGCTGCTTATTTATAAATGGTTAGCTCATTCATTATTACCTTTCTGGGAATCACTCTGTTGATTACCTGTCAGAAGATCATATACAGCCGGTTAAGAGGCGATGATTATGAAGTATGTGTTGTTATTGACGACAGTGCTTATGCTGTCGGCCTGTGCGAGTTTGAATAAACAGCAATGTCTGGATGGCCAGTGGCAGGACATTGGTTATGCAGATGCCATGAAAGGGGCGACTGTTAATCGGTATGATGAGCACCGGGATGCCTGTTTTGAACATGGAATTAGTCCTGACTACGAAGCTTACAGTGCCGGCCATAAAGCTGGTGTGCCTGATTTTTGCACAGCTGAGTCCGGCTTTATAGCGGCCCGTAAAGGCTATAAGTACCAGGGATTTTGCATCGATCATAACGAGTCAGCTTTTTTGGACGGTTACCGCGAAGGGCAGGATATTTACTGGATTGAACGACAGATAGGCACAGCCCGGCAGTTTCTTTACAGTGCTGATATGGACTACAGCCTAGGTGGTGGTTTTAGTGAAGCCTATTACGAACGTAAAATAGAGCGTTTGGAACTGAGACGGGATGAGATGTTAGACCGAAGCCGCTATTACCGTTCGGCAAAGTAAGTCGAGCTATACATACAAAAAGCTATACAGAAAAAGTGCTATAAAGATAAAGAGTTATAAGGAAATCCACCCAGTGATGAATGAGGAAGCGGCTGAAGCTCGCTGGCAAAAATACTATGCGCAGGTCAGTGCGCAGCCGCACCGTAAACTGACGGCTATGGCGGTAAAAGCATTACTATTGAAAGACAAGGCGTTAAAAGATCAGGAATTAAAAACTCAGGAAACAGAGCTACCGAAAACTGTTCTGGATTGTGGTTGTGGTACCGGCAGTGATATTGCTTATATGCTGGAGCAGGGGTTTCAGGTACATGGCTTTGATGTACGAGAAGAGCCTCTGAATGTTTGTCGGCAGCGCTTTGCCGGTGCATCTGGGTTGAGTCTTTCTCAGGCGAGTTTTGCTGATTTTCAATATTCCCCGACAAGTTTGATTGTTGCCAACTCGAGTTTGTTTTTCTGTCCTCAGCCTGTTTTTGCCGATGTATGGCAAAAGATATTGGCTGCGTTACCTGTCGGTGGAATCTTTAGTGGTGATTTACTGGGTGTAGAGGATAGCTGGGTAAATAGCCCTGATCATGATGTATCCGCGTTTATGCCGTCTCAGGTAGATGCACTTTTTGACGGATTTGAAATTATCTATCGTCATGAACGGAATGATTTGGGACAGACGGCCCTTGGGCGAAGTAAGCACTGGCATATGCATACACTGATTGCCCGGAAACTGGCTGATTAACTCCTGTCAGTTGATTAATCCCTGTCTGTTGATTAAAACCAGGCAATTCGCGTTGCTGTTATTTCTGCACCGTTGATATCTATGATCCGATAGCCTTGCCGGTTGATGTCCAGTTGATGAGAGGCCCAAAAATCTTCGTGGTCAACATTGTCTTCTATCTGGGCATGATGAGCATAGGCAAAAGTTGAAGGACAGGTGAGTACCCGTATGCCGTTGACTGACTGGTCACTGTCGTTATGGGTGTGCCCTGCGATGACTGCCTGAACATTGGGCGCTTCAGAGAGCATATGTAGCAAGTCTTCAGGCTGGTGTAGCTGGCAACCGGAAGAGGGGCAAACTTTACCGGGTGTGTGGTGAAGGGCGACAAGTACAGGGGCCTGTCCTGCATTCTCTAAGCCCTGCTCAAGCAGCAGTAACTGATTGTTATCTAACTGACCAAACTCTTCTCCTGGCACTTGAGAGTCCAGTAGTAACAGATGCCAGCCATTGAGTTCGATGTGTTGCTGGTACTTAATGATGGGGGATGTGGCGAAGACACTGGCCATGTTTGCAGGCAAATCGTGATTCCCCGATAAAACATATACCGGGCAATTCAGTGCTTCCATCAATTTGGCGAATCGCAGGTAGCTCGTCTCAGATCCGTCTTCAGTAATATCTCCGGTGACAATGATCAGATCAGCAGCTGGCTCAAGGTTTTGTATATCAGTTATTGCTCTTTCCAGGGAGTTAGCTGTATCGACACCGTAGAGATCCTGGTTCGGGTAGGCTGTCAGATGGATATCACTGATCTGAATGATGCGTCGCTGTGTCATAGCAGTATTGTCCCTTCCTGGTCAGTAGCGCTTATCTGATGTGTCTGGTTATTCAGTATTTGCTTACGGCGCTTGCCAGGTTTTAACCGTAGCAAAACGACAACAGTCTAACGTTTTAACTCTATTTCGATAAACACAAATTCGTGTTCGTTAGCGTTAACAACGTTGTGTTCTATTCCGGCAGGACGGTAATAGGATTCTCCGGCGGTTAGTTCGGAAAATTGTTCGCTTTCCTGTTTTCCGTTTTTTGTTTCCAGTAATAATCTGCCGCTGGTTTGTGGCACGACGATATAAGCCATTGAATGTTTGTGCCAGCCGGTTTCAGCGAATGGTGCAAAGCGCCACTCTGTGACAACAACATCCTGATTATCAATTTGTATCTGGCTTTGAGCCTTAATTCTGTCGCTTTGTTGCATAACCTGCCCCTCAACTGTCCGTTGTTTTAGTCAGGCTTTCAGCTTACGCCTGTTTAAAAACTGAACAGTAGGGCCACGTTTCTGTGGTTTGATAGTACCAGAGGGAGAGGGTGCCTGAAGTTTATTGGATAGGCAGTTTCATTTTATAGCCGCCAGTAACCTCAAAGCCCTGATTGCTGTAAAAGTCGACGGTACGCTGGAATTCAGCAACTGGAGGCGTACATAGTTCGAGTCTTTTCCATGCCTGACTTTTGGCGTATTTCTTTGCCTCATGTAGCAGAGCTTCACCGACTTTCTGGCTGCGATGTTCTGGCAGTACGTAAAATTCCTGAATAATACCGAAGCTGCCTTCTGCATAGAGTGCAAAGCTTTCACACAATGCCAGAAAACCAATAATCTGCTTATCTTGCCAGGCGGCCAGAACCTGATAACGCTGTTCCTCAAGCAAGCGTTTGCAGAGGGCGGTTGTACCAGGCAAGTCGACATCGAAATGCTGAATGCCGGTTCGCTCAATGATTTCATTGGTAAGGCATATCGCTAAGGCAGCAATTTCAGTGGCGCTTTTTGAGCCAACTTTTTTTATGTTAACTGTTTTTGAGTCTAGAACGGTGATATTCACTGTGGCTTCTATGTGACAGATTGAATGTTAGGCAGGCTCTAAGCGTAACGGTTTTTACGGTGGATGCAAAAAAGCCCCTGGGGAAATCCGCAGAGGCTTTTTGATCTACTTAACCTTAGTGCACTAAGTTCAGCTTAATTTAGAGCTTAGCGACCGGTTTTAATGTCAGACCAGGTGCGGTTCTGTACTTTTGCTACCTTTGGAGGTGTCTGAGTACCCAGGAACAGACGTTCACGCACTTCTATTGTTGGGTAAATATTTGGGTTACCGGTAATTTCCGGATCAACCAGTTCGTTAGCTGCAGCGTTAGGGTTTGCGTAAGCCACGTATTCAGTGATTGGTGCAATTACATCCGGACGCATAACGAAGTCGATAAATTTGTGCGCGTTTGCAGCATTCTTTGCATCAGCTGGAATCATCATCATATCGAACCAGATTTCAGCACCTTCTTTAGGAATAGTGTATTCAATGTTTACACCGTTTTCAGCTTCAATGGCGCGGTACTGTGCCTGGAAAACATCACCGGAGAAACCGATAGCAACACAGATGTCGCCGTTAGCCAGATCGTTGATGTACTGCGAAGAATGGAACTGACGTACGTATGGACGGATGCTCTTCAACAGTTTTGCAGCTTCTGCGTCTGTTTTATAGTCGCTACGCTTGTTGCTGTTAGGGTCTTTACCCAGGTAGTTCAGTACCAGTGGCATAACTTCGTTAGGGGAGTCGAGAATAGTGACACCACAGTCAGCCAGTTTTTCGATGTTTTCTTTCTTGAAGATAAGATCCAGGCTGTTTACCGGGGCGTCTTCACCCAGTGCAGCTTTTACCATATCGACGTTGTAACCAATGCCGGTGGTTCCCCACAGGTATGGCAGACCGTATTTGTTACCCGGATCAGCGCTGGCTAATGTTTCCAGCAGTGAAGAGTCTAAATTTTCAAAGTTAGGTAGCTGGTTGCGGTCCATTGGCTGGAAAATGCCAGCGGCAATTTGCAAACGCATGAAGGTGGAGCTTGGTACAACCAGATCGTATCCTGAGTTACCTGCCAGCAGTTTAGCTTCCAGTGTTTCGTTACTGTCGTAAACGTCGTAGGTCACCTTAATACCGGTTTCAGCTTCGAAGCGTTCAATAGTGTCTTCGGCAATATAATCAGACCAGTTATAGAAGTTCAGAACTTCTTCCGCCTGGGCAGACATAGTCATGCCGGATAAGCCGATCGCCATTGATGACGCGATAAGTTTTAATCGGGATGGTAAAGCTGTTTTCATTATTTTCTGCCTCACGTTTTGGTGCCTGCGAATGACGCTGGCCAGTAGTTAGTGCCGCAGGGTATGGCTGCGGCACGGTTTTATTACATCTGGTTGTTTATACGTTCAGTAGCAGGAACTCACGCTCCCATGAACTGATAACCTGATGGAAAGTTTCAAACTCCGCCCGCTTAACACCGATGTAAGCATCGATGAAGCGTGAACCCATAATTTCCTGCAGTTCAGGACATTCTTCCAGTAAACGCAGACCTTCTTCCAGAGAACGGGCCAGTTCAACGGAATCGCCGTCTTTAACTGCTGGGCCTAAGGTTGGCTTGGTCGGTTCAATCTTATTAACCAGCCCCAGATAACCGCAGGCCAGGCTGGCAGCAATTGCCAGATAAGGGTTGCAGTCTGCCCCCGGGAAGCGGTTTTCGACTCGGGTTGCTGCCGGTACGGCTTCAGGTGCTCGCAGGCCAGTTGTGCGGTTATCAATGCCCCATTTCATATTAACGGGCGCAGCAATGTCCGGTGCAAAACGGCGATACGAGTTCACGTTTGGTGCATAGAAGCTGATGGCATTTGGAGTGAATGTCTGCAGGCCACCCATGTAGTGATAGAACATATCACTGTAACTACCGTCTTCATTGGCAAACACGTTTTTACCGGTGTTGTCGTCAATCAGACTCTGGTGGATGTGCATCGAGCTACCAGGCTCTGCTTCCATAGGCTTAGCCATGAAAGTTGCATAAATATTATGCTTAAGAGCGGTTTCCCGCAGGGTACGTTTGAAAACGAATACCTGATCAGCCAGTTTCAGTGCGTCACCGTGCAGGAAGTTGATTTCCATTTGCGCCGCACCGGACTCATGAATCAGGGTATCTACATCAAGGCCCTGGGCATCACAGTAGTTATAAAGTGTGTCGATGACCGGGTTAAATTCGTTTACTGCATCAATACTGTATGACTGACGGGCAGTTTCCTGACGACCGGAGCGGCCTGTTGCCGGACGGATTTCATAGTCAGGATCAAGATTCTTTTCAATCAGGTAAAACTCAACTTCCGGTGCGATAACCGGACGTAAGCCTTTTTCTTCATAAAGCTTCAGTACCCGGCGCAGCACATTACGGCTGGAAAGTGGGTGTGGTTCGCCGTCGAAGGTGAAACAGTCGTTGATAACCTGAGCTGTTGGTTCGTCAGCCCAGGGGACGAGTCGCAAAGAGTCAGGATCGGGAACCAGAACCATGTCTTTATCGGTTGGGTCGACAATGTCGTCGTGGTTTTCTGCCCATTCGCCGTTAACTGTTTGTACCAGAAGTTGTTCCGGAATCCGGCCGCCTTTCTCTGCCAGGAATTTATTCGTTGGATAGAACTTGCCCCGGGCGTTACCGGTCATGTCCGGCATGGTGGATTCAACTTCAGTGATACCGTGTTCTTTGAGAAAGCTTTCTACGGCTTCCATAAGTCACCTTCTTAAATGTCTTGTCGAGGAGAGTAGCTGATGGACGAATTCCGTACAGACCTACTTTCTGCAAAATTGTGTTAATAAACAGATTGTTAGCATACAAGTACAAGAATAGCTTAGCAGTATTAAATTAGCCCTTATATGCCACCTAGGGGATATATTTTTTACTGTATCTTGCTGTTAAGTACTTGCCTGTTAACTGAGTGATAGATGGAATGAAAACTCTTAATCCGAAATATCATTCGAGTTTTAGGGTATTTTATTGAACAGCTTAAAGCAATACGAAAAGATGAAAAAATTATTGTTTTATGGTGCTTGTAACTATGATTTAATCGAATTATTATTCGGTTTATGAGTTTTGTCTGGTGCGCTTTTTTAATAGGTTTTTCTAGCTATTTGACAAAAAACAATGATAATTCAGCAGCTTGTCAGGCTCTTCTGGCAGACATGCACTGAGGCAGTTGGAGACCCACATATGACATTGTCAGGATACGAACCTTCTTATTACTCGGCGACAGCGAATGTTTCGCAGACGCTTGCCGGTATACAGGGGCAGGCACTGCGTGGAGAAACCGAAGCCGATGTTTGTATTGTTGGTGCAGGTTTCACCGGTTTATCTGCTGCGTTACATCTGGCCCAGAAAGGCTATTCAGTGGTGTTACTGGATGCGGAGAAAGTAGGTTGGGGCGCATCTGGTCGTAATGGTGGTCAGGTATGCCAGGGGCAGAATATGGATCATGAAGACATGATCGATAAAGTTGGCCGCCAGGCAGCAGACAGTCTTTGGGATATGTCTGTTGAGTCTGTTGAACTGGTTAAGTCGCTGATCGCTGAGCACCAGATAGAATGCGACCTCAAGCAGGGGGTCTTACATGTAGCGGCTAAGCCGGGCCATGTTGAAGAGATTCGCGAGAGTGTTGAATACAAGCGCAATGTCATTGGTTACAAAGATATTGAATATGTAGATACGTCTGACGTGCAAAGCATGCTTGGCACTGACCGTTATCATGGCGGAGAGCTGTGGAAAGAGGCTGTGCATCTGCATCCGCTGAATTATGCGCTGGGCCTTGCTGAAGCAGCGGCAAAAGCGGGTGTACGTATTTATGAAAATACCCGGGTAACTGACTACACCAAAGGCGAAAATCCAGTCGTCACAACCACTGAAGGTTCTGTAAAAGCTAAGTATGTTCTGCTGGCCTGCAATGGTTATCTGGGTAAGCTTGAGCCGCGTATCGCCGGTAAAATCATGCCGATTAATAATTTTATTATTGCTACAGAGCCACTTTCTGATGAGCAATGCCGGGCGATTAACCGGGAAGACTACGCGGTCGCGGATTCCCGTTTTGTGATTAATTACTTCCGTTTGTCCGGCGATAACCGATTGCTATGGGGCGGTGGTGAAAACTATACCTCGACCTTCCCGGCAGATATCCCGTCTTTTGTGCGTAAGTATATGCTGGAGTTTTATCCGCAGCTGAAAGACGTGAACATTGATTATGGCTGGGGCGGCACCCTGGCTATTACGCTTAATCGTATGCCGCATTTTGACCGGATCGATCAGAATGTGTTTGTGGCGCAGGGCTATTCAGGCCATGGCGTGGCGCTGGCAACTTTGGGTGGAAAGCTAATGGCTGAGGCGATTAGTGGCAGTGCTGAGAAGTTTGATACCTTTGCTAAAGTACCTACACCGACGTTTCCTGGTGGTACTTTATTACGATGGCCGGGATTAGTCGCTGGAATGCTGTATTATTCGCTTCGTGACCGCTTTTTTTAACGTCGATCAGTTTGGCAGCTTCTGAATATGCCTTGCTGGTCCTGCAGGTATATTTGGAAGTATGAAAACAAAGCAGAATCTATCGCCAAGAAACGCACCGGTTCAGGGGCGCTCAAAACTTCGTTCAAAGCAGATCATCGATGCAACCGGTGAATTGTTGGAACGGGTTGGCCTGGATGACCTTAATACCATTCTGATTGCCAAAGAAGTTGGTATTTCTATTGGTTCTCTGTATCACTATTTTCCCAATAAACAGGCAATTTTGTACGCCATAGGGCTGCGCTGGCTGAATGAGATCGATGCAATTTTGCAGGAGTTTCAGGGCTGGCCAGTGGAAGAATATGAGCTTGAAGAGCTGGTAGACAAAATGGTTCAGCTGAACCTTAAGGCATACCGCAAGCAAAAGGCTATGCTGACGCTGGTGCAAGCAATGTTCTCAGTACCTGAGTTGCGGGAACTGGATACCCAGCACGATGAGCTGGTGATCAGCAAAATGGCAGATATTTTCAAACGCATGGGCATTAATGCACATGTGAAAGAGCGGGAACGGTTAGCGCGGGTGTATCTGGAAAGTACGCATGCGTTGTTCCTGACAGTTGTGAATCAAAAAGGTGAGCGTGCTAAGCGCACCTTGCAGGACCTTAAATTCATGGTTTGCAGCTTGTTGCGCCAGTATCAGGAAACCTATCGCTGATCGGCATACCGGGCTGTAAACATTTCATAATGTTTCAAGCCCGGAGTATACCGATGTCAAAACTACAACGCCTGCCGGCTTCTACCGGTGATGCAGAAGCTTCTCCAATTGCTGCTGAAAAGCTTATCAGTGGTAATCCAACAAACATGCTCAATAACATGTTTACCAATACTAAGGAGAATTTCTTCTGCGGTGTCTGGTCGTCCACTGAAGGTAAGTGGGAACTGAATTACACAGAAGATGAGTTCTGCTACATCATTAGCGGTAAAGCGATTATTACTGATGTAGAAGGGCATAGTGAAACTGTTGTTGCGGGCGATGCTTTTACAATCTCAGCTGGCTTTAGCGGCAGCTGGGAAACCATCGGTGAAGTGAAGAAGTTTTACGCGATTTACGAAGAATAAATATAGCTTTTTCGCCGTGTTATTTTCAAAAGCACACTCACGATGAGTGTGCTTTTTTGTATCCGTTTTAATTCTCTTTCCCTACTCAGTTTTCAGTACCGGGGCTAAATATATTCTTTTTTTTTGGCTGTTTAGCCGATGTCTTGCCATTCTTGTACTTACGTTATTGGAAGCAGTGTCTTTCAAATAACTACAGTGTCAGATCTCTCGGGGTGTTTATCGGGTTATGTTTTGTGACCGTTTAAGCAGTGAAGAGCAAATACCATAAAAGTATCTGCTATTCAGGTTTCTGGCGGACAGACATTCTTGAGAGGTATGAGTTATGGGTAATCAAATCTATTGGACGCTGATCTGTGATGTTAATGACGGTCAGTTAGATGCTTTGAAAACAGTCACGAAAAAGTTTTGCGAACTTACAGCACAGGAAGAAGGTGCCGTTGCCTATGAGTGGTCGCTCAGTGCTGATTCGAGTGTGTTGCATGTTCATGAGCGTTATGTGGATAGCGATGCAGCACTGGCGCATCTGGGGAATGTAGGGCCGCACTTAGATGAGCTGTTCGCATTAGTTACTCCAAGAGAAATTGTCTGCTACGGCAATGCCAGTGATGCATTTCGGGACGCGGTAAAGGACTTTCCAATGACATATATGGACATGTTTGATGGTTTTAATCGGTAAGAGAGTTATTGCTCAAGCTCTGAATCTGAAGCACAGAATCTGAAGCTATCTGATATTTCTGAAGTAACAGGTTACTAAGCCCCCGATGTTTGCGGGGGGTTAGTTTTTAGTAATATATTACAGCCTGATTGCTTTGAAAAAAGCAGGTTTAAGCGATAGTGATATAGCCCATCAGGCCTGTTTTCATATGTTCGATTACATGACAGTGGTACATCCAGCGACCTGGGTTGTCTGCTACAAACGCAATCTGAACCTGTTCGTTACGTTCCATCAATACGGTATCTGTAAAGAAAGGATCAATCTTTTTTTGGTTAGAGCGAATTACTTTGAACATCACCCCGTGGATATGAATCGGGTGTCGGTGTGGTGTCGCATTCTTAAGATCAAAGATATAGGTTTTGCCCAGTTCCAGTGTGGCCAGCGGTGCCGGAATATTGTCTGCGCTCATACCTGTCCATGGAATGCGGTTAATGGCCCAGAACCGGGGCATGGATTTACCGTTGCTATCGGCGGGCGTGACAGCACCTTCCCATTCAAAAGTGAAACGCTTTACTGTTGCATTAGCCAGATCTGGCTCTGAAAGCGGATTCAGTGGCGGCAATGGCGGGGCTTCTGCTGCAGGCTGGTTTAATGGCCGGGAAACAGTTTTTAACCGCAGTAACTCCCGGTAAGAGCGCTTACCTTTACCGTTCTCAATCAGGATTTCTTCACCGGCTGCCGGGGTTTTAATAGCTATATCTACCCGCATACCTGCACCGATGGAATAGTTATCGAGTCGCTTAGGCTCTGCCAGCGGATTAGCATCAATACTGATGATGTAAGCGGGGTAGTCTTTAATCCGCAGTTTATAGACCAGCGTGTTGTCGACGTTGGCGAAACGCAGGCGTAACCAGCCTTCAGCGGGTACATCTATGATCGGTTTATTAATCCCGTTTACGGTGGCGTAGTTGCCCGGGGTGCCCATACGGGCCGCGTTGCGGGGTGTGGTGAGTGGTTTGAAAGAACCATCTTTGTTTAAGTGCCAGTTCTTCAGCATCAGCGGTAAGTCGGCAGCAAACTCGTTGGGCGAGAATGTATCTGAATCGGATTCTTCAACGATCAGTAATCCTACTAGTCCTTTACCTAACTGTTCCACGCTGTTGACGTGAGGGTGGAACCAGAAAGTGCCTGCGTCCGGTGGGGTGAAATGATAGATAAAAGTTTCACCTGGCATGATCGGCTTTTGGCTAAGAAAAGGCACGCCGTCCATTTTTATATCAATGCGTATACCGTGCCAGTGAATGGTCGTTGGTTGCTGTAGCTTGTTAACGACCCTGATTGTGATGGGCTTTCCCTGCTTTGCCTTCAACGGTGCATGAGGATATTCACCATTGAATCCCAGACCTGGCGTGACAGTGTCGGGCCTTATTTCCAGATCAGCCGGTTCAACGCTCAGGGTATAGTCGTATTCGCCGTTCTGTTGCATTCGGGTAACAGGTACGCAGCCGGTAAGAACTGCGCTCGCCAGCAAACTGGTTTGCAGGCTGGTTTTTAAAAAGTCGCGGCGGTTTACGCTCATGCTAAATCTCTGTTGAAAGACTCAATGGCAAGATCTCAGATGAAGAGATTTTGTTTTATGAACTTACTTTTATTAATCACAAATGGGAATTATTTGCGTTTTTATAGGGTCATACTTCTAATGTCAAACTTTACGTATAAGCTTCGTATATGTTCGCATTTTCATAATTGATCAAGTTAAGCTAAAAGAACGACTAAAAAGCGAGCTGAGCCCGGAGGCTATAGTGATAGATAAAATAAAGCATTTTTTCACCCAGCAATTATCCGTTGATGATGCGAATGACTCTTCTGAGACGTTACAGCTGGCGGCTGCAACTTTGCTTATTGAACTGAGTAAGGCTGATTATAAGCGTGACCCGGAAGAACAGCAGGCAATAAAAACGGCATTAAACAAGTGCTTTGACCTTGATCAAAAGCAGTTGAATGCGGTTATGGAGCTGGCAGAGCAGCGCAGCAATAGTGCAACATCACTGTATCCGTTTACCAGTTTGATCAGCGATCACTACAGCCCCGAGCAACGTTTTGAGTTAGTTAAAATGTTATGGCAGGTTGCTATAGCAGATGGCGAAATCAGCAAATACGAAGATCATTTAATACGCAGAATTGCTGACTTGATACATGTTTCACACAGCGATTTTATTCGCGCAAAACTTGCGGTTTTAGATGAACAATAACGGCTTGATAAGCTGTTTTTCCAGCTGTGAATGTAAAAGATAACTGAGGCGCGGGATACGCCTTTTCGGTATCTTATGTATCTGTCTATTTCCCGGATACCCAACATAAGCAAACTTTATATTGTTGCCCGCTTTAGCTTCCCCAGCTGAGTAATTTCTGAGGGTTGCTTTGAATATCCAGAATTTTTTCCCTTAATAGCTCCATGAATGCCACTGTGATTTTAGAACGGGGGTTATGCGCCGGGAAGATCATGCCGATCTTTAACGAGACCTCTGGGGCAAAATCGCGGAATACCACTTTGCCGGGCTGTGCGTAGCTGCAATAGCTGGATGCAGAAATCGGATCGAGAATACAAACCCCTAATTTACGCTCGACAAATGTTAGCGCCGGAATAAAGAACCGGGTCTGCAGGCGTACATTCATATGATAACCACTTGATTCAAAGCAACGCAGAAGATCCTGAAAGATCATATGATCCGGGTGCAGGGTGATCATGGGTTCGCCGTCCAGCAATTCCGGCGTGATGAGTTCTTCTTTTGCTAACGGGTGATCAGCGGGCAGGGCGCACATGGCTCTCAGGTTGAACATTTCTGTTTTACACAGGGTGATATTGTCCTGTGTGACTTCTGCCAGGCCGAGGTCGTACTGGTTGGATGACACCCATTCGGCGATAGCATCTGAGGTGCGGGTCTGTAGTGAAGCCTGAACCTTTGGGTGTTCTTCCAGAAAATCGGCCAGTAGCTGCGGCATAAAAAAGGTCGAGGGGCCCGGCATACAACCGATTCTCAGGAAACCGTATTGCTTGTTCTGGATATCCTGTACGGTTTGGCTGACGTCATTAATCCGCTCAAAAATTACTTCGATTTCAGTGTACAGGTAGTCAGCTTCCGGGGTGGGGTAGAGGCGTTTCTTGCGGCGTTCAAATAGCTGAAAGCCGATGTCCTGTTCTAATGAATTGATCAGCATACTCACTGCTGGCTGGGTCTTAAACAGCTGCTTTGCGGCCTGAGAAACAGAGCCATACATCATGACGGCCCGGAAGGCTTCCATCTGGCGAAGATTCATAGCTAACCTCTTTACTGATCTGTAGAGCTAAAATATAAGATAATCTGATGAATTGTTAAAATAATACAATTTGCGATTATGTTTGTCGCGTCGAATAATAAAGTCATCAAGAACAAAGTCGAAAATAACTATAAAGAAGGCCTTGGGTTGATCCCGCGTATGCGCTATACAGGCGCCCTTTCTTTATTGGTTATTTTTCCTTTTCCTGATCGCAACCCATCAGGTTGCAGGCTGGCTATACTCAATTACAGCTGGCGTAACGACAGTATTGTTTGACTTGAAAAGTACTGATAAAAACAACTAGGAGTACGCGTAATGCAATTCAAAAAATTAATCGTAGGTTCCGTCATCGCAGCGACTGCTGCCTTGTCTACTCTTTCTCATTCTGCCGATATGCAATTCTTCCGCATAGGCAGTGGTAGTGCTGGTGGTTCTTACTTCCCTATCGCAGGTCTGATCGCTAACGCAATCAGTAACCCGCCTGGTTCACGTCCTTGTGAGAAAGGTGGCAGCTGTGGTGTTCCGGGTCTGGTTGCAATTGCGCAGTCTTCAAATGCTTCTGTTGCGAACGCTACTGGCGTTCAGACAGGGCAGATGGAATCTGGTCTGGCTATCGCAGGTATCGTTGATACTGCATACAACGGTACCGGCAAGTTTGCTGAAAAAGGCCGTTACGAAGATATCCGTGTTATCGCAAACCTGTTCCCTGAAGAATTGCACCTGGTTCTGCCAGAAGGCTCTTCGCTGAAATCGATTCAGGATCTGAAAGGTAAGCGTGTTGGTATTGCACAGGCGGGTTCTGGTACGCAGGTAGCGGTACTGAAAATGCTGAAAGAATTCGGTATCGATCGTTCTAACATGGACGAAGCAGAGCTGAATAACTCCCAGAGTGCTGAGCACATGGCTGATGGTCAGCTGGATGCCTACTTCTACGTAGCAGGTACGCCTGTTGCAGCGATCGTACAGCTGGCATCGACCAAAGGTATGGAACTATATTCCTTCAGCGATGAAGAGCTGGAAATACTGCAGAAAGCACTGCCTTATTACTATGCAGAAACCATTCCTGCCGGTACTTATGAAGGCGTTGATTACGACGTAAATAGCCTGGCTGGTGGTGCACAATGGATGACCAGTGCGAAAGTTTCTGATGAGCTGGTGTACAACATCACTAAAGCGTTGTGGAACGACAGCTCTAAGAAGTTGTTCAGCAACGGCCACCCTAAAGCGAAGATGATCCAGCTGGATACTGCGTTAAGTGGCGTAACTGTGCCTCTGCATGCCGGTGCTGAGAAGTTCTACCGCGAAGTTGGTCTGATCAAGTAAGCAGACACCTCCTGAGTCAGGGTATGCCAGCCATGCCCTGATTATCCGAAGGCTTAGCCTTCACAGACGCTTAACAATCACAGTTGTTATCTATGATTGAGGGGGGAACCTCCGGTTAAAACCCGTTATATCGGTAACTGATATTACGAGTTTTAAGCAGGGGCTCACCGGGCGTGATCAATGAAGTTATGGCAGTATTGCCAGATTCGGGTGTGTATGACCCGATTGAGGTTCCGATATGGAAAATAAATTAACGGCTGATGAGCTGCAGGCACTGGAAGAGAAATACGATTCCGAATTGCAGACCCGCAAGCTTGTACCTTCATTGGAGATGGCCTGTGGTCTGTTTCTGGTGATTTTTGCCTCTTATCATTTTATTACCGCGGGTTTCGGTATACCTGCAGATTACTGGCACATGGGCATTCATTTGTCTGGTGTGCTGTCGATGATCTTTATTTACTACGCAGCATTTAAGAAGAGTGAACGTGCGGATGCGAACGGTTACCACCGGGTGCCTTTCTATGATTTCGTGCTGGCGGGTCTGAGTGTTTTTGCCTCCCTATATATCGGTATGACCTGGCTGGGTGTGGATATCAGCATCTTTGGATTCGAGGTTAAACTGGACGAACAGGCGTTGCGTCAGGGTAATCCCGCTGGTCTTGATGTGGTGCTGGGTAGTTTGCTGATCTTTCTGGTGCTGGAAGCAACCCGACGTACTTTAGGGCCGGTGTTGCCACTGATCATTATTCTGTTTTCCTGCTATGCGTTGTTTGGCCAGTTAATTCCGGTCGATATTCTGCGCCACCCGGGTGTGACCTGGAATCAGTTCATCAATAATATCTACTTCCCTGCGGAAGGTATTTTCGGCATTACGCTGTGGGTGGTATCAACCATCGTCTTCCACTTTGTACTCTTCGGTGTCATTGCACAGCGAATGGGTCTTGGTCAGTTCTTTATTGATATTGCGACTGTAATTGCCGGTAAGTACTCCGGTGGTCCGGCCAAGGTGAGTGTCGTGTCATCTGCTTTCTTTGGCATGATTTCAGGGTCTTCTGTTGCGAATACAGTATCAACCGGCTCTCTGACCATTCCTAATATGAAACGTTTGGGATATCCGGGACATTTTGCTGGCGGGGTAGAAGCAGCCGCTTCTGCCGGTGGCCAGATTACACCACCAATTATGGGTGCTGCGGCATTCATCATGGCTGAAAACCTGCAGATGTCGTACGGCACAATCGTTTTAGCGGCAATGACCCCAGCGATTATGCATTACATAGGTGTACTGACTATCGTGCACTTCCAGGCTAAAAAGCTGGGTCTGAAAGGCTGCGCTAAGGAAGATATTCCTCAGCTGCTGGCCGTACTGAAGAATGGCTGGCCAACACTGATTCCGCTGATTGTACTGATTACGGTACTGTTTACCGGTTTCACACCTTACATGGCTGCGTTCTCTGGTATTGCTGCCTGTCTGTTGGTTGGGATTCTGAACCCGTATCAGCGTATTGGTTTTCATGATGTCTACGACGCCTTTAAGACAGGTGCGAAATATGCGCTTGCAGTGGGTGCGGCCTGTGCGGCAGTGGGTATCGTGGTGGGTGTTATTACGACGACCGGTGTGGCATTCCGTCTGGGTTTCCTGGTTACCAGCGGTGCGCAGGATATCGGTGAAACCTTGATCGCAATGACAGCGTGGCTGCCGTTTGAATTGTTCTCGCTGGATCAGGTAACTCTGTTTGTTTCCCTGTTACTGATCGCTATTTCCTGCATCCTGATGGGCGCGGGTCTGCCAACGGCTGCGCTGTACATCATGCTTAGTGCAGTTGCACAGCCTGCTTTATCGAACCTGGGTGTTCCGGCACTGGCCGCGCATTTGTTCGTGCTGTATTACGGTGTTCTTTCTGAAATTACACCTCCGGTATGTACCTCGGCGTATGCTGCAGGCGGTATTGCTAATGCTAACCCGTTCAAGACCGGTATTTCTGCCTTTAAGTTGGGTAATGCCAAGATCATGATGCCGTTTGTATTTGTATACTCGCCGGCGATGCTGATCGTACTTGATGATTATTTCAGCTGGGCTGAATACATCCAGACAACTCTGACCTGCATGGTAGGTATCTTTGTCTTCGGTATTGCGATCTCCGGTTATGCATTACGGACACTGACGCTGTTCCCAAGACTGCTGACTTTCCTTGGCGCACTGATGTTAGTTATTCCGGGCGTTCAGTCAGATATCTATGGCCTGGTTGTTCTGCTGCCAGTGATGGCTCATCAATGGATGGCCGGCCGTGAAAAACAGCCCAGTCTGAGCAGTAGCGCTTCATAGTATCCCCGTAGCCGTGCCACATCAGTGGCGCGGCTTCTGAGCTATCAACAAGAGAGTTTTTCTTATGAGTCATGATATGCACGTGGGGATTATTGGCGCCGGCGTGGTGGGTTTGTCTACGGCACTTTGGTTACAGCGCCAGGGGGTTAAGGTAACCATCATTGACCGTCAGGCACCGGGTAACGGTGCATCTTTTGGTAATGCTGGTTTGTTTGCGGATTATGCCCGCTTACCTTTTGCCAACATGGATGCCCTGAAAAGCTTGCCGAATATGCTGCTGGATAAAAAAAGTCCATTGTCGCTTCAGGCAGGCTATATGCTGAATCTGATTCCGTACGGCTGGCGTTTTGTGCGCGCCTGTATGGATAAGAACTATCAACATGGCCGCGCTGCATTAACTGAAATTCAGAACCTGACGGTTGCCGCAGATAACGCACTGTTTGATCAGACTGCTACCCGTGATCTGATTAAGGCTGAAGGTTGTCTTGGGCTTTTTAGCACGACAGAAAGTTATCAGGCTGCCCGTGATGGCAGTCTGGCGGAACGCGCCCGTCAAGGTGTTGCTATGGAATTGTTATCAGCAACTGAGGTTAAAGCACTTGAGCCTGATATTGCTGATTTTCATGCCGGTGGTGTGTTCTATCCCAATACCCGGTTTACCCTGTCACCGGTGCAGCTGTGTCAGCGTTACAGTGAAGAGTTTCTCCGCGTTGGCGGCGAGCTGTTGTGTGAAGATGTCATCGCGATTCAACCGGCGGCTGAAATGTCGCAGGGTGTGGATGTACAGCTGCACAATGAAACGCGAAAGTTTGATCGCTTAGTTGTGGCTGCGGGTGCGGCTTCAACGAGTCTGCTGAAAACCATTGGTCTGAAAGTGCCGGTAGTCAGTGAGCGGGGCTATCACCTGACGCTTAACGGCGAAGGCCGGACAATTAACCGTCCGGTTGGCTGGTTAGATAAAGCCATTTTTATTACGCCTATGCAGGATGGCTTACGGGTTGCCGGTACTGCTGAGTTTGCAGCGGAAGATGCACCGCGGAATGAAGAAAAAGTGAATGTCATGCTGGAGCATGCGAGTGAAATGCTTGGGGCGGAGCCTGAAGTGAAATCCAGCTGGGTTGGCAGTCGGCCATCAACACCTGATTCGCTTCCGGTTATCGGTCAGGTACCGGGCTGTCCACAAGTATCGTTGGCATTTGGTCATGGTCATCTGGGGGTTACGCTTGGGGCGATTACCGGCCAGTTAATTGGTGAACAGATGTTAGGCCTGAAAACGGCCATGGATCTGACGCCGTTTGCCGTGACACGTTTTGGATAAATACCACCCTCAGGGTGAAGAATAAGAGTTGGAAAGACAATGATTTTGAAAGGTGGTTTTAATATTTATGGTATTCCGGTCGGGGTTATTTCACTGGAGTCTTTTTTTCCTAAGCCAGAAGGGCATATAAAAAATGCACCAAGTTTTGATTTTCCGGTGCTGTATCACACAGTTAAAGGCGCAACGATTGATCGCCTGATCGGCGAGCGTGATCCTGAATTATTGGCGCCATTTATAGAAGCCGCACAAGCGTTGGAAAAGGAAGGCGTTAAGGCAATTACCGGTAGCTGTGGTTTTCTGGCGTTGCACCAGCAGGCGATTGCGGATGCGGTTAAAGTCCCGGTGTTTATGTCTAGTCTGATTCAGGTGCCATTGGTTTCCCGCATGATGGCTTCAGATCAGAAAGTAGCTGTAGTTGTTGCCAATAGTGATGCCCTGACTCAGGACCATCTGAGCGGTGTAGGCATTGCTGATGAGCCGATCGTAGTTGCAGGTATGCAGGCGCAGCCGCAGTTCGCAGAAGTAATTTTACGCGGTGAAACAAATGATCTGGATATGGACGTTTTCTATGCTGAATTGAGTGGCGTAGTGGCGAATACTCTGGCGAACAATCCGGATGTTGGCGCTATTGTGCTGGAGTGTACAGATCTGTCGCACTTTGCACCTAAGCTACAGGAACAGTTTGAATTACCAGTGTTTGATCTGACCAGCCTTACCCGCATGGTTGCAGCGACTGTCGTCCGTACTAAAGCGTAAGCAGATTTAACGTTTTTACCAGGTTTTACCTAAAGCTTAATCAATTCCAAGTGATCTTAAGCTACTTGCCCGTTACCGGTTTAAGAGCAGCCGGTAGTGGGCTTTTTTATTCTTTGGCAATGCTTTTTAGCGATGATCTTTCTGGTCAGATCATTGGCTAAAGTTATTAATTCTTTTCCTATTCCATTTCGACGCCATCGCCATCATATCCGCCAATGGTTTTGAGTAGGCTGTTGTGATCCTAGGATCTGCCTGAAACTCCTGTGAGATACGAAAATAGGGGAGAAAGTTTTTCAGACGGGTAACACCGTCCATGTCTGTTTGCCCCTGTATCAACAATCTCCGGTGTCCAGTTTGCCTGCCGGAAATAGTGAGAATAACCCACTGTGAAGAATCGATTTGAGAGGACTTGATCTGCCGCCGGGCAACCGTAGCGAATTTCGGGTTTTAGTGTGTTCTGATTTATTAGCTTTGACTCACAGGCTTTAATCCGATGATGTTTCAAGCTTAATACGGTTTAGATTATGCTTTCAGGCAGGTCAAACGCCAGTGCTGATTACCCAGAATAGGGGATCATTAAATGTAATAAATGTACTGCCAAATGTGTGTTTTTTGAGTCGCGGTTCAATATTGAGGATTGTTTGTTAATAAAGCGGGTGTAGTGCTTGCTTCGGTTCAGGGAGCATGTTTGACTAAGCGCCGTTTATCTAAGTTGTGTGGGTTGCAGGTATTGATCAGGGATGTGCAATATTTGTGGGAAGCCAGGTTGTCACGCACTTAATAACGTTATCATCACAGCAGTGATGGACACCCACATATCTATTAAACGGAGTTAACCATGAGATATCTGTTGGCATTTGCAGGATTGCTGTTGCCACTGATACTGTTGCCCGGTCAGGCGGCTGCCAGTCAATGCAGCTATTTACTGACTGCTGGTGGCAGTGAAACCTATCCAGTCGAAGATATATCAGCCTTTGTTGAGCAGGAAATGCGTCAGCGGCTGAACCGTTCCAGGCAACACTTCAATGTTGAATTTATTCGCCGTTGTGACGGAGATGAAGCGCGCTTTCAGTTAGAGTTGCTAACCGAGAACCTCTATATTCTGGGCATTAATGGCCACACCTTGCCGGAAGATATCGTTCGTTATTCTGATGAGCCTTTAACAATTAGCCGTGAGCGTTTCGAAGCAAGTTTCGAGAATGCACTCTGGTTTGGTTCTTTATCCCGCCGTCAGAAGCAGGCAACACTGAAAATACTGGCTTTTGTTATTTCTGAAACAGCCCGGTTCAGTGATGTTGAAACGGCAGTGAACAATGTGTTCACCAAAAATTGTCTCTATGAATGGCAGGAATACGCCAGTTTATTACGCCGCTGGAAGACCATGTCGATCTTTGCTAACAGCCGTGGGCTGGCGTATGGCAATCAGTACGTGGGCGGTTCCAGGGCATTTTTACTGGCACCGATTACGCCGGAAATCGTCAGTGAATATAACCAGTCTGTGAGTCAGGGCTGGGAAGTAATTCGTTATGATTATGATCAGCGAGAAACGGATCAGCCGGTACAAATTGGTAAAGCTTATTGCCCGGCTAATCTTGCAGAATCCTGAATGTTTCAGGCGTAACTAAGCACGTCCGCAACCGGTTTTCTGCGTTTTTGCTGCCGGTTGCTCTCTTTCTCCGGGTAGCCCACGGTTACCAGCATGACCGGTACTTCATCGGTATCTAACTGAAACGCCTTATTTAATCCTTCGGCATCGAAGCCGCTCATTGGTCCGGCTGCCAGGCCCATGCTTTCTGCTGCCAGCATCAGGGTCATTGCCGCAAGAGATGCTGAACGGAAGGCTTCATCTCGCTGTAGTTGTGGATTATCTGTATGGGTTTGGGTGGCTGCATCTACCCAGCTTTGCTGAACTTTGGCTGGCAGAATGCCTGAGTCGACGGATGGTTGCAGGGCAGTGTGAAGCTGGCGGTGAGCATTCAGGGTCCCGCAAATTATAAAAGTTACAGCTGCACTGGCAATCTGCGGCTGGCCATACGCCTGGGCCTGTAAGCGGGCTTTAGCTTCAGCAGACTGTACAGCAATAAAACGCCAGTTCTGAAGGTTATACGCAGAAGGACTTAAGCTTGTTAGCCGAATCAGCGTTTCGATGCTTTGCTGGTCCAGTGACTGACCAGACTGATAACGGCCAGTGGAAATACGGTTTTCCATCAGAGCAGTAAAGCTCTGCAGGTTAAGTTCAGTTTGTGCTAATGGCTGTGATTGTGCGGTCATGATAAATATCCTGTCAGTTCGAGATATACATTAACAATGTCAGTTAAGGCTTTATGCGTTGCTGCTGTTGTGACTAGCTGGTTATTGGCCAGCGATCAGCTTATCTGTTTTACCTACGGCTGAGAGTCGGCTGTTTGGTTGATAGGACTGTTGCACTGAAGGTCGGTTTTGCATCAGATAAACGCTGATCAGTACTGTTAAAAAACCTGCAATGCCAGTTGCTGAGATGCTCTGACCAAGGAGTGCCCAACCGAGAATGACGGCTGTCAGCGGGCTGAGTAGGCCCAGTGAGGAGACGGCAGCAGGTGTAAGTTTGCTGATGCCCCGAAACCAAAGTACATATGCGAGCAGGGCGCCAATCAGGCATAGATAAACGTAGCCGGCGATTTGCATGGGCTGGAGTTCTGGCAGGGCTTCTTCTGTTAGCAAGCTGACAGGCAACAACATCAGACCTGCCAGCAGTAATTGCCAGCCAGTAAATGCCAGGAGTGGCATCTGGCTGCGCCAGTGGCGTGCCAGATAAGTACCGCAAGCCATACTCAGAGCACCTGCCAGTGCAGCGGTGATTCCGATACCGTCCCAGCCAGCGCCAGGTGATAGCAACAGTACTGCCATACCGCCTACACCGGTAAGACTGGCGATCAGCGTGATAAGTGCTGGCCGCTGCTGGTCCAGCCCCCAGCAAAGCAGAATGACAAACATTGGCTGAATGGCGCCCAATACTGCCGCAACACCGCCCGGTAAACGATAGGCAGCAATGAACAGCAGTGCCTGAAACAAACCAAGATTTAGTGCGCCCAGAATGAGTAAGCGCCACCATTCATTACGCTGAGGTAAATGCCGGCACAGGCACACCAGTAATAATCCTGCTGGCAGTATGCGTAGCATGGCTGCTGTCAGTGGCCGGTCTGCCGGTAACAGCTCTGTTGCAACAATGTAAGTTGATCCCCAGGTGATGGGGGCCAGTGCTGTCAGACATGTATCCCACCAGTTTGTTGGGCTGGCTGTTGATTCATTCATCAGGATCACCGTGTATATATGTGAGGAATTTATTTATCTTGAATTCAAGATAAATATTATTCTTGATGTGTTTTATCTTGAAGTCAAGATAAAATTGTAGATAATGATTTCCTATATTCAGATAAAGCTTTCTTTCTCATTCGGCACGGAACTCAGATATGACCGATAAACTTTCAGCTGTTAGCCAGGAAAACGTTGCGGGCGATGCCGTAGATAAGATCATTAGCCAGTGGCAGGCGCAGCGGCCAGATCTTGATCTGGAAGGCATGGCGACGATTGGTCGTGTAAAGCGTTGTGCAGCGTTACTGCAACCAAAACTGGAAAGTGTGTTTAAGCAGTTTGATTTGAGTTTCTGGGAATTCGATGTGCTGGCGACTTTACGTCGTTCCGGCGATGATTGTTGTCTTTCACCAACAGAGCTGTTTTCCACTATGATGATTACGTCTGGCACTATGACTCATCGAATGAAACAGCTTGAGTCACGGGGGCTGGTGGAGCGTCTGCCTAATCCTCAGGATGCCCGCAGTATGTTGGTGAAACTGACCGCAGAAGGTTTTTCAAAAGTAGATGCGGCAGTGACTGCTCACACCATTAATGAGAAGCAAATTCTGGCGGGGTTACCGGCAGAGAAACTAGCGGCTTTAGATATTGCTTTAGTGGAACTGCTAAAGGTGTTGGAAGAGTAGGAACTGCAGATAAGCCTGCTACTGAGAACTGCTTAATAGGTTTATCTCGAACGGGATAAGTTGATATCAGAAGAGGCAAGCATTTCCGATAGTTCTTTATAAGTCCGTACATCTCCAAATGATCGGTAGAAGGTGTTGAGTGTTGCTTCGTGCAGGCCATGTGCATGACCAATACTAAGGTCTGCAATCAGAATTGTTTGGTAGTTTAGCTCTACAGCATCCCGGGCTGACGATTCACAACAAACGTTAGTAACAGTGCCGCAAATAAGTACTGTTGTAATATTTCTTTCTTGCAATTGTGCGTGCAGATTTGATTTTCCGGGGAAGAATGCACTGTAGCCGAATTTGTAAGAAATAATGTCAGCAGTATCGACTGTCAGTGATGCATGTATCTGCGATCTTGGGTCATCTGCTTGGGTTATATTATGCAGTTCCTGAGCAGTTTTCGGACCAAAAATAGCAATATGGTTTTGTTGTACTTGATTGCTTTTGGGCGTTACCCAGGCGACAGAGCCTCCAGCTTTTCTCAGATCGCATGCCAAAGAATTGATAGACGGAATAATAGCTTCGCAATGTGCATCTTTCAGAACAAAGGCGTTGGTCATATCGATTACGACGAGTGCTGTACTGCGAGGATCAATATCATTGAATGCGTGCAATGTGCCTCTGCGTGACGATACTTTTTTAATAATTTTTTGATTATTAATACTTGAGTGAGACATCTTATGGGGCACGCTAAGAGTAAAGTTAATTTAATCGCAGATAGTAACTGAGTACACAATAGTGGTGTTTGTCGTTTAAGTTAAGAGGTGACAACTCCATATGTAGTTAAACCTCATAATGGACTTGTCACCTTATTCACATAGAAAAACTATAAAACCTGCCAGCCAATAGCCCTGCTGATGGCAAAGCTGAATTCATCGGCGACGACTGTCCATAGTCTGTTAGCCTGTGAAATATTAATGGATGGTAAATTACGCAGCCTCAGACGGGCGATGAGTTTCTGTTCGTCCATAAAGATGCGTGCGTCGTTTTCTTCGTATTCGCCACTTTGCTGTTTTTCGTTAATAAAGGCTATATCGCTGAACATATCCCTGCCTATATGTTCGATGACGCGCCTGATTTCCTCCCGACTTGTTTCATTTTCGCGTGTTACGGTGGTAATGATTCCTTCTAAAACTGCATTGAAGTTAACGTTATTAATGATCATGGCATACTCCATTGCTGCGCATAAATATTGCGGCGACGATTTAGCCGCAGGGTTTTAAGTATGGATTGTGGTTACAAGCACAGACGTGGATGTGACGTTGCGCCGCAGAAACCTGAGACGGGTCGAAAGAGTGGGGCAGAGCTGTCAGGTTAGCTCTGAGTTCGACTCCTGGGTCGGTTCCGGGCATATGCAACATCCTTTTGCGCTGTGTGTACGAACGATTCAGCGGTCTTAGCTCCCTGCCAGAACACATCTGAATCGTTATATAGCGTAGATCAGAATTGCAGATTTTTCCGCAACCGGTTTATTGCCGGCTGGCGGTCAGTGCCCAGATACCTGCCGCAGATAACAGGCTGCCACCACCAAGGTTGAATGCCCGGTGTGCACGTTTATGACTAAGCAGTTTTCTGGCCTGAGCGGCGAACAGTGAATACAGACAAGCATTGAGCGTTGCCAGCGATACAAAAGTAATTGCCAGCCACCATAACTGGGTTGCAGCACCTGCGCCGGGGGTAATGAACTGAGGCAGGAAAGCCACGAAGAAAATAATACCTTTTGGATTCATCGCGGTAACCAGATAGGTATTTGCAAACAGTTTCCAGCCAGACACACTGGTGTCGGCAGGCAAGCTCATTGGATTTACGCCGGCCCGCAACAGTTTTATGCCCAGATATAACAGATATAAACCACCGATCCATTTGACGACCATGAACCAGAAAGCGGATTGCGCCAGTAATGTACCCAGCCCTACAAGGGATAACAGCAGAGCGGTTGAGTCCCCCAGTGCTACCGCTGCAATCAGCGGCCAGCGGGCACGGTTACCATGGGAAATTGAGTAACTGATTACGGTCAGAATGGTAGGACCAGGAATAATCAGTAAAACACTGGAAGCGAGGACAAATGCCAGCCAGGTTTCCAGTGTCAGTAATGTGTCGAATAAGAAAAAGGTATCGGGGATCATGTCGGGCTCCTGAGCGCGTTGTCAGAGTTTTGTCGATAGCAATGCCCTTTATGAATCCCCAGATTCCTTTACCCGTCAAGGATTTTTTAAATCGGATAAATGACTGCTTAGTCTGTCAGAACGCCGGCCTGATAGTCAGCCATTGCTTGCTGTATTTCTTCAGCAGTATTCATGACAAAGGGGCCGTGATGGGCAACAGGTTCTTTAAGTGGCTGGCCACTTAGAATGAGCATTCCGGTATTTTCTGTTGCACTTAATTGCAATGTGCCAGCATCGCTGATCTTAGCCATTTGACGCTTGCCAACAGACTGCCCCTGGATAATTAACTCACCCTGATAGACAAAAATGAGCAGGTTTTCTTCGCTAACAGCATCCAGTGTAACGTTCTGGTTTGCTGGCAATTGCAGATCTGCAACCCGGGTAGGTGCCGTTGTTTGCAGTGGTCCGCTGTAAGTTTGTGACTGCAGTTGCAGTGAACCGGCAATGACTTTCACGCTTGCGTGACTACCGTTACTGCTATCAGCATTGTTGGTTTGAAGCTTCTGCCAGGGTAACTCGGAAAGGGGAATATCTTTCCAGGCAGCTGGCTGCATTTTGTTTGCTGCCGGTAAGTTAATCCATAGCTGAAATCCATGCAGGGCATTCTGACCCAGTAAAGGTTTCTCGCTGTGAATGACGCCTTTACCGGCAGACATCCACTGGGCTTCACCTTCCCTGATTTTTCCCTGATTGCCCATGTGGTCCTGATGTTCAAAGCCACCGGCCCGAATATAGGTCAGGGTTTCCAGGCCGCGGTGAGGATGTGGCGGAAAACCGGCGATGTAATCATCCGGGTTATCGGAGTTTATTTCGTCAAGCATCAGGAACGGATCGAGACTGTTATCACGAAAACCATGTACCCGCTGCAATTTTACCCCTGCACCATCGCTGGATGGCCGGCTGTTGATGATCTGAATATGCATACTGCAAATCCTCATATGTGAATATATGTTAATCACTATAGGTTCAAATTATTCGTAAGTTAATCGCGATTAGTTGTATAGTTTATTCGGTTTTATAGAACGAATATGGAGTAGCAGATGAGAGTCACCCTTGAACAGTGGCGTATGCTGAAAGCTGTTGTTGATCATGGCGGTTTTGCGCATGCGGCGGCGGCTGTGCATAAAAGCCAGTCGAGTATTAATCACGCCATTCACAAAATGGAAGATCAGCTGGGTGTGAAGCTGTTACAGGTAAAAGGCCGTAAGGCATATTTGACAGATGCTGGCAGTTTGTTGTTACGCCGTGCAGAGAGCCTGCTCGACAGTGCGCAGCATATTGATGATTTGGCACAAAGCCTGTCTGCCGGGGAGGAGCCTGAAATCAGCCTGGCGATTGATCAGATAATGCCGGCGGTTTATATCACGGAAGTGCTGGAGTTGTTCGCCAATGAATATCCGAATACCCGGGTACAGTTATATGAAACAGTGTTATCCGGCGCCCGGGAAGCACTGGAGGAGGGGGCTGTTGATCTGGCGATAACCGGCGCGGGTATGCCAGGGTATTTATCTGAACCTATGACCGGAGTGGATTTTATCGCGGTAGCGTCACCCAGACATGAGCTGTGTAATATGGGGCCGCTTAATCTGGATGATTTGCGTAATTTTCGCCAAATAGTCACCCGGGATTCTGCCCTGCAGGACAAAGTTGATTCCGGTTGGCTCAAAGCTGAGCAGCGCTGGACGGTGAGTAATCTCAGTACTGCGGTGGCGATGGTACAGCGGGGCGTGGGGTTTGCCTGGCTGCCAATGACAAGGGTTGGGCCTCTTATCCTCAGTGATGAATTGAAAGTTCTGCCATTGGAAAAAGGCGCGTTACGCAGTATGACACTACAGATGTACTACGGCCGTGGTGAACAGAGTGGCCCCGGTGTGATGCGGCTGGCGGAGTTGCTGAAAGAATTCTGTGTGATGCAGTGTCCGAAGCATGACATACCGATGCGGGCGCAGATTTTGGCAGAGATCGAAAAACCGGAAACATAAAATTTTATCTGCAGACAGATCTACATCCAGAAAGCTCTGCATGTAAAAGGATTCTATTAAATAGAATGATTTGTGCGAATTTAAGTGATTTTGTTTCTTAAAATGCAAACTAATATGTGTCCATCACTTAATGTTCAGAACAGTGCCGGCAACTTTTTCAGTCGGTACTCAGCGAGGATACAACGATGGGATTACTGATTAACGGCAGTTGGCACGATCAATGGTATGACACTTCTGGCGATGGCGAGTTTGTCCGCGAAGATGCCGGATTTCGTCACTGGGTGACTGCAGATGGCAGCCCGGGAATCAGCGGTGAGGGTGGCTTTGCAGCTGAAACTGGCCGCTATCACTTATATGTATCCCTTGCGTGTCCCTGGGCTCACCGCACTTTGATTTTCCGCCATCTTAAAGGCCTTGAAGCGTTGATCAGTGTTTCTGTAGTTAGTCCGGATATGCTGGAGCAGGGCTGGAGCTTTGATAAAGCAAGTGGCTCAGATGGTGATGCCTTGTATGCTTCTGAATTCATGCATCAGATCTATACACAGGCCAAAGCTGATTACACTGGCCGTGTCACAGTACCTGTGCTTTGGGATAAACAGCGGGAAACTATAGTCAGTAATGAATCATCTGAAATTATTCGGATGTTTAATTCGGCCTTTGATCACCTGACAGGTAACACGCTGGACTTCTATCCGCAGCACTTACAAACTGCAATCGACGCGGCAAATGAATGGGTTTATCAGGACATTAATAACGGCGTTTACCGGGCCGGCTTTGCGACTACTCAGGCTGCCTATGAGCATAATGTTGTGGATCTTTTCAGTGCACTGGATCGTTTGGAGCATCTTTTATCAGAACAACGTTATATTGCTGGCGATCAGATCACAGAAGCAGACTGGCGGACATTTACGACACTGGTGAGATTCGATGCGGTTTATCACGGTCACTTTAAATGTAACCTGCGTCAGCTGCGTGAATATCCAAATATAAGCGGTTATGTAAGAGAGCTTTATCAGCAGAGTGATGTCGCGAGTACCTGTGATTTCGAGCATATCAAGCAGCATTATTATTACAGCCATGCGGGCATTAATCCTACCCGGGTTGTTCCATTGGGCCCGGCGCTGGATTTTGATCGGCCACATGGCCGTGGATAAATATAAGCGCTTGCTTTGCAAGCGATGCTGATCACGTATACTGGCCTCTTTATGCACTGAGCATGAGTTGAAAGAGGAGTATGGACGATGGATACGCAGGGAGCGTTGCAGCAATATTTCGGTTTTAATCAGTTTCGTCCCGGGCAGCAGCAGACAGTCGATCAGTTGTTGCAGGGGCACTCCAGTCTGGCAATCTTTCCAACAGGCTCAGGTAAATCACTCTGTTATCAGCTCAGTGCGTTACAGCTGCCGCATCTGACTTTAGTCGTTTCCCCACTGTTAGCGTTAATGAAAGATCAGCTGGCCTTTCTTGACGCTAAAGGCATTCCCGCTGCGCGAATTGATTCTGGCATGAGCTTTGAAGAAAATCGCCAGGTAATGGCAGACGCCCGCAGTGGCAAGTTAAAGATTCTTATGGTGTCGGTTGAGCGTTTTAAGAATGAACGCTTTCGTCAGTTTATTGCTGCAATTCCGTTATCGATGCTGGTGGTTGATGAAGCCCACTGTATCTCTGAATGGGGTCATAACTTCCGGCCGGATTATCTTAAATTGCCGGTGTATCGCGAAGCTTTGAATATTCCGCTGGTATTACTGTTAACGGCCACAGCGACAGAGCAGGTTAAGGCCGATATGGCGGCTAAATTTTCGATACAACCAGAACATATCGTGCAGACGGGGTTTTACCGTGCAAATTTGGATCTGAGTGTCTGGCCTGTGAGTGACCAGCAACGTAACGGACGCTTGCTGGACGCACTGGGGCAGGCATCAGGCCCGGCTGTTGTTTATGTAACACTGCAACAGACTGCTGAAAAGGTGGCTGATTTTCTGCGTCAGAAGGGTTTAAATGCTGCGGCTTATCATGCGGGTTTTAAGGATGATCAGCGCCAACAGGTACAAGATGATTTTATGGCCGGGCGCTTACAGATAGTCGTAGCGACTATTGCGTTTGGCATGGGTGTAGATAAATCTGATATTCGCTGCGTCGTGCATTATGACCTGCCTAAATCTATCGAAAACTACAGTCAGGAAATTGGCCGTGCCGGCCGGGACGGTCAACCAAGCCGCTGCATAGCACTGGGCAATCTGGATGGCATAAATACGGTCGAGAACTTTGTCTATGGCGATACTCCTGAACCGGAAGGTATTGCGTATGTGCTTGAAGATATAGCCAGTAATATTAATGCCGAAGGTAACTGGGAAGTACAATTATTATCACTGGCAAACAGCAGTAATATTCGTCAGCTGACGCTGAAAACCTTGTTAGTGCAGTTAGAACTTAATCAGGTTATTCAGGCGAAGTCTGTGTATTTCGCTGAATTTAAATACAAGTTTCTGCAAGATCAACAGCAGATACTCGAACGCTTTAATGGTGAACGCCGGGCATTTTTACAGGCTTTGTTCAGCCACACTCCGTTTAAGCGGATATGGGGTGAACTGGATATGCAGAGTTTATTGCAAAGTTATGGCGGTGATCGTGACCGTGCGGTTAAAGCACTGGAATATCTCAGTGAACAGCAATTAATTGAATTACAGAGCCGTGGTGTAACAGAAGTGTTTGGCGTTAATCAGTCTGCATTGTTACAGCCAGAGCTTGGGACAAACTTACAAGCTTATTTTGCTGATAAGGAACAAAAAGAGATTGCCCGGATTGCTGCGCTGGTGGGCTTTTTCGAAGAAACTCGCTGTCTTAGCCATCAACTTGCGGAATATTTTGCAGATTATCAGGCACCGCAGATCTGCGGACACTGTTCAGTATGTCGACATGAACCGGCGAAACTGTCGTACTCATGGGATGTAAGTTGTCCGGAAGCAGAGCAGTTGGAGTGTTGGCTCCAGACATTGGCAACCAAATTGGAAACGGCTAACTCTCCGGGTGATATTCGATTGTCGTTACCTTTAGCATGCCGTTTTCTGGCGGGTATCAGTGTGCCGGTGTGGACGAAAATTAAAGCCAGGCAACTGCCAGGCTACGGCAGTTGTGAAAGCATGCGTTATGCGGATATTTCGCAATGGGTTGCGGGAATTGTTGCCAGGATTAACGCCCAATAACGGAATTCAGAGAAGGTTCTGTCAGAAATTCAGATAGTAAAAAGCCGGCATTTGCCGGTTTTTTTGTAAGTGCTTACTATCGGTTCAGTGTATTAATCAGGCTTTATATGATGGTGACCACTGAAGACAGGAAGTGCATTTTGATATAACTCAGTGAGTTAGTATGTTCCGCTTATGTTGCTGAAGTTAGAAATCTATTGAGTAGTTATTTTCTGTGAGTTGGATCTATGTCAATTAATCCCAGCTAAGAATGTCTGCTTTGTGCCAAAAGCGGACACTTTCATGGATTGAAACTGATGGTTCTTCATGCACCCTAAAGCTATCGTACATAGATAGGCCATTCATCCATTAGGCGTGATTGTATTGGATATTATTGTGCCTGAAGTATCTTCTTAGCCACAACAAAATAACTAGACGCACCCTCATATACTTCTTCGGTCTTGAGCTTTTGAAACCCCCCATTCTCCAGTAATTTATCTACATCAGATCTTCTGTATCTTCTTATAGAAATGGGGATAATTCCGACTCTAGATAATATGCTTACTAATAACATCTGCATGCTTACTAGAAGAGACTTTCTATCTTTCAAGCAAGGAGTTGCAGTAATGAATACCCCATCATTTTTCAATAAATCATGAATTCTTGAAATGACATTCTGAGGACTGTTTACGGTATGAAGCATATTGAAGGCTAGTATCACATCAAATGATTCTTTCTTATACCTGTTATCAAATATGGTCGATTGCTCGAAATCTACATTCTCAACATTATTTTCAGCCGCTTTATTTTTTGCTATCTCAATCATCTCAGATGATATATCGAGTGCATGAACCTCTTTTACCAGATTAGAAAGTTCACAGGATGCTGTACCTGTCCCACACCCATAATCTAATACGATATCGTTGATTTTAAGGTAGTTTTTAGTGCTTTCTCTGGTTTTATCATGAATGTATTCAAAGCGCTCTTCTGACTTATCGTAGTTCTTTGAAGCCTTATCCCAGAATTCTTTCGCTTTATTCATAACTTGCACCGACTATAGGTTCTTGAGCTTTAGCGAGGTATGTAGAGGTCGAAACTCATTGACTTTTGAACTCATGTTATCCGTATTTTATCAATGCTATTATGAATAGATACGGACGATTTTGAATAACAGGTATTCATATGGGAATAGATTGGAAGGCTGTAGATTTTGATTGGAACCGAGCCAGAGCTTTTCTTGCCACAGCGGAACTAGGCTCTCTCTCAGCAGCAGCCAAGGCTTTAAATTGTTCTCAGCCCACCTTGAGTAGGCAGGTAAATGCGCTAGAAAGAGAGTTAAAAGTAGTCTTATTCGAACGTGTCGGTAAAGGTTTAGAGCTAACACCCAGCGGAGTTGAGTTACTGGAGTGTGTAAGAAACATGGGTAATGCTGCCTCTCATTTCTCAATCGTGGCCTCAGGGAAATCAGAATCATTAGAAGGATCTGTGTGTATTAGCGCATCAGAAATCATGGCTGTTTATGATTTACCTCCAATAATTTCAAAGCTAAGAAAGATTGAACCCAAAATCACTATTGAAGTAATTGCATCTAATACGAGCAGTGATTTAAAGAGAAGAGAAGCAGATATTGCTTTGAGAGCCTATCGTCCTACTCAGCCTGACTTGATTGCCAAAAAAATCAGAGACGATGATTTTTTTCTTTATGCCGCGACAAGTTATCTGGAGACTAATGGAAACCCTACAGTGATAGATGACTTAAATAGTGCGGACTTTATAGGAATACCTGAAACTCAGAAGGTTATCTCGATATTAAATCAACGAGGCCTTGATCTTACATCAGATAACTTTCCTGTTATTACGGGAAACCATACCGTTTATTGGGAGCTAGTTAAGCAAGGAGCGGGTATCGGTTTTATTCAAGAGAAATTAGGTAAAACAGAAAGCAGGGTTGAGAAAGTGTTACCTGCATTAGGAGCATTCTCTAGTGAGCTTTGGCTTGTTACTCACCGTGAACTCAGGACTAACAGGAGAATTCGGCGAGTATTTGACTTCCTTGATGATGAATTAGCGCAGAATAAATAGTCAGGTACGCTATATATGATGCATCCTTAAATGTCCGCTTTGTGTCGTTAGCGGACCCTCAAAGGAGGAGCAGATGTGTCCGCTTTTGGCACAAACCAGACATGTCAGCCAAATACTTCAGTACACTTTTATTAATGCAGTTATATAAATTGGCTTGGCGCTTTTGCTTCAATTTGAAGCAAAATCAATAAAAAAGAAGAGATGCCCACAGGCCGCGAGCCAGTTGAATCAGAGCGATTCATTTTTCAACTAACAGGGAAGTTTCTCAGCGGCAAAATTACGCATAGGTATTTCACACCGTAACTGAGGCTCAAATGAGTCCCGTAAGCTTCGGAGTTTCAAAGAAATTCCCCGTTTATTATTCAGCTAATCTTTGCCTTGCCATCAAACAGCGTTGCTAATCTACTCGATTCAACTAACTCAATATTATGCTCTTGCGCATAATTACGGGCGGCGTCGGAAATTTCACCTAAGGTCACGTAGAGGAATCCAGTTGCTTCGATATTTTGTCCTGCGGCAACTAATAGTTTCAAAGGCTCTATTCCAGTATTCGCTGCTTTGAATCGCTTACTGCACAGCAATAGTTTTCTGCTTCCGTAGGTTAGTTCCAAATCAGCGCCATTACCCTTAAACGCGCTAGACTCGTAGCCTCTTTTTATATAATTCGCGGCTATTTTCTCAGAGATGATTCCAGCCGACATTTTTTTAGCTTGCTGAACAACGTCCAATACCTGCTTTTGTGAAGGTTGTTGAAGCTGCTTGTAGCAAGCAATTGCGCCTATTATCAGAAATGGCAATGAAGCTGTGACACTCAAAACCGCATATTTTGCATCTGTAAGAGCCAGGCTGACCACCAGAATAAACAGACCAATTGATACGCTATACCACCAGCTGGATCGCAACAACACTGCAAACAACGATCCTTTAGCCATTTTAAACGCCATAGATAGATTACCTTTTGAATTCTGTTACCCGTTTGACGGGGCCGATGATAAGTAGCTGAAATTTGCAGCCGTATATTAGCATTTTCCTAAATCTCTGAGGCATCCAAAAAGATATTTAATCAACATCTGAATCGACCAGTCTTTAGCAGAGACCTTGTAACATTATTGTGTATCCCATCATTTCACGTTATCAGGGATCAGATAATAAAAAAGCGAGTACTGTGTTAGCAGTACTCGCTTTTTAGAAGGTTCTTAAGAAGTTGATTGCCAACTTTAATGGTCAGTTTCCAACTTCAATGTCACGGTATCCAACTTGAATAGCCGTGATCAGTAGTCGAACTTAGTAGTCGTACTTAGACGCAGTATAGATAGCGAAAGCTTTTTCCCAGATCTCGCCAACTTCACCGTTACCTACAGGCTGGCCGTCCAGCTTAGTAACAGGTGCGATTTCTTTAGAAGAGCTGGTGATCCACAGTTCGTCAGCATTACGGACTTCGTCCATAGTGATGTTGCGTTCTTCAATCTTCAGAGAACCGTCAGCTTTAATGCTGTCGATGATAATGCGACGGGTGATACCCGGCAGAATCTGGTTGTCCTGGATTGGAGTGATGATCACGCCATCTTTAACGATGAAAGCGTTACAAGAGCTACCTTCAGTTACCAGGTTGTCTGCGTTGTACAGCAGAGCTTCGTCGCTACCAGTAGAGTAACCTTCCTGGAAGTGCATTACGTTACCCAGCAGTGCAGTAGACTTAATGTGGCAACGCTGCCAGCGCAGATCTTCTGTGCTTACCAGGCTGTACTGAGTAACTTTAGTACGGTCAACTGGCTCAGGCGTTTTAATCGCGAAGCAGAAGCAGAAGATTGTTGGTTCAACGCCTTCCGGGTAAGGGTGGTAACGCTTAACGTCAGTACCGCGGGAAATGTGAACGTAAACGCCCAGGTTCTCACCCATGTCGCTGTTACGGGCAACCAGGTCGTCAAGCAGTGCTTTCCAGCCATCAATTGTATTGCTGTTCTTGATCTCGATAGCCGCCAGGCCATCAGCCATACGGTTAAGATGAGGCATCAGACCTACAGATTTGCCGTTATAGTACGGGATAACTTCATAGATACCGTCACCAAACAGGAAACCACGGTCCAGTGGTGAAATACGGGCTTCTGCCAATGGCTGGTATTCACCGTTTAAGTAAGCAATGCTCATGTTAACTTTCCTCTCAAACTATAATTCTGTGGGGGCATATCCCCGCCGACCTTCCTGTGGGTAAGGTTCGACAACGTCCTGACACGTTATAGGGTATGCCTGGATAAACCTGGCAAAGGCAAGTACCAGCTAGCTATCAACCAGCTAAATTGCTCAAGCATTACGCGTATCCTGTTTCCTCATTACTTTTCAGTAATCCAGGATCGCTGTGCAATTGCGGCCTTAACAGGTTGCGTCAGACTCTGACGCCTCCTAAGTGATACTGTAGGCCTGTGGTCGCGAGACGACCGGGAATGAATAGCTACAGATCAAGGGCAGTGCTTCAGTTTAGCTTGTGACTGTATACCGAAGACAGAACTACCATCATACTTTTTGAGTGCGCAGCAGTGTGTTTGAAAAATGCATATCTTTCAATAGGTAAAAAAACTTCAGAATATAATGCTGTCGCAATGAGTTTTTTAGAATTTTATTCTGTGTAAATTGCGAGTTTAGAGAAAACGCCTGTTGTAAATGCCTGTATTTGCTGTCTGAGTCAGGTGCTTAAAACGCTATCGCTCATGATCTCCCTGCTACTGTTGGCAAGTAGCTGCGGAAGGATGCGATCGTCGTCTAAACGCCAGCTACAGTTAAAACTCAGAGCCGGGGCAGCTTGATCGATGTGCAGTTCAACCAGTTGTTTTTCATCAAGTAACTGTCGCACGATAGGTTCAGGCATCAGGGCAACGCCGATACCCTGTGACACCATAGTTAATAAACTGGCAACTGAACTGCAGGTATGAAATACCGGTGCGTCATCATGAAAACTCTGGAACAGTTGCTGCAGATAATCCCATGGCCGGGTTTCCCGGGGGAAACTGAGTACAGGATAATTCACCAGATCAGCAACTGAGCGGATGTTGGCGTCGCCGATCAATCCCGGTGCGGCTACCCAGCATTGCGGATAGCTACATAAAGGCTCACTGACCAGCTCAGGTATATTGTTCTGATCGGCTACCATCAGGGCCAGGTCCAACTGATAATTCTTGAGCTGTTTGACCAGTGTTGGCGAAACATCACTGATCAGCTCAAAAGACATTAATGGATACTGTGCCTGCCAGTGCTGTAATAAAGGCGATAACCAGAGATGGGCGAGCGTGTCAGCAATGCCAATTCGCAGATTACCCCGTTCAGGCGCATCTTCACGAATCTGCTGTTTCATCTCCTGACTGATGGCAATCAGCTTTTCTGCATAAGGCAGTAACTGAACCCCTCTGGGGCTTAACCGGGTACCGCTTTTATCGCGGATGAACAGCTGAGCGCCGAGCTCATTTTCTAATGCAATAATGCGCGCAGAAATCGCCGGTTGAGTGGCATGCAGGTGCTGGGCCGCAGCATGAAAGCTGCCGAGCCGTGCGACTTTAACGAAAGTATTCAGGTTACGTATGCGCATGGTTACTCAGTGCATCGGACAGATGGCTGGCAGTATGCCATTATCATGCAGCTGATAGAAGGTCGGCTGATTCTTGTGAATTGGAAAGAGGGTTGTGGAATATCCATTTAACCGGGAGGAAAGGGAATGACAACGTTATCCGTAAGGGAAGCGGTGAAAGAAGATGCCGGGTTGATTTTGAGCTTTATCCGGGATCTGGCCCGTTATGAAAAAGCTGAACATTGTGTACTGACAGATGAACAACAGATTGCTGCCAGCTTGTTTGCAGAAGGTGCGAATACAGCGGGTTTAGTTTGTCTGGCAGATGGTCAGGCGGTTGGATTTGCGGTGTACTTTTATAATTACTCGACCTGGCTGGGGCGAAAAGGGCTGTATCTGGAAGATCTGTATGTGGCACCTGAGTTTCGCGGTATAGGTGCGGGTAAATTTCTCCTACAACAGCTTGCCCGACAGGCAGTCGCTGAAGGTTGCGGCAGGTTCGAATGGTCGGTTCTGGACTGGAATCAGCCAGCGATAGATTTCTATGAATCTATAGGCGCGGTTGCTCAGAGTGAGTGGATAGGATATCGGCTGGAAGGTGAAAGGCTGACGCGTTTTGCTGAACAGGGTTGAGTTATCACTTACATCAGATGGAGTGAAACAGGCGATGAGTGCGGAGATATACACGTTAGTTACTGTGGTATGGGGGATATCTGTTACTTTCCTGGGTGTTATGTATATAGCTTGCTGGTTAGCTGCTGTATTTCATTGTAAGGACCGGTTTATATTACTAATTCCATTTTGGTTTTTTATGCATAATTCCTTCGATGATGAAGGAATATCTATTTGCCGGAGAGCATTTAAAATATCTTTAGTGGGAGGGGTAGTGTTCTTTCTAGGGGTTGCGTTTGGTTTTCTTCGTTGAACTTTAATATGTCTGGTCGATAGAACTGAATATAGAAAGTTCTTAGTACTGTAAGTAAAACAGGCAGTTGTACAGCTGCCCGTTTTATTTTGCTACTCAAGCTTTGGTGTACAGAATTAATCAGTTGTAATTGTAAACTCTGCCACCGGATGCTGTTTGCGTAGCACTCTATAGGCACTGCGCAATTCGCCGCGGTCTACATAGCAGCCGCGCAGATGACGTTCACCGCTGCCAGCTGCAAACTCGGCACGGCCATGGGCGATACGGTGGTTATCGAAGACAATACATTCGCCGGCATTCAGACGGAAGCGCATCAGGAAGCGGTTATCCTGCAGCATGTGTCCGAAGGTACGGAAAGCCGGGTAGAACTTATCCAGAGTTGCCTGTGGCAGGTCAAATACATCACTCAGGTGCTGGCTGTAGTTAATGCCGCTGACTTCACCGTTGTTTGGGTCGATTTCGATGATCGTCTGACGGGCACGTACATCCTGATGATCAGTGGTGTAACGGAATGGCACACTGACGGTAGATAACAGTTCGAAGTATTCTGGATGCTGATCGCGCAGGGCGTTGGCCACACTGGTAGCATCAACAAACAGGCTGTCGCCACCGTCCGCATCATTTACCCGGCAATGCAGGAATTGAATGCCCGGGGCGAGTTCTTCCGGAGGCAGGTCAGTGTGTAGCTCCAGTGCTTTGCTGGTGTAAGCGAGATTTTCCGGATTCTTTTTAGATTTCACATCAAAATGATAGCCGGAGAAAGAAGGGCGCACTGTGCCAATTAGTTCGCAGGTTTCCTGCAGGCCTTCATTGCTGTTAGGCATGTCTGTAATCAGGGCTACACCTTCATCCAGCATTGCTTCCAGCCAGTCGGCTACTTTTGCCGGATTATTCATCAGTTCAGGCTGGCTGAAACGGGCCATTTGTGGGTAATGTTCCGCATACCATGAACGGCGGGCACGTATTGCGATATCACCATGGCCTTGTCCCTGATGCCAGTTTTCCAGCCAGTTCAGTTTATAGCGGCTTTGATGTCCGCAAGGCCATAGTATTTGCAGAGCGTCAGCTTCAACCATTGCTGTTGCTGGCTGAAGATTGTCTGGCTCAGCAAGAATGTCGAAAGTACGCTCCTGGGTTTCACTGTCCCATGAACTGCTGCAGTTATCCCGCAGCCAAAAATAGTTAAAGTAGGCTTGCTGGCCGTTAATGTTTACAAATAAACCGTTTTGCTGCAGTTCAACAGCAGCGCTGGCAGGCATGTGGATATGCAATTCAGCAGAGTTTGTAAGCATGACTGTATTCCGAAGTATGGTATGGGTTGTGACGTTTTTGACAAAGCATTGTCGGTTTGATTTTTATATTATCACGGTAATGTAAAAAATAATGTATAGTCTGTCAATGCCTAAAATAGTCGATCATGAACAACGCCGTGAAGCCATTGCTAAAGCGGCCAGTAAAGTAATTGCCCACCGCGGACTTGAAGCCACTAAGCTGACTGATATCGGCCGCGAAGCCGGGGTCACAACAGGGGCTATCCGTCATTACTTTGAAGATAAGGAAGCGGTGTTAATAGCAGCGCTTGAATATGCCTTTACCGGCAGTGTTAACCGTATGCTGGTGCAGGCTGAGCACCAGCCTTATCAGTTTGACCGGGTTCTGATGCAAGTGCTGCCTACCGATGAGGAAGGGCGGGGCATGGTTTCTGCCTGGCTGATCTTCTGGGGACGCTCTCTGACTGAGCCGCGTTTGGCAGAGCATCAGATTGGCGTGCATAACCGCTGGATTGAACTGGTGCAGCAACAGCTGGCTATTCACTGCGAACAACAGGGGCTGGAACTAAAAGAACCGCCACTGGATGTCGCTGAGGCCTTGACGGCGCAGATTAATGGTCTGATGATTCGTACTCTGATCGCCCCGGATGACTGGTCTGCACTGCGGCTGCATAAATTGCTAAGTGATTATTTGCGCCAGTCGGGGTTAATGCCCTAGCTCTTCTGATTAGAGCACGCTGTGAGTTTTGTATTTTTATGAAAAAAGCCTCTGCCCGAATTGGCCTGACGAATCCTAAATCGCCAACCAATGTTGGTGCCGTTATGCGTGCCGCCGGATGTTTTGAAGCTGATGCTGTGTATTACACCGGTGAGCGCTATGAGCGCGCTGCCCAGTTTCACACTGATACTAAGTCAGTGAGTCAGCGAATCCCCCTGACAGGTGTCGAATGTTTGTTAGATGTTATGCCTCAGCTTGATGATGATACTCAACTGGTATGTATTGATCTGGTAGAAGGCGCTGTTTCCCTGGCTGAGTTTGAGCATCCTGAAAATGCTTTTTATATATTTGGTCCTGAAGATGGCAGCCTGAGTCAGTCTGTCGTAGATCGTGCAGATGCGGCGGTTTATATTCCTACTGTAGGTTGTCTGAATCTGGCAGCGACTGTTAATGTGGTGTTGTATGACCGGCAGGCAAAACGTGGTGCTGCCAAGTCTGGCGATGCGCTGATTCGCAGCAGCCGGGACCGAAATAACAGCGTGAGCTTTAACGCTGAATAATCTCACACAATGATTGTGTAATGCCCATCTACGGATAGCAGTGAGAATTGCTGGCGGAAGCAGGGCTCTATCAACGGACAGAATATGACGTTAGCTGAAAACCGCTCTGCATGGCTTGAAACTGAATTAACCCGGGTTGACGGTCAATCTCCCCGGGAGACGGAAACCGCGCCTTTAGGTAAGCATCTGAAGATGGCGGGAAATCCTTTTGTGTTTTTACGCGGCGCTGCGCAGCTTTTTTATGCGGATATTAATGCTGGCTATCTGAATTTACCTGAAGCTCTGTATACGTTGCCTAAAACCCACATCATGGGTGATTGCCATACTTCCAACTTTGGTTTTTTTACTGAAGAAGGCTCCCACGGCGACAGAGTTGTATTCGCCCCAAATGATTTTGATGATGCCTGTGTCGGACATGCTGTCTGGGATTTAGCCCGTTATGCGGTAAGTCTGGTGTTATGTGCGGATTATTGCCGGGGCTTATCGGAGGGTACGTACCAGCCTAAAGAGGCCGGGGAGAAAGACTATACCGGCAAAGCCAGTGTCAAAGCCGGTTCGGCTGAGCAGGCGGTTCGTCAGTTTCTGAAAGGCTATCAGCAGCGCTGTGAAATGCTGATTGCCAGCCCGGATTATCATCAACAGGTTCTGACAGATTTCCCGGACGATCATATTCTCAGCAAGCCGTTTCATAAAGCGAAAGCGCGGGCAGCAGGCGGTGCTGATTTTCTGTTCAAAAGCTCACTGGCCAAAGCTGTAGATGTGGATGCCGAAGCGCTGCGTTTTCGTGACCGTGCCGATAAGTTTAAGCGTTTAAATGCTGATGAATATGCAGCACTTGAGCAGGCATTCGCACCTTATATGGATGATCAGGTGCTGGATATTGTTGCCCGTCTGGATGCCGGTACAGGCTCAGTCAATATGTCCCGTTATTACTTGTTAGTTGGTCCTGCGGATTATCAAGGGCAGCAGGATCTGAACCTTTGCCATATTGTTGAAGTGAAACAGCAACGCAAAGCTGCCCCCTTATTTTACTTTACTGACCTGAGTCCGGTTAACCGTTTGAACCCTGCACATCTGACGCTCGAATGTCAGCGTCGGATGCAGCGTTTTCCTGACTTGATACTGGATGAAGCTGAGTATGGCGGTGGGCATTGGCTGGTCCGTTCCCGTCATCATGCCAAAGTTGGCCTCGATCCGGAAAATGTCGCCCTGGGAAAAAAGGCCCGCAAAGGCGGATTTGAAGAATATGCAGCTACCTGCGGTCATGCATTGGCGCTGGCTCATGGCAGGGGAGACCGGCGCTCTGTCCGCTATGAGCAAGCTGTTGTTAAATTACTGCCAGAGCAAACGGATGCATTTGTGACCGCATGTCTGGAGTATGCGCAGCAAGCTAAGGATGACTGGCGTTTACTGAATCAGATGTTAGGGCAGGAGGTTTAAATGCTGACAGATAATTACCGTCTGATGGCGGAATACAATCACTGGATGAATAGCAAGTTGCTGGATGCTGCCAGTCAGCTTTCTTCTGCTGAACTTAAACGTGACAGCGGTGCCTTTTTTAATTCAATAATGGGCACTTTTAATCACCTGATGGTGGGCGATATTATCTGGTTACAGCGCTTTGCTGAACATCCGGCCAGTGATGTGCTGAACAGCGTCAGGGATATTCAGCGGCCAGCTACTTTAAGCCAGATGTTACACGATGATTTGTCGCAGCTATCTCCTCAGCGCCGGCAACTGGATAAAATGATCTGTGAATTCTGTAGTCAGTTAAACGATGCTGATCTGATGCTTGAGCTGGAATATAAAAATACCAAAGGGATCGCATTTAAACGCCGTTTTGCGTATTTGCTGCAGCATTTTTTCAATCATCAGACCCATCATCGGGGACAGTTGACTACACTGTTTAGCCAGCGTGGTGTTGATGTGGGTGAAACTGATTTACTCGGTGTTATGCCCTGACGAATCGCTTTTTATAAAGGAGCTGATGTTATGCAATATACAGGTTCATGCCATTGTGGCGATGTGACGTTTGAGTTTGAAGCACCACAAATTGACGGTGGGGTGAAATGTAACTGTTCGATCTGCACCAGGAAAGGGGCTGTTATGTCGAATTTCCTGCTACAGGCTGATCAGCTGAAAATTACAGCTAAAGCAGACGCACTGAGCTTGTACCAGTTTGGCACTATGGTCGGTAAACATTATTTCTGTAGTCGCTGTGGTATTTATCCTTTTCATGAAACTTTGCGTGCGCCGGGATCTTTCAGGGTGAATCTTAACTGTGTTGAAGGCGTTGATGTTAATCACCTGTCGCTGGATATGTTTGACGGCAAATCCCTTTGATCGTTTTAAATCCTGGCTCAGACATAGATTTAGATTCAGATTTACAAAAAGTTACAATTTCCCAGGCTTCAGCGACTGATGCTCAGGATGTTGCCCGGTTAGTAGCAGCGTTACTGCTGGAGTTGGAACCTCAGGCGAAGGCCGAGTTAGCGGCAATGCGGATACCTGAACAGGCGAAAAGCTTGCTGGCGGATCAGTTAATCTACGCCTTTATTGCCCGCTTGGCGGATGAAGCAATAGGTGTTATTACCTTGCATCGCTGCGCAGCTTTATATGCTGGTGGCGTATTCGGTGAAATTTCTGAATTGTACGTGTTACCTGAATACCGCTCACTAAAACTGGGTAAACAGTTGGTGAATCATGCCGTGAAATTTGCAGCGGCGCAGGGCTGGCAGCGGCTGGAAGTAGGCGCACCTCCGTTAGCTGAATTTTCCCGAACACAGCAGTTTTATGAAGCCAATGGTTTTATCTGTACAGGGCAGCGGTTACGTAAGTTGGTTTGACTTTTTAACCTCTGAAAGCAACCACCGTTTATCGGTGGTTTTTTGTTTCTGCAGTTCTTTGGCTGTAGGTCTCAATCGAGATGAAACACGCTGGTAAGTTTCTGTTGTTGCTGGGCAAGATTAGATAATACTTTCCAGTGTGGAGGTTGGCGAACTGTATATAGTGTCTCCCTGATAATGCTGTACTAAATATTGGTAAGGGTTAACAGCAAGCCATCGGCATTGTTTTTGAGTTGTTACGAACAAGGTCTTTTATTTCCGGCAGGCATGAACCGCAGTTACTGCCACATTTGAGTTTTTCCGTTAGTTCTTCGACGTTAGTACACCCTGCTGATAGGGCTTCACGAATACAGTTCTCACCCACCTGAAAACAGCTGCAAAGTATTTTACCTTTTTCTTTTCCCGCTGTGGCTGGTCGGCCTGCAAGTATCATCTGCCGTTGCGCGCCTGGTTTTATCTGTGCTCCCAGTTGCTGTTGTAGCCATTGATAGTTGAGCACTGGAGGAACCGGTGCGGTAAAGAATGCCGTTTCTAAAATGTGATCATTGAAACTGGCCAGACGAAAGTGTTTATTATTAGCAGAACTCATGATGAGCTGGTCATCGTTGAGTTGTAGAGATTCTTCGAACCAGCTTTGCCAGTTTTCTGGCTGTTGGCTGCCTGCCAGCATGTAACGGTAGCCTTGCTCGCAGGGGATCTTACACCAGTATTCGCAAGCCGGTGGTGTTAGCGCATTGCGGGATATCAGACTGCCATACCAGGCTGCGGCAAAAGGTTTAATGCTGATAGCGGCCTGTTTAAGTTCAGGTTGCCCGGAAAGCGGATCACTATAAGCAGGAAACAGGCTGCAGACACTGGCCCTGGACGCGTATTGCTGATTCCAGTGGATAGGCATAAAGGCCTGTCCGGGTTGCTGGTCATCATTCAGAACGACTCTGACAATACAGCTGCCATAGCTATTGCTGATAAGTGCCAGGGACTGGAAGCCCAGTTCGAGTGTGGCTGCATCATCAGGATGCAGGTTGATGAACGGCTCCTCAGTATGTGTCACTAGCTGTGGCGCTTTCGCTGTTCGGGTCATTGTGTGCCACTGATCACGGATACGCCCGGTGTTAAGCATGAAAGGATATTCTGCAGAGCAGCTTGCCTGTGGGAGCTGGGGGCTGATGCCTGTTAGCCGGGCGCGGTTGTTGGGGGTTACATAAACACCGTTGCTAAACAGGCGCTTGCTGCTTGAGTCGGGTGCCTGATCGTATTTAGGGTTGTTAATAACCGGCCATTGGCGGGGAGTGACGTTGTCGTATGCAGTATCGCTCAGTCGCGAAAGTCCGCTGATGTTGAACAGGCGGTATTTGCCTTTATCTGAATTTCTAAAGCCGGATAACGCTGCATGTTCACGGAAAATGCTGGCTTGATTGTCAAAGTTGAAGGCATCTGAAAAGCCCATTTTGTCTGCTACATCACAGATAATTTGCCAGTCGTGCCGGGCTTCACCTGGTATAGGTAAAAACTGACGCTGACGGGATATCATTCGTTCCGAGTTAGTCACTGTACCGTCTTTTTCGCCCCAGCTGGTTGCCGGTAGCAGTACGTTTGCGCAGTCGGTGGTGTCAGTGCTGGCGACACAGTCGGAAACAACGACTAATGGACAGTTCTTTAATGCCTCAGTGACAAAGTTGTTGTTCGGCATGCTGACCGCCGGGTTCGTGCCCATTATCCAGATGGCTTTGATCTCGTCACGGTGCAGGGCGCTAAACATATCAATCGCTTTCAGGCCTTCCTGGCGGGCAATTGTTTTGGTTTGCCAAAAGTCTGCAACATTTTGAATAGCGTCTGGGTCGGAAAAGTCGATATGTGCTGCCAGCTGGTTAGCAAGCCCGCCAACTTCACGTCCTCCCATTGCGTTTGGTTGCCCTGTGATGGAGAAAGGCGTCGCGCCTGGTTTACCTATTTTTCCACTAGCCAGGTGACAGTTAATGATGCTGTTGGCTTTATCGACGCCACTACTGGACTGATTGATGCCCTGAGAAAACAGGCTGACACAGCGGGCTGTTGTGGCAAAGAGATCGAATACTTTGCGTAAGGCTGCTTCATCTAATGCACATTGCTGAGCTGTATCTGTCAGGCTGGGTGCAGTAGTCATCGCCTGTTGAAGGCAGTTTTGAAAGCCTTCTGTATGGGCATTGATGTATTCATGATCAAGACTGTTGGTGCGGACAAGATGTGCCAGCAGGCCATTAAACAGAAAGCCATCGCTACCGGGTGCGATGGCCAGATGAACGTCGGCAATGTCACAGGTGGCAGTTCTGCGTGGGTCAATGACCACTATAGTCATTTCCGGGCGGCTCTGCTTCGCAGCTACTATGCGTTGGTAAATTACCGGGTGAGTCCAGGCAGTATTGGCTCCGATAAGCAGCAGTAAGTCTGCCTGCTCTATGTCGTCATAGCAGCCGGGTACAATATCTGCACCAAAAGCCCGTTTATGAGCGGTGACCGCTGAAGACATGCAGAGCCTGGAATTAGTATCGACATTGGCAGAGCCGATAAAGCCTTTCATGAGTTTATTGGCGACATAATAGTCTTCGGTCAGCAATTGACCTGAGAGATAAAAAGCCACTGCATCCGGACCATGCTCTGCGATGATCTGGCTAAATTGTGTAGCAACAAAGTCTGTGGCTGTTTCCCAGTCGGTAGTTCTGCCATTGATTTGAGGTGTCAGTAACCGGTCTTCGTGATCAAGCGTATCTGCAAGACTGGCCCCTTTAACGCAGAGCCGGCCCTGATTGGCAGAGTGGTGAAGGGTACCACTGATGGATACTGCCGGAATTTGTTGGCTATTGTCGCTGGGCTGAGAATACGTGGCAGTAACGCCGCAGCCAACACCACAGTAAGGGCAGGTTGTTTCTGTCTGGCGGGGCTGTCGGGCGCAGTTCATTGATCTCTCCTGTTTATTAAATGGTTAATTACGTGAGTATTAAGCGCGATTAGCTAAGGAGCTGATATTTCGACTTTTGTGCCGGTAACACGTGCTGGCCAGCTGCGAATGCTGTGCTGTTCTTCTGTCAGGCAACGCCCGGTGCGCAGACAGAAATGCTGTTTATAGAGAGGCGAAGCAACCACCAGCTCGTCACCATGGGCTGCAATCAGACCACGGGATAAAACGTTTGCTTTGCCGATAGGGTCGTAGTTATCAATGGCGAAAACACTGTTGTCTTCAGGCAGATAGAAAATAGCGATCTGCTGATCTCTGACTAATGCACAGATACCCGCGTTGGCCACCAGATCAGAGATATGGCAGATCGTTTGCCAGTTTTGGGCTATTTCTTGTTGGGTAACCGGTGTTATGTGTGTTGTTTGAGTTGAATTGACTGACATGATCAGGCGCTCCGGTCGGAAATGATGTTGATGGCTTCAGCTTTTATCGGTGATATCTGCTGGCGTATTTCTTCAAAACGAATGTTGTTGTCAGGGGTGTCGCTGTTAACAAAATGCCGGAAACGTTTCAGTGCCTGAGGGTCCTGAAGTGTGGTTTTCCATTCACACTGATAACTGCCGATTACCTGCTGCATTTGCTGCTCCAGCTCTGCGCCAATATTTAAACTGTCGTTGATGATGACGTCCTGCAGATAATTGAGACCGCCTTCCAGATTATCCATCCAGACGGAAGTACGTTGCAGGCGTTCAGCGGTTTTGATGTAAAACATCAGCAGCCGGTCGATGTATTGCAACAGAGTGGCCTTATCGAGATCGGTGGCGAACAGATCTCCATGACGGGGTTTCATACCACCGTTGCCACAAACATAAAGGTTCCAGCCTTTTTCAGTGGCGATAATACCGATGTCTTTACTTTGGGCTTCAGCGCATTCGCGGGTACAGCCGGACACGGCAAATTTGATCTTATGAGGGGAGCGTAAACCCTTGTAGCGATTCTCTACTTCAATTGCCAACCCAAGGCTGTCGTCGACGCCATAGCGGCACCAGCTACTGCCGACGCAGGACTTAACCGTACGCAGGGATTTACCGTAGGCATGGCCGGTTTCAAATCCCGCATCGACTAACCGTTGCCAGATAGGTGGAAGCTGTTCTAACCGGGCACCGAACAGATCAATACGCTGGCCGCCGGTGATCTTGGTATAGAGGTTATAATCTTTGGCAATCTGGCCGATGACGATGAGTCTATCCGGGGTGATTTCTCCACCGGGAATACGCGGAACGACTGAGTAGGTGCCATCTTTCTGCATATTGGCGAGAAAGGTATCGTTGGTGTCTTGCAGGCTGACGTGCTGATCTTCGAGAATATAATCGTTCCAGCATGAGGCTAGCATGGAGCCTATTGCCGGTTTACATATTTCGCAGCCCTGGCTCTGGCCTTTCCCATGAAGGTTAAAGAATTCACTAAAGCTACGAATGTTTTCTACCCGGATCAGGTTGTAAAGATCTTGTCGGCTGTATGCAAAGTGTTCGCAAAGATCGCGGTTTACGGTAACACCAATCGCTTCCAGTTCGTGGTTAAGTACATCAGTTACGAGAGCGGCACAGCCGCCGCAGCCGGTAGCAGCTTTAGTACTGTTTTTAACATCGCTGAGTGAACAGCAACCGTTGGCCACTGCTGATTTAACCGCACCTTTGCTGACATCGTGACAGGAGCATATCTGAGCACTCTCTGGCAGCGCCGCAACCCCTAATCCAGACTGTTCAGAACCGTCAGCTATGTAATGGGGCAGAATTAATGTGTCAGGATTGGCGGGCAGTTCGATACCGTTAAGCATGTATTGTAGCAAGCTGCCGTAATCTTCAGTGTCACCAACCATGATAGCGCCAAGCAGCTGTTTGTTGTCTGCCGAGACGATCAGACGTTTGTAGACTTCATTGTGTTCGTCGGTAAATGTGTAGCTGCGTGCGCCGGGTGTGCGGGCGTGAGCATCACCGATGCTGGCAACATCTACGCCCATGAGCTTGAGCTTGGTGCTTATATCGGCACCGGTAAAACTCATTGCGCCACCGATCAGATGATCAGCAGCTACTTTGGCCATTTGATAGCCCGGAGCCACCAGGCCAAAAATCTGCTGATTCCACAGCGCGCATTCACCAATGGCGTAGATATCAGGATCACTTGTCTGGCACTGATTATTGATCACTATGCCACCGCGTTCACCGGTTTCCAAAAGGCTACTCTTGGCCAGTTCGTCACGGGGGCGAATACCCGCAGAAAAGACAATCAGATCGGTTTCCAGCTGTTCCCCGTCAGCAAACTGCATGCAGTGAAAAGTCTCTTTACCGGCGCAGATCTGCTGGGTATTTTTATTTGTGTGTACCTGAACGCCAAGGGCTTCAATTTTATGCTGCAGCATGTCACCGCCGCCGGCGTCGAGCTGTACAGCCATCAGTCTTGGTGCGAATTCTACGACGTGCGTTTGCAGTCCCAGATCAGTAAGTGCTTTGGCGGCTTCCAGCCCCAGTAATCCGCCACCAATGACGACGCCGCTTTTGGCATTTACAGCTGCATCACGAATCAAGTGCAGATCATCCAGAGTGCGGTAAACCAGGCAGCGTTCTCTGTCATGCCCGGGAACAGGTGGTACAAAAGGGTAGGAGCCGGTGGCCAGAATGAGCTTGTGGTAATGCTGCTCTGTGCCAGCATCAGTTATCACTTTATGCTGGTGGCGATCTATTGCAGTGACTGTTTCTCCGGTAATGACGTTTAGTCCCCAGCTGGCATATTCCTCAGCATCACCAATGGCAAGATCTGCCTTAGTGGCACCTGAGAAATAGCTGCTCAGTTTTACCCGGTCATAGGCAAGATCATTTTCTTCGCAGTAAACAGTGACAGAAAAGTTTTGTAGCTGGTCGCTGTCGGCGAGGCTTTGTAAAAACTGATGGCCGACCATGCCGTTTCCTACCACGATAATCTGGGGTTTTAAGTGGGCAGAGGGTGTTGCAACTGTAGGCTGTGTCATTATTGGCTCCTGTGTTTCAAATGCTGTAGTGCCGCAGGTAAATTATGAGTTTTGGAAAGCGTGGGCAGCGCTTGTCTCTGGCTGTGTCGCTAGTGGTGTATGTAAATCTGAATTCGGTTTTTGGGTGCAGAATGATTCGCCAAATATCATGTCTGGTTGTAAATGGCTGATATCCTGTTGATTGTTGATGAGGTTGAAGTACCACTGGCCGTCACTGACGCCGCCATAAAGAATGACGCCGGTTAATTTCTTTTCTTTGAAAAACAGTTTCCTGTAAGTGCCTTGCTGAATATCTTCCAATCGCCAGGCGTCCGTATCAGGTGATTGCTCAGAAATATCTCCGGCAGAAAACAGGTCGATACCAGCGACTTTGAGCTGAGTGGCAGAAGGGCTAGGTTGGTAGTGTTGCTGGTGGTGTCCTTTAAGCTGAGCTGCGAGGGCTTTTGCCTGTTCCCATATAGGCGCGACCAGCCCAAAAGTATGTGGGCCGAGCTGACAGCATTCTCCCAGGGCATAGATATCACTGACGGATGTCTGTAGCTGGGAATTAACCAGAATTCCCTGTTGGCAATCCAGACCGCTGCTCAGTGCCAGCTGAATATTCGGTCGAATACCGATGGCGGTTACCAGCATATTTGTCTGAAGTTGTTCTCCGTTGCTGAGACTGATGTTGAGCTGTTGATCACTTATCTCTTCAATCTGCTCCATCTGGCAATTTGAGTGGGCAGTTATGCCTCGCTTGCGGAGTGTTGCCTGCAGAAGCGTAGCAGCAGTTTCATCAAGCTGACGGTTCATCAGCCAGGGGCCACGGTGAATGACGTCAACCTTTAAACCGGCTTTATTCAAACCATGAGCGGCTTCCAGTCCCAGTAATCCACCTCCAAGTATTACCGCACGTTCAGCTGTTTGGCTGCTTTTGAGAATCTGACTGACATCATTGAGAGTGCGGAACTGATGGATATGATGACTTTTGTTATGTCGGAGCGGCTCTGGTGTGACCGGAGAGGCGCCGGTCGCAAATACCAGTTTTTCGTATGCCAGATGGACACCGCTGGCGCTGCTGATGAAGCGATTATCGGTATCGATATGAATAACCGGGTCTTCTGTATAAAGCTGGATACGATGGCGGCTATACCAGCCTTTATTGTGGAGTTGTATGTCTGACTGTTGGCTCTCACCGGCAAGTACCGGCGAGAGTAAAATACGGTTGTACGCCAGTTGTGGTTCAGCACCAAAGATACTGATGCGGTATTCATGCCCGGCGTCGGCGAGTAATTCTTCCAGCAACCGGGTACCTGCCATGCCATTACCAATAATGACCAGGTGAGGTTTGACGGATGCTGTATACATAAATGGCTCCACTTCTTTGTTTTTAGCTAGCTGTCTTCAGATTACTGTCTTCAGATCAGTCGCACTGACAGGTATAAAAAAAGGCGCTCATCTGCCGGACTGGTGCAAGCCCGGTGGATGAACGCCTTTGTTCGTTTTAAGGTTGTAGATAGCGGCAGAGAAACTGTCAGTATCTGTTTATTAATATTGCAGACACTGTGCCAGATAGATATAAGCCTTTAAAAACAGTATGTTGAAGATTTGTTGGCGTTGTTGGATGGTATGGCTGCACCAAAGCGAGACAAGGCCGAAATGGTATTGCCTGTTATTGGTGCACTACTGTGTTACTTAACTGAGCGCGAGTAATACGAAGTTAGTGAATAACAACACACCACTCAGCGCTTGCCAGAACAGCAGTGGATTCCGACTCAGCAATGGCTGTTGCTCCAGTTGGCTTACCAGCTGAAGATTAGGTGTGCTGAAGTCATGGAGAAACTCGGAGAGTGCCTGATGACGCTCCGCAGGATCAGGCTTTAAAGCTTTTTGTAAGCAAGCTTCTATCCATGCTGGCAGGTCCGGACGATGCTGGCGGGCAGGGGTGTAGCTCAGTTGGCTATATTGCCTAAGCTGGTTATCTGCTTTTTGTAACTGACTATAAGGGTGTTTTCCAGTCAGCATTTCATAGCTGATGATGGCCAGTGAAAACAGATCAGAACGGCTGCTACCTGACTGGCCGAGCAGATATTCAGGGGCTGTGTAGCCGACCGAACCCTGTGGAACTGACTTGGTTAAAGGAGAGTAAAGTTCGTTTACGCCGGCAATCTGAACAGTACCGTAGTCAATGATTTTTACCTGGCCATCCTGGTTTATCATAATGTTTTCAGGCTTCAGGTCCTGATGGATAATACCTTGTCGCTGTAGGGCGCGGAGTCCTGAAATTGTCTGTCGTAATATCTGCCGTACTTCATGTATGGTGGGGAAGGGATGCTGGTCCATCCATTGGCGCAGATTCAGTCCTTCAATGTGCTCACCTATGTAGTAAAGAAAGGGTTTATCCGGCGCTGCATAAGTGCGCATCAGGTGAGCCTGTTGCACTGTCTGACCGGTCCATTCCTCGCGGATAAAGCCTTGCAGGTAATGTGGATCGTCAGCGAAGTTTAATGAGGGGGATTTAAGCACATAAGACTGACCGTCATGCAGGTTTTTTACTTTGTACATATGACTGCGGGTACCGCTGAAGACGATATCCAACACCTGATAGTGATCAATCTTCTGGCCAATGTTAAGTGCAGGAGGGATGGGAAGGTGGCTGAATGCCTGCTGGGCTTCTTTCTGAGTGATATCTGGTAACTGAGTGACGCTTACCAGCAAAGCGGTCAGGTTGTCTTTACTGCCTTGTTGCAGCGCTGTTTTGACCAGTATTCGGGCAATGTCTTCGAGTTGCGAGGCGGTGAATGACTCAGGCTGACTGTGTTGCTGAATGATCTGACTAATTTCGCTGTTGTCGAGATATTCATGAACGCCATCAGTTGTAAGCAGGATCAAATCGCCAGCCTGTAATGACTGACAGGAAAAGTCGACTTTCAGGTGCGGATCGGCACCTAATGCTCTGGCCAGATAGGTATGTTGCAGTTCAGTGTGTTGATGGTCTTCACTGAGTTGTTCCAGCCGGCCATTACGTATATGGCTGATCCGCGAGTCTCCCACATGCAAGGTATATAACGTTGTGGACTTGATGATTACCGCGGCAAAAGTTGTAAGCAGGCTGGGCTGCTCTGCGGCCTTATGCTGATAAAGCCAGCTATTGAGTGCGTTTAGTACCCGTGCACTGGATTGTTTAACGCTCCAGCTGTCAGGTGTTGAGAAATAATCCTGCATGAAGCTGGTCACGCTGGTGTGACTGGCGATAGCAGCGTCCGTACAACTACTGACACCATCGGCAATGGCTGCGGCTGCGCCTTTATAGGGCCGGCTGCTGTTATCTGGAAACGCCGCTGCAAAGGCATCCTGATTGACCGCTTTGACGCCGGCGCTGGAATAACCACCGAAACTAACCAGTAAGCCTTGTGAACGGGCTTTCCCGGGGAATGGCTGGTGGTCTGATAAGGTTTCTGGCATTTGGTCAGATGCTGTATTCATAGTTTTTAACTCAGATTTCAGCGCGTATCTGTAACCAGATACGCGTTGTTTCGGTTAGCTGGTTCAGGTCACACTGATCAGTTCAACACTGCCGTTCTCATCAACCTCTGCGATATGTCCTTTAGGTTCCTGCAGGAACATCAGGCTGATCAAACCAAGCACTGCTGTTGCTGAAATCACCATGAAGAAAACCTGGTATTCAACCAGTGAAAGTACCGTGAGATAGAAGACTGCACCGACGTTGCCGTAGGCACCTGTCATACCTGCAATCTGTCCGGTAAGACGGCGCTTTATTAGCGGCACGACGGCAAATACTGCTCCTTCGCCAGCCTGTACAAAGAATGAGCAAGCCATCGCTGTAATAACTGCCATTATCAGTGGCCAGCTACTGTCTATGCAGGCCATCAGAGCGTAGCCGGCAGCCAGACCTGTGGTCAGTATCAGCAGGGTTTTTTTACGGCCGAAACGATCGCTCAGCCAGCCGCCACCGGGACGCGACATAAGATTCATAAAGGCATAGGCTGATGCCAACAGACCGGCGACCACCATGTCGAGTGCGAAAACATCGGCAAAGAACAGTGGCAGCATGGAAACCACTGCTAATTCTGAACCGAAGGTAGCAAAATAAAGTACGTTCAGAACCGCTACCTGTTTAAAGTCATAGCGTTCATATTCAGGTACAGGCTGAGTAAACAGATGACGGTTAATGCGATACGCACTGTAGCAGTCGTAGATAAAGATAATCGTCAGTAGCAGATACATCAGATTACACAGCTGTTCGCTGAGCATGCTGACGCCGGCTGGTGAAAGTTTCCAGCTGAGTAATGCCAGGGCGGCATACATAGGCAGTTTCATTATTAGCAGCAGCCAGAAATCTTTGACACTTGAAACTTCCATGCCACCAATTTGCTTAGGTTTAAAGTAAGTTGCGCCTTTAGGTGTGTTGGTAACATTCAGGTACCAGAAAACACTGAAGCAAAGGCTGATAAAGCCGCTGAGTAATACAGCTATGCGCCAGCCTTCCAGTACTGTGAAGTGTTCAAGGCTAAAGAAGATAGCCATACCTGGCAGTAGCATGGCGGCTGCGGCTGAACCGAAATTTCCCCAGCCACCGTAAATACCTTCCGCAGTCCCCAGTTCATTGGCTGGAAACCATTCACTTACCATGCGTATACCAACGACAAAACCGGCACCGACAAAGCCGAGTAAAAACCGGGCGATAGCGGCATCCATAAAGTTTTCCGCCAGTGCGAACATAAAGCAGGGAATACTCGCCAGGGCGAGAATGCAGGCATAGACATTACGTGGGCCATATTTATCAGTCAGCATGCCGACGATCACTCGTGCCGGAATGGTCAGTGCAACATTGAGAATGAGCAGGGTTTTAATCTGTTCGCGGGTAAGGTTTAGCGAATCACCAATGACTGCCAGCAGGGGAGCATGGTTGAACCAGACAAAAAAAGTAATGAAAAAAGCGATCCAGCTGCAATGCAGAATCTTCATTTTCCCCTGCCAGGAGAAAATATTAAAACGGGTAGTAGCGTGCATAGTTGGCTCCTTAAAATGAAAAAAGGCGCTTAAAAAACCATGGCTAATACCAGTGGTTCTTTAAGCGCCTTTGCTTGAAGTAAATAAATTGTCGGGCAGTGGTAATTCTGCGGATTTGCGGGTGTCAGTGCTCCAGTGCAGTAATCAGTTGCCGGGCCAGTTTGCCGAGGCTGATACTTTGGCTCATCGACATATTTCGCATGGCGATGAATGCTTGCTGTTCGTCACATTTCTGATGTCGCATCACCAGGCCTTTGGCCTGTTCTATGAGTTTTCTTTCGTCCAGTGACTGTTCTGCCTGCGCCAGGTTTTGTTGCAGATTCTTGGTCGCTTCGAAACGCAGACAAGCTACGCGGATGATTGAAGCAAGACGTTTATATTGCAGGCCGCTGACGATATATGAGCTGGCACCGGCAAGGATAGCCTGTTCAGCGGTTGCCTGATGGTCTGATTCGGTAAAAATGATGACGGGTACCGGTTGCCATTGCTGGATCAGTTTAAGTTGTTCGAGTAGCTGGGGACTTAGCTGTTGTTGTCTGATAAATATAATATCAGTAGAAGCCTGCTGCAGATCGGCAAGCAGGTTTGGCTGGCAGGCTTGATGGATGTCATAGCCTAAGTGAGTCAGCGCATTCATTAGCGCCTGATCAGTGTCTTGCTGGTCATCCAATAGGTAGAGCCGTGAGTATAATGGCCTGGAGTTAATAGGGGTGTTCATTATGCCTGCTGTCATAGTTTCATCATCAGAATGCTTATTATCAAAGCTCAAAGTTAAAGCTGTTATAGCAGGACTTAGATAGCAGAAACTGTGCCAGAGAGAGCAGATAAAGAATTCGTTACTTTTATTGTTATAAAAATCAATTGGTTATGCGTTTTTATTTTGTGGGCTTCAGTCGCCTTGGTTGGCGTTATGGCTGCGCACTTTCAGTGCGGTTTTTTGCGGGTGCACAAATTCTGTGCCGAATGATGGTTTGAGGTTGGCTGCCGTCAAAGTAAAAAGCCACCGGAAGGCAGTGGCTTTTTCAGGCAGGTTTTCCAGGGTGTTTACCAGTGCCCGGTATTCTCCATAGAGGCCCAGGGCTCAGCTGGCGCCAGTGACTCACCTTTTTGCAGTAACTCAATAGAGATGTTATCCGGGGAGCGCACAAACGCCATATGACCGTCACGGGGTGGGCGGTTGATAGTGACACCGGCATCTTGCAGTTTCTGGCAAAGGCTGTAGATATCATCTACCTCAAATGCCAGATGGCCGAAGTTGCGGCCTTCATCGTATTCTTCCGGGTCCCAGTTGTAAGTGAGCTCTAGCAGCGGACTCTGATGTTCGCGGGCGTGAGCTTCATAGTGAGGATCAGCCAGAAAGCACAAAGTGAAGCGACCGCCTTCATATTCGTTACGTTTGGTTTCAACCAGGCCGAGCAGATCGCAATAAAATTTCAGAGATGCGTCCAGGTCGTTTACCCGAACCATAGTGTGTAGATAGCGCATGGTGGCCTCGTTGTCGTGGAGAGAGTGTTGAGAGTGACGAGTGTTTTCTGCGGCTTTGGCCGTCTCTTGTCATCTGCCTGATTCTACATAAGTTGCCCGTAATATTGCAGATAAGAATACAGCGTATTGTTAGTCAGATGATCCACCAAAAGAATCCGATAACTGAAGCTGCAATCGCCATTGAAATTGTCAGCAGATAAAGGGCAATCAACAGACTGTAGTATTTGACCGCGAGATAACCTGCCCCAAGTGCAAAGCCTCCGCCCAGCATGGACTGAAGCCAGCCCGGCCAGAGGCCGGGGTGGTTGCTAAAGGCGAATACAGCCAGGGTTGAAAGGGTTACTGCCAGCAGAAAATCCAGACCAATACGACGTATTAGCGGGTCTGGCTTGAGCGAGGGTACAGACGATGACTTTGCCACCGGCGCATCATCGCGAATAAAAATTGCCTGGTAGGGATGTTCGTTATCAAAGTGCAGCGTATAGCGCGGAAGTTTCGCATTCATAAGCAGTCCTTTTATTTAACATGGCTTTAAGTATAGGAAGGACTTTTGTTAACTATTTGAAAATAAGTAATTTATTGTATGAACTTTATGTGACAGCCTGCGAAACAGGTATTGAAGACAGGGACTGCGTTTGTTTAGTGTGGCAAGAATTTACCTGGGTGCTTGCTTAGTATAAAAAGCGAGGAGGGATTGGCTAGAGTTGAATCTCCTGCGAGTGATGACCAGAAAGCTGCTTGTATCGCCAAACGAAAACGGCCGCTGAGTAGCGGCCGTTGTTAAGAGTAGAAGGGCGATTAAGCCATGCCGATGATCTTACGCAGTTCCAGCAGTACAGATTCACCTTCTTCCATTGGCAGACCGTCTTCAGTCAGTTCGTTCAGACGGGTTACACCGTCGACGCTACCCAGACCAGACAGGTATTCCAGAATTTCCAGTGGCTTCACTGCTTCAAGCAGGTCAATGTTGTTCCACAGGCTAAGGAAAGACATGATGCCGTATGCACCCCAGTTAGATACGTCTGCGATGCACAGTTCGTCCACGCGGGTAGATGCAGACACAATGTCCAGATCTTTCAGGGCTTCGGTGATGTTGCCCATGCCGATTTCGTTACCGCCGTCGCCGATGCCGATTGTTGGGCATTTAGCGTTGTTAATGAAGGTATCGAAGCAAGCGGTACGTGGGCTGATGCTTTCGCCACGCATGTTGTAGTAACCGCCATCAGCAGCCTGACCTGGGCGTTCGATAGACAGAACGGCATCCGGATTGTAGTGATACAGTGCCTGGAAAGCTTCCAGTTTACGTTCCTGGTGTTCGCCTACACGGATTTCGTGTACACGGAAGTCTTTCATCAGTGCCTGGGATACCGGTGGTCCACATACAATGACTGGTGTTGCACCTAAGGTTTCCAGCGCACGGTAAAGAGCGATAGCGCCAACAGGGCCATCGGTTTCGAAAGTATCAACGACCGGAAAACCGGTGCCGATCAGAACGTGACCTTTACATTTGTTGAGGATACGCGCTGCACGCAGGTAGTAACCGGTTTGCAGAGCAGGCTGAACGGTTTTCATACCGCGCAGGTTACGGGCTACCAGAGCATCTTCGATTTGCTGGCTCAGCGCCGCCTCATTCACTACATTTTCCATAGGTCATCTCTCTTTTTTGTCTACTTCGGCTGGTCACGCTGGCTGTTTAAGCCCGCTTTGGCTGACCAGTCTGAGTAGCGCCAAAAGTTTATTAACAGCTGATAGCGGTAAGCCGTTATCAGCATTTTTTTATATCAGTAAAACGTCAACTTACCGGCGTGTCAGATGCAGTTACTTGTCATACTGCATGCAACTTAACCGGCAGTGTTTTTTCGCTTATAGAGCTTCAGGCTCTGTCCGTGCGAAACGTGCCTGTTCCAGACAACGCAGGTTGTGTGCTGCGTCGATACTTATTTCTTCAAAAGATACGGCTGAGCCTGGTAGTAACTGGGTCAGGCGTGCGGTATCCATGGCGATCATGGAACCGATTTTAGGATAGCCACCAATAGTCTGACGATCGTTCAGTAGTACGATTGGCTGGCCATCTGCAGGTACCTGAATCGCGCCGTGACAAATGCCTTCAGACAGAATACCGTCAATTGATGGTGTAATCTGTGGGCCTTCCAGGCGATAGCCCATGCGGTCTGCACGGTCAGTTACCTTGTATTCGCTGCTAAAGAACAAACGTTTCTGTACATCGCTGAAAGCATCCTGTTGATAACCGGTCACAACCCGCAGTGAAACTGCAGCGGTGTAATCCGGACGGAAAGCTTCAGGCAGACGATACACTTGCTGGTCAGGAGCTGCTTCAGCAGGAAGGAAATCACCTTGCTGGAGTTTTTCACCGCTAAGACCACCAATACCTTCACGGGTAACGGTTGCTGTACTGGTAAAGCTTTTTGCAACAGTGAAACCACCGCTAACGGCCAGATAAGCACGGGCACCGGCAGTGGAGAAGCCAATATCGATACGGTCACCGGCCTGCACTTTATGGGCGCACCAGCCTTCCTGTTCTGTGCCGTTGATTTTCAGTGGCATGGCAGCGCCAGTCAGAACGATATACGTGTCGCACTGGGCTTCCATAACCAGGCCGCCGATGCTGACTTCAAGCGCGGTTGCATTAGCGTTATTGCCAAGCAGGCGGTTAGCCCAGTCAAAGGCATTGCTGTCCAGTGGTCCGCCGGTCGTCAGACCAATACGGTGCTGACCGATACGGCCGGCATCCTGAATAAGAGTTAACAGGCCAGGCTGTAATACTTTGAATCCGCTCATTACAGTTCGCCTCCCAGAGACAGAAATTCATCACGTTCAATCGGCTGGAAGCGAATTCTGTCACCGACCTGTACAGGCATGCTTGGTGTCGCTTCAGGGTTGAACATTCGGGTAGGGCATAAACCGATCAGGTTCCAGCCGCCTGGAGATACTGCCGGGTAAACGGCGGTCTGACGGTCAGCAATAGCGACTGCACCACGGGGGACTTTCTGACGGGGAGTTGAAAGACGTGGCGCAGCAATGCGCTCGTCTACTTCGCCCAGATAAGCGAAGCCCGGTGCAAAGCCGATGGCATAGACCCGGTATTCCATTTCACTGTGGATCTTAATGACCTCTTCCACGCTCAGGTTGGCACGGTTAGCCAGATCTTCGAGGTCCGGGCCTGATTCAGTGCTGTAGTAAGCTGGCAGGCTCACCAGGCGACCTTCAGACGTTTCGCCTTCTGTCTGATCGCTCAGTGCTGTGCGAATACGGCGACGTACTTCCAGATGGTCGCAGGCTAATGGATTAAAGATCACTAACAGAGATGCGTAAGAAGGCACCATGTCGATCAGCACATCGGAGAGCGCCGTTTCCAGAGCATCTACTGCCTGCTGAACTTTGGCTGATACCGCAGGGTCGGTTTTTTCACCGAAATAAAGTATCAGGGCGTTTTCGCCAGCAATCTCGAGTTTCATTGCTGCACTCATGATTTGATCATCTCGCGGATTTCCTGAATGGCGTTAACACCATCCATGTTGTCGCCATGAACACACAGAGTATCTGCACGCAGGTTGAGGATATTGCCGCTTACCGTTGTGATAGTACCCTGGTCTTTAAGCTGTTTAACCTGAGCCAGCATTTTTTCTTTGGTGTGAACGGCACCGGGTTTGCTGCGTGCCAGTAATTTGCCGTCGTCGTCGTAGCAGCGGTCAGCAAAAATTTCGAACCACAAAGAAATACCTGCTGCGTCAGCTTCAGCCTGAATGGTTTCGGCTTCCGGTGTGCTTTGCAGCATCAGAACCAGCGGACGGTGGTAAGACGCAATAGCTTCCATGATGACTTTACGTACGTCAGCATTGGCCATCATGTCGTTGTACATAGCGCCGTGCGGTTTAACGTAAAACAGTGACAGGCCCATGCTGGCTGCCATGCCGTCAATCGCAGCAATCTGATACATCACCATAGCTTTCAGTTCAGCAGGGGATGCCTTGATGCTACGGCGGCCAAAGCCAACCAGATCCGGATAACCCGGATGTGCGCCGATAGTTACATCATTTTCTTTTGCTAGTTTCAGGGTCTTTTCCAATACCAGCGGATCGCCAGCGTGGAAGCCACAGGCAATGTTCGCCTGATCGATATGTGGCATAACCGCTTCATCCAGACCCATTTTCCAGGAGCCGAAGCTTTCACCTAAGTCACAGTTGAGTTGTAACGTCATCATCTATTCTCCAGTGTGGCCTGATTACAGTACGGCCAGGCGGCTATTTGGCAGGTCGGTAATTAACATGTGGCCTGGGCTGTGGGTAATGCAAAAGTCTGGTTTAGCCTGTTCGATGGCAACCTGTGGTGTAACACCGCATGCCCAGAATACTGGCAGCTCGCCTTCTTTAATGGTGACAGCATCGCCGAAATCAGGGTTGTTGATGTCACTGATACCGATCTGTGAAGGATCGCCAAGATGCAGTGGTGCACCGTGTACGGATGGGAAGCGGGTGCAGATCTGTACAGCACGGATAGCATCAGCCGCTTTCATTGGGCGCATGCTTACCACAGTTGTACCGTGGAAACGGCCAGCGCTGCGGCAATCAATGTTGGTACGGTACATAGGCACGTTTACACCTTCAGTGATGTTACGTACTTCCAGACCGTCGGCAATCAGTGCTTCTTCGAAGGAGAAAGAACAACCCAGAACGAAAGTCACCAGATCATCGCGCCAGTAATCTTTAACGTCTGCTACTTCAGCAGTCATTACGCCGTTCTCGTAAATACGGTACTTAGGAATGTCGCTACGGATATCCAGGTCTTCACCCAGATCTGGCAGCATAAATGCACCAGGCTGGCTGGACATGCCAACAATCGGGCATGGTTTAGGGTTTAGCTGACAAAACTGCAGAAAATCATTTGCCCATTCTTTTGGCATGATCGCCAGATTGCCCTGTACAAAACCCTGAGCGAAACCTGAAGTGTTACCAGCGAATTCACCGCTGCGGATTTGCTGGCGAATTGCCAGTGGCGTCATATCTGCGTTCATAATAAACCTTAATCTGAAACGGCTTAGCCGCTATTGTCTTTATTGTCTTGGTCAGGCTGCTCTGAGCATAAAGTATATGCGTCTTATTGAATGCAGCCAGCGGGAACTAGCAGACAGGACCAGCGGTTCTGTCTGAAGATGAATAACTGTGCAGGAAAAGCTTGACTGACAGGCTTATGCCCGTTGAGTTAACCACTGATCAACTGCTTGTTTTGAGCGGGCAAAGAATACCACCCGGGCAACGGTGCTCAGCGCGCCATTGTGGTTTACATTACGACGGTAAACCCACCAGCTGTCATTGGCTTTTTCGACAACTTCATCAACGTGGCGGATTTGTTGAAACTGGTGAAAGGGCATGGCTGTTCGCATGGCTGCTTATTCTCGTATTTGGCTCGCGAAAAAAGTATCTCGGATTGACAGTTTTACCTGTGGCAGTGACGGCTGTCTAATGAATAATCGTTGCCAGATCTGATAATATTTATTTATCAGATCTGTTTGTTGAGGTCTGCCGACAAACCGCTTGGGGCAATGTTTTGAAAACGGGTGTTTCTGGCAGTTTTTTTGGTTCCTGATATTGACAAAAAATCAGGTGAAGGTATTATACGCCCCGTCCTTAGGATGACCTGAAGAAAACAGTTATTTACTTATTTACAAGTACTTAAAGGTTACGTCTGAAGTGAGATTCCTATCTGCAGCGTCCCATTCGTCTAGTGGTCTAGGACACCGCCCTTTCACGGCGGTAACAGGGGTTCGAACCCCCTATGGGACGCCATTTTCTCTTCTTGTTTTTTCTATCTGTTTTGCACTTATCCCGTATTTTTCTCACCGATTTTGTGCCCATTCCGGTGATATTCTCATTTATCTGCCATACTTTATTTCAAGATCAGGCTTCTGTTTGCTATGAGTTTGGCTATCAGGCTGCTTCAAAAGCGTTGCGCTGTTAGTCCGGTGAGATAGCTGGCCTGAGTTGTAGCAAGCTGTATAGCTGTGAGCGAGATAGAGGGTGAGCCTATGTTTACCAATCACCAGTCACTGGATCTGGACCGAATTGCTTTATTGGCGACGACTAAGCCGGATGTGATCGACCGCTATTTGCGTTTTAAAGTGCGCCAGATTCTTAATCAGGCAAAGCCTGATTCACGTTTAATGCTGGAGCGTTTGCAGTTTCGTATAGATGGTATCCGGCGTCGGGCTGGTTCACCTATGTCTGCCTGTCTGCAGATTTCAAAATTTATGCATGAGCAGCTCTGGGAGCTGAATGATGTACTGAAAAATGGTGTTGCGCTGACGCATCCTAAAGGGGTTGCGAATGTTGCAGAGGATAGGCCAGAGCCACCTGCTTCAGAAGTGCCTTCGCTTAAGGCGAAGGTGCTGCCGTTTAAGCGTAAGCTGGACAGGCATTTGCCGGATAACCATAAGCCAGATAGACATTAGGCTTTAATGCGAACTTTGAGGTTTTTGGAGAGAATGCCGTCAGGCTAAAAAACCGCAATTATCTCGGGGGTGGTTGTGGTTTTTCTTTATTAAATATTGTCTGCCGTTTTTGTGTAAAAGCTTTATATAAAAACAGGCAGATAATTGCTGTGCTGGTGGAGCGCCCCAGCAAAAAAGCCACCTGTGAAGGTGGCTTTTTTGTGTCTGCAGAAATATTTATTTCGGCAGTTGAGTAACCGCCAGACGGGCGATATCGTTCAGTTCTTCGCCACCTTCACTCAGATACGCATTGATCTGCTGCTTCATTGGGCGTGCCCAGAAGCGAGTGATGTGTGACGCGACAGCTGCAGCTGCGTCGTCAGCAGTGCCAACATGAACGTTGTTGTCTGCAATTTGATTAACCATTTTAATCAGACTGCTTAGTGTTGCATTTCCCATGGATACACTCCATTTATGACTGGCCAGTAAAGCTGGTCAGTGAAATTAGTCTCTCGGTACGTCTGACCGGTTGTAAACAACATGTTTACCCTGGCGGGCAAAGCCAATCAGGTTTAAGCCTGACTGCCGTGCCAGATCCAGTGCCAGACCGGTAGGAGCAGAAACTGCCACCAGGGTCGATACGCCACAGCTACTGGCTTTATGAACCATCTCGTAGCTGGCGCGGCTGGATACCAGAGCGAAACCAGTGGTCAGATCGACCTTGTCACGTTTCAGTGCGCCGAGCAGTTTGTCGAGCGCATTATGACGGCCCACGTCTTCGCGAATCATCTGAATGTTACCGTCCAGATTACACCAGGCTGCACCGTGAAAAGCGCCGGTCAGTGATTGCAGCGGCTGTCGCTGGCTTAGCTGACCGATAGCTGTTTCTACGGCTGTCGATCCAATCAGCTCAGTTTTAGATACTTTGCGGATCGGGCGAATAGCCTGTTGCAATGATTCGGCACCGCACAGGCCACAACCAGTGCGCCCCGTCAGATTACGGCGACGTTGTTTCAGCAGAGCAGCACGCTGACTGCTAATAGCAACCTGGATTTCGATACCGGCCGTCAGACTGTCTGTCGGACGAATCACGTCGATGCTGTAGATCTCATCGCTGTGCTCGACAATGCCTTCGCTGAGGCTAAAGCCTGTGGCGAAGTCTTCCAGATCATTTGGGCTGGCCATCATCACGGCATGAGAAATGCCGTTAAAGATCATGGCAACAGGCACCTCTTCAGCGATCTGATCTTCGGTGTCGGTTATCTGGTCCAGTTGCCGTCGGGTTACCTGAGCACCCCGGTGGCAATGTTGCAGTTCCTCCGGGAGCGTATGCTCGCCGGAGGACTGGCTGAAACGTGGTTGGGTCATCAATGTTCTCGTGACACGTTATTGTGGCTGGTCAGCGCTTTCACGGCCTTGCTTCAGGAAGTCCTGCTGCTGCTCGTCAAAGTTCTGGTAGTTTTGCTGCCAGTTGGACGGTGAATTTACCTTCACTGCCTGAACGGCGGTCACCTTGTACTCAGGGCAGTTAGTTGCCCAGTCAGAGTTGTCGGTGGTTACTACGTTCGCGCCGCTGCCAGGATGGTGGAAGGTGGTGTAAACCACGCCAGGCTGAACTTTATCGGTAATGCGGGCACGCATTACTGTGTCGCCGGCACGGCTGCTGATGCCAACCCAGTCGCCATCTTTAATGCCGCGTACTTCTGCATCAGAGATGTGCAGATCCAGTACGTCCTCATCATGCCATGCCTGGTTAGGCGTACGGCGGGTCTGAGCACCTACGTTGTATTGCGACAGGATACGGCCGGTGGTCAGCAATAGCGGGAACTTCCGGCTAGAGCGTTCTTCGGTTGCAACGTATTCAGTAATGGCAAAGTTGCCCAGGCCAATTGGGAAGCTTTCGATGTGCATGGTTGGCGTACCTTCCGGTGCAGCATCGTTACATGGCCACTGAATGCTGCCCAGCTCTTCAAGGCGGTCATAGCTAACGCCTTTGAAGGTTGGTGCCAGAGAAGCAATCTCATCCATGATTTCAGATGGGTGGCTGTAGTTCATTTCGTAACCCAGCGCGTTGGACAGCGCCATTGTTACTTCCCAGTCAGCCATGCCAGCCATTGGTGGCATTACCTGACGAACACGGTTGATACGGCGTTCGGCGTTGGTAAAGGTACCGTCTTTCTCGAGGAAAGAAGCGCCTGGCAGGAATACGTGTGCGTACTTAGCTGTTTCGTTCAGGAAGATGTCCTGGACGATCAGGCAGTCCAGCGCGCGCAGTGCTGCATCTACGTGGTGGGTGTTTGGATCAGACTGTGCAATGTCTTCGCCCTGGCAGTACATGCCACGGAAAGTACCGTCGATAGCAGAGTTGAACATGTTAGGAATACGCAGGCCTGGCTCGTTATCGATCTTAACGTTCCAGCTGGCTTCAAAACGTGCCCGGATAGCATCATCAGCAACGTGCTGGTAACCCGGCAGTTCGTGCGGGAATGAACCCATGTCGCATGAACCCTGTACGTTGTTCTGACCACGCAGTGGGTTTACACCTACGCCTTCACGGCCGATGTTACCGGTCGCCAGCGCAAGGTTGGCAATACCCATTACCATGCTGGAACCCTGGCTGTGTTCAGTTACACCCAGACCGTAGAAGATTGCGCCGTTAGGGGCAGCTGCGAACAGGCGTGCTGCGCTGCGTAGTTCAGTAGCAGGAATGCCGGTGATATCTTCAGTTTGCTCTGGTGCATGACGCTCTTCAGAGATGAATGTACGCCACTTGTTATAAGCTGCATTATCGCAACGCTTGGCGATAAATTCTTTATCTTCCAGGCCTTCAGTGATAACAACGTGAGCCATAGCGTTGATGAACGCAACGTTAGTACCTGGACGCAGTTTCAGGTGGTGGTTAGCCTGGATGTGCGGGCTCTTAACCAGTTCAGTCCGACGTGGATCTGCAATGATCAGCTGCGCACCTTCACGGATACGACGCTTCAGACGTGAGCCGAATACCGGGTGAGCATCAGTCGGGTTAGCACCGATAACCATAACCATGTCAGCTTTCATGACAGAGTCGAAAGTCTGTGTACCGGCAGATTCGCCCAGAGTCGTCTTCAGACCGTAACCGGTTGGAGAGTGACATACACGTGCGCAAGTATCAGTGTTGTTGTTACCGAAGGCAGCACGGATCAGTTTCTGAACCAGATAAGTTTCTTCGTTAGTACAACGTGAAGATGTGATACCGCCAACAGATTCACGGCCGTGTTTAGCCTGAATGTCTTTGATGCGGTCTGCAGCAAACGTCAGTGCTTCTTCCCAGCCAACTTTTTTCCATGGCTGATCAATAGAGTCACGGATCATTGGCTCAGTAACGCGGTCGTTATGGGTTGCATAACCGAAAGCAAAACGGCCTTTCACACAAGAGTGGCCACGGTTCGCTTCGCCGTCTTTGAACGGCACCATGCGAATTACTTCGCTACCCTTCATGTCGGCTTTGAATGAACAACCTACACCACAGTATGCGCAGGTAGTGATAACGCTGTGCTCTGGCTGACCACGTTCAATAACGCTCTTCTCCATCAGAGTAGAGGTTGGGCAGGCCTGTACACAGGCACCACATGAAACACAGTCGGATGCCAGGAAGCCGTCGTCCTGACCGGCAGCAACTTTAGAGTCGAAACCACGGCCATCGATAGTCAGTGCAAATGTACCCTGAACTTCTTCACAGGCACGTACACAACGGGAACAAACGATACATTTGCTCGGATCGAAAGTGAAATACGGGTTTGATTCGTCTTTCTTGGCGTCCAGGTGGTTTTCACCTTCAAAGCCGTAACGTACATCACGCAGACCAACAGCACCGGCAACGTCCTGCAGTTCGCAGTCACCGTTACTTGGACAAGTCAGGCAGTCCAGAGGGTGGTCGGAAATGTACAGTTCCATGATGTTGCGGCGTAGCTTAGCCAGCTTGTTGTTCTGCGTGGTAACGGACATGCCGTTTTCAGCAGGAGTGGTACATGAAGCCGGAGTACCGCGGCGGCCTTCGATTTCCACGGCGCAGATACGGCAAGAACCGAATGCTTCCAGGTTATCGCTGGCACACAGCTTAGGAATGTTAATGTTAGCTTCGGCAGCAGCACGCAGTACGGAAGTGCCTTCCGGTACAGTTACGTCCATACCGTCGATGCTCAGTGTCACCAGGTTCTCGGAAACACGGGCCGGCGTACCGTAATCTTTATTAGGATCAAAATGTTGCAGCATGATCGGACTCCTTAAGACGCCATGTCTTCGGTGACGGGTTTATGCAGGTCTTCTGGGAAGTGATTGATAACGCTCTTCACAGGGAACGGAGTCATACCGCCCATTGCACACAGGGAGCCGTCAATCATGGTATCGCAGAGATCATTTAGTAATTCTAGGTTATCTTCGCGGTTTTCGTCATTGACAATACGATCAATGACTTCTACGCCACGGGTAGAACCGATTCGGCAAGGGGTACACTTACCGCAGGATTCAACAACGCAGAATTCCATAGCGAAGCGAGCCTGCTGGGACATATCTACAGTGTCGTCGAAAGCAACTACGCCACCGTGACCCAGAACAGCGCTTACCGCTGCGAAAGATTCATAGTCCAGAGGTGTGTCCCACTGGCTTTCTGGCAGGTATGCACCCAGTGGGCCACCTACCTGAACAGCACGCATCGGACGACCGGAGAAAGTACCGCCGCCGAAGTCTTCCAGCAATTCACGCAATGTCAGACCGAACGCCAGCTCGACTAAGCCGCCGCGCTTGATGTTGCCGGCCAGTTGGAATGGCAGGGTACCCAGAGAGCGGCCCATGCCGTAATCTGCGTAAGCCTTGCTGCCTTCAGCCATAATGTAAGGAATAGCAGCCAGAGACAGAACGTTGTTAACAATAGTAGGCTGACCAAACAGGCCAACGATTGCTGGGAGAGGTGGTTTAGCACGCACCAGGCCACGTTTACCTTCAAGGCTTTCCAGCAGGGAGGTTTCTTCGCCGCAGATATAAGCGCCAGCGCCCAGACGTACTTCCAGGTGGAAGGTCTTGCCGCTGCCCAGAATGTTTTCGCCTAGCAGATTAGCTGCTTCTGCTTTAGCCAGTGCTTCATTTAGCAGTTGGTGAGCGATAGGGTATTCAGAACGCAGGTAGATGTAACCCTGAGTTGCGCCTACCGCCAGACCTGCAATGGTCATGCCTTCAATAAGCATGAATGGATCAGCTTCCATTACCATACGGTCAGCGAAGGTACCGGAGTCACCCTCATCGGCGTTACAAACGATGTATTTTTGAGCCGCATCACCCGGTGCAACAGCATCGTGTACTGTCTGCCACTTAATACCGGTAGGGAAGGCTGCACCACCACGGCCACGCAGGCCGGAGTTTTTAACTTCATCAACGATTGCCTGGCCAGACATTTCCAGAGCCTTCTTCAGGCCTTTGAAACCGTCGTGAGCTTGATAGTCTTCAAGGCTGACCGGATCAGTAATACCGGCACGGGCGAAGGTCAGACGCTGCTGTTTCTTCAGGTAAGGGATTTCTTCGGTAAGGCCCTGGCACAGTGGGTGGCTCAGGCCGCCGTTTACGAAATCTGCATCGAACAGGCTGTCGATATCTTTGGCTTCGACAGGACCGAAAGCAACACGGCCGTTAGCAGTTTCAACTTCAACCAGAGGTTCCAGCCAGAACATACCGCGTGAGCTGTTACGTACTATCTCGATGTCTGCACCGCGATTTTTTGCTTCAACGGCCAATTCAGTAGCCAGGCGCTCAGCACCCATTGCCAGGGCAGTGGTATCCCGTGGGATATAAACTTTAACCATTACTTCACCTCCAGCGCTTGGGTAGACAGCTGATCGACTAGCTGGTCGAACTTGCTTGCTGTTACACGGCCAACGACATCGTCATTTACCTGAATGGATGGTGCGCATGCGCAGTTACCCAGGCAGTAAACAGGCTCCAGAGACATTTGCTGATCAGCGCTTGTCTGGTGGAAACCAATGCCCAGCTTCTCTTTAACATGTGCTTCCAGCTGACGTGAGCCCATAGACTGGCAGGCTTCAGCGCGGCATACCTGAATGGTGTGCTTACCCGGTGGGGTAGTACGGAAGTGATGGTAGAAACTGATAACGCCATGGACTTCAGCGCGGGACTGAGCCATACCTTCCGCAATAATGCTTACGGCGTCGGTATGGATATAACCCTGGGCGTCCTGAATGGCGTGCAAGATAGGTAACATTGCGCCGGGAAGATTCTTCATCTCCTCGACAATGTCACTGACTTGCTGGCGACTCTGCTCGTTGAATGCAGTCATTTTTTGCTCACCTGCTTTAAGTTTCTCAGCTTTTTTTGATTATCCGGCTTATTAATCTGCCGGTTTAACCAAAAAATGTAATGCTGAGCAGCTCTTGTTGAATAATTTAACCGGGAATAAACCGTTCACCGAAAGGCAACGGGTTACAGAAAAACACCCTTTTGCCTGCGATTAGCAGTAAAATTCACAGCCTGTTTATCTGAGTGCGACACTGCTGTTCGTAATTACTCATTATTAAGTATTACAAATGCAAACGACTCTTATTTATAATTTATATATGAACTCATCTTCATATTTGGCTAAAATGAGTACAGATTTATCCCTTTTAGATGCGCTTAAGGTAGCATCGGGCCAATGAATAGAAAATATGAACAATTATGCATATTAAGAGAATACAAGTTGTACCGGGATGGTCGTTCAGGGATGAAAGTGGCAATGAGCTGAATCCGCAACTGTTCAGTTTGCTGGCGGCTATCCACGAACATGGCAAACTGACAGCAGCCACAAAAAGTGTAGGGATTTCCTACCGTCACGGTTGGAATCTGTTAAATACCTGGGCAGCATTTTTTGGTGTGCCGCTGGTACATATGCAGAAAGGTAAGGGGGCTACCCTGACCCCTCTGGGGGACAAGTTACTCTGGGCCAAGCAGCGGGTTGTTGCCCGTTTGGAGCCGCAATTAGATAGCTTGACGTCGCAACTGAATCTGGAAATTCATCGTGCGCTTGAAGGTGTCAGCCCTTTAGTGCGGGTGCATGCAAGCTATGGGTACGCTGTGGCTCTGTTACCTGAGCACGCCAATGAAATTCAGTTAGATTTACAATATAAAAGCGGTGAAGAAGCTTTGGCTGCACTGAACCGAGGCGCCTGTGATATTGCTGGTTTTCATGTACCTATTGAAGGCATGAGCCAGGCGCAAATAGAAAAGTATGGCCGTTACCTGAAGCCCCGTGTGCATAAAGTGATTCAGTTTATAACCCGGCGACAGGGTTTGATTGTGAAACGTGATAATCCTTGTGAAATTCAGGGGTTGAGTGACCTGCTGCGTAAAGACGTACGGTTTATTAACCGACAGGAAGATTCAGGTACTCGCACATTACTTGATGAACTGCTCCGTCGTGAAAAGATTAATCCTGCAAAAGTATCCGGCTACGACGATGAAGAATTCACTCATTCTGCAGTCGCAGCCTATGTTGCAGCTGGTATGGCTGATGTAGGTATTGGTGTAGAGGCGGCAGCCAGACAGTTTAATCTTGATTTTATACCGTTATCTTATGAGCGGTATCTGTTTGTTTGCCATCATCGTAGTTTGCAGCAGGAAGCGATCATCAGATTTCTGGAAATGATCCGTACCAGTCAGTTCTATCAGGCGGTACGAGAGTTGCCAGGCTATAGCCCGGACCTCTGTGGCGATGTGGTAGGTGTTGAAGAAGCGTTGAGTCAGTCTTCTTCTTAATTTCTCTGTGTAGATTACTCTCAGTAAATTATGTCTGCGTGCATTATAAGTTAGCTGTTCGTATAAGAGATGTGCGTTTGGTGTATGCCCGTTAGCTCAATGAGTACTGAGAAAGCCGCTGTGGTTAGCAGAAGCATATAAAGGAAAGGGTAGATGGAAGGCTTAGAGTATTACCAGTATGCGCTAATCGGTGTGATTTTTATCTGGAGTGGTTTCGTTCGAAGCGGGCTGGGATTTGGCGGTGCAGTATTAGCGCTGCCGTTCTTGTTATTGATCAAAGATGATCCGTTAATTTTCTTGCCAATTATCGGCGTGCATCTGTTGTTCTTTTCAGTGTTGATTACCTGGAAGAGTAGCCGTAGCCAGTCAGACAGCAGCAGTTTTTTCGAATCCTCATCGATTGACTGGCCGTATCTGAAGTACAGTCTGAAGGTAATGATCATCCCGAAGCTGATTGGGGTATTCGGCCTGCTAACGCTACCGGCTACCCTGATGAGCAGCATTATTTACGTGATTGTTATTGCCTATGCCATTTCTTATGTTCTGAATAAACCGCTGAAGAGTAACAGTAAAACGCTGGATACCGTGTTTCTGATACTGGGTGGTTATATCAGTGGTACATCGTTAATCGGAGCGCCGCTTATCGTTGCCGTGTTTGTGTCTAATGTAGCCAAACATAAGTTGCGGGATACGCTATTTATTCTCTGGTCGATTCTGGTACTGATAAAGCTCGTATCTTTTGTGATTGCGGGTGTGGATTTGCAGCTGATTCATCATTTGTGGTTATTGCCACTGGGATATATTGGTCATCTTATTGGTGAAAAAGCACATCAGAAAATGTTGGCTGCAGAAACGCCAGTGTTCTTCAGGGTCTTGGGCAGTGTGCTGATTGTTGTCAGTGCGATAGGGCTGGTGAAGGCTGTTATTTAGTAGCTGCTGTTTTAATGCTGATTTAGAGCTGAAAAAGCCGCTGGAATATCCGGCGGTTTTTTTATGCAGAGTGTCAGATTCTTTATTGAATAATGTCCATCATGTGTCAAACCAGCTTCTGGATGACACTAATTTGTCCAGTGGCCGATAGTGATGTCCGGCTTTTGAGCAGGTCTTGTTTCCGTATCGGTGAAATGTCTGGAGCTCTTAGATTATGTCAGCAGCTCTCTGGTCTTAATTTGTGCGTTTTTTAAAGCGTTCAGTCAGATCGAACATGTTCTCCAACTCGCGCATTCGCTCGGACGTTTGCGCCCAGAGCTTTTCTTCCAGTGCAACAACCAGTGCTTCGGCAAAAAACAGAGTGACTACTCCGGAGTCCCAGCCGGATTTTCCTTCGATACGAATGGGCAGAGTGTGGTCTGCATAACCAGCAACCGGAGACAGCCACTGGTCCGTGAAAAGTATGATTTTAGCGCCTCGGGAATTAGCTAATCGACTGGTGGTAATAAGGTCCTGTTCGTAGCGGCGTACGTCGAAAACGATGAGTACGTCATCAGCTTTGATTTTCAGTAAGTGGTGCGGCCAGAGTGCTACTGCTTCCGGAAAAATGTGAACATTTTCACGGATTACTTCTAAGTGAGTATTCAGATAGCGGGCGAAAGCACTGGTAATTCGTCCACCAACAATATGCAGAGCACGGTCCTGTTGGGCGAGAAGATCGACTATGGCATCAAACTGTTCGTGACTAATCTGATTAAGGCTGTGGCGCAGGTTAGTGGTTACCGTTTCTGCCACTTTGTTCAGTACATGACTTTCCGGAGCATCCGCCGCCCACTGATCATGCTTGGTGATAGGGTCTGAAAGGGTTTGTTGCAGCTCGTCTTTCAGTTCCTTCTGGAAAGTGGTGAAACTGGAGTAACCGATTTTCTTCAGGGTGCGCATGACTGTAGGCGTCGACACGCCGCAACTTTCCGATAATTCAGTAATAGACACCATGCCTGACATTGGATAGTTAGCCAGTAAATGATTAACGATCTTCATTTCAGCCGGGCTGAACTGGTTCAGCTGGGAGCGGATTAATTCGGCAATTGTATGGCTGTTATCCGGGGCTGTCGGGTTGTCATTCATTGGCGGCATACTCGTAGTCGGGTGGCGGTGAGGCGCTATTCTACAGTGTTTTACTGTAATTATTCGTATGTAGATATGGCTCTACAGTCTACTCCTGAGGTGCTTCTTATTTTTACTCAAAACCGTGTTTTAAAGCTTGCTATAAAGCTTAGCCATTAACTCAACCAGTAAGTCTGCTGAATAAATTAATTGCTGATTTGAAGCACGTTTTTTTGTAAAGCCTGTTTGTAATTTACCTTACATAAAAAATTTGACAAGTAAAATATGTAATGTATAAATGTTTACATCCATGAGCTTGTTGCTCAGACTGGATCAGATTCGTGACGTTCGGAATACAAAAAAAATAATCTTGCTGATACAGCAGAGGACAGAGAATGAATAAGAATAAACGCGATTTTATAAAGAAGGCGGTCGTCGGTGGTGCAGCAACGGCTGCAGCTGCGGTTAGCGCGCCATATGTGCAGGCCAAGTCGGCGCCAATCAAGTGGCGTTTACAGACGTATGCCGGTGCGGCTTTGGGTGAGCATGTTATCAAGCCTGCCGTTGATGCATTCAACAAGGCTGCCAACGGTGAGATGGAAATTGAGCTGTACTATGCTGATCAGCTGATTCCTACCCCTGAACTGTTCCGTGCCCTGCAGAAAGGCACAATCGATGCGGTTCAGAGTGACGATGATTCTATGGGAGCACCTGTCGATATCTCTGCATTCGGTGGTTATTTCCCGTTCGCTACCCGTTATAGCCTGGATGTACCGGTTCTCTTTGAACAGTACGGCCTGAAAGAAATCTGGGAAGAAGCATACGATGAAGTCGGTGTTAAGTGGCTGAGTGCCGGCGCATGGGATCCATGTCATTTCGCAACCAAAGAACCAATCAATAGCCTGGCTGATCTGAAAGGTAAGCGGGTATTCACTTTCCCGACAGCAGGTCGTTTCCTCAACCGCTTTGGTGTTATCCCGGTAACTCTGCCGTTTGAAGATGTTGAAGTTGCGTTACAGACTGGCGAGCTGGACGGTGTAGCCTGGTCGGGTATCACCGAGGATTACACTTCGGGCTGGGCTGAAGGTACAGGTTACTTCCTGACCAATAACATCTCCGGTGCCTGGTGTGGTTCTTTCTTTGCCAACTCCGATTCCTGGGCGAAAGTGCCTGATCATCTGAAGGAATTGTGGCAGCTGTGTATGGATAGCTCTCACTATTATCGTCAGTACTGGTACTGGGGTGGTGAAGCACAACTACGTGTGGAAGGTACCAAGATGCAACTGACCTCCATTCCGGATGAAGAATGGGCATTGGTTGAGGCCGAAGGTAAGAAGTACTGGGAAGAAGTTGCTGCTACCAGTGACCGCGCCAAGAAAGTGGTGGATATCTTCAAGAAGTACAACGAGACCATGGAAAAAGCCGGTCGTCCTTACCGCTACAGCTAAACACTGCTGCGGTTATCTTAGTCCCCCTCCAATTTCCATGCCCGGAGGGGGCTTTTCAGTTTTTTATCTGGGTACGTGATTGTGTATAACGCGATTCAGGCTTACATACGGTTTATCTATAAGTTCAACCGTACGGTAGGCATATTTGCCATGTACTTGGTATTAGTGATGATGGCGATTTTGCTGTTTTCATCTATATCCAAGGGTATTGGATCACCACAAATCTGGGTGATTGAAATGGCGCAGTTTACGATGGCTGCGTATTACTTGCTGGGCGGCGGTTATTCCATGCAGATGGATGCCCATGTACGGATGGACGTGTTCTACGGCACCTGGTCGGCGAAACGTCAGGCGATTACTGACGCCTTAACTGTACTTTGCCTGATTACTTATCTGGTCATGCTGTTTTATGGCGGTGTTTCCAGCAGTCTGTATGCGCTTGAGTATGGACAGAAAAACTATTCCTCCTGGGCGCCACCACTGGCACCTATCAAACTTATTATGACCGGCGGCATCCTGCTGATGTTATTACAGGTGCTGGCAACTTTTGCCCAGAATGTCGCTGATGTATTAGGTAAGCCGTTTGACGTTGAGCAGCATCCGGAGGAAACCTCAGTATGAGTTATGTATTGGTTCAGGATGTTTGTGCCGGGCTTTATGCCGGACAAGGTTATGCATCCGATGTTGAACAGGGTTTTGCAGGAGCAGTGTTATGAGTTATGAAATGATCGCACTGCTAATGTTTTCCACCCTGATGCTGATGTTGTTAACAGGTCAGCGGGTCTTTGGGGCCGTCGGTTTTGTCGCTGTAGTTGCGGCATTGTGGTTGTGGGGTGATGGTGGTTCAGAAATGGCTTTTGCGTCCACCATGAAGTTGATGAACTGGTATCCGTTGCTGACCTTGCCGCTGTTTGTGTTTATGGGCTATATGCTATCGGAATCCGGAATCGCCGGTGATCTCTACAGGATGATCCATGTCTGGATGGGCTCGCTTAAAGGTGGCCTGGGGATAGGGACTATTATTCTGATGGTAGCTATTTCAGCGATGAATGGTCTGAGTGTTGCCGGTATGGCGATAGGTACCAGCATTGCATTGCCGGAAATGCTCAAGCGTGGTTATGACAAACGCATGGTCACTGGTGTTATTCAGGCTGGTAGCTCACTGGGCATACTGGTACCGCCGAGTATCGTGCTGGTGTTATACGGCATGATTTCCCGCCAGCCGGTAAGTCAGCTGTGGCTGGCCGGTGTGATTCCGGGTCTGATACTGGCCGTTATGTTCATTGCTTATATCGTGATTCGCTGCCGAATTCAGCCTGAGCTTGGACCTCCACTGTCGCAGGAAGAACGTGATCAGATCAGTACTAAAGAAAAGTATCTGTTACTGGGTGCAGGATTCCTGCCGCTGCTGGTGATCTTCTCCGTTATCGGTTTATTCCTGATGGGCTATACAAGTCTGGTGGAATGTTCGGCGGTAGGTGCCTTTGTTGCCATGCTGGCAGCGTCTGCTAAAGGTCGGTTGAGTTTCCGTCTGATTCACACCACATTGCGTAAAACGCTGGGCGTGAGCTGCATGTTCATGTGGATCATTATGGCGGCACTTTGCTTTGGTGCGGTATTTGATGGTCTGGGTGCGGTAAAAGCTATTGAAGCTCTGTTTCTGGAAGAGTGGGGTCTGAGCCCCTGGCAGGTGCTGGTTATGATGCAGTTGTCGTACATCATCATGGGTATGTTCCTGGATGATACTGCGATGCTGGTGATTGTTGCGCCGCTGTATATTCCACTGATTATTGCGCTGGAATTCAATCCGATCTGGTACGGCGTGCTGTATACCGTTACCTGTCAGATTGCCTATATGACGCCGCCATTTGGTTACAACCTGTTCCTGATGAGAGCGATGGCTCCGAAAGAAGTAGGCTTGGTGGATATCTATAAATCAATTACACCGTTCGTGGGCATTATGGTACTGGCGCTGTTGTTGTTCATGGCTTTCCCTCAACTGACGTTGTGGCTGCCAGAACTGGTTTATGGCGCTAAGTAATGGCATCGGGAATAACAGCAGGAGATTTATCACTGTGGTGATGCAAGGTTTAGAAAAATCGCCGGCAGATCTGGTTAATCCGCATGGCCGTTCTGATGTGTTACTGGTGTGTGAGCACGCCAGTAATTTCATCCCGGACAGTTTTGCTAATCTCGGATTAAGTGAACAGGAACGTCTCAGCCACATTGGCTGGGATATTGGCGCCGCAGATCTGGCGCGGAAACTCAGTGAAGCACTGGATGCAAGTCTGATTCTGCAGCATTACTCACGTTTGCTGTATGACTGTAACCGCCCACCGGTTGAAGCCAGTGCAGTGCCTCCGCTGAGTGAAGTAACGGAAATTCCGGGGAATAAAGATCTTACCCGGAAACAGCGTGAATACCGTGTGCAGGGCATTTATGAACCTTTTCATAACGCCATTGCGGATCAGATTGCTGAGCGCAAAGCTGCTGGCCGGAATACGGTGCTGGTTACGGTTCACAGTTTTACACCGATATTTATGGGGCAACCCAGGGCTGTACAGCTGGGAGTTATCTGTCATGAAGAAAATGCTTTTGCAGCAGACTTTCTTCGGGTCGCGCAGAAATACTCTGACCTGAACAGCAACAGCTTTGATATTCGGATGAATGAGCCTTATGGCCCGTCTGATCCGGTTTTGCACATGGTGACTCGCCACGGCGATGATCAGCAGATAGCAAATGTCATGCTGGAAGTTCGTAATGATCTGATTGATCACGAAGAAGGTCAGGCCGCCTGGGCAGCATTGATTGCTGCCACGCTGCGTACACTGATTAATAAGAATACTGACGACTAAGAATTAAACTGTGTTTAAGACACAAACGTTTAAAGAGGAAATCTGATGAGCGCTATGCTGACGCTGGAACAATTAAAACAAGAATTCGCGGCAGGAAGCATCGACACTGTGCTGGCCTGCCAGATTGATATGCAGGGCCGCCTGATGGGTAAACGCTTCCATGCTGATTATTTTATTAATCATGCTGTAGAAGAGACCCATTCCTGTAACTATCTGCTGGCAACTGACCTGGAGATGGAAACCGTCGAGGGCTATAAATCCACCAGTTGGGAAGCGGGTTACGGCGACTATGTGATGAAGCCGGATATGAGCACCCTGCGCCGGGTACCCTGGCTGGAAGGGACTGCATTGGTACTTTGTGATGTATTAGATCATCACCATAATCCTGTTCCGCATTCACCCCGGGCAATCCTGCGTAAGCAGATAGACCGCCTGGCGGAAATGGGCATAGTACCTATGATGGCAACCGAACTGGAGTTCTTCCTGTTCGATCAGAGTTATGCCGATGCCTGTCAATCCGGTTACCGGGATATGCAGCTGGCCAGTTCGTACAATGAGGATTACCACATCTTCCAGACCACTAAGGAAGAAGAAGTGATCCGCGCGATGCGCAATGGAGTATATGGTGCGGGTATTGCGGTTGAGTGTTCCAAAGGTGAAGCGTCTGCCGGTCAGGAAGAATTGAACGTTAAATATGATAAAGCTTTGACGACTGCGGATCAGCATTCAATTGTTAAGAATGCCTGTAAAGAAATCGCCTGGCAGCACGGTAAAGCTGTGACTTTCATGGCGAAGTGGCATAACGATGCGGCGGGCAGCTCTTCCCATGTGCATCAGTCTTTGTGGAGTAATGACGGACAGCCACTGTTTCTTGATGAAAGCCGCCCACACGGTATGTCTGAGCTGATGTGTCATTACCTGGCAGGCTTGCTTGCCCATGCCGATGATGTGACCTGCTTACTGGCACCTTATGTAAATTCTTATAAGCGTTTCCAGGAAGGTACGTTTGCACCGACTAAAGCAGTCTGGAGCCTGGATAACCGTACGGCGGGCTTCCGTTTGTGTGGTGAAGGTACAAAGGCAATCCGGATTGAGTGCCGTATTGGTGGTGCTGATCTTAACCCATATATGGCGCTTGCCGGACAACTGGCGGCGGGCATTGCAGGTGTCGAGCAAAAAATGGAACTGGAACCTGAATTTGTTGGTGATGCCTATGCAGGCGAGAATGCCAGACAAGTGCCAAATACCTTGCGCGCTGCAGCTGAAAAGATGAACGAATCTACTATGCTGCGGGAAGCTTTCGGTGATGATGTGGTTGATCACTATGTGCATGCTGCCCGCTGGGAACAGAAAGAGCACGATAAGCGTGTGACCGACTGGGAAGTGTCCCGCGGATTTGAACGGGCTTAATCTGAACAGATAACCGGTTTGTTGTCGCTGCTGCCTGTGAAGGGCTTTTTAGAAAAGCCTTTAGCTGAACGTTATAAAAAGCGTCGTGCTAAAAAAAGGGGCATTCGATCTTCAGGCAGTCTGTTCTTAGGGGAGCAACAAGGCTGTTATGCAGGTTGTGGCGACACTTGTGTTGAGAATCCAGACTGTAGATGCTTTTTTGAAACTGCTTTTTCGAAGCTTATGCTCAGAAGACGTGTTTAAAAAACTTTCAATAAAAGCCATTAATACAAGCCATCTGACAAGCGCTTTGTCTGAGATGACAGAGTCATAAATTTGAGTAAATGATGATGAACAAAATCCAAAGTGTTTCGCCGGTTGATGGCAGTGTTTATGCTGAACGCCCGGTTATGGATACGGATCAGGTTGCCGCTTTATTTGCGCGTAGCAAGCTGGCACAGAATAGTTGGGCACAGCTAAGCGTTGCTGAGCGTTGTACCTACTGTACCGCTGCGGTTGATGCGATGGTTGCTATGACTGACCGAATTGCAGAAGAGCTGGCATGGCAAATGGGACGCCCAATCAGCCAGGGCGCTGGTGAAGTGCGTGGTCTGGAAGAGCGGGCCCGTTACATGATCTCTGTTGCAGAAGAGTCATTAAGCCCTGTTGATCCGGGTGATAAGCCTGGGTTTGCCCGTAAAATCAGCCGGGAACCGCTGGGCGTCATTATGACCATTGCGCCCTGGAATTTCCCTTTCATGACGGCGCTGAATTCAGTGATTCCTGCGCTGTTGGCCGGTAATGCTGTCGTGCTTAAGCATGCCGCCAATACATTGTTAGTTGCTGAACGTATTCAGGATGCTTTTGATCAGGCGGGTCTGCCGGAAGGCGTTTTTCAGCATATCGTGCTGGATCATAGTGCCACTAGCGAACTGATTAGTTCTGGCAATGTGGATATGGTGTGCTTCACCGGTTCAGTTGGTGGTGGTAAAGCGATGGAACAAGCCGCTGCCGGGCAGTTTATTCCGCTGGGGCTGGAACTGGGCGGTAAAGATCCTGCGTATGTACGTGCTGATGCCAATTTGCCTTATGCCATTGAGAATCTGGCAGATGGCGCTTTCTTTAACAGTGGCCAGTCTTGCTGCAGTATCGAGCGAATCTATGTGCACGAGAGTATTCATGACCAGCTGGTGGCAGGTCTTGCCGCAGCAGGTCAGGCTTATGTGTTGGGCAATCCTCTGGAAACCACCACTAATCTGGGGCCGATGATTAAGCCAGCCGCTGCCGATTTTGTCCGTCAGCAAATTACAGATGCCGTAACTGCCGGTGCTCAGAAGCATGTGGATACCAGCCAGTTTGAATTGGATCAGCCGGGCTCTGCTTACATGGCGCCACAGGTATTGTCGAATGTTACCCATGAAATGTCGGTCATGACAGATGAGAGTTTTGGCCCGGTTGTCGGTGTCATTAAAGTGTCTGGTGATGACGAAGCGATAGCTTTGATGAATGATTCTGAGTTTGGCCTGACTGCCGGTATCTGGACGGAAGATCTGGCTGCGGCGGAACGTATCGCACCACAACTGGAAACCGGCACTGTGTTTATGAACCGTTGTGATTACCTGGATCCGGCGCTGGCATGGACCGGCGTTAAAGATACCGGCCGCGGTTGCTCACTTTCGACACTGGGTTTTGATGCACTGACCCGGCCTAAGAGCTTCCATTTCAAAACGTCTACAGATTAACGGCGGGTGACCAATGAAATCATTTGATTACATTATTGTCGGCGCCGGTTCGGCCGGTTGCGTCGTTGCAAACCGCCTGACGGCGGATCCTTCGGTCAGTGTTTGTCTTATAGAAGCCGGCGGCAGTGACAAAAGTCCTCTGGTGAAAATCCCGGCCGGTATCTTTGGGCTGTATGGCAATAAGAAGTATGACTATACCTTTGAAGGAGTGCCGCAGCGCCATCTGAATAATCGCACTATGATGGTTAACCGGGGTAAGGCCCTGGGGGGCTCCAGCGCAATTAACAGTATGGTGTATATCCGTGGTAACCAGAATGATTATGACGGTTGGGAAAGCCGGGGTTGTAAAGGTTGGTCCTATGCGGATGTATTACCGGTTTTTAAAAAGCTGGAAGCGAATCAGAATGGCCAGAGTCGCGACTTTCATGGCACAGATGGCGAGCTGCATGTCACCAAACCGCAGGACCCAAATCCGGTTGGGCGGGTATTTGTTAAAGCGGGGCTAGCGGCAGGATTGCAGGAAAATACCGACTTTAATGCTGACACTCAGCTGGGGCTGGGTATTTATGATGTAAAGCAACGTAGTGGTCAGCGTGAAAGCAGTTATACAGCATTTGTTGAGCCAGTGCTGTCGCGACCTAACCTGAGCATTATGACGCATACCGAAGTGCTATCGTTACGTATCGACGGCGATAAGGTAACCGGGCTGGATGCTGAAGTTAACGGTGCAGCTGAACAGATTCAGGCTAACAGAGAAGTCATTCTTTGCGCCGGAACTATCGTTTCACCACGTATTTTGCTGGCGTCAGGGATTGGTGATCAGGCTCAGCTGCAAGCGCTGGGTATTGAGTGTAAGCAGCACGTACCTGGAGTAGGGGAAAATCTGCAGGATCATGTGGACAGCATGGTAACAGTACGTTCAGCAAAATCCGACACTATAGGTATCTCTGCCGCAACGTTGTTACCTCATATTATTCCGGCTCCGTTTAAATACTGGTTAAACCGTAAAGGCTGGTGGACCACTAACTACGTGGAAGCGGGTGGTTTTGCTAAAACCCGTCTGGCGGAAGAAGCTGAGCCGGGTTCAGCCGATGCTGATCCGGATATACAGTTTCACTTTACGCCGTTGTATCGCAGTCATCGGGGCAAAAAGTTTGAATATGGCCATGGTTATTCGGTCTTTACCTGTGTATTGCGTCCGCGCAGTGCCGGTACGGTAAAGCTGGCAAATGATGGTACCCGTCGTAACGTTCTTATTGATCATAATTTCTTTGCAGATGAACGTGATCAGAAGGTGCTGGTAGAAGGGGTTAAGAAAGCACGGGAGATTCTGGCATCCCCTGAATTTGATCATTTACGGGGTGAAGAAATGGCGCCCGGAAAACATATCCAGACCGATGAAGAAATACTCGAATACCTGCGAGACACCACCACTACGGTTTATCATCCGGTTGGTACCTGCAAGATGGGAATCGATGAGATGGCAGTGGTTAATCCTGAAACTTTAAAGGTAAAAGGTATGCAGAACCTGCGGGTTATGGATGCTTCGGTAATGCCAACGCTGATCAGTGGTAATACATCGGCACCTTCGATGTTAGTGGGTGAGAAAGGTGCTCAGATGATTCTTAGCGAAAACGCTTAAATACGATTAAGTTTTACAACCGCGTAGGCATAAGCCCTCGTTTGATCTGGAGTTGTTGCCGGATCAGCGAGGGCTTTTTATTGGCTAGAGTTTTTCGGTGTGGTTGGGTTTATTACTTAGCAGATGTGACCTGCTTGATGCTACTGACTAAGCGGTCGAAGTAAGGATTCCAGGTAAGTCGGGCGTGGACCTTATCTGCTTCCTGATAACCCCAGTTGGAATACCAGAGGTCATTGCTGTCTGGGCAGAGCTTCTCTGCGGCTTCGGTCTGGCCGTTTTCACAGATTCTGTGGCTGCCGTTGCGGCCGTAGAAGGGGTTATTGGCGGCAAATAAAAGTGACATATGTGAGAAGTTGCTGATCTGCAGCTGGGGCAACCGACTGGTCAGTACTTCAATACGGGAATCCGTAGTTTCAGTCGTTTCACCAAACCAGAACAGTTTACTGGCCGGATTATTGAAGCGCTGTTCAAACAGGCTTTTTACTGCTTCTGAATCCACTACGCTGTCATCGGCGCTCAGGGCGATGAGTACCGGTTTATCATAAGTATTCTCTACAAGTTGCTGCCGTACTTGCCGGGTTGTGTAGTAATACTGGGTTGCGCCGTTGGTGGTCAGTGAGCCGTAGCGGGTGTAATTGCCGTCCGATGATTCCTGGTCCAGCCAGTCACTCAACAGGTTTACCACGGGTAATAAATGGGTCATGGCGGACTCCGGCACAATTGCCGGGGAGAACAACAACAGGCCGCTGATGTCATCATTACTCAGTGCCTCTGAGGTCACCAGATTAGCACCGGTTGAGAAACCGCCCAGCCAGACTTCACCGACCTGTTGTTGTAATAGCCGGGTATGGTGGCTGACCGCTTCCTGCCATTCATCGGAGTCCGCCAGCATCAAATCTGCAGGCCTGCTGCCGTGTCCGGGTAATAATAGTGTACGTACCAGAAATCCTTGTTTACTCAGTTCTGCGCCAATATCACGGAAGAAGAAGGGCGAGTCACCTAAACCATGTACCAGTAAAACAGCTTTTTGAGGTGGCTGGCCATCTGCCGGAGGCAGTTCATAGGGCATGTTGGCGTTCAGCTCTGCCTGCTTATCCGCCGAAACAAATACTCGTTGTTGTTCCAGCCAGGTGCGGGTATCGCTCAGGTAGCTCTGAAAGTCTGATTGGCGGTGTTCTGGCAGCGCTGCTGACGCAGTATGTAAAGGGTTTTGATTACTCACCTGACTACAGCTTATAAGAAGCAACAGTGTGGTAAGCAAGGTGATCGATTTTAGCATTGTCGTATCCGGGATTAAGTACCTCCCTTTGTACACTATATGAAGTAAAAGGATTGTTAAGAAAGGTTAACTGCCACAACCAATATCTGCATAACTACATATTATTCTGGTGATTATAGATCGTGTATTAATACGCTATTTTATTCATAGCAGATCATATGTTACTGAATGGTTGAAATTAGCGGGTAGTGCGTCCGGCTCTCTTGATTTGTTACTACAGGTATATTGTCAGTTTACTTTTAAGATCATTGTTAGCTAATAGTACTGCAGTTAAGCTGATTTCATTAGATTTAACAGGCACGGCTACAGGTATTAGAGGTGAGATATCATGCGAGCGAAACATATAGTAAGCGCTAATGCTGAAACACAAACCACTCCCAAAGGTGAAACGACAGTGTTTCTGGCAACAGCAGAAGATACTAATGGGAGGGTTTCAGTTTTTGATAGCCAGCTACCTAAAGGTAACAGCGCCCCCTGGCATTATCACGAGACTGATGATGAAATTTTCTATGTAGTATCAGGTGAAGTTGAGTTTGGAATTAATGATGACGAGGTTATTGCCCGGGCGGGGGATCTTGTCATCGCAGGCCCAAAGGTGCTGCGTCGTTTTAAAGCTTTGACTGACAGTCATTTGGTAGTCATTAATGCTCCTGGTGGACCTTCTGAACGTTTTTTACGTGATATATCAGGCTTGCAGGGCGTGGTAACAGAAGAAGATAACCAGCGTTTTATTGTTGAATACGGGATTCACATTGTTGATAAAGAATAAGTGATAGCCAGAGTCCGTGATGAGTCGTGTAGTTACTGATCTCTGAAGCAATAAAAAAGGCCGCTATATATGCGGCCTTTCTCATTTAGTTGCTAACTTACCAGCGTTAGCATGTCGCATGGATTACGCGGAATATTGCTCTTCGTAATCGGTGTCATCCTCATCATCCGGCATAACTTCAGCGGATTCTTCGGCAGGCTTGGTCGTGCCTTTTTTGTTAGTTTGAATATCGCGAATTTTGGCAAGTTGTTTATCGATCTTGCTACTTAGCGCATCCAGAGCCGCGTACAGATTTTCGTGGCTGGCTTTGGCGAACAGATCTTTGCCTGTGGCATGGACAGTAGCTTCTACTACTTCCTCTTTGCCGTTTGATTTTTCAATAGTGACTTGCGCGCTGGTAATAACGTTGTAGCGCTTTTGACTTTCGTGTAACCAACTTTCTATCTTTTCCCGTGTAGAGTCTGAAACTTTGTCGTTGCGATTAGTGATGTTTATATTCATATATAACCCTTACTGCAAAAAACTCGGACACTTCTTCACCTGTTACAGAGACATCCTTTCTGACAGGCTCACTTACAGAATGCTCCGATTAAAAATAATTGCAATAGGACCAGTGGTCAAAATGTGTAATTTTTCTTACAAAACAACGCAGATCAAGGAAATGGATGGTTTCAAATGTAAAAAATAATTAACAGAGGAACTCTCGGTATTAGGCTGGGTCAACATATGATTAGACCTTTCGTTGAGCGTTTATTCTGGGTGAAATTAGTCTGGAAGAACACGTATTGATAGTAAGCAGTCAGGTATAGAAAAAGTATTCTGTCAGAATTTCTTCGCAATACTTTCAATTCTGTTTGGCATGCCTCTGCCGTTATTCCACCAGCGGTTAGGGTTTTCGTTCTCAGGGTTATAGGCGGCCCGGCTGGCCCAGTCTTCCCGTAGAAAAATTACCGGTTCTTCGTAGTGATGAACCTGATGGATGACATCCATTACCTGTTCGAGAATGTCTGTATCCCGTTCAATTGAGATTTTGAGTTCCACCATTGGATAGGTTTCGGTGCTACCAGCTTTATACCCTGTTGCATGGGTTGTCGTTGTCGAGCCTTCTTCAGGTTGTGAGGTTTCCATCGCCTGAGCTGAAATACTCGCGTTACGCTGATAGCGGCCATAACTTAACGGATAAACTGTCATAACCGCGTCGAGAATCTTATCAACATCCTCGATTGGAGTTTGAATCTCAAGTGTCCATACTGGCGTAAAGCGACCTGATTTTGCTTTGTATTCTTCTAAACCCATCATTCGTTTTGCCTACTAATTTACCGGTTGGTTCCTACTATTGCCTTCCTACTTTACTTAACCAGGCAAGAGCAGAGCAAGGCTGTATATAGCTGCTCTGCTTGTTATATACGGGGGGCGCGAATACATTTTTTGTTGAAACGGGTTTAGCTATTAGGAATTCATGCGGTTACTTATAAGCGCCGGAAGCATAGTGCAATTCATAGCTATGGCTATAGATTTCCAGAATATTACCGAATGGATCCTCCATATAAATCATTCGATAAGGTTTTTCATTGGGAAAGTAATACCTCGGTTTAGCCATACGTTTTTTGCCTCCAGCCAGCACAATTTTTTCTGCCAGTCCTTCAACATCAGGGTCCTGAACGCAGAAGTGAAAAATGCCTGTTTTCCAATATTCAAAATTGTTTTCAGGACTTTTCTGATTCTTAAACTGAAATAATTCCACGCCTATCCGGTCACCTGTAGAAAGGTGTGCGATCCTGAATGTTCCCCAGCCTGGTCCGAAAACATCGGTGCACATTTCGCCGATTGCGCTGTCATCTTCTGTGATCTCGGTTGGTTCCATAATTAAATACCAGCCCAGCACTTCGGTATAAAATTTCACAGCAGCGTCGAGATCCGGAACGGAAATTCCAATATGGGAAAATGTCCGGGGATAAGGGGATGGCAGACTCATGATACTGACTCCAAATATTAATTTTGAAAGCAGTCTATAAAGTCACTGTGTTAATATGAAATTATCATTGGTGATTGAATTGATAATAAAACGTTATGATAAATCCTGTCTATTTACGTACTTTCATGCGTCTGGTTAAAACCAGTCATTTCACCCGAACCGCGCAACAGCTCAACATGACACAGCCTGGTGTTAGTCAGCATATTAAAAAGCTGGAGGCACAGCTGGGTAAGGCACTGCTTAGCCGACAGGGTAAAGGGTTCGAATTAACTGCAGCGGGGGATATCCTTTATCAGTACGGAATAACACAGGCAGAAGCCGAATCCGAATTACTGAATTCAATCGGTGAAGATGATAGTTATTCAGGTGACTGTAAACTGACGTGCTCCGGTTCAATGTCAATGTTGTTGTATCCACAGCTGCTTAACTTTCAACAGCAATATCCTGATCTTAGTATTAGCATTGAAGCAGCGCCGAATGCAGCGATCATCGAGCTAATCAGAGCAAATAAGTCTGATATAGGTCTGATGACTCAGCCTGTAAATGATCCCACACTGAAGCAGGAGCTGGTTGGAGAAGATTCTCTATGCCTGGTGCTGCCCAAAGATGCGAAATCAGGTTGGCAAGATTTGATGGCGTTAGGCTTCATTAATCACCCGGATGGGCATCACTATGCTATTCAGCTTTTAGAAGCGAATTATACGGACGAATATCAGGGCATGAGACACATATCCCAGTCAGGTTATATCAATCAGCTAAGCCAGATTTTGTTACCGGTATCACAGGGGCTAGGCTTCACGGTTATACCTCAGTCATCTCTTGAGGCGTTTCCTTATCCGGATAAAATCTGCTGTGCCAGACTGTCCACGCCTGTGAATGAAAGTGTTTATCTTGTGACAAAAAAGCATCGCGAATTACCTAAACGGTATAATCTGATTCGTACGCAGATCAAAGCGTTGATTCGTTAGCAGCGGTAAGAGCTTTTGATAAACAGACTTGAGATTAAATGAGTGATTCATCTCAGAATGCTGTTGTTTTAACAGTTAAAATTCTTAACAGCAGAATACTGCCTATGGCACTATATCTGTGTGTAATCAGTCTTCAGGAATAGATCAATGGCAAAGGATTCTTCACGGGGAGTATCGACCTCGGCACTGGCCCGGGCGCTGGATAAAACCAGCAAGCAGATGTTTGCTGAACTGGCGGCTTTAGGCTGGATTCGTCGTGAGGATGATCAGTGGCAGTTAACCAAGAAAGGCGAATTTGAAAAGGGCCGTTATCATAACAGTGATAAGTTTGGCACTTATATCGTATGGCCTGACTCAGTGCTGGAGCACCCGGCGCTGGTTAAATTTGAAGCCCGCTTACTGAGCCACAATGATCTTGCTGATCACTTCAGTTATGACGCCACGATGATGCTGAGGTTATTTGCCGAGCTAGCATGGATTAAGCCGCATTTGCATGGCTGGCAGGTAACCGCTGCCGGCAAGTTACAGGGTGGATCACAGCATGAAGATAAGGATTCAGGTGTACCACAGGTGTTGTGGCAGAAAACACTGCAAACTAACTCTGTGCTTGAGCAACGCTTAAGAGTAGCGCTGGGAGGAGACACAACAACCGATGATCAGGAAGCCGTTCGAACACTGGATGGTCGCTGGGTGGCTGATAAAGGTGCAGCACTGATTGCTAACTGGTTATATCTGGCAAATATACGCTTTACTACTCATATGAGCATTCCGGAATTACCGGATCAGTATGCTGATTTCTTTCTGCCGGAAGCAGGCTTATATCTGGAATACTGGTCAGAATCGCTTACCGCCCATCAGCTGGCGCAAAAAATGACCCGTAAAAACCATTACGCAGCTCAACAGTTAAATATCGCTGACTTACGTAATGATGATCTGTCCCATCTGGATAAACATCTGACAAAGTTGCTTCTACAGCAGGGAATTGCGCTGTAAAAGGCTGTTTTTGCCTGCGACTAAGGTCGAATTTTTTCAGATCTGTTTTGTAATAATCTTTTGTTTAACAATGTCTTAGGTGTTATCCCCTGATAGGGGTATACCCTGATTTGTTGGTGTCGCGGGATAATATGCTGGTGACCGGGCATTAGCCCACAACGGCCCTAAGCCATAACGACAATAACAAAAGGATCACCGACGTGAAGAGAAGAGATCTGCTAAAAGTGGCTGCCACTGGTATGGCAGCAGCCCCATTGGCGATGGCAACCGGTTCTGCCCAGGCAGGAGATAAAGTTCGCCTGCGTATGCAAACTTTGTATGGCACAGAAACCGATGACCTTTATAAAGCGTTTGCGGATGACGTGAAAACCAGCTCGAACAAAAGCGTTCGTATCAGCCGTTTCCGTGGCGGTGAATTAGTTTCTAATGATCAGATGCTTGAAGCTGTTTCTAAAGGCACACTGGATATGTGTCAGGGCTATGGTGGTTACTGGGCTGGCCAGCTGGATATTGCCAAGATTGAATCTGGTATACCGGGTGCCTGGACGAGTTTCGATGAAGCTATGTATCTACACAAAGCAAAAGGTCTGACGGATCTGATTGCTGAAGCCTATGCGGAGAAAGGCGTACATTATTTTGGGCCAGTTTTTGGCGGGCCTTATGATTTGCTGACGACTAAGCCGGTAAACAGTCTGGCTGATCTGAAGAATATGAAGATTCGTGCTACTGCGACGGTGGCATCTGTCCTTGAAAAATTTGATATTCCTACCGTATATCTGCCGAGTCAGGAGCTTTATGTCGCTCTGACAACCGGTGCTATTGATGGTGTGATTTATGGCGGTTCTCTGGAATATAAAGCACTTAAACTGCATGAAGCGGCGAAACATTACACTTACCTGAACATGATCAATCCAGGCTATGCTGATGGCATGTTGATCAATAAAGCGAAGTGGGATTCCCTGAGTGATGACCAGCGTAAAGTGCTTGAACTAGCCTATGCCAAGCATGCTACTAATATGCATGCCTGGAATGTGAACGGCTGCATGGATGTGAACGGTGAAGGTATTTTTGAATTTGCTTCGTTGCCTGCTGAAGACTCCAATGCTCTGACCGCTGCTGCTATGTCTGTTTGGAAAGATGAAGCAAAGAAATCTGAGCGCAACAGTAAAGCAATTGCGGCATTAACGGCGACTGCTCAGGCGGCTGGCCGGGTGTAAGTCTGGGTGGCAACAATAAGACGTACTGGCAGGAAATGAACGCAGGAAGCGAAAGGATTAGCAGACGCTAAAAGATGCACAAAGGATTGTGATAGCCGCAGGGATGCGGCTTTTTTGCGTCTGTTATGCCTGCTTATTCTTTTTGCATACCTTAGGCCACTGGCCCGTGTTAAGCCGGAGCAGTTGCAGCATATCATCGAAAACCAGATGCGCGCCGGCATCGCTTAAGGCTTGCGGGTCGATATGTTCAGCGTAACCAAATACCGTCATACCGGCATTAATGCCACCCTGTACGCCCGGAACACTGTCTTCAATGACAAGGCATTTTGCCGGGTCTGTAACTCCCATAGATTTAGCAGCATGCAGAAATATATCCGGGTGGGGTTTGCCTTGCTTAACATCGGAAGTGCTGAATAACTTTCCGTCAAGGAAGGGCAACAGGCCGGTTTTTCCCAGTGTGATGTGCATTTTTTTATAGGAACCGCCTGAGGCAACACAATAGGGTAGCTGTAACCTTTCAAGCACGTTTCGGGTGCCAGATATTGCTGTTACAGAGCGGCGCAGAGCCGTTTCTATTTCCTGTCGGTAACGTTGCTGTAAGTTGGTTGGTGGTGGGTGTCCGAGCATATCTGTGACAATCTGCACACACTGTTCGGAGGAGCGGCCTACAAAGGTGCTGAACATTTCCTGCAGGCTTAAATTCAGCCCGCAGCTGTCCCGCAGGATTTCTGCGAACACTTCATTGGCAATACGCTCGCTGTCTACCAGTACTCCGTCACAATCAAAGATGACCAGCTCAAAAGTATTCATATTTTGTTCCTGTCGATTGCTGCAAGTTATTGAATACACACTACATGTTTGAATCACCCGGCTATATAAGGTTCCGGGACAGCGGTATTTATTATTGGGGATTCAGTGGGGCAGGTGAGGGCGGCATAAAAATGGCTGAAGGCAGCATAAAAAAGGCCGCGATGATCGCGGCCTTTGGATAGTCTTCAAACAGTATCAGTTACTTCTTGCTGATACGGTCTTCCCAGAATTTAGCATTCTTGATGCCCAGTTTCTTAGGATCGAAAGTGTATTCAGTTACACCGGCTTTACGCTGTGCTTCATAATCTTTCAGGGCTTTAATCGCAGGGCGAGCCATGAAGAAGATGATCAGGATACCGACGATGTTCAGCCAGGCCATCATGCCTACACCTACGTCACCCATACCCCATGCCAGGTTGGCAGTTTTTACAGAACCGTAGAAAGTTGCCGCCATGATAACAATCTTCAGCAACATGCTCAGACCAGGAATGTGTAATGTGCGCTGGATGTAAGCAATGTTGGTTTCGGCAATATAGTAATACGCCAGAATCGTTGTGAACGAGAAGAAGAACAGTGCAAAAGCAACGAACGGGCTACCGATACCTGGCAGAACGCTTTCAATAGCGGTCTGAGTATAGGCAGGGCTGTTAGCTGCAATATCTGCTGCCAGGTTCTGAACCAGGAAGGCATCGCCGGCACCGTGAACGTTGTACGCACCTGTGATCAGAATCATCAGCGCAGTAGCAGTACATACGAACAGAGTATCGATGTATACAGAGAAAGCCTGTACCAGACCTTGCTGAGCAGGGTGCTCAACTTCAGCGGCAGCAGCAGCGTGAGGGCCTGTACCCTGACCAGCTTCGTTGGAGTAAACACCACGCTTAACACCCCAGCCGATAGCAGCACCCATACCAGCCATTGGTGTGAAGGCATCTTCAAAGATCATACCGAAAATGCTTGGCAGCATGTCTACGTTCAACAGCACAATAACGGTAGCAATGATGATATATGCCAGTGCCATGAAAGGAACGACTACCTGAGTAAAGCTGGCAATACGCTTAACGCCACCGAAGATGATGAAGCCAAGAACCAGAACAACAGCAGTACCGGTTAGGATCTTAGCGAAGCTCAGAGTACCGATAGCAGTTTCGATCATCGCACCAGAACCGAAAGAGGTTTCGATAGCGTTGCCGATACTGTTGGACTGAACACCCGGCAGGAATACACCACATGCCAGGATAGTAGCGATAGCAAAGATCCATGCGTACCACTTCTGCCCCATCGCTTTTTCGATGTAGTAAGCCGGACCACCACGGTATTCGCCGTCCTGCTCTTCTTTGTAAATCTGTGCCAGAGTTGATTCTGCATAAGCAGTAGCAGCGCCCAGAAAAGCTACAACCCACATCCAGAATATTGCACCAGGACCACCGAAACCGATCGCTGCAGCAACACCTGCAATGTTACCGGTACCAACACGGCCAGACAGGGAAACTGCCAGTGCCTGGAAAGAAGAGATACCCTTATCAGAGCTCTTACCGGAAAATAGTAAGCGCCACATTTCGCGGACCAGGCGAACCTGTACGAAGCGGGTCATGATGGAATAAAAAAGACCGGCACCCAGGCAAAGGTAAATCAGCGCCGGGCTCCAGATAATGCCGTTCATAAAATCGACAAATTCTTGCATTGAGACAAAACTCCAATATTTATTATTACTGGCCAGGAGGCTGTATTCGCGGTCAGGGCACTTGACGGCAAACGCCGAAAACTGGCGGAGAAAACCGCGGCCATTCTAACGCTTGTATTGTGGAGGTTTTATCCGAAAGAAGTTTTTATACGGTCTTATTGACTATATATAACTGTTTTTTAAGTCTTTATTACTAAAGTGATGAGTTTTTGAGCGAGGCTTGTCTGAGAAAGGTTAAAAGTAAGATCAGACGGAAGTCTATATAGCGGACAAAGAGGTGTATTTAGGATTTAGATTATAAAGTGCTTATATATCAAAGAGGAAGCAGCCTTCGTGGGATTAGATTTCACTATTTGAAAAAATGAGGCGTCAAATGTAACAAACCCGAAGCAGGCAATTAGCCTGCTTCGGGCTTGAGGACATCTTTCTTTCAGAGATCAGTCGTGTGCAGATTACTGATCAGTTAATCGCCAGACGTACTTTTTCTGCAACTTCAGGGCTTACCCACTTGGTCCAGATCTCTTCATGTTTCTCGAGGAAGTAGATCGCGCCGTCGGCACCGTCTGCCTGATTATCGCTCATATATACCAGTACTTTACCTACCTCGTCCGAGGTGTAGGCACGTTTGTTGATATATTCCATCACATCAGGGTTCTCGCCTGCGAAGCCGGTAGTCACAATCGTGTTAACTGTTGTCGGTGTGAAATTAGTACGCTCAGGCGTGTCACACTCTTCTTTAGCGATACAGCTGTTCCAGTGTTCATCGTTGATTTCAGCATCGGTAGTCAGACGCTTCAGTTCGTATTTGCTCAGCACTGAAGATGGCTGCCAGTAATAACCGAACCAGCCTTCTTCACGGTCATAAGATTTAGCAATAGTGCCATCCAGACCCGCAGCTGAACCAGGGTCCAGGGCGATGAAGCCAGCTTTTTCAAAGTTGTAGGCGCTAGGCTTAGTCAGGTTTGTATTGGCAATCTGGCACGTCCAGCCAGATGGGCAGTTTACAAAGGTACCTTTGCCTGGGTTTTCTTTATTCGGGAATAGTTCTGGGTGAGCCAGTACATCATCTATGCTGTTAATTTCCGGGTAATCATCAGCGATGCTTTTAGATACATACCAACCGTCAGCAGCATCTGCAATCAATTTAGTTGCAACGATAACCTGACCATTTTCTTCAGCGGTCTGCAGGCGCTCACGTACGGCGTTAGACCAGAATTCCGGCGCAATATGCGGACGGCCTTTTGATTCCATTGATGCCAGAGTTGTAGCTGTTGCACCTGGTGCCAGGTCGACACTGCAGCCATAGCCTTCTTCCAGAATGATTTTATCCAGGTTGGCAGCGAATTCTGCTGATGCCCAATCCATTTCTGCGACGACAATGTCTCCGCATTCTGCCATTGCCATTCCGGATGCCAGGGCGAGGGTGACAGCAGCCACTGATTGCTTCAATAGGGTCATAAGTACTCCGTTGCTTTTTTTATCATTATGCTTTTGCGACCTGCAGTGGTTTTCGAACTGAAAGATCGAATCTGCAGGCAGTATTACAAAGCTATCAGTACTATTTCGTCAGAATGCGTATAGGTTTTGACTTATTCCGACTGGCTGATGCCGTGTGATGAGCCCTAGTATTAGGGATTAAGTGAGCTAGCCGCTTGAACAATTCCGCTGCTTTGTTCTACCTGAGCGCCATATTTTGCAGTTTATTTAATGTTGCTTAACGTATTGAAGTTACGGTAAAAAATTATCTTATGGACTGTTGTTTATTTTCTGACGGGCAGTGCATAACGATGGGGCTTCTCAGCTGCGCATTAGATTGTGGAATATCTGAATGAGTATTCGGCAGATGTGTCAGGGGATAATTGAAGCTATTGCCAGGCTGTACTAGATTTTCAGTAACTTATGAATTTGGAAACAACTATGTCTGACCGTAATACATTGAGTATTACCGATATAAGCGGTTTGGTAATTTTACTGTTACTTTCGGTCAGCAGTTTATCGGGCTGTCGCTTTGGCTGGCTACCCTTGCAGGAAAAACCACCAGAGCAAGTTGCGACAACTGCGACTATCAGCAGCGCTGAATATTACTACCGGCTGGGATTAAAACACACCCGTGATGGTGAAGAGCAAGACTTGGTAGCGGCTCGTGATGCATTTCGACAGGCTGCAGAAAAAGGTCATGTGGAGTCACAGTATTTACTGGCGCTGGCGTATTTTAATGGTCAGGAGGGCAATGCCAGTCAGTCGCAAGGTTTTTACTGGCTGGAGCAAGCTGCGCAGGGAGGGCAGGCTGAAGCTCAGTTTCGCCTGGGGGGCAGGTATCTGAATGGCATTGGAGTAGCTGGGGAAGAATCCTGGGGAGTTCAGTGGATTGCCCGAGCTGCTGATCAGGGTCATGCACAGGCTCAATATCAGTTAGGTGTAGCTTATGCAGCAGGGTTGGGCTGGTCAGCAGATTTGGTGGAAGCATGGTCTTGGCTGGCGTTGGCCGAGCGTAACGGAGAAAAGTCTGCTGCTGTTTTATTGTCAAAGATAGAATCACGTTTATCTGTCGGACAATTAGCGGAGGCTAAAGTATTACGCAATAAATGGCGCCGTGTGAGTAAAGAGAATAGTTTACCCCGGGCTCAGGTCCGGTTTATTCAGCATAGTCTGAATCAGCTGGGATTTGCTGCAGGTAACGCTGATGGTTGGGTTGGACCTGTTACAAGGCAGGCCATCGGTAATTTTCGTCAAAGCTATAATGTGAGTGGTACAGGTAGCCGCATAAATACTGGGTTATTAAAAAGTTTGCGTCAGGCATTGCTGAATGGATAGTAAAAGGCGAAATGTTTGACGTATAGAGATACTGGCCAGCGGTTGACTGGCTATGTGTTTAACTCTGGTTATCTGAAGCAGTTCCGGCTAATAAGCTATCTAACTGGCAGGTATGGGATCATCAGGAGTTATATCTGAATCTATATCCGAGCTTATACCAGTGCTTGTACCAGAGCCGTTATCAATCGTTTCCGGCGGGTTTTTAATCGTATCAACTACTGCATTCGGTGATGTAATACCCAGCAGGTTATTAACGGCATCTAGCATTTTATTCTCATCGTCCAGAGATTTATTGCTGGCACCTTCCAGAGTTGTCTCGGCAGCCCGTGCGAGGGTGTCGATAGAAGCTGGGTCAGTTATGCCATCATCAGGAAGATCTCTGGCAATATCTGCCAGTTCCTGCTGCAGCGCTTTACGTTGTTGGTTGGTTAAATCAGGATCATCCAGTTGGTCAAGAATACCATCTATGTCCGCCGCTTCCTGTTCCGTCAGAGATGTTGCCAGGGCAAGTCTTTCATACGTAGCAATTTGGCCTACCCGTGAATGAGCTGCTGCATTTTTTCTGGCAGTTGCCGATGCATGTGCAGCATTAAGGCTACCTTTTAGCTTATCCGCAGAGCTTTTGTTTTTAGCGGATGCAGGGGTAAGGCTTTTAGTATTTCCATTCAGGCCTTTGCCATTCTCGGCGCTTTTGCCATTGTTGCTTCCGCCATTGTTTCCTCCAGTACCATTGCCTCCTCCGTTGCCACCACTGTTTCCGCCGCCGTTACCATTTTTTGCAAAGGCCTGGCTGTGAGTATCAATATTGGGAAGCTGGTCCAATGCCAGTGGCGTGAAGATCAGAGCAGAAGCGAGCATTATCTGACCGAAGAGTAGTTGCTTTACCGGTAGTTGCATTGCCGGTTCCTCTTTAAATTCTATCGGGGGACTTTAAGTTTAGCAGTGCAGAGGAAGAATGGAGCGTGCATAAAAAAGGCAGCTCAGGGAATGAGCTGCCAACGTAGGAGAGATAAATCTCTACTTTCAACGATCGGTTGGGTTTAGTTGTTAACGTTCAACAAATGCCCGTTCAATAACATAGTGACCCTGTTCACCCTGGCGTGCTTCATGGAAGCCCATGCTTTCGAGGATCTTACAGGTATCCTTGAGCATGCTTGGGCTACCGCAAAGCATGAAGCGGTCGTGTTCCGGATCCAGATCAGGTAAGCCCAGATCTTTGGTTAATTTGCCAACAACCATGAGATCAGTCAGGCGGCCGTTGTTACGGAATTTCTCCCGGGTAACAGTCGGGTAGTAGCGTAGCTTTTCTGACACCATCTCACCCAGAAACTCATCCTGTGGTAATTCGTTTTCAATGACATCTGTATACGCCAGTTCTGACAGGTAACGTACACCGTGCGTCAGGATGACCTGGTCATATGCATCGTAGATCTCCGGATCTTTAATAATGCTCATGAAAGGTGCTAAACCTGTACCGGTACTGATCAGGTAAAGGCGCTTGCCTGGCAGCAGGTTGTCATTAATCAGTGTGCCGGTAGGCTTACGGCTAACCAGAATCTGGTCACCCACATTGATATTCTGCAGCTTAGATGTCAGTGGGCCGTCCTGTACTTTAATGCTGAAAAATTCCAGACGGTCTTCATGGTTTGCGCTGGCAATACTATAAGCACGCATCAGTGGACGGCCTTCATGTTCCAGACCAATCATCACGAAATGACCGTTCTTGAAGCGAAAGCCAGGATCACGGCTGGTCGTGAAGCTGAACAAAGTATCGTTCCAGTGATGAACGCTGAGGACTTCTTCGGTTGCTATGTTTGCCATTGCTGATTCCTATATAAGATGTTTCACAAGTGCTGCGCTGATTTGCGCTCATGACCTGGTGTGAATTATCTATAATTAAAAGTTATAAAAATCGTATTCCTTATTTCTTGTTAACGATAGTATGCCTGTCTATGATATTGGTAAAGACGATAATTCAGAAAACTTATATCGGTAAAACCGCATATGAAATATACCTTACGTCAGCTGGAAGTATTTTTGGCCGTTGCTCACTTTGACAACATTACAAAGGCAGCACAGAGTCTGGCAATGTCACAGTCGGCTGTGAGCGGCGCATTGCGGGACCTCGAGCAACAATTTGATATGCAATTGTTTGACCGTGTGGGCAAACGTTTACAGATCAACGAACTCGGCCGGGCACTACGTCCAAGAGTAGAAGCTCTTCTGGAACGTGCCAAATCATTACAGCAGGAAATGGAACAGCATCAGGCTGTAGGTGAGTTGAGAATCGGCGCGACCCTGACGATTGGTAATTATTTAGCCGTAGGGTTAATGGCCCAGTATATGGCCGAGCATCCGCAGGCGCGGCTGGATTTACAGGTAGCTAACACCACCACGATTACTAAACGGCTGGTGAATTTTGATATTGATATTGGCCTGATCGAGGGTGAGGTACAGCATCCGGAGTTAGAAATATTGCCCTGGCAAAATGATGAGCTGGTGGTGTTCTGTGCTGCCGGTAATCCCCTGGCGCAAAAGATTCGTATGAGTGATACGGATTTACTACAGGCAAACTGGATTCTCAGGGAGCAGGGCTCAGGTACCCGACAGACTTTTGACCGGGCGATGCATGGTTTGCTGCCGGAGCTGAAAGTAACGCTGGAACTTGAGCATATTGAAGCGATAAAAGGTGCAGTAGCAGCAGGTTTAGGTTTGGGATGTTTATCGCGCATTGCATTACAGGAAGATTTTGCGCAGGGCAGGCTGGTACCGTTACAGGTAGCAGGCAGAGATCTGAACCGGCGTTTGTATCTGATGTTGCACCGGCATAAGTATATCAGTGCGGGGATTGAACACTGGATGCAGCTATGTCGGCGCCAATAGCCAAGTTACATTAAGCGATTAACCACAGAGATCACTGATATAAAAAAACCGGTAATAGTGCCGGTTTTATTTATCGTGTTTGAACTACATCAGTTCATTACGCCTTAGCGTTACGTGCCTGCTGTTCTTTACGTAGTTGTTCTTTTTGCTCACGACGCTGAGCGATAGTTTCCAGTGCATCGGCACCCAGGTGTGCTTCACCACGGGTTTCAGCCAGTTGCATTTGCTTTTGACGTTCAATGAAACGTTCACGCTGAGACGGGTCTTGCTTATCATAACATTGGTGACAGCTGACGCCCTGCATGTATTTGTCGCTTTGCTTGTCTTCTTCTGTAATAGGTAAACGACAAGCGTGACACTGATCGTAGACACCTTTTTCCAGCTGGTGGTTTACGGTGATGCGGTTATCGAAAACAAAGCATTCACCCTGCCACATGGTTTCTTCTTCAGGCACTTCTTCAAGGTACTTCAGAATGCCACCTTCAAGATGGTAAACCTCATCAAAACCCTGTTCTTTCAGGTAAGCGGTGGATTTTTCGCAGCGAATACCACCAGTACAGAACATGGCAACTTTCTTGTTCTTTTCCGGATCAAGATTGTCTTTAACGTACTTAGGGAATTCACGGAAGGTTTCTGTTTCCGGATTGATAGCGCCTTCGAAAGTGCCAACCTGTACTTCGTAATCGTTACGGGTGTCGACCAGAATAACGTCAGGGTCAGAAATCAGAGCATTCCAGTCCTGTGGCTTAACGTAGGTACCAACCACTTGCTTTGGATCGATACCTTCAACGCCCATGGTGACGATTTCTTTCTTCAGTTTTACCTTAGTGCGGTAGAACGGATTGGACTCATCGAAAGATTCTTTATAGACAGTATCAGCTAGTCGCGGGTCGTTTTTTAACCAGGCTAAGAGTGCATCAATACCTTCCCGGCTGCCGGCAACTGTTCCGTTTATACCTTCTTTGGCAAGTAATAAGGTACCGCGGATACCATTGTCTTCCAGTAACAGGCGAAGCGGTTCACGGATTTCCTGGTAATCTTCCAGAGTGGCGAATTTGTAGAGCGCACATACAACAACTTGTGACATGATTTTCCTCTGCGGGCCGGAGCGTAAATCCGGAGCATTTATGTAGTGTATAACCAGTGCCTGGCAGGTGACTGCCATTAAGCACAGGTTTGTCCGAAACGAACTGGGCGGCATTCTAATCAAAAAGTCTGCGACTGTAAAAGCACCTCTTTCCATTTATCTTCTGTTCAGTCTGGAGTGTCTATACTGTGGCATTTTCTTCAATATTTGTTTAGATCATATGTATTTATTCAGATGATGTTTTGGTGCAAATGGAATAGCTTGATACCATGCGCGACATTCCAGGGGATTCACTTAAAGAATGAGTGTTTAGATGCAGGTATTAGTAGTAGATGACTCCGCTTTAGTGCGGGACATAGTTACCAGCATTGTTGTGGAAGCAGGTTACCCGCAACCGTTACTGGCTAAAGATGCCCGTGAAGCGCGGATGCATATCAAACGATCAGTCGTCGATCTGATCTTAATGGATATTCAGTTGCCGGGTATTGATGGCTTACAGCTGACCCGTCAGATTCGTCGTAATCTTAAAGATGATCACTGGATTCCGATTATTTTTCTGACAATTAAAGATGATGCTGATTATCTCTCTGAAGCCATTGATGCCGGTGGCGATGATTATCTTGTAAAACCGGTTAATAAAGTTGTGTTACTGGCGAAGATACATGCGATGTCGCGTATCTCGAAAATGAAAGCAGCACTGGACGAAACCAACTTACAGCTCAGTAGGCTAACTCAGATTGACTCCCTCACAAATACCATTAACCGACGGGGCTTTGATGATGCGCTAAAGCATGCCTGGCGTTTGCATCGTCGTAATAATGAAGAATTGTGTTTGTTGTTTCTGGATATAGATGGTTTCAAAATCTACAACGACAGCTATGGCCATCAGCAGGGCGACCGCTGTTTACGGCAGGTATCTGAGTTATTTAAAAGCTGCCTGCGTAATGAAAGTGATTTACTGGCACGTTATGGCGGTGAAGAATTCGTTATTCTTTTACCTAATACACCATTACGTGCCGCAGAAAAATTGGCACAGAAAGTCCTGAATAGATTACAACAAGAGAATATCAGCCATCCGAATTCTGATACTGCGCCGTATATTACAGTCAGTATTGGTATCAGTACTACGCGTGATGGTGCAGTTACAGGCCAAAAATTACTTAGCCAGGCTGACCGGAGCTTATATATGGCTAAATCAAACGGCCGTAATCAGTTATGCTGCTATGAAGATATTGAGCAGTTAATGGTGGATTCTGATACATGAGCAAGGCAGGGCTAATTGCAGCTGTAATTGAACGGTTGGAAGCTGATCTGGAGGTTTGTCAGCAGGCGGCTAACGAAGCACATCAGGCAGCGACCCATGAAGAGAGCGTTGCAGAAAATCAGTACGACACGCTGGGGCTGGAAGCTTCTTATCTGGCCGAAGGGCAGTCACGCAGAGTGTCTGAAATCCAGCATGAAATGGCAGCCTGGCGAGGTATACCTGAAGCGGAAGTGTATGAAGATGACCCAGTTATTTCGGGCTGTTTGATAGTACTCGAAGCGCTGGACTCAGGAGAGCAGCGGGTATTATTACTTGGGCCGGCTGCTGGCGGGATGAAATTGGCATTTGCTGAGCTGAGCGTCACAGTGGTGACACCTGAAGCACCGCTTGGCGCGCAACTGATTGGTAAGTTCGTCGGGGATTGCGTAATGATAGCCGCTACTGAGTTTGAAATAATTGAGATTCAATAAGAGCTGATTATTCCTTGCAAGCCAGCGTATAATGCCGCCAGTAAATAGCTCAGAATTTAGGATAAATAATGAAAATCACTAAAGATACGGTTGTACAGTTCCATTACAACCTAACCGCTGCTGATGACAGCGTGCAGGAAAGCAGCCGTGAAGGTAACCCGATGGCTTATCTGCATGGTCATGACAATATGATTAGCGGTTTGGAAGCGGCGCTGAATGACCGTGAAACAGGTGATATCTTTTCTGTGACGCTGGCACCTGAAGATGCCTATGGCAAGTTTCTGCCAAATTGCGAACAGATTATTCCGAAGAAACATTTGCAAGGTAAGAAGAACTGGCGTCCGGGCATGGTAGCAACAGTGCAAACAGATAAAGGTCTGCGTCAGGTATCTATCGTAAAGGTTGGTATGTCTAAAGTAACGGTTGATAACAATCATCCGCTGGCGGGTAAAACACTGACGTTTGAAGTTGAAGTGATGGATGTACGTGAAGCAACAACAGAAGAAGTTTCCCATGGCCATGCCCATGGTGTAGGCGGCCATCAGCACTGATAACTCTCGATGCATAGTTGAAAACAGCGCCTGATGGCGCTGTTTTTGTATCTGGGCTGGTAACGTTAACGAGGGTATAGCACTGTGTATCAAAGTGCCCGTTGCTGGTGCCACTGTTGTGTAGCGTTGATATCCAGGTCGCTGATGATCTGCTCGGCAGTTAATAACTGCAAGCTCTGGTAGTCAGGCTGACCGGTTATTTCTGTCTGCACTGATGCATGGCTGTTATCAGCGCGGCGGTATTCAAAATAGACAAAACAGGTTTGGCTGCCGTTACGTTTACCCGGGGTAAACCAGACTGCCAGATTGCATTGTTGTGCCGGATGCCAACATAAAACAGGTTCACAGGCGGCTAGCTCATGATCTGCATTAAGCTGAGATGGTCGTGCTGAATAAATATGTGCTTCAAACATGGATCTGCTCCCATTTTCATGAGAACTGACGTGTGCGGGGTACTTACCTGATTCTTTGTCGGTATGACCACATCGCCCGGAAATTCCGGGTTACCACCTTGCCCAGGTTGGCAGGTTGGCGAGGACGTCAGCCCTTCTCTTGATGTAACAATTATGTGGCGGTAAATGTAGGGTATTTTTAGCCAGGTTGCAACGATAAGTTGGTTATAAAAGCAGCAGGTTTTTATGGCTTGCTGAATTAAGAAGCGGGGCTTTATGCCAATGTAGAAACTGTTCCGGTAACTCAGACCGGAACAGTTAGTTATGCATTTGAATGTTAAATACTGTACTTAAGTTTTAAGCATCAAAGTGAATGACGCTACGAATGCTCTTGCCCTGGTGCATCAGATCAAAGGCTTCATTGATTTTTTCCAGCCCCATTGTGTGGGTTATGAAGTCATCCAGCCGGAATTCACCCTGCAGGTAACGCTCGACGTAATCTGGTAATTCTGAACGGCCTTTTACACCACCGAATGCTGATCCGCGCCATACGCGTCCTGTTACCAGTTGGAACGGACGGGTTGATATTTCCTGGCCAGCGCCGGCAACGCCAATGATGACGGATTCGCCCCAGCCTTTATGGCAGCATTCAAGTGCAGAGCGCATTACCTGAGTATTGCCTATACACTCGAATGAGTAATCTACGCCGCCGTCGGTCATTTCAACAATCAGGTCCTGAATAGATTGCTCATGTTCCTTCGGATTAATACAGTCAGTTGCACCCAGTTTACGCGCCAGTTCGAACTTAGAGGTATTGATATCAATCGCGATGATGCGGCTGGCTTTGGCCATAGTTGCACCAATAATCGCTGATAACCCGATGCCTCCCAGACCGAACACAGCAACAGTGGCGCCGGCTTCCACTTTTGCTGTGTTGATCACTGCGCCCATGCCGGTAGTAACGCCGCAACCTAACAGACAGATTTCTTCCAGTGGCGCTTCAGGGTTTACTTTAGCCAGCGAGATTTCAGGTAAAACTGTGTATTCAGAAAAGGTCGAACAACCCATGTAATGATAGATAGGCTGGCCATCCTTATAAAAGCGGGTGGTACCATCTGGCATCAGACCTTTACCCTGAGTTTCACGTATTTTCTGACAAAGATTGGTCTTGCCTGACAGACAATATTTACATTCACCGCACTCTGGTGTGTACAGGGGAATGACGTGATCACCAATAGCAACACTGGTGACGCCTTCGCCAATCGCTGTAACAATACCGCCGCCTTCATGGCCAAGTACCACCGGGAAAATACCTTCAGGGTCGTCACCGGAAAGGGTGAAAGCATCGGTATGACAAACGCCACTGGCAATCACCTTTACCAGCACTTCGCCTGCCTGCGGCGGCATAACATCTATTTCTTCAATACTTAATGGTTGGTTGGGGCCCCAGGCAACGGCGGCTTTAGATTTGATCATGGTGTCAGACATAAGAATAGCTCTTGATTATTAAATGATGTGATCATTTTAATTGTTTCTTATTGAGTGATAATCTGGCTATTTGTTAAATAACTTTTACTAGTTGGTAATAATGAGTAACTGGGAAGGCGTATCTGAATTTGTTGCTGTGGCAGAGCAGGGCAGTTTTACCCTGGCTTCACAGCAGCTGGGAATATCTACAGCACAGGTAAGCCGACAGGTAACTGCACTGGAAAAGCGCCTGGCGACCAAACTGTTCTACCGGACAACCCGTAAAGTATCGCTGACGGAAGCCGGTGAAGTTTATTATCAGCATTGCCGTCAGGTATTAGATGGGCTGGAAGAAGCTGAGCGGGCGTTGAGTCATTTGCAAAGTACGCCCCGTGGAAAGCTTAAGATCACAGCGCCGACTACCTATGGGGAAAGTAAGATTACTCCCTTACTGAATAACTTCATGATTCGTTATCCTGAGTTAGAAGTGCATTGCCGGCTGAGTAATCAGAAGGTGGATTTGGTTGAAGCTGGGTTTGATTTGGCGATACGGCTGGGGCAGTTAGAAGATTCAAGTATGATGGCGAAACGTCTGGCAACCCGGAAGTTACACGTCTGTGCAGCGCCTGAATATATAAATAAATACGGCGAGCCGGATAACCCTGAACAATTGGCTGAATATAACTGCTTGCAGGGAAACCTGGGGTACTGGCGTTTTGCAGACAATGGCCTTGAGAAAAATGTCCGGGTAACAGGTAGCCTGCATTGTAACAGCGGTCAGGTATTACTAGATGCCGCGCTGAAAGGTTTGGGGCTTGTTCAGTTACCGGATTATTACGTTCAGCGCTTTATGGAGCAGGGCTTGTTGAAAGAATTACTCATCAAGTATCAGCCTGCTGATGAAGGTATCTGGGCGTTGTATCCACATAACCGCCACCTATCCCCTAAGGTGAGGGTTCTGGTTGATTACCTCAGCGAAAAATTGGGCTGATATTCAAAAGGATTAAAAGATATCTGCATCCCAGTGGGGCATAGTTCTGCCAAGTTTTTCACTGGCGAAATCCAGAAATGCCCGTACTTTAGCGGGCATATAGTGACGTTCAGGATAAACCGCATACATGGTTTTAGCTGGCATGTGGTAATCCGTAAATAGCTGAATAAGTTTACCTTCCCGAATATATTCGCCCGCCGCGAAAGAGGGCAGGCGGCCAATTCCTGCACCCAGCAAAATTGCTGCTAACAAAGCCTCACTGTTGTTTACTTTATAGTTACCTGAAACTTTCACTTGAAGAGCAGATAGCGTCTGTAATGGTGCTTTTTCAGGCGTAAATTCCCAGTGGCTGGCTTCGGCGGAATAGCTATATAGCAGGCAGTTTTCATCCGCCAGGTCGGCCGGCGACTCCAGTTGGGTCTGGAACTTATAATCCGGTGCGGCACAAATAACGCTGCGTAACGGGGCAAGTTTGCGGGCAATCAGCGTCGAGTCAGGCAACTGTGTTGCTCTGATCGACAGATCAAACCCCTGTTCAATTATATTCAGGGTGTTGTCGTCCAGTACCAGGTCTACATGCACCTGAGGGTAACGTTGCAGAAATTCCGGAATCAGTGGCGCGATATGTAAGCGTCCGAATGACATGGGGGCGTTAATGCGCAATAAGCCTCTGGGCTCTCCCTGTAGCTCACTGACAGCATCTTCTGCCTGCTGTGCTGCCCGGGTTGCCTGTAATGAATACTCATAATAACGCTCACCCGCTTCCGTCAGGCTCAGTTTACGTGTTGTACGGTGGATCAGGCGCATGCCTAATTGTGCTTCTAGCTGAGTGATGCGCTTACTGACGGCGGATTTCGATATGTTCAGTTCACGGGCAGCAGCAGAAAAACTCGCGTTTTGTGCCACGGCGACAAAAATGGGAATCGCGTTGAAGTTTTCCATATGTTGTTGCGCCTGAGGATCTATTGTTGAATTTAACTCAACTAAGAGTCTATTTTTACCTATATTGTTTGTCAATTGTCAGGCTATTAGAGTGGGTTACAGCATTCTTAAGTCTGAAAGGAGTAAGCAAAATGGTGCGCTTTGAACATGCCAATCTTGTCGTTAAAGAGATTCAGCCAACGCTGGATTTTCTGTTAACGGCATTTCCTGAGTGGCAGCTACGGGGTAGCGGTCAGGGGAAATGGGGAACCACCGAAAGACACTGGGTTCATGTAGGGGATGATGAGTATTACATAACCCTGAATGACAGTGCGGAAGGAGATATTCGTGAGATAGGTGGCATTCAGCCGGGGCTGGCGCATCTTGGCTTTGTAGTCGATGACCTGGAAGCACTGGTTGAGCGTTTATGGCAACAGGGATATACCATCGATATTCTTGGTATGCAGCATCCTTACCGAAAAACGGTTTACTACACAGACCCTGCAGGCTTTCAGTTTGAATTTTTAGAATACTGCAGTGACCAGCCCGAACAACGCAATCAGTACGGCGGAGAAACCGGTTCATTCAAATTCAATGTACGTTCATTACAGGGAGAGTCAGCATGATGAATACAGAAAAGGCTGATGCAGCAGTTCAGGCACTTTATAAAGCCGTTGACCGTAAAGATGCGAATTATCTGGCTGAAGTATTGGGGGATGAGGTACGTTTTCAACTGGGTAACTTTCCGACAGTGGCGGGCAAGGCTGAAGTGCTGGATGCCAATCGGGGATTTTTCAACAGTATTGAATCGATGCGCCATAGACTGGACAAAACCTGGCAAGTGGGTGAAGAGACCATTTGCTGCGGCGAAGTGAATTATGTGCGGCTGGATAAAACAACATATCAGGCACGTTTTGCTACTGTGCTGCGTTGGCATGAAGGTCTGATTGAAGACTATCAGGTGTATGCTGATATATCTGAGCTATAAGTTACGCACCGGGCTATAAGTCAGATCTTGGGTTAAAAACTGATACGCCGGACAATTGTCCGGCGTACGATATGAATGCAGTGCCGAAATGACCAGCAATATTAGGTGCTATTCGAGCGTGCTGAGTACCAGTTTTATTTCACTGCGAACCGCTTCAATCTGAGTGACTACCGTACTTGTCGCAGTCTGATCGTATTCAATTTTGTCCCATTTTTCTGACCAGGTGTCTTTTAGTTCAAGTGCTTCTTCTTTTACGCTGTCTTTGGTCAGCATACTTAAGTCTGCAATCAGGCCTACTTTGACCCAACCTTTACGCGGATTGCCGGCGACCTGATCCTGATCATAATGCAGTGCGTAAATTTGCTGTTCCAGGTTAGAAAGCTCCAGCAGTATCTCGAAGCACGCAGTACGGATGTTGCTATTTTCTTCAGTTACTTCCATCCGCCAGACGTTATAGCTGAAGCCCAGCAGGGCAAACAGCATGCTGAATATGGCTGTCATCTGATAGATTTTAAACTTGTGTGCTTCCATCATAATTCCCGAATACTCTGCCTGTGTTTGATGCTTTGTTGTCTGCTCTGTGTATCTGAATCTATTATCGCTTAACCGTTAGTTAAGGCTTTAAGGTCAGGGTATCGCCCCGTTGCGTTAACTCCAGATGCTTTAAAAAACTCATACCCAGCAATACGGTTTCATCGTCCATATAAGGGTTAATGTTAGCTCTTACATTGCTCTGCGTAATACTGCCCAGGCTGATGGAATCTAAAGTAGTTATCTGGATATCTATTGTACCGTTAGCGGTCTGCACTTTGCCCCATGCCTGTCCCTGTAAACCAATTTTGTCAGCCAGTGATTCAGGTATGCTGACATTTGTGGCCCCTGTATCTAGCAGAAAAATAACCGGCTGCTGATTAATAAGCCCTGGCGCGACGTAATGCCCCTGTCTGTTACGGGTAAGTACAACGGATTTGCCTGCTTGTTGCTGGCTGTGTAGCTCTTTATTGGGGTTATATTGTGATTCCAGCACATTATCAAACAGCAGATAGAGGACGCCCAGCAGGCATATCCAGCTGAGATAGAAAAAGGACTTTGCCAGTCCTCTGCGAGGCGCATCCTGTTGGTTCATTGTCATTCCGTCGAGTGATTGTGACTATACAGTGGCTTTCATCTTACTATAGCTCGTGAAGCCCGCAACTGTTTGATAGTTAAAGGCGGAGTTAAGTTCAAAACGGGAGTAAGCTGAAAATTCCTCTGATATGCAAAGGGGCTGTTGCATCCTGACCGAAGGCTGTTATACTGCGCGCCGTACCTCAATCGAGGTGGCCATTTACCCAGCGACTATGGGTGAAACTGGTCTGTTATGGCGGTCCTATTGGTCCTCCCGCAATGATAAGTCGTGAATCTGGTCAGACCCGGAAGGGAGCAGCCACAGCGATGGGTTCATGTGCCGGGATGTGGCTGGTGGGACCGCCCCCAATTACCTTAATTGGTTGTTTTCCTTAGGATTATCTCTGTTATACACGCAAGTGGTACAAACAGGTGGTACATCCAGATGCCTAAAGCTCCTTCCTATTTGTTGTTTTCCAGACATTCCGTTTGGTATTTTCGCGTGGCTATTGCTCAGAAAGTAAGTTTTTAGTTTGAGTGTTCTTCTAATCTCATAAACGTTGTAACGAGATGAGATATTTTTTCTGGAGCATCTTCAGGACTATAGTGACCTACATTTCGTAAACGATGTACTTCTCCATTTGGAAAGGCTTGCTGAAACAAGGGGATAAAGTATTTTGAAGAGAGGGTACGGTCTGCTTCTCCCCAAATTGCTAGAGCGGGCTTCTTCGCCAGATTTTTTAGAGTTGTTGAATCAGGTTTTTCAAATTCATGTTTGCCTAAAGCAAACCCTTTTGCCCATCCAATAGCGCCTAAAGTATGCTCTGGTTTAATAAACGCAGCTCTATATGCATTTAACCAAGTGTCTGAAATTATTTCATTTCTTTCGAATCCATTAAGTTTCAGTGTCGAAAGTATATTGTAATCTAACTGACTTAATACTTGCTCGAGTACACCTTCGTTTTCAGCTTTCAATATCCACTGAAACCAAGGGGATTCAGAAGCATTCGCTATGATTTTTTCCATAAGGTCGGGTTGCCCTAAAGGAGTGGGGCCGTTTATCGATACTATTCGCTTAATCCTTTCCGGATGTCTAATTGCCAGGCCCATTCCTACCGGACCACCAAAATCATGCATAACTAATGTAATGTTACGTAAGTCTAATTTGAGAACCAGTTTCTCAATATTATTAATATGATCCTGTAGCCAGTAAGTTCTATCATCAGGTACATCGCTTTTACCGAATCCCATATGGTCTACAGCAACAACACGATTTCTTTCTTTCCAAAATGAAATTTGATGGCGAAAAAGGTAACCCCAAGTAGGCTCACCATGTAACAAAAGCATCGTATCAGGCCCTGTACCTTCATCGATATAATGCATCCGAAAACCTGAAATATCGGAGTACCTTGCACGAAATGGCCAAGTCCCATCGAAAGTTTCATCTTCGAGTGTCGTGTTTTTATTGGTAATCATGAGTTTTTCGCCTCTGGTATTTTGTGCATGAGCGTCCAAAGTAGTTGTTAATAGCAATAGCTTCAGGATGAATACACATGTTGTTTTGAGTGTTAAAAGCCGATCCATTTCAACCTCCCGATTGATTGATTTTTAATCTAATATATGTGTCTTTTTTGTTCTGATAAACTCATCAATACAAGAAACATTTATGTGTAAAACGCAAAGGTAAAAGGTATGGATAGCATATTAGGTATGCGGACATTTATACGGGTGGTTGATACTGGAGGGTTTTCTTCTGCTGCACGCCAGGCGGGTATAGCCCCGTCGTCAGTGTCACGGCAAATAAATGAATTAGAGAAGGCTTTAGGGGTGCAGTTGTTTCAGCGGACGACCCGAAAACTAAGTCTGACGGAAGCAGGGTATGTTTACTACGAAAGAGCTTGCCGTATTCTTACCGACATTGATGAGACTCTTCTGGCGGTCTCTCAAACTGAAGATCCATCAGGGGTATTAAAAATAACAATGCCAACAGGCATAGGAAAAGCACTCATTATTTCAGCGTTACCTAAGTTCATGAAACAATATCCAGACATCAAAATTGTAATGTCCATGTCTGATCAGTTAACAAATATTGTAGAGCAGGGTGTTGATGTTGCTATCCGAATTGGGCAATTAAATGATTCTAGTCTTAAGGCTAGAAAGATTGGCGAAAGTCGCAGAATCGTATGTGCTAGCCCTGAATATCTTGAGCGGGAGGGCATGCCTAAACACCCTAAAGATCTTGAAAAGCATAACTGCCTCACCTTTCGTAATTATCCCGGTCAAAGTGTGTGGGAATTTAGAAAAGCGAACAATATACAAGAGGTAAAAGTCTCTGGGAATTTCTTCGCTCATAATGCGGATGCTTTAATTGCAGCTGCTATTTCAGGATTAGGTTTGATTTTACTTCCAAGCTGGAATGTAGAGTTAGAATTACATCAGCAACATCTCAGACAAGTTTTACCTGAATATAAAACAGAGCCTCATTTTAGCCCTGTTTGGGCATTGCATTCACATCAAAGAAAGACGCCACCTAAAATTAGTGTTTTTATAGATTTTTTAATCGCTCACTTATCTGAAAATAAGATACCTTTCTAAGTTATTGCTTCAAAAAGCTTATTCAAGCCTGCTGCCAGTCCTGGCTTGTTGAATAAGCACATGATTATTTTTGCACGGTATAGCTGCATGTCAGCCAGATTCAATTGCAGTTTCTAACTGCAGATTAGTCGTCAGCGATATAGAAGCTAATGGTGACTTGCCGGTTTTCGGCAGACTTATGCCAAGGGTGGTCTTCGATGTGCTGGTGGATACGCTTAAGTAATTCAGTGATTCCAGCAGTTGGATGTACTTTGGGCAATATTGCGCGGCCAGAGCCGCGCCTTGAAAACTTAAGAATTAACTATTCTTTGTCCAGGAGAATTGTACAAATGGCTTATCCAATGGTGTATCTGCGAAATGGTTGACGTAATTACTCATCACTTTTTGAGCCATACCTAGTGTGATTTCCAGTAGTTGTTGCTGGGCGTAGCCTGCTTCATAAAATGTTGTTATCTCCTCTTCAGACAACCTGCCACGTTTTCGTAGCATAGCCAGCGTCGTATCCTGGAGTGCCTGTAGTTTTGTTGTCGGCATTGGGGCACCGTTTCTTAGGGCATCAGTTAGAGCAGGATCCACTTTCATCATGTGGGCAATGCCAGTGTGAGCGGGAACACAGTAGTGGCATTCATGCTCGACATTGATGGTCTGCCAGACCACGGTTAATTCTTCGGCATCAAACGAGGTGGCTTGAAATAGCTCATGTAATAGTTGGTAGCTTTTTAGTAGTACAGGGGATTCGGCCATTACCGCGTGAAGGCCCGGGATCATGCCGAAAGCTTGCAGAGATTTCTCCAGTAGCGGTTTACTCTGTTCTGGGGCTGATTCAAGGGTATGAAAGGTAAAAGTACTCATGGTCTCTCCGGTTTAACACCTAATTTCAGGGCTTACAGGTTGTAAGTTTTATTACCTTAGCTGGCTTTGAACGATCGTTCAAGATATTCTTGAACGAATGTTCAAGAGTGTTTAGAGAATCGCAATATGGTAGTAACTACAAAATATGATCGTCAGGATGCAATTGAGAGGGCGACAGATCTGTTTTGGGAAAAGGGCTTTCATGCAACGTCCATGCGTAATATTCAGCAAGCTATCGATATGCGCCCAGGAAGTATCTATGCCAGCTTCGGTAGCAAGGATGGTCTGTTTAAAGAGACTTTGCAGTATTACGCTCATAATACCCAGGAACGGATACAAGCTTATGTAGAGGCGGCAGAGTCGCCGCTTAAAGGGCTAAAACTGTTTATTCAAGATTCTGTTATTGGCTGTCAAGAGTCGACACCAAGTGGTATGTGCATGCTTGTTAAAACTGTCTCAGAACTGACTCAGGACAATGCTGATTTATTAGCCGAGGCAAAATTGCTGATTAGAGAGATTGAAGCAACTTTTGCTGAAGTACTAGTACAGGCTCAAGCATGCGGAGAGTTGGATCAGGCTGGAGTTCCAGAGCGAATGGCGCGCTACCTGCAAGTGCACCTTATGGGGCTACGTGCTTACGTTCGGGCTAACGATGGTGACGACCAGATAAGCGAACTGATCGATGATATGTTTGAGAATTTAGGCTAATGAACCCAGATTAAGGTCTTTCTTCTCGTTCATCGATCTATTTCTATTGCTCGTGTAATTATTCGCATCAAATTCAGAAGTTTTTTGGTTCTATTCAACGGACTAGTAAGTGGTGGTAATTATGCGTTCGAATGGCTTTATCGAGTGATATCCCTTGGTGCTGATGTAAGGTAATTATTCGTAACTCAATGTTTCTTGAACAGATGGATAATACTTGAAGTGGAGAGTTAGTTCATTGTCATGAAATGATCAAAGATCAAAATTTGCTGCTCTTATCCGGAGAAAGCATACAGTTTCATATGCAGTTTTTAATGGCTTTTTATCGGCCTGCTTCGTTCATTTAGTGATGATCAGGTGTAAAAGTCTCGGATAACTACGCAACTAATAATAGGATTTCTGAAGGGCCTCATGGCAACAGTTCCGGATGAGGAGTACCACTTAAGCTGCTCAGAAAAGCGATAATCAAACGCACATTCTTAGTTGAGATTTCCAGGCCGAGCTGGTGACGCCCCATCAGAGTAACAGCTTGCTCCAGTGTCTCGATGGAGCCGTCATGGAAGTAGGGTGGGCTGTCTGCGACATTGCGTAAAGAAGGCACCCGGAACACCTGGCGATCATGTTCTTCTCCTGTGCTGTTGTAGCGACCGAGGTCACTTAATGTATTCTTCGCATTGTTGTAATTGTAAGGGTTGATAACACCTATTTTTTGTAACAAGTTCCCGCCAACTTTCTTACCCTGATGGCATGACACACAGCCGTAGCGTTTAAATAATTCATAGCCGAGTACCGCATCTTTACTGATAGCTTGCTGATTGCCCTGCAGATAGGCGTCGAAGGGTGATGGTGTTGTTAAGGCCAGTTCATATTGCGCAATGGCAACAGCTATGTTGGTTTGGGTGATCCCGTCGGGGTATAGCTGCGTAAATTGCCTGACATAATGAGGTTGATTCTTTAGCCGTTTAACCAGTTTAGGCCAACTCAATCCCATGATGTTTTCTTTGAACATCAGGTTACTGATTTGTTTTTCGACCGATGAAATCTGACCTTCCCAGCCAAGTGGGTAGTTATTAGAAAGGTTGAATATAGAGCTAGGGTTGTAACGGCTGAAGCTGCCGTCATTTTGTTGGGCTTTTGCCTGGGGAATGCTGCCGCCATGATCAAACCGGTGACAACTTGCACATGACATACTTTGTTTTGCTGAAAGCATCTTATCGAAAAACAGTTGTTTGCCTAACAGCATCTCAGCATTGATTTCTGCTGGCCATTTAACAACAGTGATCGGTTCCTGCGCATACAGCTTCGCAACTAAACTTAGCTGTAAAATTAGTATCCATATCAGAGGAATCCAGATGACTCTATGAGATAGCAGATTTCGTTTCATTATGATCAAAAATTACCCTACGAACGCTTATCGCCAGCTTAAGTTTGTGTATCAGTAATTGCCACTGTTCAGGTAACCAAGTTGGTAAATTTGCTTGAGAAGTTATGTTCAGCTTTTCTGATTACGCAGTTACTGTTGCGAAGATATCTCAATTTATCCGGCCTTAGCAGGCAGATTCAGTGCCCGAAACCTTGTATGTTGGGTTAGCTGTAAATGAAATGAGAGTTGGTGAACATTAGGTATGTGTAGACGGGTATGTTCTTAAGTATCAGTTTTATTCCTGCAGCCATTCACAGGATTCTTCAAACATTTCTTCAAGCATATAGCTTATTGAGGTTTTTACCGGTTTAGCTGCCCCTATGACCGACAATTGAAAGCTATGTCCCTGGCGCAGGAATACATGGGCAGTTGGATAGGCTTTGGATAGCCTGCGTTTCATTTCTGTATCCAGCTTTTCAAAACCACCATCAGGCAGATACATTTTGTTTACTGTCATTTCTATAAGCATGACAAATCTCCGGGCGATACAAAATTACTGTTTATTTATACACTGTATGTATAAACAGTTCAATATTGTCGTGGTACATGAGTTTAGAGTAAGCACCGAGAACTTAGTGGCAGGCTTCACCATATCAATGTGTTTAAGTTCGGAGTTTCCAGCTGTGCTGGTGTAATTCGAAGTAGCGTAGAGGGAGGGCTGAAAGCGATGGCCCGCAAGGGGGGGGCAGTGTTGGGTTTTATGTGTCCGGGTGTGTCTGGCTTTTAGAACCAAGAACAGTCAGCTTCTGTTCTTGGTTTTTGGCATTCTTTCCAACTAGCACAAACGGGTAACATGACAGTGCAAGTAATGTGTTGTTCTAACTCAGGCAGCGATCTCGGCTAATGAGCATACCCGGTTACGGCCCTCATTTTTTGCCCGGTATAGCTGCATATCAGCCAGATCCAGCTGTTTTTCTAACTGCTTATCAGAATAGTCGTCAGCAATACCAAAGCTCATGGTTACTTGCAGGTTTTCGGCAATCTCATGCCAGGGATGATCTTCGATGTGCTGGCGTATGCGATTAATTATTTCAGATGCTTTATGCGGACCGGTATTTGGCAGGGCCAGTACTATTTCTTCACCGCCATAGCGGGCGAGAAGGTCAGTGGCGCGGATTTCTCTCTGGAGAATTTCAGCGATTTTCTGGAGGACCGCATCACCGGTTGCGTGGGAGTAGTTATCGTTGATTTTTTTGAAGTGATCAACATCCCCAAGAACCAGGGTAAAAGGCGCCTGATGGCTGATAGCTGCTGCCTGTGTTGAACTGGCCTCTTCATTGAAAAAACGTCGGTTATACAGGCCTGTCAGTTCATCCCGGATGCTCAGTTCTTTCATTTTCTCGGCTTGCCTGGCAATAAGGGCCCGGGATTCTTCCAGTTGTCTGTAGGTTTTAACCAGTTGATCATTCATGCTGTTGAATGATTGGGAAAGCTGGCCGATTTCGTCTCTGGAGTTCACCGGTACCTGTTGTTCGAGATGACCTTCAGCCATCCGGTTAACTGCACTTGTAAGGTGCTGCAATGAGTTGGCCATTCGGTTGGCACCCCAAATACCTAAGGGGAGTATCGCTGCTAAGGCTGCAAATATTGAAAACAGCAGGGTTTCTTCAAGCGCATGAATAAACTGCTTCTCATTGTCTGACAGAGGGAGTTCACCATCAGCGATAGCGTAGGCAACGGTTTGGTTATTCATCTGAATGCTTTCAGGTTCATCCAGATCTTTGATGTTGACTGAGTCGCCAATCCTGAACCCTGCACCGGGAATAATGACGTGGCCATTTTGGTCAAAGAGAGCAACTTCTATTGGATGTGGAGATATTCCGGCGGCTTGCTCTGCAAGTTGATTGTCAGGTGAAGCAGAGAATGCGCGGGCATCTGCAGCAGTACCCCAGGAGTTTTGTTCCTGGATGTAATGCGAAATTGATTGTTGGTAGGCCACTGCTTGTTTTCGTAATGCACCTTCCAGCATTTCATGCTTAACCATGTGAGGTGTGGCAAACATTACAGTCGCGCCGACCAGGAGGCAGGTGAGTGTAAGAGCACTGATGAGTTTGAAGCGAATAGACAGCATAACTACCTGCTTTAATCAGATGATTTCAAACGATTTAAGCAGTTCAGTGGCAGCTTAACCATTCAAAACCTAACACAATGGGGAGTTGGAGCAGGGGCAAAATACTAAATGATTATGCCTTTCTTACTGCAACTCCGGTTACTGGTGCTATTACTTAGCGTCTAACTGAGGGATTAATGAGAAATTCCAGTACTGGGATTCCTGTTGCGTCTCAGGTTCGCTGATTGTGCCGGCTGTACCATAGAAATCCAGATCAGACTGAAAAGCTGTTTTCTGCCCGCCATCGTTAGGGAAGGTGCTTTCAGCGATCATTTCCTGCATATATTGCAAAATCTGATCGTCTTTCAGGTCGGGTAGCAACGCGTATTTGTTGCGTTGCTGAAGCACAAAAGCTGGATTGCTGTTTAGGGCCTGCCATACAGACAGCAACTCAGCGGTGAGTGTTTTCAATTCATTTTGATGGGTCTTAAGAAATGTTTCGTGGGCATATAAGGCCTCATCCGATGCGTTAATGTTGGGAATTGGCAATACCTGAAAGGGTGAGTCGGGCATCGATAACAGTCTGTTCTTGCGCTCGGTATCGACCACAGTGGCGTGAATCCGGCCATTCAACATGGCGTTAGTACGCACGCCAGACCCTGGCAGGTAAATCATTTTGCTGTATTTGATACCGTGCTTTTGCGCCATCATGTTGACGAGTGCTTCAGTTCCGGAGCCTTCGCCGTGGGAATACATTTCCACACCATCGAGCTCGCTCCAGCTTTTGTAATAGCGGGTATCGATAACCGGATGGAAGCGCAGCATGCTCAGCTGATAAAACATCCGGATAGGGGCTTTGTCTTGTTGGATTTTTTGGTACGGAGTACCCATGCCTACGTCGGCATGCTGGTTAACTATACTGCGAAGTGCCATGCCTTCAGAGAGCATGTAACTGACTTTGACATCTATGCCTTTCTCTTTGGTTCGTTCGATGGCAATAAGGGCGGGCAGCATATCAACACCAGGCAGATCATTGAGTGCGACCCGGATTGTGTTCTTTTCTGGTGCAGCCTGAACAAAGAATCCTGTCAGTAAAAATGACAGTACGAACAACCTAGTTATTTTCAACATCGTATATTTCTCTGGTAGAAGCTTATCCGTTAAGGATATTACAAAAAGAGTATATACTGCACGTCGAGCCAAGGTATTCTAGGCTTTTAAGCACATCTTATATTTGTTACCGAGGGGTAAGGGCTAAGTGAGTACTTCTCTTCAGCGCAAATTTGTATTGCCGATTTCTGTTGGGGCAATTTTGCTGATCATTTGCGCTGCGGTAACCACGCATCTTGGATTATTGCCGGACCTGCGGTCGCAACTTCATAAACGCGCCGAGCTGATGTTAACCACTATTCGTGCAGCATCAGAAATCAACCCACAATACCAGGACCTGCGTCTGGCGCTGGAAGAGATTACCTTACAGACATCCGGGGTTTACGGTATTACGTTGGCGACGCTGAATCCGACGATTATCTGGGCTTCCAGTACTCACCCGGATGCAGAGCTGAATAAGCATACCGCTGACATGCTAGCTCTACTGGAGAGTAGTGCTGAACAGCATTTATTTGGCGATTTTATTCAGAAAAATGGCGATGTCATCGTTGTTTCTCCCTTACGCTTATTTAAAAAGACACCGGCTCAGGAACTGGAGAGCTTTGCTGATCTGGTTTTGCCTACAGGGGTTGAGGTATCCAGTGCCTATACACTTCAGTCTGATGATTATGAAGGTATTTTGTATTTACGCTTTAACTGGGCGGAAGTTGAAGAGTTAGCCTACAAAGACCTGGTTAACGATGTGCTTGCTATAACAGCCGCTATTGTATTGATGCTAGTACTTTCAACTGTGACTGTTTATCAGGTAATTCTTAAACCGCTGAACCTTATTGCGCAGACAATTCGCTCGCAAAATACAGGTGAAACAGACGCCCGTACCAAGCAACTGACTGATGATGAAATAGGTGTATTAGGTCAGTCGATTAATGAAATGCTGGATGCGCTGAATGCACGGGATAAGCTGCTAAAGGCTGTCGTGAATCACCTGCCTGTCGGATTTGCACTGAATGATATCGATGGCAAAAGCCTTATCCGGAACGAAGCTTATAAAACTTCTTATCAGTCACCTTCGCTGAATGAAGAGGTCCGGGGAAGTGTTCTGGACAAGCAGGCGAGGTTGCAACAGCAGGTGATCTCTGTCGGTGAAGCTGCCAGATATGAAGAGCAACTGCAGAGCGCTGATTCAGATCGTCATTATGAAACAACAGTGTTCCCTGTATTCAATAGCAAAGAGGATATTGAATGGGTAGGGACGCTCTGTTTCGATATTACCGAAAAGAAAGAACGTGAGCTGAAACTGACTCAGCTCTACAAAGCGGTTGAATCGGTGAAAAGTGGCATTGTTATTTGCCTCTATGAAGATCCGGGTTTCCCTATTATTTATGTGAATCAGGCTGTTACAGAACTGACTGGCTATGAGCCACTGGAGTTATTGGGTAAGAACCCAAGGGTTTTCGGTTCCAGCAGCGCAGACCGGGCCAGCCTGGATAAGATCAGTCATGCGATAAAAACCAAAACGCCTTGTACTGTTGTTATTCAAAATATTCGTAAAGATGGCACGCCGTTCTGGAATGAATTCACGCTGTCGGTGATTACCGATAATAACGGCAAAGCGACCCATCTCGTCGGTGTTCAGAATGATGTGACTGAGCGCATCAATGCGGCCAGAAAAATTGAGCATCTGGCGTATTTTGATCCGTTAACAAATATCCCTAACCGGAATCTGTTTAATGACCGTCTGACACAGGCACTGGCAGAAGCAAACAGGGAAAATAAGCATGTAGCTGTCCTGTATGTGGACCTGGATGGCTTCAAAGCTGCTAATGACACTTTTGGACACAATATTGGTGATCAGCTGCTTAAAGAAGTTAGCTTGCGGATGAAGCAATGCATTAGGGATGAGGATTCTCTGGCGCGTATGGGCGGCGATGAATTCACGATTCTGATACCTAACCTCAGTCCAGAAGAAGAGCTGGTTAACCTGCCGAAAGTGGTTAACCGTATAAGAGAGCAGCTCAGTACACCGTTTGAAATTGCCAGTAATATTATCCATATTTCCGGCAGTGTCGGGATTAGCCTTTATCCGAAAGATGGGCGTACTGCCGAAGAGCTGTTGATCAGTGCTGACCATGCCATGTATTACGCGAAAGAAAGCGGCAAGAATACTTTCCGTTTCTTCCAGCCAGAAATGAATCGGGTGATTGAAAAGCAGCAGATTCTTGAGTCTTCATTGCGGGAAGCTGTACATGGCAAAGCTTTCTGTCTGCATTATCAGCCTCAGGTAAATTTGAAAACAGGCGCAGTTGAAGCTGAGGCGCTGATTCGTTGTGAGCATCCGGCTCTGGCTGATTTATCTCCGTCGGTCTTTATTCCTGTGGCTGAGCAATGCGGTTTAATTGATGAAATCGGTGTTTGGGTCATAGAACAGGCGTGTGCTGATTTAGCCGGTTTCATTGAGGATGGTTCCAAAATCAATACCGTCTCAATTAATATTTCGCCGCATCAGTTTAAGCGACATAACCTTACCGAAGTGATTCAGCGTTGCCTGAAACAATATCAGCTTGCCCCCTCCGGGCTGGTCGTGGAAATTACCGAGAATGTGATTCTCGATGATTATAATACCGCCCGTGAACATCTGAATGAGTTGCGGGATTTAGGCGTCAGTATTGCTATTGATGACTTTGGTACAGGCTATTCTTCTCTGACCTATCTGAAGCAGCTACCTATTGATACTTTAAAGATTGATCAGCACTTTGTTCAGGGCTTGCCTGAAAACTCAGATGATGTACATATCGTTAAAGCGATTGCCGGGCTGGCGAAGGGCATGGGACTTAACTTGTTAGCCGAAGGTGTGGAGACTGAAGCGCAACTGGCCTTTATTCAGGATCAGCTGGATTGTTATCTGGTGCAGGGTTTCATTATTTCTCAACCACTTGATAAAGCCAGTCTTAAAGCATCAGACTTCTATTTATAATCTTCTGATCGTTTCAGTATTACCTTTATCACTGGCTTCAGCTCATCCTGTCTGAGCAGGGATGAGCTTGGTCAGGCTGTAGGTTTGTTAATAGTAACGCCTGCCTGTTCAGCCATTAGCCGTCATAAATGTCTTGTCGTTGTAGCTTTCTAAATGCAGCTTTTCTTTGATGTCGTCACGGATTTCCGGGCTATCGATAGAGAACAGGCTGCACTGCTGCAAAGCCTGCTTCATGCTGACACCGTCATCAATTTTTTCTAACACGGCATGGGAACAAAATGGCCGGTGATCTAAACCACCTGAGATTGCCATTGTCAGCCCGGGGAGCAGATCAATACGGGTGCGATTGGCAGGGTAATAAATACGTTGCCCCCAGTTATTCAGCGTCAGGGTTTCAATATCGGTAAAGACTAAGCGGTCACGAATTGCCTGAACGAAACCATGGTAGCGAACATTAAAGTGACGGGTTTTGTCTTTGTCTTTGTAGGGTAGGCGCTCGATAGATTTAGTCAGGGTGACGTTATCTTTCTCGTAAACACTGATCAGAGCCCGTAAGACTTTGCCTGGGTTAGATGGTGAGCAGTAATAGTCATGATAGAGGCCATGATAAGGCTTGAGGATTTCCTGGGACTTATCTGAGCTTTGCATTGCACTGTTGAACAGCTCCTGCAGTGGCTGAGCACCGGTATCCGGTTGCGCGACACGAGGCTTATGGTTTACCAGTTGCTTGAATTCTTCGGGTGGCAAAAACAGCTCGTCTTCTTCGAGCCCAAAAAAATCATTAATTTTACGCAAACTGCTAAGCGAAGGGCTACTTTGTCCACCGAGGTATTTATTGAATTGCTGGCGGTTGATCTTGGCCAGCTTAGTTACCTGGGATATTGAAGAATAGTATGAGCACAAGGTACGTAAATTAACTGCCAGATTATTTGTCACTAAGCCTGCCTCTGCTAAAAAATTTTCGCCAGTGTTGCCTACAGATCTCTTCCTGATTATCGCGATACAACGAAAAGATCTAACTAAACTCGTTAAAAACTAGCGTCATCTAGCGTCATGTTACAAATGAATCTCCCTCGCGTCAAATAGCGTCAGTTATTTGCCATTCGCGAATATCTGGCTCAAAAAACAGCGGATATACTCAGTCAAATAGTCCTTAAGTCGTAACAGTTATCTATGGCTTATGCTGATGAATATTCATAATAATAAAAAGGTTTTACCGCTATGCGTATAGCTGTCGCCAGCTTCCAGCACGAAACGAATACGTTCTCGCCACGGCCTACTGAGTTTGCTGATTATCTGCAGGTAGATAGCTGGCCGGGTCTGTTACTGGGAGATGAGGTCTGTGAAGTACTGGCTGGTCTGAATATTGCCAGCGAAGGTTTTATGCAGGCAGCGCGGCAACGTGGCCACAGCATCGTGCCGGTTAACTGGTGTTCCGCGGAACCCGGCGGCAAGGTAACCGATTTAACCTTTGAAAAAATTATGCAATTGCTGCTCGATGGCCTGCATCAGGCTGGGCCATTAGATGCAATCTTTCTTGATCTGCATGGCGCTATGGTTAGCGAAAGCTATGATGACGGCGAAGGCGAAGTCTTGCGACGTATCCGGGCAGTGTTTGGCAATGACTTACCGATCGTTGCCAGCCTGGATTTTCATGCCAACCTCAGTGAAGCTTTTGTCGAACAGATTAATGGTATGGCGGTATACCGGACGTATCCTCATCTGGATATGGCTGAGACGGGTGCCCGATGCGTCAATTTGCTGGAGCAACAACAAAACCAGCAGTTAGGCTGTAAAGCCTTTATTCAAATCCCTTATTTAATTCCTTTATCTTCGCAGCATACAGGCTCTGCGCCGAATGTTGCCTTGTTCGCCAAACTGGCTGAGCTGGAAGCCTTAGAGGGCATCAGCAATATCGAGTTTGCGATGGGTTTCCCTCCGGCAGACATCCCGGACAGTGGCGCAAGTATCACTGTATTTGGCAGTAATCAGCAGCAGGTTGATGCGGTATGTCAGCGCTTTTATGCAGAGGTGATGCAAGCTGAAGCGCTGTTTACCGACAATCTTATGACAACGTCTCAGGCACTGAATCTGGCCCGCAGCTTACAGAGTTCAACACCAGTGGTGTTAGCCGATGTTCAGGACAACTCAGGCGCAGGGGCCAGTTCAGATACGACTGGCGTACTGGCAGATTTAGTGGCTGGGGAAGCACAGAAAACTGTAATTGCTGTACTGGCTGACGCCAGCGCAGCAGAGGCTGCTCACCGGGCTGGTGTCGGAGCGACTGTTGAGCTGGCTCTGGGAGGCCGCAGCGGAGTGGCGGGTCTTGGCCCTTATCAAAGTCAGTTTGAAATACTGGCGATCGCCGACGGTAACTTTACCTGTATTGGTGAAATGTATATCGGCTGCGAAGTGAAGATTGGTCCGATGGCACTGTTACGTGTTGCCACCGCTAATTGCGATGTTCAGATTATTGTCAGCAGTGAGCGCTATGCCTGTACTGATCTGGCGGTGTATAGCCACTTAGGTATAGACCCGCTTGACTATGCTTTATTAGTAGTTAAAAGCACCGTGCATTATCGCGCTGCGTTTGAACCGATCAGCGAACATATTTTGTCTGTAGCTGCGCCGGGTATTCATCCTTGTCAGCTAAGCAAACTGGATTACCAGAAATTGCGCAGCCATGTACGCCTTGGACCCTCCGGGCCAACGTATATTGCCGCATCAGGCCTGTAGCGACAGAGAATCTCTGGCGTATAAGGCAACCGGGCTCTAGAAAATCAAATTAATAAATACAATAAATATGAGGAGTGTCATTCGATGGCTATAAACAAAATTCAACAGGGTCTGCGGTTGTCGCGCAGAACGCTATTGATAGCCGGGACTGCAATTGGTTTAAACCTGATGGTGCCGTTCAGCATGGCGGCGTCTGATGAAATACTGCAGAGCCGCAGTTATGTGGATATCACATCACTTGATCCGTCTAACTATCTGAACGCGGTTGATGAAGATGTTATGGGCGCGATCTATAGCAAGCTGATCTACTTCAAACCGGGTAACAAGTGGGAGTGGGAGCTTCAGGCAGCTGAGTCGATTGAACAGATTGATGCTACGCATATTAAGTTCAAGCTTAAAGAAGGCATTAAGTTCAGTAATGGTTTTGGCGAAATGACCGCCGAAGATGTGAAATTCTCCTTCGAACGTGCGGCCTTTGGTGAAAACCCTGCGGCTGCAGCCGACTGGGGCGGCGCGCTGGAAGAGGTTGAAGTAACCGGCAAATATACCGGTGTGATCGTGTTGAAGAAACCGTATCAGCCACTCTGGAACCTGGCCCTGAGCTATGCGGCAGGTAACATTATTTCGAAAAAAGCTTATGAATCAGTTGGCAGCTTCACTAATCAGCCACCAGCGAGTTCTGGCCCTTACGTTGTTAAAGAATGGCGTCCGAAGCAAAAAGTGATTCTGGAACGTAACCCTGATTACTACGGTGAACCTTCAGCGTACAAAGAGATTCATATCAACCAGATTGATGATGAAAAAACCGCTGAAATCGCCTTTGAGTCCGGCAATCTGGATGTTACCCGAATCAGTATGAGTTCAGTACAGAGCTACCGGGAAACGCCGCCAAATAACAGTCAGTTGCAAGTATTTCCGTCGCTGTTCTATGTGTGGTTAGGCATTAACTTTGAAAATCCTAAACTGCAGGACCCGCGGGTACGTCAGGCAATTCAATACGCGACGGATGTGCCATCTATTCTGCAGGCGTCTTACTTTGGTGAAGCTGAAGCGTCTACCGGTATCATCGCGCCAGGCTTACTGGGACACCGTGAGCAGTCTCTGATCCCACCGAATGCTGATATTGCCAAGGCTAAAGCCTTACTTGCCGAAGCGGGCGTGAATAATCTTGAGTTAACGCTGGATGTGTTGAACAAAGCAACTAACGTTACTACTGCGCAAATCATTCAGGCACTGTTGTCGCAAATCGGTATCAAGGTGAACATTAACCAGCATGAAGCTGGTTCGTTCTGGACCCTGGGTTCTGAGAAAGCCGGTGAGCGCTGGAAAAATATCGAGCTGATCTTAAACCGTTATTCAATGGTGCCGGATCCTTACTACGCGACGGTTAACTTCATTACTTCACAAAAAGGTAAGTGGAACTGGGAGCGTTTCTCCAGTGCTGAGTTTGATGAGTTGAATGAAGCAGCCCAGGCTGAACTGGATCTTGAGAAGCGTAATCAGATGTACCAGCGCATGCAGGATCTGATGGAACAGTCCGGTTCTTACCGCTTTATTACTCATGAAGCTGAGCCGCTGGCTATTCGGAATACAGTTGCTGCCGGGTTACGTCCTGATGGCCGTCCGCTGTATCGCCACTTCAAACCTGCTAATTAATCTGTTTTGGGCCGGTAGCTAGTGGTGGCTGGTTACCGGTTTTTTTCTAATCTGACTAATACATGTTCTCGATTAAAAGCTCTGTAATAAAAAGCTCTGTAAAAAAGCTCTGCAAATAAGAGCTCAGCAACAAACAGCCTTACGGCATGAATAATAAAAAATAACGAAGGTTAGCCTATGTGGTTATTTCTACTGAGACGCAGCGGATTAGCTGTACTGATTGTGATGTTAGCAGTCAGTGCGCTGTATCTGATGATCCACGCAATTCCTGGTGATCCCGCCAGTATCATTCTCGGCCCGCGGGCCACCGATGAAATGAAGGCAGCACTGTACATTAAGATGGGCTTAGACCAGCCGGTATATGTTCAGCTCGCCAGCTTCTTTGCCAATATTCTCCAGGGTGATCTGGGCTACGACGTATTCAGCCAGAGAGATGTAAGTGAAATAGTTTTTGAGCAACTGCCCTGGACCTTAGCACTGATTTTTAGCGCAGTGACCTGGGCGGCGTTAATCGGGATTCCGCTAGGCTGCTATTCAGCGCTGCATGCAAATACCTGGTTTGACACACTTACCGGTATTCTTTCGGTCGGTACAATCGCGATTCCTTCCTTCGTTGTGGCCATATACAGCCTGCTAATTTTTTCAGTAACTTTACAGTGGTTACCAGCCATTGGCGCCGGTGAGCAGGGCGACATCCTAAGCCAGCTGGAACATTTGATTCTGCCTGCGTTTGCAGTGGGCTTAGGATGGGTTGGGTATATCTCACGACTGGTGCGTGCTTCTATGCTGGAAGTTATGGGCAGCAACCATATTCGTACAGCAAAAGCTTTTGGCCTGCCATCCCGTTGGATTACCTTCCGCTATGCCTTGCGGTTAGCCATTTTACCGACCGTGACCTTACTCGGTGTTGGCATCGGTTACCTGTTATCCGCCTCACTATTTGCCGAAATCGTATTTGCTCGTCCGGGTATTGGTAAGCTGATTTTCGATGCCGTGAGCACCCGGAATTATCCGGTTGTGATGGGCGCAGTGCTTGTGACAACAGGCTTGTTCGTGATCGCCACAACGCTGGCGGATTTTGTTAATGCGCTGTTAGATCCGCGTATTCGTGCTGGCCGCTAGGAGGTTATATGAATCAGCTTACTCAAACTAGCGACGAACAGTCGACAGAAGTAGCCGTTGCACCGCAACCGCTGAAGGAAAAAAGCACCCTAAGCGTATTGTTGGATACCTTACGTCGGTTGGCTAAACAGCCGCTGGGTTTATTGGGCCTTATTCTGGTAAGCAGCGTAATTTTCAGCGCTTTGTTTGCGAGTGTTATTGCTCCTTATGATCCGGTTGCGCTGGATATTATGAACCGTCTGCAAGGCCCGAGCAGTGCGCACTGGTTAGGCACCGATCAACTGGGACGGGATACTTTTTCGCGGGTTTTATATGGTGGCCAGATTGCTCTGCAAGTTGCGCTTTCATCAATCGCGCTTGCCCTGGGTTTTGGTTTATTACTTGGCCTGCTTGCCGGTTTCGGACCGCGCTGGCTGGATAATCTTATTCTGACCCTATTCGATATGGTGCGCTCTTTCCCAACCATTATCTTCGCATTGGCGGTTGTTACCTTAACCGGGCCAAGCATCAGCACCATAGTGCTGGTGGTTGTGGTGACTTCGATTCCTATTTATGGCCGGGTAGTGCGTACCCAAACTCAGGCTCTGGCACAGCAGGAATTTATTCTCGCTGAGCGGGCAATGAATGCCAGCATGCCGCGTATTTTGTTCAAACATATGCTGCCTAACGTCATCGGCCAGTTACTGATTCTGGCGAGCATGGATATTCCTATCGTTATTACCATCGAGGCAGGTCTGAGCTTCTTAGGTCTGGGTATCCAGCCACCAACGCCAAGCTGGGGTTCAATCATCAACGATGGATATTCGTTTATCCGTAATACACCCTGGCCAATTATTGCTGGTGGTTTGCCGCTGATCATTACCACGCTGGGCTTTACCTTCTTAGGTGAGTCATTGCGGGATATCTTCGATCCTAAATTACGTAAGGATGTATAACCATGGCTGATAATACGATGTTAAATACAGCCGTTACGGGTCATACAGCGGCAGCACAGGACAATATAATTTCAGTAGACAACCTGAGTGTGAAGTTTGAAGTCGCAGGTGGTTTTGTTTCTGGCCTTAAAGACGTAAATGTATCTGTGCCGCGTGGTCAGATAGTTGGTGTAGTCGGCGAGAGTGGCAGCGGTAAATCAACCCTGATCTATACGCTTACGCAACTGATGGCCGACAACGCGATTGTTGCAGCTGGCAGTGCTGAAATGGATGGTGAAGACTTGCTGAAGAAGTCTCCCAAGCAAATGCAGAGTTTGCTGGGTGACGATATTGCGATGATCTTTCAGGACCCGATGACCAGCCTGAATCCGGTATTCAGTATTGAAAAACAGATGACGGATATTCAGTATCGGTTAGATCTGCCTTATCAGGAAAAACGCCAGCGGGCGATTGATGCGCTGGACCGGGTAGGTATTCCTAATCCTGAGTTAAGACTGCCACGTTACCCCCATGAGTTTTCCGGTGGCCAGCTACAGCGAATCTCAATCGCAATGGCGTTAATGGCAAAGCCTAAAGTATTGATTGCCGACGAGCCAACAACGGCGCTGGATGCCAGTTTAGAAGTACAGATCATTGAGTTGCTAAAAGAGCTGCAAACCGAGATCGGTTGTTCAATGATCTTTGTGTCCCATCATCTGGGAGTCGTCGGTACCTTATGTGATTACACCGTCGTGATGTATCACGGTGATGTGGTTGAGCAGGGGCCAACCCGTGAGGTGTTTAACAACCCTCAGCATAGCTACACCAAGCGTTTGCTGGCCTGTGATCCGGCGCGGATCAAAGAGCGAAGTAAGCGTTTGCCAACCATGAACTCAGACGGTACTGAGCAAATTGTCATACCGGAAGGTAGCTATCTGGCCAGCCAGTTAAATCGGGCTCAGTCGGAAACTAAAACAACTGCTGCCGGAGAAAACGGTGCACTGCTGCATATCGATGATCTGCGTATTCGTTTTCCGATGCAGAGCAAGCTGGCGGCAATGTTCAGTGGTAACAAAGATCCTTATCTGCATGCGGTTAAAGGCGTTAGTTTAACGCTGGATCGCGGTGAAACGCTGGCCATAGTGGGTGAGAGTGGCAGCGGTAAAACCACTGTCGCGCAGGCGATTCTTGGCCTGAATCAGCCGTGGTCCGGGGCGATTCATTTTCAGGGGCGGGATTTACTCAGTTTGTCTGCAAGGGAGCGGGGCAAAACCCGCCGCGATATCGCGATGATGTTTCAGGACCCGATCAGTTCTCTGAGCCCGCGAATGAAAATATCAGACTTGATTACTGAGCCTTTGGTGATTCATGGCCTGCCGTTTGATTCACGGGAAAAAGAAGCTCGTCGCTTACTCGAGATCGTTGGCTTGCCAGTACACTTTGCCGAGCGTTATCCACACCAGCTTAGTGGTGGTCAGGCGCGGCGTGTCGGGGTGGCCCGGGCACTGGCGCAGTCACCAAAGCTAATTGTTGCTGATGAGCCAACTGCTGGTCTGGATGTGTCCGTTCAGGGGGAGATTCTTAATCTGCTTAATCAGCTACAGGACGACTTGGGTATCGCGATTCTGATCATCACCCATAACCTCAACATAGTACGGCATGTGGCAGACCGTACTCTGATCATGAATATGGGCGACATTGTCGAGCAGGGTGCAACCGAAACCATCTTTGCTGACCCGCAACATGCGTACACCAAACAACTATTGGCCGCCAATATTCACGCCGATCCCGAGTGATGCCTGGTACTGCCAGTTAATGTGTTTTTAGCTGGCAGGTTGTGGCGAATCTCTGCGTTTTATATCGAGAATTAATGAATGTCTGATACGGCAAAAATTTATGCGGCGCGCAAAATCCTCACGCTGAATCCGGATTGCCCTGAAGCAACTCATGTGGCGGTTAGCGAAGGGAAAATACTGGCCATGGGTACTCTGGAAGAACTGTCTGCCTGGGACTTACCTATTGATGAACAGTTTGCCGATAAAGTACTGATGCCCGGGTTTGTTGAAGCTCACGGCCATGCTATGTGTGGTGAGAGCTGGCGTTATACCTATTTGGGCTTTGATGACCAGTTCGACCCTGCTGGTTATCGCTGGCCGGGGGTAGTCAATCAGCAACAGGCTATTCAGCGTTTGCAGGCTGCAGAAGCTCAGCTGACTGATCCAAATACACCGCTGATCGCCTGGCATTATGACCCGATTTTCTGGCGTAACAGAGATCAGCTGCTGGACCGTTGGGCGTTGGACCAGGTTTCTGTCACCCGGCCAATTATGGTGATGCACGCCAGTGGACACGTGATTAACGTGAACTCTACGTTACTTAGCCTGGCCAATCTGGATGACAGTGTCGAAGTAGAAGGGCTGATCAGAAATAGCCATGGGCGCTTAACCGGGGAGCTGCGTGATCTGGCTACCCAGTTTGCCGTGCTACGGGTTGTGGGTAATCCGCTAATTGGCGAAGTAGATCTGGATATCCTCCAGCAGTATGCCCGGCTGGCAACTAATGTAGGTGTGACCACTGCGAGTGAGTTATATGCCTCTCTGGATGATGAGTCACTGCAAAGCTATAAAGCTGCGGCTGGTAGCAGTGAGTTTCCGTTACGTGTGTATGCTGCACAAAATGCCGAGACTTTAAGCATAGAGCAGGGCATTGAACGGCTGCAGCTGGCGCAGGCTGCCAGTAACGACAAACTGCATTTAGGCAGCTGTAAGCTGATTGTGGATGGTTCGATTCAGAGTTTTACCGCACGGCTGGAATGGCCCGGGTATCATAATCAGGCTAGCAACGGCGCATGGAAACAGCCGCCGCAACTGATGGCGCAAATGATTCGCCAGTATCATGAAGCAGGCATTCAGCTACATATCCACGTAAATGGTGATCAGGCAACAGAGCTGGTGCTGGATATTCTGGAAGACGTATTGGCAGACAGCCCCCGTGCTGATCACCGGCATACACTGCAGCATTGCCAGATGGCCAGTGAAGCCCAGTACCGGCGAATGGGCAGGCTTGGTCTTTGCGTGAACCTGTTCTCTAACCATTTGTATTACTGGGCAGATCAGCATGCGGCACTGACCGTAGGGCCAAGCAGGGTCAAGCGAATGAATGCCGCCGCCAGCGCGCTTAAGCATGGTGTACCGCTGGCGATTCATTCAGATGCTCCGGTAACACCGTTAAATCCGTTATTTAGTGCCTGGTGCGCGGTTAGCCGTACCAGCAGAAACGGCGTGGTACATGGCGATGCGCAGAAGATAACTGTGTTGCAGGCGTTACATGCACTGACCTTGGGCGCGGCCTATACACTCAAAATGGATCATCTGGTGGGCAGTATAGAAGTGGGCAAGTTCGCTGACTTTGCGGTGCTGGATGCGGACCCGTTAGCGGTGGATGTGCAGCAGTTAAAAGATATTCAGGTCTGGGGCACGGTGCTGGCCGGTGTGCCACATCAGGCCGCGCAGAGAGTTAAGAGGTAGTCTGATGACCGAGAATAATCAGTCAGCCCGGCGGGTACCATTTACGGTTATTGGTGGCTTTCTTGGCGCGGGCAAAACCAGCCTGGTGAATCACCTGTTAGCCAATGCTGAGCAGCGTTACGCGGTATTAGTGAATGATTTTGGTGCGTTGAATATTGACGCAAAGCTCATCCAAAAACATCAGGGCGATACTATCTCTCTGGCCAATGGTTGTATCTGCTGCAGTCTGGCAGCAGGTTTCAGTAAAGGATTGGGACAAGTATTAGATAAGCTGGATAATTTTGATCACGTCATAGTTGAGGCCAGCGGCATAGCCGACCCTGCCCGTATTCAGGATATTGCCCGTATAGAGCCCAGGCTGGAAGCACGCGGGAATCTGGTAATGCTGGATGCGAAACAGTTATTACAGCAAGCGCAGGATGATCATATAGGCAGTCTTATTCATCAACAGATTGCCGCTGCAGATCTGCTACTGGTGAATAAACAGGAATTGATTACGTCGACAGAAAAACGCGCATTGCAGCACTTCCTTGAAGCACTCAGTAACGTACCGCAGTGTTTTACTGACTGGGGACAGATAACACCGGAACAGGTATTGGGATTAGTACCTTCGCCACGAAAGCTGAGGCCCTTACTCACAGAAGCGAAGAATCACGGTTTGTTTAATCAGATTCTCAGTACGGATAAGCCGCTTACCAGCACCGAGTTTACAACCTGGGTGTCCCGTTTATCGAAAGATATTTTGCGGGCTAAAGGGGTGGTACATTTCTCCGATAAACCGGGCGCATGGCTATGGCAAAAAGCTGGCGATCAGGAACGGCTTACCGGCTATACAGGTAATGTTTCGGAAAATCTGGGCTTAGGCTGTGAGCTATTACTGATAGGTAAGCGCCGGGAGACCTTGCCTGTGAGTTTTAGTGGCTAGCTGCGTGTGCGTCTGAACGATTATTCCATATCACCAGAGCAATTAATCTAAGGGTAAAAGCTAACCTCCTCTTTATAGATATGTATGCGTAAATTACTACTGGTTAAGCCCTTAGGTTAACACTTATATTCAGGGTTAAATTAACTGCCAGGCTGACGGTTAGACTGACTGTTATGAGAGTCACTAAGTTATCAAATTCAACCATCTGGACCATAGGTTTTTATGAATCTGGCTGTAAAATGAACAGCATAAATGGCGGTTAATAGAGTCAACTTTATGATTAGCCCCGGTTTGTCCGTTCATTTTTAGGAGGCTTTATGGAATATCCAGTTTATAACGACGCGTCAGAGATCGTGAGTGTTTGCCCGGAATATGCGGCACAGAACGATTACCATGCAATGTACTCCAGTGTATTTTCGGGAATTGTTACCGATCCTAAACTGATGACCATTCCGGTGGATGATCATCTGGTACATCGTGGCGACGGCGTTTTCGAAGCTTTCAAAATGGTCGATGGTAAAGTCTTCCTGCTGGATGAGCACCTGGCACGTCTGGAGCGATCTGCAGGGGATATCTTTCTCGAGCTAAGGCACAGCAAAGAAGAGATGATCGCCATCTGTAAGCAGCTTACAGAGGTCAGTGGCCTTAAAGACATTCTGTTCCGTTTATATGCATCACGTGGCCCGGGTGGTTTCACGCCTAACCCGTATGCCTCTGTGGGCCCGCAGTTATACCTGATCGCTTCCGCGTTACGTAACCCTGCACCTGAGTTGTATGAAAACGGCGCAAAAATCGGTTTCAGTCAGGTTGAGATAAAGAGCGGCGGTTTGGCGAAAGTTAAAACCTGTAACTACATCTCTAACGTGCTGATGGCGAAAGAAGCGGTGGATCAGAAGCTTAACTTCATGATCAACGTGACCGCCGACGGCTTGCTGGGTGAAGGCCCAACAGAAAACATTGCGTACCTGAATCAGGATAACGAACTGATCTACTCAAGCTTTGATCACACCTTACGCGGTACTACTTTGCTGCGCTTACAGGAGTTGTCAGGTGAGCTTCAGGCAGAAGGCCTGATCAGTGGTATGCGTGAAGCTAAGCAAAGCGCTGATGAACTGTATAACGCCAAAGAAGTGTTCATGATTGGCACCACGCTGGATGCCTTACCGGTTGTAGAAGTTGCAGGGAAAGTTGTTGGCGACGGTAAGCCTGGCCCAGTCTCTAAGTTGGCCCGTAAACTACTGAAGAAAGACCAGCAGGAAAACGGCACTGTGCTGTAAGCCTGCTAATTCCTGTTAAAAAAGCCGCTTAGTTAAGCGGCTTTTTTGTGTCTGGTATTTTTGTGAAGCTGTAAAGGCTACTAAGCTTATTAAGATGATACGGATGAATACCTTCATAGGTGCTAATGGATTTGGGGAATAGCAATGAAATTAATAATGCTGTCTATGTGTTTGTTAATGACTTTTTATGCCAGTGCAGCGCAAATCATAACTTATGATACGAAGTACAAAGGGCTGCAGGTAGGTAGAGCGACAATCGCAGATGTAATATCAGTGTTAGGTGAACCTCAAGGAAAAAAGGCGAACAGCAATAATGTTAAATATATTTTTGACGGGGTGCACATTACTATTCAGGACAGTACCGGCCGAATAAATACCATCATCATATACGATCGCCGGTATGTGGATGAGAACGGATTAAGGGTTGGCGCCTATAAACAAGATGTTGAGTATGCTTTAAATAAACGTATCAGCTCTCCAGCTATAACGGACCATAAAAACGGAATTGTTTATTGGTTCAAGAAAAACAGAGTATCCAGAATTGTGCTTGCGTATCAGTCGCTGTACAGAGAATCCCCTAAAAAACGTGTTTTCAAACCTGAAATTACTATCTAAAACATGTTGCTCTGATGCTCACATAAAATATTTTTGAGGTCAGAGTAACTTTTTTGAACGACAGAAATAGATCACTGAATCAAACTAGCTGGCCATTAAAGAGGTTTCCTGAGAGGGCTAAACAACCCGTTCCAAATACTGATGTTCTTCTAACCAGCTTCTGAGTGTTTCTATTGGCATAGGTTTAGCGATGAGAAAGCCTTGCTGAATATCACAGTCGGCCTGCCATAGGCAGCGGCTTTGTTCGGTGGTTTCTATGCCTTCTGCGACAACCTGAATGCTTTGGATGTGGCAGAGGTCGATGAGGGCTTTGGCGAGATGGCGGCGTTCTGCCTGGGTGATGCGCTCGACTAATTGTTTATCGAATTTAATGACATCTACCGGGTAGTCCACCATTTGCATCAGGCTGGTGTAGCCGGTACCAAAGTCGTCGATGGCGATCTTAAAACCCAGCTGGCGCAGGGACTCAAGCCAGCGAATAGCATTGGAGCTTTGTTCCATAGCGAAGGTTTCGGTGATCTCCAGCATGAAGTTGCCGGGTGTTACTGAATGGCTTTTGCAGAGCTCTGTTAATTTGTTAATAAAGTTTTCTGAATGCAGCTCAGCGGATGAAATGTTGATTGAAACCTGTAGTTGCTCACCAAGAATACTTTGCAGCTCTTTGTAGTCTTTAAAGGTTTGTTCGATTACCCACAGGTCGATCATTTCGAACACGCCGGTTTCTTCTGCAATGGGAATGAATACGGCGGGGGATACCTGGCCTATGTGTGGTGAGTTCCAGCGGAGCAGGGCTTCACAACCTTTTACGCGGTCAGTCTGATCGATGACCGGCATGTAATTGAGGGTTAATTCTTTATCCAGATCGATATCTTTGAGCAGAGCTTCTATTTCTTTGAGCTGACGGTCGCCTTTAGCGAGTTTGTTGGAGTAGAGCGCGAGGCGATTTTTACCGGCTTTTTTGGCCTGGTACATAGCCAGATCTGCATTGGATATCAGTTGGGTAATACTGCTGCCGTCTTGCGGAAAACTGGCGATGCCGAGACTGGCGGTAACAGCAAAATGTCCACGTTCAAAGTTGAAGCCATTGGCAAAGAGTTTTAGCACTTTGTTGCTTATCTGGGTGGCGCTGTCGCTGTCATGTTCCGGCAGCAAGATAATGAATTCGTCACCGGAGAGTCGGTACACAAAGCTCTCACCTGAATGTTTCAGATTAATGGCGATTAAGTGATTAAATTTGGCAGAAATGGATTTGAGCAGTTCGTCGCCAATTTCATGGCCATATTTATCATTCACGAATTTGAAATTATCGATGTCTATGTAGACGATACTGAAACGGGTGTTCTGTTTGTCGGCTTCGAGTAATAGTTTTTCTGCTGCTTCATGGAAGCCTACCCGGTTTGGCAGTTGCGTCAGGGCATCTATTCTTGCCTGTGAAAAACTCTCCTGAAATGCCTGATTGAGTTTTTCATATAAAGCATGGAATTTTTGTCCCAGTCTGCCGACTTCGTCAGCAGAGTGAGGGAAGTCAATGTTCTGCTTTTTCTGGGCGATAACGTCGGTTAGCTGTTGGTCTAGCTGCACGATAGGGTTCGTAATGAAGCGACGGATTAACAGCTGCAGCAGAAGGAAGGTAACGAGTATGCTCAGCGAGATGATTGTAAACAGGCGAACTTTTACCTGATTTAACAGCGATGCGAAGTAATTCTCTGAGGGTTGAATCAGCAGAAAATAGTTATTCGAAAGTTTAACAATTGCATGTAAACCTTCTGGTGGTTTCTCCAGTGGCGCGTCAATGCCGAAGTAACGTAACTCAGCCTGATATTCTGCTTTGGTTTGGGCCAGCAATGTTTCGAACTTCCCGGGGCTGATGGTCGCAATGACTCGATAAGTGCTTTCTGCTTGCAGCAGTGTTGGCGAGAGCAAGGTTTTTGAGTCAATCGCTACACCTTGCTGTATGACAGATTTTTCAGCTGTTGGCGCTTCTGTGTAGGTATGATCCCAGACTTTAACCTGTTTCTGTTTAATCATTTGCTGGGCAAGTGCCACCTGTTCAGAACGTACTTCTGCAAAGGGGTCGGTACTGTTTTCAATATACAGACTGAGGCTGTTATCAGTGTCAAATATGCTGAGAGAAGCAAAGGTCTGCTGGCCCCTCCTGACACGGCTGATAGAGGCTTCCAGATGGCTGGTAAGCATTCTCTCGCGATAAATGTTGTTAGGGTTACGTAAATATGAGGCGAGGACATTGCCTTCAATCAAAGAGGTCAGATAGGTATCGAGAAAGCTGTTATACGATGTAAAGGTGAAGCCTATCAGGCTGGCACGCTGTTCAAGGCGGTTGTTCTCAAGCTTATATAATGATTCGCATTCATGCTCATAGATTATCCAGGCTATCATCGCATAGCTCACGATGATGACGGGTAGGATCAGTAAACTAGTGCGTTTTCCCAGATTCATAGATATTTACAACAGCGTTGGTAATGCGAAGACGTAACTTTATGGTTGGATTACTGAGTTCCCGGTAGAGCTGACTTCTGTTAATGATTTCGTTAGCGGGGAAAACTTCAGGATTATCCCTGAATTTTGCAGGTAATAGCTTTTTAGCGGCGGCATTAGGTGTAGCAAAAAACAGTTCTTCAGCGTTTTTGGCAGCTATATCAGGCTGATTAATAAAATCCATAAACTTTAGGGCGAGTGCCTGGTTTTTTGACGTGCTGGTAACGGCCAGACAATCTACCCACAGCACAGTGCCTTCTTCAGGTACGGCATATTTCCAGAGATTTTCCTTGCCTGCTTTCTTGTTCATTGTGAACTGGTCGCCACCGTATACCATTCCCATGTGTAGCTGATCTGAGTTTGGGCTATTGCCCAGATAGGTAATAGGGTATTCGTATGTCAGCACGTGGGAGGCTTGTCGTCTGAGTGCTGAAAATGCCTGTTTCAGTTCACTCTCTGTTTCGCTGTTCAGAGAAAAACCCTGGGCAAAGAGAGCCGGGGCAAGCATATCAATATGATCGTTCATCATGCTGATATGGCCCTTGAGTGCTTCACTGGGCTCAAGGAGGTCTTTCCAGGATGTCGGGGCTTTTGAAATAATATCTGAACGATAGGCGATGCCCAGTGTGCCCCATAAATACGGCACAGCATAGTTGCCACATCGTTCGCGCCAGAATGGTTCTACATTAGCCAGAGAAGGCACGTTGGTTTCATCTACTTTAACCAGACGACCTTCTTTGCCGAAGCGATTGCTGACGGTTTCATCAATAACGGCAAGATCGATCTGGTTGTCTACTGAGTTGAGCAGAACTGCATCGCGGGTTTCGTCATTATCAATGAGCACGGACTCTATTCTGTGGCCTTGTTCCTGCCACTGACTTATCGCGTTTGTACCGAGATAAGCATCCCAGTTTAACAGGCGTAAAGTGTCTGCCTGAGCTGGCAAAGTGATTGCCATGATAAGTGATACAGACGTGATGCTGAGTCGCATATAGTTTCTCATGAGTTAACAGCTAGACATTAGCACCGATAACAGGCAAGTGCCCAAAAATATCTAATAAGTCGTTAGATTCATACTATCGTATTCTTGGCTTATAGCACGTAGCGGACTTCCCAAATTGAGGATAGGCCAGATATGTTCGCGAAAGTTGTTTTAGCTTGGGAAGACTGCTTAATGCAGGTGAGGGCATTCATTGAGAAGGGGGTAAAGGATAAGGAAGTAGAAGAGGGGATTTACAGGCTAAGGCTTAAACTCAGGCTATCCGCTGTGGGATAGCCCGAGAGCTGATGTTAGTTAGCCTTCTGAAGAAGGCACCGGATCAGCTTGCCTGGGTAAGGCTCTGTGTTGCAGAAAAGTTGTTCGCTACCTGGTTATAGGTTTCGGCGGATTGCTTCATAAGTGCTTTCATTCGTTCCTGGGCACTTACTTTACCGTCCTTGTTTATATCCATTGGATTATATGCGGACTTCTTTTTTGATGATCCGGTACTACTGCCGGATATGGCATCAGCACCGCCACCTCCACCACCAGAACCCCCTCCGGAACCGCCACTCATAGCTGCTCCCTGCGCGCTACTCCCTTGCGGTGGGTTTCCATATACTTTGTCTACAACGCTGTGGAAAGCATCGTCTGCTTTCGCCAGGCGCTCTATCTGTTTGTCGTTCAGTGGCTGGCCGTTAGCCTCCTTTTCTATTTCCGTGGCGATGCGGTTAAACTCTTTACCGGCGTCGGTAATTTCTTTCGCGCCTGCTGTACCGGCTTCAGATGCAGCTGAAAGCTGTTCTTTTACGCCGTTGAATATATCGTTCAGCAGTTCTTTATCGGAATACTGATTGCTGCCACTGCCTGATTGTTCAGACAGTTTTAGAGCCTCCCGGGACAGCGTAAGCTGAACAGAAGGTTTGGCAGCAACGGTTTCATTGGCTGCTGAGTTAGCAGGCAATGCCGTTTTATTCAGTGACGATAAGAGTTTCGCGTTTTCGGTATAACTGATTTGTGCCGTATTAATATTCATTTTGACAGTTCCCAAATCTGCTAACTATTAATGCACTCTTCATGAGTTTTAGTTTTGCACTATCTGCCTGGCCGTAAAGCCATGCGGATAATTCCTCATGTATAAAAGCCTTAACATGTCTGGCTTACAATCATCCCTTACAAACGCTTACAAAACGTTACTCCTGCTTACCGCAAAGGGTGCAATTTCTGCAGTTTCTAACGGGTAAGTGGTTGTGTTATTGCCATTTTATTGCTGTTGAAAAGGCATACTGTCCGGTGGGCCAGTGATTATGTGGATAGCTATAATCGTTGGACTCAAACAGCCTGATAACCACCGGTAACTTCTGTCTTAATTGTGTCCGGTTTTTGATGCGCATCTCATCTGAATAGAGATCCGCTTTTGATTCCAGATAGGCTGCAGCTGACAGGTAATGAAACTCCATCGCTTTACATTCATCATCACAGCTTGGGTCGTCGTAATGGTAATAGCCCTGGCGTTCTGCCTGTTGCCATTGTCTGAATAAAGCGCTGGGCTGGTGAACAGAGACACCGAACAACTCTGGATATACCTGCATCCATCCCGCATTAATCAGTAAGTGATGTAGTTCTTCCTGTGAGGCATCTCGCCGGTTATAGCCTGGGTTCGTTTCAGTGGCATATAAGTCCTGAAGTACTCTTCCGCTCTGAAATGCTGTTTCGAGTGCATCAAACTGTTTATCTGAGAAATCATCAGGCGCCATGACAAGCGTTGCCCGGTTTTGCTGTAATGCTTTAATCACTTTGCTTTCATCGGCCCGACCGTCAAGGTCGTTATCCAGCCATGCGGCGGCAACATTGGCGGCGTGCTGTATTTTGTCTTCAGGTGTGTCTGCTGTGGCACAAATCTGAATAGCTTCGAAAATTATGACCGACTGAGTAAGAAAGCTTGCCGGGCACTTAGCGGTGGCGTTTGCGGTTGAAACCGGAAGATAAAAGAGACTCAGGAGCAGTAAGCTATGTATTGAGTGTAAGAGTGTTTGCTGTGATATTTTGCCGTGCATGGCTGCTGTTCCTGAAGGTATCTGTTGTGGTCACCTGCAGCCGGCATTAGGTTTAGGATGCAGGTGATCATCTTACTCAGATCATTTCAGAAAAGTTGTAAGGCTTTGTAGCCGGCTGATATGTGGCATTGCTGAATAGTTAAATTGGGTATTTGAGAGTAAGTTAGTCCACTGGTACCTGATCTCTTTCATTCATGCCGTAATCCCGCAGTATGCTGGCAACCCGCAGGCGATAGTCGGCGAAGAGATGGTGCCGGCCCTGGTGCTGGGCGTCATGATGGTGCATTTCATTACGCCATCCTTTGACGGCAGCTTCATCTTCCCAGAATGACAACGAGAGAATTTTTTCGGGGTCATTCAAGCTCTGAAAACGTTCGATGGAGATAAACCCAGGCATACCGGTCAGATGCGTATACAGTTCAACGGCAATACTCAGGTATTCATCTTTGCCGCTGGTTTTAGGTGTTACTTCAAAAATTACCGCGATCATATGTTTTGTTCCTGTTGCTTGTGTTGTTCTGACTGTTGATCAGGGTGCTGATGACGAATGAATGTATCGGGAAAGTATGTGCCGGGGACCGCTTTAAGAAAGCTGCGACGTTCTTCCAAAATAAATTGATGTGTCATCGCATATTCAAAATTGTCGCGGCCGGTATTGTCAGCTTTGAGGCGATGACGGTAACTTTCGTAATCGGCCAGACTGGCAAAACTGATCAAGCCAAACGCCTGGTTATTGGTACCTTCATGTGGCATGAAATACCCCAGTAACTCACCGCCACAGTCGGGAATTATGCTGCCCCAGTTTTCTGCGTACTGTGCAAACTCCGCTACCTTTGCCGGATCGATACGATACTCAATAAAACAGGTAATGGTCATGTTTGTGAATGCTCTTATCTGGTTATGGAATGATCCTATTGATTTGGCAGTCATTTTAGGATGTTAAAAAATGCCCGCTTCGATAGCGGTCGAACTATGCTGGCATTTTCTGGGTTACACTTCGGAGCATAAAGACAGAGGGGGAATAGCTGTGCAGCCGGATATATCACAGATAGCAGCGCTGATAGGTGAAAGCGCCCGCAGTAAGATACTGACAGCGCTGATGGGTGGGCGTGCACTGACGGCTACTGAGCTAGCAATTGAAGCGGATATCATGCCGCAAACAGCCAGTAGCCATTTGGCAAAATTGTTAGCGGCCGAGTTAATTGTGGTACGTAAGCAGGGCCGGCATAAGTACTTTCAGCTTCGGGATGCACAAGTGGCTGAAGTGATTGAGAACTTGTTGAACCTGGCAGCTACTACGACACCAAGGGTAAGCACAGGCCCGGGTGACCCAGCGCTACGTCAGGCACGAATATGTTATGACCATCTTGCCGGCGAATATGGTGTGGCTCTATATGATGCACTGGTACAACAGGGCTTTATTCTGGACCGGGGTGAAGAAACCATATTAACGCCAGCGGGTAAGAACTGGTTTGAGTCCGCTGGTGTGGATTTCTCTACTTTCCTGAAGCGCAGGCCTGTATGTAAATCCTGTCTGGACTGGAGTGAGCGTCGTAATCACCTGGCGGGTTCGTTGGGTCAGTGGCTATTAGATGATGTATTGAATAGAGGTTGGGCCAGCCGCTTACCGGATTCCAGAGCGATCATATTTTCGGCGGCGGGACTTAAAGCATTCACTGCTCATTACCGGGTCACCTTTCTGGACAGTGTTGCTTAATGCGATGCTATGACGGGAGTTAGAAAAACTGTGGGGTTATAAAGCCTGTGAAGTTGTTTTCCGGCTGATTTGAGTGGAGAGAGTTTAAAGGTGCCTGCTCCTCGCGTGTCGGACCGTTATATGTCTACGTGCATGCAGGGAACAGGACTTGTGTTAGTTTTTACTTTTATCTAAGCGACTCAACGTCGGTGTCGGTTGGTTGAACGCAATGCCAGTATCAAACTGCCAGCGAAACAACATAGCGCGGCAAGTACTAATCCCAGCCGGTCGGGCTGGATATAAAAAATCATAAAGCCGGTGGCAATGTAAGCGAATGGCAGCAATTCATAAACATTCTCGGGTAAATTGAACAAGGCGTTCATTGCCCGGGTTTTTATGTGGCTGTGGCCTTTCTTTGCTTTGATACGCTGATCCCGACGGAACACAGAACGGCGTACCCAGATCATTGCACCTGCGCAGTAAAACAGTGCGCCGGATACCAGCGCCAGTGAATTATCAATCCAAAAAATTATGCCTATGGCTATCAGTAGATAAGCAATAGGTAAGGGTTCATAAATAGGTTTAGCTATGACCATGGCATCCTCCCTAATTGTCTGCGATTCTCGCTTTAGTATTCGCATATTATGATCACTGAACTGGCCTGATAACTGCCGGTTGAGCTGCTTGATATGCAATAAGCTTAGTTGGGATAGTGCTGCTGACTGGCAATATGAAGATTTTTCAGCCTGACTGAATCACCACCGTAAACAGGCAGAAGTGGTGATTCAGTGCTTAACACGTTGGAAGCTAATGACTTTAGCTGTCATGGTGTTGGGTAAGTGGCGTGCTGCAGATGTTTATTTAGTTGACGAAATTTCCTGACTACACCGGTTTGCAATGAGTTTTTTAAACAAACTTTGGCTGCTCACCAGAATAATGCCGCTCATGACCAGTACCGCACCGGATATAAAGCTTTGCTCTAGTGATTCGTCGAGAATCAGCACGCCGAATACAATGCCAAACATGGGGGTCATAAAGGAGAACACACCCAGTTGTGAAGCTACATATTCTTTAAGCAGCCAAAACCAGACCAGAAAACTTATGAAGCAAATAATGATGCCCTGGAATACCAGGCTGCCGATGGCAATTTGCGTCCACTGAACGTCTGTTCTGCCGGATATAAGTGTGGCGGCGAGCAACAGGACAAAACAGACCAATAACTGGTACATCAATGTCTGGCTGGCCGGCGTCGATGACAGTGACGAGCAGCGAATCAGGACTGTCGTCATGCCCCAGCAGAAACCTGCCAGCAGACCATACAGATCGCCGATAATCATATCGCTGGCGGCTAAGTCAGAACCTGCGTCCCGGCCGAGAAAGGTAACCGCAATACCTGAAAAGGCCAGCAGGATACCTGCCCACTGCAATAGACTCAGCCTTTCTGCAGGCAGCTTTATATGCAGGCCCAGTGCCGCGAATATAGGGGCGCTGTAAAGAAACACGGCAATGTGTGAAGCGGTTGTATAACGCAGGCCTTCTCCCACCAGAAAGAATTCAGATGAGAACAGGAATCCGGCAAGTAGTCCTGGCTTCCAGGTGTCTGCAATATTCATTTGCTCTTTACGCCAGAGCATAAACAGGCCGAGTAACACTGCTGCAATACCTGAGCGCAGGCAAATTTGCAGTACAGCTGCGATGTCATCAGAGGCCATTTTAATAGAGACCTGCTGCATACCCCAGGTCATACACAGGAGCATCATCAGACCAATGGCACGGCCATCAACGGGCAGACGGGTATTCATAATATTTTCCAAACTGGCAATAACATGGTTGTTGATTATCTGCCTGGAATTTATTATTGATATAGTGAATTAGTGACAAGTTATCCTGCATAAATGTCAGTCAGCAGATTTTGTTTATAAGGAGCAAGTCCATGGCAGAAATCGGCAGCACGCATATATACGCCACACCTTTTCCGGATGAGTTACCGGCGCCGCTGTTTTATCGGGCAGAGGATATGCTGGCGGATTCGAGTTATCCGGAGCACAGCCACACCTGGGGCGAGTTTGTGTATTCATTTTGTGGTGTGATGGAGGTAAAGCTTGCTGATGGCCACTATATGGCACCGCCACCTTATGGGGTTTGGTTGCCACCACATACTGCCCATAGGGGACAGAACCGTGATGCCACCCTGTATTGTTCGGTGTATCTGAGTGAGCCTTTTTTACAGGGTATGCCTAAGGTGCCTTGTGCGCTGGCGGTTTCACCTATGGTGCGTTCTGTTCTTGAATACTTGCGGGACAACTTTCAGGGGCTGCCTTTATCCGCGGAAGATGAGCGCTTATTGCTGGTGCTACGCGACCAGCTTGCGCGGGCCGAGTGCGCCGGTAGTTATCTGCCTGATACGAACGATCCTTTACTGAGTAAGGTTTTAAATCAGCTAGAGGCTTGCCCGGGGGATAACCGTTCGCTGGCTGAGTTGGCGAAATGGGCGAATACTACTGAACGAACTCTCATTCGCCGTTGCAAGCAGGAACTGGGTATGACGTTTACCGAGTGGCGTCAGCGTTTACGTACCATGGCAGCGTTGCCGTTACTGGCTGCCGGGCAAACGGTAGAGACAATTGCGTTTGATCTTGGCTATAGCAGCGCATCGGCGTTTATCGTGATGTTCCGCAAGCTGATGGGCATGACGCCGGATGAGTTCAGGAAAGGGCAGGAGTAAGGATATTGTTATTAATATCAGTGTGATACTGCCTTTTTGGAAGAAAAAGTGTTTAATGTCGGCAAGATAAAAACGAGGCTGAGGTATGTAAATCTTTAGCTTCAATATTTGCGGAGAAAGGGATGAACTGCGAAGTTTGCGGATTAAAGATCAGGATTAACTGGGGCAGTGGACATGTTGCTTTGTGTGAAGAACACAGCGATTGTGCTGATGAGTTAGAGCAGGCAAAGCTCGCTTATGCTGCACATTTCGCTGAGGACGATGGCACGCCTGCTTTAGCGTCTCGCTGGACGCGGTTATGTGCTGCTTTTATAGACGGAATTATTATTATGGCTGTGACTTTGCCGTTTATGTTTTATCTTGATTTTTGGGGGGTGATTGCCGAGCAGCAAGTTGTTCCTGTTGAGCTTTCGATCAAGGTAGCGCTTTTTAGTTGGGCAATGTTCTTTTTAATTCACGGGTATTTGTTAAAGAAAAAAGGCCAGACAGTCGGCAAAAACATTATGGATATTGCGATTGTTACCACTGACGGCCATAAGCCTGAGTTTTTTTCTTTAATCATCCGGCGCTATTTTCCTGTTGCTTTGGTGAGTTACATTCCTTTTATTGGGCAGTACTTATCATTGATTGATAACCTGTTTATTTTCCGGAAAGACAAGCGTTGTGTACACGATTTAATTGCCGGGACTAAGGTAATCGAAGTGCTGAATAATAAGAAAATCAGCATTGCAGAGCCTCAGGAAATTACCGGCGCTGTCAGCTGATGGGTATAACACCGGATGAATTGAGGAAAGGGCAGGGGTAAGTCTGTTTCACATGTATAAAAAAGCCGCTGTTGTAAGCGGCTTTTTTGGGTTTTTGGAACACATTTTGAGCAAACGTATTTAGCGGTTACGCTGCACGATGCCCATCATTTTGTATGTCAGCAGTGATGCGGCGAAATCGTAGGCGTGGAAGCCTTCGATTGGTGCGAACTCCATGATATCGAAGCCAATAATTTTGCGCTGTTTAGCAACTGACTCGAACAGGTTCAGGGTTTGATACCAGCCCAAACCGCCGGGTACAGGTGTGCCGGTGGATGGAAATACGGATGGGTCCATGCCGTCGATATCCAGGGTGAAGAATACCTGTTCAGGAAAGTCTTCAGGCAATTCGATGCTCTGAATATTTTGTGGGACTAATTCGTCGCCGTCCTGAAAATAGACACCGTGCTGTTCACGGATCCGCATTTCTTCTTCGCAGTAAGCACGGATACCCAGCTGATACAGAGGGATGCCCATATCCACGGCACGTTTCATTACTGATGCATGGCTCAGAGGGTCGCCTTCGTAGGCTTCGCGTAGGTCTGCATGGGCGTCGATCTGAACAATACCGAAGTCCGTAAAGCCAGCTTCCCGCAGGCCTTTTACAACGCCGTAAGTAACTGTATGTTCGCCACCAAATACCACCGGCATGGAACCGTTTTCGACAGCCTGTTTAGTGGCGGCGGCAATATTCTCTATTACCTTTTCCGGCGCTACAGTACAGTCGACGGGCTCGCTGGTGTAGATACCTTCGCTGCAGGGTTTGCTTTTACCATCCCATTCTTCCAACTGCCAGGATGCTTTCAATATTGCTGAAGGCCCTTCATTGGTGCCGCCGCCGTAGGAAACGGTTTTTTCGTAAGGAACCGGTATTACATGAAATGCGGCCTGTTGAGGGTCAGGTTGCTCGATTTCTGAACCAAGGAATATCGGGTAATCGTCCGGGTTGTAGCTCATGTCAGATGTCTCTTATATGTGTATCAGGCCAATCTTATTAGTGAAAGTCGCTTAGTCAACTTCCATTAGGAGAGCCGCTGTTTAAAGTCCTGATAGCTAAATGTTTTAACTGTTTTTAGTTCGTCAGTGTCTGAGTTCCACAGTACCAGTGCTGGTAGCTTAGTGCCGTTGAAGGTGCTGGTTTTGACCATAGTGTAGTGTGACATATCTTCAAACAGCAGTCGCTGACCGATCTCGAGTGGTGAATCGAAGCTGTAATCATTGATGATGTCGCCAGCCAGGCAGGTCAGGCCGCCAAGGCGATAGGTATGGGCTTTTTCACCATTTTCGCCAGCGTGCATGATATCCGGACGGTAAGGCATTTCCAGTGTGTCTGGCATGTGACAGGTTGCGGAGGTGTCCAGCAGTGCCTGATCCATCTGGTTATGAATGATATCCAGTACTTCACAGCAAAGAACGCCAGTACCGATTGCAACCGCTTCACCGGGTTCCAGATATACCTGAACATTGTATTTGGCTGAGAAGGCTTTGATACGGGCAACCAGAGCGTCTATCTGATATTCCGGTGCGGTAATGTGATGGCCACCGCCAAAGTTGATCCATTGCATGCTATGTAGCAGGTCGCCAAAGTGGGCTTCTACTGCATCCAGTGTTCGGGCCAAAGGTTCAAAACCCTGTTCACACAGCGTGTGGAAATGCAGCCCACTGATATTATCGAGCAGGCTGGCATCAGCTTTTATGGCTGCTTCAAGCTCATCAGCCACAATGCCTAAACGGGAGCCGGGGGCACATGGATCATAGAGCGGTACGCTGCCTTCAGAATGCTGAGGATTAATACGCAGACCAAAGTGAATGTCCGGGCGTTTAGCCAGTGCTGCCTGTATTAGTGGCTGAAAACGTTGCCACTGTCCGGTGCTGTTAAACACCATGTGATCGACAAAACCCAGTAGTTCTTTGACGTCTGCTTCACTATAGGCTGCGCTATATACATGCACTTCGTTGGGCCGACCTTCTGCCTGGTATTCCTCATGACCTAACTGGGCTTCGTGTAAGCCACTGGAGCAGGTGCCGTCCAGGTATTGAGCTGTTAGCGGGCCGAGTTCCCACATGGAAAAGGCTTTCAGGGCTGCGAGTACTTTTGCACCGCTGGCATCAGCTACTTGTCGCAGTATTTTCAGGTTACGTTCTATGGCGACCTGATCCACAACAAAGCTGGGGGAGGGCAGGCGGCTGAGGTCCAGTTTGCTGAAGTCAGTGAATTGCATAAAGATACCGGCTGTTTGTGAGAGGTTAAATCAAGATCAGCTGTGAAAAAACCGCCATGGCTGAGCCGTGGCGGTTTTATAGTTTAGCCGATGCTTATGACTTACTGATCCAGGTTGAAGTTATCCATCTCGACCACTTTCCATGGCAGGCCGTATTTGTTCATATCGTCCATGAATCCGTCCGGATCGAACTGTTCGATGTTCCATACGCCTGGTTTGATCCAGTTACCTTCAAGCATTTGCTTCGCGCCGATCATCGCCGGTACGCCTGTGGTGTAAGAGATTGCCTGGGAGTTAACTTCCTTATAGCAGCTCTCGTGATCACAGGTGTTGTAGCAGTATACGATTTTTTCTTTACCGTCTTTAATACCGCGAACAACCACGCCGATACAGGTGCGGCCTTTAGTCCGTGGGCCCAGAGTAGAAGGGTCTGGTAGTAATTTTGCCAGGAACTGAATGGGTACGATTTGCTGGCCGTTGAATTCAACAGGTTCAATACCTGTCAGGCCAACATTACCCAGTACCTCAAGGTGCTTCAGGTAGCTGTCACCAAAGCTCATCCAAAACTGTGCACGCTTCAACGTTGGGTAGTGCTTGGTCAACGACTCGAGTTCTTCGTGGTAAAGGCGATAGATGTTGTAAGTACCGACTTCTTCCGGACAGGTGAAGCTGGCTTTTTTAGACATCGGTGGCGTCGTAATGAACTCGCCATCTTCCCAGTGACGGCAGTCAGATGTTATTTCACGGATATTGATTTCCGGATTGAAGTTGGTCGCAAATGGGTAACCGTGGTCACCGCCGTTGACGTCGATGATGTCCAGTTCATGGATTTCATCGAAATAGTGCTTGGCAACATAGGCTGTAAATACGTTCGTCGCGCCCGGATCAAAACCGCTGCCCAGCAGTGCAGTCAGGCCGGCTTTTTCAAAACGTTCCTGATATGCCCACTGCCATTTATATTCGAATTTAGCAGTATCCAGTGGCTCGTAGTTAGCGGTATCCATGTAGTGAACACCAGCTTCCAGGCAGGCATCCATGATGGTCAGATCCTGATATGGCAAAGCAACGTTAATCACCAGTTCCGGTTTTTCAGCTTTAAGCAGTGCAGCCAGTTCAGGCACGTTATCAGCATCTACCTGGGCAGTACGGATTGTCTGGCCAGTCTTTTCTTTTACCTGTGCAGCAATGGTTACGCACTTGGATTCGGTACGGCTGGCCAGAATGATGTCGTCGAAAATTTCAGCGACCTGTGCGCATTTCTGAGCAACAACACCGCCGACACCGCCGGCACCAATGATCATGACTTTTGACATATTTATGATCCTTTACTGTAAGTCCTGTTGGACGTTCTGCGCCGGGATCTGTCCGGCGCTGTCATATGAATATTCAACCAGTTGGTTCTGGCTGTTTAATGTTGTTCGCGTTCGAAGTAGGTGTAGCCCTGCAGGCTTTCCCGGAACGCTTTAAGCATTTGTTGCCGCTGGGCAACATTGATGCGTTTGTCCCGCACGGCCTGCTCGGCGGTACGGCGAAATTGTTCCTGCATGTGCTTTGGGTCGTATTCGACATAGCTAAGTACGTCGGCAATGCTGTCGCCCTGGAATTCGCGGGCAAAGTCGAAACTGCCATCGCTGTTTACCTTCACGCTGACAACGTTAGTATCGCCAAACAGGTTATGCAAATCTCCCAGAGTTTCCTGATATGCACCGACCAGAAAGATGCTCAGGTAATATTCTTCACCATCCCGCAGCGGGTGTAATGGCAAGGTGTTTCGGATGCCGTTAGGGGTGGTGAAGTGGTCAATCTTGCCGTCACAGTCGCAAGTTATATCCGCTAAAATAGCTTCGCGGCTGGGCTTTTCGTCAAGCCGGTGAATTGGCATGATCGGAAATACCTGATCGATGGCCCAGATGTCTGGCAGAGACTGAAACAGGCTGAAGTTGCCATAGTAAATGTCTGACAGCAACTCAGGCAGTTTTTCCAGTTCTGGCGGTACGCGGTCGACCTGACTGAGTAATTTGGCGATTTTTTCTAATACGGCCAGGGTTATGTTTTCAGCCATTGCCCGGGCACGCAGGTCGGTTTGACCACGGCGGAACAATTCGCGAATTTCATCCCGATAGTAGAGTGCGTCGTTATAGCACTCCTGAAATTTCTGTACGTCTACCGCCTGTAAGACTGCAAAGAGGTTATGCAGTAATTCGTGGGAATCTTCCGGCAATTGTGCCGGTAACGGCGATGGTTCGTGGTTACGTACATCCAGAATATTGAACAGCAACATTGATGAGTAAGCGACAGTGGCGCGACCGGATTCGGAAACAATGACTGGGTGGCTGATATCCAGTGGGTCCAGACTTTCACGAATGGTTTCAACGATATTGACGCAGTATTCATCCAACTGATAATTCATGCTGTGGGTGCTGTTAGTACGGGCGCCTTCATAATCCACCGCCAGTCCGCCGCCCAGATCCAGATAGCCCATAGGCGCACCTTCAGCAATCAACCCAGTATAGAAACGGCAAGCTTCCAGCACACCACTGCGAATATTGCGTATATTCGGAATCTGCGAACCAAGGTGGCAATGCAGTAGTTGCAGACAGTGCAGCATGTCTGCGGACTTCAGTTCATCAATTACATCTAACAGGCCGCCGGTAGATAGGCCGAAGATCGAACGGTCGCCACTGTCTTCGTTCCAGTGACCTTCAACTACTACAGAAGACTTAATGCGTACGCCAATTAACGGGTCAATATTCAGCGCTTTACTGCGTTCCAGAATAATTGGCAGTTCGGTTGGTGTTTCTAATACGAAGAAGCAGGGAATGCCCATTTGCCGGGCATAAAGTCCCAGTTCAATGAATTCAGCATCCTTATAGCCGTTGCAGATGATCAGGCTACGGTGATCTTTGAGTTGCGACAGTGCAATGATGAGTTCAGCTTTACTGCCTGCTTCCAGCCCGTGATGGTAATGGCTGCCAAAATCAGCAATTTCTTCAATAACATGACATTGCTGATTGACCTTAATCGGGAAGACACCGCGGTATTCATTGTTATAGCCGGTATCTTTAATGGCACGGGCAAAGGCTTCATTAAGTTCTTTAATGCGCTGATCCAGAACATTCTCAATGCGCAGTACCGCGGGCATTTCCAGGCCACGTTCTTTCATACCTTCAACGATATCAAGCAGCGATACTTCTGGACGTCTACCGTTAGTGACGGTAACAATTGCTTCGCCATTATCTGCAATGTCGAAGTAGCCGGCACCCCAGTTACGTACACCGTAAAGGTCGGCACTGTTTTCGGTATTCCACGGGGATTCTGCGTTTGCGGGTGTGGAATTGGAAGCTGGAAAGTCTGAAGAAGGTGTCGCCATAATTATTCTGCAAATACCTGAAGTGTGGCACATAAACGAGGTATTGAACGGCAGTTATTAAGCCTGCGATTCAAGCTGGCATTTTCTCCGTTATTGGCGCTTTGTCAAACTTTTTCTGATGGATTGATTAATGAAAAATATCCACTAAAACAATAAGTTGAATAATGTTTCGGGTTGTTGGGTTGGTCGTGTTTTAGGATGTGCTGAATTAACAGTAAGTTAGTGATTATGATTCTGGTGGAAATACTGGATTTAACTGGCAGGTATGCGCATGCTAAAAGGCGAAGCGAATAACTTTTCAGTAGGTATATTGTTAGCTAGGCATTGCGCTTTCAGTGCTTGCTGATGGGAGTGGATAAGAGCTGTTTTTGCATTGATACATGATTACAGACGAATGATTCAGTATTGGAACAGGCGTAATCGTTGGAAAACATAATGAGCCTGGTTAGGCAGGTTTTATGTTGCTTTAAGTGTGCAGATGTTTGGGCTTAGGTCGTAATTGACGCCTATGTGTTACAAAATTTGACAGCCGATACCGTTGTTTTTTTGTATGCTGATTCAAGAAAGCTCTGCAAAGTAATTTGAATTTTGCTTATTTACGACCCGCTTAAACGGGCCTGTTTCCCGCTGTTTATGGCAGTTAGCCGCAGGTTAAAGGCTGATAATTACTGCTGGCATCATATTGCTCCAGCATCTGGTTCTAACTGGTTTTGCCGCTGGGACAGTAATTTATGTCGTATAGAGAGGCACTGGGCGATGTCGTTTTGAGTGCTTTGACATGTTGTAAGCGGTAGTTTTACAGATTGCTTAGCGGGCCAGAATTAAGTTTATAGCCCGGTTGCTGATCCGGTACTGCAGCACAAACAATAATAATTGAGTTTCCTCAGAGGAGGTGAGCATGACCTTTAATGCTAATGAGTTTGACGCCAAAGAAGTAGTAAGCAAAGACCGTAAGAATGTATGGCACCATTTGTCACAGCATAAGCCTTATGAAGAAAGCGATCCGTTGATGATCGTTAAAGGCGAAGGTATGCGCGTTTGGGATGCGAAGGGTAATGAATACCTGGATGCTGTTTCCGGTGCAGTATGGACTGTAAACGTTGGCTATGGCCGTACAGAAATTGCTGATGCTGTTCGTGACCAGTTGGTTACTATGAACTACTTCGCTCAGACTGCAGGTAATGTTCCAGCTGCTCAGTTTGCTGAAAAACTGCTCGATAAAATGCCAGGCATGAGCCGTGTTTACTATTCTAACTCTGGTTCTGAAGCGAACGAAAAGTGCTTCAAGATGGTTCGCCAGATTGCTGAGAAGAAATACGGCGGCGTTAAGCATAAGATTCTGTTCCGTGAGCGTGATTACCACGGTACAACTATTACTGCACTGAGTGCGACTGGCCAGTTTGAGCGTAAGAACCAGTACGGTCCTTTCACGCCTGGTTTTGTTGAAGTACCTCACTGCTGCGAATACCGCCCACAAGAAGGTGCGGATCTGGAAAATTACGGCGTTTGGGCTGCAAACCAGATTGAAAAAGTAATTCTGGAAGAAGGTCCTGAAACTGTAGGTGCGCTGTGTCTTGAGCCTATCACTGCTGGTGGTGGTGTTATTGAGCCGCCTGCGGGTTACTGGGATCGCGTTCAGGAAATCTGTAAAAAGTACGACATCCTGCTGCACATTGATGAAGTAGTATGTGGTCTGGGTCGTACCGGTACATGGTTCGGTTATCAGCACTATGGTATCAAACCAGACATGGTAACTATGGCGAAAGGTGTAGCTTCCGGTTATGCAGCTATTTCCTGCACAGTGACAACTGAAGCTGTATTCGACATGTTTAAAGAGCCAGAAGATCCACGTATGGATTACTTCCGTGATATTTCCACTTTCGGTGGTTGTACTGCAGGTCCTGCTGCGGCACTGGTTAACATGCAGATTATCGAAAACGAAAATCTGCTGGATAACGTTAAGATTCAGGGCGAATACCTGATCGGTCGTTTGAACGAGCTGAAAGATAAGTACGACGTTATCGGTGATGTACGTGGTAAAGGTTTGTTCTGTGGTTTCGAGATGGTTAAAGACCGTGAAACTAAAGAGCCTGTTGATGAAAGCGTTTCTGCTGCTATCGGTGCACACTGCATGGCAAATGGCGTAATCATGGGCCGTACTAACCGTTCTTTCCGTGAATACAACAACACTATCTGTATGAGCCCTGCACTGATTGCGACTCAGGCTGATATTGATGTAATTGTTGAAGCACTGGATAACGCACTGGCTGAAGTAGCACCTAACGCTTAATTCGGCTTATCCGGGAGGCTGTTCTCAGTCTCTCGGTCATATCCCAAAAATACCAGTCAGGTTTAGTTATTTAATATTTAGTGGTTTATTGCTAAGTATTTGATGATTAAGCCGCGCTGGTATTTTGTCTTGAGAAAACCGCCTCTGTCTTAGCGAACTGAGTCAGGCGTGTTATGCTTCTCATATACGCTGTTTTTACAAAAAATATAAAATAAAGAATATCTTAGCGACCAGACCAGAGAGCAACTACAGAAGTGCTCCGTGCAGTCTGGACGGCAGGTAAGGTATTGCTTAGGCGTTCTGGTGTTAATTCGTCTGAGTAAGGCTTTTCTGACGGATAGCAAAGAAGTGCATGTAAGTTAGCGAATATAAGGCAACATGAATGTTTCAGCTTTTTCATTTGACTCCAGGTAAAGGCGGCAGTTTACAGCAGCAGTTACGGGAGCAGATTGCGACAGCGATACTTAACGGCAATATTCCGGTGGATTCACCGTTGCCGTCCAGTCGTAAATTGGCACAACAGCTGAATGTCGCTCGGAATACGGTCGTCCTGGCTTACGAGCATTTGCTGGATGATGGTTATTTACTGGCGCGTGAGCGCAGCGGATATTATGTGAATCCTGATATTTTAAATGGTCAGGTGAAGCTTGATGCTCCTAATCGTCAGGAAGTCGACATTCCTGGGACACATATCGACTGGGGAAAGCGTTTTAAGCTGCGTCCCAGCGAGCAGAGTAATATTGTTAAACCCCGCGACTGGCAGAGTTATAGCTACCCGTTTATTTATGGTCAGTTTGATACCTCATTATTTCCAACAGTTAACTGGCGTGAGTGTTGCCGTGATGCAGTAAGTGGTCCTGCTATTGGTGACTGGGCGGCAGATCGTTTTGATAATGATGATCCTTTACTGGTTGAGCAGATTCGTACCCGATTGCTGCCGCGCAGAGGGGTATGGGCGTCTGCAGATCAGATTCTGGTGACAGTTGGTGCGCAACAGTCGCTGTACATGCTGGCCAAGCTGCTACTGGATGAAGAAAGCGTTATTGGTCTGGAAGAGCCGGGTTATGTAGATATTCGTAATATTGCCAGTCTTAATCCTTCGCAGGTACGACCAATTCCTGTCGATAAGGATGGCATGCAGGTGGATGAGCGGCTGACCGGCTGTGACATGGTGTACACGACGCCCAGTCACCAGTGTCCTACAACAGTGACAATGCCGATTGAACGGCGTTATGAGCTTTTGAAGCGGGCAGAGGAAGATAATTTCCTCATTATCGAAGATGATTACGAGAGTGAAACGAATTTTAAGTCTAATCCAATTCCCGCGTTGAAGAGCCTGGATAAGAATGATCGTGTTCTTTACATTGGTAGCTTATCAAAAACGCTGGCGCCGGGACTGCGGGTCGGTTACATGGTTGGCCCTGCGGAGCTTATTGAAGAAGCGCGTGCGCTGCGACGACTAATGGTGCGTCACCCTGCGGCGAATAATCAGCGTTCTGTTGCTTTGTTTCTTGAGCGGGGTTATCACGACTCTCTGATTATGAATATTATGCGTAATTATCAGACTCGCTGGCGGGCAATGGATGAAGCGCTGACGGAATATTTACCGGAGTCTCATGATCAACCGACGTTTGGCGGTTCATGTTACTGGGTAAAAGGGCCTGAAGGGCTGGACACGCTAGAGCTTCAGAAACGGGCGATGGAAGAGGGGATTCTGATAGAGTCCGGTGCGATACATTTCTTGCAAGAGCCGGTGCCGAAAAACTATTTCCGCCTGGCTTACTCCTCAATTTCTACTGATAAGATAGAGCCAGGAATTAAAAAACTGGCTGAACTGATCCATTCGATGGTCGAGTAAAATAAAAAAAACCGCTCTTGATGAGCGGTTTTTTGTTTTCTGGATAAAATTCAAGTAATTGATTTTAATCGTTTTTTTATTAAATTATTGTCTGGCACTATACTGGCGTAACTTGTAGATTAAATCTGGTTCTACTGTGTTTTGCCCTTCAATCCTAATCTGTATTACATCTTAGCTGTACTGGCAGAAACTTTCTGCGCAGTCAGAACTAGCAAAGTCTACTACCTTGTATGAACAAAAAAAGATAACGGAAGGAGTGGTGCGATGTTGATAGGTGTCCCGAAAGAGATAAAAAATCACGAATACCGTATTGGTATGGTACCTGCCAGTGTGCAGGAGCTAACCAGCCGCGGGCATCAGGTGATGGTGGAAACTCAGGGCGGTGCTGGTATCGGTTTTAGCGACGATGATTATCGTGCAGCCGGTGCAAGCATTGCGAATAGTCCTGAAGAAATTTTTGCCAGCGCTGAAATGATTGTGAAGGTGAAGGAGCCGCAGGCCGTTGAACGGAAAATGCTGCGCCCGGATCAGTTACTCTTTACTTATCTTCACCTTGCTCCGGATCCTGAGCAAACCGATGATTTGCAAGCGAGCGGGGCAACCTGCATTGCATATGAGACGGTGACCTCTGACCGTGGTGGCCTGCCGTTACTTGCGCCTATGTCTGAAGTGGCCGGACGGATGTCTATCCAGGCCGGTGCTGCCTGCCTCGAGAAGTCCAAGCAGGGACGTGGTGTGTTACTGGGTGGTGTGCCGGGTGTAGAACCGGCAAAAGTGACTATTATTGGTGGTGGCGTTGTCGGTACGAATGCTGCCCGTATGGCGATTGGTCTGGGTGCCCAGGTGGTGGTTCTGGACCGTTCTGTCGATGTTTTACGTCGTATGGTTTCTGAGTTTGGTACGGCGGTACAAACTGTATATTCCAGCAAGGCAGCTCTTGAAGAGCATGTGCTGTCGGCTGATCTGGTAATTGGCGGTGTGCTGATTCCGGGTGCGGCGGCACCAAAATTGGTTACGGCCGATATGGTGTCCCGAATGAAACGTGGTTCTGCGGTTGTGGATGTTGCAATTGACCAGGGTGGTTGTTTTGAAACGTCTCATGCAACAACTCATCAGGACCCTACTTATATTGTTGATGATGTAGTGCATTACTGTGTGGCGAATATGCCAGGCGCTGTTGCCCGCACATCGACTCTGGCTCTGAATAACGCCACTTTGCCATTTATTGTGGCACTGGCGGATCTGGGCTGGCAGGAAGCCATTCGCCGGGACAAGCACCTGGCAAATGGCCTCAACGTTCATGCTGGTAAGATCACCAGTGAAGAAGTCGCAGTGGCGTTAGGGCGTGAATATGCGCCTTTCAGCGCTTAATTGTTAACTGATGCGGCGTTAACTTCGGTTAGCGTCATTTAATATAATAAGGAATTCTAATTATGGCTCGTATGACTCCTAGTGAAGCATTTGTAGAAACCCTTGTTGCCAACGGTGTTACTGACTGTTTTGGTATCATGGGTTCTGCATTTATGGATGCAATGGATATTTTCACTCCAGCAGGTATCCGTTTGATCCCTGTAGTGCATGAGCAAGGTGCTGGCCATATGGCTGACGGTTACGCTCGTGTATCTGGTCGTCACGGTGTTTGTATCGCTCAGAACGGTCCTGGTATCACTAACTTCGTTACTGCGATCGCTGCGGCGTACTGGGCTCACTCTCCAGTTGTATGTATTACTCCTGAAACTGGTACTAACTCCCAGGGTCTGGGTGGTTTCCAGGAAGCTGAACAGCTGCCATTCTTCGAAACTATCACTAAGTACCAGGTTAGCGTTGTAAACAATGCTCGTATGGCTGAACTGACAGCTCGTTGTTTCGACCGCGCTATGCTGGAAAACGGTCCTACTCAGCTGAACATCCCACGTGATAACTTCTACGGCGACATCGACTGTGTTATCCCTGAGCCGATCCGTATCGAGCGTTCTGCTGGTGGCCCTGAGTCTCTGAAAGCTGCTGCTGAATTGCTGGCTAACGCTGAATTCCCAGTGATGGTTTCTGGTGGTGGTGTAGTAATGGGTGATGCTTTTGAACAGGCTATCGCTATTGCTGAACAACTGGAAATGCCAGTTGTAAGCAGCTACCTGCACAATGACTCTTTCCCTGCTTCTCACCGTCTGGGTACTGGTTCTCTGGGTTACCAGGGTTCTAAAGCTGCAATGCGCGTTATCGCTAAGGCTGACGTAATTCTGGCTCTGGGTACTCGTCTGGGACCATTCGGTACTTTGCCACAGCACGGCATGGATTACTGGCCAAAAGACGCTCAGATCATCCAGGTTGATTGCGATGCTAAGATGCTGGGTCTGGTTAAGAAAATCTCTATCGGTATCCACGGCGATGCAAAAGCAACTGCTAATGCACTGATGGACCTGCTGGCTGGCAAGTCTCCTAAGTGTCTGGATAACAAAGAAGAGCGTCTGAAGCTGGTTGCTGCTGAGAAAGAAGCTTGGGAAACTGAGCTGACTGAGTGGATCCACGAGAAAGATGCTTACTCTCTGGACATGATCGAAGAGCAAGCTGCCGAAGAAGGCAACTTCATGCACCCACGTCAGGTTCTGCGTGCACTTGAAGAAGCTATGCCAGCAGACGTTATGGTGTCTACCGATATCGGTAACATCAACTCTGTAGCTAACAGCTACCTGCGTTTCGAGCGTCCACGTTCTTTCTTCGCACCAATGTCTTTCGGTAACTGTGGTTACGCACTGCCTACTATCATGGGTGCTAAAGTTGCTGCTCCTGAGCGTCCAGCTGTATCTTACGCTGGTGACGGCGCATGGGGCATGTCTATGATGGAAATCATGACTTGTGTACGTGAAGATATCCCTGTTACTGCTGTTGTATTCCACAACCGTCAGTGGGGTGCAGAGAAGAAGAACCAGGTTGAATTCTACAACCGTCGTTTCGTAGCTGGTGAGCTGGAAAACCAGAGCTTTGCGGGCATCGCTAAAGCAATGGGTTCTGAAGGCGTTGTTGTAGACAAGCTGGAAGACGTAGGTCCTGCTCTGAAAGAAGCTATCCGTAAGCAGATGGAAGAGCGTATCACTACAGTAATCGAAGTTATGTGTACTCGTGAACTGGGTGATCCGTTCCGCCGTGACGCACTGGCTAAGCCAACTCGTCACCTGGACAAGTACAAAGACTTCGTATAAGTCTTAGTCCTTATCGACAGCAAACCGAAGGCCTTTGGCCTTCGGTTTTTTTATCTGGGCTGTCTGATTTAATTGCAGTTTAAAAACTGTGCAGACTTCTGTGGATAGCTTACCGTGAGGTGATTTATTCACAGCAGTTTTTCATTAAGAATATGCGCGGATACCGTAGTTGCGGACGTCGGCGAGAAGGAGTTTTTATATGACCGCATTAGAGAAAATTTTCCAGCGAGCGAGTGCCGATCCCCGTTCTATTGTACTGGCAGAAGGTAATGACCCACGTATTCTTGAGGCGGCAGTAAGTGCAACAGCGCAGGGCATTGCAGATGTAACTGTGCTGGGTGATGTGGAAGAGGTTAAGGCGCTGGCTGTCGCGAATAATCTGGATCTTACATCGATTGCTGTTCTAGACCCGAAGGCTTCTGATGCTGCTGGCCGTTATGCTGATGCGTTGTTTGAAAAACGTAAAGCCAAAGGTATGACAGAAGAGAAGGCTGCTGAATTGATTCAGGATCCTCTTTACTATGCACAGATGATGGTACACCTGGGCGATGCTGACGGCTCTGTTGCCGGCGCTGTTTACACTACTGGTGATGTGGTTCGCGGTGCGATTCAGATTATTGGTATGTCTGAAAGCAGCTCTATGGTTTCTAGCTTCTTCCTGATGATGATGTCGCAGCCGCATCACGATATTCAGGGTGGCATTGTTTTCTCTGATTGTGGATTGGTAATTGATCCGGATGCACAGCAGCTTTCACAGATCGCGATGTCTGCTGCGGCAAGTGCTCAGACAATGCTGGGTGAAGAGCCTCGAGTGGCTATGCTGTCATTTTCTACTCATGGTAGCGCCAAGCACCCTGCAGTGGATAAAGTTGCTGAGGCGACTCGCCTGGTACGTGAGCAAATGCCAGAACTGAAGCTGGACGGTGAAGTACAGTTTGATGCCGCAATTGTCCCGGCGATTGCAGAACGTAAAGTAAAAGATTCACAGGTAAACGGTCAGGCTAACGTACTGGTGTTTCCTAACCTTGAGGCTGGCAATATTGGCTATAAGATTGCAGAGCGTATTGGTAAAGCAGAAGCTATCGGACCTGTTTTGCAGGGCCTGAAAAAGCCAGCTAATGACTTATCCCGTGGCTGCAGTGCGAAAGATGTCGTTAACGTAATTGCGATTACGGTGCTGCAGGCACAAAATCTGTAACAATTATATTGCTAAAAACTTGCCTGAAAACGCCACGACAGGAATGCACCTGTCGTGGCGTTTTTGTATTAGCGCTTTAAAACAAGCGCCATCCTGCTTTGACCTTAGATTGAAAATAATTTACCGATTTGTTCTGAAAGCCAGTTTTTAATTATTATAACTAATTGTTTTTGTTGAATTTATTTTGATTTATTTCTGGTTCTAAATTTTCAAAAAATTTGGCCCTAACTTAAAGCCTGAAACACGTTTCTAATAGCTTCATCCTGAGTCGTAGTTTGGCAATTGTTGATTTGACTTTAAGTTGAAAGCTTCAGACATGACTGGTCGAAAACAATAACAAAGGGGGTCGCAATGGCTTTACAGAAATATGGTTTCATCGTTAAAAGTGCAGGCTTGGATATGTTCAAGCATCAGGGGCATCTGGCGAGTGATAACTTTAATATGTCGATGGCTGGCGTACAGGACGCTGGACAGGCCTGCTTTGTAGCACAAGAGATGCTTACCAAGGGTGTGCAGCTGATCGAATTGTGTGGTGCTTTCTCTGGCGAGGAAGCTCAGCAGATTCGTGATGCAATTGAAGATCGGATTCCGGTTGGTTACGTTCAGTACACAGAAGAAGAACGCGAACGCTTAACGCGCGAGCTGAGTTAAGTCAGAGTCCGGGCGCGGTTAAAAGTTAAAGCGTGAGGGCTGGCAGGCTACTGTATTAATAAAAGGATTTATTACTAAGCGTTATTCTAACTGCCAGTGCTTTAATTCGGCTACCGTATCCGGGCGCAATCATCATGGGTGCCCATATGAAGATCATACTTGCAGATCGCTCGCCGCTGTTTCGTTTAGGTTTAAGTCTTGCTCTGGAGCAGGCTGGAATCATTGTTGATACGTTTGAAGTAAACAGTCTCGAACAGATGACCGGCCGTTTAAACAAAATTAACGGTACTGTAGTAGTTGTCGTTGATGCTCTGTTACCAGGGTTAGAAAGTCTTAGTCAGTTAAAAATTGCTGCTGGCAATGCTGATGTGCGTTTTCTGATCATGACAAATAATCTGGATATCGTTATATCCCGCTGGGCTATTTTGAATGGCTTTCACGGTGTGATTGCTAAAACTTCAGGCATGGAAGAATATGGCAATGCAATCCGTAACGTCCTGGAAGGCCATATCTGGCGCTATGACGAAACCGCAGATCCTGATCAGTTGAGCGGACAGCAAACGCGTATTGGCTATGCTCTGCGTCGGCTTTCTGAGCAGGAGAATAATGTTCTGAGCTTGGTGCGCTGTGGTTTAAGGAATAAACAAATAGCACATCAAATGTCACTCACAGAGCACACAATTAAGTCTCATATGTCGAACATTCTTCGTAAGCTTGAGATTGAAAACCGGACGCAGCTGGTTATTGCTGTGCAGAAGATAGATATTAATCAGACACGTTTATTAACGGCCTGAAAGAGCCGTTTTTAAAACACAGCTCCTCTTTATGTTACATCAGTTGGGTAAAGAGGGAGCTGATTTCAGCTTATCCCAGATAGATTTCATTTCTTAGTAAATAAGCATCATGTTTTACCCGGTCAAACTCAGTATCAGTCAGGCTGATTGGACAGTGGGTATCTCTGCTGTTGAGTAGCAGGCTTCGGGTGTTCTTGCGTGAGGCGATTACAGTAATTTTGTGTTGTTGTACTGCTTGGGATGTTTGCTTGTGATACATGCTCAGATTCCCCTTTGTCTATGTTTCTTTGTTTGTCACAAATGCTTAACACAGCTGAAGCACTGATACAGCATAGACGGTATTCATGACTTTTCTATGACAGTTTTGTGCTTACTTATAACTTCTGGTTTTTTGGGGACGTGCATTAAAGCGAGGGGTGTTGTCAGATGTATTTACCCGTCAGCTATTGCTGGGAATCCTATAACGGACAGTTCTGATGTCAGGTGAAGTCTCGACTGGCTGCTTTTGAAAGTTAAATTAGCTGCCTGGAAGGAAGGGGAGGGAGGGCTCAACAGCAAATACCTGAGCCCTGACTAATACATCTGATAAATACAGATATATGGGATTTTTATTTGAGCAGAGTGCTTAGCTGCTTCTCAAGTGTTAGCTGATCTTTTGTGAAGTTACGAATACCTTCAGCAAGTTTTTCAGTTGCCATGGCATCTTCATTCATATTCCAGCGGAAGACTGCTTCGTTGTTAGCTTCCAGACCTCCAGCGCCAACAGGTGTTTCCGCGAATAGCTTACGGTCTAATGGCAGCTGAGTATTTGCTAGCTCTGTGATCAGAGCCGGGCTAATTGTCAGGCGGTCACAGCCAGCCAGTTGACGAATTTCTTCAGCGTTACGGAAGCTTGCTCCCATGACAATAGTATCGAAGTTGTGCTGCTTGTAATAATTAAAGATCCGGCTGACAGAAATCACTCCGGGATCGTTAGCGCCGTTTAAGTCTGTGCCTTCAGGGCTGTTGGCTTTATGCCAGTCCAGGATACGGCCGACGAAGGGGGATATTAGATAGGTACCTGCATCGGCACACGCGACTGCCTGTGCAAAGCCAAATAGCAAGGTCAGGTTACAATTGATACCTTCCTTTTCTAATTGACGGGCGGCTTCGATACCTTCCCAGGTGGATGCAATTTTGATCAGTACGCGATCGTTGCTAATACCAGCTTCGTTATAGAGCCCGATTAACTTGCGTGCTTTATCGATAGTTGCCTGGGTATTAAATGACAGGCGTGAATCTACTTCTGTTGATATCCGGCCCGGGATGTATTTAAGAATTTCACAGCCGGCCAGAACGGACAGTTTGTCGCTGGTATGTGCCAGTAGCTCTGCAGAGCTGCCACCCTGGCTTAATGCCCACTGGCTGGCTTGTGTAATGAAAGGGCGATAACTTTCGTCCTGGCTGGCTTTGAGCAGCAGCGAGGGGTTGGTTGTTGCATCCTGAGGCTTTAATTGTTCAATTGCTTTAATATCGCCAGTGTCTGCAACGATTGTGGTGAATTGTTTCAACTGATCCAGTTGGTTCTGCATATTAATAACTACCTGTCATTCTTATTTTACTAAGGCGCGCTAAGTAACAAGTTCCGCAGCCTGTTTAAGTACTTCAATGCCTGCACCGGTACGGTGGGCGTTTTCACTGATATGACGGCGGAACTGACGGCCGCCTCGCTGACCATGAAATAAACCGAGTATGTGACGTGTCATATGACCAAGATATGCACCTTGTGCCAGCTGAGCTTCAATATAAGGATAAAACTGCTCTAAGATCTCTATACGGCTTGGTATTTGCGAGCTTTGACCATAACAGAGTTGATCTACTTCAGCCATCATATATGGGTTCTGATAAGCTTCCCGGCCAAGCATTACACCATCAACCGCTTGCAGGTGTCCCTTGCTAGCTTCGAGGGTTTTAATGCCACCATTTATGAGAATTTCCAGTTCTGGAAAGGCTTGTTTAATCCGATAAACCCATTCGTATTTAAGCGGAGGAATATCACGGTTTTCTTTCGGGCTTAAGCCTTTCAGAATCGCTTTACGGGCGTGAATGATGAATGTTGTACAGCCTGATTCTTTAACTTTGGTGACAAAGTGGTGTAGCTCTTCGTAGCTGTCCATGTCATCAATGCCTAAGCGATGTTTAACTGTTACCGGAATAGAAACCGCTTGTTGCATTTCATGCAGGCATTCGGCGACCAGATCCGGATGTGCCATCAGACAGGCCCCGATCATATTATTCTGGACTCTGTCACTGGGGCAGCCAACATTCAGGTTTACTTCGTCGTAACCGTAATCTTCAGCCATTTTGGAGCACTGGGCCAGGTCTTGAGGGTTACTGCCGCCAAGTTGCAAAGCGACAGGGTGTTCTTGTGAGCTGAACTTTAAGAAACGTTCAGTATCTCCATGGATTAAAGCTCCGGTCGTTACCATCTCTGTATAAAGCACAGCGTGTTGAGAAATCAGTCGATGAAAGTAACGGCAATGACGATCAGTCCAGTCCATCATAGGCGCCACGGTAAAGCGGCGGTCGACTGTATTTTCTAGAGTGTCAGATTTGGTATTTGGCTTTAGGGCGTTATTCACTATGGGTTCTACTATGGTGTTGAATTTATTTACGATGATAGTGCTGTTTTGTATATCCAATATACATAAAGCCGCGCTTATGCCGGTTTGTAAGGACTTTTGGTAATTGTCAGCAATTCTGAAATTGCCTGAGAATTTGTATATGGCCGATCGGATATTGGTGTTAAGCGGTCAGTGCTGATTATACATAGAGAGTCGAGTAGTTTCGATAAAAAGCGGTTTTGAGGTTGTGCAGGTGCTAGGGGCTTGTGCCAACAAAACTGTTAAAAGAACTGAATATAAAAATTTATAAATAAAGTGCAGTAGGGAGGTTTGTTTGAAGACGGTGTGGGGGACACCAGCACCGCCTTCTGGCTATCAACGGAGAGAAGAACTACAGCCAGCACATTGCGAGTGTGCATATTTATTATAAGGCGAATTTAATAAGTGGACAACGCTGTTCAGTTTGGCTTGGGAGTTGTTCGTGGGTAAATGTATTAAATTAGGAGGTGGTTAAAGTTGGTAAAGTGATGTGGGTTTAAGCGTGCTAATAGTCGGGATGTTTTTAGAGGGTTAGCTTCAGGATTAAGAGCAAGCGCCAGGTCTATAAAGTGCCTGGAAAGGTGTCGCTAAGTTGTTAGCGTTTTTGGTGAAAGGCGACCCGACTCGGGGGGGAACTGGATCGCCTTTCAGGCAGTGCTCGTGGAGAGAGGATCTACTGCCTACACTGCTTTCGCAGTGCAACATCGAGTATATGGATGTTTTTGCGTTGTACAAGCAAACGATCGTTTTAATTTGTTGATTTTTATATATAAATCAGGGTTTTCGCTTAGTCTTTCTTGCCAGTTAGGTGGTTAACAGGAGAGATGACAATAGGGAATCTAAAGATGCTACAACTGAAAATTTCTGCTCTTTTTTGCTATCAGGAGTACGGTAATGGTCGCGAGGTTTGAGGTAGCTAAAAATTAGATGCAGAGTTGTAACTTTACAGTAGTAAAGGCTTGAAAGTATGTCTGAAAGTGGCCTGGCAGATGAACACAGGCCTTTCCTAGAAGAGGGGGGTTATTTTACAAATTTGTTGTAAGCAAATAGAAGAATGAAGGCCCCGACAGTAGAAGTAATGATTGTCGCAAAGTTAAATCCGCTAACTGATCCCAGACCGACAAATGAGCCTATAAAACCACCTGCAAAGGCGCCGGCAATACCAAGGACCATTGTCATAATCCAACCCATTTTATCTTCTCCTGGCATCAGCCAGCGTGCTAGTGCTCCTGCAACTAAACCCAGAATAATCCAGCTTATAATTCCCATAATTGTTCGCCTTTCTAATAAGTTATTGGCCTTTAAACCATACAAATACTGTAGACCATCATCGATTTTCCGGACTGAATCGTTGCTTAATTATGTAGTGGTAGTGTGTAGATATAGTGGGAGATCAGTCAGAGATTTGATGGTAAATAGAGTAAGCAAATCGCAAGTATTGAGTGGTTATTCGGCATTAAACAAGAGGTTGCGCTCTTCCTTAGTAAGTTCTCGCCAGATGAGTACTAAAGCGTAAACGGTTGCTGGCGTGTAATTAAGTGTTCGTAATTGCACTTAGTGAAAAGGGGGTTAGCTTTTAATTAAGGTAAGCAGTGTGCGATCTTGTTTTTTTGTGGTGCTTATTTTGGGTTGGAGAATGGTATTTTTGGTTGTTTCTTTTTTGGCTTGCTCAGTACTTATAGCGTAAGCCATATAATGAGGTTGTAGCTCACCATGTTCCTCCTGGTAGCAGAACTCACTTAATCTAAAGTGAGTCAAACCATCTGCTCTGTTCGCCAGTTTAGGTAAATGAAGTACCTTGCCTGCTTTTGGTAAATGACCAATGCGCTTTGCTGAGCCTATGAAGGTATAGCCTTCAGTAAAGAAGTTAATCGTGTAGATCGTTTCCATAACATCGTCCATACATAATTCCTTTGCCGGACAGCTCAGATACTGAACAGTTTATCCTGTGAGTCGATGAAAAATAATAATGATTCGCATGCGTGCTACCCAACTTGGGTAATATATTACTCATTCTGTGGAAGTTAAGGGGCGATCTTTTACATGGCTGCTGGGTATTAGTACCGCTTTCTGTTTGAAGTGAGTAGCTATCGGTTGCGTGTTGTACGAATCATTGAGTTGAAAGACGGCTCGGGGGACGTGAGCCGTCTCTCTGGCAATCTGCGGAGAGAACGTCTGCCAGCACGGTTACTGCTGTGCGACGCGCATTATACGAAAGGTTAATACTTAATCAAGCAAACAGGCGTTTAGTTTTTGGCGATAGGAATGGTAAATAGTTTTGTCATTGTATTAATACAGCGACAATTGTTTGGCTTGTTTTACTCTATGTGAGCTTCACAGTGCTTCTGTGTTGCTTGTAATCCACATAATTCGAACCATAGTAAATGTAAGCCGGGGTTACGAATAAGTCTGATTTTCGTTACATAAGCCTTATTAAGCTCAACGTTAAGTATCAAAGTTATCTTATTTATACGCTGATTAATACTTCCGGCAGGGAGGAGGTAGTATGAAGTATTTTTATATTCTGCTGGTTTTCGTAATAGCGGGTTGTGCCACAGTTGATAAAACTGCTGTAACGACAGAGGAGGCTGGTGAGGCTGCTGTTGTGACTGAAGTGAAGGTAGAGGCAGTAGAAACGACGCAATATGTATATTTATTTGATGTATTGCAAAAGTATCCTAAATCTGGACTGGGGATTGTTGATAACTGGGTAATTGTGAAAGTCGACAACAGTGCAGAGAAGTCTGTGTGGTCTTTTCCGCCAGTGACTCATCCTGCTTTTCCTGCTGCGGTAAAGCGGCAAATCATAGAGCAGGATGGCACTATTCAAATTAAGACCCAGATAAATTGTGATTCTGGGAAGTCTCTGTGTGATTTGCTTTTTCAAGACTTCATAGCGATGAGTGAGAAAGTGTTGGAATAAAGGCGAAATTATCATCATACACTTGCAGACGCTGTTTCAGCGTCTGTAAGTGTTTGAGTGTCAGGCTGCCTTTGGGTCTGAGCCGAAGCGGTTTTCGTTTTGATCACCTTCCAGAATATTGAAGATCAAAATAACTACAGGGCCTACAACTGGTAGTAAATACATCAGAAGCCACCATCCTGAGCGGTTGGTATCGTGTAAGCGACGTGCGCCAATAGCAAGCGATGGCAGTAGTAGTGCCAGAGCAAAAATGCCGCTTAAAATTCCGGGGATACCTAGCAGGTTATCAACCAGCCCGATAACGATGGTGAATATGATGTAAAACAGAATAAACATCCAGTATTCCTGACGTCGTGCACGGCCAGAAAAATCCGCATATTTTTTCAGAGCACCAAAAAAGTGGTTCATTTCAAATTTCCTTTTTGAATTGTACAGCGTAATAAGTTGGATGCAGGTAACTGAGAGTTGAAATTCCAGAGAAAGAGATCATCCTGAGCTGCATTTGGTGAATACACTCATGTATCGGTTGGTTCCGGCCTGTAATTCCATTTACTTGCGGTGGGGATTTTACATCGTACAAGCAGAAGAAATCTAGACAGATATTCGTGGATTATTGTGTGTCTGTTAAAAGAGCCGCAAAGGAATTGCAGCTCTGCTTATCTAAGTATCTGGGGGACATTCCTGATACTTAGTAATACAAGCGTTTGAATTATAAGGCGGTTCAAAACATGATCGCAAGTCGACGACGTTAAAAAAGTTATAGATACAGGTAGGTCGAACAGAATAGTGAGTGAGTATTGGGGAAGTGAGAGTGAAAGGCAGCTCTTGGGGGACAGTGAGCTGCCTTTCTGGCTAATTCTTTTAGGATCATCAGCCAACACGAAAGCTTCCGTGCATTGATATTATACGTGTTTGCTCAAATGTTAATCAAGGATCAGGTTTTTAATTGATTGATTTTATTAACCATAAGTTATAGCGAATCTTGCTTACGAAATAACAGTTAGTACTTATAATATAAGTTAAGATTTATTAACCGTATGAATTAATGGGATGTTGTAACAATATTTAAATAACGACTGAGCCATTTTTGTTAATTAATACGGTGTTTCAATATGAGTGACCATTTACTGTAGAGTAATGTTTCTTAATTTAGCTTTGGAAGGCAGGTGAGTTTTTTTATCTGAAGGTTGTAGTCAGATGTTTATAAGCTGCTGTAGGTTTCAATGGGCCTAAGGTCAAAGAGAAGGCGAGCAGATGTGCAAAAAATATAGCTTATGATAAAGCTATATTTCCTGTATTGATTAAATTAGCTTCACCGCTTAGAAATTTCTCGCATTAATCCACTGAGGTCCAGGCCTTGATGAGAAGCAAGTTTCTCCAGGTCTGATTGGCTGCGTGGTGGTGCTGAGCTCAGTCGCTGTGCGCGGGCTTTTTTATCGGCAACTTTTTGCTCGATTTTTGAGTGCAATTTATTCAGTTGCTCAATGCTAAGTGATGCTAGGCTGTCAAAAATGTCGGTCTTATTCATGAAAAGGCAGTAAACCTGAAATTTTCTGTGAGATTTCCTTACTGGCTTGGGACTCAAACGGTAAAGTCATACTTCTTCCGTGTAGAAGGTTACAAAACATAGAAATTTTTGTGTAACCTAAAACAAATTTTAGCACCAAAATCGTAAGTGTTTAAGTTTTGAATAGCTAAATGTTTAAAGTTCTATGGCAGATTCCAAAAAATTTGGCTGTAACCAATGACTGATAAGCTTATAATTATTTTGTTACCATCGGTTAAATTCTCTCATCCATCCCTATATAAGTCCTAATGATATGAAGCCCAGCCATAATCGCGGAATTAAACGTTTCTACTATGCCACTAAGTACTCTATGCAAGGTATTCGCGCAGCATATAAAGAAGAGCAGGCATTTCGTTATGAATTAGCCGCTATGTTGTTGTTGGTACCGGCGGCGGTGTGGGTGGCTGAGAGCGGCGTTCAGCTAGCTTTGTTGTGGGGAAGTTGTTTGCTGGTGCTGGCGTTTGAAATTGTTAATTCAGCTATAGAAGCCGTTGTGGACCGCTGGGGGCCTGAGTATCATGAGTTGGCCGGCCGGGCAAAAGATATGGGCTCTGCGGGTGTGTTTTTGATGCTGATACTGACAGCAGTAATGTGGGGCGGAGTTTTATACGATAATGGGCTGTTAGGGTAGTTAGATATCTTTATATCCGGGAGGTTTCTTTCGGGTTTAACAGCGTGATCAGAATAGCAGGCACAAAAAAACCAGCTTTTGGCTGGTTCGTTTTATATCTTGTTCAAATTTCTCTGTAGAAATTGGTGGAGCCTAGCGGGATCGAACCGCTGACCTCAACACTGCCAGTGTTGCGCTCTCCCAGCTGAGCTAAGGCCCCTTACAAGATGGCGGCTATATTAATGAGGACGTTTAAAGCTGTCAAGCACTGTGCTGTACAAATGCGCTGAATTTTCTTTAAATCCCAAGTGATTAATTTATAAATAAAAAAGCCCAGGCAAGATGCCTGGGCCTGGGATGAGGCTTTCTCGGAATTAACTAAGTGATTTAGCCAGTTCGCGGTATTCTTTTTCCCAGCGTTTGGCTTCTTTCTTCGATGGGCCGCCGACAGTATTCAGCGCATGGCGGATACGGGCGCGGCTCATGTCTGGTCCAAGAATTTGCATTGAGTCTACAACTGAGACACTGGCACTGGTACCTGCAATTGCAATGAACAGAGGGTAGAGGAAGTCGCGTACTTTAAAGCCCATTGCGTCCCCCAGTGCTTTGCACTGGCTGAACAGACGATCTTTATTCCATTGTTGCTCTGTATCCAGCATCCAGGAAGCGTATTGCAGGATTTTACGGGTATCGTCTTTTTCCAGGGACTTGTGTGAAAAGCTCTCTTCCGTAATTGGCAGCATACCTGACATCAGGAAGCCAGCAACGGGAGCCACATCGGTGAACTTCTCAACCCGGGGCTTAATCAGTGGAATAATTTGCATCAGGTATTCGGGATTAAGTGCCCATTTCTGGAACTGCAGAGCGAACTGCTCGTCGCTCAGGTCTTCCCGGATCCACAAACCGTTTAACCAGCTGAGTTTTTCCTGATCGAAGATAGGGCCGCCGAGAGATACCCGGCTGATATCAAAGTTTGCGATCATTTCTTCCAGATTGAATTTCTCGCGTTCATCAGGCATTGACCAGCCCATGCGAGCAAGATAGTTCAGTAGTGCTTCGGCCAGGTAACCCATACGCTGGTAGTAAATGATGCTGGTCGGGTTTTTACGCTTTGACAGCTTGGATTTATCAGGGTTACGCAGCAGAGGCATATGACAAAGCTTTGGCATATCCCAGCCGAAATATTTGTACAACAACTGGTGCTTAGGTGCTGAGCTGATCCATTCTTCACCCCGTAGTACGTGGGTGATTTCCATCAGATGATCATCAACGACATTTGCCAGGTGATAAGTTGGCATACCGTCAGATTTCATCAGAATCTGGCAGTCTACTTGTGACCATTCCACTTCGATAGCACCGCGAAGCATGTCGTCAAATACACAGACGCCATCTTCAGGTACCTGCATACGCACGACGTATGGTGCGTTAGTCGCTTCACGGGATGCTACTTCTTCAGCTGGTAATGCCAGATCGCTTTCTTTGAGGGCTGTTTGTAATCCCTGTTCGCGACGTTGATTACGCAATTCGTCCAGCTCTTCAGCGGTTCGGTAGCATTTGAAGGCTTTACCTTCGTCCAGCAGCTTTTGAGTGTATTGCTGATAAATTTCGCTACGTTCACTTTGGCGATATGGGCCGTGTGGGCCTGGCTTATCCGGGCCTTCGTCCCAGTCCATACCCAGCCAGCGCAGCGAGTCAAGAATTGCCTGTTCCGATTCAGGTGTACTGCGGGTCTGATCTGTATCTTCGATACGCAGGATGAATTCACCGCCATGCTGTCGGGCAAATGCCAGATTAAACAAGGCTATATAAGCGGTACCTACGTGAGGATCGCCAGTTGGAGAAGGGGCTATACGAGTGCGAACAGTCATCAGAATCCTGCTAACAAAAAATCGGGTTAAGTAAAATTGCGCGCATTATACTCCGTTGCTGATGTTGGGTACATCATGTTAGAGCCTGTTTAAGGCGATAGGTTGTTACGTATTTTGGTGCTTATTTTAGAGGGGGGGGCATCGTATCGGTGCAGTTTTAGCGCTTGAATGAATCTGGTGTGAGAAGGCTATTTATTAATTAAGGCGCTTCTCAGTACCCAGGTCGATCGCTTTTGTAGGTAATGGGCGGCTTGTAAGTGTTGTATGCACATTTTTTGCCGTTGAGTTATTAATTGGCATGTTTGGTGCTTTAGCTGGGTACGGCTAAACATTAGCTGTGCTTTCTGTGGACTTTAGCGCCTGATCAAAGAAGCTTAATTCTTTGGTCGGGCGTTTTTTTTGAAGAAGTTTAAAGAGAAGAAAAATATTAATTCAGAAGCCGGGAGCTGATAAATAAAACCGGAGACGTCTTTGCCTGTGTGTAACGCTGCGGGCGTTCAGTTTGTTGTGATGTATATATCTGTATGATCGGTTTTTAGGCAAACAACAGGTTTTTTGTTAGCGATAGGTTTTTGGTTGTGTAATTCAGTACTGAGTAAGTCAGTTGCGTTATTCGTATATTTGGCTGGGTTTTAAATAAAGTTAAGCAAAAGCATGAATAAAGCGATTATTCGTGTTCAAATTTCGCTGTTGTTAAATTTGAATAGCCGAATGAGTGAGTGATGAGTCAGTTTCAACAGCCAAAAGCGTGGATGGTAAGAGCGAGTAAGGGCGGTAGACTTGCGGAACTATTTTCAGAACGAAGTTGTGTGGCGTTAGGTTGGAACTGTCTGGGTAACTTAATTGAATATGCTGATTCAGATGCGCTTCAGCGAGCATATATCAATGCCTACGGAGATGATAAACCGGCAAAGATACGTAATGCTGTAGGTATGTTACAGCGCTTTGCAAAGCAGATTGTGAAAGGTGACTGGGTGATTACCTATATGCCAGCCAGACGTTTGTATCTACTGGGTGAGGATTTAGGTGCCTATCGGCATGTGACTGAATCTGAATGGGTGGATAAGTATGCCAATCTTCGTTCCGTTAACTGGCTTTTTACGGTACCTCGGGATGAGTTAAGCAAAACTACTCAGAATAGTTTGGGAGCAACTCTGACGTTATTTTCATTGAACGAAGCTGTGATTAATGACTTACTGGCCAACGCTCAGGCATTATCCCGTAATAATGAAGGCCAAAACGAAGATAAACAGTTGTGTTTCCCCGGTTATTAAGTGCGTTCCGGGATTAGTACTGAAATAATCTGAACTGGTAGAAGCTTACGTGATTTTCTGGCGGTTCCGGATTTTTCTTTTTCCAGTGTTTGGCTGCAAGGCGAATAAAAGCTTCACTTTGCAGGTTGTGAACCAGAACAGTTCCGGAACATACCCAGGATTTATTCAGAGCATCTTTATAATAAGAACTGAATACTGAACCACGCCGAATTAGGCGTAAAGTGCCTCGCGGTGAGTCACTGCCTCCGTAGCCTACGTCGCGTCGGTATTTATTGTACATGTTGACCGAACTTGCCACCCAGTCATCGATCTTTATTTCACCATCTTGCTCGCTGACACTGCCAATTTTGGTGAGGTTGAAGCTATTATTCCAACCGGTACGGAAACCATCGTTTTCATCCCGCTCACTTGATACATAAGGTGGCGCACCGTGAACATCAAAGGTGAGATTAACCTTTTTGCCGTTCAGGGACTGATTATCGATGTTGAAATACCCGGGATCAATGCCAATTGCAGCCATTTCAAAGGTTGTTCCCTGATGGGGGGAGGTAACATGGAAATCGACCTGAGCATCGAAATCTCCGTGATAGCTGCTGCAAGTGACAGCTGCTGCTCCAGAGTATTCGCCACCTTGTTTGATGTTGATATGAAGGCCGTCTTCCTGATATATACAGGTATCCTGATTTGCATGGCTATAGCCGGCAGTCCAAAGGTTTCGATTAATATCGCTACCTTCAAAATCATCTAACATGACCTGAGCAGGGGGCAAAAACTGTTCGCTGGTAGGTAAAGCGCCTTTCGCAATGAGGCCTGCTATGTGAGAGCTGGCTTGTTTCAGAGCTTTAACTGTATCAGGCGTAGGTGCATAGGCCTGCTGAGTAATGAGTAGCCAGTTATCACTTTTGAGCGGTTGTTTGCGTTGAATGAAGTAGCTTACAAACTCTTCAGCCCAAGCCAGTTGATAATCAGTATCAACACAGTTGGCGGCATCCAGTGTCGCGGGGCTGAGTCCGTTCATGCGAGTCAGGTCAGCAGCTAACTGACCATGATAGCCTTGTTGTCTTAATAGCTGGCAGGTTGCAATAGGGGCGATTATACAAGCGCGTTGTTCCAAGCCGAAACTGCTTAGAAGCTCTGTCAGCTTGCCTGCGAGCTCAGCCTGGTGATCATATTCAAGGTCCGGCAGGCGGATAAGAAGCTGGGTGCGCCGGCCAAATATTCTCAATACATCTTCCAGCTTACTGAGAACTACTGGCCGCTGACGGCTGGCATCCCATGGAGTATCTTCACCCTTAGCGCCGGTAGGTTGGTAATTGGTGTCTAACTCGGTTGAACGCCAGGTTTTGCCAGCATCCAGTTTCTGAATAGCGTCCAGGTCCATACTGTCAACCTGGGTTGGAATGCCGCAACTGTATTCCAGTGAGGCATTAGCTGTACAGATAAGTTGTTTATCTTTTGTTAACAGTACATCGAGGCACAGACCGTTAGCACCACCTCCAAGGCCTGCCCACAGGCTTTCCATTGTGCACGGAGGTGTAACCCAGCAGTCACCGTTGTGGGCAAAAAGGTTGATGTTTTTAATATCCATGTTTATCCCCCGATGACTGCCGATGTTTGTGCTGTCGTTTATTCTTCCTGGAATTCCGGATGCATGTCCCGGAACCATTGAATAACAGTATCCACCCGTCGGGGCTGGCTTATATCCCGGCGTGTAGTGATATAGATGGTATTCATCATTGGTGGTAGCCCGGCTTTGTCATATTCAATCAGTTCGCCGGTTTCAATATACGCTTCAACACAATGACGTGGAAAAACGCTGATGCCCAGGCCGCCTATAACCATTTTGATAGCGCCGACAATGTCGTTGATATCACCGGTGTGATACAGCGATCGGGCGGTCAGGGTTTTTTCCTCAGGCATGAAGTGTCGTGCCCAAAGATCGAAGCACACATCCATACCCGGATAGTTAATGAATCTGTGATCCATAACAGTATCTGGTTTGAGGTCATCGAGAGCATTACGTGGACTGGAAACCAATACATATTCTTCTTCGCAGAACGGAATGTAGCGAAGCGATGGATGCTCAATGCGTTCAGTTACAAAGCCAAAATCAAAACGGTCATCGATAACAGATTGAGTAACAGCTTCTGTTGGACAGAGTTCTACCTGAAGCGCTATGCCTGGAAAATCGAGGCGACGTTGTAAAAGCATTGGAAAGTGTGGACTTTGTAAACAGGATGGTGGCATTGCATAACGCACCATGCCTTCCATTGATTCCTGTCCCTGATCAAGACCGTCGTGAAACTCAGCAGTAACGTCCATGATGCGGCGGATATATTGCTGCAGCATTTTGCCGGCACTGGTGAGTTTATAAGTGTCGCTGACCTTAATGACAACATCATGCCCCAGTGTTTCGCGGATTTTGATCATATGATCAGATACCACTGAAGGGCTCTGGGCAGATTTTTTTGCTGCAACGGCATAAGAGCCATATTCAGCAACAGCCATAAAAGCTTTGAACAGTTTAGGGTCTAACTTGAGGTACTTCTGACTAGCGAAATTCATCTGTCGGATCCGTGATAACAGTTTACTTCGTCATATCCCTTACGAATTGTTATATCCCCGATATAACAATGAAGAGCGATCCATGCTAAGAACTCGCAATTATATGCTAAAAGCTTCATTGCGTACCTATCTTATTGAAAGATAAGTGTCCACGTCCGTGTGGGTGGAGAGATCCGTCGAAGCTGTGGTCTATAGAACAGTCAATCCTTTGTTGGCTTTCTGGCTAATCAGATTCCGCTGATCGCCGTTCCGTGATGGCTTTGTTCTATAGAGGCCAAGTCCAATTTGGCGCTGTGCGTAGTATCGTCCTTGTGGGCATCCGAGCCGCAATATTCATTCCTTTGTACGTTTTATCCATTTCCGCACTATGTAAAGTATGCGTCCCTGAAAGATTCCTTCTTAATACAGTGCATTCCTTGCTGTCTTAATCCTTTTAGACGTTTTTAATTCTGATTCCCTGGGAGGAATTCCACTTCCTCAACAACTCTTCCACGTGCGTACTGTCCTTTCATCGCACACTTCCCATATCCATATGGGTTTCTCTTTCCCTGCCATTCCCTGGTGTGTTAAGTCCATTTACCCGCCAAAATCCGTTTGACGTTTTCTTTCCTGAAACTATTGATTCAATTGAATCTTTAAGCCGGGCTTACCAGCAGTTGCCGGAGTCGAGAAATTTCCAGCAACTCTTCGTTGTTAATGACTCGGTCGAAAGCGGAATCCAGCAAATCTACCATGCCCTGGTTAGTTACTTTCGTTCCGTCAATATTTGCTTCGAGCTTTACACCGTGTAAGTAGTTATGACGAATATCGCCAAAATTAACATCGCTGATTTGTCCCGGTTCCAGTTCTACGCTACGGGTACCGTAGGGTATCTGGCTAACATCGCTATTTGACCTTCCCGATACATACAGGGTTACCTGAATAGGATGTTCGGTATCATTGCATATAGTCTTCACGCCATGTCTTCTCGGTTTACTGCGGTTGCTCATTCAACGCCTCAAACTTTAGCGGCTCCCTTTAGTAAAGGCCAACCGTAAGTTCAGGATTGCCAATCCGAGAAATCCGGCTGGCATTGGGTTTAAGTATCGGCTATAAAAAATGTTACTTAAAAATCAGTTAGATAGGAAAGTCTGATGGATAAGGAATTAACTAGGAAAGGCTTGGCCCATCCGAAAAGTATTCGGGTATGGCAAGGATTTCGCTCGACTGTATTAGCTGCTGACTGGCAACGTTTCAGTGAGCAGTTAGGTAAGATTTTTATTCCTGCAACCGTTCAGCAAATGCAGCCTTTAAGTCTTCAGGCATATTTTCCACTGATCTTATCTGATTCGGGTTTTGCTTTACCTGATGAATTGGCGTTGGTGGTTTATCCAACACAGGAGGCATATACGGTTGCAACAAAGGAAACCGTTGCCGGACGTGCTTATGGTGCACTGCATAGCACCGTTTTTAATTTTAATCGGGATGGGCCGATACCCCGTAGTCGCTCGTATTTTCCTACTGCCTGGTCGGGCAGCTTTGAAGATAATCAACCTGTGTACCTGATTGACCGTGAAATTGACTGGCATTCAGGTGTGATGCGCTGTCTGGTTATTAAAAGCAGAGAGCCTGCTGGAATTATCCTGCAATATGAAAGAATTGCGGCGATTGTGAATAACTGGTTGGATTCCGCTTCTGGGGACGTTGATAACGTGATTATTCAGGCTGAAGCAGGGTATTTAATGTGCTGGGAGCATTACGTACAGGCCAGTGAAGAGGGGGTGACGGGTGCTCTGATGACACAGGTGCAGGGCGTAGTAGTGATAGATACCTGGGCTGAGAAAGTGCTAGTGAAACCATTGTTTTCACTAGCGGATACCGGTGTTGAGCCAACCGCCGGGTTGCTTATGGATGTCCGTCTTGATGTTGAGAGTTGAACGATATGATTTAGCTGTTTTTATTGGCGGTGTTGCTCTCGGGCAAATGTAGGAGCAATGCCAAAATAATCTTTGTAACAATTACTGAAGTGACTGGAACTGACAAAGCCGCATGCCAGAGCTATGTCGGTAATACTGTGACTGGTTTGTAACAACAGACGCCTGGCCTGGGTGATACGCAGTTCCAGATAATATTTGCTTGGCGATGTTTCCAGGTGGTTCTGAAATAAACGTTCTGCCTGTCGTCGGGATACACCTACAAAGTTACACAATTCTTCAACACTGAGGGGTTCCTCAATATTGGCATTCATGAGTTGAATCAGCTCTCGCAGGCTTTCTGGTAATTCCGTTTTGTCTGATAGTTGAGTCAAACGATTATTACTGTTTTCTGCCAGTTGATCGCAGCTTAGTATTTCCCGGATCGCCCGGACAATGTCTTTACCTTGCAAGCGTTCAATAATTTTTAGCATCATTTCCAGGGCGCTGTTAGGCCCGGCACAGCTAATGCGGTTACTGTCGGTGACGAATATTTGGTCGCTGACATTTACCTTAGGGTATTTTTCTTTGATAAATGCATGATTTTCCGGGTGAATAGCGCATTGAATATCGTCCATTAGCCCTGCTTGAGCTAACGCGATTGCACCATTCCAGAGGCCGCCGAGAATAATCTGTGATTTATTCAGGCACTTAAGGTAATCATTAAGACCTGTGTGAATCTCAATACTGCAACGATAGCCGCCACAAATAATCAGCATGTCGTAGTGTTGCTGAGTGTCGTTTTGCAATTCAAATAAACGAGTACCTGTAGAAATTTCAATTCCCAGATCACTTTTTACCTGAGTACTTTCCAGGCCAACAGTCTGATAGCTAAACAAAGGGACGGTGCGAACTAAATTGGCTGTTACCAGTGCATCAACGGCAGCAGTAAAGGCCATCATCGAAAAGTGTTCCAGTAGAACAAAAGCTACATGCAATGGCTTTTCCGGATGAGTTTCGCCCGGCAGAAAACGACGATTTGTTTCGCGAAGCTGATTACTGAACTGGCGAGTATCTTTGGTTGTGCTCATTGGTTCCGGTGTTCTTACAGGTTAAGGCGCAGTTATAACAGTTTTCCGGAGGAAATTGTAATTTTCGCATGTGCCAGAGCTAAAACGATGGTTATTTGATCAGCCGGTCTTAGAGTCAGGCGTTAATAATATGTTTATATTCGACGGTTATTTTGTAAATAAAATGTAAATTATTGTAAATAATATTAAGCGTAACTGTTATGGATGTGAGTTTTTATTAATATTTTATCTGGATTTATAAACAAATATTGAGTGAATTAGTGTTTTTATGGATAAGGTTTACAAAGTGTTAATAAATTTGTTTTTGGCATAGGTAAGGCAGGTTTTTTAGTGATTAGAAATATTTATTTTCTCTGTGTATAAGTATTAAGGCTATTAAATTGAAGTGCATGTTAATTGAAGCTAATTATTTGAATTTCATGCTATTCAAATAGCTTTAATCATGTAAGTGATTTATTACCACGAACATATATAAGAATAATATTTATGGAGTTCCTCATGAGTAAAATGTCCAGCCTTAAAACCCTGATTGCCAGCAGTATGATGTTGGGTGCGGTTTTAACAACTTCTGCTGAAGCAGCTACAACGTTACGTATTGCCAGTCAGCATGCGCCTGATCAGTATGCGTCTGAAGTATTACGTCAGATCAAAGATGAGCTGGAAGGTGCCGGCGTTGATCTGAAAATCAAACTTTATCCGGCTGGTCAGCTGGGTTCAGGTGAGCAATTACTGGGTGAAGCGGCCCGCGGTACAATTGATATCGTACATTCATTTGTGTACAGCCATAAAGATCCTGTATTGGAAATCAATTCTCTTCCTTATCTGGTTTCTAACTACGATGAGATGGAAAAAGTCTTTAGCCCGGGCTCGAATTTTTACACGCTTTTCGACCAGCGTATGGATAAGCTGAACCTTAAATTATTAGGGATTACTGCAGAAGGTTTCATTGGTGTTATGTCTTCTTCTGAGCCAGAAAATTACCGTACAACCGGTGCCAAAGGTCAGAATATCCGTGTGTGGAGTGCTCAGTCCGCTAAATTAGCTACTCAGGATATGGGCTATAACACAACAACGATTGACTGGGGTGATGCTTTCCCGGCAATTCAGCAGGGTGTGGTTGACGGTATGATTGGTGCTACCCCAGAAGCAACCTATACCACTTTTAAAGAAGCAATCAGTAACTATGTACCTTACAACGCATTTGTAGAAAATTATGCTTACTATGCGAGTAAGAAAACCTGGGAGAAAAAGCTAAACGATGAACAGCGTAAAGTCGTTGCTGATGTGTTTGCACGTGCAGCTGCAAAGTTCGTCGACTGGAGTCGTGAGAATGATGCGGCGAACCTGAAGAAACTGGAAGAGTTTGGCGTAAAAGTTTTACCAATTACTGACGCTGAGCGAGGTGCGATTGCTGAGGAAATTCGTAGCAAAACCTGGCCAAAGCTGGAAGATCGTTTGGGTAAAGATAATCTGAATAAAATCGTTGCTGATCTGTAACGGTTCATAAGTTTAACAAGAAGGCTTGCGTTTATCTGAGTATATGCAGCCTTCTTTTTAATTTAATTATTAATTAAGGCAGGTGCTTTATGTATTTAGATATACCGCGCCCGCTTAGAAGTCTGGTTAATTTCTTACTGCAAATAAAACAATATTTTCTTGCTGCTGCCAGTTTGGTAATGGCATTTGTTTTTTTCTTTGTGGTTATTCTGCGTTACTGGTTTCAAACCGACCTGTTTGCGTATGAAGAATGGGTGTTGATGCTGGCCTTCTGGGTTTATTTTCTTGGTGGAGCGATGGGAAGTTATGAAAATACCCATGTCAAAGCTGACTTTTTATTATCCGTAATGGAAGATCCACGTAAAAAATGGCTGGTTGTTAACTTCACTATTTTTCTTGAAGTATTAATTGGTCTGGTGCTGAGTTATTGGGGTTGGCTGATGGTTGAGGAGGAAGTTGTTGCCTATCCGAGCTGGCAGCGGACAACGGGCCTTGAACTGCCATTTTTTATTCCAAAGCTGGGTATTTTTCTGGGGTTTGTTTTCATGACTTTCTATACAGCGTTGCATTTCTATAGCGGTTTGCGCGCCGGACCAAGTGAGGTTTGGGAAGACAACGAAACGCCACCACACATCTGAACAGGCAGGCTCTATGTTAATTCTTCTGACACTATTAGTGATCTGTGTCGCATTGCTGATCGGTATTCCTGTACCGTTCGCCTTTGGCCTGGCACTGATCTACATGTCGCTTACCGGAGATCATGATCCGGCAGGCTTTTTAACTTCCGGTCACTGGCGTATGAATGTGCTGGTATTACTGGCCATTCCTTTGTTCATTATGGCGGGTACGATTATGGAGCGGGGCAAAATTGCCCAGCCTCTGGTTGAGCTTGCTGAGCTGTTTGTTGGTCGTTTCAAAGGTGGTATTGCTTATACGGCAGTTGGTGCCAGTGCTGTTTTCGGCTCGATCGCCGGAAGTGCTACTGCAACGTTGACCTGCATTGGCAGCATTATGATGCCACAGCTACGCAAAGCCAATTATCCGGAAGGCTTATCTGCGGCACTGATCACTAACGCCGCGCCTTTGGGGTTACTGATTCCGCCGAGTGCTATTCAGATTATCTATGCATGGGTAACCAGGCAGTCGGTGCTGAAGTGCTTTCTGGCAACTATAGTACCTGGGCTGATTCTGGTGACTCTGCTATGCATCGTGAACTACTTCATGTTGCGTAAACATAAAGATATTAAAACTCTGCCGCCCAGCGATGATTTCGTGGGTGAAGTAACACGTAAAAGCCGTTTTGCCTTACCGGCACTGCTGATGCCATTTATGATATTGGGCGGTATCTACGGGGGGATTATGACCCCGACAGAAGCGGCAGGTATTGCTGTGGTTTATGCGATTCCGGTGGGTTTCTTTATCTATAAGGGGCTTAACAAGGCGAATTTCAAAGAAGCATTGGTGCAGTCTGCGACGACTACCGGTGTGGTAATGGTTATGTTCTTTATGGTGATGATTGTTAGTCGCCTACTTATTTTTGAAGATATTCCAGGCCTGGCTCAGGAGTTAATTTTTTCTGTATCAGAAAATCCAATAGTGGTCCTGATCATGATCAATGTAGTGATGATCCTGATAGGGATGCTGATGGATGATGTTAGCGGCGTTTTACTGGCTTCACCATTGCTGTTTCCGATTGTGGTAGAGCTGGGGGTTGATCCTATTCAGTTTGCGGCGATAGTCGGCGTAAATCTGGGGATGGGAAATATTACACCGCCTACGGCACCGTTGTTATATCTGGGTTCACGTGTAACCAATGTCCGTGTCAGTGCGATGCTGAAACCCACGCTGATTATGATTGCGTTTGCATGGATACCAACGCTGATTATCACAACTTATATACCACAGGTTTCTTTGTTCTTGCCTGAATTATTTATGGGGCGCTGAGTATACAGTTACGGCTCAAAACCCCGGTCGCTTCGGCATCGGGGTTTTTTATTGCACGATTTCAGCGTTGAGTTTTAGATGAAATGATTTCTGGTTTTGCCAGCGGCAGACCTTCACTGCTAAATAAGGGATTAGGGCGTTCAAGCCTCTTTAGTTTCCAAAGCGCTAAGCAGGTGATAGTTCGTAAACCAATTAACAAAGGCATGCCGGGATGTTTTTTCGTGGTTGTATCTTCGCTGCCTGTGCTCTCGTTGTAAATATCTCTGGCCTGAATATAGCCCCGAATTATGCCAAGTGATTGCTGTCGTTCTTTATCTGTCAGTGATATGAAACTATGTATCAGGCCAATAAAGGGCACACCAGCGGTTAGCGTATTGCCAATAGGTGTATGGCAACACTGCGTATACCAGCGATAAGTGCCTTTTGGTGTAAGTCTCAGGCAGGCAATATGTTCGTGGCCTTTGGATATATGAAGTCGGGAGGGTGGCATTTGAAATACTTCAGTACCCCCATCGGTATCCAGAACAAAGTTATCTGAAGCTTGTTCCCGGTTAGCAGAAGAATCGTCAGTGCTATCTTGAGTACAATGTTTGTGGTGAAGTATCTGAGCGAAAGCCTGGCAATCTTTGCAGTAACATACCAGGCGGTTGCCATTGGAAGGCGATGTGTTTTTAGCAATGCCTGTTACTTTTCCGCAGCGGCATTGTAACGGTATGTCGACCACATTATTTCTCTGTAATCAGGATGTTGCACCAATGCCTCTGGCCATTGTTACAGCGAGCAGTGGCATTAACAGAAGTAACAGTAATTCGGTACGAATGATTCTGATAATGTAGCGTGGCACATTGATCCGACTGGTGTTGGCGCGGCGGTTACGCAGATAAAACCAGGTGGGAATTGTTGAAAGTATGGCGATAACTGCGAACAGAAATAGTTTGATATGAAATATAAAGTTGCCTGAATAAAAGGCGTCGGGTTTGCCGACGATGAACCAGAGAAGTAAGCCACTTACCAGCATGAGCATTGCTCCTGCACCATAAATACCGTCGATAATCGCGATTTTACGTATGGCCACAGGGGTCATAGTTTTACGTAGCAAAAGGTGCTGGCTGACAAGGGCTGCAGCGAGAATAATCAGGCCTGTAAAATGCAGGTATCTGACAAGAAGCTCTTCCATTGATCGGGTCCTGTTGCCGGGTTTAGCGGCTCAGTGTAGACCGAAAATACCGGCAGGGTATAGCCCTGGTTTAGGTTTATTCAGAGCGGTTGCCAGTTTGCTGCCACGTGCTGGCTTTGTTCAATGCTGATTTGCAGTTGTTGCAGGCATTCTGCTGTGTTGAAAGATTGTGTTGGATGTGGCAACGCTATGAGTTGTTGTTCGATCTTTCTGAGTAGAGCGCCTGTAGATTTAAATCCTAGTGTTTCACAGGCTCCGGCGAGTTTATGGATATCTTGTTCTGCCAGAGCCAGGTTATTATTTTCAAGACTCTGTTGAATGGCTGGCCAGAGCTCGTTACAGCTGTTGATGAACCCGTGCATGAGTGCCTTTACTTTATCTGTTCCCAGCATCTCCTGATGCATTCGGATAACGCTCTGGTCTATAACAGGCAGAGTTGTATTGTTGGTAAGCACTTCGCCAATGACGGAAATATTATCTGTCAATGGCGTACTTGAGATATCAGTGGATGATGGTTGTGTTATTGCGCTGATAAGCTGCTCTCTGTTCACAGGTTTAGCGACGACGCAGTTTATGCCTACCGCTTTATAAGTTTGCAGGTCTTCCTGTCTGACGCTGGCTGTCAAAGCGATAATACGGGTAAGCTGGTTTTTGTATTCAGGATGGTGGCGAATCAGTTGGCTGATCTCTAATCCGCTGCGGCCGGGCAGGTGCATGTCCATCAGAATCAGATCAAAACATTGCTTTTGGCAGAGGCTGAGAGCTTGTTCGCCGTCACTGGCGATACTTATTTGATGGTTATACGGTGCTAATAAACCGATGACAACGTCCTGATTAATCTGAACGTCTTCGACCAATAAAATATCCATTTGAGAGTGTTTTTCGGTGTGCTGAAAAATAACGGCATTATCATCGGCGTTCACTGTCATGGTGTTGATGTGAGGTTCTGTTGTAACAGGTAGTTCCAATTCCAGCCAGAAGCAGCTGCCTTTGCCTGCTTCACTTTGCAAACCAATATCTGCACGCAGTTGTATGGCCAGTTCTTTACATATTGCCAGACCAAGGCCGGTACCGCCGAAGCGGCGGGTGATGCTTTCATCCGCCTGGGTGAAGCGTTCAAAGATCTTTTCTTGCAGTTGTTGAGGTATGCCAACACCTGTATCCCGGATACTGAATCGTAGAATGTGGCTTTCTGTTGTGCTGGCCAGTTGAGTGACCGTTAAATTTATCTGGCCATAGTGTGTGAATTTAATTGCGTTGGCGAGCAGGTTATTCAGAATTTGCCTCAGGCTACTGTGTGCTGCGAAATATGCGGGTGCTAAGTCTTCAGGATAGCTGAGTTGAATGTTCAGGCCTTTATCCTGGGCGCCAGGCTCAAATAGGCTAATCAGATTTTCGAGCATAGGTTGCAGTTCAAAAGGCTTTTGAACAACCTGATGGGCGCCTTCTACCAGCCGGCCGTATTCCAGTACTTGGTTAAAGGTTTCGAGAAGGGCGTCGGTGGCATCATGTAGCACCTGAACCTGTTTGTGTTGGCTGTTATCCAGCGAGGTGCTTTCCAGTAACTGAATCATACCCAGCATGCCATTCATAGGGGTGCGTATTTCATGACTGATAGTGGCCAGAAAGCGTGTTTTTGCAGCATTCGCATCTTCAGCGATTTCTTTTGCCCTGCGCAGACTTTCGGTACGCTGCTCAACCATAGTTTGTAATTGGTCACGGTTATAACGCAGTTCTTGTTGTTCCTGGTCCCGGCGTTTTCTGTCCTGTTGTATGGCCTGGTGCATATCATTCAGCGCACTTACTAACTGATCGAGTTCATCCCGGTGTTCCGGCCGGCGGCGATTAAGCGTCAGACTGTTTTCCATTTGTCCGGCGCCTATATCCCGGCTGTAATTGGCCATGGCTTCAAGGTGGCGGGTAATCTGCCGGTTAAAGATAATCAGAATCACCAGCACGATGAGAGCAACCAGTAATGTTTGGTTTAGCAGGATAGTGAAGCCTTTGGCATAGATGCGATTGTAGAGTCCCTGAGCATCAATCTGTACATCCAGTTGTCCCAGGTTCCGCTGCTGACCATTGGCGGTGGTGTGGATAAGCGAAAATATCTGCATGTGTTTACTGACAGAAGCATTAGCATCTGCTGTGTTTGTTGGTGCACGCAGTTCAACGTGGCTGATATCAGGCAGGTTTTCAATGCCCTGAAGTTGCAGCTCGATCTGTGCCTGATCTATATCCCAGAGGCTTTTAGCCAGGCTGGCCAGGTAGCTGTCACGAATCACTTCCAGTTGCTGATCAAGCACCCGGAATTCCCGTTGATAATCCAGTGTAAGCTGAACGGCAGTAGACAGGATGATGAACACAAAACTGCAGGCGCTGACGTATTGCATGATTCGATAACCCAGAGGGTGTTCTTTTGGGTAGCGAAGTAATTGTCGGATCAGTGTTGGCAGCGTGCGCATATAGATATCCGTCAGAGTGGGTTGTGCAGGTATTCGAGACTGTTACTGCGAATCATGTTGCGAATGTTGTTGTTGTCATGCAGTTTTTTTAAACGCTGATTAATATAAGGAAGATGCTGGCTCAGCTTGCCAGCTTTACTTAGCGCCAGATAATAGTATTCGCTGGCGATTTTTTCACGTAACGGCATGATGCTGTTTTCAAACCCAAGTTTACGTGTTTGCAGCATACCGCTGCGCCAGCCGATCGGCATGTAATCGATACGCTGGTTGGCCAGTTTGGTGAAGTTCTGGTGGTTGCGGGACACATATTCGATGTGGCTGTTGGTTTGTAAAAAGGCATCAAAGCGATCGCCAAAACTGTCTCCCAGTAATAGACCAACAGTTTTCCCTGGCAAGTCTTTTAGCCCCGATATGTCAGGCTGGGCATCACGATTGACGAATAAACGTACTTCGTCCGCAATAATATACTGGTCACTGAATGCCAGATAGCTTTCCCGACTTGCTATGCGGTAGGCGGCGACCACAATATCAATGTTGCCGAGTTTGGCTTCAAGTAAACAACGTTTCCAATTGGTATCTGCGATCAGCTGTACATCATAACCAAGCTCAGTAAATAGTTGCTGGGTAAGTTGCGGAGCAAGGCCTTTTAGCTTGCCTTCGCTCACCCATGAAACCGGTGGATAAAAGGGATGTCCGCACGCAGTGAGTACTTGTTTTGGTGTTTCTGCCTGGCTGGTGGTTGTCAGTAGCAGAGTTGTGAGAGCAAGGCTGGCAAGAAAGCGCTTCACGATAATTCAGCTGGTTTTGGGGTGAACAGGTAACCGGCTCCATGAACCGTGAGAATGGTTTTTGGCTGCGCGGGATCATCGCCCAGTTTACGTCGTAAACGGCCAATGAGGACATCAACGGTACGATCACTTGGCACCCATTCTCTGTTACGAATTTGTTCAAGAATCTGTTCGCGGCTCATGATCTGGCCCGCGTGATTCATCAGTGTGTTAAGTAACTGGAATTCGCCTTCAGTGAGTTGGGTAGTCTGCTGTTGATCATCGACAAGTTGCCGGCGGTCAAGATTGAGTTTCCAGCGTTCAAACGTTTTGAAACTGTTGGGTAGGGCATCGGTGGGTTTTGCTTCTGTACAATGACGTACCCGACGAATCAGGTTTTTGGTGCGGGCCAAAATTTCCCGGGGATTAAAAGGCTTAGTGACATATTCATCCGCACCGCATTCGAGACCGATAATGCGGTCAACTTCATCTTGCCGGCCAGTGACCAGGATAATACCTACTTCAGTATGTACCCGCAGTTCACGGGTGAGGGTCAGACCATCTTTTCCGGGTAGGCGTATATCCAGTAATACGACATCAATGGTTTGATCACTGAGGATAGTTTCCGCTTGCTCAGCAGTTTCTGCTTCAAAGACCTGATAACCTTCAGTTTCAAAGTAGCTGGTCAGGCATTGACGGGTGACAGGTTCGTCATCGACGACAAGAATACGGGCGTCTGAGTTCATATATTACTTCAGTATGACGGCTCATTATGGCCGGAATTGTTGTTATTTTATGTAAACCCTAGTGCCTGAAGCTTAGCTCAGGCAAGAGCTGTTTACATTTCATTTACAAGGTTTTACAACTTTATACGAATCAGTAACGAAAAAGAGGCGTCGGGAGCATAGATGATACTGCCTGAATGCAGCTGCAGGATTTTTTATTAGCGGGTTTGAAAATGAAGGGTCTTTAATCGACACGTGATGACGAGTCATCACGTGTTCATGGATGCATTAATAAAGAAGGTTATTTATATAGAGTTTATGTAATGGCCTGTTTCAGTTCTGCCAGTTTGGTGTGAACCCCTTTAAGCCCGTTCTGGTTATATGCGTTAAGAAAAGCTGAGCCGATAATCGCGATATCAGCGTGACCGAGTAGTGCTTGAATATCTTCCGCTGTTGAAATTCCAAAACCGACACCAAGTGGCAGTTCAGTATGTTGGCCAATACGGTTTAAGTATTTACCCAGCGCCTGATTTTTATCAGTGGACTCTCCGGTTACACCTGCACGGCTAACACAATAAAGCATGCCGCTGGCTTGCTTGCAGATAGTGTTAAGTCTGTCAGGCTGAGTATCCGGAGTGATAATCCAGATAGGTTCAATGCCTGCATCGGTCAGTGGGCTAATCAGCTGTTGTTGTTCTACTGCTATGTCTGGCACGATAATACCACTGATACCTTTCTGCATCAGTGTTGCCAGCTTGGGCGGGCCCGATTGCATAACAGGGTTCAGATAGCTCATCAGTAATACCCGGCTTTGTGGATATTCAGAGGCCAGTTTACTGATGTCGCTGATACATTTTTCCAACTGTGGTTTGTCGGCCAGTGCCTGATGACAGGCGTGTGTGATGGCTGGGCCATCGGCAACCGGGTCGGAGAATGGAAACTGTACTTCCAGAATCTCAACACCCTGATCTAGCAATAGCCGCATCATTGCGAGGCTGTCGTTGATGGTTGGGTAGCCATAAATCACATGGGTCATCAGTAACAATGATTTGGTGCTTCGCTGCTGACGAATATATTGGGTCAGATCGCTCATCAGCTGTTCTCCTGAGCCAGATAAGATTGAATAAAGTCGTTGAACGGTTCGTCTCGCAGAGCTTTAGCAATGTTGAAAATGTCTTTATCACCACGGCCGGATACGTTAATCACAATCTTTTGTGATGGGTCCATATCTGCTGCTTCACGTAACCCGGCAGCGATGGCATGGGATGATTCTAAAGCTGCGATAATGCCTTCATTGCTTGCCAGTTGTTGGAAGGCCTGCAGCACTTCGGTGTCACGCGCTTGTGTCATGCGCACTTTGCCCTGTTCTTCCAGGTTTGCCAGAATTGGGGATACGCCAACATAGTCCAGTCCGGCTGATATGGAATGGGTTGGCTGTAACTGGCCCTGTTCGTCCTGCAGGAATTTTGTTGCAAACCCCTGGGCGATTCCGAAACGTGCCTGGTCTGTATTAAAGCGCATAGCATGATCTCCCGGAGAATCACTTCTTCCGCCAGCTTCAACACCGACCAGTTCAACGTCATCGTTCAGGAATGGTAAGAATATGCCGCAGGCATTACTGCCGCCGCCGACACAGGCATAAATTTTATCGGGCGCTGAGCCGAATTGTTGTTGTGCCTGTTCTTTTACCTCTTCCCCAATGACTGACTGAAAGCCGCTGACCATTTCCGGATAAGGTGCGCAGCCGCAGCTGGTGCCAATCAGGTAGTAAGTATCGGCATAGTTACTGGACCAGTCCCGTAAAGCTTCATCAAGCGCATCTTTCAGGGTTGCAGAGCCTTCTTCAACCGGTATTACGGTAGCGCCAAGCTGTTTCATCCAGAAAACATTTGGGTATTGGCGTTCAATGTCATGAGCACCCATGTAAATTGTGCAGTCCAGCCCTAAGCGGGCGGATACCAGTGCGCTGGCGATACCATGTTGACCGGCACCAGTCTCTGCAATCACCCGGCGTTTGCCCATGCGCTTAGCCAGCAGCCCCTGGCCAATTACGTTATTCATTTTATGGGCGCCGCTGTGATTCAAATCTTCGCGTTTAAGGTAAATCTGTGCGCCACCAATAGCAGCAGAAAGCCGGTTGCAGTATGTCAGTGGTGTTGGTCGGCCAGAGTAGTGCTGTAGCTGATCTTTCACTTCACTGATGAAGCTCGGGTCGGACATAGCGTCCCGGTATGCTTTGAGCAGTTCCTGCTGGCTGTTAAAAAGAATCTCGGGAATATAGCTCCCCCCGTATTGACCGAATTGCCCGTCCTGATTCATCATCTTGTCGCTCTTAAGTGGTCATATACCGAAGAATGGTAAGCTGCGGTATATTGAAAATTATTTATTTAACTAAACGGTATAGTAAAAATAATAAATATTTTTACGTCCGTCAACAGTCAGATTACGTTTATTGTTTGTCTTGCGGATCAGTTAGCTGGCAGAAATGTGATTAATACGTGGAGTTTTTATGGCCCGAGGTCGTCCATCCAAAAAGCAACAGTTACTGGATACTGCCCGCTGGGTATTCGCTGAAAATGGTTATCAGGGAACCTCAATTGATCTGGTTGTTCAGCAGGCGGGAGTTTCTAAGCCCACGGTATATAACAACTTTCCTACCAAGCAGGCATTGCTACAGGCATTACTGACACAGTTAATCGATGAGTTGGAAACGGCAAGAACCGAGATTTTGAAGAGTGCTGAAGATCCAGTGAAAGCTGTTTTCAATACATACATTCGTCTGACAGCACAGCAGGAATATCTGATGATGTACCGTATTTTGTGTGGAGAGCAATATAAATTGGACGAAGCTACACGGCTGCAAATTCTGGCATTCGATCAGCAGCTTTATGATGATTGCGTTGCAGAGTTGCAGGGGGCTGAGAATGTTATACCTGCATTAGTGTTGATGTTTTGCCGTGATCAGGTACTGGGGCAGGCGCTTGTAGCATCTGGTGATGCTGAGCTACCGACTGTGGAGCAATTAGAGTGTCAATATAATGCACTGATTACGACATAGGCTAAGTCGGTTTTTGATATAAGTAAGCTTTATGCTCAGCAGAGAGGTTTATGCAGCAACCAATCATTGCGTTTCATACTGATAACGAACAGGACTGGGTTGCAGAGTTAATCTGTGGCCATAATCAGCATGTGCGGCATAATCCACCATGGACCAACCGTCCGTGGGTGCTGACGGTTACCGGGAGAGATCAATTTATTGGGTTTCCGCTGGCGTGTAAAAAATGTCAAAGGGGTGAGCCGCGAGACAATCCTTATTAGCAATATTCTATTGCGGAGGATATAAAATAAATTTATGTCGATTTGAAAAAAATATCATTGGCTGGGATCTTTGTTCTGCTGCCACAATGAGCAGCGATATAAGAGCAAATATAACAACAATAAAGTAATGCCGGTTAATGAGGTGATATCTGACCGGGATTACCTATACCAGGCATTCTGATATGAGTCATAAAGATCCCTTGCTCCAACCGTTTCAGCTGAAACATCTCACATTACGTAACCGTATTATCACCACTGCCCATGAGCCGGCTTACCCGGAAGCAGGTATGCCTAAAGATCGTTACCGGGCTTATCATGTTGAACGTGCTAAAGCTGGCGTAGCGCTAACTATGACAGCTGGTTCCGCCACTGTGTCTAAGGATAGCCCACCGGTTTTCAATAATATCCTCGCCTATAAAGACGAAGTGGTGCCTTATCTGAAAGATCTGGTAGATGAGTGTCATGAACATGGTGCTGCTGTGATGATTCAGTTGACGCATCTGGGGCGGCGAACCGGTTGGTCAAAAGGAGACTGGTTACCGGTTGTGTCGCCTTCTCATGAGCGTGAGGCTTCGCACCGGGCATTTCCCAAGCAAATGGAAGACTGGGATATTGCCCGCATTATAAAAGACTTTGCTGATGCCGCTGAACGAATGCAGGCGGCAGGTATGGATGGCATCGAAATTGAAGCCTACGGACATTTGCATGATCAGTTCTGGTCACCTCTGACAAATACACTCGATGGCCCTTATGGCGGCAACTTACAGAACAGGGTTCGTTTCACACTGGACGTGCTTGAAGCGATCCGTGACCGGGTTGGCACTGAGTTTATCGTAGGTGTGCGCTTTACGGCAGATCAGGCACAAAAAGGTGGTTTCGATTTCAATGAAGGTGTTGAAATTGCCAAGCTGTTGAAGGCTTCAGGTTATATTGATTTTCTTAATGTGATTCGGGGGCATATAGATACTGATCCCGGGTTAACGGATGTTATTCCTGTCATGGGGATGCGCAATTCACCGCATTTAGATTTTGCGGGTGAATTCCGTTCTTCTGTTGATATACCGGTATTCCACGCGGCAAAAATACCTGATGTTGCAACTGCCAGGCATGCAATTGCTGAAGGTAAATTAGATATGGTTGGCATGACACGTGCTCACCTGGCTGACCCTCATATTGTGCGCAAGATTATTGAAGGGCGGGAAGAGCAGATACGCCCGTGTGTAGGTGCAACTTACTGTCTGGATCGTATTTATCAGGCTGGTGATGCTTTTTGTATCCACAATGCAGCGACAGGCCGTGAGTTGACAATGCCGCACGATATTCCTAAGGCCAGTGTAAAGAAAAAAGTGGTAATTGTTGGTGCTGGGCCTGCGGGTATGGAAGCGGCCAGGGTTGCAGGTGAGCGGGGACATGAAGTCGTTGTGTTTGAGGCTGCTCCGCAAGCGGGCGGTCAGCTACTACTTACTGCGCAAAGTCCACGGCGGCAGGAAATGATTTCGATCATCGAGTGGCGTATGGCTGAATGTGAAAGGTTAGGGGTAGAGTTTAGATTTAATACCTGGGCTGAAGCTTTAGACATTACTGCTTTGCAACCGGATGCGGTGATCATTGCAACCGGAGGTTATCCACATACTGAGGTTTTGGAATCGGGTAATGACTTGGTGGTTTCTGCCTGGGATATTTTGTCCGGTGATGTGAAACCGCAAGGCCGTGTTCTGCTATTTGATGACGCAGGAGATCATGCGGCAATGCAGGCGGCAGAGGTGATTGCTGATAGCGGCGCGGAACTTGAGGTTATGACGCCTGATCGAGCATTTGCCCCTGAAGTTATGGCGATGAATCTGGTGCCTTACATGCGTGCGATGCAGCAGAAAGATGTGACATTCACTGTAACTTTCCGTCTGGAAAGTGTGAGCCAGGAAGGTGGAGAACTAGTGGCGCGCGTTGGCAGTGATTATGGCGGCGTAGAAAAGTACCGTCATGTTGATCAGATTGTGATTAATCATGGTACCCGTCCGTTAGATGATATTTATTTTGATCTTAAAGCTGCTTCGAAAAATACTGGGGAGGTGGTCTACCAAGATTTAATCGTCGGTACGCCCCAAACGAAAGTAAATAATTCTGAAGGTGAGTTTCAGTTATTCAGAATTGGTGATGCAGTTGCTTCACGTAACACGCATGCAGCGATTTATGACGCGCTGCGCCTGGTGAAAGATATCTAGCCTGATGGCAGTTTTCAAAATTAATAACAATAAAATAGATAACCTGCACAAGCTTTGCTTCTGCGGTTTGCTTTATAGGTGAGGAAATCCAATGACAGATTTTGTATTCAGTTCATCGAACCGCAAAATTGATCCGACACGTCGTCGTGCTGGCGTATTAAAGCCAGACGGCTCGCCAAACGAAAATAACCGGGTAGAAATTGGGCCGACAGATCTGGCTTTTAATGAATGGGAAGCGCTGGGTCTGAGGGCGCCAAATCTGGATCGAATGCGTGAGTTTCGTTTACAGCGAATAGTCGAAGCATTGAATGAAAAGGATTTGGCTGGTGTGTTGCTGTTTGATCCTCTGAATATTCGTTATGCGACTGATACGACGAATATGCAACTGTGGATTACTCATAATCATGCCAGAGCCTGTTTCGTTGCCGCCAGCGGTCATATGATCCTATGGGATTTTCATAACTGCGAACATCTGTCTGCGCATTTACCTCTGGTAAAAGAAATTCGCGGCGGAGCATCTTTCTTTTATTTTGAAACAGGTGATCGTACACAAGAGCACGCAGCGCATTTTGCAAAAGAAATTGATTCTCTGTTGCGAGAGCATGGTGGTGATAACCGGCGTTTAGCGGTCGATAAAATTGAAATAGCCGGGCTGCGGGAGCTGGATAAATGTGGCATAGATATCAGTGACGGTCAGGCGCTGATGGAGCATGCCAGAGTAATTAAAGGTGAAGATGAAGTTGATGCCATGCGGTGTTCAATTGCGTCTACCGAAATTTCAATGCAGCTGATGAAAGAAGCAACGATCCCGGGGGTAACTGAAAATGATATCTGGTCGGTATTACATGCTGAGAATATTCGTCGTGGCGGTGAATGGATTGAGTGTCGGTTGTTAGCGTCCGGACCACGTACAAATCCGTGGTTTCAGGAATGTGGGCCGCGGGTTGTACAGAGGGGGGAGTTGTTGGCTTTTGATACTGATCTGATTGGTCCTTATGGTATCTGTGCAGATTTATCCCGTACCTGGATGATCGGTGACGCTAAGCCTACAGATCAGCAAAAACACCTTTATCAGGTTGCCTATGAACACATTCAGCATAATATGCAGATATTAAAGCCGGGTATGAGTTTCCGTGAAGTAACAGAAGCTGGTTTACGCTTGCCTCCAGAGTATCGAGACCTTCGCTATGGTGTAATGATGCACGGTGTAGGGCTTTGTGACGAGTATCCATCAATTCGCTATCCGGAAGACATAGATGGTCATGGGTATGACGGTGTGCTTGAACCAGGTATGGCACTCTGTGTTGAGGCTTATGTTGGAGCTGTCGGCGGAGGAGAGGGGGTGAAGCTTGAAGATCAGATAATTATTACTGAAGACGGCTATGAAAATCTAACAAACTTCCCGTTTGAGGCTGATCTTCTTGGTTAATAGGTTCTTACTTTGTACCAGTCATGAATAGTCATGACTGGTACTTTTACTTTGCATTCTCTTCATCGGTTCCGAATGAAGTTCCTGCTTTCTTAGACGTTGCGTTTAATCAAAAAAACTTAATAAATTCATGATGTAAGGCATTAAATGATTAATGGTTTCGGCCGATAATAGTTTAAGCGCCTGTGCTGATGATTGGGTTTTTTATATGCAAAATGGGTAATTGTCAGCAGTCTAATACTAATTGATTAGGTAGGCTTGCAGGTAAGCGTTGTGACACGTAAAGAGCACTGAAATGTTAGTTTTATGGTAATGGTTTGTTTGAAAAGAAGCCTTCAAACTGAATCGAAAATTAATACATTTGTGTTTTTATAAGTTCCACCTTATGAATTCATCAGTGATCTGGTTTAGATTTGATGGTTGATTTTAATAGGTGTTTTTTTAAACGATTTACTTTGTTAATATTACACAATAAAACAAGGGCTTATTAGAATAATTCAAGCAAAGATGCTCTTAGAGTATGTGGTCATTTTGTAGTAATTGATTGATTTTAAAAGATGTGTGCCGAAGTGGCCACGCTAGAAGAGAATAAGATATTTGAAATGGCCCGCTATGTGTGGGTCGGATTTGTTTAAACAGATCTAAATAAAAAATCATTTTTTTTGTGCTTCAAAGTACTGAAGCAACCTTCTTGGTTGGCGTTTATGGAAGAACGACAAAAACCTGGTTGTGATTGCTCTGATTAGCCCGGGGGGGGCTTATGGATAAGACCAATAACGCAGTAGTAAATGTTGTCAGTGTCGAAGGTGATGTTGTTGTATTAGATGTGAATGGCAAAATGCGTGCCGTTCAGGTTAATGACCAACTGCAGCCGGGCGAAAAAGTTATCACATCAGGAAACAGTGCAGCTGTAATTTCTCTGGATGAAAACAACATCGAGCAATTACCATCAGACAGCGTTGCGCTAGTGGTAGTTGATCCGGAGACCGGCGAAGTTCACCTTAATATCCAAACCCTTCTTGAGCAGAGTCAGGATGAAAATTCTGAACTGTCTGCTATCGAACAATTAATTCTTGCTGGTGCCGACCCTACTGAATTGCTCGAAGAAACGGCAGCAGGCGGCGAAGCTGGTGGAGCAGCTCCTGCGAGTGATGGTTTTAGTGGTTTGGGAGAGGTCTTACGAACCGGTGAATCTGTCATCGCAGAATCAGGATTTGATACCGGGACTGGAAATAATGCAGATAATGATGACTTCCAGGACGATGCTCCTGTAGAGGACTTGTTGGTTGTGGATGACACACCGCCGGTGATCGTCATAGATGACGAAGACGGTGCGGTAACCGCCGCGGATAACAATGTGGTGGAAGCGACCGGCGATACGGTCACCGGCGACATTACGGTAACGGCCCAGGCGGGCGTGAGTGCGGTGGCCATTGCAGGCCAGGACATCACCAATGCGACGACAGTGAATGTCGTGATTGCAGGTACTGAAGGCACACTGACGGTGACCGATTACGATGCCGGTACCGGTGCGATCACGTACAGCTACGTGGAAGACGGTGTCACTGAAGATCACACCTCCGGTGTGATTGTTGATCAGTTCACGGTCTCTGTGACGGATCTGGCAGGCCGGATCAGCACGGATACGCTGGACATCGAGATCATCGATACGGCGCCTGTGGCGAATGATGACACAAACAGCATTACTGAAGATACGGCTAGTGTTGGCGGTAACGTCATCACGACGGGTGCCGGTGCAGACACGCTGGGCAGCGATGCGACCACCGTAACCGCGCACGGGAGTGCGAGCTACGGCAGCATTGTGATCAATGCGGACGGCAGCTACATCTATACCCTGAACAATGGTCTGGCGGCGGTGCAGGCACTGACCAATGGCACCAGCCTGACGGAGACCATCAGTTACACCCTGACGGATGCGGATGGCGACACCAGTACAGCGGATCTGGTAATCACGATAAACGGGGCGGATGACACGCCACCGGTGATCGTCATAGATGACGAAGACGGTGCGGTAACCGCCGCGGATAACAGTGTAGTGGAAGCGACCGGTAATACGGTCACCGGCGACATTACGGTAACGGCCCAGGCGGGCGTGAGTGCGGTGACCATTGCAGGTCAGGATATTACCAATGCGACGGCAGTGAATGTCGTGATTGCAGGTACTGAAGGCACACTGACGGTGACCGGTTACGATGCCGGTACCGGTGCGATCACCTACAGCTACGTGGAAGACGGTGCCACTGAAGATCATACCTCCGGTGCGATCGTTGATCAGTTTACGGTCTCTGTGACGGATCTGGCGGGCCAGACCAGCACGGATACGCTGGACATCGAGATTATCGACACGGCGCCAGTGGCGAATGCGGATACCCGCACCGTGAGTGAAGATGACACAGGCATTACCGGAAACGTTGAAACGGGTGTCAACGCGACAGCGGATACGCTGGGTGCGGACAGCGCGGACATTACCGGCGTACAGGCAGGCACCACCAGTGCAGATATCAGCAGTGGGGTAGGCAGTGGCATCGCTGGTACATACGGGACACTGACCATCGGTGCAGACGGTGCGTACACATACGTGTTGAATGCAGCGGCACAGGCCCTGAATGATGGCGACGTTGAAACCGATACGTTCAGCTACACCCTGAAAGACAGCGACGGCAGCTTCAGCACCACGACAGTGACGTTCACCGTGAACGGTGTCTCTGAAGGTGTGCCAACGGTCAGCGTGCCGAACGACGGCACCGGTGTTGCCGGCAGCGATACCAGCGTGGCGGAAGATGCGACGGTAACTGGCACGTTCAGCATTACGGCACCGGATGGCTTACAGTCAGTGACTGTCGGCACGGCGGTGATCAGCACCGCGGATCTGTTAAACAGTGGCAGCAGCAACATTACTGTGACTGGCAGCAACGGTATCTTAACGATTACCGGTTACAACGCAGGCACGGGTGTCGTGAACTACAGCTACGATCCAACCGGCACCAGCACGGATCATGACACTGATAATGATGGCACTCAGGAGAACATCCTGGAGAGCTTTGGCCTGACAGTGACCGATATCCATGGGGATACGGACACCAACAGCGCGAGCCTGGATATCCTGATCACAGACACGGCGCCAGTGGCGAATGCGGATACCCGCACCGTGAGTGAAGATGACACAGGCATTACCGGAAACGTTGAAACGGGTGTCAACGCGACAGCGGATACGCTGGGTGCGGACAGCGCGGACATTACCGGCGTACAGGCAGGCACCACCAGTGCAGATATCAGCAGTGGGGTAGGCAGTGGCATCGCTGGTACATACGGGACACTGACCATCGGTGCAGACGGTGCGTACACATACGTGTTGAATGCAGCGGCACAGGCCCTGAATGATGGCGACGTTGAAACCGATACGTTCAGCTACACCCTGAAAGACAGCGACGGCAGCTTCAGCACCACGACAGTGACGTTCACCGTGAACGGTGTCTCTGAAGGTGTGCCAACGGTCAGCGTGCCGAACGACGGCACCGGTGTTGCCGGCAGCGATACCAGCGTGGCGGAAGATGCGACGGTAACTGGCACGTTCAGCATTACGGCACCGGATGGCTTACAGTCAGTGACTGTCGGCACGGCGGTGATCAGCACCGCGGATCTGTTAAACAGTGGCAGCAGCAACATTACTGTGACTGGCAGCAACGGTATCTTAACGATTACCGGTTACAACGCAGGCACGGGTGTCGTGAACTACAGCTACGATCCAACCGGCACCAGCACGGATCATGACACTGATAATGATGGCACTCAGGAGAACATCCTGGAGAGCTTTGGCCTGACAGTGACCGATATCCATGGGGATACGGACACCAACAGCGCGAGCCTGGATATCCTGATCACAGACACGGCGCCAGTGGCGAATGCGGATACCCGCACCGTGAGTGAAGATGACACAGGCATTACCGGAAACGTTGAAACGGGTGTCAACGCGACAGCGGATACGCTGGGTGCGGACAGCGCGGACATTACCGGCGTACAGGCAGGCACCACCAGTGCAGATATCAGCAGTGGGGTAGGCAGTGGCATCGCTGGTACATACGGGACACTGACCATCGGTGCAGACGGTGCGTACACATACGTGTTGAATGCAGCGGCACAGGCCCTGAATGATGGCGACGTTGAAACCGATACGTTCAGCTACACCCTGAAAGACAGCGACGGCAGCTTCAGCACCACGACAGTGACGTTCACCGTGAACGGTGTCTCTGAAGGTGTGCCAACGGTCAGCGTGCCGAACGACGGCACCGGTGTTGCCGGCAGCGATACCAGCGTGGCGGAAGATGCGACGGTAACTGGCACGTTCAGCATTACGGCACCGGATGGCTTACAGTCAGTGACTGTCGGCACGGCGGTGATCAGCACCGCGGATCTGTTAAACAGTGGCAGCAGCAACATTACTGTGACTGGCAGCAACGGTATCTTAACGATTACCGGTTACAACGCAGGCACGGGTGTCGTGAACTACAGCTACGATCCAACCGGCACCAGCACGGATCATGACACTGATAATGATGGCACTCAGGAGAACATCCTGGAGAGCTTTGGCCTGACAGTGACCGATATCCATGGGGATACGGACACCAACAGCGCGAGCCTGGATATCCTGATCACAGACACGGCGCCAGTGGCGAATGCGGATACCCGCACCGTGAGTGAAGATGACACAGGCATTACCGGAAACGTTGAAACGGGTGTCAACGCGACAGCGGATACGCTGGGTGCGGACAGCGCGGACATTACCGGCGTACAGGCAGGCACCACCAGTGCAGATATCAGCAGTGGGGTAGGCAGTGGCATCGCTGGTACATACGGGACACTGACCATCGGTGCAGACGGTGCGTACACATACGTGTTGAATGCAGCGGCACAGGCCCTGAATGATGGCGACGTTGAAACCGATACGTTCAGCTATACCCTGAAAGACAGCGACGGCAGCTTCAGCACCACGACAGTGACGTTCACCGTGAACGGCGCTGATGATCCAACTAGTCTGACAATCACAGCTAACTCTGTTGATGAGCAAGGCCTGGTTACCGGAACAGGTGAGCTGGCAGATGGTAATGCTTCTAATCAGAGTGACCAGTCAGAAGTTACTACCGGTAACTTCAGTTTCACTTCAATTGATAATCCTGCAGTCATCACTATTGCATATAATGGCAGCTCTATTACTGCTGCGGTTGGCCAGACTTTGGCTGGTCAGTACGGTACGTTAGAGATTACTTCGGTTACTGGTGGGCAGGTAGGTTATACCTATACGCTTACTAGTAATGCAAGCCATGCAGGAGGTGCAACACCGCAGGAATCATTTGCAGTTACTGTATCGGATAACGATGGTAACAGTGGCGATGACTCTACAGGTAATCTGGTTATTAACATTGTTGATGACGCACCGGAAACTGCTAATCAGACTCGGGTTATACCGATTAAAGTCGATACCATTAAAATTGATAACTACGAAGGTAGCTTTACTAATACTGTAGGTACTAACAGTTCTACGCCAACTCAGACAGATAATGACGCTGATGCCGGAATCGATCAGTTACGTTGGGGTAACAGTACTGGCAGCGGTCGTTCAGGCTATGACCTTGTTGATAACACTACCTATGTAAATGGTAATGGTACGAACAATGAAGTACATGTTGGTGACCTGATTCAATTTGGTACATTTACCCATCAGAACTTCCCGGTTACCGGTAATTCGCTGCAATCAACAACGCTTACTATTTCTATGGATATAGAAATTAACGGTGTTGTTACTGCTATATCGCTGAATGTACCGATTACTCATACGGAAACACCTAACAGTGGTGCAGATCCACGAGATATTATCTCTTTACCTAGTACCAGTCAGACAGTGACTGTTGGTGGCCAGGATTACATGGTTAGCCTGGTAGGTTTTGTTGATCCAAGTGATCCGACAAATCCTGACGGTACACCTAAGCTTGCAACTACCATCCTTACTGATGAAAATGCCAGTAATACCTTTAATTTGGTCGGTCAGGTAACGTCTACTGATCCGCTTCCGCAGATTGAAGGCCAGGTACATTTCACTGAAGGAGCTGATAACGACGCGACTACCGACGATGTGGTTTGGGCTACTCCTGCTAACACAGGCTACGGTACTTTTACTGGTAATGCCGATGGTTCTTACAGTTTCCAGATAAATCGTGAAACTAAAGATTCCCTGGATACCGGCGAAACTGAGACCTTTACAGTAAATTACACTGTTACAGATACTGACGGGACTGCCAGCACCAGTACCTTGTCGATTCTGTTGACAGGTAAGGGCACTATTGCTGGTACGAATGGCAGCGATACGCTAAATGGTACAGCAGGAAATGATGCGCTGTTAGGTGATTCAGGTAGCGATACTTTAGATGGTAATGGCGGTAATGACCTGCTAATCGGTGGTACTGGCAACGATATCCTGACTGGCGGTGCCGGTGATGATATCTTTGACTGGAATGCTGGTGACCAGGGAGCCTCAGGTAGCCCTGCTTTTGACCGGATAACTGATTTTGATGCTGCTAACGATAAGATTGACCTGTCAGATATGTTAGATGATATGGGTATTACCAATGGTACTGATTTGTCTACGTACCTGGACTTCCAGGATGGAGCAGGCGGTGTTGTGCTTAATGTCTCAAATTCATCTAATCAGGTTCAGCAGCAAATTCGTTTTGACGGAAAAACTCTGAGTGATCTACAGGGTGATACAGGTACTTCTAACGAGACCGAACTGTTGAATAAACTTGTGGCAGATACCACTTTAATAGTTTAATACGCGAAGGAGATAAGCCCCGTTGTTTTGTTTGAAATGAAGCAGCGGGGGTATTACATGGATCAGACTTACGATGGAGTCTATATAAAGTGACGCAGTTAGACGCTGACTGGGCTGTAGGTTCACGGCAAGAACATTTTGTCGACCCTCTGCTTGATGCGCTAGTATCTTTATCCAGGTATTACGGTATGCCGGCCTCTGTCGATTCTCTGACCAGTGGTTTACCTCTGGTTGATGGGCAGTTGAACGTAGAACTTTTCCCCCGGGCTGCTGATCGGGCTGGATTGTCAGCCAGACTGGCACGACAAAGTCTGCACCAAATCCATAACCTCTTGTTACCTTGTGTATTACTGCTCAAAGGACGGCGCTGCTGTATTCTGCTCAAGCTTGACCGTGAAAAGGGTGAGGCGCATATTCTTCAGCCTGAAGTTGGTGATGGCGAGATGGTTTTGCCAATCGATGAGTTGTCTGAAAACTTCAGTGGCAACGTTTTTTACGTTAAGAAAAAATATCAGTTTGATCAGCGTAGCCCAGATGTCCTCGGTGATAAAAAACAGCATTGGTTTTGGGGAACTGTTTCTCAGGTTACGCCTATATACAGAGATGTGTTGGTCGCTTCGTTGCTAATCAACTGTTTCGCTGTTGCATCACCTTTGTTTGTAATGAATGTTTATGACCGGATTGTACCAAACCTGGCATTCGATTCACTGTGGGTACTGGCTGTCGGTGTCTCTCTGGTGTTTTTGTTTGATTTTTTATTACGCAAACTTCGTTATTACTTCATAGATGTTGCCAGTAAAAAGCTTGATTTGCAGTTGTCTGCAAAAATTTTCTCCAGAGTAATGGGGATCAGGCTTGAAGCTCGGCCATTATCTGTAGGTGCTTTTGCTAATAACCTACAGTCATTTGAGTCGATAAGGGAGTTCATTACTTCTGCAACTATTAGTGCGTTGGTTGATCTGCCTTTCACTATAATATTCCTTTTGGTTATCTGGGTTGTCGGAGGGCATTGGTAGCAATACCGATTGTGGTTATTCTGATATTGCTGGGTTACAGCCTGTATCTGCAAAAGCCACTGGCAGAGCAAATAGAATTAACGTCTAAGCTATCTTCGCAAAAACAGGCAACCCTGATAGAGGGCCTATATGGCATTGAGGCAATAAAGATCACTGATTCGCAGAGTAAGTATCAGGTGCTTTGGGAGCAATCTATCAGTGAGATGGGTAAGCATGATATTAAAACTCGTCGTCTGACTAACAGTGCATCCAGCCTTTCTAATTTCTTGCAGCAGATGATGACAGTAGCCGTGATTATTGTGGGTGTTTACCTGGTTGCTGCGGGTGAGTTAACAATGGGCGGCATTATTGCTGCAGTGATGTTAGGCGGCAGGGCTGTAGGGCCTATGGCTCAAGTGTCATTACTGGCAACTCGTTACAATCAGGCAAAGTCTTCTATGACGCTGATAAATCAAGTTATGGAAATGCCACTTGAGCAGGAAGAAGGACGTAAATACGTCAGTCATTCTAAGCTAGATGGTAAAATCGAATTTGATAATGTCAGCTTCTCGTATCCCGGTTATGAGTCCACCGCACTAAATAATATAAGTTTCACTATCAACCCTGGCGAACGGGTTGCTCTCATCGGCAGTATCGGTGCAGGTAAAAGTACGCTTGAGAAACTGATTCTTGGTTTGTATGTACCAACCGGGGGCGATATTCGTATTGATGGTGTGAATATTCAGCAGCTTCATCCAGCTGAGCTTCGCCGTAATATTGGTTGTATCACTCAGGATACGCAGCTGTTTTTTGGCAGTATTCGCGACAACATTGTTTTAGGCACGCCGTTTGCCTCGGATGAAGCTTTATTACGTGCCGCTGACTGGGGCGGTGTAACAGAGTTCACGAATTATGATCCGGATGGATTGGAACGTCAGGTAGGTGAAGGTGGTCGTCAGCTTTCAGGAGGTCAGCGTCAGGCTGTTGCAGCAGCACGGGCGATGATAATGGATCCGCCGATTTTTGTACTTGATGAACCTACCAGTCAGTTGGATCGACGATCTGAACAGCGATTGCTTGAACAGCTTAAGAAACTGGATGAGACAAAAACTATTTTCCTCAGTACTCACAAATCAAGCATGTTGGATGTTGTAGACCGTATTATCGTGCTGGAAAAAGGTCGTTTGATTGCTGATGGTCCTAAGTTGGAAGTTATTAACTGGCTGCGAGAAGGTGGGCCGCGTAGTGGTCAGGCCCAGCAAAGGGATAATCGTTGATGACTAAGCAACAGGACCATTCAGCAATGGTAAAGCCGCCACTTGATAAAGATGTGCCCGATAATAACGAAACTGATGGCGAAGAGCTGAATAGTGAAGCAGTTAACGCTGATGGCCAAGATGCGGATATAAAAAATTCAGCGCAGGGAACTGCGAAACAGGCAATGTCTGAAATGTCCCGAGCATCAAAACTGGCAAAGCAGGAAAGTGTCAGTGTTGATCCTGAACTGCATGAATTTATAGACAGTGCTGCAGAGGCTGTTTTGCTGGATACGCCGCGCAGCTCGAGAGTGCTGTTGTGGGCTGTATTCGCGTTTTTAGTTGTGATTGTTGTCTGGGCATATTACGCAGAACTGGATGAAATTACTCGCGGCGAAGGCAGTGTTATTCCTTCTCAGCAATTGCAGGTTGTGCAGTACCTTGAAGGCGGAATAGTAGAAGAAATTTTTGTTAAAGAAGGCCAGGAAGTTTCACCTGGGCAGCCTTTGGTACGGATCGATGATACGCGTTTCTTATCTGATTTTAGGGAGCGGGAACAGGAAGCTGCGTTTCTTAAAGTATCAGTTGCTCGCTTACGTGCTGAATTAAAAAGTGTAGATATTGATGATAATGCTGCACCGGATGATTGGCAGGACAATGTAAAGATTATTGCTTCGCCAATAGATATTGAAGAGAACATACAGGCACAGTTTCCTTTAATGGTGGGTCGTGAGCAAGCGCAGTTGGCTGAGTACCAGCGGAATCTTCGCAATCAACTAAGTATTATTGGTAGTCAGATAGATCAAAAAGTTCAGGAACAGCGAGAGCTGGAGTCACGCATAAGTCACCTTGAACGTTCTTATAGTTTGAGTCTTGAAGAGCTTAAAATAACCAAGCCTTTGGCTGAGCAGGGTGTGATTCCGCGCATTGAAGTATTGCAGTTGGAACGGGAACTGAATGGGTTTAAGCAGGAACTTGAAGGTGCTCGTTTAGTTACACCGAAAATTCAGTCCGGTATTAAAGAAGCGGTGAACAAGCGCCGTGAAGTTGCATATGCGGCGCGATCAGAGAGTTTGGGCAAACTTAATGAGATGTTAGCCAGGCTGAATCAGACTAAAGAGGCGCAAGTAGGTCTTAAGGATCGGGTTGAAAGAACAACAGTTGTATCACCGGTTCAGGGAACGATTAAAACATTACTGGTTAATACACTGGGTGGCGTCATCCAGCCGGGAATGGATTTAGTCGAAATCGTTCCAACGGAAGATCAGTTACTAATTGAAGCGAAAATTGCACCGAAGGATATTGCCTTCCTTAGGCCTGGCTTGAAAGCCATCGTCAGGCTGACAGCATATGATTTTGCAATCTACGGTGGGCTTGAAGGTAAACTTGAGCATATCAGTGCCGATAGTATCGAAGATGAAAAAGGTAATGTGTATTACCTGATAAGAATTCGCACTGAAAACAGCAGTTTGGATAAAGGAAAAGACAATCTGCCAATCATTCCTGGAATGATGGCTACTGTCGATATTATGACGGGTAAGAAGAGTGTTTTAGATTATTTGCTAAAACCAATTTTTAAAGCTCAACAACGAGCGCTGAGGGAACGATGAAACTAACAGGGAAATTAGTTCGGGGGGAAAAGGGGAATATGTTTAAACTATCTAGGTATGGCCTGGCAGTTATGGTGGCTTGCGGAGGAGCCGCTCATACTCAGGCGCAGACGTTAATGGAAGCTGCAGCATATACAATCGAGAGTTCACCGGATGTTGGCATTATTAAAAGCCAGTATCTTAGTCGGACCGAGCAGATTGGCGTATCAAAAGCCGGCTTCTTACCTACAGTGGATCTAGCCTTGGGATATGGTCAGGAATGGACTGATAGCCCAAGTACGCGGACGCCACAAAACGGTCATGAAGATGTTGAGCTGACTCGTAAGGAAGCTTCGCTGACTCTGTCTCAGTTACTTTATGACGGCAGCCGAACCAGCAATGAAGTGGATCGGGTGAGTTCAGAAGCTACGGCTCATCGTTACCAACTTTGGTCTGCTGCAGAAAATATTACACTGGACGTCGCAGATGCATATCTGAATGTTATCCACGCACAGAATGAGCTGGAATTAGCCGAACAGAATCTAAATGACCACATTGAGATTCTTGAAGGTATCCGTGAGCGTTCTGAGTCTGGGCTGAGCTCTGCTTCCGATTTGTCTCAGGTGAAAGGTCGTTTAAGCCGTGCTCATGCAAATTATTTATCCACTGAAAATAACTTGCTGGATGCGAGAGCACGATTCTTCAAAATAGTTGGCCAGGATGCTGATAACCTGCAAGCTGTAAATGCAGTTGATGACAGCATGCCTCTTTCTTATGAAGATGCTCTGACAAATGCAGGTAAGGTACATCCGACTCTTCAGGCTGCACGCTTTGATGTAGATGCTGCCGAAGCTCAGCTACGGGTTCAGGATGCTGCTTTCCGTCCGGATGTACGTTTGGAGCTGGGCGGTACCTGGAACGATGATCTTGATGGTACTGTTGGTCATAATAATGACCGTACAGCAATGATTCGTATGCGTTATAACCTGTTTAATGGTAATGCAGATACGCACCGTGAGAAGCAGGCTTATCATCAACTGATGGAAGCCAGCGGTATTGAAGAGCGGGCTCAGCGGCAGGTTGCGGAAGGTTTGAGTCTTGCCTGGAACGCATATCAGCTACTTGATAAGCAGATGGTATTTCTGACAGGTTACGTAGAAGAAAGTGATAAAACACTTGTCGCGTATGAACAGCAGTTTGAGCTAAGCCGCCGTACTTTGGTTGACTTGCTTGATGCAGAAAATGAACTGTTTGAAGCCCGTCGTCAACTGCTGGCAGCTGAGCGTGATTTTACCTTATCAAAATATCGTGTACTGAATGCTATGGGTGAGTTGCTGGCTGTACTGAATATTGATCGCGCCAGTGTATTGTCTGAGGCGGAAGTTCAGCAAATTCAGGCGTTGAACTGATAGAGCCAGAGTTTGATAAACATCAATTGTAGATATTGATACCGAAAGCACCTTTTCTGAAAAGATCAGGTGCTTTTTTATTGCCTGTCATCCAGTCGATAAAGATCTGCGCAGAGTCAAACTCTGCCTGGCAGATATACTGCTAATGGCAATGAATTCCGTTATAATCGCCGCTTTTCAGAATCAACGTGAAAGTAACACCATGAGCGAAGCGCTGGACAAGGCAAACAAAACCCGGTTAAACAAGCTACAGAAGCGGTTACGTCGGGAGATGGGTCGCGCCATCGAAGACTTTAATATGATCGAAGACGGCGACAAGGTCATGGTGTGCCTGTCTGGTGGTAAAGATTCTTATGCCATGCTCGACATACTGATGAATCTGCAAAAAAGCGCACCCATTCATTTTGACATTCTGGCAGTGAATCTTGACCAGAAGCAGCCAGGCTTTCCTGAACATGTGTTACCGGAATATCTGTCTGAAGTTGGCGTGCCTTTCCACATTATTGAGCGCGATACTTATTCAGTTGTAAAAGAAGTTATTCCTGAAGGTAAGACGACCTGTTCTCTGTGTTCACGTTTACGCCGTGGTACTTTGTATGGCTTTGCCGAAGAAGTGGGCGCTAACAAGATTGCCCTGGGTCATCATCGCGATGACATTCTGGAAACCTTCTTTCTGAATATGTTTTATGGCGGCAAGCTGAAGTCTATGCCACCTAAACTGGTCAGCGACGATGGTAAGAACATGGTTATTCGTCCGCTGGCGTATGCCCGTGAAAAAGATATTGAAGCTTATGCGCAGTTGCGTGAATTCCCGATTATTCCTTGTAATCTCTGTGGTTCACAGGATGGCCTGCAACGTCAGGTTGTTAAAGACATGTTGCAGAGCTGGGATAAAACACACCCAGGGCGTATAGAAACAATGTTCAGATCCTTGCAGAATGTTGTACCTTCGCATTTGGCTGACATCGAACTGTTTGATTTTAAAGGTCTGCAGCGTGGATACGCCCACGGTATAGCAGATCCTGAAAATAAAGGCCTGAATCAGGCTGAGCCGGCAGCTATGCCAGAAATGATCGATATACTGGCTCTCTGATGACAGAAGCAGTTGAAGCACCGTTAACCGTTTGGGTTGATGCAGATGCCTGCCCAAATGTCATTAAAGACATTTTATATCGGGCTGCAGAGCGAAAGCAGGTACCTACAGTGCTGGTTGCTAATCAGTTCCTGCGGGTTCCTCAATCGGCTTATATACGTTCAGTTCAGGTAGCGGCGGGCTTTGATGTTGCAGATAACTACATAGCAGCTCACTGTCTGGGTGATGATCTGGTAATTACTGCAGATATTCCGCTTGCGGCTGAAGTAGTTGAAAAAGGTGTGCTGGCTATCAATCCCCGGGGTGAATTGTACACCGCAGAGAATATTCGTCAGCGGCTGAACATGCGTGATTTTATGGCTGAATTACGTGATGCCGGAATGGTCAGTGGTGGTCCACCTAAGCTCGGTCAGACGGATCGGCAACAGTTTGCAAATCAGCTGGATCGCTTACTGACACGCTTATTGCGTAAGCGATAAACTGTTAATTTGTTCAGATTGTTACATATACATCTTTAGGTGTATTTCTCAGTTTTTTACTGCTCAGCGTATCTCAATTTGCTAACTTCATAGCTTCTTATACTCATTTCTGAGGAAGCTATGGAACAGTCATTAGTAACACTTGATCGTCAGGATGCTTTGGTAATTCTGCGTCTTAACCGCCCACAGGCATATAACTCCCTTTCTCTTCAATTACTGGAAGCTTTACAAGCAGCTTTAATAGAGCTGGCGGATGACGAGAGTATAAGTGTCTTGGTTATTGCCGGAACCGGTCGCGGGTTTTGTTCGGGTCATGATCTGAAAGAAATGCGTAACGCTGAAGATGCCAGCTTACATCAGCGAATTTTTTCTACCTGTTCGGCAGTTATGCAGCAAATCATTGCGATGCCGATGCCTGTTATTGCCCAGGTGCACGGAATTGCAACTGCAGCCGGATGTCAGTTGGTTGCCAGCTGCGATCTTGCAGTAGCAGCAGATACCTCACGCTTTGCTACGCCGGGCGTGAATATAGGTTTGTTTTGCTCAACACCTATGGTTGCTCTCAGCCGGGCTGTGCAACCCAAACATGCGATGGAAATGCTATTGCTGGGAGACATGATCAGTGCACAGCGGGCAGCAGAAATAGGTCTGATTAACTGGTGTGTGCCAGCGGCAGATCTGGAAAGTTACACTCTTGAGGTTGCGAATAAAATTGCAGCACATTCCAGAGCAACCGTCAGGCTGGGTAAACAGGGTTTTTATCAACAGCTGAATCAGAATGTTGAAGATGCTTATGACAACTGTAGCCAGCGGATGGTGAATAACATGCAGCTTGAGGATTGTGTTGAAGGTATCGATGCCTTTGTAAATAAGCGCCATCCGGAATGGCAACACCGTTAGCTTTATCTATTTTTAAATCCTCCGTAAACATTATTGATTGATACTTGTTAGCAGGTTCGGTCGTCTGGTACATTTAGCCTTATGAAATTTTATAGCTAAAAGTTGTTTGTATATTTCGTTTAGTTATATTTTATTCTTATCGGCTATAAGGTCTCATGGCACAACAGGCATCGACTTCCAGTTTCGATCAGTGCAGTGACTTCAAAACAATAAAAAGCAGTATGGAAGCTCATGTGAGCAACGCTCTCATCAGGCTTCCGATATGCACGAAGGAGGGATTTCGATGCATAAGCAATACATCTCAATGTTTGTGGCAGGCGCAGTATTGTCTCTGGCAGGAGGTGTGCATGCTGCAACCTCTGAGGCCCTTATTGAACAGGGGCGGGATGTTTTCCTGAACAAGTCCAAAGGCAACTGTATTTCCTGTCACCAGATAAATGATCCGGGCGCCAAACTTGCCGGTCATCAGGGGCCGCCAATGGTTGCTATGGCTCAGCGGTTTCCGGATAAGCGAAAATTGCGTGCTCAGATCTGGGATCCGACAGTTAAAAACCCTTTGACAATCATGCCACCACTCGGCAAACACTGGATTCTGTCTGAAGATCAGATTGATGCAGTGGTTGAATATATTTATCAGTTTTAAGTTGCGCAAAAGCGCGTATTTGAGGACACGATTATGACTATGCATCGTCGTACTGTGGTTAAAGCTATGCTTGCCTGCGGTGCTTTAGTGGGTTTGGGTGCGGTAATTCCGGGAGTAGCATTTGCTGCCCGTAACAAAGGTGCGTTCGGTTCGGACGATCAGGCAAAGGCAATGCAGGCATTATTTGATGCCGAGCCTGCAGACAGCCCCGATATTGTATTAAAAGCGCCTAGCATTGCAGAAAATGGTGCTGTAGTGCCGGTAACAGTCAGCACCGAAATGACGAACGTTGAAAGTATCAGTATTTTTGTTGCTGATAACCCAACGCCTCTGGTCGCTGAATTTATGATTCCAGCTGGTACCGAAGCGAAAGTTGCTACGCGTATCCGTATGGGTAAAACCTCAACAATTACTGCTGTGGTAAAAGCGGACGGAAAGCTATTTAGCACTGCCCGTGAAACGAAAGTCACTATCGGTGGCTGTGGCGGTTAAAAGAATATAACGGAGGGTTTTCCCATGGCGGGTATTTTTAAAGTTAAAGCAAAAGCTAAAGGCGGTGTGACCAAAGTTAAGATGCTGGCAAAGCATGTTATGGAAACCGGTCAGCGCAAAGATAAGAAAACCGGCGATATTATCCCGGCGAAGTTTATTCAGGAACTTACTGTTCAGCATGCGGGCAATACAGTTTTCTCAGGACAACTGGGAACTGCTGTATCTAAAAACCCGTATTTTTCTTTTACCTTTGCCGGCGGTGCAAAAGGTGATGAGCTGTCAATCAGCTGGGCGGAAAATACCGGTACTTCTGCAACTGAGACTGCCAAGATTAAATAAGATCGGTCGTTGCTGAGAAGGGCTTATTGCGGAGAAGGATCATGAGAATAATAACAAGCATAGTGGCGGCGGGAATATTATCGCTGGGAATGCCACTGCAGGCTGCGGACAGTGGTTTTAACCTGGAAACAGTTAACCCGGAAGCTGACCGTCTGGCATTGCAGGCGTACTATCAGAAGCGTTATCCGGGTGTGCCAATAGATGACTATGTAAATGGTATCTATGCGCTGGATGCAGAGTCCCGAGAGCAGTGGGAGGAGATTGAAGAGTTTCCGCCTTATGAGTTTTCCATTGAAGAAGGTGAAGTACTATTTAATACACCTTTTGCAAATGGCAAAAGTTATGCTGACTGTTTTGATAACGGTGGCGTAGGCATCCGTCAGAATTTTCCCTACTGGGATAAAGAAAACGGGACTGTTATAACGCTGGAATATGCGATTAACGAATGCCGTAAAGACAATGGCGAGAAACCTTATAAGTGGGGTAAAGGCGACATCGCCCGTGTTTCCGCTTATATGGCATGGACGTCCCGGGATAATGTTTTCGATATCCAGATTCCGGAAGATGATTCCCGTGCAATGCAGGCTTATCTGGACGGTAAAAAGTTCTTTTATACCAAGCGTGGCCAGCTGAATTTGTCTTGTGCTAATTGTCATCTTCAGGGCTCGAATGTACGGATTCGTGCTGATTTACCCGGTCCTATGTTGGGTCAGGTAACACACTGGCCAGTGTTCCGTTCGAAGTGGGGTAACCTGGGTACACTGCATCGCCGTTATGCCGGTTGCCACAGGGACTCCCGTTCGAAGCCGCTTAAGCCACAGGCAGAAGGTTTCCGTAATCTTGAGTATTTCCAGACCTATATGAGCAACGGTTTAGTTGTGAATGGTCCGGGTGCGCGTAAGTAAACTGACTGCAGGAGATGATCATGAAAAAAGTAATGGCCTTATGTGCAGCAGTATTATTTTCTCAGGCGGTTGCTGCTGAAACCTATCAGGAAGCTTTCGATAAAGCCCGTGCTATGTATGGCAAGGGGCATGAGTTTCAGTGGCAGGGTAAAACGTATCAAACTCTGCATGAAGAAGAAATTGAAGCAGGTGTTGAAGCGAGTGAAGCAAATGCCAGACAGTTACTGGACAAAGCGATTGCTGCAAACAAAAAAGTAGCAGCAGTAGGTTTTGAATGGAAGCTGACAGGCGGTTTGTTGAAAAAGTCTGAGCAGGCAATCACTGATGGTGATTACCGTAAAGCACTGGATTTGGCGGCACAAGCTAAGTATCACGCCCGCATTGGCTTAGCGCAGTATGAGTATTCCGAAGCAAACTGGTATAAAGCAGTACCCCAGTAACCGGACTTGAAAAGTAATCATCTATAGTACTTTTTTAACGCCCAAGTCAGTTGGGCGTTTCTATTTCAGAGAGAAGCAATCATGTCGATGACGCGACGGGAATTCGCGCAGTTACTGGGCCTGGCTGGTGCCGCCGGATTACTGCCATTACAGGGATTTGCAGCAAAGAAACAGCCTGCAGATCTGTATGAGCTGGCCAACTTCGGCAATGTACGTTTATTACATATGACAGATTGCCATGCGCAATTGCAGCCGGTGTATTTCCGTGAGCCAAACGTTAACCTGGGGGTTGGTAATGCATTGGGGAAAGCGCCGCATCTGGTAGGTAAATACCTTTTAGAGCACTTTTCTATTCAGCCGAATACGCTGGAAGCCCATGCGTTTAGCTGTCTGAATTTTCAGCAGGATGCCAGTCGGTATGGCAAGGTTGGTGGTTTTGCTCACATCCGCACCTTAGTTGAGCGTTTACGTCAGAGCTATGGCAGTGAAAATACTTTATTGCTGGATGGTGGCGACACCTGGCAGGGCTCAGGTACCGCGTATAAAGCCCGTGGTATGGATATGGTGAAAGCCGCTAACTTGCTCGGCGTAGATGTGATGACAGGGCACTGGGAATTTACTTACCATCAGCAGGAAATTCTGCAGAATATCCAAGCCTTTAACGGTGAGTTCCTGGCACAGAATGTTTTTATCACTGAAGATGCCTTGTTTGAAGGGGCGGATGAGTATGTCTTTGATGAAGACAGTGGCCGGGTTTTTAAACCTTATACTATTCGCGAAATGGGCGGTGCCCGTGTCGCCGTTATAGGCCAGTGTTTCCCCCGTACCAAAATTGCCAACCCTGCCCGGTTTATCCCTGACTGGACCTTCGATATTTACGATGAAAACTTGCAGGAACTGGTCGATGAAGTGCGTCAGGCTGAGTCTGTAGATGCTGTTATTTTACTCTCCCACAATGGCATGGATGTCGATTTAGAGCTGGCGCGTCGGGTGAGCGGAATTGATGTGATTCTTGGTGGTCATACACATGATGGCATGCCTGAACCGTCACTGGTGAAAAATCAGGGTGGTAAAACCCTGGTATGTAACGTCGGTTCTAACGGTAAGTTCATTGGCGTAATGGATCTGGATATCCGTAACGGCAAAGTGCAGGGTTACCGCTACCGTTTGTTACCTGTATTCTCTGAGCTTTTGCCTGCTGATGCTGAAATGAGCCAGTTAATTACAGATATCCGGGCGCCGCATCTGAGTTGGCTAAACGAAGAGTTGGCTGTTGCCGACGAACTGATGTTCCGCAGAGGTAATTTTAACGGCACCTTTGATCAGCTGATCTGTGATGCATTACGCGAACGGAAGGATGCCGAGATTTCTCTGTCGCCGGGTTTCCGCTGGGGGACAACTGTTTTACAGGGGCAGATGGTGACCATGGAGCATGTTCTGGATCAGACCTGTCTGACCTACCCGGAAACATACGTCCGTGAAATGACCGGCCAGGAGTTGAAGCTGATTCTCGAAGATGTTGCCGACAACCTGTTTAACCCTAATCCGTATCTGCAATCAGGAGGCGATATGGTCAGAGTAGGAGGATTTGATTATGTGTGTGATCCACTGGCACCCATAGGCAAACGTATTTCTCAGATGACGCTGGATGACGGTACGCTTATAGAGGCCGGCAAAGCCTATAAAGTATCGGGTTGGGCAACCGTTGGTGCACGTTCAGAAGGTGCGGACATATGGGATGTGGTTGCTGATTATCTGCGTGACCACAAGACCGCCCGAATAGATAAGTTAAATACACCTAAGTTACTTAATGTTAAGGGTAATCCGGGTATTGTTGATTACAGTTAAATATTGCTAAGCCTGATACAAATCAAGCCGGCTTTATGCCGGTTTGTTTGTATCAGGGTATTCAGTTGGCGGCGGCAGTTCAGTTGTTTAGAATGTGCGGGCGGCAGGGTGATTTTTCGATTTTCCAGAGGCTTCAACTTCATGATGTATCAGCGGATTGTATATGGTCTGGCTATTACGGCGCTATTGGCCGGGTGTAATGGCGCGAATGTTCAGCCTGGTGGCACAGTTGATCAGCAGAGCTTTCCTGCTGAACCTGCGATTGATGCTGCAGGACAACCTGTAATGCAGGCTTCTCAGACAGTACCTCAGGCAACTGCACCCGTTAGTACAGCACCACCTCAGATGGAAGCGTTGGAAAATATTAATAACCGCATCACCTTATTACAGGAACAGATTCTACAGCTGAAAGTGCAAAATGGCGGTCTGGCTGAACGCAGTCAGTTGCTGCTAACCCAGTTTCAGGTATTAGCACAGAATGTAAAGATGGCAGGCCGGGGCTTGGGAGGGCAGCAGAATTCTGCGGGTCAGCAAGCACCAGCCAGTGACGTTGATCAGTTAATTGGTCGTCTTGATCAGCAGCTGATGGCGTTAGAGCAATTAGCACCTGCCCTGGGTGGCGGTAATGCTTTTCGCCTGGCGACAACCTATAGCGCTAAGCGTAAGTGGATTCTGGTGCGTTATAACCGTCTGACCGGTGAAAGCTGGATATCAGAAGGTGGTAGCTGGGAACCATTAGCGGATGATTTTCAATTGCCTATCTCTGAGTACGAAATTCAGATTAAGAGCGCTGGCGGTGATGCCAAAGGCTACGTAGCAGCGCGGATAGACAATAATAACGGCGATACCTGGTGGCTTAATAATCAGCAATGGGTGTCGTACGAATAATGTCAGCCATGAACACATCTCTGTCTGAAACAGCACCGTCTGAGTTCCAGCATTTGCATGCCCCCACGGTTATTCTGGATCAGGATGTACAGCGTTTAATCGAGGTGTTTAACCGCTGTTTCGCTGTTAGCCATAATACTTTGCTTGTCAGTGGCGATGATGAACCGGTTTATCTGCCAGCAGATGAACAGTGTGAATATCATCGAATTATTTTTGCACACGGATTTTTTGCCAGTGCTTTACATGAAATCCATGCATCTCTTTTAAGGTTGACATACTAAGAAACTCTTGTTTGGATGATGTACATCCTGCGGGGATTTAATAAGTATGAAAACCACACTTAATGATCTATTCACATCAACAGCGAGAGTTATCCATTTAAGCCACTTTCATAAGGGGCGATTGATTTGGGAAGAGGGAAAGGCGGTAGACGAATATGAATATCGCTTTTCCCACGTAGAAGGCCGCGGTTATTTTCCAAAGATGCCAGTCATTCTTCAATCAAATGGACTCCCCTGGGATATTGGCAATGCCTACCTGCTAGGCCAATTAGAAAAGCCAAACCTTTCTAATATGAGAACGCTCACAGCAAGAGCAACCCACTTAAAGTACTATCTCCAGTACCTAGAAGACACAGGGCAGCACTTTCTAGATCTTCCTAAACTTTACTACGAACGTGCACCACAAAAATTCAGGGTGTTCATGAGCCAAGTTTTGGACAATCACGATTTTAGTGCTGAAACCATTAATAACGTGCTTTCTACGGTTGCCCACTTCTATAAAAACATCCGCTATGAATCTCTGGTGACTGAAGAAAGTTTAGAAAATAAACCATTCACTCCGATAAGAAAGTCGATAATGATCACCAATAGGGTAGGTTTAGTTCGGAGCACTCAGGTCATTACAAATGACCTTAGAATTAAGAGCAGTAGACATCAAAACTCCCCACTTGGGAAGCTAAGAGACGGAGGGAGCTTGTGTCCTTTAACTCCGGAAGATCAGCAGATTATTTTTGATGGATTTAGAAAAAATTACGCCTCGATAGAACTGGAGTTAATGATTCGAACCGCACTCGAAACAGGAGCAAGGCAGCAAACCGTATGCACTTTAAGTATCGGCTGTATCAAACAAGCTCATGGTGAATTAGAACAAACACCTTCAATGACTCATGTTGTTATAAATGGAGGTCAGCGCTACAAGGCTGACACGAAAGGCAGCAGATTAAATAGGCTAATTTTTAGACGTGAGCTAATTTATGATCTGATGGTCTATATCGACTGTAAGCATGCAGAAGACCGTAGACTCCATAAGAATAGCTTTTATGGTGATACAGACGATAACTATGTATTTTTAACCCGAGATGGAAATCCTTACTATACAGCCCAACGAGAGATACAGGATCGCCAATATCCTAACATAGCCTGGAATACTAACGCGTCCGTCATGGTGCCCAAGAATGGCCAGTCTCTCAGGAATGAGTTAGTTCGGTTTATTTCTCGCATCCAGAAAACCGAAGCAAACTTTAAAGTCTTCACCTTTCATGATCTCAGGGCAACGATGGGTATGAATATCGTGAGATCTATGAGAGCAAACGGCTATCCTGATTCAAAAATCTTTGACCATGTTAGGCAACGTTTAAATCACAGCAATTTTAAAACGACTGAAGGGTATCTCAACTTCGACTCTGAACTTTCCGAGTTTTATGGTATTCAAGAAGCTTTTGGCGAGATGATGCGTGGGTACGACAATGAGTGACTCTATCGCAAGCCGTCCTTTAGTTGAAATCACCTCTAAAAAGTTGCCCCAAGTGTACGCTCCTCAAGCGGTAGTAATAAGGGGAGTCCAGTCGGACGGTATACACTTTAAAGTAGATATTGGCAGAGTCTGTTATTTGGAACGCGCAATGGATTCAGAGGGCTTCCTGAGCGGTAAACATTATATTCCCAGCTCGGTTCATACCAATTCTTTATCGTTAGAAAGAGTAGAGTGGCTAAGAAACTATTTGTATACCGCATTTCACAAAGGGTGGCGCGATGAAACGCTTAGGCAAAACCTGCATTGCTTGCGGCATTTCTTTCACTTTTGTGACTTTGACGGAGGCTTGAAGCCAACCACATTAGCAGGGTTAGTGAGTGAGTATCAGCGCTATCAAAATATACTTGATCAAAAAGGTAGATTGAATGGTAATTCGTCTCTAAAACCATCGTCGATTTTAAAACGCTTAAATACGGCACGAAATTTTATTCAGTGGGCACTTCAGCTATCGGATAATGAGGTTCTTGCTCTTATTCCCAAACGACGTAGCCGGCAGTCTAATACAGTAAACGAAAGCAGGTCTGTAAGCCTTCAAGATGGACAGGACTACTTACGTGCGTGCGCTGTTTATTTCAATCAATTTGCTGACTCTATCTTAAATAATCAATATCCCATTCCGGTTAGCCTACCGTATGATGAGCGTGAACATCTATATTGGCACTCAAATTTAGGAACTTCTTTGGTTAGTTTGCAAAATTGCTTTACTAAAGAAGGAGAACCACTGCCGTTTCAAGCAATAAAAGATGTGCTGGCAATGAACTTTAAAAGCAAGTCATCGGAAAAATTCGAATTCTATAGTAGAGCGCTTGTTCGTAATAGAAATGAATGGATAGGAGGGAAGTTAACGCCTCAAAAGGTCTATGCCTATAACTTAAGCTCATTCTGTTTTTTTCAGATTTATCTTGCGTTCACAGCAGCAAATGTACAGCCAACACTTGATCTTAAAATTACCGATATAGATCTCAGTAAGGTAGGGGCTAGTGCTTTTGCAAAGAAGCATAAATTTCGTGCTGGAAGAATAGTGAGGTTTGAAGCCCCCAGCCATTTAAAGCGAGAGATCATAAAGTTTTTAAAATTAAGAGCTTGGGCTGAATCTCTTGAACTGCCTGGAGATGGCCAAGAGTACCTGTTCGTCAAAATTGGTGAGAGCAATAAGTTACAACGATTACATAGAAGTGCTGGTGCAACCCTCACCAGAAAGTCCCTCCTTTTTAAACGGCTTACAAAAATATCGTCTAGGGATATAAGACAGCTTGTCGGTGAATATTTTATTCGAAAATCACAAGGCAAAGTTTCTCTAGTTGCTAAGAAACTAAACAACTCAGTGACAATGACTGCAAGGGCTTATACGTCAATTGATATAGAAGCTCAGGCTAAGGAAATGAATCGTTATCATGAGGAGCTGAGCTCTCAAGTTAGATATTTTAATCGCACAACTCACACTCCTTTGCCAGTGAACTTTGCAAGTGAAGACGAATCTGAACGAATCGCCTCCGGATCCTGTACCAACATGAACGGCGTAATCCCTTTAAGGGCCAAGGGGTTTAACTCTAAAGCCCCTGAGCCAAGCTGTGGTACGTTCGAAAGCTGTCTTTTCTGTGAATACTTCGCAGTCCATGAAGATTTTGAAGATATCCATAAACTTTTGAGTCTGAGAGAAGCGCTAAATGCCACGTCAATGATTCGAAATGACTCAGAGCATCATGAAGTGGTTGTTAAACCCGCAATATTTAGGATTGATGAAATCTTAGGTTTTGTAAGCAAAAATAATCGTGTGCTTGGGGGGGTGATAAGGCAGGTCGAAGACGAGATAGAAATGGGGAACTATAACCGACATTGGAGTAGGCAGATTGAGATTTTGACCCGTTTGGCTAGCAGCGCAGGAAGAGGGTTATAGTTTGTCGAAATTAATGTCGCGTAACCCTGTTGTTAAAGAGGTCAATCCACTAAATGAATTTTCAGACCTAAAACCTGCTGATGATATGGTGGTTACGATCAATAAAGATGGAAGCCCTAGATCGATATTTCGGGATGATATATGGGATTACAGCGCCACAAGCTCAACGTTGCGATTACTTAATTTCAGAGCAAAGATTGAGAGTATTAGCCCGGTTGAAGGGGTAACACTAGCAAGCAAAAATAGTTTAAATGTCGCTAATGAGTTTCTTAAAACTCTTACGTTAAATTGGATAAGTGCGCTGGGTGGCTGTTCAATGTCCAAGCTTAACGGCGATGTGACGGCAATTTCGTTTTTGGTGCGATACTGTGCAGACAGAGAGATACCCCCGGGAAATATATTTTCTACCCCTGACTCAATCGATTTCTTAGCGAGCCGAGCTTCTACAACAAAACAAGTAGGACTTTTTCTCGGAAAAATTCAGCGTATATCTGATACCGCAACGGTACTCAGCAATAACAGATTCTGGCAAGGAATAAGGCCCTCGGTTGAGTTCCTCAATAGATTGAAAAGAACTCGAAAAAAGTTCCCAGAAACCACGGACTCAGTACAGACGTTACTTATTCCTTCAGATATCTATCAAAGTGTGCTCAAGAAAACTATTGACGATCTGGATTGTTTCTTGCGGCACGAAAAAGCTATAAAGCTTACCTTTGCATTGCGAAGCCTTGCAAGAGATAAAGGGGTTGCGCTGGATAGGAGCTTAGTTCCTACCGCAACAACAAGAGGCCAGAATGGGCGTATCCAATACTACTGGAAAAAGTTACTGCTTGAGAATGTGGATGTTTCTACAGCACTGAAAGAGCTTTATGAAGCAGGTATTTCAAAAAGTGAAAGCTGGGCTGGCCTCGTCGGAAACCTGAAGCGCTGGCAGCTCCGGTGTGCCATTTTAATATCTGCGTTTACTGGTATGCGCAAGAGTGAATTGTTGGCCATTCCTCTTAACGGATTAAAGACAATAAATACCGAAAATGGCCCTGTTCCAGTTGTTTGGTCGACAACAACAAAGCTTGAAGCCAATGGTGCTCCTCGGTTTACTAAATGGGTGACATGCTCAGCAGTCGAAGCTGCTTTTAAGGTTGCAAAGATAATTACTGAAGGTGTTCTTGAATGGTCTGGCGACAGGCGAATAATTGATATCCAAGAACAAGAAATACCTCTTTTTTTGTCAATTGAACACGGGAAAAGCGGTATTCCACACCGACAGTTCAAGTTTACAACAGCCACTTTCTGCTTAAAACGTATTAATGAAGATCTCTACAGTAAAGAACTAACAGTCACAGATAAGGATGTAGCAGAAATAAGTTGGTTTCTGTATGGGGATGGTGTGCCAGAGACTATCAAAGTCGGTAAAGTCTGGCCTCTAACATTTCATCAGTTCAGGCGGTCAATGACAGTCTATGCAGCAGCTAGCGGAATGGTGTCCTACCCAGTACTTAAGGCACAGCTTAAACATATCAGCATGGTGATGACAGTATATTACTCAGACTCCAATTCCAGAGTTATAAATATTCTGGGTGAAGAATCTGAGATTAAATCTTTGCGTGCTGAGTGGTCAGATGCCAAAGCACGTGCTGAAGCGGATAGCATCTATACACTACTAGAAAGTGATCAGCCATTAGAGGGTATCGGGGGCAGAAGGTTGAAAGCCCACAAAGATAGAGATGAACTGCCCATGTTCTTGGAGAGCAGGGCGTCGACTAAGCAAGCGGTAAAAAAGGGAAAATTTCGTTATCGGCCCACATTGGTTGGAGGATGTATATCTGTGGCGGCTTGTAATAAAGGCGCTGGCGTGCTCGCATCCGCCTGTGTCAGTTGCGAAAATGCCGTATTTCTTCCAGGGTCAAGAGCCGCACTAGAGCAGACAAAAGAGTTTTATGAAGCTCAGTTAGCGGAAGGCGCTCCAAAGCGTGCGCGACAAGAATACGGGACCAATATTAAACATATTGATAGCTTTTTGCAGAGACTTGTTGAAACAGAGGAGGTAACTTGAAAACACGCAGTAAAATCGAAGAGGAGTATTGGGAAGCCCTTGAACGCTTGAAGAGTGGTACAACCAAGATTGTCGATACCAAGTCTGTTCGATTTAAATTTACTAAAGATGCAGTGGGGCGTGAGGCTGGTCGAGGAAAAGGGTACGTGCGTTATGAAAGATATCCTTTACTATGTGAAGCCATTGCAGATGCAGAAGTAGCTAGACAGCAAAACACTCCAGCAAAGCCAACGGCGAGCGCTAAGATTGAACAACAGAAAGCGCTAAAACAAAAAGTGATAAGTGACTATAATCAGCTAAAGCAAGAATACGACCTGTTGATGACGGAATACCTTAATGTAGTGAGACGCAATTTCGAGCTTGAAACAGGGATGGCAGAGGCTAAGGATGTTAAAATTATTAGAATGCCAAATATGCGATAAGTACGCGTATTAAAAATAGAACGTTTTTTATCTATCTGTTTTTCGATGCTTTTTCGAGTTGTCAGTTCGTATCAGGAAGTGAATAAATGAGTGTGTGCAGTACCGATGATGAATACTGTGAAAGTTTGATAAGTGCATTTGCGGGCATTCTCCCCAACTTAACAATAAAGGGTGATGCAGATGAGCCATTTTACGAAGCTCCTGCAGCGAATAATCATGCAATTCTATATTTTAGAAGTAACTATCCACGCAGCCTTTTGCATGAATTATCGCATTATTGTTTAGCGGGTGATCGGCGAAGAGGTTTGGAAGATTTCGGTTACTGGTACGCTCCGTGTGGAAGAACAGCCGAAGAGCAGCAGCGTTTTGAAGAAGTTGAAGCGAGGCCACAAGGGTTAGAAAAAGCCATGTGTGAAATTGTTGGCCTCAAGTTTTCACCAAGCCTTGACGATTTTTCAGGGCGGCCAGTGTCGGAAAGTTTTCTGCAAGAGTTAGAACTAGCTTATCAAGAGATGCAAGTAAATCCACCACCCACCGCCAAGAAGGTGTTGTCTGGATTGAAAAGCTATTGGAAAACAAAAGTATTAACTAATCTGAAAATAGTTAGGTTAACCTGATAGGTAGCAGCTTTTCCCTCATTATCAGTATTCCGCGAAGTAAAGATTTAGATCGGGTTTGCTCAAAGCAGACTAAACGTTTAAACAACCGAATGTCTGCAAAGCGCCATTCACTACCTGTCGCGTTTCTGTTGTTGACGCGTCAGGGTAAAGCGAGATCCGAGATCGTAGACGATACAGAACGGGCTGTTAACATGAGTAAGTAATCCTACATGCTATGAGCATGACTGATCCGCATTTGATGGAGATGGGTGTTTACTATGAGTAATCAGACAAATAAGAACGAGAGTAACGCATGAAAAATGTCAAAAATACGGAAGCTAAATCTTCAGGGTGTCGTCTACTCAGCCAGCAAGAAATCCAAGATCTTCGAGAAGATATGCTGCAGGCGAGTAAAAAGATGAAGGAATATCTAAGGAATAAACGTTTGAGTCAGACAAAATTGCAGAAGGCTAACCCTTTTTCTAAAATGTAAAAACTCAGACTAAATTAGACAGTGCCCGCTTTCGATACATACTATAAGCCATGTCCGCTCTGTGACAAAAGATGACATTGTTGTTCGATTACATTGAAATGTTTTATAACTCAATTAGGATGCATGCTACACTAAAAAACTGTCTCTAATCGAATTTTTGAAAAGCAGCAGTTAAGCAACTAGTAGAGTTGTCTACGAAAAGCTGGTCAATTCACTAAAATGGAGTCTCTATAGATCTAGTATAATTGATCATTGCCGAGTAACGAGTTCTGGCATCTTGCAAAGTTTGATAGTATTTAAAAAGTTCACGTATTGCTGAAGCCAAGTCCTTATAAGAAGCAAGAGATGCTACAAGAGCACCTAGTGATAATTTTCCCTCAATTACCAAATACCCACCAACAGTATAAAAAAAGAATGGCGTTAAGTTCATAATAAAATTATTTAAAGACTTCATTATAAACTTTGTTTTAAATAATTTTAATCGCAAAAAGTATAGCTTATTGAACGATAAGCGTATCAGTCTTTGTCCAGCATTAATTTTATTGTCTTTTTCCTTAACTATCTGTTCATTTAAAACTCGAACTTCTTGTAACCTTTCGTATACTAAAGCATTAATTCTACGTTGAAAAATTGGAATAACGATCAACTGAACTGGTAATAACGCAATAACAGCAGCTCCCAAAGCTACATTTTGTAAGAGCATAAAAGTTATGATCGTAAAAACTGTCCCCCCCTGAATTAAAGGCACCGCAACCGAATCCCCTGAAAATGCACATATTGGCTCAACCTCCTGTAAGATAACAGGAGCTAAATGCTCTGACCTTTTATCTTTATCACTGCGTCGATGTAAACTAAAAATCATTAGCCTAAGTCTTTTTATTAATCCCTCACTGATACTCCCTTTGTAAAAATTCAAAATAAATTTAAGACCACCATTTACAGCAAGCGATATTAAATAAAGACCACACAAAAAGAATAGAAAATTAATTTGGGACAGGGACAAGAAAGTAGTACTCTGATCGTAACTATCACCATCCAATGCATTGTTTATTATTTGCTTTGGCAATTCTAAAGTAGCATAAGTTACAGGTAATATTAACAATGCACCAAGAGCGATATATATCTGTTTCTTATACGTATACTTTTTAATAAACAGAGTTATTCTTCCAGGAAGGTTTAAACTACAAACTTTTGAATTAGAAGAACGATTTTTTCTCTCTACTAATTCCCTGTTTATAACACGATATATATATGTAACCGCTAACATTAATAGCGTTAGAGGTGTGACTACTAATATCAAATGAATAATAACATGCAGCCAATGATGATCATGATCAAAGAACAACAGTGTCAGCTGACTACTTAAAGAGTGTATTTCATCCATTTATTTACTTGATTGCCTTCTTCTTAAAAGCGTTAGAGTTCAAAGATTTGCGAAGTGCAAAATCACATATGTAAATTGCAACCAGCACTTCACCTAAAAAAATTTTAATGATGTCCGCCAGAACTCTTTCCCCTTGCAGTTATAACTTGATACTGCTCTTCAGTCAGGTCTGGTAACCGTTTTATGAAAGCAATCATATTCCAGATTCTTTCATCATCATGACCAGGTGCCCAGGCAGGCATTCCTGATGCTTTAATCCCGTGCTTGATTATCCAAAAATTTCTTTGGTAATAAGCTGTCTCATCAGACATATCAAAGGTTAATTTAGTTAAAGCAGGAGGACTTGGATAAAGCCCTAATGTGAAATCAGTTTCATTAGTACCCGGTTTTAGATGACATCCAGCGCACATATCATTGTAATCGGCACCGCCTCTCAGTAAACGTTTAGGTTCGTTTAAATCTGTAGGTACCTGAATATCACCAGACGCTCTGGCTATGGAGCTTTCACGTAGAGTCTCTAATGCCCAAGTAGTTACATCATAGTGAGGATCATCAGCACCCATTGAATATAGCCCTGAGTAAAGGAAAGCGATCGCCGTAATAAAAAGTGTAACTAAAGTAATTATCAGATGTTTGAAGTATGATGTTTGCTTAATAAACTTCATTATATTCACCCTAATTAAAAACCAGCCCCGTATCGTCAAGACAATAAGGGGCAGGAAAAGCCTCTAGTGATGATCATCCTGATCAGAATGTTTTTTCTTGCCTTCATCACTATGAGAGTCTGATTTATTATTTTCTGGATGGTGATCGTTCATTTTATCCTTACACTGTTCCATCATAGCTACCATTACAGGATCACTCATATCCATTTTACTGTGGTCCATTCCTTTCATAGCCTCACAGTTTGGATCTTCAGCATTTTCCATATGTTCTGCTTCACTATGAGCCTGAACAGTCATCACTGAAAAAACTAAAGGTAATGCAATTAAAGACATGTAAAATTTTTTATTCATAATTCAATCCTAAAAGAAGTCATCGTTCTTATTTATTTTCAAAACCAGAATTTAATACCAACCAGATATTGAGTATCCTGAACCGACTCACCCTCACTTCTCGCAAAGTCAGCTGTTTTACCAAACTTATCAGTCCACTCAATACCTATATAGGGAGCAAACTGGCGGGTAATTTCATAACGCAGACGAAGCCCTAAAGCTGCTTGTGAAAGACCAGAGCCAATTCCATTTATTTCATCATCTTTGCCATAGAAACTAAGTTCAGCACGCGGCTGTAAAACCAACTTCTGAGTCAGTAACAGTTCATACTCAGCTTCCACTGAAAGCGCAGTACGGCCGCTGTCGCCTAAATAGGCAGTCATATCTACTTCAAACCAATATGGTGCGAGACCTTGCATGCCTGCTGCCAACCATTGCCGATCTTTTCCCTCACGAGACTGATCGACTCTGATACCTAACTGTGTATCAAAATATGCGTTATATGCATGGCTCCACAAAATATCGGTTTCGCTCTCCTGAAGACGACCATCTTCAACTTCACCTTCCGACTTTATGTAAAGTCGGTCATATGTTGTTCCATACCATCCCTGTACATCGAAAACTCCAGTTTCACTATCAGTATCGTATTCAAACCGATCACCAATAAATGCCCAAAACTTATGCTCGTCCGCTAGTTTTAACTGGCGCTCTTCCTGCGAATAAGGGCCCCTTTCAAAAGTAAAACCATCTGAATAAGCGTGAGGGTCCCGGGCATCCGGAGGAGCACTTCCTCCCTGAGGTTGCCCGATATCTGTTTCGGCTGAGAAGGCGACACTGGATAAAGTTGTTACAGCTAAAGCAAGAACTGCTTTATGAAAATTTTGCTTTAGTCCGACGATTGACGAATTCATGATACGACCACCTGGCGGAACATACCCGCGTCCATATGAAAGAGAAGATGGCAATGCCATGCCCAGCGACCTAAATCATGAGGCGTTGTCAGAAAGCTGATCCGTTGAGCTGGTTGCACAGAAATAGTATGGCGACGAACTAAAAGCTCACCTTCGGGAGATTCGAGATCGCTCCACATACCATGTAGATGCATTGGATGGGTCATCATTGTGTCATTTTGCAAAATGACCCGAATGCGTTCGCCCTGCTTCATGTATATAGGTGTGCTTTTGCCAAATTCGAGACCATCAATCGACCAGCTATAGCGTTCCATATTGCCAGTTAAATGAAGCTCGATTTCTCTGGTCGGCACCCGGTTATCATCCAAAATTCCATCTACGGATCTAAGATCAGAAAAAGTAAGAACTCTTCGATTATTATTTCTCAGCCCAATTCCTGGATCATCTAAATTAGTGCGGGGCATATCTACACGCATATCGACAGAAGGGCCATACTCAGTACTCGCATGCCGGACTTTCTGTGAAGGAACTGCCAGCGACGATGAACTTCCCTTCATTGAGTGCCCCATCGAACTATGATCCATCTCTGCTGCATCTGATTTCATGCTGTGGCCCATAGCACTGTGGTCCATCCTGGCTGAATCTGACTTCATGCCGTGGCCCATAGCACTATGGTCCATCTTGGCTGAATCTGACTTCATGCCATGACCCATAGCACTATGATCCATCCCGGCTGTATCCGACTTCATGTCATGACCCATACCGTGCCCCATCGCACTATGATCCATAGCTCCCATCATGTCTGACATTTCAAGCCATTGAGCGGAATCAAGCTCTGGAATCTGAGCAGTTACAGCTTCATTAACAGCCAGTGTTCCCCGTGCATATCCAGATCGATCCATACTTTGCGCAAAGATCGTGTAAGCATCATTTTTGGGTTCAACAATTACATCGTATGTTTCACCCGGACCAAAACGGAACTCATCTACATCGACTGGTTTTATATTTTGCCCATCAGCCTGCACAACTTTTAAAGATAAACCCGGTATCCGTACATCAAAGAAACTGTTACTTGATCCATTAATAAAACGTAAGCGAACCTTTTCACCTTGCTTAAACAGAGCACGCCAATCACCAGCTGGTGTTATGCCATTCATCAAGAAGGTAAAAGTTTCAGCTGATAGGTCGGCGAGATCAGTTGGATTCATACGCATCTGATTCCACATCCGCCGCTTTGCCAAAGCTCCGGAAGTTCCCATTGTGGAAACATCGTCAATGAAATCACCAACCACAGGCTGGTTAAAGTTGTAGATATCACTCTGGACTTTGAGCTTAGAAAAAACAGACATAGGATCTTCATCTGTCCAGTCTGAAAGCACTATGATTTGTTCCTGATCGGAAGCAATTGGATCTGCTTCCCGAGGATCTATAATCAATGCTCCATACATCCCGGTCATTTCCTGAAATCCACTGTGTGAGTGATACCAATAGGTGCCGCTCTGCTTTAAAGTGAATTGATACACAAACGTCTCACCAGGCTCTATCCCACTGAAACTGACACCCGGCACGCCGTCCATCTCAAAGGGAAGAATGATTCCATGCCAATGGATTGAAGTAGCTACTTTGAGACGATTTGTTACACGAATCGTAACTTCATCCCCTTCACGAAAGCGCAATGTAGGGGCAGGAATGGAGCCGTTGATAGTCGTTGCTATACGAGTAACACCGGTAAAGTTAACCGGCATTTCTTCTACAACTAAATCAACCACATTACCGCTTAATACGGGCGCTGATCCTAGCTGTGCATTTCCAACACTGGCCTGAAGCACGTTGGGCATTGCAGATAACAAGCCACCTGCTGCCAAACCTTTAACAAAAAGCCTGCGAGAAAAAGACTTCTGGAAAGCTGGCATTGATTTATCGGGTTTCATTTTCTTTTTTTCTCCGGCGTATCCTTTAATAAAGCATCGATAACATGCTTAAAAATTTCTTAATCTATAACTTTCAATAAACATCTTAGTAGCACGTAATTTACTCAAGCATGACCGACACATTACAAAGCTGTAATCTAAGAATTTAGACAAAATAATTGATATATAATGGCTTTATCAGGAAGGGCTAAGAAGGAGACATCAGAGTGCGACTGCTAATAGTCGAGGATCAGGAGAAAATCGGTGATTACATACGCCAGGGATTATCAGAGGCTGGCTTCACTGTCAGCTTAGCCCGAACAGGACTTGACGGTTACCATCTGGCTGTATCGGAACAATTCGATCTGATCATTCTGGATGTCATGCTGCCAGACGTTGACGGCTGGTTCATTCTGAAGTCTTTCAGAGAAGCGGGCCACAACACTCCTATACTCTTTCTGACAGCACTAGACAGTGTGGACGACAAGGTAAAAGGTCTGGAGTTAGGCGCTGATGATTATCTTGTTAAACCTTTTGCATTCGCAGAGCTTCTTGCACGAATCCGAACCTTGCTAAGGCGTGGCACTTCCGCACAAGTTTCAAATCAAATTAGCATTGCAGATCTGACACTTGACCTACCCAAAAGACGAGTAACCAGAAATGGGCAAAAAATCACACTAAGCCAAAAAGAATTTTCCTTATTGGAGTTCCTAGTCCGACGACAAGGAGAGGTACTGACGCGTACACTGATTGCTTCTGAAGTTTGGGATATGAACTTTAGCAGCGATACAAATGTTATAGATGTAGCTATACGTAGATTACGTTCCAAGATTGACGACGATTTTTCACCTAAACTCATTCATACAATCCGAGGCATGGGCTATAAGGTTGAAGTGGAAGATGAATAATACTAACCGTCCTATATCTCTTACACTTCGCACATTAATTTTCGCAAGTATAGCGATCAGTGTAAGCCTGTTAGTTACCGCCTTGTTAATAATGTCATCGGTACGCTATCACTTTATTGAACAAGATATAGATGAACTCAAAGTTATAAAAAAATCAATTGAACGTGTCCTGAAACAAAATAAAGACCCCAATAAACTGACCAACGAATTAATGCATGCAGTCTCAGGACATCATAGCGTTTACTACAGAGTTAAAAGTGAAAGCAATAATTTTACTTTTAATTCTAGCAAGATAAGTTTTCATCAAAACTCGATGCATTTATCACCAAGCAATACAACTAAGAGCGAAGATTTACATGTCTGGAATTATAATGACATAACCCTTCGAGGGATTGTGACGAAAGTAAATATAGGCGATACATCTTATCGGATTACTATAGCTACTGATATGGAACTTCATCTCGAGTTTCTCAAGAAACTAAAACGAAGTTTATGGCTTGTTATGATTGGTACAGGCATTGCTACAATTTTCATGACATGGTTTGGCATTCGGCGAGGACTCATACCTCTTAGAAAGCTAAGTAACAACATGAGCAAAGTAAAAGCTAATCACCTTAACCTAAGCATTGATATTGATACGGTTCCTATCGAGCTACAAGAACTTACAGAATCATTCAATCTAATGATTACCCGCCTGGAAGAAGGCGTTGAGCGCTTGACTCACTTTTCTTCTGACATTGCACATGAGTTAAGAACACCTTTAACAAACCTAACTACTCAAATCCAAGTCACACTTAGCAAGGCAAGAAGTTCAGATATTTATTTAGATTTACTGTATTCCAACCTTGAAGAACTGAACCGCTTAAACAAGATGGTTAATGAAATGCTATGGCTAGCTAAAAGTGATAACGAGCTAGTTAACCTAGACACTGAGTGCTTAAATTTGCTGACAGAAACAGAAGAAATTTGTGACTTCTATTCTGTGTTAGCAGAAGATAAAAATATCACTATTAATATTACTGGTGATTCAGTTTTTGTTTTTGGTGATAAATTACTACTAAAGCAAGCTATATCCAATCTTTTATCTAACGCCATTAACTACTCACCGCCAGAAGAAAATATTTCGATCAAAATAGAAAGTGATGAAGAAAATATTGCAAAAATACAAATTTCAAATACAAGCTACTGTGTTTCCAACAATGATTTAAAAAAGCTATTCAATAAATTCTACCGAGTATCATCTGACTCAAATGAAAATAAGCAAGGTGCCGGGCTGGGCCTTTCTATAACCAGATCTGTTTTTAAAACACATGATGGAAACATTGAAGCATCATTAAAAAACAACACTATAACCTTTGAAGCAAAAATCCCAAGAAACAGATAAAACCTGCCTTAACAAACTTAATAAACGCCAAATAAAATGATTAAAAATATAATAGTTTTACTAACATTAAGCATTACCTTGTCGGGATGCTTAGATAACGAGCCTAAAATTGAAGGTCGTTGGTATACACAAGTCCAAGTCGATCAAGGACAGGAAATATACACTACGAACTGTGCCGTTTGTCACGGTTCTGCTGCACAGGGAACTAGGGAATGGAACAAGCCCTTACCTGATGGTAAATACCCACCACCGCCGCTGAATGGTACTGCACATGCCTGGCATCATCCTCTAAAAGGGTTGAAAACATCTATCAGGGAGGGTGGAGTAAAACTGGGAGGCTCTATGCCTGCTTTTAAAGATAAACTTAGCGAAGATCAACAGGAAGCCGTAATAGCGTTCTTCCAAAATAAATGGCCTCCTCAAATCTATAACGCCTGGCTAGAACGAGGCGGGTTACGCTGACCCCTGTAATGTATAATTTGAAAGCTCTACTTTACTTCAGAAGTAACATATCTCTAATTAATACTCTCTCTTCCCTGTTGGAGAAGCTTTAGTGAAAAGACTGCATCTGGCCCTTGCATCAATATTTGGTATATTTTTTATTTTACTTGGCATCACGGGATCAACGCTTGTTTATCGTGACACTTTTACACAGATATCAGCACCTAAACTGGATATAAACTACCTTGATTACGAAGTGCATGACATAGATAGACTTATCACCGAATTAGAAAGCCACTATACAGAGTTAAAGGTTCGTTCAATCAAGTTGCCTGCTCACCCCAGAGATCACTACCTTTTTTCTATACGCTATCTGAACGATCAACAAGCCCAGTCTACTCAGATCTATATAAATCCCGTCTCAATGGCAATCAGTCCGGCTATCGAGCACAGAAATCCGATTGAAGCATTCGTCTATGAGTTCCATAGCAGCTACTTTATGGAAGAAAACGGAACAACACTTGTTGGTATCACGGGAGCTGGCATCAGCGTACTGGTTCTTATCGGGTTCTATATTTGGATGCCAAGTTCAGGCAGATTTAAACAATCGCTTCGAGTTCCTGAGAAATCAACAGGAGCAGTGCTTCTCTCATGGCTACACAGAACCTCAGGAGCTTGTTTTACCCCACTTCTTTTGATCATTTCATTAACAGGCTTGATGCTCGTCTTCAGGCCAGCCATGATTTTGCCTTTTTCCTCAAGCCCTGTTATCAGTCAGGTAGATAGTAAAACAATCACCTTTACATGCTTTAGCTCTCCAGGCATAGACGACTATCTATACTCAGCTGAACAGCTATTTCCTCAAGCTGATGCTACTCACATCAAATTGCCTAAGCGTGACTCCCGCCTAGTTGAGATAACTTTGCGTCATGATGACGAAGTAAACTCTGCACTTGGCCTTACCAAGGTTTATCTGGATACAAACTGCGCAGCTCCAGTAAAGTACAGAGATGGAAGAGCGCTGACACTAAGTGAGGCACTGACAGAAACAATAGTGTCTTTGCACAATGGCTCATTTTTTGGAGTTACCGGACAACTTATCTACTTATTGACAGGCATCTTGCCTCTATTTTTTGGCTTGAGTGGGGGAATCTTGTGGCTCAGCAGAAGACGTTTAAGAAGAGCTCGATAGTCTGGTGGTTTTACCCCGATTTGTCGGACACCTAGTTAAGAGTAGTTGGACTTACGCCATATCAGCGGACACTCATCTGAGTAATGTGGACTTACGCCATATCAGCGGACACTCATCTGAGTAATGCCATCTGCTCTTCATATGCCACAGGACTGATGTTGCCTATGTGTGCGTGGCGTCTTGCTCGATTATAAAAGACTTCAATATAATCGAATATTTCAGATCTCGCTTCTTCTCTGGTTTTAAATATATATCGACGAATCTTTTCTTTCTTCAGACTGCTAAAAAATGACTCAGCTGCTGCATTATCATAACAGTTACCACGTCGACTCATACTTGGCATTAAATTATGAGAAGCACAGAACCTATACCACTCATCACTGCTGTATTGAGAGCCCTGATCAGAATGAATAATGACTTCTTGTTGTGGGTTTCGCCGCCATACGGCCATTAGGATGGCATCTAATACTATTTCTTTCGCTAAAGTCGCTTTCATTGACCAGCCAATAATTTTTCGTGAATAAAGATCCATCACTACCGCAAGGTACAGCCAGCCTTCATAGGTACGTATGTAAGTAATATCGGTTACCCAAGCTCTGTCTGGCTGGTCAATGGTAAATTGCTGCTGTAGACGATTTGGTACAGCAACTAACGGCTTATGATATTTATAGCCAGGACGCTTATAACCACGTACGGCCTTGATTTTGTTCGCTTGCATGATTCTGGCAACTCGGTTAAGGCTGACTTTTTCACCAATTTCTCGCAAGTCTATCCAGATTCTCGGTGCGCCATAAATTTGATTACTCGCTTGATGAGAATCATGAATCAATTCCAATAGTCGTTGGTTTTCGAGAGATCGCCTGGAAGGCGGCCTGTTCAACCAGTCATAATAACCACTGTGCGAAATACCTAAAGCACGGCACATCCGACGAATGGGATAGCATCCCCGATGTTGCAAAACAAACGCATACTTTAGTCGGGGTTCTTGGCGAAGTATACGGCGGCCTTTTTTAGTATTTCTCGATCTTCTTTAACCCGCTGGAGTTCGGCCTTTAACTTTAGATTTTCTCGCCTGATCTCACGAATTTCTGCTTCGAAACGATCTTTTTCATCAGGCTCACATGCTTTAACCCATTTATATAAACTCTGAGCCGAAACGCCTAACCGCTTCGCTACATCAGGGACGGTATAGCCCCTTTCGATGACCTGCTTAACAGCCTCATCTTTGAATTCTTCGGTAAATCTTGCCTTGGTCATGGATCTCTCCCATATGCTTTAAATTAAAGTATACGAGTGTCCGTCGAAATGAAGGAAGTCCACTGGCTTAACATCAATCATTCTTATAGTAATTGGTTTACCCCACCATATAGGGCACCTGGTTATCATGACTGCTTCTGGCACAAAACAGGCATCCTCAGCTAGATCAGGTCGGACAGGTATTGTCAGATTCAGTCCCGATTTTTACACCTGAGAACGAGGAAAAAGGTCTGCTACATCAATCTCAAGAGCATCGCTGATCTGATAGATTTTTGTAAGTGTGATATTTTTTTCGCCCCGTTCAATGTGTCCCATATAGCTGCGATCAACTCCTGCCAAGGCTGCCATTGCCTCTTGAGACAATCCTCTGTTTTTGCGTAATTCTCTCACTCTTTGCCCGAAAGAAATTAACTTCTCGTTTCGCATCTACTCAGTCCCGCTTCAAAGAGTAGAACTATCACGAGACACTGCATACAATTCCACGGACTATAATACCCATTTGGAGAATTTGGATGCTTTTAGAAGTCAAATCTGATGTGAAAAGTCTTGTTGATTTATGTAAAGACTACTGGCAACTAAATGATCAAGATTCGTTTACCTATACAGTTAAAGAAATTGCCGAAAAGCATTCTATGGAAGCCCATGTCGTTAGCAACCTCGTTAGTAAGCGTGCCTATGTATCGTTCGAGGATATCTGCTGTCAGAGCTGTCGGGTTCCATATCGTCTGACTTCACGTTCTCAGTACAAAAGCCGTAATCTATATGCAGATACCCTCTGTAAGACTTGTTCAGATGCCGAGCATCAAGCGTTGATTTATAAAAAGTTGAGCATTATCGAGTCAATTAAGGGGGCAGTATTAAGTGATCAAAAGGATACACAGCAACTTAGCTTACAAGATAAAGTCTATCTTGCTTCTGCAATACAAGCTTTAGGGCATGAAAACCTAGCGCAACTTACATCATTAGCTGATAACTCATCTTGTAGATTATCACCAGAAACCGCTTACGACAGGATGATTCTGAAGCACCTCATTGATAAGCGAATTTCATGGATTAGTGATAGCACACCACTAACATCGATCCGAATTCAAGACAATGATGTTTTGAATTTAGACTTTGCCAATTGCTGCCTTGAGATACCCTTTCAGTCGTCCAAATTGATGAGTCTTATCGATGAGTTTTCTTTAGATAGTTATCAAAAAGAGCTCAAGCAAAGCGACGAATTTTTCCATCTATGTTCTGAAGTTCAGCTATTCGAGTGTTTAGCATTTCTGAAGTACAAGCTGACCGAGCATCAGTTGCATTTTTCCCCAGGTGACAAAACACGGTTGGTTATGTCTCAGTGCCTTAGATACTTTAGTGTTGCTCAGACGTACAACTTCATATGGCGAGCGGTAAAAGACTCAGCTGCATATTACATGAGAGGTGGGATTGGAAAGCGACAAGCAGCCAACTCCGTAGTAGGAAATATTTGCAAAAATATGGACAGGGCCTTAGTCAACAGTTGGGAAGTGACGCCCTTTAAAAGAAACTACAAGCTGCCTCAGTCAGCAATTAGCCAGCTTTTATTCAATACTGTTTTAAGAACTGATGATGGAGGCTTTCACTATAAGTTGAGTGATCTTAAGTCATTACATTGCGATGTCAGCACGCAGCCTCTTGCAATGGGGTAGGGAGCCGTACAGAATGTGATTAAGGCATCAGCTAGGTTGATGGGTTGTTAGGTACATCACTTAAATATAGACTGAGTTTGATGTACAAATCAGTGTCCCATGAGCGTTTTTTGTACACTTTTAAGCAAATTTCCAATGATTAGCCCGTTTTAACTTTTTCGATATTAACCAGAGAGTTATCTATGTACATTAATGATTATGATGTTAGTAGAGCTCAGCCACTGGTGTGTAGCAGGACCCAACCGTTGGCACTTAGAAGATTTTGGCTACTGGTATAAGCCCGATGGCCGCAGTGCTGCAGAACAAGCTGAATTTGAACGGGTAGAGATAAAACCACAGGCATTCGAATGGTTATTCAGCCATGCTGCCGGACGAAGGTTTCATTTCAGTGCGGATAATCTGGCCAGTGATATCGGTGCCAGTGAAAGCTTTAAACAAAATGTTGTTGCACAGGTTCAGCAGTTTTTATCTGATGGGCTGCCGTCCAGACCTGCATTACTGATTGCTGCTCTGCAGGAAGAGTTTGCAACTGAGCATCTGCAAGCAGAAGAGTTTACCCTGGATTAAAAAAGCGGCTGATATGAATGTCAGCCGCCCTTGCTATCAATGGTGGTGTTTTTTACCCATCGCAGCCATTACTGATTTCACCGGTACGCTGAGTTCCTGTTTGGTGCCATCATCAAACTCAAGTGTCAGATCAATGCTATCGCCTTCAGCCAAAGCCTTTTTAAGGCCAATCAGCATGATGTGATGTCCGCCTGGCTTCAGTACAACACGTTCTTTACCGAACATTGTAATTTGAGGAATCTGGCGCATTTGCATTTCGCCGTTTTCGCCGTGCTTATGGGTGTGCATTTCAACTTTATCAGCCACTGAACTGTCTACTTTAATCAGGGCAACCTGTTCCTTACCTTTGTTGTTCAGGTCCATGAAGGCGGCACTGTTCATTTGTCCCGGTGGCACAGCACGGGCATAAGGGTGATCAACTTCCACTTCCGCAAAAGCAGCACTGCTGACAGTCAGGCCGGCTAAAAATAGTCCGGTTGATAGCAAGCGGTTGAGTGACTGAGGGAATAAATTGCGCATAGTGGTTCCTTTTATGCAGTTGTGCTGATGCGGTTTAATTTTCTGGATGTAACTGGTCAGATTCAGATCAGGTGTGATGAGCCATTTTTGCTTCGGGCATCAGCCCTGAGCCAGCAGTTCACGAATGGCTAAGGCGACATCATCCGGTGAGGTGCCGTGTGACAGTGCTTTCGAAAACTGACCACGCTGATCAATCAGATAAGTGCGTGAAGAATGATCTACGGCGTATCCCATCGCTGAATCGCCCATATCGACTATTTTATAGAATGCACCGTAACGTTTGACGATATCGTCTATCGCGGTTCTTTCGCCTGTCAGGCCAACCATGGTTGGAAAGAAGAACTTGCTGTATTGCGCCAGTTTTTCAGGAGTATCCCGTTCAGGGTCAACGCTGATAAATACCGACTGTACCTGAGCGGCATCTTCAGGGGAAAGGTTCTTCAGTGCCTGGGACATAATTGCCAGTGAAGTAGGGCAGACGTCAGGACAGGATGCGTAACCGATATACATAGCAACGACTTTACCGCGGTAGTCGGAAAGCGAAACTTTGCCCTCAGCAGATTCTAAGGTAAATTCCCCACCTAACTGATTTAAGCCATTAGTGTTAGATTTCTCGGGTGAGAGGTAAAGCGCCACTGCCAAACCTGTCAGCAGGCAGAGTGTCAGAATCAGCAAATTACGTAGCGTAGAAAATGAAGTCATTATTTTGCCTTAAAACCGAACTGAGATTTGATTGTGCCGTTTGGCGTGTCGACTAATACAGTGGCCTGCCAGTGCATTTCTCCGGTGGTGCAAACGCCCAGTACTGCCTGACCCTGAAATAAGCCTGCCTGATCCTGCGCCGGTGAAAATTGTGTCTGATTCGGCCCCATGAACATATCCACACCCTGAAGGTCGAGCATTACGTTACTGGTTTCTATTCCTTCTACCTTAACCTGCCATTCGGTGGGTTGCATAGAAGAGATCTCCGCAGATACCGGTTCTAAGGTGACGCTGAAGCCGTCGCCCTGTGCGGTACAGGCGGACAAGCTAACGTCACAGTCAGGTACAGAGAGTTCGATTTCGGCCGGCTCAAGCAGGTTAAAGTGCTCGGCAAACAGCCAAAGAACAGCTAAAGCTGCAACTAACAGTAAAGTACTGAGCACAGGCAATAAAGACTTCTTGCCAGAAGAAACTGTGTTACTGGTCATCGGGTTACATCTAATATTCAGAATATAGGCTTATTATCGTTATAAATCTGTCAGATAGCTATGTGGCAGATTGTCGCAATTGTGCTGAAGTTGCATTTAGCAGGCGACTTGGCTAACGTCAAAATGACATCAGCGCACCTGTACACAAGGAAATACTGCATGGTTATGCAATGGGATCGGTTACTGACAACAAAGCGTTACGGACACGAGCAGGTAACACCGGAAGAAATTGGCCGCAGCCATTTTCATAAAGATCACGACCGGATCATCTTTTCCAGTGCCTTCCGGCGGTTGGGGCGTAAGACTCAGGTGCACCCTTTAGCGCTGAATGATCATATACATACTCGGTTGACGCACAGTATAGAAGTAGGCAGTGTTGGCCGCAGTCTGGGTATCCGGGTAGGGGAACTGTTACAGGACCAGCTGCCGCACTGGGTATCCGCTTATGATCTCGGCACTATCGTTCAGTCTGCCTGTCTGGCACATGATATTGGTAACCCACCTTTTGGGCATGCCGGTGAATATGCTATCCGCGACTGGTTTAAGCATAAGGCCGGCGACAGGTTACTTGACGGCGTATCGGACCTGCAGCGCAAAGATCTGGAAACCTTTGAAGGTAACGCTCAGGGCTTTCGGGTTGTCACCCGTATTGAAAACCACCTGTTTAATGGTGGCCTGCGTCTGACGTTTCCTACCTTAGGTACCTTACTTAAGTATCCCTGGACGGTTGAAAATGCCAGTACTAAAGGTAAGTTCAGCTGTTTTCTGACTGAGCTGGAAATAATGCACAGCCTGAGTAAAGAACTTGGTCTGGTTCAATTGGGTGATAATCACTGGTGCCGTCACCCGCTGGCGTATCTGATGGAAGCGGCAGATGACATTTGCTATGCCATTCTTGATCTGGAAGACGCTATCGAACTGAATATTCTTGGCTTTGAAGATATCAAACCGATTCTGCTGCAGCTTTGTGGTGACTTGGAATACGACGATGAGATTTTTGCGACCCAGGCGTCTGCCCGCCGTAAAATCTCTGCTCTTCGGGGTAAAGCCATGGAGAACATGGTTGAGTCCACGGTACAGGCGTACATGGCAAACCTGCCTGCCATTATGAATGGCGAGTATCAGGGGGAGTTGTTAAGTGACGGCAGCACCGATGTGCGAGATGGTTTAAAGAAGGCTAAAGCGCTGGCACGGGACAGGGTCTTTCCGGATAACCGTAAAGCAGAATTAGAAGTGGGTGCGTACAGTACATTAGGTACCTTGCTGGATGCTTTTTGTCATGCTGCCTATGAGTTACATTGTGGTGGTCATGAGAACCTGAGCTATCGTAGCCAGAAGATTATCAGCCTGATGGGCATTCACAGTCCGCAACCGGAATGGGATTTATATCCTTCTTACATGCGGGTACTCGATTTCATCGGTGGGATGACCGATAATTACGCAGCCTATCTGGCCCGGCAAATTGGTGGAATGGCAAATTCCTGACCGGGCTGAGTTTATAAATTCTGGAGTATTGAACAGTGTCCATGCGTGATCAGTTAAGTGGCTTGGTATTTTCGACTGAGAAAGGGCAGATGTGTCCGGGATGTCAGCAAGCCGTGGATGAATGTGCCTGTAACTCGCTGGCAGAAGAACAACGCCTGGAACAGTTAGACGGTGTGGTACGTATCCGCCGTGAAACTGCAGGCCGTAAAGGCAAAGGCGTGACTACTGTGACCGGCGTACCGCTGGCCGAGAAAGCACTCAAGCAACTGGCGAAAAAGTTAAAACAGCAATGCGGCACCGGCGGTTCGGTTAAAGACGGCATCATCGAAATTCAGGGTGACCACCGGGATACGCTGAAACTGGCATTAGAAAAGCAAGGCTATACAGTAAAACTGGCCGGTGGCTGAACCTAAAGAACTAACAGGAAGAAAGATGCGATGAAGAAGAGTAAACGTATTTGTACTACCTGCCTGATGCTGAGGTTCATGCTGGTATTTCTTGCCTGTGTTGGCGTGTTCCTGCTGAACGGTGTTTATCAGTTTTGGGGCTGAGTTTCAGTTTCTTATTAACAGTCCGTTTTCGATCCCGTTTTGAAAGTCCGCTTTTAGAGCTCGTATTAAAAGTCAGCTTATAGAGCAGGGTTTGTAGAAACCGGTTTTGGAATTGGAATAAACAAAAAGCCCTGCAAATGCAGGGCTTTTTTGTTGAGAGCTTTTACAAGCTGTTTTATCTAGAGCTTTGCTCTGATGCTATGCCTTGTAAATGTCTCAGGCAATATTAGCCAGCGGTGGCGTATCGAAGTCCTGTAAATGCTGTTCTGCCAGATTCAGTTCCAGCGTTGCCTTAAGCAGTTTGAACAAACGAATAGTGCCGTCGATCTCTTCCTTACGGTTAGTCAGGCTTTCAATGTTAAGCCCTAAAGGAATTCCTAACTCAACACAGGCATCGATAATCTGCTGCAGGTTATTGCGGCATACGCGAATCGATTCAGCCAGTGGGTTATTCGCCTCAATAATCTGTTCACGGGTGTTCTGCGGTACAGAAATACCCAACCACTGCATAAAGTCCAAAGTCTTCTCGCTGCCGCACGGGCTGAAGGTCAGAATCAGTCGCTTCGGCTGTAACTTCTGACGGCGGCACTCAGCGGCATAATCCTTACACAGCTGAATGGTCGCTTCCGGGTTATAGACCGCCTGAGTGATGAAATACTCACAACCCTGCTGAGTCTTTTCAATCAAACGTAAGTGCTCATTAGCTTTGCTGGCGTGTCGCTCTGCAATGGCCACACCGCCCAGGTGAAAGTCCAGCGGGTGCTGCTGTAGCGCATGGTAAGCCGCCGGCAACGGAAAATTTGTACCCTGGCTAGTTGCCGGGCTACCAACTAATACCAAATCGCGAACGCCATTTGGGCTCCAGGCTGTATCCAGCCACTGATCAAACTCCAGGCGGTTTTCTTCAGCGGCACTTTTATAAGTGATTACTGGCAGGCCTGATGTAGTGCGTAGCAGGGCTGAGTAATCACGGGAGTCATGGGTACGGCAGAAGGGAAAAGGCCTTGGTTCCGGATTACGGGAGGTCTCGTCCTGAATGTCATATACCACCAGGCCGTCGTACTCGATGTTTTCCAGACGCTGTACCAGCTTAGCAGCAATGGTCTGCATCTCCATCATAGCAACCGTACGCTTAGGTGGCGTGGTGCCGATGAAGTAAACTCCACGGCCTGGATCGCTAAACTTGGTCTTAAGAGATGATTCGAACATGATTGTTTCCGCTATGCTTTATAGAAGTACGAGTTGTTAGTTAGAGGCTTTTAGGTACAAGCTTTAACTGCGAGACAGTGTAACAATGAACGTAATTCATGTAATTGGTAAAATACTTGAAATTATTTTGATTAAAAGTGAATCTCGTTAATGTAACTTGGCGAAAACTTAATATGCCTGCTCTGTGAGTAAGCTTGTTTTAGGAAATATCCCGTGTCTAAGAAGACGTTAGACCTGGCAGAAGTAGCCGGGCAGCTTAAAGAACATCAGAAAACCCGATCGCTACCTCCAGTGCATTTATGGAAACCGGATTTCAGTGGCGACATTGATATGCAGATCCGTGCCGACGGCACCTGGTGGCATGAAGGCGGGCAAATCAAACGCCCGGCAATGGTGACTATGTTTGCCAGTATTCTGTGGCATGAAGCTGACGAATACTTTCTGGTAACACCGGTCGAAAAAGTCCGCATTCAGGTGGAAGACGTACCGCTGTTTGTCACAGAAATGAAGGTGGAAGAGGTTGATGGCCTGCAGGTGCTAACCTTTATTACCAGCACAGAAGACGAAATCACCGCAGGTGTGGATCATCTTATACGGGTTGAAACCGACCCCGAAACGGAAGAACCTTCGCCCTACATTATGGTGCGCTACGGTATGGAAGCACGCTTAAACCGCAATGTGTTCTACCAACTGGCAGAACTGGCCTACGAGGTAGAGATTAGCGGTCAGCAACATCTAATGGTAGACAGCGCGGGCATGCAGTTCAGTCTCGGGACTTTTTAATAGAGTAATTTTTACAAGCCGATACGCTGGCGACAGTGATATTGGCTTGTGTATTTTCCAGTCATCGTTTCTGTGTAAATGAACAGTTTATTGTGAAATATGCGAAAAGCAGGCTAAGCAGGCAGAGTGCCGAAATCGTGAAAAAATTTAACAAGTCAATCAACTTCGCTCCTTCGCGCCGGACGCGTTAAAGCGTTTTGGTATTGAGGCGTTAGCTGTTAAGGATAGATCATGAGATTACTGAGACATTTTACTGCAAACGAAGAACAATTAGAGAGTTTCCCATTTAAAAGGGAACTTTCTATGGAATCTTATCTAGTCGAAAACGAAGGAATACTGGCATTAGATCGTGAGAACTATTCGGATGTTACTATTGTTCAAGAGGAGCTTACTCTCAAGCAAGGACGTTCAAGCAAAGATACTGATGGACGAATAGATATTCTTGCTACTTACTCTAATGAATACATTGGTGTTGTTGAGCTAAAGATGGGCGAGTTAAATGAAATACACCTAACGCAACTCGAAGATTATTTAATTGAAAAGTACCAGATACTGGAGCAATTTCCAGACATATTAGATAAAAATATATCTCCTGAACCTAAATGGGTTGGTGTTCTTGTCGGCTCTAGTATCCATCCTGATTTAGCACATAAGATAAATAATGGTTACTCAACCAAATGTGGTGTTCCAGTAGCTGCTCTATCAGTTCAGAGGTTCAAGGGAGAAAATGGCGGTGTGTATGTTACTACGGACGTGTTTTTCAAAAATAATTTATCTGTTAAAGATACAACAAAATACTTATTCAATGGAGGTAACTATGGAAAAGGCCGCCTCGTATTAGCTGTATTAAAAAAGTTTGTAGAAGAGAACCCAAAGGTTACCTATTCGGAGCTTGAGAGTACTTTTTACAAGAGCTTACAAGGTTCTAGCGGTGTATTTTCGACTCAGTGTGATGCAAAGGAAGTTTTCGCTAAAACTTCAAGATGGCGTCATTTTATAAAGCCCGAAGAGTTAATTAAGTTATCCGACTCTACTATCGCTGTAAGTAGCCAATGGGGTGTCGGGAATATTGATAGGTTAATTCAAAAAGCTATAGAATTAGGCTACAAAATTGGTAGTTAACAATCTGAAGTAAGGGACTGTCAAATCTGTTACTCAAATTTCCGCGCAATTACGTGCGGGCTGTGCTTGGCGTTAGTGTTCCCAAGGAGGAATAGATTGTGCCAGTTGAGGATATAGCCGTTGGACTCTTGGGTGGTCTTGTTCGACTCTGTACATGGTTTATAGTGGAAACCTTCTTCCATAGTATTTGCTGGGGAATTGGGTGGGCACATTAAAAATATTCACTCTCGGCGCCTACCCTAAGTCTGAAACAAAAATTGAGTATGTAATAGTTGTAGGTATAGCTGTATTGCTAATTCCAATAATTGGATTCGCTATCTATCTATCTATCTATCGTAAAATACTAACAATTTTAAGCAGCACAGCTACTGTGTGGCTGGACAGTTTCTCCGCGGCTTCGCCGGTACAAGGTTGCCGTTGTTTCAGGCGTAATGCCTTTGAACAGCTGTCGCGTTAAATAAGGTTATTAGCATGCTCTGTTACCGAATTGCCTCGTTCATTCTCAGCTTGATACTGAGCCAAAGTTTGTTCGCCAGTCCTGTAGTCATAGCCCATAGAGGGGCATCAGGATACCTGCCAGAACATACCTTGGAAGCCGTAACCTTAGCCATTGCCCAGGGAGCTGATTATATCGAGCAGGATCTGGTGTTAAGTAAAGACCTTGTACCTGTGGTATTACATGATATTCATCTGGATAGGGTTACTGATGTTGCGCTGAAATACCCGGAACGAAAGCGACAAGACGGGCGTTTTTATACCTTTGACTTTACTCTTGCCGAATTGAAAACTTTAAAGGTACATGAAAGAACTCGTGAAAATGGTAGCAAAGTCTTTGCTAATCGATATCAGGGTAACGCTGATTTTTCTATTGCGACTTTTGAAGATCAGATAGAGTTAGTAACTGAGTTAAATCGTCAACGGGCTGAAAATATTGGCTTTTACCCAGAAATTAAAGCTCCGGCATGGCACAAAAGTCAGGGGGCAGATATCAGTAAAATAGTACTGGATATATTACGGAAGCATCACCTTGATGATGCCGATAAGCCAGTTTATATACAGTGTTTTGATTTTTCAGAAACACAGCGGTTACGTAACGATTTAGGTGCCAAGGTTAAACTGGTTCAATTGATAGGAGAAAATAGCTGGGAGATATCTGATACAGACTATTCGTATTTGCAAACACCTTCCGGACTAAGTGAAATAGTTAAAGTTGCTCAGGGTATTGGTCCGTCTATTTCACATTTGATAGATATAGAAAGCAAGCAAATTACAGATCTTTCATCAAAGGCTAAAAAGGCAGGCTTAGCAATCCATCCTTATACACTTCGCGTAGATGCTTTACCAAAAGGGTTCAGCAATTCTACGTTATTAGATATGTTATTTAGACAGGTAAAAATAGAGGGTTTGTTTACTGACTTTCCCGATGTGGTTGTGGGCTACCTGAAGCAATAAAACCAGCGTTTATATGGATGAAGATACATGCTGTTTTAATGGATTTATATTTGATCAAATATTCGTTTTAACACAGCATACATACAAAATTATTATGTCGAAATTAGTATATGAATTCGGTACCTATAATAAGCATCTGTAATCAGGTCTCGGTGATTGAAGTAGGTGCCAGGAATAAGTTTTTTTATAGAAAATAAGCAGTTTTAAATTTTGAATTGAAGTGGTGTGGCAAAAATATTTGGCTTAAAGGAGTTGATGAGTGTCTGTTATATTGAAGTGTTTTTTTGTTATAGGCGTAACCGCAACTGTTATATTTTCAATTGCTCTATATTTAGATATAAGAGAAATGGATAAAACTGATGGTGGTTATGAACCTCCTTATACCGGTGTGACAGGGGAAATAATTGATTGGGATAATATGGATTTAACCAGTACCGGTCTTGTAAGACGAGGTCATGTTATAAACTTTATCGTCAACGGAACGACCGGAATGATTAGTTTGGAGTTTTTTGGAATAGAGTTTGAGGCGCGTAAACTTTCTGAAAGAGCTATTGTTGTTCACAAGCCAAGAGAAGCATTTATCCGTAGAGGGTTCCATCCTGAGTTTTAGTACTGAGTATTCGTTAATACACTGCAATAACTGGATCAGGTCTTTCTTCTTGCCTGCTCCACACTAGGTAACTCTGCAGGGCACTCAAAATTGAGTGCCTTTCTTGTTTTTAGTCAAGGCATAGCATCTCTGTAAGTGAATAATCATCTCTATGAAAAGATTATTCCTTGTCCTGTTTACACTCATGTTCAACATTCAGTCAGCCTTAGCCGCGACTGTGCGTGTTGATATCTTGAAGTTCGAATATTCCCCCCAGCAGATCACTATTAATGCGGGTGATACTGTCATCTGGACTAACCGGGAAAAGCGTCAGTATCACAACGTCTGGTTCAAAGATTTAGACAGTGAAGAGCCTGATATCTTTTTCCCCGGTGAAACTTACCAGCGCACATTTCCTGACGCAGGCACCTTTAATTATGAGTGTGGCCCGCACCCCAAGATGAAAGGCAGTGTTTTAGTGGAATAAGGAAAATGAGAGGAGTAAGGAAGGTTAGAGAGCGGCCAGAAAAGCAACATGATAAGTAATGATGTTTAGCAGTGGTAGGTTAACCCGATAGGTACAGAGTATGAGTAAAATATTTCGATTAGCTGGCATTTCTTCTATAGCGGCAGCATGCCTTTTTCTGCTTGCCGGTTGCGGTGCGCATCCCAGTTCTGGTTATTGGGTCAGTGAGCAACAATCTGGTACTGACGCGATTTACAGCGCGCTTGAGCTGGAGTTTGATGGCACAGGCAGGCTACATCCGAATAAAGCATATTCAGGGCAAGAAAGCAGCGAGAGCTTCCGGTGTTTATGGCAGGCGAAGTCTGAGGGCGCGGTCGATGTGCAGTGTGGTAATGCCAGTGTTGATAAAATACGTTTTGAGCTTATTGTTACTGAAGCAGCAGAAGAGGGTGGTCGCAGTGAGGCCCGTTTGATGCGGGATGGCAAGCTAGTTACCAGCTTTATGCGCAGAGGTTGAGCAGTGCGATAGAGTGCTAATGAATAATGCTTGTTTCGAAGACTGTTTATTAGCTGTAGTAATTAGCGGCTTTTATCTTGGCAGTAAGATCATCATTGCTACACAAAAAATCAACAGACCGACAAAGAACACAGGAAAGCTGATGCCTTTCCATTTTGCTGTAGCTTGAGTACTGCGAATGGGGTGTGTGCATTTAGGGCACATCTTGTCATCAATATGTACGGGGGTTTTGCAGTTGTCACAGATCTTCGAATCGGTGTTATTTGCGGTATTCATGGGTACTCTAACTCTGCTTCGTTGTTCAGTTTATCTGAAAAGTTTATCTAAGCAGTTTGCCACAAGTTGAATGAGTGTAACGGCCTAACGAATGAAACCCTGATACGGGTCAAAGGCAGTTACTAAAGAGGTAGGGAGTAGCGGAAGCGTGTAGGAAAAGGAGTACAGAGAAAGTCGTTCACCTTCTCTGTTGGGCTGGAAATGTGAGAGGTATTAGCCCTGTTCGGCTAACAGATCTTCAAGCAAATCATCTATTTCAGCTTTAAGGTCTTTGTCTTCAATCTTATTGGCGCTGATTTTAGCGTCCTGAAGGTTCTTAATAGCGGCTTCTGTCTGGCCCAGCTCAACCTGCATTGATGCCATAGAGAATGCGATGGATGACATATGGTCTTTGGAGTTTATCGCAATGGCTTTTTTTAGGGCTTTCTCGTAGCCGACAATTGCGTCTTCCAGTTCTTCGGTGAAGTCTGCCAGGGTTTCCCACTGTTCCGGGTGGTCTTTGTCGGTGTCTTCGTTATCGGTACATATCGCTTTTAGCTCTGCATACAGTGCGTCGAAGGTTTCTCTGTCGTCCTTACTGGCAGCCTTCATGAGTTCTTCAGACAGGCTGTAAACGGCTTTGTATATCTTGGTGTTGATCATGGTGTGTTACCTTTTTTGCTATTACCTGTAGGCGGTGAGGCTGTTACAGGTTTAGCCATAAACGTTTTATGTTCAGTACCGGTGGATTTCCGTTGTGTTGGAATCTGTTTTACCGGCCTGTTCATCTCTTAATTCTTTTTCTTAATTCTTAACTTTTGTTTCTGAGCAGGTCTCTCAGAACAGTTCAATAGCCGGTGCCTGCAGGGCTGCCAGCTGTTCTCTTAATTCCAGAATATGATCACTCCAGTACCGCACAGTATTGAACCAAGGAAAGCTGTGAGGAAATGCCGGGTCTTCCCAGCGGCGTGCCAGCCAGGCGCTGTAATACATCATTCGCAGGGTGCGTAGTGGTTCTATTAACGCCAGTTCCTGTGGTCTGAAATCGTAGAATTCATTGTAACCATCTACGATTTCAGAAATCTGACGGCGCTGTCTGTCGATGTCGCCGGATAACAGCATCCAGATGTCCTGAATGGCGGGGGCCATACGGGAGTCATCGAAGTCGACAAAGTGTGGTGCTTCGTCCCGCCAGAGCAGGTTACCGCCGTGGCAGTCACCGTGTACCCGGATATGGGTGATGTCGCCGGCATTGGCAAACGCTTTGTCGATCAGTGGCAGCAGGTCAGCGGTGAGGCTGTCGTAAGCCAGTTTCAATTCTTTGGGAATGAAGTGATTACTGATCAGTTCAACGCTATCGTGACCGAAGGTTTGCGGGTTAATCGAAGGACGATGCTGATAGGGCTTGCTGGCACCGATTAAGTGCATACGGCCAAGCAGGCGTCCCATGGTAAACAGGTTGTCCAGATCGTCCAGTTCCGGGCCGCGTCCGCCTTTACGTTCGAACACGGACATCATGAATGGGCCGTATTCGAACAGGCTTTCGCCGTTGTCGTTGCGGGTTGGCGCAACCACAGGCAGTTCATGATCGACCAGTTCATAGCTGTAGCTGTGTTCTTCGAGTATCTGCTCGCGGCTCCAGCGTTCCGGGCGATAAAACTTAACGATAACAGGTAACTCTTCTTCGATACCTACCTGGTAAACCCGGTTTTCGTAGCTGTTAAGCGCCAGGTTTCGGCCGTCACAGAGGTAGCCGAGACTTTCTACCGCATCCATGATGAAGCTGGGTGTGAGGGTTTCGAAAGGGTGTTGATTGCTCATAGCCACTTACCAGTTAGAGTAGGGGTTATCGATCAGGCTGGAGTTGTAATAACGGGATTCGCCGGTTACTTCCTCTCGTACCCAGTCTGGTAAAGTGACAGTTTCGTTTTCGCTGTCCAGTTCAACTTCGGCAACTACTAAGCCCTGATTGTTACCGCTGAATATATCCACTTCCCAGGTATGACCTGCATGCTCAATCAGGTAGCGAATTTTATCCACCAGCTGGCCATTACAGAGTTCTGCCAGCATTGCATCGGCATCTTCAACCGGAATGGGGTATTCGAATTCGCTGCGAACGGCACCCTGGTTTGCGCCTTTAATGGTCAGAAATGCCAGTTCACCTTTAAGGCGAATGCGTACCGCTGTTTTGCCCTGAGTAGGAATGTATCCCTGTACGATGCGGGTACCGGCTGGCAGTGTGCCGAGGGTATCCAGATCGATCAGAAATTTACGTTCTATTTCCTGAGCCATTATGATTCATCTCCAGAGACAAAAAAGGGCAACTCCCGTAAGAGATGCCCTTATCAGTGTTATCTATTCAGACGTGGATTACATAATCCGCATGCCTGGCTGAGCGCCTTCGTGCGGTTCAAGAATCCACAGATCCTTACCGCCCGGGCCTGCTGCCAGTACCATGCCTTCAGACATACCGAACTTCATTTTGCGCGGTGCTAAGTTAGCCACCATGACTGTCAGCTTACCTTCCAGTTCTTCCGGCGCGTATGCAGACTTGATGCCGGCAAAGACGTTGCGGGTTTCGCCGCCCAGATCCAGTGTCAGCTGCAGCAACTTGTCAGCCCCCTTAACGTGTTCTGCCTTGGCGATCAGTGCGACGCGAAGGTCTACTTTAGCGAATTCGTCAAAAGTGATCTCGTCAGCAATAGGTGTTTCTGCCAGCGGTGTTTTTTCTGCTTTAACAGCAGCCGGCTGAGCAGCTGCAGCTGCTGCCAGAGTTTGCTTGCTGTCTTCCAGCATGGCATTTACCTGATCTTCTTCAACACGCTGCATCAGCGGCTTGAACTTATTGATCTTATGATCCAGCAATGGTGTTTTAACGCTATCCCATGCCAGAGAATCAAGGTTCATGAATTTGGCTGCTTCTTCAGCTACCTGCGGTAATACCGGTGCCAGGTAAGTGATGATGGCGCGGAACAGGTTAATACCCATAGTGCAGCAGTCCTGCACTTCCTGTTCTTTACCTTCCTGTTTAGCCAGTACCCATGGTTCCGCTGCGTCGATGTATTGGTTGGCTTTATCAGCCAAGGCCATAATTTCACGCATTGCTTTGCCGTATTCACGGGCTTCATAGGCGGCAGCGATTGTGTCACCGGCTGCTACTGCAGTGTTGTATAGCTCAGCTTCAACTAACTGACTGCCCAGCTCACCATCAAACTTCTTCTTGATGAAGCCAGCACAACGGGAAGCGATGTTAATCACTTTGTTAACCAGATCGGCATTTACGCGCATACGGAAATCGTCCATGCTCAGATCGATATCGTCGATGCCGGAGCCAAGCTTGGCTGCAAAGTAGTAACGCAGGTATTCAGGACGCAGGTGCTTCAGGTAAGTCTCTGCCATGATGAAGGTGCCGCGTGACTTGGACATCTTCTGACCGTTGACTGTCAGGAAGCCGTGGCAGAATACGCCGGTAGGCTTACGGAAACCTGCGCCTTCCAGCATGGCAGGCCAGAACAGGGTATGGAAGTAAGCGATGTCTTTACCGATGAAGTGGTACAGCTCAGCATCTGAATCGGCTTTCCAGTATTCGTCAAAATCTACGCCGTTTTTGTCAGCCCAGTTTTTGAAGCTGGCCATGTAGCCAATAGGAGCATCCAGCCAAACGTAAAAGTATTTGCCTGGTGCGTCTGGAATTTCGAAACCCCAGTAAGGTGCATCACGGGAGATATCCCAGTTCTGCAAGCCGGATTCGAACCATTCATTCAACTTGTGAATCATGTGTTCCTGAACATGGTCATCGTTGTTTACCCAGTCACGCAGAAAACTTTCAAAATCACCCAACTTGAAGAAGTAGTGTTCAGATTCTTTCTCGATTGGCTTCGCACCGGAGACGGCAGAATACGCATTCTTCATCTCTACAGGGCTGTAAGTCGCACCACATTTTTCACAGTTATCGCCGTACTGGTCCGGTTCGTTACATTTCGGGCAGTCACCCTTCACGAAACGGTCCGGCAGGAACATTTCTTTTTCAGGGTCATACGCCTGGGTAATCGTTTTTTGGGCAATGTGGCCGGCATCACGCAGACGGGTGTACACCAGAGAAGAGAACGCTTTGTTTTCTTCTGAATGCGTGGAGTAGTAATTGTCGAAGCCAACCATGAAACCGGCGAAATCACGCTGATGTTCTTCACTCACCTGATCAATCAGTTGCTGTGGGCTGATACCCATCTGATCTGCCTTGAGCATGATAGGTGTGCCGTGAGCATCGTCGGCGCAAACGTAAGTACAGTTGTTGCCGCGCTGGTTCTGAAAACGCGCCCAGATATCGGTTTGAATATATTCCACCAGATGGCCAAGGTGGATCGGACCGTTCGCGTAAGGCAAAGCGCTGGTCACAAGAATTTTGCGTTGTTTTTCGGTCATGGCTCTCAACTGATTCAAAGTTGGCAAATAAGCCGGCAATTTTACCTTTAAAGCCGGGTTATTGCAGCCTGATTTAGAGTGAAATATGTAATGTGGGGCTTTTTCTCAGGGAATTGCGCGGGCGGCAGGTTTTACAGGCAGAGGATACTTAAGGATTGTTCATAACTGCGGTGATTAATCCTTTCATGAGTTGATGTGCTAGCGAGTGTCTTAGCTAATAGTCACTGGCCTGATCTGCTGGTAGAATGCGCGCCTCTTTTATATCTATTTGTTCTTCCGGTCTCCGAGGTAATCATGGCGCTGCCAAATGTCGATCCTTCTATTTACGACGCTCAGTTAAGCGAAAAGCAGGCGCAGATTGTGCAGCAATTTGCTGAGTTTACGCTGCCTGATATTGAGGTGTTCGAATCGGAGCGTACCGCATACCGCCAGCGGGCAGAGTTTCGTGTTTGGCATGAAGGTGATGACCTTTACTACGTGATGTTTACGCCGGGTAGCAAACGTGAGCATCAGCAGCTGACCAGTTGTCCTATGGTGTCTGAACGTATTCAGGCGGTGATGTTTGAACTGCTGGATTCAATTCGTTCGAATGAACTGCTGCGCCGGCGTCTGTTTCAGGTAGATTTCCTCAGTACGCTTAGCGGTGAGCTGGTGGTCAGTATGCTGTACCACAAAGCTTTAGATGAAAGTTGGCTGGAAGAAGCGGCGTTCTTACGTGAGAAATTTAACATTAACCTGATTGGCCGGAGCCGCAAAACCAAGCTGGTGCTGGGTGATGACTTCGCTGTTGAAAAGATGCAGGTGAATGACCGTGAGTTGCTATACAAACAGGTAGAAAACAGTTTTACGCAGCCGAATGCCGGTGTCTGTCAGCATATGCTGGAATGGGCTGTAGACATTACTAAGGATGCCGGCGGTGACCTGGTAGAACTGTACTGTGGTAACGGCAACTTTACTTTGGCGCTGGCGCAAAACTTCCGTTCGGTGGTTGCGACAGAAATTGCTAAAGTATCTGTGCGGGCGGCTGAGTATAATATCGACGTGAATAAGATCGATAATGTTCAGGTGCTGCGTATGTCCAGCGAAGAGTTTTCTCAGGCGTTGCAGGGTGTGCGGGAATTTCGTCGTTTGAAGGAAAAGAATATCGATCTGAACAGTTTTAATTTCAGTACAGTGCTGGTAGACCCGCCGCGCAGTGGCCTGGACGATGAAACTGTTAAGCAGGTTACAGCGTATGACAACATTGTTTATGTTTCCTGTAATCCGGATACGCTGGTTGATAACCTTCGCGAACTGACTAAAACGCACCGTATCGAACGGTTCGCCATTTTTGATCAGTTCCCTTATACCCATCACCTTGAGTGTGGTGTATATCTGACCCGTATCTGATTCGTCTGTATTTTAAAAATGCCGCTATTAGCGGCATTTTTTTTGCCTGTTTATTAGTTTTCATAAATTCTTTCTTGCCTAATTAAACAGTGTTTACTAAACTCCTCACAAGTTAATTGAACAGTGTTTAATAAGAGTCAGGAATTTAATTATGGCCCGACGTAATGATCATACCCGTGAAGAGCTGCATGAGATGGCGTTGGCAGCTGCACAGGTATTACTGGATGAGCAGGGTGTTACTGCTCTCAGTACCCGTAAAGTTGCTGCTGCCATTGGTTATTCAGTAGGTAGCCTGTATCAGCTTTTTAATAATCTTGATGATCTGTGCTGGCAACTGAATGCCCGGACTCTGGCGCAATTTCAGGGGGAGCTGAGTGCTATTCCGGAAGGAGAACCCCGTGAGATTATTCTTGGATATGGCCGGGCTTATCTGGAGTTTGCCCATAAGTGGCCACATCGCTGGCATTTGCTGTTTGAGCATAAGAGTCAGGCCAGCGATATTCCTGATGCTTTGCAGGGGAAAATCTCCGGCATGTTTGAGTATCTGGAAGCGGCACTGGCGCAACAGTTTCCGCAAGCGAATGCGGAAAGCTTGCAGCGCTCTGCGCGAACACTTTGGGCGGCGGTACACGGCATTGCTGTACTGGCGTCTCTGGACAAACTTTTTCTTAATCAGCCGGCACTGGAACAGCAAATGTTAAATGAAGTGATTGGCCGTTATCTGAGCGGTTGGCAACAGGAGAATATGGTATGAAAGCGTTACTTAGCATTCGTGGCTTTCTGGCGTTTATCAGCGTGGCATTCATAAATGCGTTTGTTGATCTTGGCCATAAGATTATTATTCAGAATACCCTGTTCAAGAGCTACGACGGTGATATTCAGATTATTCTGACGGCGGTGATCAATGGTTTGATCTTGCTGCCTTTTATCATGCTCTTTACGCCATCAGGCTTCGTGTCTGACAAGTATCCTAAACATAAGGTCATGAAGTTTTCTGCGCTGGCTGCTGTGGCAATTACCTTGCTGATCACGCTCAGTTATTACCAGGGTTGGTTTATGGCCGCCTTTGGTTTGACGTTCGTGCTGGCTCTTCAGAGTGCATTTTACTCGCCATCTAAATATGGCTATATCAAAGAGCTGGTGGGCGTCGACAATATCAGCGAGGGTAACGGTTGGGTTCAGGCCGTGACTATGGTGGCGATTCTTTCCGGCATAGTTGTGTTCTCACTGTTATATGAAACCAGGGTAGCTGAATTATTACTAATTACTCCTGAGTTAAGTCTTACTTCTATAGCGCCGCTGGGCTGGTTGCTGGTGGCCGGTTCCCTGATTGAGCTAGTACTGGCGTTACGTTTACCAGCTACCCGACCGCTTGATCAGGAAACCAAATTTGACTGGTCTGCATACCGTACCGGTAAGACGCTGATGAGTAATCTGGGCCTGATTTATCGTAGCCGTACAATTTGGCTTTCAATAATCGGGATTGGTATTTTCTGGTCGATTTGTCAGATGATGCTGGCGGTATTTCCAGCTTTTGCCGAAGACCGTTTAGGACAAACTAATACCTTTATTATTCAGGGCACAATGGCAATGTCCGGTATTGGCATCATGGTAGGTGCAATGCTGGCAGGGCGTTTATCCAGTCATTACATTAATACCGGTTTGATCCCGTTGGGCGCAGCTGGCGTTACTCTTGGACTGTTTTTCCTACCGCAGCTGGATTCTATGACGGCTCAGGCGGCTGCTTTCTTTCTGATCGGTGTAAGCGGCTCGTTACTGAATGTACCTCTGAATGCCTTAGTACAGTTCCATGCCAGTGCTGAAGATACCGGTAAAGTACTGGCGGGTAATAACTTCATTCAGAATTTGATGATGCTTAGCTTTTTAGCGCTGACGGCTATGTTTGCATACTTCAGCCTGGATGCTATCTGGCTGATGTGGCTGCTGGTTGTTCTTGCTTTAGGTGGAGCGGTGTTTGCGATATGTACTTTGCCGGAAGCACTGATTCGGGTTATTGCCGCAATCCTGATGCGTCGTAAGTACAACCTGAAAGTATTAGGTTTTGAAAACCTGCCACGTTCCGGCACAGGTGTACTGATGCTGGGTAACCATATTAGTTGGCTGGACTGGGCGATGATCCAGATGGCCTGCCCGCGTCATATACATTTTGTGATGGAAAAGGCGATTTATGAGCGCTGGTATCTGAAGTGGTTCATGTCGCTGTACAAAGTAGTGCCAATTTCTGCGGGCAGTAACCGTACCGCGCTGAACAAAGTACGTGACCTTTTGAATGACGGCCAGGTGGTATGTCTGTTCCCGGAAGGTGCGATTAGCCATACAGGTCAGATCGGTGAGTTTAAGCGCGGCTTCGAAAAAGCCTGTGAAGATGCTCAGGGCGTGATTCTGCCGTTCTATCTGCGTGGTTTGTGGGGAAGCCGTTTTTCACGCTCTACCGATAAAATGAAGAGCCTGCGAAGTACTGGCATGAAGCGCGATGTTATTGTTGCTTACGGTAAGCCGCTGCCGATTGAAAGTACTGCTATTACTGTGAAGAAGAAAGTAGCTGAACTGTCTATCCATGCATGGGATGAGCATACCAATGGCTTTGAAGCGTTACCGCAAAGTTTTATCCGGACAGCAAAGCAGAGCATGTCGGATATGGCGATTGCAGATGTACAGGGTGAGCCACTGAGCTACCGTCGTCTGTTAACTGCCTGTACTATTTTTAGCCGCCGTCTGAGCAGTGCTGAAGGACAGCGCTTAGCAATTCTGATGCCTACGTCCAGTGCCGGTGCGATTGCTAATATGGCGGCACTGTTTGCCGGTAAAACACTGGTCAATCTTAACTTCACTGCCTCCCAGCAAGCGCTGTTATCTGCTATGGAGCAGGCTGAGGTAAAGACTATTCTCACTGCGCATAAGTTCATCACTAAGTTGAACGCACGGGGAATTGATACAGCGCCACTGTTAGCTGGTAAAAATGTAATTTACATGGAAGATGTTAAGGCGGGTGTATCTAAAGCAGAAGGCTTGCTGACAATGCTGATGGTTAGTGCTATGCCCAGTGGTATTCTGAGCCGCTGGTATGGTCGTCACAGTCACTTGCATGATACGGCAGCTATTTTGTTCTCTTCCGGCAGTGAAGGCGCCCCGAAAGGTGTAATGCTGAGTCACCGTAATATTCTGGCTAACCTTAAACAAATTGCAGATGTACTGAACGTTCGGGATGACGATTGCATCATGGCGACACTGCCGTTATTCCATGCGTTTGGTTTAACAGTGACCTGCTTCATGCCGCTGATGGAAGGTATTCCGGTGGTGTGTCATCCGGATCCGACCGATGCACAGAACATTGGTAAAGGCGTTGCCCGTTACAAGGCAACCATGATGTGCGCAACCTCTACTTTCCTGCGTTTGTATATGCGTAATAAGCGTTTGCATCCCCTGATGTTCAGCAGTCTGCGTATTGCTGTAGCCGGTGCTGAACGCTTAGATCCAAAAATTCAGCAGGACTTTGAACAACGCTTTAAGGTGCCGATTGTAGAAGGTTATGGCTGTACGGAAACAACCCCGGTTGCCGGTGTGAATTTACCTGATCATTTATCTACTGAAGGTTGGTTTGTTCAGGAGGGTACCCGTGCCGGTACTGTAGGTCTGGCATTGCCGGGTTCTACTTTCCGTATCGTTGATCCGGTGAGTCTGGATGAATTACCAACCGGTGATGAAGGGCTTATTCTGATTGGTGGCACACAGATTATGCAGGGGTATCTGGATAATCCGGAGAAGACTGCTGATGTGGTCGTCGAAATGGATGGTTTACGTTGGTACAAGAGTGGAGATAAAGGCCGGGTTGATGAAGACGGTTTCCTGACAATCGTTGACCGGTATTCGCGCTTTGCCAAGCTGGGTGGCGAGATGGTTAGTCTGGGGGCTGTTGAAGCTGAGATTCGTACGCTTATTCAGCGAGATGGTCTGCATGATGACTTGCGGTTGGTGGCGGTGAATTTACCGGACGAGAAGAAAGGCGAGAAGGTTGTCTTACTAACTGAAGCGGTGACAGATATGGCACCTGATCAGATGCGTAGCTATCTGGTTGATGCCGGATTACAGCCGCTGATGTTACCTGCGAAGATATTTACGGTGGATGAGTTACCGATTTTAGGTAGCGGTAAAACTGATTATCCTGCAGCTAAACTGCTGGCCGAAGCAGCTCTTGGTTAACTACTTAACTGACCCAATTGTTGATCTTTGTTCAGGCAAGGTACGGAGGAATCATTAATAATAAAGATGATTCCTCCGGTATATAGCTGGTGGAACTGGACAGAGCAGGACAGGGATAAGCGATATGCATAGGGTACACGGAACCATCCGTTTAAGTGTTGAAGGCAGAATCCTGACCATTGAAGGTCGGGGCCCGTGGAATATTGAATCAATAGATCTGAGTGTTGATTCTATTGGCGATGATTTGCGGGCGTTATATGGTGCCCCCTGGGGTGCGTTGGTTCTAGTTGAAGGTGATTCTATTTTGGTGCCGGATGCTGAAGCCCGGTTGATTGATGTTGTTAGAGAAGACCGGCATAAAGGTCGCCTCGCTACCGCGTTGGTATTAGGTGAGTGTTCAGTGCCAGGCCTGGTTACTCAGCATCTGGAAAATGTGTATACCTCCGCAGGAGATTCTTTTCGGGTATTCAGTGATGCTGAAACAGCCCGTTGCTGGCTTAACACGCAGATTGCGGCCGTTGGCTGAGTTACAGGTCCGTCTGTTCCATTTCAGACCATAGCTGCTTACATAATGACTCAACGGGCGTCTGGCAATTACCGGCAATCCATTCTGCCAGTGCCGTCGCCACATCGGGATATTTAATTGCCTGTGGCGCCGGTTTCGACAGCCATGCCTGAAAGCCTTCAACCGTTAAATCTTCGAAACAGTCTGCCAGCTGCAAGTGCTCGAGCACTGCAGCATTTGAACGTTGTTCTGGCTGGCCGGTAAGCGGCTTGGTTAATAGTTTCTTTCCTGACTGTAATACTTCACTTGCCAGACCAAAGCCGCTGTTCGCGATCACGCCAGCGCTGCTTTGCATGTCCGCCGGAAAATCCTCTCTTGAGAATGGACACAGTTTAATATGGCCGATTTGCTTAGTTTGCTTGATATCGCAGTATACAAAGAAGCGATAGTTATTCAGCGGTTCCAGCCATTTAATGATTTGGTCCAGTGATTCAAACGGCAGATAAACAAGAATTTTATCTGCTTCAAGGTTTTTATTTACCGGTTGACTGTTGATCATTGGTGGCAGAATAGGTGCGTTGAAATGATTCCAGTGTAAGCCTATTGGTACACTGGCAGGCGCAAACAGGCGGGTTCCCGGAAGCATAGCGTATTTTATATTCGGGCCCGGTAAGTCGTAATTAAAAGCATATTGGTGGGCGATACCTATACAGGTTTTTCCCTGCAGCCAGGCGGCCCAGGCACTTATCGGTTCAAAGTCACTGATTATCAGATCATACTGGCTGAGATCCAGCTGTCGGATGTCACGAAAAAGCTCAGTCAGGCTGTTGTTAAAGCAGGTTTTGAGCTTGTTTACCTGCCCCTGTTCGACGATGAAGGTCAGTCCACGTCTTACCTGATAATTACCGAAGGGCTCCATATCGAATAGCTTATTGGCAGGCCTGCCAGTGAACAGATAATCCACTACTATGCCTTGTTGCGCCAGTTTGGGTGCCAGTACCCGGGCACGGGTTATATGGCCATTACCGGTTGCCTGAACGCCATAGAGTATTTTCATACTTTTTATCCTGTCTCCGCATATTCTTTATAGAACAAAGTAGAGGTTGTAGCCCAGAGCAGCACTGCCTGTGCCTAATACTGCGCCGGCGAGAATGTCGGTTGGATAATGTACACCGAGCAATACCCGGGACAGGCCGATCAGTCCTGCGATTATTAAGGCTGTTTCAGACAAGCTTGGATAATAAAGGCTCAGCATGCTGGCAAATGCGAAAGCTGCAGCGGCGTGCCCTGAAGGAAAGCTAAACTGGTCTGCCGGTTTAATAGCTGGCGTCACGCCGTTGAGGTGATCACAGGGACGGTTGCGTTTGATCAGCTGTTTAAGGAGCAGATAAAGCGGAACTTCAATACTGAAGGTGAGCAGGCTGGCCTGAAAAAACTCGCTGCCGTCGACAGGTTCTAACCAGAAGAGTATTAAGCCGAATAACAGGTAAGCTATGCCGTCACCCAGCCGGGATATCCAGCGGCTGAATACTGCCATATGTGGTAGTTCATAGCAGTTATAGATGCGGAGGTAGAGTTGGGTATCTAATAGCTGCAGGCGCTGAAACATATAATCGTCTCACTCTGAGATTCAATATATGCATTGTTAAAGTGGTGAGTGACAGAGAAATGAACAGTAAATGACAGTTAAGTTAAGCCGGGTGTGACAGGTACTTTATTGGTGAGGGCAGATGCTGCAGATCCGCAAGCGGATCTGCACGAAGAGCAAATTCTATGGACGTACGGCTTCGCCACCAAATGCTTCCAGTAACATTGGAATCAGGCGGGTCAGTTCCAGTGACATAGAAACGAATTCTGCATCAAAACGTTCCATAGCTTCGTCCGGGCTGTCCTGGTCAAGCTTCTCTTTCAGGGAGTCAGAAAGCTTCAGGCGCTTCAGGCACAGGTCGTCCTGAATGATGAAGTTAAGACTTTCCTGCCAGTCGACAGCCAGCTTGGAGATGCGCTTGCCGGCTTCCAGGTGCTGGCGAATTTCATCGCTCTCAAGGTCCTGACCTTTACAACGGATTACGCCGTTTTCAACACTGGTATCCCGTAGTTCACATTCATCCATAATAACAAAGTCATGTGGACGGGTATCTGCGCTTTCCAGCCACTGAGACATAATAGCGGATGGTGAATGGTTAACGTCGGGCAGTACGACTGGCAGTGATCCCAGTTCGGTACGCAGGTGACTAAGCAGTTCTTCTGCGCGTTTATGGCTGCTGGCGTCAACAATGAGTAAGCCATGCTGAGGCGCTATCAGCGCATGAGTTGTCTGGTACTTGCTGAAAGCACGGGGTAGAAGATCAATGACGATTTCATCTTTAAGCTGGTCACGTTCTTTGCGGTAAACTTTACGTGCCTGTTCGTGCTCGATGATTTTAACTTTAGCTTCCAGCTTCTGCTTGATTACTGATGATGGCAGCATTTTTTCTTCTTTCTGTGCCGCAATCAACATAAAGCCCTGGCCGGAATGCACCAGCATGTCTGACATGCCGTTGCTTGGGCTAACCCAGCCAAAACGGCTCAGTTCCTGGCTGCCACATGGAGTGAAGGCTTTGTCTTCCAGCTTAGCTTCCAGTGCTTCTGCAGTGTGATCGAAAGATTGAGAGAACCGATAGAAAATTGCGTTTTTAAACCACATAGCGTGCCTTGATCCCTGAAACTGTAAATCGATAAAAAGCCCCCTTTGCCTGAGATGAGACAAAGGAGGCTGATGAAGTCTGACAATACCGGCAGATGGCTTGCCGGATTTATTTGGATGCTAGCAGCTTATAGCGTAATGCTTTGCGTGCTTTATTAACGGCACGGTCTACATAGAATCCATACAGGTCGATGGTGTTGATACCAACCATTTTGTCGGTCAGCACCTTACCGTCATTAGGGTCAACAAACAACAGGGTGGGGGTAAATGCTGAGTTGTATCGGTTAGCAAATACAGTGGCGTCTACCCGGTTGCCGTTGAAGTCGATAATGGTGTTGCTGTCATCAAAAATGGTCAGCTTTCGGAACAGTAGCTTCTTATCATATTTGCCGCTGAGCTGCATCGGCATCAGAATTTCGCGAGTGATTAATTCACAGTACTGACAGTTTGGCTGGCTGACCAGAATGAGGGCAAAGCGGTTGCCGGCAATCTGCGCGTCTTGCTGCAAATTGATCAGTTCAGGCAGCGCATCTTCTGATGATCGTGCATCATCAGGTTGGCTGATAGGCGATAGTGCCAGTTTCTGGGCAGGTTGAGCCCAGCTTAAATGGCTGATAAATACACTCACCAATAAGGTGATAAACGGTAGCAGTCTCAGTTTCATTTTTATTATTAACTCAAGGCTGTTTTGTCCATGCAGTAGTCTCTCGCATGGCTGATTCAGGCGCTCTGAATTGCTAAATATAAGCAGTAATTCTTCATAGGTGCGCCAACGACGTTGATCGATTGTAAGCGATTTTTGTGACAGTTTGCTACGTTTCTCAGCAGAATGGTGAGTATACTGGGATGGGCTTATCTAACTTATTGTTTTTTAAGAGTTGTTTAGTATTTTGGTGCAGAAATAAAACAGCCCTGTTAGTACAGGGCTGTAGTAGGTAGGCAAATGTAGCCAGGTAAACTGGGTTTATAAACCTTCGTAAGACATAAGGCTGAAAACCGGAATGCCGGCTTCCTGAATTTTACGTGAGCCTTGTAAGTCAGGCAGATTGATCAGGGTTGCAACTTCAGCAACGCTGGCGCCCAGCTCTTTAATAATAGTGCTGGCGGCCAGTACTGTTCCGCCGGTGGCAATCAGATCATCAAAGATAAGTACATTATCGCCTTTAGTGACGGCGTCGGCCTGCATTTCGACGGTGGCACTGCCGTATTCCAGTTTGTATTCCTGAGAAATAGTTGCACCCGGCAATTTGCCTTTCTTACGGACCAGCACCAGTGGGATATTCAACTGATAGGCCATGATTGATCCGATCAGAAAGCCGCGGGCGTCGATGCTGGCGATGTGGGTAATATCTGAATCAATATAACGCTGGATGAAAGCGTCGCTGATCATGCGTAACGCTTTAGGGTCTTTAAATAGTGGCGTGATATCGCGAAACATAATGCCTTCTTCCGGCCAGTCCGGAATCGTACGCATTACCGACTTTATATAACATTCATCAAAAGACATGAAGAATCCTTACAACAGGGTGTAATTCTGAAAATTTACAGTATGTAGGTATATTCTGGCGCTTTCCTGTCCGGAAGGCTAGTCCATCTGATTAGTATTGATGCGAGCGTCACTGTCTTCTTCAGCCACACAGTCGCCTGACAGCAGCTGGATTTCTTCCAGTTGAATCAGTTCAATTTCCTTACCTTCAACGGTAATCAGGCCATTTTTCTGGAAACGGGTGAAGATACGGCTGACGGTTTCTACTGCCAGACCCAGGAAGTTACCGATTTCATTCCGTGACATGGATAAACGGAACTGAGTGGCAGAGTAACCACGTGCTTTATAGCGGGAAGAAAGTTTGAACAGGAAGGTAGCAATACGCTGCTCAGCATTTTTCTTACTGAGTAGCAGCATCATTTGCTGATCTTCACGTACTTCTTTACTCAGTGTACGCAATACCTGACGGCGCAGCTCAGGAAGCTGTCCTGACAGTTCGTCCAGCCGTGGGAAAGGAATCTCACATACGGTAGTGGTTTCCAGTACTTTGGCTGAAATTGGATATTCGTTTTCGTCAAAACCACTGAAGCCAACCAGTTCACCCGGGAAGTAAAAGCCAGTGATTTGTTCTTCGCCCTGGTTCGTAAGGCTATAGCTTTTGATACTGCCTGCGCGAATGGCATAGATAGATGAAAATGAATCTCCCTGATGGAACAGATGTTCACCTTTCTTCAACGGACGGCTCTTCTCGATAATATTATCGAGGCGATCCATTTCAGTCAGGTTCAGGGAAACAGGAAGACACAGTGAGCTCAGGCTACAGGTGCTGCAATGTACCTGTGAAATGCTGTGTACTTTGCGATCGGTTGCCTTTGTGTCACTCATTATCAAGTCCTGTGATTAGTTCATATATCTTTATTGAATCAGATTATGAAGTAATTTTAGTACGGGTTGAAGTAGTTTAGACCTCAGCACGTTACTTTTGTCGTACAAAGCACAAAAAAAGTAAGGGAATTGCTCAAACCCGTTTGATGTACGGCCCTGAGAGATTAATTTACAGGGCCGTAACGCTATCAATCAAATGATTCGGGAGTATCCCTGAGTAGCCGTTCGCTTTGGAATGTAAGCATCAAATGTCATGCAGATCCGGCGGATTAATAACCTGCCGCTACCTGTTGCCAGCAGTTCACGGTTATCTTTTTCCAGACTGATCAGGCCGTCTTCAGCAAACTGTTCAATTTCTGTGAGTTCTTCTGCAAAGTAGTCATCAAAGCGGATATCAAAGTCTGCTTCGATGCGATCTTTATCCAGCTCAAAGTGACAGATCAGCTGGGTGATAACTGCTCTGCGAATGCGATCATCCAGGCTGAGAGTGACACCACGGTTAATGGCATGAATATCTGCTTCTACGGCGTCTGTATAAAGGCGCATGTCATGCTGGTTCTGGTAATAGACATCACCAATCTGACTGATGGACGAAACCCCCATCGCGACCAGGTCGCATTCTTTATGGGTGGTGTAGCCCTGAAAATTACGGTGAAGCTGATTATTGCGCTGTGCAATGGCCAGTTCATCATCAGGCTTGGCGAAGTGGTCCATACCGATATAGACATAACCTGCATCAGTCAGCATAGCTATAGTCGTTTCCAGAATCGCCAGTTTCGTTTCAGGGCTTGGTAAATCTTCAGCCTGAATGTGTTTCTGAGAACGGAAGCGATCTGGCATATGCGCATAGTTAAATACTGACAAGCGGTCTGGGCTTAGCTCGATAATAGTGGCCAGCGTCTGCTTAAAGCTTTCCAGTGTCTGATGTGGCAAACCGTATATCAGATCCATATTGATAGAACGGAAGCCGAGTCTGCGGGCTTCGTGCAATACTGCAGCAACTTCTTCTACAGGTTGTACACGGTTTACAGCTTGCTGCACTTTGAGTTCGACATCCTGTACACCAAGGCTGATACGGTTAAAGCCAATGTTACGCAGTACCTGAAGTGTTTCGTTATCAACTTCCCGCGGATCAATCTCGATTGAATAATCGCCGCTGTCATCATCTAACAGATTAAAGTTGTCACGCATTGCCTGCATCAGTTCGGTCATTTGTTCGTTACTGATGAAGGTTGGTGTGCCGCCGCCCCAGTGAAGTTGTTCAACAATGCGGTCTTTTGAATACCACTTCGATAGCTGAGCCATTTCCTGATAAAGGGTGTCCAGATAGGGCTGAGCTTTTTTGCGGTTACGGGTGATGACTTTGTTACAGGCGCAGTAGTAACAAACGTGGGCACAGAAGGGGATATGCACATATAAAGATAAGGGAGTGCTAATATCGGCTGTGTTTTGTCCGCAGTCGACCAGATCGCTGGCTTCCAGAGAAGGGTCAAACTGAATTGCGGTAGGGTAGGAGGTGTAACGGGGGCCGGAAAGATCATAACGACGGATCAGATCCAGATCCCATTCTATAAGATTTGGTTGAGTCACTGCATAAGTCTCTTGCTAAAACTGTATAGGGGTCGGTCTGTGCCGACTTATTAATATGAGACTATTGTAGTGATCTGAAAGATGCCCGCATTGACCCTGATCAAGCGCTGAAGGATTGTAGTAAACCTGAAAGCGGTAAGGTGTAGATACCAAAGCTGATAATGCATAGGCCAGCCACAGCTTGAGTAATGCGATGTTGTAAGAAGCCCTGTAGTTGACGGGCCAATAAACCGGTGACCAGCATGGCGGGAATTGTTCCCAGACCGAAGCCGCCCATGAGCAGTGCGGAAGTTTGCCAGTCTGCGGCACTGGCGCTCCAGATAAGTGTAGAGTATACCAACCCACAGGGGAGCCAGCCCCAGATGCTTCCGAGTAACAGTGCTTTAGGTACTGAGCTGACCGGGAGCAATTGCTTGCTAAAAGGCTGCAGATGCTTCCAGAGATGTTTACCCAGTCGCTCAATATAAGTGACAGCCTGCCACCATCTGGCAATATACAGACCCAATAAAATCAACATAAGTCCGGCAATGCTACGCATAATCAGGCCGGTAGTGGGGGATTCTATAAGCCAGCCAAGCCCACCGAGAATTCCGCCTGCAATAGCATAGCTAAGCACCCGGCCAGTATTGAAGCTGAGTAATAAAACGAGCGGATGACGGTTTGGCTGGTTGATGCCCATAGCGATTGCACTGGAAATACCGCCGCACATTCCAAGACAGTGGGCGCTACCGAGTAAACCGAGAAGTACGGCATAAAAGATACTGAGTTCAGTCATTCTGCTTATCAGCAGCCTTTTGTTTGGCGTCGTTAGGGATCAGGTGTTCGTCGTCATCATAGAGAATGCTATGGGCCGGTGACTCCATATCATCGTATTGACCGCTGTTTACAGACCAGAAAAATCCCCAGATACCAAGGCCTGCCAGAATGATAGCGATAGGAATCAGCAGATAGAGAATGTTCATATAGAGATCCGTAGCCCGATAAGCTTAGTTGTTTGACTGTTGCATCACTGGTTGTGACACAGTTTGTTTGGTTGTTCTGTCAGCTTGCCTGAGGCGGGAAAGACGCAGTGCGTTACCCACAACAACAAGCGAGCTGGCAGACATGCCAATAGCAGCCATATAAGGTGCTATCAGTCCGCTGGCAGCAAGCGGCAGCGCGATAATATTATACACCAGCGCCCAGGCCAAATTCTGACGAATTATTTTCTGAGTTTTTTGCGCATGGGTTAAGGCTTGGGGTAAGCGTTGCAGGTCACTGGAGATCAGTACAGCATCGGCGTTTGTTTTAGCCAGATCGGTTGCAGCCCCCATTGCGATAGATATCTGCGCGCCGGCAAGTACCGGAATGTCATTAATACCATCGCCAACCATTATTACCCGGGCACCGTCTGCCTGTAACTGCTGTACGTGTTGCAGTTTTTCTTCCGGCGAAACACCTGAAATAACCTGATTGATATTCAGTTGCTGTGAAACGGCACTAACAGCAGCAGAGTTGTCACCGGTTAGCATAGTGACATTCAGTCCTTGTTGCTGGAGCTTCTGCACGGATTGCGCAGCATGTTTGCGAATCGGATCGTTTAGGCAGAACCAGGCAAGTGGCGTTTTGTCGGAAACCAGTAATAGCCACTGGCCATTGTTGTCAGGTGCATCCTGGTAGCTGAGTATTTCATCGCAGTTGGCGCTGGCAAATTCGGGCTTCCCGATACGGTAAATAACGCTTTCTACATTGCCTTCAAGACCTTCGCCGATATGATTATTCAGATCACTAGCCGGAGGGATTTGAAATTGCTCATAGTGCTGGTGAAAGGCTTTGGCAATAGGGTGTTCAGAATGCGCTTCCAGTGCTGCAGCAATATCGAGGCATTGAGTCTTAGTCAGGCTATTCAGGCTGATTGTTTGCTGTAAAGACAGGTTGCCTTCTGTCAGCGTGCCGGTTTTATCAAATACGATGTGAGTCGCTTTTGCCAAGCTCTCGAGAACATGGCCGCGGGTAATTAAAATGCCATTTTCCCGCAGTGCTCCGGTGGCTGCTGTCAGCGCGGTCGGTGTAGCCAGTGAAAGCGCGCACGGACAGGTAACAACCAGTACTGAGAGGGTTATCCAAAGTGCGTGTTCGGGGGCTATGTTCCACCAGATAACGGCTACGCTTATAGCGGTGATCAATACTGCTGCAACAAAGTAACCGGCAATTTTATCAGCGGTTTTGGCGGCCAGAGGTTTTTCCTGGTGGGCGCGATCAAGTAAGCGAACCACTGACGAAAGTTTAGATTCGGCGCCGACATCAGTAACTTCTATCTCCAGCGGATTTTCGACATTAATAGTGCCGCCGACAACTGTATCTCCTGGTTGTTTGTTGAGTGGCAGGTATTCACCGGTTAGCGCAGATTCATCAATGCTGCTGTTTCCGCTGATAATGATGCCGTCGGCTGAAACAGTATGGCCTGGTTTGACGATTACCCTGTCACCGGTTTGCAGGTCAGTTGCGGGTATCAGTACTTCCTGGCCGTCGCGAATAACAGTTGCGCTTGCTGGTAGTAGATTGAGAAGTGAATTACCAGCTCTGCCAGTACGGTGGCGGGCTTTCATTTCTAAATAGCGACCGATGAGCAGGAAGAAAGTAAACATGCTGACTGAGTCGAAATAGACTTCGCCGGTTGCTGTCGCTGTGGCCCAGATGCTGGCGAGATAGGCACCGCCAATAGCGATCGAAACTGGTACATCCATTGTGAGATGTCGGGTTTTCAGATCACGCCACGCGGCGTCAAAGAAAGGTCTGGCTGCATAGATTACAACTGGCGTAGCAAGTACAAAGCTGGCCCAGCGCATAAAGGTGATCAGGTGTTGCTCAAGCTGATTGTTACTGTCGGCATAAAGGGCAATAGAGATCATCATGATCTGCATGGTAAATACACCGGCAATGCCTAGTCGGCGAGTGGCCCGGCGGGTTTCCGCTGCCAACAGTTGTTCTTCTTTATTGGGGTGGTAAGGATGTCCCTGATAACCAATCGAGTAAATCGCAGCAAGAATCGTACTGAGTTCGATCTGGTCAGGCTGCCAGCTGATTTGCGCACGGTGATTAGTCATATTCACCGATGCCTGAGTGACGCCGTCCAGTGCTGAAATATGATGCTCTAAAAGCCATACGCAGGCAGCGCAGGTAATGCCTTCGATCACCAAGGCAGCCTGTTTGCTGCCATCGCTCAGGGTATTCACAAAACTTTGCTGTACCGAAGCTTCATCGTAGAGTTTTAATTCAGCGAGGCGCTGCTGGTTACGGTCTGCAGTGTCTGGTGACTGAGCATCGTTGGTGCGGTGCTTGTAATAGTTTTCCAGACCGCCAGCGGCGATTGCTTCAGCTACGGCCTGACAACCCGGGCAGCACATTGGCTGAAGTTTGCCGTTAATCTCGGCTGCGTATTCAGAATTGGCAGGCACATCCAGGCCGCAGTGGAAACATAACTGCGGCTGGTTTGTTGCTGTAGGTGCTTCAGGCATTAATTGGTCTTATGTGGAATGAGGTCGAACTGGGTCTGATCGTACGGAGGAAAGATGGTCTGACGAATCTGCCAGCTGGCATCTTCCGATTGCAGAATAACGTATTGTTTACCCAGTGGTTTACTGTCAATGTTGCCCAGGTAGAATCCGTCACGAACACGGCGCAGATTGATGGAAAAGTCACGGTCTGCAAGGGTCGCATGAACTAATTCCAGTGACAGATTTTCTGGTTTTACATAATCGTTGTTACTGGTTAATTCAATACTGACATCTCCGGTAACGTCATCTATTTTCAGTGCTGCCATTATGCCTAGGTCAGCAGCTGCCCGGATTTGTGAGTTATCCTGATTATATGCTTTTGCATGTCGGTAATAGTTATCCCGCACCAATGTGTCACGGGTAAATATAGCCGCAGATATATAAACAGAAGCGTACATAAAGGAGGCAATAAGCGGCGCAAGAATAAACCATAGCCATGGCTGTTTGTACCATGGTGCAATTGGGTCAGGTTGGGACATGATCTTCCTTCAAAAAGATAATAGCCGTCTCGGGCGAAACGGCTATTTTAACGCAGTCAGTGCTGTTAAGCATCGTTTTAGCGGCGATTGGTTGGCCCGATAAAGCGATTCTCTTCATCAATGCTGATATCAGCATCATCCAGTGCCTTCACATGAAACATAATGTCGTAGTTTGGACGTTCCAGGTAAGCCGGTTTGATCTGTAGACGTATAGGGTGATCAAGAAGTTCCCCTGAACGAATATCAACAACAGACTCGCTTATCAGTTGAAGTCCGTCTATGCCCGTTACTTCAATACTATAGCGGTGGTCCTGTTGAGACTTGTTGGCCAGTTTCAGCATGTAAGCGTTTTCGATAGTACCGTTAGACGCTTCGATGTATAGCTGGCCACGGTCGCGGATTATATCAACTTCCAGCGGAATACGGGCATAAAGCGTATAGCCAAACGCAATGAACATGACGCACATAGCGGCAAAGTAACCGATCAGGCGAGGGCGCATGATGTGGGTTGTGCCGCCTTCGAGTGCATGTTCAGTGGTGTAGCGAATCAAGCCGCGTTCGTAACCCATTCTGTCCATTATATCGTCACAGGCATCAACGCAGGCTCCACATGCAACACATTCGTATTGCAGGCCGTCACGAATGTCGATGCCAACCGGGCAGACGTGCACACAGTTCCCGCAATCAATGCAGTCGCCCATGCCTGCGGCTTTATAATCCATATTCTTTTTACGCTTGCCGCGATTTTCGCCACGTGCTTCGTCGTAAGATATGACTAAAGTATCCTGATCAAACATAACGCTCTGGAAGCGGGCGTATGGGCACATGTAAATACAGACTTGTTCGCGTAACCAGCCCGCATTTGCATATGTAGCAACGATAAAGAAGCCGATCCACCAAGTTTCCCATGGGCCAAGGTTCCAGGCCAGTAAGTCTGGAATTAATTCCCGAATAGGTGAAAAGTAGCCAACGAATGCAATGCCGGTTGCAGCAGCAATCACCAGCCATAGGCTGTGTTTGGCTGTTTTACGAAGAAATTTTTCAGCACTCATTGGTTGTTTATCGCGACGCATACGTACGTTGCGATCACCTTCTGTAACGCGTTCGGCCCAAATAAAGAACCAGGTCCAGACGAATTGTGGGCACGCATAACCACACCAGAGACGTCCGGCAAAAACAGTCACAAAGAACAAGACAAAGGCGAGAATAATTAATAGCCAGGATAACAATATGAAATCCTGTGGCCAGAAGGTGAAATTGAATACATGGAACTGGCGGTTAGGCAGATCAAACAATACTGCCTGCTGTCCGTTCCATTGCAGCCATGAGAAGCAGTAGAACATGGCGAGCATGATAAAACCGGATATGGTTCTGAAGTTCTTGAAGAAGCCTTTGTAGTATTTTACATAGATATGTTCGCGCTTAGCATACAGGTCGTAGCTTTCAGTAGCGCCATTGTTTTTGCTCTTGGGGGTAACATCTTTTACTGGTATCTGATTCATACCAATCCTCACCATTAGTCATCGAATACAGGCTAACACATTGGGCTATAAAGATTTTTGGCGTTTCAGTGAGCGAGGTGATGCAGGTGTGGCTGTGCTCACAGTCCGTGTATTAGCAAACGCGAATATTATACGCCCATTCCTATTGCTGAAAACCTCAGGCATAAAAAAAGGCGATATGTAGTTTAACATATCGCCTTTTTATTGATTTAAGCCAGTTTTATTTGTTTGACAGGCTATACACGTAAGATGTGATCAAGTGGATCTTGTCGTCACTCAGCAGGTCTTTATGAGCTGGCATTACACCGCTACGACCAACACGGATAGTGTGGCTGATTTGTTCGAAAGAGCCGCCGTACAACCAAACGTTATCAGTCAGGTTTGGTGCGCCCAGAGCCTGGACACCTTTAGCGTCCTGACCGTGACAAGCAGTACACAGCGCCTGGAACTGCTGTTCGCCGCGTGCAGCTGCATCAGCGTCAACAGTTTTGCCGCTCAGTGACATTACGTAGTTAGTCATGTCACGTACACCTTCTTCACCCAGTACTGCGCCCCATGGAGGCATAGCGCCGGTACGACCGCCAGTAATGGTGGTCTTGATGGTGTCAGCGTTACCGCCATATAACCAGTCAGTATCCGTCAGGTTAGGGAAGCCGTGTGCGCCTGAGCCTGTTGTGCCGTGGCATACTGCACAGTTGTTGGCGAACATACGCTGACCCATTTTCAGGCCTTCTGGCTGAGATTGCAGGTCTTCAACAGACATATCTGCAAACTTAGCAAAAACCGGACGATAAGTTTCATCAGCGTAAGCAACTTCTTCTTCATACTGGCTGATCTGAGTCCAGTTCAGGAAACCTTTAAAGTTACCCAGACCAGGATACAGAGCCAGATAAACCAGGCCGAAGATGATAGTTGCAACAAACATCTGCAACCACCAGCCTGGCATTGGGTTGTCATATTCTTCGATACCATCGAAAGTATGACCAGTCGTTTCTTCAGTCGCGTCTTTGTAGACTTCACTCTTACGAGTGGACCAAAGCAGGGCAGCGCAACCGCCAATTACGCCAAGCGTAATAACACTTACCCAGATGCTCCAAAAATCACTCATTATTTGTTTCTCCCGTTACTGGTCCCACCAGACGCATCATTATCGGCTTGCTCTTCATCGGCAAACGGCAGGTTAGAGGCTTCTCTGAACCCTTTGGTATTACCTGGCAGTAGTACCCAGATAAATAAGCCTAAGAAAGTGATCATCATGATGACCGGGATATAGGGACCGTAAACTTCGTAGCTCACTGTTGATTACCGCTTATTGTTGTAGACGGAGTGAAGCTTGCCTAAAGACTGCAGGTAAGCAACAACGGCTTCGATTTCAGTTTTGCCTTTTACATCTGCACCAGCGCTTGCAATTTCTTCAGCGGTGTATGGCACACCAAACTTCTTGAAGACTTCTAGCTTGGCAGAAGTGTCTTTACCATCCAGTTTGTTTTCAAACAACCATGGGTAAGACGGCATTTTTGATTCAGGAACAACGTCACGCGGGTTGTACAGGTGAGCACGGTGCCAGTCATCACTGTAACGGCCGCCAACACGGGCCAGATCTGGACCTGTACGCTTGGAACCCCACAGGAATGGGTGCTCCCAAACGCCTTCGTTAGCGGTTGAGTAGTGACCGTAGCGCTCAGTTTCTGCACGGAATGGACGAATCATCTGAGAGTGACAAACGTTACAGCCTTCACGGATGTAAATGTCACGACCTTCCATTTCCAGCGCGGTATAAGGGCGTAAGCCCTCAATTGGCTTAGTAGTCGAGTTACTAAAGAACAGAGGTACGATTTCCGCAAGACCACCGCCACTGATCACAAGGATGATCAGCAGGATCATCAGGCCAATGTTCTTTTCAATCGTTTCGTGTTTGATCATTTCAATCTGCTCCTGAACTTACGCTGCTTGTGCTGACGCATCGGCAACAGGTGCCTTGCTGTCTTTACGCACTGTCTGCCAAACGTTGTATGCCATCAGCAGCATACCGGTCAGGAAGAAAGCACCGCCAAGTGCACGTACGAAGTAGCCTGGGTGGCTCGCTTCCAGTGCTTCAACGAAGCTGTATGTCAGGGTGCCGTCTTCGTTAACCGCACGCCACATCAGACCCTGCAGGATACCGTTAACCCACATCGCACAGATGTACAGAACAGTACCGATAGTTGCCAGCCAGAAGTGGGTGTTGATCAGAGCAACACTGTACATCTGAGCTTTGCCCCACAGGCGTGGAATCATGTGGTAAGTCGCACCGATAGAAATCATTGCAACCCAGCCAAGTGCACCAGCGTGTACGTGACCAACAGTCCAGTCAGTGTAATGAGACAGGGCGTTTACAGTCTTTATTGCCATCATTGGGCCTTCGAAGGTAGACATACCGTAGAAGGACAGTGAAACAACCAGGAAGCGCAGAACCGGATCTGTACGCAGCTTATGCCATGCACCGGAAAGGGTCATCATACCGTTGATCATGCCACCCCATGAAGGTGCCAGCAGGATCAGAGACATAACCATCGCAACTGACTGAGTCCAGTCTGGAAGCGCTGTGTAGTGCAGGTGATGACCACCAGCCCACATGTAAGTCGCAATCAGAGCCCAGAAGTGAACGATAGACAGACGGTAAGAGTAAATTGGACGTTCAGCCTGCTTAGGAACGAAGTAGTACATCATGCCCAGGAAGCCTGCAGTCAGGAAGAAGCCTACTGCGTTATGGCCATACCACCACTGAACCATTGCATCTACAGCACCAGGGTAAACCGAGTAAGACTTGAAGCTGAACAGAGAAATAGGCATTGCTGCACTGTTTACAATGTGAAGTACCGCAACAGTGATAATGAAGGCCATGTAGAACCAGTTACCCACATAAATGTGAGAGGTCTTACGAATCTTAATTGTGCCCATGAATACGATTGCGTAAGCAACCCATACAATGGTCAGCAGGATATCAAGTGGCCATTCAAGTTCAGCGTATTCTTTGGATGAAGTAATACCCATAGGCAGAGTAATAACAGCGCCTATGATAACTAACTGCCAGCCCCAAAATGTAAAAGCGGCGAGTTTGTCTGAAATCAGACGAACCTGGCAGGTACGCTGTACCACGTAGTAAGAGGTAGCGAATAGTGCACTGCCTCCGAATGCAAAGATAACTGCGTTGGTGTGTAACGGACGCAAGCGACCGAAAGATAACCAGGCGGTATCAAAGTTTAATGCAGGCCATACTAACTGGGAGGCAATTAAGACGCCCACGGCCATTCCAACAATGCCCCATACCACTGTCATGATGGCGAATTGACGCACCACCTTGTAATTGTAGGTTGGGTGTTCAGCTGCAGTGCTCATATCAGGCTCTCATCAACAAGCTATTAATAAGGTTTAGAAAGTAAAATTTCCGGGAGCTATTATCATGAAATAGCCCTAATATTTCAATGCGTTTACAGGATTAGTTGCGACACATTGTCACACCCGATATGCCGTATTCTCGACAATTTTACTTCGCGACCACAAAATGTAAATAATCTTATCTATTTGAATAATAAGAAGTAATTTGGGTTTTTCTTGGTGTTGTTCATGATCGTAATCAGAAGATGTCCTGCACCTGTTGCCTGTTACCGGCGGTGTTTTAAGCGGCTAACGAGTGATTTCTTGATGCAGATCAACAACGCTATTGGACATTATGTATTAGCCAAAAGTCTACTGATTTCCACTAATTGGTGATTATTTGAACAAATGCGCTTTTGTTTGATACGGCTGATTTGTTGTTACTTTCTTGCTACATAGCGTGTCAATTCAGGCTATAATCGCGCCTTTTTGCAGCGGGCAGTCAAATGTTAATTGATGGGAAGCCGGGCCGGGCACGAATTTTGTTTGCTCATGGTGCCGGAGCGCCGATGGACAGCGACTTTATGACGGATGTAGCAAAGCGTCTGGCGAGCGACAGAATTGAAGTTGTTCGTTTTGAGTTTCCTTATATGCAGAAGCGTCGTGAAGATGGTAAGCGCAGGCCACCTGACAGACAGCCAAAACTGTTAGAATACTTTCAGCAGCTGATAGAGCAGTATGCTGATGAAAATACTCAACTGTTTCTGGCAGGTAAATCTATGGGAGGGCGTATGGCAACTATGCTTGCTGACCGACCGGACGTAGCCGGATGTTTTGTTTTTGGTTATCCGTTTTATGCAGCGGGTAAGCAAGATAGGCCGCGGATCGAGCACTTACAGACGACTACTGCCAATATAAATGTTTTCCAGGGTACCCGTGATCCTATGGGTAAGCAGATCATTGTTAATGACTACAGTCTTGCTGCGGGCATAAAACTTCACTGGCTGGAAGATGGAGATCATGATTTGAAGCCACGTAAAGCCAGTGGATTGACTCAACAACAACACCTTGAATATGCAGTTGCTCAGTGTCAGCAACTCTGCACTCAGAAGCTCGCTGAAATCAGTTAGGATTTATATGAATCATTTATTACTTTATTGCCGTCCGGGTTTCGAGAAAGAGTGCGCTGCTGAGATACGCGATATTGCAGAAGCAGAAGGTATTTACGGTTACTGCAAACTGGAGAATAACAGCGGTTATGTTCTCTATGTAACGCACGAGTCCGATGCAGCGTTACGCCTGATTGATGAAGTGGATTTCAGTAAGCTTATCTTCGCCCGTCAGTGGGTGGCTTGTTTGCCTGTTATTGACGGTATTTCCGCTGATGACCGTATTACTCCATTATTGGATAAAGTGACTGAGTTACCGCCGTGTCAGTCGGTCATGGTTGAGCCGGCTGATACGACCGATGGGCGTGAAATGCAGCGTTTTTGTAACAGCTTCAGTTCTGCATTTAGTCAAAAGTTGCGACGTAGTAAATTACTGGCAGATGCGAATACGTACCGGTTACATATTTTTGCGATAACCGGCACCTGTTTTTATCTGGGTGTTGCGCCGGTGGAAAACTCAGCACCCTGGCCAATGGGGATTATGCGTCTTAAATTCCCAAATGCTGCACCTAGCCGTTCTACGTTGAAGCTGGAAGAAGCCTGGCACTGGTTTGTACCACCTCATGAATGGCAGCATTACATTAGTGGTGGTCTGAAGGCCGCAGACTTAGGAGCTGCTCCCGGAGGCTGGACCTGGCAGCTGGTTAAACAGAATATGTTTGTTACAGCGGTAGATAATGGTCCAATGGCTGAATCACTGATGGAAAGTGGTCAGGTAACTCATAAGCCTGAGGATGCATTTACGTTTGAACCGAGCAAAAATCTCGATTGGATGGTTTGTGATATTGTTGATAAGCCTGCCCGTGTGACGGATCTGATGATTCGCTGGCTGGTGAATGGTTGGTGCCGTGAAACTGTATTTAATCTTAAACTGCCAATGAAGCAGCGTTATACAGAAGTTCAGACGTGTCTGAAGATGGTAGAAGCCGCGCTTGAAGAGGCGGGGCTTAAGTATCGTATGGCGGCAAAACACCTGTACCATGATCGGGAAGAAATTACCTGTCATATCAGGATTCTTTAATTCTTCCCGGGAAGGCTGGCTGTTTTACTGTTCCATAACGGTAATTTTTTCTTCCCGCTGTAGCATTGGGGAAATTGTTGCCATCATGGACTGGCGTTCTGAAGAAGAATACCAGCGTTGCCAGTCCTGAACTGAACGGTAGTTTGCCAGGACGATGCGGTGATTGTGGTCAAATGCATCACGCAGAGATTCGCCAGATATAAAGCCGTGAGCTTGCATGGCTTGTGCCAGAGTGCTGCGGGCTGCTAGTTCATAATGTTGTTCTAGGTCATCGGCAATGTGACGTTCGATGATAACGCGGATCATGTTAGGCTCCTTATTTATTGTCCTGATTATAAGCGTAACATTTTCCGTGGCATGTATGGGTTTTGCTGGGGCAAATTATTTGCGACAATAGCGGCCTGTTAATATGAGGTTGTACATATGATGGTTGAAGTAAAAGCAGATCACATCATGGACGCCTGCGGTTTATACTGCCCGGAGCCTGTGATGCTGTTGCACAACAAAGTGCGTGAAATGACGTCTGGTCAGGTATTACAGGTACTGGCAACAGATCCTTCGACGCAGCGGGATATTCCGAAGTTCTGTACCTTTTTAGGTCATGAGCTTATTGCGCAGGATGCGGATGAAGAAAGATTTTTTTATTATATTCGCAAAGGCGAGTAACGAATTTATTTAGAATTTTCCTGTATAGACGCAGTGATGTTAGAAATATCGGCGTCTGTATAGCAATACCCAGTTTTTTGTCCGGCAACGACCGGTAAGTAACGAGAGAACTCATTGTGACAGCTACTGATACAGCAGCAACATCTGCAGCACCGTCAAAGTCTAAAAACAAAAACCGTGCCGCTAACCAGGCCGCTCTGCAATTAATTTGCGAGTTGTACCCACAGGTTTTTAACCGTAAAAATGTTCGGCCATTAAAAATTGGTATTCAGGAAGACCTGATTGCTGATGAGAAGTTGGCTAAAAATAAGATTAAGCGTGCGCTGGCGTCTTACGTACGTTCACCGCATTACTTCCGTAGCTTACAGGAAGGTGCAGACCGTATCGGTCTGACCGGTGAGTCTGACGGTGCTGTTACTGCTTCCGAAGCAGAGCATGCTAAAGGTCAGCTGAAAGAGGCGAATAAGCGTCGTCAGCAGACTCAGCAAGTTCAGCGTGCCCAGGCGCGTGAAGACCGAATCAGTACTAAGCTGGACCAATTGGTGACTAAGCACCGTTAAGGGTTTAGGTATCAAAAAAACGCCGCTTATTTGCGGCGTTTTTTTTTGCTCAATAAATATCTAAAGATTTAATCCAGAACAACCGGACGTCCGTGCACCCAGCCCTGGCTGCCATTGATTTCCAGTTCGGTTAGTACACTGAGCTGCTCATTACGTTCAACGTGTTCTGCATACGCCTGAATCTCCAGGCTGTGAGCAACGGTTGATAAACTACGCACAAAGAAGCGGTCTTCCGCGTTGCTGTCGATTTCACGGATTAGCGAGCCATCAATCTTAATATAGTCAGGATGCAGGCTATACAGGTACGCAAAACCAGCTGGGTGAACGCCGAAGTTATCAACACCGAAGCCGATACGGGAATCTTTTAGCTGCTGGCGGAAGCGAACAACTCTTTCCATATTGTTTAGCACCGAAGACTCATTGATCTCGATTTGTAACTGATGGGGTGTGTTCAGGTCACGTACGGTGTCCGCAAACCAGCTATAAAAACTGTCTTCCCGCAATGAGTCGTTGCTCAGATTGATGCAGAAAGTGTTCTGATCGCCTTGCTGTAAGCGTTCAATCGCTTTTTTAATAACGGTTTTATCAAGCTCTGTCATCAGATCAAGTTGTTTAATAACGCTGATAAATTCACCAGCCATGCAGGGTTCGTTATCCTGGTTGAGGATACGCGCGAATAATTCCTGTTGGAGGTGTTTATTAGCGCTGCCTACTTCATAGACGGGCTGGCTTTGTAGGAATATGTCACCGCGGCTAACTTTGTCAGAGACGTGCTTGTGCCAGTTGTTTTGCTGCTGTTGTTCCTGTTCTTCAGCGATGACGCAATTCACGTGGTTGTTATCAGCAATGGCCTGTTCGCTGGCTATGCGGGCATTAGCAACCAGTTGGCTGGCATTACTGTCTTCACGGAAAGGTGTTGTGCCGATAAATATAGGTGCCTGGACGTCTTTTGCATCATGGTGTAACTGACGGTAATAGTCATGCAAGCTGCTGATAAGTGCATTCAGTTCGCGTTGCAAGTGATCTGGGTTAGTCAGGTCTGCAAGTAATACAAAGTCAGAGCCGGTGAGTCGTCCGATAACGGATTGCTCGCAGCAAGCGGCTACTTTTTCCATTTGATCAGCGGTTGCTTTAATGAAGTTGTTGGATTTCTCAACCCCTAAGTGCTGGTTCAGGCCCTGCAAATCAGCAATATGCAGATAGATCATAGTGCCGTTACCAAAGTCTTTCCGGTAATCAATCCGTTCGACTAGCTGAGACTGGGTAGAGCGGTAGTTTGCCAGTCCGGTCAGTTCGTCCTGATAAGCTGTGCGACGGATTTCTTCGATCTGTTTAGCCTGAGCATCGAACATGGCTCTAACCCGTTGCACCATCATGTTCATGGCAATTACAACCCGGCGTAATTCACGGCTTTTGGGGATATTTCCTTGTTCGACATAGCGGCGTTCAGACAGTGCAACAGCCTGGTCTTCAACACCTTTGAGTGGGTTTAGAATGTAACGCAGCAGAAAATGAATAAAAACAATGCTGACCAGAGATAGTACAACAAACCACAGAAAAGTCTGTTTAGTACCGCGCCAAAGCTGCTCATAGGCATAGCCGGCACGGCTCTGTACGAAGATAGAGCCCGCTTTGTTCCAGGCAGAGGTTACTTCACGTGTCATTTCAGGTGGGTCGATTTTGACAATGTCAACGAACCACTGTGGTACCTGCTCACTGATTTGTGGTGGTGTGCTTTTCGCAAAGAGTTCTTCACCCTGATTATTAACGACCTTTATTTGCTGATAGAAACCGCTATCAAAAATAGCGTTCACTGTGGTTTCAATAGTTGCCTCGTCATTCTGCAGCATATATGGCGCAAGGTAGAGGCCAAGGTGAGTAGCGGTGTCCTGACCATGGGATTCCAGCTGATTAAGCAACATTGCTTTTGAGCTGTCCGACATCAGATACACAGATCCGGAGACCAGGCCTAGCAATACGGCTAAAACTGCAGCCATTAATTGATTTACGATAGACATGACTTTTCCTTTATCTATATCCGCTTATTGTACGTTAATGTCTTTATCCAGATTCTGAATTCTGGATTTCAGTTTTACCCAGGGTTTCAGCTGATCTGATGTTCCAACCAGTGTGCTGCGACGACCTTTTTTAGTTAGCCATAAATTATCAGCATTGAAGCTGTATACGTGTAATAAATCTGGTCGACGGTTAGCGGGTTTTATCCGTGAAATCAGATTATCAAGAATCAGAGGGGTTGATGAAGGTTTTTCGTAGTAGGTTAATACCATGTGGGCCTGGTTCAGTTCCAGTGCCTTTACATACGCAAGACTGAGTTTTTCAACCGGCACGCCTACCTGACGCAAGGTGTAATATTTAGCGATGGTAAAGTCTTCGCAATCGCCGCCGTTAGAGATCAGAAATTCAACCGGGGTAGCCCAGTAGTCTTTTTTACCCCAGTGCTTAATGTCGCTGATGAAGCGCACCTGGTTAAAAAACTTGTTGATTTTTCTCAGCTTAATATCTTCGGGATCGGTGCCGACTTCATCGATCAGTCTTTGCCAGGCTAGCAGGCGTTTTTTGGCTTGCTGGCCATATTGTCGGCCAAGCTTTTCAATTTGCGCCTGGCTCATACGCACATCCATTTCTACAGCAGCCATAGAGGTTAGGGCCAATGTAAGGGTTAGCAGCAAAGCATAGACGGCAACGATCGGGCTGGTCATTCTGCCTGACTGTGATTTGCCTGCTGTAACTGGTCGTGCGGTCATCCCTGCTCCTGACGATTCCCGGTTTTTACCGAAAGGCGGTGCGGATTATTACAAGTCGTATAAAGAATTACTGATTTTAGAGGAATCGTTCCTGCTTATCATCAGATGGGAAGGTTAAGCTGTCCATAATGGGTAATAGTATTTTAACTATCTGTTTTTTATGGAAGTTATGCTTGCAGGTTTTTGCGCAGATTTAATGCAAACTGGTTGGCTTTTCGGGTTCTTAAAGAGGATTGCCGTCGGGCATCATGTTGCATTGGCGAAGGATTTTCTGCCAGGCTGACGTGTGTCGCTGCAATGCCTGAAGGTATTGCTGCCACTGACCATCAGGATACTGGCGATCAAGATAATGCTTTTCGTATTGCTGCATAGCTTCAGGTAGCGTGCTTTGGAGCGGCTGTAAAATTGCTTCGTGAGCGGCTAGCCATACATCGCCTTGTTGGTGAACTTTTGCTACATAGGGCTGCAAGCGCCCAGCATAAAACTTACTGAATACATTCATCAGAATGTCAGCCTTTTGATTACGGTGTCCGCTGTAACAGAAGGGCTTAATTTTCAGGCGTTTCTCAATTATGTCGGCACCTTTGTTAAGGGTTGTTGTAGTTAATAGCAGAGAGCGTTGCCAGCGGCTGCCAAACCTATTGCTGTAAAGCGTAAGGTAGTCGTCTTCAATATCGTTGATGAATTCAGGTAGAGGCCAGTTTTTTGGCTGTTCCGCCAGTAGTGTCAGTTGTTTGAAATGTTGCAGGCTAAGTTTGACGCTGGCAAAGCGGGCTGTTTCCTGTTGTCTTTCTCTAGGGTCATCAGAAGGTAAGCTAAGAGGTGGTTCTGAAGCGGAGAAATTCGCCTCCATTTCGTCGGAATTATATAGGCTGTTCCATAATACGATTGGCAGGTTCGCCTGTTTAGTGCGCCATATAGTGTCAATTTGTTCGCGTACTTCCGGTTCTATATTTGCAGTTTTCATTTGGGCAACGCATTGTCGCATCAATACTAAGAATTTAAGTTCGTAGATCAGCTTTTGGGAGGGTTGCATGACTCGTCCGAGCGAACTGTTACGTTGTGCAATAAGTGGCAGCAGGTCGCAATGGCGTAGCTCCAATACTTCAATCAGTCCCTGACGAACGGGTGTTTCTTCAATTAAGCGTAAGCGGCGGCGGGGCAGAGCGGTAGGATGAATATTGCTGAGGTCGAGAGTAACGTCCTGTTCGAGCACATTGTTGAGGCGGCTTATGTAGTCTTCCAGCATGGCTTCAGGTGTGTCTGGCTGGCAGCCGGATACAAGCAGGCATACGCACAGGCTACAGAGCACCTGTAGCCTGTGTTTAAAAGCAATCACTGAGCTAAACGGAACAGACGCCATGGTAAAAGTATAGCGGCCACTGTGAGGCCTATCACTAAACCATACCAGAATCCTGCTGCTCCCATTGCTGGTACTAGGAGGTCGGTTAGCCCCAGCAGGTAGCCTGAGGGCAAGCCAATTAACCAGTAGGCTACGAATACAACGAGCAAGGGAATACTGGTGTCTTTGTAGCCTCGCAATGCGCCGGCAGCAACAACTTGTAGAGCATCTGAAAACTGAAAGATTGCAGCTATGACAATCAGACTGCTGGCAAGCGCTACAATATCAGCTTGAGGCGTATACATTTGGGCAATTGGTTGTGCCATCAGATACATGAAACTACAGGAAACGATAGAAAAACTGCCTGTTAGCAAAAGGCCTGTTGTGGCGGTAAAGCGTGCCGCTTCTCTGTTTGCTGCGCCTAGCTGTTGACCAACCCTGATAGTAATTGCCATAGCAATGCTCAGCGGTAGCATAAAAATCATACCTGTGAAGCTGATGGTAATCTGATGCGCTGCAACGACCACTTCTCCCAGACGGGCAACCAGTAGCGCTATAACACTGAACATACTGACTTCTATTAGCAGGGTGAAGCCTATAGGTAAGCCGAGGCGCAAAATTGAATTCAGTGCCTGTCGTTGTGGGTTTTGCCACTGATTGAATAGCTTTATAGGCTTGAAAATTTCACTTTTACTAATGTACAGGCTGCTGGCAAGGGCCATAATCCACATAACAATTGCGCTGGCCCAGCCGCAACCAACGCCACCCATTGCGGGTAGCCCCAGTTTTCCATAAATAAAAATATAATTAAGCGGGATGTTACATAACAGAGCAAGAATGCCTATCTTCATGATTGGGCGGGTTTTGCCAAAGCCTTCGCAATAGCTGCGGACTACCTGATAAAAGAGTATTGCGGGAACGCCCCATGACAATGCTGATAAGTAGGCCTGAGTTTTGACCAGTAAACTGCCGTGAATGTCCATGTACTCAAGCAACGCAGTATTGTTATTTAACAGAACAATGGCCAAAACGGACAGGCATACAGCGATCCATTGGCCTTGCTGAAACTGCGTCCGGGTGTCTTTGATCTGGCTAGCGCCAACCTGGTGGGCAACCAATGGCGTGGTAGCCATCAGTATACCGCCCATGCTGAGCAAAATTGGCAGCCAGAAACTTGAACCCAGAGCGACGGCCGCGAGGTCTTCTGCACTGACACGTGCCGCCATAAGGGTGTCGACGAAGCCTATTGCTGTTTGGGATAGCTGGGCAATAATTATAGGCAGGCCGAGAACCATGATGGCTTTGATTTCGGCGAAGCGCAGTGATGCGGGTGTCTGATTCACAGGATGTCTTAGCTGGAGTTAAAGGCGCATGATACCGTTTAGCAGCAGGGTTAGAAACCGGATAGATGTAATTACAACAGCTAAATATTCAGGTGATAACAGGTATAAAAAAACCGGGAAGATCCCGGTTTTATATTCATTGCTGGAAAGCTTTATATAGCTTAGTCCACACGAATGCTTACATAACGGCCCGGTGCAGGCTCAATTGCCTGGTGAGTTGAATTGCCAGGAGTTGCAGGAGCATCAATCTTTTTACCGGCTTTTGGTTTGATCCATTTATTCCAGTGACTCCACCAACTGCCTTCTTCGCGGTTTGCGCTTTCCAGCCAGTGATCTGCGCCATTGCCTAATTCACCGTTGCACCAGTAGTGGCGGCGATTTTTCGAAACCGGATTGATGACACCTGCGACATGGCCGCTGGCGCCAAGTACAAATTCAATATTTCCCTGCATGAGTTCAGTGCCTGCAAAAGTGCCTTTCCACGGCGCGATGTGGTCATCAATCGTCGATAGGAAGTACACCGGAATTTTGATGTCCCGCAGGTCGATTTTTTCTCCGCAGATTGTCAGGCCATCAGGTTCAACCAGCTTGTTTCCTATGTACATGTTGTTGATGTAGAAGTTGTACATGCTGGCAGGCAGGTTAGTTGAATCACTGTTCCAGTAAAGGATATCAAAAGGCGCTGGATTCTGGCCTTTGAGGTAGTTATTAACCACATACGACCAGACCAGATCATTCGAGCGAAGCATGTTAAAGGCTGTTGCCAGACTGCGGCCTTTAAGAAGGCCATCTTCGTCGACTTTCTGCGTAATTTGCTGGACTTGTTGTTCATCGATAAATACTCGCAAATCACCCGGATCGGTAAAGTCTGTCAGTGTGGTCAGGAAAGTAGCTGAGGCGATAGATTCATCTTTACGCTTGGCCATGACGGCCAGTGTTGATGCCAGAATAGTACCGCCAATACACCAGGATACGCAGTTGATTTTGCTGCTGTCTGCGATTTCTTTTACGGTGCTTACGGCTTTAAGTACGCCATCTTCAACGTAGTTATCCCAGTTCAGGTCGCGCTGATCAATTGTTGGATTCAGCCAGGAAATAAGGAAAACGGTCTGTCCCTGGTCGACACAGTATTTAACGTAAGAATTGTGCTCCTGCAGATCCATGATGTAAAACTTGTTAATGCAGGGAGGTACGATCAGCGTCGGGCGGGTGAAGACTTTATCGGTTGTTGGCGTGTATTGAATGAGCTGCAGCATTTCATTTTCAAATACTACTGTGCCTTTGGTTGTGGCAATGTTTTCACCTAAGGTGAAAGCGGATTCATCAGTCATGCTGATGCGACCTTTTTCAAAGTCACTCAGCAGGTTTTTCAAGCCGTCAACAAGGCTTTGGCCATTGGTTTCAAGTGCCTGTTGCATAACTTCTGGATTAGTCATGGCAAAGTTAGTTGGTGACATCGCATCAATGTATTGCTGAGTATAGAACTCCAGTTTGCGCTGCTCGTTATCACCTAAGTTGGCATTAGACGCCATATCGTTTAGCAACTTTGAGCTCAGGAAGTATGATTCTTTAATGTAAGAAAATACTGGGTTTTGGCTCCATTCTTCAGCAGCAAAGCGGCGGTCTGCTTTAACTTCTTCCTGTTCGCTGCTTTTGCCTGTTAACAGGTTCTGCCAAAGATTAAATTGGGCTTGCTGGTAATCAGCCATAGCTTTTACCCAGGCGGTAGGGTCTTCGAAGGATTTTGCAGCTAGTTCAGTCCAGGACTGGCTGAACTGTTTGAAGATGTCTTCACTCCCCGCAGAAGAGTACATTGCCAATACCTTTTGGCTCTCCTGATTCAGATAGTTAATAAATTCCTGAGGATTGGTGGGGATGTTGCTGTTGTTTTCCATAAAGCCGCCTTCTAGGTGGTTGTCCCGGACCGGTTACCCGGTACCGGACTGAATTACGTCCCTGACAGGGTGCATCAATGCATCATGCGAACAATCAGAATAGACAATTTGATGCAGTGCAGCAAGAGGTGTTTAGTGGAACTTTAGTGACTTTTTTGTGAAATATATCTGTTATATCGCAGACTTTATATCTGGCTGAAGACTCTGATGGTTTCAGGTCCCACTGAGTTGCCGGCTGTACTTGCTGCATGGCAGCGCCTAAAATGCCGGTTTTTGGCCGATTGGAAGTAGCGGATATGCGTAAGTTTTTGTTAATGGGTACTGAGGGATGTCACTTATGTGATGATGCAGCTGCTATTGTTGTTGCGACGCTTGATCCTGAAGTGCATGAAGCAGAGCTGGTTGATATCGCCTTTGATGATGTATTTATGACCCGTTATGCGGTGCGGATTCCGGTACTATTAGATGAGAAGAGTGGTAAAGAACTGGATTGGCCATTTGATCAGGTAGGTTTGCAGGGCTTTTTAAATGCACTGGCAGCTGAAGTTTAATGCTATAGGAATAGCCAGTTCTAAAACCGGCTGATCAGGCGTGTTTTATAGCAATGTTTTATTAAAAAATGCTTGAGTCGAAAGTGTTGTCTATTTCAATCGGCGTTACTTAAACCCGGTTCTGCAGATTAAAGAATTCTATTGTTGTTGTGCGGCTCTCTTTTGCGACCTGTTCTGCGGGCTTATTCATTAGTTCAGCGACTACTTGCAGAATATGTTGCAAATAAAGTGGCTTATTACGACGACTTTTCGGTTTAGGCCGCATATCTCTTGGCAGCAGGTAAGGGGCGTCCGTTTCCAGCATTAAACGATTTTCAGGAATGTCTTTCAGTAACGGGTGTAAATGGCTGCCGCGACGCTCATCACAAATCCAGCCGGTAATGCCGATGTGTAAATCCAGATCCAGATAGTTGTACAGTTCCTGTTGAGTACCAGTAAAGCAATGTGCAACAGCAGCAGTTATATTGCTCCGGTACGCTTTTAGCATTTCAAGTTGTTTTTGGTGCGCATCACGCTCATGTAAAAATAGCGGTAAGCCAGTTTCTGCTGCCAGTTCCAGTTGTTGTTCGAAAGCGTAAACCTGTTCATCAGGTGTTGAGAAATTGCGGTTGAAGTCTAATCCGGCTTCTCCAACTGCAACGACAGAGTCTTCAGCCAGTAACGTCCGAAGTTGCTGGCTGGTTTCTGCGCTGTATTCACTGGCTGAATGAGGGTGAACACCAGCGGTTGTAAAAAGCGGAACTGTGCTCTGTTGGCTCATTTGCAGGCATTGCTGGTTTTCCTGCATGTTAGTGCCTGTGAGAATCAGAGGTGAAATACCTGCCTGAAATGCCTCCTCAGCGACTTCCTGCCAGTCTTTATTAAAGCTGGAGTCGCTGAGGTTCACGCCTATATCGATCAATGTCTGTTCCGCGTTATGCGGGTCGAATGTATGCATCAGTGAATATACTTAATTAGTGCTGAGCTGTTGTTGAATTTGTTTCCGTAAGGTAGTGCTTTGTTTTGCACCAACAGCATCTTGTAAGGCCAGTTGGAAAGCAGGTTGTTTCATTGTGTGCTTCGACTCACCGGCAATGGCTGCATAAATTGCATGATAAGCAATGACGTTGCGAACGTACTTGTTGGTTTCACGAAATGGAATTGTTTCAACCCAGATATCCATTGGCAGATGTCCGCGAGCTTTTAGCCACTGATCCACTCGATGAGGGCCTGCGTTATAAGCTGCGGTAGCCAGTATCTGATTACCTTTAAAGCGTTTTTGCATTTGCGCCAGATATGCGCTGCCAAGATTAATGTTAATGACAGGTCTGTTAAGGTCAGCGACGCCTTTATATTTTACTTCAAACTTTTTGGCAGTCTGTTTTGCTGTTTTTGGCATTAGCTGCATCAGGCCGCGGGCACCAGCGCTGGAGCGCACGGTAGCCTGATAAGCGCTTTCCTGGCGGGCAACGGCACGGGCCCAGTTGGTATCGATTTTGAGCTCAGCGGCCATTTTGTCGAAAATTTTGGTGTAAGGTGCAGGGAAGCGAATGTCTATTGCATCCCATACTCTTGCTTTTGCTGCTCCACGGATCGCTTGGTCATGCCAGCCCCACTGATGTGCCAAAGTGGCGGCAGTGTAGTAAGTGTTGGAATCCGCATCCTGGGTAATTCGGTTCCATTCACGGCGTGCTAAGTAATGCTCGTTTTGCTTATACAGCTCGAACATGCGCTTAAATGCCGGACTTTCCGCCAGCTGGTTGAGAGCTTTGCCATCTGGCTTTTGGTTAATGGGGTTAAGGCTGAATGACTGATTGAGGATGTCAGCAGCCAAAAGCCCGTAATAGCTGCGTTCTTTGCTGAGGGATACGAATGCCTGTGATGCTGCGGGAGTCAGTCCCTGAGTGTGGCTGGCGGCAAGTGTGCGCCAATATACCCAGCGTTCATCCTTCTGGATATCAGCAGGCATATTGCTTATTAAGCGGAAAACTTCCTGCCAGTCTTCTTTGATTAGCGCCGCACGAAACAACCGGCTCTGAATCGCTTCGTCCTGATTGTTACCCAGTTGCTCTATCAGCTTGAGTGCGTCTTTAGGCTTTTTGCTAGCCAGTCGGGAAGCGAGTTTGCGATCCAGTGTTTGTTTTCGTTTTGCGTTGAAGCTGAAGTTATCCCGGACTCTGAGCCAGGTTTTGGCGGCTGCGTCAGGTTGTTTAAGGCTGAGTCGGGTCAGGCCATAAAGATAGGTTTCACGTGTTGCTACAGTGTCTTCTTTAAGAAAATCTTTTTTGGTAAGTAGCTCAGGGTTAGCCTGTACTTTGTAAAAACGATCAGTCACTGCTTTATCCTGCTTGGCAGAAATATAGCGGCGCAGATACTTTGCCAATGACATTTGCTTGGCAGCAACACTTTTCCAGAAACGGGATGTGGCCAGCGCAGAAGAAGGGCCACCACTTTTTTTCTGCCAGTATTCAAAGCTGCTGTCACAGGCATCCGGCCGTGAGTGACCTATATTCCAGAAAGCGCTGATACCGGCAATGGCTTTATCTTTATGGCCTTCTTTCATCAGTGCGTGGCGTCGATAGCATTCGTATTTTTCGCTACCATTGATACCTGATTTGGCTAAGGCTGGTAGGTAATCATCCCAGCGTTTCTGACGAATAAGCTGATTTAACCAGCGTTGCTGCAATTGTGTTGTGACAGGAACATCTGGGTACTGTTTGGCAAATGCGCTGATTTGTTTCTGATTAACTTTGCTGAGCTGTTTGCTCAGTTGGCTTGCCTCAATGTAAGGCAGCAAAGGATAGTCAGATAGCTGCGCCTTGAGCTTATCCAGCTTATTAAACTCTGAGGCTTTGATATGTTGTTTGGCGTCTTTATATAGCTGACGCTGTTGGTCGAGGCTTGCAGCATTAAGCTGGCTGCAAAACAGACTGAAACTCAGACCAATAACACTGAAAAATTTGTTGCGATAAAACTTTTGCCTGGCCAGCATGGTTAATAATCCCTACCGATAACGTAACGATGTATCGAGTGTCTATGAAGCCATTGTAAGTTGCAAGTGACGTGTCATAGCTCACTGGATGTCCTTTTCTCTCAAGCCGCTAATATAGCAGTTTATGATCCTTCAGCAGGGATGTTTAATTTATTTTTTTCAGTAGAATAGGCGCCTGATTTTATATAGGTGAACGATTAATGGCGCTGATCAGACTAGAAAAGGTTTCCGTTGCCTTTGGTGATAAACATTTACTCGACCAGGTGGATTTCCAGCTGGATAAAGGCGAGCGGGTTGCATTAGTCGGCCTTAATGGCGCCGGTAAGTCAACTTTGCTGAAAGTTATTGCCCGACATCAGGCAACAGATGATGGTGAATTATGGCAGGACGGGGGAGCCGTAATTGCTGAATTACCGCAGGCATTGCCCTCGGCTGATGAACGTAAAGTACGGGATGTCGTTGCAGAAGGTTTAGGCAATGCGTATCAGTTGGTGCTGCGGTATCACGAACTGGCTGAAAAGTTCGATGAAGCAGCGATGAACGAGATGACACGGCTGCAACATCAAATTGAAGAAGTAGATGGCTGGCAGCTGGAATTGCGCATCGAGCAGATTCTTGAACGCCTTGGTCTGGATGGTGATGTTTTGATGTCTTCGCTGTCTGGTGGCTGGCGTCGCCGAGCAGCACTTGGTGCTGCGCTGGTTCAGTCTCCTGATCTATTACTGTTGGATGAGCCTACCAACCATCTTGATATTGAAACGATTGAGTGGCTTGAAAAGCAGTTGCTCGAGTTTAAGGGGGGGGTGCTGTTTATTTCTCACGACCGTTCTTTGGTGGAGCGACTGGCAACCCGGATTATCGAGTTAGACCGTGGCACGCTTACGTCTTTCCCCGGCAGTTATCTAGCGTATCTTGAGCAGAAAGAAAAACTGCTTGAAGAAGAAGCGCGACATAATGCGCTGTTTGATAAGCGACTGGCTGAGGAAGAGAAGTGGATTCGTCAGGGGATTAAAGCGCGACGTACCCGTAATGAAGGTCGTGTGCGGGCATTGAAAGCACTACGTGTTGAGCGATCAGAGCGACGCAACCGTCAGGGTAAGGCTAAATTTAACCTTGAGCAGGCAGACCGTTCTGGCAAGCTGGTAGTTGAATTGACTGATGTATGTCAGAGCTTTAAAGGCGCGCCTGTAGTCAAAGATTTCTCTGTACGCATGCAACGTGGTGACCGTATAGGTTTGATTGGTCCTAACGGTATAGGCAAAAGTACACTGCTTAAAATTTTATTGGGTGAGCTGACGCCGGATAGCGGTGATGTTCGTCAGGGATCAAACACTGAAGTTGCATATTTCGATCAGCTGCGCGGTCAGTTAAAGCCGGAACAAACCATTATTGATAATATTTCGGAAGGCCGGGAAAGTATTTCCATTAATGGTAAATCTCGTCACATTATCAGCTATTTAGGTGACTTCCTGTTTACGCCTGAGCGGGCACGAACCCCGGTTAAAGCATTGTCGGGCGGTGAGTGTAACCGGGTAATGCTGGCTAAGCTGTTTTCACAACCGGCTAACTTGCTGGTGCTCGATGAGCCAACCAATGACCTGGATATAGAGACTCTTGAGCTACTGGAAGAAATTCTGATGGATTTCAGTGGTACCTTGTTGCTGGTGAGCCATGACCGTGCTTTTCTCGATAACGTGGTGACTTCTACACTGGTATTTGAAGGCAATGGACGCATTCAGGAGTATGTTGGCGGTTATCAGGACTGGTTACGTCAGAGACCAGATCCTTCAAAGCAGCAATCTCTGCTGACGAAGAGTACCGCAGCTGAGGCAGCGCCTGCTCCGGTGGCTAAACCAGCAGCAGAGAAAGTGAAAAAGCTTAGTTATAAATTACAGCGCGAACTGGATTTGTTGCCGGCAGAGCTGGAAACCGCTGAAAACGAACTGGCCCGTCTTAACGACATTACAAGTGCGGCTGATTTTTATAGCGGTGATCGTGATGAAGTGGCTAAAACGCTGGATAAGCTGGAGCAGCAGGAAGCCGAAGTGGAACGGTTGATGGAGCGTTGGGTCGAGCTTGAAGCAATGCAGGGCTAAAACAAGCCCTGCAAAGTGTAGCTTTATTCCTCTTCAGCAAGCCGGATGGCAAGCACGTCACAGTTAGCGCCGTGAAGTACGCCGTTAGCAGTGGAGCCTAACAGTAAAGCCAGGCCTTGTCGGCCATGACTGCCGACGACGATCAGGTCACAGTTAGTCTCTTCCGCTATACGGTGAATCTCGCTTTCTGTATGGCCACTGACAATGTGCTGATGTTTGATTGGATAATCCAGCGCGGCGCTGAATTTACGAATTTTTTCCTGTGCATGTTCATCCAGCTGTTCCTGGATTGCGGTGAGGTCCATCGGAACGTCACCTCCATACGCAAAGCTCAGTGGCTCTATCACATGGATAAGTGACAGGTCGGATTGGCAACTTTGCGCAATAATGCGCACTTTTTCCACCAACTGGTGGGATGCTTCAGACAGGTCTACAGCAAGCAGAATATGGTTATAAATGCTCATATGTTTTGGTTCCCTGTTGTTTCCTGTATCTCAGAATAGCATAAGAGAAATATTGCAAAACATGATAGATGTCAAATATCTAGGTGAATTTTTCCAAAGGATTGAAGTAGGAGATAAGTAATGAAGTGGGCGATAATTATTCTCGTCATGATGTCGCTGGTGGGCTCTATGATGTGGGTCATGCCGAGTAAGCGTCAGCGTTTTCAGGCACAGTTACGTCAGTTGGCGATGCAAAAGGGTTTTAACGTCCAGGTCGCGCAAATTAAACCACCCCGGGCGACTGGTCAGGTTGAGCAGGAAAGTTTTAATTCGCCGGTGTATCGCTTACCGCGGACGAATATTTCCCGTCAGGAACGGGACAGCTTTATCCATTGGCAGATATATAAGCAAACCACTTTAGCGATGGATGGTTTACCTGAAGGCTGGTGTTGGGGGGAAGGTGAACGTAAATTATCTCACTCTCAGTTAGAGAAGTTACATGCTTTGATTGCCAGTATGCCTGAAGGAGTTGTTGCGATAGAGTCCGATCCGGTGCATTTGGGTGTGTTTTGGGATGAACGTGGTGTGCTAGAGGATCTTGATCAGATTCAAGATGCAATGAAGTTAATAATCGTGGAAAAGTTTTAATGTCTGAATCAGTAGAGTTGCAGTCTGGTAAATACCGTCATTACAAAGGGGCAGAGTATGAAGTGTTAGAGGTTGCCCGCCATTCAGAAACAGAAGAATATCTGGTGGTATATCGTCAGTGCTATGGCGACAAGTCTTTGTGGGTTCGTCCATATGAGATGTTCGTGGAAACTGTCACTATTGATGGTGAAACTGTACCGCGTTTTGCACTGATTGTTTAGCCTGCTTTTTAAGCCGGATTCTTCGTCGTTTCCGGTGGATTGCGGGCGATAGTAATAAGTTTATCTATGGTTTCCAGGCGTTCCTTTTTCTTTTTCTGTGGCACGCTGGTTTTAGTAATAATAGCTTTGGCGTGTTTGAAGTGGGAAAGCGCAATCAGGTGGTCTTCCTGTTCAAGGAAGTCGTTGCCTTGCTGAATATGCGCATCAGCAAATACGCATACATGCAGCCAGTATAAGTCGTGCTGGTAATGGCGTACTTGAGTTGGTGTTAACATGCGCAATTTTGCCATTTCGACAAAAACTTTCTCAGCGTGATTTATAAACAGCTGCGCTCGCTTGAGCGCCTTATCACTGCTGAAATTACCGGGCATAACCTGAGTGTTATCGTTGGTGTCTTTTAGATTGCTGATTTCATTCAGCAGATCTGAATCAGGCGCTAAGCGGGAAATTTCTTCAATCATATGCGTGACGTATACGCTTAGTTTGTCGATAATTTCTTTACGACAGCTAGCTTCACGCAGTACGGTGATAGTGTTTAACGCTAGCTCAGATTTTCGGCGCAGCTCTCTGAGGCGCTTGACGCGCGCTTCTTCGCGTTGCTCACGTGAGGCGATAAAATGGTTGATACAAATGGCAATTACGCCAATTGATGCAACAGTAAGTAGAATTATCAGGTTGTCTTGCAGCATATTCTCAGGTAGTTGTAATTATATGCGAGTTGATAGTGTCGCTATTGTACCTGCCAAATCATGATCTGGCATATACCCTGTTGAAATAGATTTTAATAATTGAACTTGTAATTTTAATCAGAAACTTGACCCTTTAGGTTTGAGCCATTATATATGCACGCTGATTTGAGTTGCTGATTATATCCTCTAAGGATTTTTGTATATGGGTAAGTCCCTCGTTATTGTGGAGTCTCCGGCGAAAGCTAAGACGATTAACAAATATTTAGGTAACGATTTTGTCGTTAAGTCCAGCGTCGGACATATACGTGATTTGCCTACCAGTGGTTCAGCCAGTGCGTCTAAGTCTGATCCAAAAGAGCGTGCCCGTCAGGCAGCGCTTACCCGAAAGTTATCGCCTGAAGAAAAGGTGATACATAAAGCAAAGAAAGCCAAAACGCAGTTGATTGCCCGTATGGGGGTAGATCCTGAGAAAGATTGGCTGGCGCAGTATGAAATATTGCCAGGCAAAGAAAAAGTTGTTGATGAATTAAAGCGACTGGCAAAAAATGCTGACACTATCTATCTCGCGACCGATTTGGATAGAGAGGGTGAGGCTATCGCATGGCATTTGCGGGAAGCTATTGGTGGTGAAAACGACCGGTATCGCCGCGTTGTATTTAACGAGATTACTAAAAAATCTATCCAGGAAGCATTTAAGCAGCCAAGCGAACTGGATATGAGTCGGGTTAATGCTCAGCAAGCACGGCGCTTCCTCGATCGTGTAGTGGGTTATATGGTGTCACCTCTGCTTTGGGAAAAAGTAGCGCGTGGACTGTCTGCAGGACGAGTGCAATCGGTAGTAGTGCGTCTTGTTGTTGAACGTGAGCGTGAGATTCGCAGCTTTATTCCTGAAGAGTTTTGGGAAATGCATCTTGATGCCAGCTCCGGGGCAAAAGAATTGCTTCGGTTACAGGTAAATAAATATCAGGATAAGGCCTACAGGCCTGCCAGTGAGGCTGAGAGCGACAAGTATACAGCGCTGATTGATCAGTCTCCGCTAGAAGTCACGCAGCGTCAGGATCGTCCTACCAGCAGTAAACCTTCAGCCCCTTTTATTACGTCTACTTTGCAGCAAGCTGCCAGTACGCGTCTTAATTTTGGTGTTAAGAAAACCATGATGATGGCTCAGCGTCTGTATGAGGCGGGTTACATCACTTATATGCGTACCGATTCGACCAACCTGAGTGCTGAAGCGGTTGCAAATTGCCGTGATTACATTCAGGACAGTTACGGTGAAAAATATTTACCTGAGCAGCCTAACCGTTATAGCAGTAAGGAAGGTGCTCAGGAGGCTCACGAAGCGATTCGCCCTTCAGATGTAACTGTGGAAGCAACTTCTCTGAAAAGCATGGAGCGGGACGCTGAACGCTTGTATGAGTTGATTCGTCGCCAGTTTATTGCCTGTCAGATGATGCCTGCACTGTATACCAGTACCCGTATTACAGTGACTGCCGGTGAGTTTGAATTATCCACCAAAGGCCGGATTCTGCGGTTTGACGGTTATACCCGTGTTCTGACTAAGGCCAAGGCTGATGAAGATGTGATTCTGCCGGATGTTCAGAAAGGGGATACGCTGAAGCTGGAGAAGATTGATCCTAAACAGCATTTTACCAAGCCTTCACCGCGTTATACGGAAGCTTCGTTAGTTAAGGAGCTTGAGAAGCGTGGTATCGGTCGTCCTTCTACTTATGTACCGATTATTTCGACTATCCAGGATCGCGGCTACGTAGAGTCTCAGAACCGTCGTTTTTACGCGCAAAAAATGGGTGACATTGTTACCGAGCGTTTGGTTGAAAACTTTACTGACCTGATGGACTACGGTTTTACTGCCCGAATGGAAGAAGCGCTGGATGATATTGCCAGTGGCGGTGCCGATTGGAAAGTACTGCTGAATCAGTTCTATAACGGTTTTGTTAACCGCTTGGAGATTGCTCAGAACCCTGAAGGGGGCATGCGCCCTAATGCGCCAACTGCGACGGATATTCCATGTCAGACCTGTGGTCGTGAGATGATGATCCGTACCGGTACAACGGGTGTGTTCCTGGGTTGTTCAGGCTATGCGTTACCGCCTAAAGAGCGCTGTAAGTCGACGATGAACCTTATCCATGGCGATGAAGTGGTCAGTGTTGATGGCGATGATGAAGAAGAATCCCGCATTCTGATTAATAAACATCGCTGTAAAATATGTGATACCGCAATGGACAGCTACCTGATTGATGAGCAGCGAAAACTGCATATCTGTGGTAACAATCCGGATTGCAGCGGCTTTGAAGTTGAGCAGGGCAGTTACAAAATTAAAGGTTATGACGGTCCTGTTATTGACTGCGATAAATGTGGCTCAGAGATGCAGCTTAAGACTGGCCGGTTCGGTAAGTTCTTTGGCTGTACCAGTGAAGGCTGTAAGAATACTCGCAAGTTGCTGAAGAGTGGTGAAGCTGCGCCGCCTAAAATGGATCCTGTACCAATGCCAGAATTGGCTTGTGAAAAGGTTGAAGATACTTATGTACTGCGTGATGGTGCATCAGGTTTATTCCTGGCTGCCAGTCAGTTCCCGCGCAAACGGGAGACGCGTGCACCTAAGGTCAGTGAGCTGTTGCCGCATCAAAAAGAAATTGATCCGAAATACAGTTTCTTATTCAGTGCGCCTGTACAGGATGATGAAGGTAATCCAAGTATTGTTCGTTACAGTCGTAAAACTAAAGAGCAATATGTAATGACTGAGGTTGAAGGTAAGGCTACAGGTTGGCGTGCTTTCTATCAGGGTAATAGCTGGGTTGTTGAGGCCGCAAAAGCGAAAGCTAAGCCAAAAGCGAAAGCTAAGAAGTAAGCGTCTACACTTATGATGGATGGTCGTCGAGTCTTTGGCGGCCATTTTGTAGCTTGTTTATATCCCTTCTTAAGTAGGTGTCAGTATGTCTTTGTCTGGATTAAGTCTGACTAATCAGCGTATCTTTTTTAGTAAGTTGCAGTTGCAGCAGTACGCTTCGCTTATTGACGGAGATTCTGAGCCTGCAATGCAAGCGCAGTATGAGTCAGTTGTGTTTCACTTAAACTTTGCATATCAGGCATTTTTGTCTGAGCTAATAGAAACCGATAATCGGGGCTTAGTTTTGGCAGAGGCTCAGAGTGCTTCCGTGTTGGTTGGTGATTGTGAAACCGGCTCAGTATCGCCTGAGCTTAAGGAGTTAGCTTTGCTTGAAGGGACGGGTGAGAGTGAAAGTGTTTCCTGGTTAGCAGGCCTGCAAGCTGCATATAAACAGCTTGGAGTAGCAGGAGCTGATGTTGGCTCATCTGGCGCTGTTCAGCATTCCGAGATTAGCGTGACTATGCTTTCCGAAAATGATGATAAGCTATCTGAGTTAAGGTTTTGGCATCAGTCTTTGGCTTCGACAGTACAGCGATTACGTACGATGTCTCAGGAATGGTAGTTTCTTTTTTAAATTTACAGAGTTATTTAGATGGCTGAGTTGTTTCTTGAAATTGTTGAGCTTGAAAGCGGCGAGATAGTGCTGCGAGAGATGGAATCTGATGATGTGCCTGTAATGAAGGTGAGTTTTTCTGATGACATGAAGAAGCGTTTACAGGATCAGCATCTGGATGTGGCTAAAGTTATGTTAAGTGCTGGCATTCATATGGCTGCTGAGATGCAAAATAAAACTGCGGAAGCAGAGGCGCTACAAAAGGTGGAAGATGAAAAGCCACCGGTTTTGCATTAATGAAAATATAGAATTAAAAAAAGCGCCATCAGGCGCTTTTTTATAATCAGAGGGCGCTTTATGCAGCCATTCGGTCACGAATAACAATGCCGTGGCTAGCGCCGCGCTCAGCTGCGTTTTCCAGGCCGGACAGTTGTTCGTTACTCAACATACCAGGCCAGGTGATAACAGCGTGGCATGTACCGGCTTTTAAAGCCTGGTGAGCAAGGTCATAGGTGCTGTGACTCGCGTCAGGTTGCAGTAGCATTATCTTATTCAGGTCGATACCTGCTGCTGTCAACAGCGCTTTAGGCAGGCTGCTTGGCGGTGCAATCCATGCAAACCAGCGGTCATCACGACTAAGTTGAGCAAGCAGGGGTAGTAACATGGTTAACTGATCAAAATCGTTGTTATGCATAACAATTTCAGTAATTTTACCAGCCAGCGCCGGCATAGGTTGTTCTGCCTTTGCCGTTAACACGTTTTCAGAAGGGCGAATAAGGGGAATATTCGCGTTCTGATGAGATTGGGTTACCAGTTCTGCCTGCATCATGTCGTTATCCTCTTCTAATCACGCCTACACCTAGGCCTTCAATAGATAATTCCTGTTCTTCCAGGTTGATCACAATAGGTTCGAACTCTTCGTTCTCTGCAATCAGATAAACTAAGTTGCCGTCTTTTTTAAAACGTTTAACAGTGACGTCATCTTCAATACGCGCTACAACTATTTCGCCATTTTTGGCTTGTTTGCACTGATGAACGGCCAGTAAGTCTCCGTCCATGATGCCAACATTTTTCATGCTTGTGCCACGTACCCGTAACAGGTAATCAGCCGGAGGGTGAAAGAAGTCGGCAGCAATCGTGCAGCGCTCTTCTACATGCTGCTGAGCCAGGATTGGGTTACCAGCAGCAACCTGACCAACAACAGGTAAACCTGATTCTTCTTTTTCCAACTCAGGTATGCGAATACCACGTGAGGTGCCGGGTATCATTTCAATTGCGCCTTTACGTGCCAGCGCTTTAAGGTGCTCCTCTGCTGCATTGGCTGACTTAAAGCCCAGCTCGCGAGCGATGTCAGCACGGGTAGGCGGGTAGCCTGTGGTTGCAATGCAGTGCTTTATACAATCAAGAACATCGGTTTGTCGTTGTGTAAGTTTCATGATGATCTCTGTGTTTTTATCCAGTAGCTGTAACTATATACAGTATTTTGCTTTTGTAAACATTTTTTATGTTTATATATCCAGTGTTATTGATAGAATGGCCGCCACTACTACAGACGGGTTTCTTTAAGTGCTGACCGACGACCTAAAAAAACAAATTCAGACTGCTTACAGCAAGTTTTTGACTAGCCGTGGTTTAAAAGCGCGTTCCAGCCAGAAACGAATGATTGCTGAAGTTGCCAAAGTAATTGGCAATATTCCCGTGGATGATAAAGCACAGCGTCTGGGTGAAAACCATGTATGTGTTGTTGAGGCAGGAACCGGTACAGGCAAAACAATTGGTTATTTGCTAGCTGCGATCCCGGTTGCTAAAGCTCTTAAAAAGAAAATTATTCTTTCTACGGCAACGGTTGCCTTGCAGGAACAGCTGTTACATAAAGATTTGCCAGATGTGCTTGAGCATACTGAATTGCCAATGAGCTTTACGCTTGCTAAAGGCCGCGGGCGGTATCTTTGTATCAATAAGGTCGAACAGCATCTTGATTCAAGCAGCTCTACTGGTCAGATTGCATTATATGAAGACGAGCAGGCCATGCGGCTTGATGCCGAAACCGAAACCTTTTATAAGCATTTGTTGAATGAATATGCGTCAGGACGCTGGGACGGTGACCGTGACAATCTGACGGAAGAGGTTGAAGATTCTCGCTGGGGGCCTCTGACCAGCGATCATTTGCAATGTACGAACCGGCGTTGCAGTAATTTTAGTGCGTGTAGCTTTTTTAAGGCCCGCCGGGATCTTGATCAGGTTGAATGTGTTATTGCCAATCATGATATTGTTTTGGCTGATTTGTCACTGGGCGGTGGTGCTATTTTGCCTGAGCCTGGTGAGGCTATTTATATTTTTGATGAAGGCCACCATCTGGCACCGAAGGCCAGTAATCACTTTGCTTACAGTTTGCGTATAAAGTCGTCGTCCCGATGGCTTAATACATTGCCTAAGCAACATGCTCAGATGCTCGATCAGTTGGGGCATCCCGGATTGATGTCACAGTATGTAGAGCAGACACTGCGACCCGGTGAAGATTTAAAGATTCTTCTTGAGCAGATTAATGAGCTGGTTAAACCGTTAATGGTTAATACGGATAATGGCCGTATATTGGATCGATACCGGTTTGCAGGCGGCCATGTACCTGAAGAGTTCCGTCAGATATTTAAAGATGCCGAGCATTTAGCTGCTCGCTTATTAACCAGGCATGAAATGTTACTGGATTTGTTCAGAGAAGCTCTGGATGGTGAAGTAGGCGATATTGACAAGCAAATGGCAGAGCAGTGGTATCCGCGGCTTGGTCTTATGGTTTCGAGGTTTCAGTCCATTGCAGGGCTGTCAAAAAGCTTTTTCCGTGCGGAAGATTTAAAAGAAAGCCCGACAGCACGCTGGGTTAATTTAGTTGAATCCGGGATAGGTCAGGACTACGAGTTTCACAGCGCACCTGTTTCTGCTGCAAATATGCTCCAGCAGCATTTATGGCAAAATTGCTTTGCCGCGGTGGTTACCTCTGCGACGTTAACTGCACTGGGACGCTTTGACAGAGTGCTTGATGATCTTGGGTTGCCTGCGGATACGCCAAGTCACAGTTTGTTAAGTCCTTTTGATCATTATAATGCTGCTGAACTATATATTCCGCCTATGTCAGCGGATGCGAGTAACCCTGATGCGCATACTGAGGCTGTCATTGAGTTCCTCAATGCTGAGCTTGACAGTAAAGCCGCGACATTAGTGTTGTGTACTTCCTGGCGTCAAATGCGTGCAGTGCTTGCCTCACTTGATGAAAAGCTCAACAATAGTGTGCTATCACAAGGTGATTACAGCAAAAATGAGATACTCAAGCGTCACCGTAGCCGGATCGATGAAGGAGAAGGTAGCATAATCTTCGGATTAGCCTCTTTTACTGAAGGTGTTGATTTGCCGGGCAAGTATTTAACAGAAGTTATTATTACTAAATTACCATTTAGTGTGCCAGATGACCCGGTAGATGCGACAATGGCTGAGTGGATTGAAAATAAAGGTGGTAATCCCTTTATGGAATGGTCAGTACCGATGGCTTCAGTACGCCTGACACAGGCGGCCGGGCGTTTATTACGGACTGAGCAGGATACTGGCAGAATTGTTTTACTGGACCGACGAGTAGTAAGTCGGCGTTATGGGCGGCAATTATTAGATGCATTGCCGCCTTTTCGACGCAATATTGGCTGATGCTGGATTCCTAGGACCAGCATAGCTATTTGAAAGAGCTCCGGTCTTTGTAAGGTGTGCGCTTCTTAAGTGGAAATGAGCCAGTGAAGAGTATGCAGCAAAGGATTAACCGTGAGTCATAGCAGTTTTAATGCATAGGTAATAACTTGATTAAAAATTTGTTTCGACGGGCGAATCAGTCGCCTAAGTCAGCCGAGCCTCAAAGTTCGTCTGCTGAAGCTAAAGTAGCGAAGAAAGATAATACGAATGACAATGTAAAGCCAAAGGCTAATAAACCGTCAAAATCGCGTAAATCTGCTGCGCCTAAGGCTAAGCCTGAAGTTTTATGGTCTATTGATCAGTTTCAGGTTGAACCTGAAGAAGGGAAACAGCGTTTTCATGACTTTAATCTACCTGATGATGTAATGCATGCCATTGCCGATCTCGAGTTTAAATATTGCTCTGCAATTCAGGCGGCAACTCTAAAACAATCGCTTGCCGGTAAAGATATGATTGGTAAAGCGCAGACAGGAACGGGCAAAACTGCGGCTTTTCTTATCAGTATGATTACTGATTTGATCGATTTCCCAATTGAGCATAAACGTGCCCTTGGTGTGCCCCGGGCGTTAATTATTGCACCTACCCGTGAGCTAACTCTGCAGATTGCATCTGACGCTGAAGAACTGTCAAAGTATTGTGGTTTAAGCGTAGTATCGCTGGTTGGTGGTATGGATTATGACAAGCAACGTAAGCAGCTTGCAGCACGTCCAGTCGATATATTAGTGGCTACGCCGGGTCGTCTGATTGATTTTGTTCGCAGGTCTGATGTTGACTTGGGGGATGTTGAAGTCATGGTGCTGGATGAAGCCGATCGTATGCTGAGTATGGGTTTTATCCCGGATGTACGTACCATTATTCGTCATACGCCGCGTAAGGGAGATCGTCAGACGTTATTGTACAGTGCGACTTTTACTGACGATATTATGAATCTTGCTAAGCAGTGGACGGTTGATGCGGAAGTTATCGAGATTGAGCCGGAAAAGAAAAGTACTGATTCTGTTAATCAGCAGGTATATCTGGTTTCTCGTCAGGAAAAGTACACTTTGTTGCGTAATTTTATGCGTGCAAATCAACTCGAACGGGTAATCGTATTCGGTAACCGCCGTGATGAAACCCGTCGTTTAGCTGAGCGCTTACAAAAAGATGGCTTGTCTGCCGCGCTACTCTCCGGTGAGATTCCTCAGCATAAACGCTTGAAGACGTTGGAAGCCTTCCGTAATGGTGCAATTAATATTCTGGTCGCTACTGATGTCGCGGGTCGGGGTATTCATGTAGACGGTGTGAGTCACGTTATAAATTATGCTTTGCCAGAAGATCCGGACGATTATGTTCACCGTATAGGCAGAACCGGGCGGGCGGGCTCTACAGGCACGTCTATCAGTTTTGCAAGTGAGGATGATGCTTTCCTTATTCCTGATATTGAAGCTGAAGCAGGTGTTAAGATGGAATGTATTTATCCTGACCCTCATTTGCTTAAATCTTTGTAGGTTCAGAATGACTGAAGACAGGCATAACACTGCCAGACTTGCTAATTGGCTGAGTTATCTGGTGGGAATTTTTTTTGTCGCAATTGCTTTGTTTGGTTATCAGCGTACGGGCGATGCCTTGCAATTGCTTGCTTTTCTGGTGTTAGCGCTGGTTGGTTTTTGTGTGGTTAAGTTGTTGTTTTCAGGAATTAATCGATTATTGGATTCGCTGGATAAACCTTCAGATCATTAGGCTGAAGAAGCTTGTTTAGCGACCGATTAGTGTTTTATTAGCCCCCAGTATGGGGGCTTTTTTTTTATCAGATCAAATTTAGCGGTTATTCTAACGTTGAGGGAATAGTAATAAATCACATCAATTCATGAGTTATAAGGAAATGACCATGTTTAATAAACTTAGGTGTATTAGGGATTATCTACTAACTGTCATATTTGTTTTTGCTTTATCGGGTTGTCTTTATGATGATGACAATAATACTGTCAACAGTAGTGGCAGTAGTGGCAGTAGTGGCAGTAGTGGCAGTAGTGGCAGTAGTGGCAGTAGTGGCAGTAGTGGCAGTAGTGGCAGTAGTGGCAGTAGTGGCAGTAGTGGCAGTAGTGGCAGTAGTGGCAGTAGCGGTAATAACAATAGTTATTCTATATCTGCCAGTGCCGGTAGTAATGGCAGCATAAGTCCTAACTCTGTTTTGGTACAACAAAATGAAATATTCAATTTCATAATCAGCTCTGATATCGGTTACATCATCGATACTGTTTCCGGTTGCAGTGGCAACCTTTCAGGTAATGTTTTTACAACAGCAGCAGTAACAGAAAGTTGTAATCTCAATGTTACTTTTACTGAATTAACACCTTCAGTTCCCGCAGTACCAAGTCTGGCATTTGTTCCTGTTAAAGGCTTTATGTTTGACTGGAATGATGTTTCTGATGCATCTTTTTATCGGTTACTGGAAAATCCGGATGGTCTATCAGGGTTTACTCAGGTGGGCAGTGATATTACACAGGGTATCAATACAGTCACACTCACAGTTCCGCTTTACCTGCGTTTAAATGCTCAGTACATACTGCAGAGTTGCAACATAGGTGGTTGTGTTGACTCGTCTCCGATCAGCGTCTCAGATAACTTAGTGAGCAGTGTTGGTTATTTTAAAGCGAGCAATACTGGGATTAACGATCAGTATGGTTCTGCTGTTGTATTAAGTGGAAATGGCAATATTCTGGCTGTAAGCGCCACAGGTGAAAGTAGCAACAGTACTGGGATCAACTCTGCTCAGGCTGATGATGCAAGTAACCAGGCAGGTGCTGTGTATGTGTATGCGCGTATAGATGAAACCAGCAATTGGGTACAGCAGGCTTATGTTAAGTCCAGCAATACTGATGCCGGAGATTTGTTTGGTTATTCATTATCTTTAAATTACGAGGGAAATACTCTGGCTGTTGGTGCAATTGCTGAAGATAGTAATGCAACCGGAGTAGGAGGCGATGGCTCAGATAATTCTGCAGACAGTGCCGGAGCCGTTTATGTTTTCAGTCGTACAGGTTCCGACTGGTCTCAGGAAGCTTACCTAAAGCCTAGTAATACTACAGACGATGACAGGTTTAGTTCTGCTTTAGCTTTGAGCGGGAGTGGGGATTTGTTAGCCGTAGGTGCTATGGGTGAAGACAGTAACGCTACCGGTATTGATGGCAATCAGAATGATGATTCTTACTTTTATGATGCCGGAGCCGTCTATATCTTTGAGCGGACGGGATCTAATTGGGCTCAAGAGACATATATAAAGGCCAGTAACACACAGTTTGGTGATAAGTTTGGCTATTCTCTGGATTTAAGTGAGGAAGGAACTACTTTGGCTGTAGGTGCGATTGATGAAGATAGTAGTGCTACAGGTATCCAGGGCAATCAGGCTGATAATAGTGCTGTTGAATCAGGTGCGGTGTATGTATTTATCAATAGTGCTGGTGTCTGGTCACAGCAGGCTTACCTCAAAGCAGGCAATAGCGGTATTAACGACCAGTTTGGTTATTCTGTAGCGTTAAGCGGTGATGGCGCTGTTTTAGCCGTGGGTGCTAAATTCGAAGATACTAATGCCGGTGCGGTGTATGTATTCAGTCGTACGGGAATAAACTGGTCTCAGGATGCTTATGTTAAGCCTAATAATGTGAGTACAGATGAGTTTGGTTCTTCCGTTGCATTAAATAGTGCTGGTGATATTTTGGCTGTCGGGGCGGTTGGAGAAGACAGTAATGCCATAGGCATAGATGGAGATTCCAACGATAATCGTGCAGGTGATGCTGGTGCAGTATATGTTTTTAGCCGTATAGGAGCTGGTTGGTCGCAGAGGGCGTATGTTAAAGCGAGTAATACCGGTGCTGGTGATGCATTTGGTTATGCGGTCGCCATGAGTGAAGATGGTGATGTCATGGCTGTAGGTGCTACAAGCGAAGAAAGTTCCAGTACTGGAGTTAATGGTAATCAAACTGATGGCAGTGCTGCTGCCGCAGGCGCTGTTTATATTTACTAGAGAGCAGCCTTCCACTCAATATAAAGGTTTGGAGGGATGCGAGGGCGAATAATTCAGAGGAAATTATGCTTAGCCGGAACAGATACGAGCAGTTTCCTCTGATATTATTTTTATTGGTTTCAGCATTATTAGTTTTCAGTGCGTAAATGGTATTCTTCAGTAATTACTTTTGTTGTGGTTTTGTTAGCGGGTATCTGACGTTAGTGATTTTATTTTTCGGGAAGATGTCTGTTCATGTTGGGAAAGTTGTATATGCAAAATAAAAAGGCTGTTGCAGTATTGGGCGGCGGAAGTTTCGGTACTGTTATAGCTGATCTGGTTGCCAGTAAGGGCGTTCCTGTAAAACAATGGATGCGTAATGAAGAGCGTGTTTCTGAGTTAAATCAGTCACGGACTAATCAGCGCTACTTACCAGGCTATACGTTGGCTGATGGTATTACGGCCAGTACTGATATTGAGTATGTACTGGCTGATGTCGAATTGGTATTTGTATCAATACCCAGCCAGTCATTTCGTAGTGTCGTTCGACAGGCAAAGCCTTTTATTACGTCCAGTCATCAGTTGGTGAGTACAACTAAAGGTATTGAAGCGGATCATTTTAGTCTGATGAGTCAGATTTTGGCTGAAGAGCTACCTGCTCAGGCTATCGGTGTATTAAGCGGACCAAATCTTGCCAAAGAAGTGGTTCAGAAGCATCTGACGGCGACGGTTATAGCGAGTGAAAATGACGTCTTGCGACAACATGTTCAGGAAATTCTGCACTGTGCGCATTTTCGTGTTTATGCAAGTTCAGATACATATGGTGTTGAGTTAGGAGGTACGCTTAAGAATATTTATGCTATTGCTTCCGGACTAAGTGCTGCAATGGGCATGGGTGAAAATACCAAGAGTATGTTGATGACCAGAAGCCTGGCTGAAATGAGTCGCTTTGCTGTTCAGATGGGAGCTAATCCGATGACTTTTCTTGGACTAGCTGGCGTGGGCGATTTAATTGTTACCTGTTCATCTTCACTTAGTCGTAATTATCGGGTTGGTTATGCGTTAGGTGAAGGCAAGACTCTTGCTGAGGCTGTGGCAGCCTTAGGTGAGGTTGCTGAAGGTGTTAATACGCTGCGGTATGTTAAAGAGAAGAGTGATGAACTGAGTGTATATATGCCTCTGGTTCAGGGGCTTTATGAGGTGGTTTTTAACGGAGCTCCAATTGCTGAGGTTGCCCGTAACATGATGCTTAATACTCAAAGCAGTGATGTTGAGTTTGTGCTTCCCAGGATGCCGTAATGCGTATCTTTCTTTTGCGTCATGGTGAAGCAGGTTATAACGCTGTTTCAGATCGTCTCAGGCCTTTAACCGAAAAAGGTAAGCGTGAGTTAGACGAAATGTTACTGGCATTTACTCATGCTCAGCAGGTGAGTCAGGTGTACCATAGTCCGTATTTACGTACTTGCCAGACAGCAGAAAGGCTCAATGCTGTTCAACCTGACCTGAATTTTACTGCCAGTGATTTGCTGGTGCCTGAGTCTTCTCCGCAGAGTGTGGTCGACTGGCTTGCTAAGCTTTCTGTTGAGAGCGATATTGACAGGATTATGTTGGTTACGCATCAGCCTTTAATCGGTTATCTGAGCTGTTTATTAACAGAAGGTAATGTAAAAAGCCCTGAGCCTTTATTACCAGGGTATTTAGCTGAGCTTGAAATGGATGTGCCAGCAGCAGGTTTAGCGCGCCTGATCAAAGTTTGGCACGCTAACTAAGTTATCAGATTATTCTTGAGCTGTTGTATTTGGTGTTTCTGTGGTTAATGCCTGGGATGATGCTTGTTGCTTGAAAAAACTGATAGCTGATACAACAGCTGCGTTACCTGGGTACATTTTCTTTACAAGTGTAAAAGCTTGATCTGCTTTATGATCATTTCCTAATGCTATATACGCCTGGCTCAGATCAATATAAAGCTGTGGAACAGGCCTTTTTTGTAAGAATGCTTCTGCCCAGCTGATAAATTCGGGCAGAAAATCATAATTTTGGCTTTTAAGGCTACGTAGCATAAGTGTTCGCATCAAATACAGCTCAGCCGTTTCATTAAAATATGTATTTTCAAGTGCTGGCTGTAGCAGGGCTGGTTGTGACATTCTGCTGTTAAGGAAGTTTACGATAGCTGTATTTGCTTTGTTTGCCTGAAGCATGAAGCTGGCTGTACCGAGCAGAATAATTAGACTTACTGTTTGTAGGCTGATCGTTGCCGCATGGCTTAACTGGATGTTTACCTGTTTGCGAGAGTGCTGCAGGATCAGAAAAAACAATGTCAGAAAGAGTATCCAGTGCAAGCTGGATATATAGAAAGGTAACTCTACCTGGCAGTGTAAGCCTATAGGAAACAGTAAAGCGAGGTAAGTAAGGCCTCGTCGCCAGCCGCAATTAAAAGCTGCGGCTAAAATGGTTAGAGTGGCGATTAATATGCCTGTTAAAGCTACCAAGCCACCTTCTGCTGCCCAGAATAAAATTTCATTATGCGGGTGACTTAGTCTGTCAGATGGAAATATTGCATCAGGGTTTTGTTGTAGAAAATCAATTTTTTCGGTCTGCCAGGTATTTTGGAAGCTGCCGATGCCGTGGCCGACCCAAGGGCTTTGTTTGGTTAGTTCATAGGTAGTTGCGTAGATGTTTTTTCTGCTTGCCGAGCCTTGTATCGCTACGACATCTCCAGTCAGATCAGAGAGTTTACTATAAGAAGTAAGCAGCCCGGTTTTGCCCTGATATGCAGCTATTACTATGACTATAGCGGCGAATATAAAGGTTAGTTTACGTTGCTTTATATGATTACAACGCCCAATTGTAATGAGTACTATGCCAATTAAAGCACTCAAAACTCCAACTCTTGATCCAGCAGTAGCAATCATATAACTGCTGCTAAACAGGCTAATAAATAGCAGGGATTTCTGAAGATTGGATAAAAAATTAAAACTGGGACGTGACATCAGATACAGACAAATAAGCAGCATAGTTGCCTGGAAACTTGCCTGAAGGTTTATTTGTTGGAATATACCATAGCCTTGATTAGATATGCTGGGGGCAAGAAAGCTGGTTATCGTTCCCTGCCAAAGTAGCTGTGCAGCTCCGTAAATTGCCTGGATAAAGCCAGCTATCAGTAATGTGTACAGAAGTTTATCTAGGTCTTTATTTTTCCAGCGAAACTGGAATAAAGCGAAAAGAAATGCAATACCAGCAATGATATATAGTTGGCGAAACAGCCATTCAATAGGTGTTAGTGTTTCTGCGATATAGCCGCTGACAATTACGCATAACGGGAAAGCAAGCAGGCCTGGCCAGTAACGGCTGAAAGCAAATTTTCCATGTTTCAGTGCAGTTATAATTCCCAGGGTGATAGTTAAGGCCGTGCCCGTCCATATAGCGGTGTTATATGGAAGAAACAGGCCTTCACCACCAATGTTTTGTTGGAAATACAAGCTGCATATCAGGAAAATGAAAGCGATTGATGCTAAGCCAATGTTGGCTGTGCTGGCGTATGAAGTGAAGTTCATGCGTAATTGCATTATATGTTTTGGCCTGTTGATTAGATTGGCTTTTCAAATTTATGAGAGTGCAGCTGTTTTTTATGTTAACTGAGCTGATAATCTTAAGATATTAATTTTACAGAAAAATATGGCTGTTATGGCGATTAAAGATTATTCCTGTTCTGAGCGTAAATTTATTGTTGATGGTCGAAGTTTTGCTGCTCGGCAGTGGGGGGCAGATGATGCACCGTTAATGTTAGCTTTGCATGGGTGGTTAGATAACAGTGCAAGTTTTAATGCGCTGGCGCCCTTATTAGACCAATATCGTATCGTTGCTATCGATTTTGCTGGTCATGGGTTATCAGATCCCCGTCCTGAAGGCATGCCTTATTATGTTTGGGATAATGTATCTGATGTGCTCGCTATTGCTGAATTGCTAAATGTTGAGCGGTTTGGATTGTTAGGTCACTCAATGGGGGCGGGTGTTGCCGTTCTGCTAGCTGCATGTTACCCGCAAAAAGTAGAGAACTTGTTTCTGATTGAAGGTGTTGGGCCCGTCGTTACTGAGGCTGAGGCAGCACCAGATCAGTTATATAAAGCGTTACAAAAACGTCAGCGTATCCGTAACCGTGATGTGAATACCTATGAGTCTTATGATGAAGCCGTAAACGCTCGCTGTGGAGGCCGCTGGCCAGTTTCCCGTCAGGCAGCAGGCTGGTTGGCTGATCGGGGTGTTAGTTCCAGGCTTTCAACAGAAGGAGCAAAGGAGTATTTCTGGCATCATGATCCCTGGCTGGTTTTGCCGTCACCAGTTCGGCTGACGGAAGAGCAGGTTGAGTATTTCTTACGTAAAATAACGAGTCCTGTTACTTTAGTGCTAGGTAGTGATGGGATTGAGCAACCTGTTTCCCGTATTGCCTGTTTTAATGAGTATCAGGTGTTTCAGTTTGAGGGCGGTCATCACCTGCATCTGGAAGCTGATACAGCACAGTTAATTGCTGAATGTTTAGCAGAATGAAAGAATAGTCTTTTGTAAACCTGAAAATGATTCATACTGTAGTAGATGATAACAGCAGGAGGCGAGTATTCAGATATGGCCCGAATAAGTGAGTACCTTATAAAACCAGCATTGCTTGGGTTGATGATACTTGTAGGCGGTCAGGCATTTGCTGACAGTGATTTACGAGGCAGTAGTGATTACTCTGATTTAGAGCGTTATCCACTGTCCTGGATTGTTGAGTATCAGTCAGATGTTTTACCTGATTATCTGTTAGCACTCGGCAAGATGAAGAAAAAGTCAGGTGTAATAGCGCCGGAGGCATCACAGCGATTATCTGGTTTGTTACGACAGATTACATATCGTATACCGGAAGGGCATTCGGCTGACGAAGCGTTTAACTTTATGACAGCTCAGTTGAGTGTTCTGGGTGCTGATGAGTTGTTTCGATGTAAAAGCAGGCAGTGTGGTAACAGTCATCAGTGGGCCAATCAGGTGTTTGGTGTGTCACGTTTATATGGGGTTGACCGTACGCAAAGCTATGTAGCAGCGAAGCTGGGTGAAGACTACATTGCTTTGTATACAGTTAAACGTGGTAACAAGAGGGTGTATCTGCAGCTGGATGTTTTAAGTGATGAGCCAGAAGTTAAAGCAGATACATTTTTAGAGGTGGGTCGTTCTGAAGAAATTTCGCAAGAGTGGAGTAACGCTTTTGCCGCTGAAGGTAGTTGGTTGCCATTAGACTTTTTAACGTCTCAACCTACAGATGAAGATGTAGATGTATTAATACGGCAGATACTCCCTGTTATTCAGGCAGGAGAGGAGTCTCTGGTTGTTCTGGGCTACAGCGCAGTAGCAGAAGGTGCCATGTTGCGTTCGTCGGTATATGCAGACCGGGTTGGTAAAATACTCATTGATAATGGTGTGTCAGCTGATCGACTAGAGGTGATTGCTGTGGGCAGTGTTAATGCAGTTACTCCGCCGGTGCAGCAAGGAGCTGTATGGTTACAATTGATTAAATGAAAGCAGACAAAACGAAAAAAGGCAGCCTTGGCTGCCTTTTCTTTTGTCTGACATCAGCTTTAGCGGATCAGAGATAGGAATTCGCCACGAGTTGCCTGGTTCGAACGGAACAGACCCAGCATCATAGACGTCTTCATGCTGCTGTTTTGTTTTTCAACCCCGCGCATCATCATGCACATGTGCTTGGCTTCGATAACGACAGCGACACCTTCAGCGCCAGTTGCTTCCATAATTGCGTCAGCAATTTGCTTAGTCATGTTTTCCTGGATCTGCAGGCGACGTGCAAACATATCAACAATACGTGCAACTTTTGACAGGCCAATAACCTTGCCATTAGGGATATATGCAACGTGACATTTGCCAATAAATGGCAGCATGTGGTGCTCGCACATCGAATAGAGTTCGATATCCTGTACGATAACCATTTCGCTGTTATCCGTAGGAAAGAGTGCGCCATTGATAACTTCATCAAGGTTTTGCTGGTAACCACGGGTTAAAAAGCGCATCGCTTTCGCGGCACGTTTAGGCGTATCAACAAGACCTTCACGGGTGATGTCTTCACCCAGGCTCTCGATGATGCTTGCAAATTCTTTTTCCATTACAGTCTGGATCCTGCTTGTCTGGCTAGGTTTACGAACCAAGTGGCCCATAAAAGATCTTAAAAGGCCGCTAAGGTACGTGATCTGAGGATTAAGGTAAAGTGAAATTCATGCTTTTGTCTGACGGGTGTCGCGCAGGCAGCAATAGAGGTCCGGCGACAGACACTTTATTAATAATCAGTTCTTAGTAATCAGCGTTTATTTGCATTACGCAGTAATACATAAAGCGCCCCTGTACCGCCATCTTTTGGCTGAGCTGAGCTGAAGGCTGTTACTTGTTGCATCTGCTTAAGCCAATCATTGACATAGGACTTTACTAAAGGCTGCTGGCCCTCGCCACTGTACGCTTTACCGTGAACAACGATAACACAGCGAAAATGATTATTGCTGGCGTCGCGGATGAAGCGGCTGAGCTCATCCCGTGCTTCATCAAGGCTAAAACCGTGTAAATCAAGGCCTGCTTCCCAGGGGATGTGGCCTTGCTTGAGGCGTTTCATCATTTTCAGTTGAATGCCGGGGGTGGCAAATATTAGTTCTTCTTCGCTTTCAACAAGTTGAACAATTTCACTGGACAACCCATCCACCAGACTTTCTGAGTCCTGGGAAGCCATCCGGCGTTTATATTGTGCAGTGGCGTCGCTGGCGGCACGCAGTTTTTTAGGTGTAGGTTTCAGGTCGGCTTTGTCATGGCTGTGTCGGGATACTCCCTCCATGGCACTGGCAAAATCGAAGTCGTCATTATCGTTGTCGGACATAGCGTTCAGATGAGTTTTTCTTTAACATACGGGGCCGTTTCACGTGCTGTGCAACCGGATTGCTGTATCGGCAAATATGCTGGTATGCAGTGCAGGTATATGGCGCTTATTATTAACAGAGGCCTGACAGATATGATTTTTTATTCTGTCAGGGCAATATGCAGCATAGCGTAAATCATTTTCTATGCGGCTATAAGCCTTGCTTCCTTATTTTATGCAGATTATCTACCCGCTTATGTCGATCAATCAAGAACAACTGGTAACTGATTTAACCACCATCCGTGATTTTATCCGCTATAGCATGAGCCGGTTTTATGCCTGCGAATTGTTTTATGGTCATGGCACTGATAACGCCTGGGATGAAGCCGTACAGTTAGTGCTTGGGGCTGTTAATTTACCCTGGGATACTGATCCTCAGGTGTTAGATGCTAAATTAACCCGTGATGAAAAGCTGCGTGTACTGGATTTTTTGCAGCAACGGGCTGAGCAGCGCCGACCGTTGCCTTATATTATTGGCGAGGCATGGTATGCCGGATTACCATTCACGGTTGATGAACGGGTGCTGATACCACGTTCTCCTGTGCAGCAATTGATTGCAGAAGCGTTTAGCCCCTGGTTACCAGAGAAGCCTGTAGATCGTATTTTGGATTTATGTACCGGTAGTGGCTGTATCGGTATTGTCTGTGCTTATACTTTTGAAGAAGCTGAAGTGGATCTGGCAGATATCTCTGCAGATGCTCTTGAAGTGGCTGATAAAAATATTCAGCGCCATGAGATGCAGGATCGGGTAACAGCAATTGAAAGTGATCTATTTAGCCAGCTGAAAGGTAAGCGTTACGATATAATTGTCTCTAATCCGCCATATGTAGATCAGGCTGATTTAAGCAGTATGCCGGCTGAGTATCAGCATGAGCCTGATCTGGCGCTTGGGTCCGGAGATGACGGGCTGGACATTACCCGTCGAATATTGGCTGAGGCTGCGGATTATCTTACTGAGGATGGTTTGCTGGTTGTTGAGGTGGGCAACAGTGAAGTGCATTTACAGCAGGCGTTTCCTCAGGTGCCTTTTACCTGGGTTGAACTAGCTGAAGGTGGTAATGGGGTCTTTTTGCTAACGGCAACGGACTTACAATACTACCGGGATGTTTTTACCAGCTAATATAAGAATATATTTAGATAGCAGGGGGCTGGTTGAGTAACAACGCCAGGTCTGATGTTAATTATAGTTTTGGTTTGCAGCATTTAGGCTTGCGAACGCTAGCATTCAGGAAGTCAGGATGTCAGGAAATACATACGGTAAATTGTTTACAGTTACGACTTTTGGTGAAAGTCATGGTCCTGCACTGGGGTGTATCATCGATGGTTGTCCTCCGGGAATTGAGCTAAGCGAAGCTGATCTGCAGAAAGATCTTGATCGTCGTAAGCCAGGTACTTCACGCCATACGACCCAGCGTCGAGAAGCGGATGAAGTTAAAATCCTCTCCGGTGTGTTTGAAGGAAAGACCACAGGGACAGCGATCGGTTTACTGATTGAGAATACCGACCAGCGCTCTAAAGACTACTCGAATATAGCCGAAACTTTCCGTCCGGCACATGCGGATTATGTATACAGCCATAAGTATGGATTCCGTGATTATCGCGGTGGCGGGCGTTCTTCTGCCCGTGAAACTGCAATGCGTGTTGCAGCAGGTGCTGTAGCAAAAAAATATCTCGAAACTAAAGGTATTGAGGTACGGGGGTATCTGTCACAGTTGGGACCAATCAAGATTGATGCCTTTGACTGGGATCAGGTATCGCAGAACCCGTTTTTCTGTCCGGATGCTGGAAAAGTGTCTGAGATGGAAGACTATATGGATGCATTACGTAAAGAGGGCAACTCCATAGGGGCTAAGATAAGTGTTGTTGCCAGTGGTGCGCCAGTTGGTTTGGGTGAGCCAATTTTTGATCGGTTAGATGCAGATTTGGCCCATGCACTGATGAGCATCAATGCTGTTAAGGGTGTTGAAATTGGTGATGGTTTTGCCTGTGTTGAACAGAAAGGTACAGAGCATCGTGATGAGATGACCCCTGAAGGTTTTTGTTCAAATCATGCGGGTGGCATTCTGGGTGGTATTTCTACCGGTCAGGATATTGTCGCACATATCGCGCTTAAGCCTACTTCCAGTTTGCGTTTGCCGGGGCAGAGTATTAATGCTTCAGGAGAAAGTATCGAAGTTGTCACAAAGGGACGCCATGATCCTTGTGTTGGCATCCGTGCGACACCTATTGCTGAAGCGATGATGGCGATAGTGCTGATGGATCAGTTCTTACGCAATCGTGGTCAGAATGCTGATGTAGCCTGCTCTACGCCGGTACTGCGCGACCAGTAAGTGTGAGTGGCCGCAGCAGCAATTGCTGCGGCTCAGCTATTTGAAAATTTGAGGTGTTATGACACCAGCTACCTATACCCGCTTGTCGGGTTTTTATTTTTTTTACTTTTCTCTTCTTGGTGCTTTGGTTCCCTATTGGAGCCTGTATTTACAGTCGTTTGATTTAGATGCCAAATCAATAGGTATGCTGATGTCAATTCTGATGGCATCACGGATTATTGCGCCGAATATCTGGGGATGGCTAGCCGATAAAACCGGCAAGCGGTTGACTATCGTCAGAGCCGGTTCTCTGGCGACCTGTATTATATTCATTGCTATGTTCTGGCAGGACGATGTACTGGGTATTGCATTAGTGATGGCGGGGTTTAGTTTTTTCTGGAATGCGGTGCTGCCTCAGTTTGAGGTGCTTACGTTGGCGCATTTAGGTAGTCAGTCTGAGCTGTACAGCCGTATACGCTTATGGGGATCTATTGGGTTTGTCGTGGCTGTTGTTGCTATAGGTTGGTTGCTGGACTGGTTTTCAATCCGTTGGTTACCACATCTTATGCTCGGGTTGATGGTTCTTATCTGGTTGTCTTCATTATGCGTAAGTGATGCTAAAGCTGAGCAGGATAAAAGCTCAGATGGGTTTATGGTTCAGCTGTGGCGTCCTCAGGTGATTGCATTTTTTGTGATTTGTTTACTTATTCAGTTGAGTCACGGACCTTATTACACCTTCTACTCTGTATTAATGGATAGCCTTGGTTACAGTCGTGCCCAAATTGGATTGCTATGGGCGGTAGGTGTAGTTGCGGAAGTAATTATCTTTATATATATGCACCGGCTGATCAGTCGTTATGGATTGCGGACGATTATGATCGTCAGTTTGCTGTTGTGCGTATTGCGCTGGTTACTTATTGGATTTCTGCCTGAACATTTGCCAACTATGTTATTTGCACAATGTTTACATGCAGTAAGCTTTGGTGCTTTGCACGCAGTAGGTATTGCATTAGTACATCAGTATTTTACGCCCGCAAGCCATGGCCAGGGGCAGGCGCTTTTCAGTAGTCTGGGCTTTGGTGTTGGTGGTGCGCTGGGTGCTTTTGTGAGTGGTTTGCTGTGGGACAGTGTGGGGGCTGGGGTTACTTTTGCATTGGCTGCAGGAGCGGTTGCGCTTGCAGTGATTCTGGCCTGGATCTGGATACGTCCGACAGTTAAAAATGCCTGATCTCACCGTCTCTGAATGAGTTTTTGTTCAGATGCACAATAATAATGGACATGTATTCTCAGGGTTGTTAGTTTGAGAGTGAAGGATAATATGTTGGGGAGAGGCGATGAATTTCAAAATTGATGTAGAGATGACGCCGGATGAGCTGCGGAAGGTGCTGGGTTTGCCTGATGTTGCTGCCTTTCAGCAACAGATGATGGATAAAATTCAGGAGAATATGGCTGCCGGTGCGGAAGGCTATGATCCACTGACATTGTTCAAGCCTTATATGACGAATAGTCTGGGATCTATGGATGCACTGCAAAAAATGATGCTCAATATGATGTCTGGCTACACTAATAATACGAATAAAACTGATTAACAGCTGTGTGTGAGTGACCCGTGTCGAAGAAGCAGCTGTTTAAGAGAGAACTGTTTTGCGAATTCTAAGAAAGTACACTAACCGTCGTTTGTATGATACTTCGCGTAGTTGTTATATCACCCTCGAAGATGTGAAGCAGCTGGTATTGAATCAGGAGCCTTTTCAGGTGCAGGATTCTAAAACCGGTAATGACCTCACTCGGAATATTCTGCTACAGATCATCAGTGAGCAGGAAGCGATGGGGCATGGTACTTTGCTGACAAATCAGGTGCTTCAGCAGCTGATTCGTTTTTATGGCGATAGCATGCAAGGCATGATGAGCCAGTATCTGGAACAAAGCATCAGTAGCTTTATTGAGCACCAGGAACGTATTCGTGAACAGATGAATAATATGATGGGTGCAGCAAACCCTTTGAATATGATGAATCGGTTTGCCGATCAAAATATGGCAATGTGGAATATGTTCACTCCACCGGATGAGAAGCCAGCTAATCCTGACGATGATAAAGACGGGCAGGATAAGACATAAAAAAACGGCGCTTATAAGCGCCGTTTTTTATGTCTCAGTCGGAACTGTTTTGTTGATTATACGTTTCAGCCAGCTTTGTGAGTCTTGTCGGATATTCTTTGCGTTTGATTTTACTTAGCCGCATCTGATCAAGCTCTTGTTGCAGAAAGTTGTGCTTGGCTGTATCGCCTTCCGCCAGGCCTCTTGCCAGATCGTTGTCCATCCAGCGACAGATTTTTTTATACAGCACGTATTTAAATGCTATAGCAGCAACGGTGGCTACGACAATGATTGCAATGTTGGTACTGTCCATAGTGTTGTCCTGAGTTAACGTGACTTGCTGATGTCGATATACAGGGTTAACTGCTGGCCCGGCTTAATGTATTTTTGATTTTCCAGGTTATTCCAACGTTTTATGTCATTGATCGTAACACTGAACTTATTTGCTATGCCGTACAAAGAGTCACCGTTTCGTACCTGATAGCCTATACGTCGGGTTAATTGCTGGTCACGTTTGCTCAGTGTTGTCGCGCTTTTAGGTTGCTTCCAGATAACCAGTTGCTGACCTATTTGCAGTGGTGTTTTAGTGCTCATCTGATTCCAGCCGGCAATTTGCTTAGGGCTGACGCTATAAGAGCGGGCGATTGACCACAGGCTGTCACCGCTACTCACTTTGTAGTGGCGTTTTTCGCGATTACTTTGTGCTAACTGATTTTCTTTACGGTTAAGTCGCTGCGATGCGCTCAGAGCATACTGGCCAGAATCCTGCTGAGCGGTTGGAATCAGTAATGTTCTGCCAGCGCGGATATTGTTGCTTGCTAATTTATTGGTGCTGCGCAGAACTGATGTGGTGATATTGTGGTTGGCTGCAATGGTGCTCAGAGAGTCGCCTGACTTGATGGTATAGCGGCTCCAGTTCACTCTGCTTTCAGGAGGAATCTGTGCCAGCTGCTGACGAAACTGTTCTGCATTTTTAACCGGAATCAACAGGCGGTGCGGGCCTGAAGGGTCTGTGGCCCAACGGTTGAATCCCGGGTTTAGCTGATACAGCTCCTGGGTGCTGATATTGGCCATTTTAGCGGCTTGTGCAAGGTCAATTTGGCTGCCTATATCAACGATTTCAAAGTATGGCTGATTATTCAGAGGTGGTAATTTTAGCTGATGTTGCTCTGCGTCCCGGACCAGTTTAGCGACGGCCAGTAACTTTGGCACATAGGCCATTGTTTCCCGCGGTAGTTTGAGTGACCAGTAATCAGTTGGCAGCCCTGCATTTCTGTTTTTACGCATGGCTTTAGAAACAGTGCCCCCACCTGCATTGTATGCCGCGAGAGCCAGTAGCCAGTCACCGTCAAAGCGTTTATTCAACTGTTCCAGATAATTAAGCGCTGTTTCGGTAGACGTAATGATGTCCCGACGACCGTCATACCACCAGTTAGATTTGATACCAAAATACTTTGCTGTGCTGGGAATAAACTGCCACGGACCAGAAGCGCGTCCTGATGAGTAAGCGAAGGGGTCATAGGCGCTTTCGACCACTGGCAGTAAAGCAAGCTCTGTCGGTAAACCGCGTTCTTTAATCCGATTAAGAATGTAATGGTAGTAACGACTGGAGCGCTGACCTACACGCTGCATGTACTGAGGATGACCTGCATACCATTTTAGCTGTGCTGCAATGCGCGCCTGATCAGTATCCAGATCAAGTTGCATACCTTCACGGGTCAGGCTCCAAAGGTCTGTGTTACGTGGGGAGTTCAGTAGCGGTGTTACAGCTGCCGGAGATGCGGAGTTTTGAACTAGCACCTGTTCAGATTTACTGTTGGTTTGAGCATCAGGGTCATTGCTTTGAGACTTCAGGTTGCCACTGTTTTGACAGCCAGTAAGCAGGATAGCAGTTGAGGTGACTGCGAGTAGATAACGACCCATGCAGAGATGCCTTAAATTCAGTTAAAAGGCAGCATTTTATGGAGCCCCGGCGGGTGGGTCAAGAGCCCACTCGCCGGGGATTGCAGCTTTTAGCAAATTCGACTTTTGAATGAATATGTCAATAGGAATTAAGTGGTTAGCTTAATTGCTTTAAAAATTATTTTTCCATTCCCGTAAAGCTGCGAATACTTGCGTTTCTGACGTGTTTGCCTGAGCATCGTATTGAATAGCTGCAGCAATTACAGTTGGTTGATCAGTGCGCATATAAGGATTAACACGCTTTTCCTGGGCAATATTACTTGGCAGCGTTTCTTTGTTTTCCTGTCGTAGTGCATGACAGTTTTCAGTGCACTTTTGAATGTCTGTATTGTCAGGCTCGACAGCTGCGGCAAATGCCAGATTTGCCATCGAATATTCATGGGTACAATACACCAGGGTGCTGTCAGATAAGTCGCGGAAGTAGTGCATGGCAGCCAGCATTTGTTCAGGTGAACCTTCAAACAGACGTCCACATCCTGCAAGGAAGAGAGTATCGCCGCAGAATAATTGCGGAGTGACGCCATCAATCAGGTAGCTGATGTGATCAAGAGTATGTCCTGGGACGGCATGAATAATGACCGGTAAACCAAAAATTTCTAAAACGGAGTCGTTATTCAGAGGTTCAGTCACACCTTTAAAAGGAGATTCTTCAGGGCCATATACCGGAATATCACGGTCAGCGGTTAGTGCCGCTACGCCATCTGTATGGTCATAGTGATGGTGAGTAATAAGAATACCGGCTAAATTCAGGTCGTGCTCATCGAGAAAGGCTTCAACAGGTTCAGCCTGGCCAGGGTCAACAACAAAGATGTTGGCGGTTTCAGGCGCATGGATTGCCCATATGTAGTTATCATCAAATGCTGATATTGGAGTGACGTTAAGCATTGTAAACCTCTTGGGCGGATCGTAAGTATATTTGGATTGTAATAATAAACATCGGCTTAGGCCAGATCTCAGAAGGCTATGTCGCTTAAAGTTAAACTATGCCTTAAAACGCATGTTTTGCCATATCTGTTGGACCTCATAAAATCACCTATTTATGCTACACAGAGTGAGACTTATCATCTTGATTTAAAATATTTTTACGCATGTTTTCCTCTTTTTCAGAAAAAGATTGAAGCCCGGGTTCTGTGGGCTAGTCTGTAGATAGCACATAGCGTGAGGGAATATTTGATGTGTAGAGATAATGCGCTCAGTATTATTTTTTCTTTGGTATTTATGCCGGGAATTGCTGCTGTAGCAATAGCAGAAGATCTGCCTGATTATGCTGATCCGGTTATCTGGCGTTCCTCTGTGATGGCGGCTGAACCATCCCCCCGTGAAACCGCAATTGCCCAGCTGGGTAAACAACTCTTTTTTGATCCGCGACTGAGTGCTGATAACACTATGTCCTGTGCCAGTTGTCACAAGCCGGATAAGGGCTGGTCTGATGGTGAGAAAAGTCCACTCGACCGTCATGGCGTGCGGATCGGGCGGGCGACACCGGGTTTGCTGAACCTTTCTGAACATACGGTTTTTATGTGGGATGGCCGGTCAGATAATCTTGTTGATCAGGCGGCATTGCCGATTACTTCACCCCGTGAAATGAATATGGATCTTGATGCACTAGTGTTGAGATTACGCAATATTCCTGTCTATAAAACTGGTTTTACAGCGCTTTATGATGATGGTGTAACCGCGCGTAATTTACAGCATGCTATTGCCGGATTCGAGAAAACGCTGGTCAGCGGCGACAGCGTTTTTTCCGACTGGGTGGCTGGGGATAAGCAAGCCATGAATGCGCAGCAGCAGCTTGGTTTTGAGCTGTTTATTGATCCGCAAAAAGGTAATTGCGTTGTCTGTCATCATCCTCCGGGGTTTACTGATAATGGATTCCATAACCTGGGGCTGGTGAATTTGCAGCAGGAAAATGCTGATCTGGGTCGTTTTAACATTCGTCCGGTAGCTGTACTTAAAGGCGCTTTCAGAACGCCGGGTCTGAAAGATATTGAACTGACAGCACCTTATTTTCATGATGGTTCTGCAGACAGTCTCGACTCAGTAATGGACTATTACATTAAGGGCGGCAGACATCAGTCTGACGTGTCGCCTAACTTTAAACCTTTAGATATTAATCAACAGGAAAAGCAGGCGCTGGTGGCGTTTTTAAAAGCGTTGACGTCCAGGGATGCAGGGAGATAAGCATGAAAATGAGTTTGATGCTTGTGGTCATAATGGGGCTTGCCGGAATGGAAAGCGTTGCACAGGAGTATGAAATTGGCCAAAAGAATAAAGAGTTCACCGTAAAGGAGTTGACGGTCAGGGTAGGCGATAAGATGGTCTTCACTAATCAGGATCCTTTTTTTCATAACATATACAGCTTGTCTGAAAAGCAATCTTTTGATTTGGGGTCGTATCCTAAGGGTAATCAGCGTTCTGTGGTGGCGGAAAAGCCTGGCACGCTGAAAGTGGAGTGCGCGATACATCCCAATATGCAAATGATCATTCATGTAGAAGAGTGAACCGCGGGTGACAAGGATGCTGAAAATAAACATGCATGGTTTATCTAAAGGTCTGATGGTAGTACTAGTTTCATGGGCGTTACTGATCTGTACATCACTGCTGGCCAAAGATGATGCGGGCCTTGCAGCCGGTGCCAGCCTTTTTGCAGAACGCTGCGTGCTTTGTCACGGTGATAAAGGTATGGGGGACGGAGTACTAACCTTGCTGGTTGAAAACTACCCTTCCACAAACCTGATGAGCCAACGTTATGGTCGCAAGCATCAGGATATCATTGAAAATATACGTTTTGGTGGTGCACTGGGAAAGATGAGTTTGTATTCCCCTCCCTGGGAGAATGAACTTAGCAGTGATGAAATTAAAACTGTTGCTAGCTTTGTCAGTCATTTGTATGAGCATCCGGAAGCTGGCGCTGAATTATTGGCTGAAGCTGCAGATAATGGCGTGAATGATGTACTTCGGGGGAAGTTTATTTTTCTGACCCGTTGTGCGGTGTGCCATGGTGAAACCGGCCACGGTGATGGCAAGCTGGCTGGAAGAGTGATTAAAAATCCTCCGCCCTATGACCTTACCAAGAGTGCAAGATCGGAGGCATATTTAGAGAAAATAATACGTCTTGGCGGTGCTGAAATGGAGCGTTCTGGCAATATGCCACCCTGGGGGGAAGAGTTCACCCGTCAGGATATTGCTGCAGTGGTCGCGTATCTGATGACTTTGCGTACGGCTGAAAATCAGCAGGCAGGTGATGTATGACGATGAATAAAGCCAGGATTGATAAAGCAGTTATTCTTGGGGTCTTGCTTGTTGGTGTTTTAGTTTCTTATGGATTACAAAGTTTTATCTGGCAGTCCAGCAGTAAAGAGGCTCGCTATGAGTTTGAATCTCAAACTTCAAATCTGACATTGTTTATTATTGATGATTTTCAGAATCTTATAGATGAGTTTGTGGTGTTTTCCGGTGCCGCCAGGGAGCTTGCCGCGACTGTAAAGCCTGTGAAACTGGTCTATACGTTGGAAAAGCTACTGCTGGAGCATCATAAACCACTGTTCTTTACCATTTATTCCCGCTCTTCTGCAGAAGCCTCTTATCGAGCTGATAGTGCCTGGCAGCACCGCTACTATTTTGGCGACAAAATTGAGCCTGAATTACGCCAGGCTGTTGAGCAAATGGAAGATAGTGGAAAACATCAGTTGAAGAGTTTCTTCTTTAGTTTGCCATCTATTGGTCATACCGTCTGTATGGTTGATGATTTGGGTATTGGTACCGCGACGGTAGAGCATAGCTTTATCACCGCTTGCTTTGAACTGGCGACTTTTCTTGATCCGGTGCTACAGCGTTCTTCCTACGACTGGCTGGATATCTATCTTTACTCAGGTGGAATAGTTGAAGGTTATCAGCAGATATATCAGTTTTCTGAGTCTGGTCGCTCAGATATTAAGGATCCGTTGGCAGAACAATCAGGTCGTTCAATTTTCTTACCCCGGGTTGTTGAGGCGGGTGGGCAGCAGTTGTCGGTTCTATTTACAGCCAGGCCTCAACCAGGGCAGGGAATTTGGGTGGATTATTTGCCGCTCATCTTTGGCGTGTTTCTGACGTTATTGATTGCCCTGTATCTGGTAAGTGTATCGCGGCGTAATGCCGAAGTTAGTCGTAAAGTTGAGCTTAAAACGCGTGAATTGACCAAGGCTAAAGTGAAGTTAGAAATAGAGGTTGAAAACAAAGGATATCTCTATCAGAAGATTAAAGCTTCGGTTGATAATTTGGAGTCGGTCACAAATTCGGTTAACGGCGTGATCTGGGAAGCTAATCCGGAAACAATGGAGTACACCTATATCAGTAGTCAGGTTACTAATATTCTTGGTTACGAGCCGGAAGAATACTTAAGTGGGCGTTTTAAGCTGGGCGGGCAGAAGGTGCCGGAAGGCCAGTTATCGATTAGGGAAATGTTACTTGAGAAAATGCCTGGCGAGGAAAATTTCACACTTGAATATCAGGGATATCGTAGAGATGGAAAGTTAATATGGGTGCGAAACATAATCACTAAGGTTTTTGAGAGTGACAAGCTAGTGCGAATTCGCGGTGTGTTTCTGGACATTACGGAAGAGAAAAGTCACGAAACTGAACGGCTGGAGATGGAGAGCCAGTTGAAGCACGCACAGAAAATGGAGGCTATTGGTCAGTTAGCTGCCGGAATTGCCCATGAGATTAACACTCCGTCGCAGTTTGTGGGCGATAACCTCAATTTTATTCAGGATGCGATGAATGACAGCTTTGCGTATATCGGAACCCTTGAAAAATTGTTGAAGCAGGCAGGCAATGATTCAGCGATGACTGCTATGCAGAATGCACATCAGGAGCAGGATATTGAGTTTCTAAGTGAGGAGGTGCCGCCGGCACTTGAGCAATCCATTGATGGTATTTCCCGGATTTCTAAGATTGTGTCTGCTATGAAAGAGTTTTCGCATCCTGGCCTGGAAAATAAACAGAAGGTCGATCTGAATCATGCTATTGAAAGTACCGTCGTAGTGGCGCGGAATGAATGGAAATACCTTGCCGACGTTCATTTGGAAATGGCTGATGATTTACCGATGGTGAATTGTTTTCCCGGTGAAATTAATCAGACAATCCTTAATATGATTGTTAATTCAGCCCATGCCATCGAGGCAAAAACAGCTGGAGAGGATAAAGGCAACATCACCATAACAACCTCTGCGGATGATGGTCAGGTAGTTATCGAAATTGCTGACGATGGCATTGGTATGGAGGAGCATGTACGAAACCGTGTTTTTGAGCATTTCTTTACCACCAAGGAAGTCGGTAAAGGTACCGGTCAGGGATTATCGATTGCTTATTCAGTCATAGTTGAAAAGCACAGCGGCTCGTTGGTAGTGGACAGTCATCCGGGAGATGGCAGTCGTTTTACGATCACATTGCCACTTGATTGATGACGGGGCGTAGCGAAGCACTCTGCCAGGAGGCGGAAATATGAAAAACATCCTGTTTGTTGATGATGAAGTCAATGTGCTGAATGGCTTACGCCGGATGCTGCGTAACCGTAAAACTGAATGGAATATGGTATTTGTCGACTCAGGTAATAAAGCACTTGAGTTACTGGAAGAGACTGCATTTGATGTGGTTGTAAGTGATATGCGGATGCCGGGTATGAGTGGTGCGCGGTTGCTGGCGAATATCCGTGGTAAATATCCACGGATGACCAGGATTGCTTTATCGGGGTATAGCGATACTGAAATGATTCTGGAAAGTATCAAAGCGACACATTTATTTATTGCCAAGCCAGCGGATGCGACAACCTTATCTTCATTAATTGAACGTAGTTTGTCGATTCAGTCGATTATTCAGGATCCTGAATTATGTGACTTTATCTCAGGAATTAGCTCTCTGCCATCTGTTCCGGTTATTTACGAAAAGCTTGTCAGAATTCTGGCTTCCAAAGATGCTTCAATCGATCAAGTTGCTCAGCTGATTGCCAGCGATATCAGCATGTCTGTCAAATTACTGCAGATTGTTAATTCAGCGTATTTTGGATTAGCACGGGAAATTGTTTCACCTGCAGAGGCGACCGCGCATCTTGGTCTGGATGTCATTAAGAGCTTAGTATTGTCTATAAAAGTATTTGAAAAATTTGAAGAAGAGATAGATACACGTTGCCTGAATAACATTTGGCATAGAAGTCAGCTGGTGGGGAATATTGCTAAGAAAATTGCCCGTAAAGAAGGCTTTTCGCAAAAGGAAGCTGATCAGTTATTGATTGCAGGTATGTTGCAGGATCTCGGTGAGTTGGTAATGCTGCAGTACTTTCCTGACAGTCTGGCAGAAAATGCACAGTGGAATGATATCAATGATGGAGATGCCATTCTGCAGGAAAAACAGGCGATAGGTGTTTCTCACGACCAGATAAGTGTCTACCTGCTGAGGTTATGGGGTATTCCTCAACAGGTTGTTGAATGCGTGGCATACCATCATTCTTCAGCGCATTTTGATAGTAATGAGCTTTCCATGCCGCATATATTGTTTTGTGCCAACGTTTTAGCGGAAGACATTATTAATGGCACTAATTTATCTGAAGGGCTTACTGAGCAAGGGCTGGTTGCTGAAGAGCGGCTTGCCAGTTGGTTGTTGTTATAAGCGTTTAAGCGGTGAGTTGAATGGCTGAGTAATTTTTCAGCATTACTGAATCATGGAGTGTTTATGAAATATGCCGTGTTGTTTGTCGATGATGAAGTCAATGTGTTGAATGCTTACAAGCGTAATTTACGGAAATATTTTGATATTCATACTGCGCTGAGTGGTAAAGATGCTTTAGAGGTGCTGGCTAAGCATAAAGAAATTGCTGTAATCGTGACGGATATGCAAATGCCGTCAATGAATGGCGTTGAGTTTTTGCAGCAGGCCAGAGGGGCATCAAAAAACAGTGTCAGGCTGATGCTGACCGGTAATGCAGATCAGAAAACTGCGATTGATGCGATTAATCAGGGCGATATTTTCCGTTTTATTAATAAGCCTTGCTCGCCGGCAGAAATGCTGCAAATACTTAAGCTTTCGATTAAACAGTATCAATTGATAGTTGCCGAACAGGAGATGCTCCGTACGACTTTGAAAAAGAGCATCGAAGCTTTGATCGAAACTCTCTCTCTGGCGTGCCCTGAATCTTTTGGCTCGGTCAGCCGGGTTAAGCGTTATGTGATTGATTGCGTTAAAGCAATGGGCAGTCATAGTCTCTGGATGTATGAGGCAATGGCAATGTTGGCGCAGCTAGGTTATATCACTTTACCTAAAACGATTATTGATAAACTGATGATGGGTCAGCCGCTGGATGAAGATCAGCAACTTGAGTTTTATAAACACAGTGAAGTAGGTTTTAAACTGGTAAGTAAAATTCCAAGGCTAGAGGATGTTGCGCAGGCAATTCGTTATCAAAATAAGGGCTATGATGGCAGTGGTTTTCCGGAAGATAATCTGTGTGGTAATGACTTGCCGGTAGGTGCACGTATTTTGAAAATTGCACTGGATTATGAGCGTTTTGAAAAGCTTGGAGGTTCTGCTGAATCTGCTTTGGCGCATATTCACGAGAATCAGGAACGCTATGACCCCCGTATCTTTAAATTCTTTGTTCAGTCTTTGGGTGAAGCGCGGCAATTGACGTTAGAGCATGTTGGCCTGATGGGGCTGACACCCGGAATGGTGTTTGCTGAAGATGTTATGACGGATCAGGAGTTGTTGCTGGTAAGTAAAGGTCAGGAAGTTACTGAGTGTGTTATTGATCGTTTCTATAACTTTAGCCGGCATCATAAGTTACCTGAACAATTCGGCGTCTACGTCAGTCATTGATCAGTTCAGCTGTTATACCGAGAGTCATGTTCTGTGTTAACAGAAATGCTTGGATTCTTTAGCCTTTGTGGCTGCATCCCTGCGGGAGTCTTTGTATACTGCAGGGAGTTATTCTGTCGAGCGGAACCTTCCTGTTATTATGCTGCTGAAACAACAACCTCCACTGGAACAATGCCTGCCAGCTTTGCGGGAATGGTTTGATTCGGATCTGGGTAAGCAGTTACTGGATGCGGAACAGGCATTACTTGATCGTTTGTTACCGACTCTGTTTGGATACCACCTGGTACAAATCAGTGTTGATAGTCGGCTCGATTTGGGCCGTGAAAGCCCGATTAAGCATCGGGTACGAGTCAGTCCTGTGATTGAATTAGGCATGAGCACGCATGCACTGATTGCCACAAATGAAGAATTACCACTTGAACATAACAGTTGTGATGTAGTGGTATTACATCATGCGCTGGACTTTGCTCAAAGTCCGCATCAGGTATTGCGTGAAGCTGCCCGTATCCTGCGTCCGGGCGGACATTTAATTCTGTTAGGTTTTAACCCCATCAGTTCCTGGGGACTATACCGAGCGCTAAGATGGCACAAGAATGAGTTGCCATGGAGTGGTCATTTCATTAGTCAGCATCGTTTACGTGATTGGTTAGCGTTGTTGGAATTGTCAGAAGTACGCGCGTTATCCGGGTATTTTGCATTGCCGTTTCAACGGGCAAAATGGCGTGAAAACAGTTTCTTTTGTGAACGTATATTACGACGTTACGGTAAGCGTAACGGCGCATTTTCTATTCAGGTTGCACGTAAAGATGTTGCTGGAATTACAGCAATAAAGCCCCGGTGGCAGCGGCGACGATTAATTAATTTACCAATTGCTGAACCTACGGCACGGGCAAATAAAATTGGTCGATAATTATTTATTAAGAGGTGAGTGTGCAGAAAACTGTACAGATTTATACCGATGGTGCCTGTAAAGGGAACCCTGGTATTGGTGGTTGGGGAGCTGTGCTGCGCTACGGCGAAAATGAAAAGCAGTTATGTGGCGGTGAGCGTAATACCACGAATAACCGGATGGAGCTGATGGCAGCAATTGCGGCGCTTGAGGCGCTGAAGCAGCCTTGTGAGATAATCCTTACGACTGATTCACAGTATGTGAGAAAGGGTATTACCGAGTGGTTGAAGGGCTGGAAACGCAATGGTTGGAAAACTGCCTCGAAACAGCCTGTCAAAAATGCTGATTTATGGCAGCGGCTAGATGCCCTTAATGCCAGTCATAAGATTGACTGGCGTTGGGTAAAAGGCCATAGCGGACATCCGGGCAATGAACTGGCGGATGAGTTAGCCAATAAAGGTGTTGAGCAGGCGCGCGCGGCTTCCTGATCTTAACTGAACTGATAAAGAAAGTGAGATAGCTCAATGCGGCAGATAGTACTGGATACCGAAACAACAGGTATAGATCCTAAAGAGGGTCACCGGATCATTGAAATTGGTTGTGTTGAAATGGTGGGCCGTCGTTTGACCGGCAGGACCTACCATCAATATATAAATCCGGACCGAGTCGTGGAAGATGAAGCGATTGGTGTTCACGGTATAACCAATGAGTTTTTGGCAGATAAGCCTCGCTTTGCTGAAATCCAACAAGAGTTTCTGGATTTTATTCGTGGTGGTGAGCTGGTTATTCATAATGCGCCGTTTGATGTTGGCTTCATGGATCACGAGTTCAGACTGAATAATCACCCTGAGCGGGTAAATGATTTCTGTGGTGTGGTTGATACGCTTGCACTGGCGCGTAAGAAGCATCCGGGACAAAAAAATAACCTTGATGCGCTATGTCGTCGCTATGGTATTGATAATTCACATCGTGAGCTGCATGGCGCTTTGCTTGACTCCGAGATACTGGCAGATGTTTATCTTCTTCTGACTGGCGGGCAGAAAGCGCTGTTGTTAGGAGGGGATGGTGATTCTGGTGAAGGTGGTAGTAAAGTTAAGCGTTTAGATCCAAATGAATTTCAGCTGACTGTATTAAGTGCCAGCAATGATGAGCTCGCAGAGCACCAGGCTTTTCTTGACAAGCTTGAGTCTAAAGGTGGTTGCATTTGGAAAGATGTCGAGCAGGGTGAAGCAGCTTCCTGAACGAATTTCAGGCAATAAAAAAGCAGGCATTAAGCCTGCTTTTTTGTGCCTGTTTCATCATTAGATGAAAGCAGTCACGCTAAGGTAGCCAACAATACTCATGACAATGGTGTATGGCAGAGCCATCCAAACCATTTTACCGTATGACAATCTGATTAATGGTGCCAATGCAGAAGTCAGCAGGAACAGGAAGGCAGCCTGGCCGTTAGGTGTTGCAACGCTTGGTATATTCGTACCGGTATTGATTGCAATGGCCAGCTTGTCGAAGTGCTCACGGGTAATTGTGCCAGCATCCAGTGCTGCAGCTACTTCGTTAATATAAACAGTTGCTACAAAAACGTTATCACTGATAGCAGAGAGTACACCGTTAGCAATGAAGAACAGGCCCGGTTGAATCGCTTCATCCATTGCCAGAACCGCAGTGATAATCGGCGTAAACAGGTGCTGCTCATGAATCACTGAAACAATGGCAAAGAATACAACCAGCAGTGCGGTGAAAGGTAATGCTTCTTCAAATGCTTTACCAATCTGATGTTCTTCAACAACGCCATTGAAAGCCGTCAGCAGAATGATGATAGCCAGGCCGATAAGACCTACAGCAGCAATGTGTAATGCCAGAGCAAGTACCAGGAATAGTGCTACACAAGCCTGAACAACCAATACCATTTTGTCACGTTTAGTTTGCTTACGGTCTTGTTCAATCGCATATTCTTCCAGAATGTGTCGAACAGCTTCTGGTAACTGTGCGCCGTAATCAAACCATTTAACTTTTTCAAGAAGAACACAAGTAATCAAGCCAGCTACCAGTACAGGCATTGTTACTGGCGTCATCAGAACGAAGAATTCAATAAAATTCCATCCCGCTTTTTCAGCAATCAGAAGGTTCTGAGGCTCACCAACCAGCGTACAAACGCCGCCCAGAGCAGTACCTACAGCACCGTGCATCAGCAGACTGCGCAAGAAAGCACGGAACTGAGCCAGTACTTCATGCTTGTCCATGTGAACTTCTTCGTCGTTCGCATGGTCGTGATCTTCCAGATGGAAGCTCTTGCCGGAGGCAACTTTATGGTAAACCGCGTAGAAGCCGACACCGACACTGATCAGTACAGCAGTTACTGTCAGGGCATCCAGGAATGCAGACAGCACAGCTGCGAAGAAAGAGAACAACAGGGATAGAAATGTCTTGGAGCGCACTTTCAGCAGTATTTTGGTGAAGGCCCATAACAGCATGTCCTTCATGAAATAAATACCGGCAACCATGAACATTAGCAGTAAGATAACCTGCAGGTTAGCTTCTACTTCATGGTAAACGCTTTCAGGGCTTGCCAGGCCTATGATTATGGCTTCCATTGCCAATAAGCCACCGGGCTGTAATGGATAGCATTTAAGTGCCAAAGCCAGTGTGAAGATAAATTCGAAGATCAGTATCCAGCCAGTAATAGCCGGACCGACGGTCACAAACAGAATAGGGTTAATAATTAAGAAAAGAACGATCGCTTGTTTATACCAAATTGGTGAATTACCAAGGAAGTTCTTAGTGAGAGCCTGCATTGTTGTCATTGACATATCATCCTGTGCCGATAAGTGGCTGTAAGTGATACAGTTTATTATTCGATGATCGTAGGGTATCAGGTGTTTTTATAAAGCAAAAGTCTAACAGCACCAAGAAATGGACTGAATCCGACCTTAGAGGGGCTTAAGGTATACCACATCCGAGCCCTTTGCTTTCCTATTTGGAAATGTGTCACTGCCAGATGTTGGTGCTTCCTGTTCAGAAATTACATAAAACTGCACTTGTCATTCAAAAGCATTTCTCACCTAAGCATTGTTAATAAAGCAGTGCTGTTGGTGGGCGGATTAGACATCGTATGCCGTTTCCGTTTTATTATATGGTTTAACATTTTGTTTCTTTTCAGGGATTAGTCAAGATGCAGACTACCGAATATGTGTATGTTCTGAATAATATTGTGCTGACAGATGCCGGTGGCAGGTGGTTGTTTACAGAGCAAAGTATAGAGCAGAGCAATATTCAGGCTTGCTATGAGTTAAGTCTGGAGCCTGAATGCTCAGTGCAAATGCTGGTGTTGAATGTCTTAAGTAATGAGTTGACACAGGATGTGCTGACTCTGCGGCAATTATTAGCTGGGGCTGATAACAGAGTCTTTCAGATATTGGCCAGAGCTTCTCAAGTGGCTACCTGGCAGCATGATCACCGTTATTGTCCCCGCTGTGGATCGTCATTGCTACATCACGAAAAAGATCTTGCTAAGCAGTGTGTTAGCTGCAACTTGTTACAGTATCCACGTTTATCTCCATGCGTCATTATGCTGGTGAGTGATGGTGATTATTGCTTATTAGGTCATGGCCATAATTTTATCCCGGGCGTATACAGTACGCTGGCCGGTTTTATTGAAGTAGGCGAGACCGCTGAGGCTGCAGTTGCGAGAGAAGTGCGCGAAGAGACCGGGGTGAACGTTAAGAATGTCCGGTATTTTTCAAGCCAGCCCTGGCCATTTCCTCATTCTCTTATGTTGGGCTTCACTGCTGAGTATGCAGGGGGGGAGATTAACTTGCAGGAGGAAGAACTGGCAGATGCGCAATGGTTTCATGTTGATAACCTGCCTGACCTGCCAACGTCTTTTTCTATATCACGCTTTTTGATTAATGACTTTATTCGCTCAAGAGGCAGGGTTCCGCCGGCTGAATAATGTAGCCCGTCAATATCCTGTCTATACTGACTCTGTGTGTTTGTATTAAATCAGCGTTTAAAAAGCTTGCTGAGTTTAGTGGCAAGCATGATGTTACCTTCGGCGCGTAAGCTGCCTTTTAGGTAAGCGCTCATGCCGTCAGTTTCACCATTGACGATGCGAATAAATGTTTCGCTGTCAGTGATGAGAGTGATATCCGGGTCATCATGTTCGCCGCGCACTGCGTGACATTGCTGGTTGGCTATATCCAGATAAAAGTCTTCAGCGTCATCAAGTATGAACTGATAGCAAGTGTTAACGCCTACGGCATTTTCCGGGCAAAAACGGCTGGCGAATTTATCAATAACCTGGCTGACGCTGATAGTATCGGACATCGGAAAGCTTCACTGTAATTATAATCGAATAGCAGAAAGGGCTATGGTACATTAGCGGCGCTTATTTTTCTTTGTTTCGATGCTGCGGGAGATGACGGTGGTCGATTTTTTTGCCAATTACGGTTTGTTTTTAGCTAAGTCAGTGACGGTTGTTGCTGCAATTATTATTGTGATTGCCGGTATAGCGGCTTTAAGTAGTCGTAATAAGAGCAGTGGTGAAGGGGTGCTGAATATAGACAGCCTGAATGACACCCTCGAAGATATGGAAGATGCGTTAAAAGAAGCTGTCCTGGACAGTGATCTTTATAAAGCGCAGTTAAAGGCAGAAAAGAAGAAATTGAAGCGGGAAGCAAAAGCCCGCAAGAAAGCATTTAAAAATGCCGAACAACCGGAAGAGGAAGATCGCCGTCGGGTGTTCGTGATTGATTTTGATGGTGACATCAAAGCATCTGAGCTGGAGCCAATGCGCGAAGAAATTACCGCTATCCTGACGTTGGCAACAGAAAAAGATGAAGTGGTTGTTCGTTTGGAAAGTCCGGGCGGCATGGTGCATACCTATGGTCTGGCCGCGTCGCAGCTTGAGCGTATTAAACGTAAGGGCGTCCCGTTGACGGTATGCGTGGATAAAGTAGCGGCCAGCGGCGGTTATATGATGGCTTGTCTGGCAGATAAAATTATTGCAGCTCCTTTTGCCATTTTGGGCTCTATAGGTGTAGTTGCACAGATACCGAACTTCCACCGCTTACTGAAAAAGTTCGATGTCGATTACGAAATACTGACGGCAGGTGAGTACAAGCGCACGATGACTGTGCTGGGTGAAAACACTGAGAAGGGTCGTGAGAAGTTTGTTGAAGATCTGGAAGATACTCACACTTTGTTTAAAGAATTTGTCGGTGAGTTCCGTCCACAGGTGGATCTGGACAAGGTCGCAACGGGTGAGGTTTGGTTTGGACGTCGTTCACTGGATGTCAATTTAGTAGATGAGTTGCAAACCAGTGATGAATACCTGATTGCTGCTTGTCAGGATGCAGATGTGTTTACAGTACGCTATGAATATAAGAAGAACCTGCAGGAACGTTTGTCAGATATGTCGATTAAAACAGCAGATTCTTTATTAGTACGGTGGCTGGGCAGGCTTACCAATGTTAGGCTTTTAGCTAAGTAACCATTTTGGTTAAGAAAAACAGGGAATAGTCGCAACGGGATTATACATTTGTCCCGTTTGTTTGAAACAATGCAAAGGAACTGTAACAGGAAACGATTAGTCATAGGGGTTGTTGATGCGCCAATCTGCAACAGCACGAAAAATTTTAGTAGCAGCAGAAGCTTTATTCGCTGAGCAGGGTTTTACCGAAACAACCATGCGTCAGATAACTAGTGCGGCAAATGTGAATCTTGCAGCTGTCAATTACCACTTCGGATCCAAGAAAGGCCTGATCACTGCCGTTGCGGATAAGTATCTTACTCCACTGGCTGCCAGCCTCAGTGAGAATATTGAGCAGCAGTTGGCAGATAATCCCGATAACACCATTATGTTGGAAGACTTGCTGGAAATGCTGATGCGTACATTGCTGAAGCTGGGTAAGTCGCAGCAATATGCGCTGCCAGTATTCATGCGTTTACTTGAGCTTCTTTATATGAAGAATCAGGAAGAGTTACGTGATGATGTGGTTAATCGTTACGGACAGCATTTTGTTGCTTTTATTAATTTGTTAAAACGTGACGCGGCCATTATGGATGACAGTGAGTTTTTCTGGCGGCTTCACTTCCTGTTAGGTTCGGTTGTATTTACCTTATCTAACTTTCAAACTCTGGTGGCTATTGAGATGCGCGAGTATGAGCGTTCAGCTGAGATCGAGAAAACCTTGCATAGGATGATTCCGGTGCTGGTTGCCGGTTTCAGTGCAAGAGCTGACAACGCACCTTTTACACGTATCTGATATGCGGTTAAGTATTTCTGTCGCTATGCAAACCATGAGTTTGTATAGCGATACTGATCAGCTATTGGCTGAGTATCCGGTTTCCACGGCTCTTAATGGAACGGGTAGCGCAAAAAATAGCGGAAAAACCCCGCTGGGTGCTCATTATATACGGGCAAAGGTGGGAGTTGGTTTACCTTCCAATGCAGTGTTTGTCGGTAGGCGTTTTACGACTGAGTTGTATACGCCAGAGTTAGCTGTGGCGCATCCGGGACGGGACTGGATACTTGGCCGGATTTTATGGCTAAGCGGGCTGGAGCCTGGGGAAAACCGACTCGGCAACGTCGATACAATGCAGCGCTATATTTATATCCACGGCACACCTGATATTGAGCCAATGGGCATTCCTTTGTCACACGGCTGTATCCGGATGCGCTGCTCTGATGTGACAGAGCTCTTCGCTAAGGTGCCGGTCGGCACGTCTGTAAATATCCTTGAATAACAGCTGTGAAGCCGTTCTGGCTTTGCTAATATCCTGTTTTGAATCTGTTTATATGCTGGTTTTGGCTCTGTGCGTCAGACTGGTGTGGCTGAGTTGATAAGAGAGAAATATATGTCTGGTTGTTTAATGCTTGATGTGGAAGGCCTGAGTCTGACCGATGAAGATCGTCAGTTGCTTAAAGATCCTCAGGTGGGCGGCCTGATTCTATTTGCCCGTAATTTTGCATCATGTGAACAGCTGGATGCGCTGGTAAAAGATATTCGTAGCTGTAACCCTAAGATGCTGATTGCAGTTGATCAGGAAGGTGGTCGGGTGCAGCGTTTCAGGGATGGATTTGTACGTATTCCGCCTATGGGTAAGTTAGGTGAGGTGTATACCACGGAGCCTGAGCGTGCCTGTGAGATGGCGCAGCAGCTTGGCTGGTTGATGGCTAGTGAGTTGCTTGCTTATGGTGTGGATATTAGTTTTGCGCCAGTGCTGGATCTGGATTTTGGCCGCAGTGAGGTTATTGGTGACCGGGCTTTTGCTGAGTCGAAGCAGGATGTAATTGCTTTGGGTACAGCATTTATTTCAGGTATGCATGCGGCCGGTATGGCGACCACGGGTAAGCATTATCCGGGTCATGGCTGGGTAGCGGCTGATTCTCACCATGAGATTCCCTGTGATGAGCGTGTAATGGGAGAGATAGATGCGCAGGATATGGATGTGTTCAGAGAGCTGATTAAGAGTGGTCTTGATGCGGTAATGCCAGCGCATGTGATTTATTCACAGATTGATCAGCATCCGGCAGGTTTCTCTGAGCACTGGTTGCAGCAAGTGTTGCGCAGTGAGCTGAGCTTTGATGGTGTGATTTTTAGTGATGACCTGACTATGGAAGGTGCAAGTGTTGCAGGTGATTACCGGCAGCGTGCTGAGCGTGCATTGACTGCTGGTTGTGACATGTTGCTGGTCTGTAATGATCGTTCGGCGGCATTGCAGGTGCGGGATTATCTGAACGAAATTCAACATCAGGGATCAGAGCGTATCACTAGAATGCTAGCTCGCCAGCAGCCGAAGTTAGATGTCCTGCGTGCTGATGATCGCTGGCAGGCTGCTGCAGATGTGGCGGCTAAGCTGATCAACTCTTAAAAGCAGATTAAGCGTTACAGATGTTGGAGGCTAAAATGATTGCTTTTGAGCAATGGTGGCAAGATCTGATTACTGGCCATGTCGATAATAACTGGGTTGTACTGGTTTTTAGTATTGTTTTTTTAACAATGCTGGCGAACTTTATTTCTAATCGTTTTTTTAATCGATTAGCAGAGCAGCTCACGAAAACCCGGAACATTTGGGATGACCTTCTTCTGTTGGCTGCGCGTAAACCGGTCGCCCTGATTATATGGGTGATTGGCGGTAGTTGGGTGTTTACTGTCATAGACTCCCGCACAGGGTCTAGTTTCATGAGCGCTATCGATCCTGTCCGGCGAGTATTGGTCATTGTTGCGATTGCCTGGTTTATGACACGGTTTATTCGTCGTGCTGAGATAGTTCTGGTGAGTCCGGATAAAACTCGTAAGCCTATGGATCAGACGACTGTTGGAGCGATGGGGAAGCTGCTGCGAGCATCTATTTTTATAACTTCCTTGTTGGTTGTGTTACAGAGTTTTGGTTACAGTATTTCAGGTGTCCTGGCCTTCGGTGGTATTGGTGGTTTAGCAATCGGCTTTGCTGCTAAGGACATGCTAGCCAATTTTTTTGGTGGGTTGATGGTCTATCTGGACGGCCCTTTTAAGGTTGGTGATTGGATTCGTTCTCCAGACCAGGATATTGAAGGGACGGTTGAAGATATTGGCTGGCGTCAGACACGTATTCGTACATTTGATTTACGTCCGTTGTATGTGCCTAACGCAACCTTTAGTAGTATCTCTGTTGAGAATCCATCCCGTATGACGAATCGACGGATTTATGAAACGATCGGTTTACGTTATGACGATGCGTTCAGAATTAAATCTGTAGTAGCGGATGTAAAATCAATGCTTCTGCAGCATCCGGATATAGATACCAATAAAACACTCATGGTGAACCTGAATAGTTTTGGTGAGTCCTCGCTGGAGTTCTTTATTTATACTTTTACATTGACGACAGACTGGGCTGAGTTTCATGAAGTTAAGCAGGATGTAATGAGTAAAATTATTGATATTGTGCAATCGCATGGGGCCGACTTTGCTTTCCCTACTCGAACGCTACATTTATCAGAAGCAATAAATATAGCTGAGGCAAACCATTCTTAATTGCCATAACTTTACTCAAATTGGTCAATTTGTTTTAAGTGTTAATTAAAAATAGGTAGTTTATTCGGTCGAGTGTGCGCTCTTTTTTTGACTGATGCCTGCAATCAGAGAGCCGCTCACGATTGTCAGGCTGGCTGCTGCTAATGTCCAGCTGGCGTCCGCCAATCCTGTTGCTACCAATAACAGTGTCGATATCAGTGGTGCTGCATAGGCTAATACGCCCAATAGTTGTAAGTTGCCGCGCTTGATGCCGTAATCCCAGGTAAAAAAAGCAATGCCCACCGGGCCTGTTCCCAGGCCGATAATACCTGCCCACTGAGTTGCCTGTTCAGGCCATGCGGTTGTTTCCCAGCTAAGGTGGCATATTAAAGCCAATAAGGATGTGCCTGCGCAAAACCAGGCGACTGTGTCGGTTGATACTTTACTGATGAGTCTGCTTAGTACGGAGTATCCAGACCAGATTACCGCGCAGCATAAAGCAAGCAGATAACCATTGAGATAGCTGCTGTCAAAATTGCTGTCTGGCTTGCTGATGAGTAGCCAGCAACCGAATAGTGCCAGCAGGGCACCGCTGATATGTTTCAGTGTCAGTGTCTCCCCTGGTAGCAGGCTGGCGAGTAATACGATCAGTAATGGCCAGAGATAGGCGAGTAAGCTGACTTCCACGGCAGGTGCTAGTTGCATGGCGCTGAAAAAGCAAAAGTGATAACCAAAGTAGCCGCCGATGCCAAGAAGCCAGACTCGCTTTGGTTGCTTCAAATGGCGTAGCCCAAGATGGCCCTGAATTATAAAGCGGCTAAGCATCAGTAAAAACGCAATTCCGAAACTCATGGCCATTAGCTGAAAGGGGGGTATCAGGCCGTCAGTAAGGCTGGTAAAAAACGCGAGGGTACCCCAGAGCAAGATTGCGCTGAAACCGATAACGGTGGCTTTCTTTTGTGTCATATTCTTTGTCTGATAAAGCTGTTGAGTGTCGCCAGTTTAACTTTGGTAACAGGGTTGCACTTTGCCAGAGTGGTGGAAGATTTTGCCGGAACGGAGTTTATTTAGTGTGTTGACGGAAATGGCGGGGAGATTGACCGAAATGTTTACGGAAGCGATCACTGAATGCTGCCAGGTTTTGATAGCCGACCTTGTCTGCAATGATTTGTACTGGCTGATCGGTGTTGTGAAGCAGGAACCAGGCGGTTTGCATACGTTTTTCTAATAAGTACTGCTGAGGTGTCATGCCTGTTTGGGACTTGAATAGCTGGCCCAGTTGGCGGGGGCTCAGGTTGGCAATCAGTGCTAGTTGATTGGCGCTCAGGCGTTCTGCGTAGTGACTGTCAATATATTGCTTAGCGGTATCAATGCGTGTGTCAGCAGGTGTACTCCGGGTGTTAAAGCGCTCGTTAAGAAGTTGTATTAACAATAGCAGCATTTGCTGTTGGCTTGTGTGCTGCTTAGCGGTTATCTGGCTGTGCAGAAACTGCACGTAGTGCGACAGGCTGGCATCAAGTTCAATAAAGGCGGGTAGCTGTTCAAGTTGTCTGGCAAGTTGTTGAGGTATATCTGCAACCAGAAAGCGATTACTGCCTTCTGCAGAAAACTCGTGCACAGCACCCGCAGCAATAATTGCGCCCTGATAAGTATCAACCTGGCCGCCAGTGTTATCTATTTGCATGTCCAGATGGCCGGAAACAGGCAGTACCAGCTGGTGATAATCGTGGCTATGTGACTTAGTGTCTGAGGCGTAGCTGCGAAGGTTTATCTGTAATCCGGTAAGTGCTGAAGTAGCTAAAGCCGTCGCTTGGTGTGATTTACTCATAGGGGCGTTATACCTCAACGCCCCGTTGACAGGCAAATGCTGGAAGCTGTTTAGGTGATAATTTAAAGGCTCTCTTCAATACTTTCTTCAGATCCGTCCGGGGAAATAGTGTGCATGTCTGGTGTTAAATTATTTCGGGATTGAGCTTTGCGTTGTTGGTCTTCTGTAACAAGTTGTTGCCAGATGGCGTCAGCTTCATCAATGCTCATGGTGCCATACAGTGCCATGTAGCGCTGACACATAATGATAAAGGTGGGTTTTTCATCGCGTTGCCAGCAAGTGAGGTTCCATTCAGGGGTATTTACTTCCAGAGGCTCAGAGCGGTTAAAGGTTGCAGTGATTAAAGAGCCGTCTGCCAGTTCTACTTCCAGTTCGCCAAATCCATATTCGTCGCCTTCATAGAAATTAATACGATCGAAATCGGTTTGGCTCATACCGTATATCACTTCACCCCGGGCAAAGTTTCCAGGGCTGGGCTTAAGGAGTGGAAAGCTTTCGTTTGGGTAGGTGTGGGTGGCGAAGTCTGCCAGGCGGGCCGGGCATACCATATCAGGATCTACTGTGCGGCCAAGTACAGCGCTAAGGATGTCTTTGTCCAGCAAGCTGCCGTAAATGAAGAGAGGGTGTTGCTGCATATAAATACCTGCCTGCAAATGCTTCATTGAAGCTGATATGGATTAGCCGATAAATTGTACGTGAGGATGTGTGTAGCTGGTAGCCTGATGTCGCGAATGGGATAGTTGAAGGTAGGTGCAGAAAATATCCTGCTGGCTGGGGGCCAGCAGGTATGTAGGAATTAGCTTTCAGGTTTGTAAGCGGTGATATATACGAGAATGCCCATCAGAGGGTGGTCGATATAGTGGACTTCGTCACGGCGCATACGTCGCCCGCCTTCCATCTGTACAGTCAGGAAGTCGGCAACAATATTATTCACCGGTATATCGTTTACGACAGTGGTTTCTGGTATTTCGCCAAATACACCTGAAACAGTTTCAGGTAAGTTTGTTTCCTGAACAGGTACCGTATCGCTGATGCGGACTACTCGGTGACTTTGTGAAGCTGTCAGTTGGCGGTTAATAAACAGGTTGTTACGGAAGTGCAGATAGCGACCTTTATCGACAGAGATGTAGCCGTCCAGCTCGTACAGTCCATTATCTAAAATACTGCCACCGGTGATGCGGATAGTATGACGGCCTTCTACGCTGCCAACAGGCTGTATCCAGGCTTCGTGAAAGAGTACCTGATAGTCAGGGCTGTTTCTGAGGGCAGCCTGACGGCGTGCCATGCTGAGTGAGTTGCGGCCAAGTCTGGTGAAATAGCCGCTGCCGTTTTCTCTGTAACCAAGACTGCGGGCATTTGATACTTCAGGGATGCTGTTGATTTCAGGCCAGGATTCATCATCCAGGGTGTCATTACCCTGGTAGCTGAATACCATGACTTCAACTTTGTAGTTGGAGGTGGCGGCCCAGGTCTGAGTGACGCTGAATGATAGCGTCAGGCTCAGAATAAGAAATATGTGGCGTAAAGCGTTACTTGTCATGATTGTTTGGCCAGTTGTGTAAGCAATTGTTCTATATAGTTAAAGCGTTGTTCTATTTTATCCATGTTGGAGGTGAACTTCAGCTGACTGGCACCTTCAAGTCGGTACATATGTGGTTGTTTCTGCACCATAGTAACCAAAATGAAAGGGTCTACCTGAGTATCCGCCGCAAATTCAACGCGTCCAGTTTCGCTGCCTGCATCAATTTTTACAATACCTAAAGCATCGGCTCTAAGTTTAAGCAGGGTTTGCCGGAACAGGTTTTTAGTTTGTTCTGGCAGAATACCGAAGCGGTCGATCATTTCGATCTGGAGTTCTTTCAGTTCAGTTTCACTGCGACCGTTAGCGATCCGTTTATACATAATTAAACGTGTATGTACATCGGGGAGATAGTCATCCGGGATCAGTGCTGGCAGGCGCAGATTGATTTCCACGCCTTGCTTAAGAGGCTGTTCGAGATTAGGTGTTTTACCTTCTTTAATTGACTCTACGGCCTGTTCGAGCATTTCCATATACAGTGAGAAGCCAATGCTTTGAATCTGACCGCTCTGGCCTTCGCCAAGTAATTCACCTGCTCCCCTTATTTCCATATCATGGGTTGCGAGTGTGAAACCGGCACCAAGATCATGAGCAGACTCAATTGCTTCCAGTCGCTTATGTGCATCGCTGCTCATTGCTTTAGGGTGCGGAGTCATCATGTAAGCATATGCCTGGTGATGAGAACGACCCACGCGTCCGCGTAGTTGATGAAGTTGCGCCAGCCCGAACTTGTCAGCCCGGTCAATGATGATGGTATTGGCGTTCGGTACGTCGATGCCGGTTTCTATGATGGTTGTACAGACCAATACGTTGAAACGCTTATGGTAGAAGTCGGTCATGACCTGTTCCAGTTCACGTTCACGCATTTGGCCGTGGCCAACACCGACCCGTGCTTCGGGAATCAGTGCGCGAATTTCTTCAGCGGTTTGCTCAATAGTTTTGACTTCGTTGTGCAGATAATACACCTGCCCGCCACGCATCAGTTCCCGTAGGATGGCTTCTTTTTTCAGAGGAGTGTCAGATTGGCGTACGAATGTTTTGACAGATAAGCGCTTCGCCGGTGGAGTAGCAATAATCGACAGATCGCGGATGCCAGACATCGCCATATTCAGTGTGCGTGGAATTGGAGTGGCAGTGAGTGTAAGTATGTCTATCTCTGAGCGCAGGGACTTGAGTCGCTCTTTCTGTTGTACGCCGAAACGGTGTTCTTCGTCGATGATGACCAGGCCTAAATCGGCAAATTTAATGTCATTTTGTATCAGCTTGTGTGTACCTATGACTATGTCTATTTTGCCTTCGGCCATGTTTTCTAAAACAGCGTTAGTTTGTTTGCCGCTTCTGAAGCGTGAAATCAGTTCAACGTTGACTGGCCAGTCTGCAAAGCGGTCTTTGAAATTTTCAAAGTGTTGCTGGGCAAGGAGCGTTGTCGGTACCAGTACTGCTACCTGCTTACTGCTTTGTACGGCCATAAATGCAGCGCGCATAGCAACCTCGGTCTTGCCGAAGCCGACATCACCACATACTAAGCGGTCCATTGGTTGTTTGGCTGTCATGTCTTTTACGACAGATTGAATGGCATTGGCCTGGTCAACGGTCTCTTCAAACGGAAATGCTGCACTGAAGCTGGCGTAATGCTCATCAGGTGAGCTGAACTTAAAGCCTTTTCGGGCTGCCCGGCGGGCATATATGTCGAGCAATTCTGCAGCGGTATCACGGACCTTTTCAGCGGCTTTGCGTCGTGCTTTGCTCCATTGTTCTGTGCCTAAGCGGTGAAGAGGGGCGAGGTCATCGCCGGCGCCGCTGTAACGGCTAATCAGGTGCAGGGATGCGACCGGCACATAGAGTTTAGATTCATTGGCGTACTCCAGCATCAGGAATTCTGAAGTCTGTGCGTCAAGGTCTAGTGTAATTAATCCCTGATAGCGACCAACGCCGTGATCTATATGGACGACGGGTGAGCCAATGTTCAGCTCTGTCAGGTTTCGAATGACCTGATCAGACTGTTCCTGATCACGGCTACGGCGCCGGCGCTGAAATACCTGTTGTCCGAATAGCTGGTTTTCACTGATAAGCTGTATTTTGCCGGGCAGTACTAAACCTTGTTCCAGCGGGTAAATAGTAATGCAGACGGGCGTGTCGCTGTTTACGAACGTTTCGAGGTTGTCAGTAACGTCTGGTTTCAGCTCAATGCGGGCAAACAGTTCTAGCAGGGCTTCGCGGCGCCCGGCTGATTCGGCGCAGAAAAGTATGCGCTCTTCAGTGGTTTTCAGAAATGCTTTGAGATCAGCAAGTGGTTGGCTTAACTGAGCATTGATGGTCAGATTTGGAGGCTCAGAGCAGCTCAGGTTGTAGCGGCCAGTCTTGCTTTCAAGCACATCATCCTGCAGTTGAATTCTACGTGCTGGTTTGAGGGTGCTGAACAGGTCCTGGCTGGTTAAAAATAGCTGCTGGGGCGGCAATATTGGTTTTTCAATGTCGTGGCGACGTTCTTCGTAGCGGTTAGTGACTTCTTGCCAGAAATGTTCGGCATGCTGTTCCAGATTATGTTCAGTCAGTACTAAAGTGTTGTCTGGCAGGTAGTCAAATAACGTGGCGCTCTCGCCGAAGAATAGCGGATGATAATATTCGATACCTGGAGGGGTAATGCCTGCGCTGACATCCTGATAGGTTGGGCAGCGTTTATAGTCAACATCAAAGGTTTCACGCCAGTGCTGTTTGAAAGTACGGATTGCATCGGCATCGAACGGGAATTCTTTCGCGGGCAGTAAACGGATGCTGTCTACTTTATCCAGAGATCTCTGAGACTCGGGATCAAAGGTTCTCAGGGTGTCTATTTCGTCATCAAAAAGGTCAATACGATAGGGAAGCTGGCTGCCCATCGGAAAAATATCAATGATTGAGCCGCGAATTGTAAACTCGCCGTGTTCGTACACGTTATCGCTCTGCCGGTATCCGGCGTCGGCGAGCTGGTGGCGCATTTTGTCGACATCGAGAATCTGGCCGGTGTCGAGCATTAATGCGTTACCGGTTAAAAAACGTGCTGGTGCAATCCGGTGCATTAAAGTGCTGAGAGGTACGATCAGTACGCCGCTTGTAAGCTGTGGCAGGCTGTAAAGTGTACTTATTCGTTGGGAAATAATGTCCTGGTGAGGCGAAAAACTGTCGTAAGGCAGTGTTTCCCAGTCAGCAAACAGTAATGGAGCAGGTGTCTGTTCAGCGCTGAAGAAGCTTATTTCGCTTTCAAGGCGTGTAGCTGTGTCGGTGTCATTCGTAATGCACAGGAGCAGGCCGTCATGTTTGGCGGCAATATCAGCAATGAGTAATCCGCGGGCACTGCCGTGGAGTGAGCCTATGCGACGGATATCGCCGTCTTTTACCGGTAGCTGGTATTCTGCTGCAAACACGTGTGCTTATTTCCTGTTGAATATAATAAAAGGCTGCTTATGTTACGGTGGATTTCCTAAATGTACATATGTTGTTGTCAGTGCAGTTAAAAAGGTTTGTATATTTACTACAAAACCGGGCGAAGAAGATTCGGCTTATTTTCTCGTCAGCATAGTTAAATTATGACAAGTCTACCTTTTGACTATAAAAATTCCCGAATCATATTTGCCCGGGGAGGGAGATTAGAGGATAATCCCGGCCAGCAAACTTTACTGCTATTTTGACTACTTTCTATATTGCCTATTTTTGGAGCAAGCCGTGAGCCAAGAACAAGTGTTAGCTGACTGGAAAGGTCGCGAAGCATTAGCTGAAGAGATGATCCCACTGGTGGGTCGTCTGTATCGTGATAAAAACATCGAAGCGTCTGTTTACGGTCGCTTGATTATTAAACGTTCAGTTGTGAATGTATTGAAGGCCCACCGCTTTGTGCGTCAGGTTGAAGATCAGGAACTGTCAGTTTTTGATACCTTCCCAGTACTTCAGGCGCTGGATAAAATGGACGTGCATAGCGCTCACGTTGATGTGGGTAAGCTAGCTGTTAAATTCCGTAAGGAAGGTAACGGCGCGACTATGGAAGACTTCCTGGCTGAAGAACTTGCTCCGGTTATCGGTGGTGAAGTGGCCCAGGGTACAGATGTTGTACTGTACGGTTTTGGTCGTATCGGTCGTCTGCTGGCGCGTTTGTTGATTGAACGTACCGGTGGTGGTCAGTCTTTGCGTCTGCGTGCAATTGTTGTACGTAAAGGTAAAGCGGCGAAAGATCTTGAGAAGCGTGCCAGCCTGCTGCGTCGTGACTCTGTGCATGGTTCTTTCCGCGGTACTATTCGTGTTGACGAAGAAAACCAGGCGATCATTGCAAATGGCAATATGATCAAGGTTATCTACTCCGATGGTCCTGATCAGGTTGATTATACTGCTCACGGCATCAAGAACGCACTGGTTCTGGATAACACTGGTATCTGGCGCGATAAAGACGGCCTGTCTCTGCACCTTAAGTCTAAAGGTGTTGCTAAGGTTGCTCTGACTGCTCCGGGTAAAGGCGTGAAGAATATCGTTATGGGTGTTAACCACGGCGATATCGAAGACAGCGATACTGTTTTGTCTGCTGCGTCCTGTACGACTAACGCAATTTCTCCGGTGCTGAAGGCAATTGATGCTGAGTACGGCGTTCTTAACGGTCACGTAGAAACTGTTCACGCGTATACCAATGACCAGAACCTGATTGATAACTATCATAAAGGTGACCGTCGCGGCCGCGCTGCGGGTCTGAACATGGTTATCACTGAAACAGGTGCGGCTAAAGCGGTATCTAAAGCGTTGCCTCAGCTTGAAGGTAAGCTGACGGGTAATGCTATTCGTGTTCCTACGCCAAACGTTTCTATGGCTATTCTGAACCTGAACCTTGAAAAAGAAGCTGATAAAGAGACGATGAACGCTTACCTGCGTCATCAGGCGCTGCATTCTTCTTTGCAGAAGCAAATTGATTACAGCAACTCTCCTGAAGCGGTTTCAAGCGATTTTGTTGGTTCTCGCGCAGCAGGTGTTGTTGATTCACTGGCGACAATTGCTGAAGGTAACCGTTGCGTACTGTACGTATGGTACGACAATGAATTCGGTTATAGCTGTCAGGTAATTCGTATGGCACACCGCATGGCGCAGTGTACTTTGCCTGCATTCCCTAAGGCGACGCGTCTCGAAGAAGCGTAATTGTCTAAGAAATATACGAAAAGCCGTCCGTTTGGGCGGTTTTTTTTGGATTCTATTTTATATATCATTATGGAATAAATATATTCCATAATGATATATAAGAGTTGCTCGTTTCGTGATCTAAAACCGGCGTTTGGGAGACGGTTTTGTAGAAAAATTACCAGCTGAACCTTATACTAGACCAGTTTTAAGGTTGGGATAGCTCCACCTGAAATCAGAGCCTGGCGTACGGCTATTTTTTTGCCTGAAAAGTGAGCAAATAGTCGTGTATCAGAAAGCTGGTTTGGGCCGGAGTCCTGAAAAAATTATAATAGAAATGGGTGAGGCGGATGATCAAGATCAACAAGGGTCTGGATCTACCTATAACGGGCGCTCCTGAACAGGCTGTATCTGCAGCTGTTGAGGCAAAGTCCGTCGCCGTGATCGGCTTCGATTACATAGGTATGAAACCTACGATGCTGGTCAAGGCGGGAGACCGGGTTAAACTCGGTCAAGTGATCTTTACCGACAAAAAAACGGTAGGCGTTAATTACACTGCTCCGGCAGCAGGTGTAGTTAAAGCGATTAATCGTGGTGAGAAAAGGGCTTTGCAGTCTGTTGTTATCGAAATCGATGGCGACGATGCTGTAGAGTTTGCTAAATTTGATGCTGCTGCACTGGCATCTGTAACGGCGCAACAGGTTGAAGAAAACCTGGTCGCGTCTGGTCAGTGGACCGCTTTGCGGACACGACCATTCAGCAAAGTACCTGCTCCGGGTACTAAACCATCATCAATCTTCGTAACAGCGATGGATACAAATCCACTGGCGGCTGATCCGGCCGTTATTATCGCTGAGCAGAAAGACGCTTTCAGCAATGGTCTGACTCTGCTGGGTAAACTGGCTCAGGTTCATCTGTGCAAGTCTGCAGGTGCTGATGTCCCGACTGCTGATGGTGTTAATGTTGCTGAGTTTTCAGGTATGCATCCGGCAGGTAATGCCGGTACTCATATCCACTTCCTGGATCCTGCTTCTGAAAAGAAGACCGTCTGGACGATTGGTTATCAGGATGTAATTGCAGTTGGTCACTTGTTTACAACGGGTAAGTTGTTTACAGATCGTGTAGTTGCATTGGCTGGTCCTCAGGTGAGTGCGCCTACTTTGTTGCGCACCCGTGTTGGTGCTGATCTTGAAGAGCTGACAGCAGGTCGACTGGTTAGCGGTGATAATCGTGTTATCAGCGGCTCTATCCTGAATGGTCGTCATGCTAAAGGTGCTTATGCATATTTAGGCCGTTATTCCAATCAGGTTTCTGTATTGCTGGAAGGTCGTGAGCGTGAGTTCATGGGCTGGATTACTCCGGGTAGCGATAAATTCTCTGTATTGAATATGTTTGCGTCTGTGCTTGCTAAAGGCAAAAAATTTGCTTTTACCACGACTACAAACGGTTCTGAGCGTGCAATGTTGCCTGTTGGTCAGTTTGAGCAGCTGATGCCTCTGGATATTTTACCGACTCAGTTGCTGCGTGCGCTGGTTGTTGGTGATATGGAGAGCGCGATTGCGCTGGGTTGTCTTGAGTTGGATGAAGAAGATCTGGCGCTGATGACTTTCGCTTGCCCTGGCAAATACGAGTATGGCCCGATCTTGCGGGATAACCTGACAACGATCGAGAAAGAGGGCTGAAGATGAGCTTACGTAATATTCTCGACAAGATGGAACCGCATTTCCATAAAGGTGGTAAGTACGAAAACTGGTACGCCCTTTATGAAGCTGCAGATACCATCTTCTATACGCCGGGCCACGTAACTAAGGCTGCTGCACACATTCGTGATGCGGTTGATCTTAAGCGTATGATGATCCTGGTTTGGATGTGTACTTTCCCGGCTATTCTGTTGGGCCTTTACAATGTTGGTATGCAAGCCAACATGGGTATGGCTGAGCTGGGTATGACCGAAGTTGAAGGTTGGCGCGGGGCGATTGCCGGTGCTCTGACCGGATTCGATGCAAACAGTGTCTGGGATAATATTATCCACGGTGCTGTATACTGGCTGCCTATTTATGCCGTGACCTTTGTGGTTGGTGGTTTCTGGGAAGTCCTTTTCGCCATGAAGCGTGGGCATGAAGTAAACGAAGGTTTCTTTGTTACTTCTATTCTGTTCTCTCTGATTCTGCCAGCTACGATTCCGTTATGGCAGGTGGCTCTGGGTATTTCTTTCGGTGTTGTCATCGGTAAAGAAGTATTTGGCGGTACAGGCAAGAACTTCCTGAATCCGGCGCTGACTGGTCGTGCATTCCTGTTCTTCGCATATCCTGCGCAAATGTCCGGTGATGCAATCTGGACAGCTGTTGATGGCTTCTCTGGTGCGACTCCTCTGGGTCTGGCTGCACTGGGCGGTGTTGATGCGATCATGGCACAGGGCGTTAGCTGGATGGATGCTTTCCTTGGCTTTATCCCAGGTTCTGTTGGTGAAACCTCTACCCTTGCGATTTTGATTGGCGGTGCAGTTATTCTGTTTGCCCGTATCGCTGCCTGGCGGATTGTTGCCGGTGTTTTCCTGGGTATGGTTGCTACTTCGTCGCTGTTGAATGTGATTGGCTCCGACTCTAATCCAATGTTTGCTATGCCATTTTACTGGCATTTCGTATTGGGTGGTTTTGCTTTCGGTATGATGTTCATGGCAACTGATCCGGTATCTTCGTCAATGACAAACGTTGGCAAATGGTACTTCGGTGCGTTGGTGGGCATTATGGTTGTGTTGATCCGAGTGGTTAACCCGGCTTTCCCAGAAGGTATGATGCTGGCGATTCTGTTCGCTAACCTTTTTGCGCCGCTGATTGATAACTTCGTCATGCAGGCTAACATCAAGCGGAGGATTGCACGCAATGGCTAGTTCTAACGATACCATTGGTAAGACGCTTACCGTTGCCGTTTCGCTGTGTGTGGTCTGTTCGATCATTGTATCTGCAGCGGCTGTTATGTTGCGTCCTGCCCAGCAGGCCAACAAAGACCTTGACCGTAAATCCAATATCCTGGCAGCAGCCGGTATTACCGGTACTAACGAGAACGTCGATGAGCTGTTTCAGCAAATCACGACCCGTATCCTGGATATGGAAACTGGCAAGTTTACCGATGCAGTAGATGTGGAGGGTTACGATGCCCGCCAGGCTGCAAAAGATCCGGCTCAGTCTATTCAGCTTACCGCTGATCAGGATATCGCCAGTATTCGCCGTCAGGCCCGCTATATGCCGGTCTATATGGTTGAAAATCAGGGTGAAATCGAAAAACTGATCCTGCCTGTTCATGGCTATGGTCTGTGGTCAACGCTGTACGGTTTCATTGCCCTTGAAGGTGATTTGAATACCGTTGGTGGTTTTGGCTTTTATGAGCATGCTGAAACCCCTGGTTTGGGCGGTGAAGTGGATAATCCTGTCTGGAAGAATCTGTGGCAGGGTAAGTCTGTTTATGCAGAAGGTTCATATTCACCTAAGCTTGCCGTGATCAAAGGTAAGGTTGGTGCAGCTACCGCTGATGCTGAATATAAAGTCGACGGGCTTTCCGGTGCGACTTTGACCAGCGTAGGTGTGTCGAATCTGGTGCAGTTCTGGATGGGCGAGAATGGTTATGCACCATTCCTGGCTAATCTGAAAGCGGGAGGTGTTTAATCATGTCAAAGACTAATGAAGTCGTAGTGACACCTATATTTAAGAACAACCCAATTGCTCTGCAGATTTTGGGTGTATGTTCTGCCCTGGCGGTAACCAGCAGCATGTCGGTTACTGTGGTTATGTGTCTGGCGTTAACCAGTGTTTGTGCATTTTCAAACCTGTTTATCTCGTCAATCCGTAATCACGTACCTGGCAATATTCGTATCATCGTACAGATGACGATCATTGCTTCTCTGGTAATCGTGGTTGACCAGATTCTTAAGGCGTATGCCTATGAGATTTCCAAACAGCTGTCGGTATTCGTTGGTTTAATTATTACCAACTGTATCGTAATGGGCCGTGCAGAAGCTTTTGCTATGAAGAACCCACCGGGCATCTCGTTCCTGGACGGTATCGGTAATGGTCTGGGTTACTCTGTGGTTCTGCTGAGTGTTGGTTTTGTCCGTGAGCTGTTTGGTTCCGGTAAGCTATTCGGCTACGAAATTCTGCCACTGGTTACTGATGGCGGCTGGTACTACAGCAATGGTTTGTTGCTGTTGCCACCAAGTGCCTTCTTCCTGATTGGTATCTTTATCTGGATTTTGCGTACTGCTTACCCAGATCAGGTTGAAAAGCCTGAATTCGAAATGGCGTCTAACACTAAGAAGGAGGCAGCATAATGGAACATTATATTAGCCTGCTGGTAAAGGCGATATTCGTTGAGAACATGGCGTTGGCCTTCTTCCTGGGTATGTGTACATTCCTGGCGATTTCTAAGAAGGTACAGACAGCTATTGGTCTGGGTATTGCGGTAATCGTTGTATTGACGATTACAGTACCGGTAAACAACCTGATTTATAACTATCTGCTGAAAGATGGTGCACTGGCGTGGGCCGGTATGCCGGATGTAGATCTGAGCTTCCTGGGCCTTATCTCGTACATCGGCGTAATCGCGGCGATGGTACAGGTTCTGGAAATGTTTCTGGATAAGTATGTACCGGCGTTATACAACGCATTGGGCGTCTTCCTGCCGCTTATTACCGTAAACTGTGCAATCCTTGGTGCTGCACTGTTCATGGTAGAGCGTGACTACAACTTTGGTGAAAGTGTGGTCTACGGTGCGGGTGCTGGTATCGGCTGGGCGTTGGCGATTGCTACGCTGGCGGGTATCCGTGAGAAGCTGCGTTACAGTGATGTACCGCACGGTCTGCGTGGTCTGGGTATCACCTTCATTACTGTTGGTCTGATGTCTCTTGGTTTCATGTCTTTCTCAGGTGTTCAGCTTTAACCGGCTGCATGAACAACGAAAGGAATTAATGCGATGAATGCAGAAATTATTCTTGGTGTTGTCATGTTTACCGCAGTGGTGCTTGCACTGGTTGCGGTAATCCTGGCAGCCCGTGCCAAGCTGGTGAACAGCGGTAACGTGACCATCGAAATTAACGGTGATCCGGAAAAAACAATTCAGGTGCCTGCAGGCGATAAGCTGCTGCAAACACTGGCGGGTCAGGGTGTATTCCTGGCGTCAGCCTGTGGTGGTGGCGGTACCTGCGCACAGTGCTCATGTATTGTTGAAGAAGGTGGCGGTGGTATGCTGCCTACTGAAGAGTCTCACTTCACTAAAGGTCAGGCCCGTGAAGGCTGGCGTCTGTCATGTCAGGTTGCTGTAAAGCAGGACATGAAGATTGAAGTTGAAGATGATGTCTTCGGTGTGAAGAAGTGGGAATGTACAGTTGATTCTAACCCGAACGTTGCGACATTCATCAAAGAGCTGACTTTGCGTCTGCCAGAAGGTGAAAACGTTGATTTCCGTGCCGGTGGTTATGTTCAGCTGGAATGTCCTCCGCACGAAGTACACTACAAGGATTTTGATATCCAGGAAGAGTACCGTGAGGACTGGGATCGTTTCGATCAGTGGCGCTATGTGTCTAAGGTTGATGAGACGACAATCCGTGCTTACTCTATGGCTAACTATCCGGAAGAGAAAGGTATTGTTAAATTCAATATCCGTATCGCTTCGCCGCCTCCAGGTGGTCCGGACGGTATTCCACCAGGCAAAATGTCTTCTTACGTGTTCAGCCTGAAAGAAGGTGACAAGATCGGTGTATACGGTCCGTTTGGTGAGTTCTTCGCTAAAGATACCGATGCTGAAATGGTGTTTATCGGCGGTGGTGCTGGTATGGCGCCAATGCGTTCACATATTTTCGATCAGCTGAAGCGACTGAATTCAAGCCGTAAAATGTCTTTCTGGTATGGCGCACGTAGCTTACGTGAAGCGTTCTACAGTGAAGAATATGACATGCTTGCAAGTGAGAATGATAACTTCAAGTGGCACTTAGCCTTGTCTGATCCACAGCCTGAAGATAACTGGGAAGGATATACCGGTTTCATTCATAACGTGTTGTACGAAAACTATCTGCGGGATCATGATGCACCTGAAGACTGTGAGTACTACATGTGTGGACCACCGATGATGAACTCTGCGGTTATCAAAATGCTGGAAGACCTGGGTGTTGAGCCTGAGAATATCTTGCTTGATGACTTTGGTGGATAAGCATTAATGATGCGAGATTATCATAAGGTAATCATACGGCTGGCAGCTTCGCTGCTGGCCGTTTTGTTTTTAACGGCCTGTGAAAAAACACCGGAGCCTACAGTGGTAGGGTTTGCCGGTGGCACCATGGGGACCAGTTACAGTGTGAAGTGGCTGGCAGCTGATGTGGCTGAGTCGGAAAAGGTGAAGCAGCAGATTGCTGAGTTAAATGCAGCAGCTGATTTGTTACTGATTGAAGTGAATCAGTCGATGTCTACATATATTGCTGAGTCAGAGCTTTCCCTGCTTAACCGTGCTAAAGGCGATGTGCAGCAACAGATTTCGCAACCGTTGTTTAATGTATTGCAGTTGTCTCAGGATATAAGCAGAGCGAGCCGCGGTGCGTTTGATGTGACTGTTGGGCCCTTGGTGAATCTTTGGGGGTTTGGTCCTGATGGTCGTGTAACTAAAGCGCCAGAACAGTCAGTAATTGATGAATTAAGAAGTAAAGTTGGTTTTCAGCGAATTACGCTTGATACGGAAAATGTGAGTGTTAGCCGTTCAGAAGGGGTCTACATTGATCTTTCGGCGGTTGCAAAAGGTTACGGTGTAGATCGTCTTGCCCAGTTAATGGACGCCAATGGGGTGATGAATTATCTGGTTGAGATAGGCGGCGAGTTACGTGCTAAAGGTCTGAAGTTGAATAGCGAGCCATGGCTTATTGCAATTGAGAGTCCTGTTTCCGGTCAGCGTGCGATACAGCGAATTATCGGTGTGCGCGATATTGCAGTGGCAACTTCAGGTGATTACAGAAATTATTTCGAGGAAAACGGTGTCCGTTTTTCACACACAATAGATCCTTCCAGTGGCCGGCCGATTAACCATAAACTGGCTTCAGTGACTGTTTTACGCCCCAGTTGTGCGGAAGCAGATGCTTTAGCAACAGCTTTTACTGTAATGGGGGAGCGTAAGGCTTATGAATATGCGATAGCCAATGGTATTGATGCCATGTTTATCGTTAAAAGTGACACAGGATTTATTGAAAAACAAACACCGGGTTTTGCCACTTATTTAGTGGAGTGATCCTGGTCAGTGTCGGCTGTGTTGAAGTTAAGTACAATGCGTGACGCATGTTGTGAAGCGCGTAGATATTTCAGGTGAATTAAGATGATGGAATTAGTTTTAGCCATTGTGATTATGTTGTTACTGGTTGCTGGTATGGCAATTGGTGTCATTGTAAAAGGTAAGCCAATTACCGGTTCTTGTGGTGGTATGAGTGCTTTGGGCATGGATACTGCTTGTGATGTGTGCGGTGGTGATCAGGAGATTTGTGAAACTGAGCAGCAGAAGCAACAGTCCGTTGCTACCGAAACAGCTGATCTGGGTTATCAGGTTAAGTAATTAGTCTGTATCACGAAGCTTTTGTGTCGCAGTTAGTGTGTCAGGGTTTTGCTCTGACAGGTTTTGCCGTAGCATTAGCTAACTTGTTGTTAAGTATTAATTTACGGTGTTGAAGTAAATCAGAATAGGGGAATGTAATGGCTGTATATGACTACGATGTCATTGTAATTGGCTCAGGTCCTGCCGGTGAAGGTGCGGCGATGAACTCCGCAAAGAAAGGGCGTCGGGTAGCGGTTATAGAAGTACAGGATTCAGTGGGTGGTAACTGTACCCATAAAGGTACTATCCCTTCAAAAGCGTTGCGTCATTCTGTTAAGCAGATCATTGAATTCAACACCAACCCAATGTTCCGTGATATCGGCGAGCCACGCTGGTTCTCTTTTCCTAAAGTATTAAAGCGCGCTGAAAAGGTTATTTCTAATCAGGTGATGATGCGGACAAACTTTTATGCTCGTAACCGGGTAGATTTGTTCTTCGGTGAAGCAGAGTTTGAAGATAAAAATACGGTATTAGTCAAAGGTACGGTAAAAGGTGATGAGCGGTTACGCGCTAAGAACGTGGTTATTGCGACTGGTTCTCGCCCTTACTCTCCTGCCGATATCGATTTTGCTCATCCACGTATTTATAACAGCGATACTATTCTTAACCTGGAGCATACGCCTAAAACCATGATTATTTATGGTGCGGGTGTTATTGGCTCGGAGTACGCTTCAATTTTCAGTGGCTTAGGCGTCAAAGTCGATCTGATTGATTCTCAGAGCCGTTTGTTGTCGTTCCTTGATGCGGAAATATCAGATAGTCTGAGCTATCACTTGCGTAACAGTGCAGTAAAGATTCGTCATAACGAAACTTACGAAAGTGTTGTGGCTGATGATCGCGGTGTTACTTTGACACTTGAGTCTGGTAAAAAAGTTCGGGCAGATGCATTCCTTTGGTGTAATGGTCGTACCGGTAATACCGATATGCTGAATCTTGAAAGTGTTGGTCTGCAGGCAAATAGCCGCGGCCAGCTGACAGTTGATGAGTTTTATCGCACTGAATGTGAAGGTATTTACGCTTGTGGTGATGTGATTGGTTGGCCTGCACTGGCTTCTGCTGCGATAGATCAGGGGCGTGCAGCGTCTTCTGATATGTTAAATGCTGACGATTTCCGGTTTATTAATGATGTGCCAACTGGGATTTATACGATTCCGGAAATCAGTTCTATTGGTAAAACTGAAGAGCAGCTGACAGAAGAAAAAGTGCCTTACGATGTAGGTCAGGCGTTCTTTAAGGATACGGCCCGCGCGCAAATTTCCGGTGAGCCGGTAGGTATGCTTAAGATTCTGTTTCACCGTGAAACGTTGCAGATTCTGGGTATTCACTGCTTCGGAGATCAGTCTTCAGAAATCGTACACATCGGTCAGGCGATTATGAACCAGGAAGGTGAAGCGAATACGATTAACTATTTTGTTAATACAACCTTTAACTATCCTACTATGGCTGAGGCTTATCGTGTTGCTGCGATTGCTGGTCTTAACCGGGTTGCGAATTTGTAAGTAGTCAGTAATCCGTACATAAAAAAAACACGCTATTGCGTGTTTTTTTATGTCTGATGCTCGAGTATCTATATCCGAAGAATGCCTATTTCTTGTCTGTTTCGTCCGGTTTTTTATAAAAACTATCTTCATAGTAAATGCCTTTGATTGCCAGTCGGCGTTCTAAGAAGCGGTTGTAATATTTCCAGACAAGAAACGCCGGGGTCATGCTAACCATAATGCCAACCATTAAAGCTGAGCCTGCATATTCTTCATCGACTTGACTGGTGGCCCATTCAAGGAAGCCGGACGCATCAATTATAAGGTAGTAGATGCCGAGGCCGGTAAGGCCAAGAGCAACTCCAATATGATGCAGCATTTTTTGTCGCTGCTTACTTTTGGAAGACTTTGTCATGGTATCCAGGATCAGTTGTTATATTTGTGGACACGCAGGCTGGGTAAAAAAGGGACAGGATCTATTTTAAGGTCACTGCGCAGATTTCGGCTACGTTGCTCAGGTGGGGATGATAGCGGTTGGTTATGCTCGGGTAAAGTTTCCCCTGTCTGCAGGAGTATTAACATAGGTAAAGACACATTACGGGCTTTACGAATCATCCTGTCATCCTGTTTCCAAAGCAGGTTGGCGCGCATAACCGGCACCTGGGTCTGAAGTTGAGCCAGCATATCGCCAGGCATCAGATGACCCAGCGCGTCTATCTGCATTTGAATATGTGTTTGGCTTGTATCCATTTTTTGTAAGCGTTGCAGTGCCTGTTCAGGGGTTAATTGCTTGATGCTCCGTCCACTGGTGTACCAGCTAAAGCCAATTTTGACCGGGCGTGTTTCGATGATAGGAATTAACCGATAGCACTGTCTTAGGTGGAGTCTGGAGTAACCGTGGTGTTGCAGGGTTTCTGCCAGGAATGATTCGCGTCGGGTTAGCTGGTTCTGCAGATCACTATCCTGACTGAGCCGGTGCTGGGTTGCCAGTGTCTGGAAGCTTTGTTTGGCTGCGTTGACGCTGTGAGCAAGGTCTATAAGTTTGTCATCCGCACCAATGAGTCCGTGCTGACTGCGGGTGACCCGGCCGTCCTGACCATCTCTGTACCAGATGTCTGAGAAAAGTGCTGCGCATTGCGGCAAGTTGCTGATCTGTTCGTCAGGTAGCCAGAAAGGTAAATTGCTCTGAGGGAGTAAGGTTGAGAAGTCGTTAAGGCGCTGGAGCAGAATGTCCAGCGCTTCTATTAATTCATGAGCGGGTGTTTGACGCATCAGTCCAGGTCAATGTTGCCCTGCAGCTGCAGTTCTTTAGATTGCAGTGCAATAATGTGTCGGGCGATGATCATTCGGCTGCTTTCAGGCATGCGGCAGAATTGAATACCTACATTGCTGCTTCCCTGATCATCTTCATTGGCACTTGAATATAATACTTTTCCGTACAGCAGAAGGCCGATACAAGCTTCCTGAAATACCAGTTTCAGAGCCAGATACTCACCGCTGGTTACCTGTCGTTTAGTATCAAAACTAAGGCCGCCTTCACTGAGGTTTATTTCCTGAGTTGTAATGTCGTCAAATTCGATACCGTGACTGGCGATGGTTTTGGCTATCGCATCTATTTTGTTTGTAGTGATCTCAAGAAAAGTACCCATAGTTGGATCTTTTTGAGCAATTTTTCGCAACAAATGGGTCGTATCGGTGTCAAGTTCCTGTAGCTGACTTAACAGTGTAAAGAAAGGCGAGACCTTGAATTGCGTCGGCAAAGAGCTGGCCTGCATTTCCTGTTCGCTGATAACTTGAAAATCCAGGGATACGTTCTCGCTGATACGATAGTACTCACGGCGTTCGGGGTTCAAAGCATGCTCCTGAGCAAGTTAATACAAGTTTGAGTATAGCGAATATTATTCTGATTTTGTTAGAGAATTCTTTGAGTCTATGATTTAATCCGTGCCATGTTTAGACCATTTTCGATATATGTAGGTTTGCGATATACCGCAGCCAAACGCAGCAATCATTTTATTTCCTTTATTTCATTAGTTTCTATGCTTGGACTGACACTGGGTGTCGCGGCATTGATTCTGGTGTTGTCGGTGATGAATGGTTTTGACCGTGAACTTAAAGGCCGTATTTTAGGGATGGTGCCACATGCAACCATCACTGATTATGGGCAGCCTTTGCTGGACTGGGAGGCACTGGCGAGTCAGGTTGAACAAGAACCTGATGTGAAAGGTACAGCACCATTTATTCAGGCTCAGGGAATGCTGACTAACCGCGGCGTAGTACGTGGAGTGGTCATCAACGGTATTAATCCTGAGTTGGAACAAAAAGTTTCAATTATTGATGATCATATGAAGGCTGGTAGTCTGGATGCTTTGCAGCCTCGTAAATATGGCATTGTACTTGGGGCTTTGCTAGCGCGATCAATGGGGGCATCCATTGGCGATAAAGTAACTTTAGTACTGCCTGAGGCATCAATAAGTGTCGCTGGTGTTGTTCCCCGTCTTAAACGATTTGAAGTGGTGGGGCTGTTTGAGGTTGGTGCTGAGCTGGATGCCAGTCTTGCTTATATCCATATCGATGACGCAGCGCGTATTAAGCGCATTAGAGAAGGCGTTGATGGCCTCAGATTAGAGTTTACGGATTTGTTTGATGCGCCACGCCGCATGACTCAAATAGTGTCCGCGACGGGTAATTACTACCGGGCAAGTGACTGGACCCGCACACACGGTAATCTGTTTCAGGCAATTCAGTTAGAAAAACGTATGATTGGTTTGTTACTGTTTCTGATTGTGTTTGTTGCTGCCTTCAATATAGTTTCGACGCTTGTCATGGTTGTGACTGATAAGAAAGCTGATATTGCGATCTTACGGACGTTGGGCGCAACACCTGGTCGAATCATGCGAATTTTCATGGTGCAGGGGACTGTCATAGGTGTGATCGGTACTTTGCTGGGTACAGGCTTGGGTGTTTTGCTGGCGTTAACCGTTACGGATCTGGTTGCCTGGGTTGAGCGCACCTTTGGTATTCAGTTCTTGAGTGCTGATGTCTACTTTATTAGCTATTTGCCGTCCCAGTTGCAGGTGACAGATGTAGGTGTGATTGTAGCAACTGCATTGTCTATTAGCTTCCTGGCAACCTTGTACCCTGCATACCGGGCTTCTAAAACACAACCTGCGGAGGCGCTGCGTTATGAGTGATCAATCAGCAGACTTAGTGTTGCAGTGTGTATCGGTAAAAAAAGTATATGGTGACGGCGATACTCAGGTAGAAGTACTGAAAAATGTAAATCTGGATGTTGCCAAAGGCGAACAGCTGGCGATTATTGGTACATCAGGCTCGGGTAAAAGTACTTTACTTAACTTGCTGGGTGGTTTGGATGTGCCGACGTCCGGTGAAGTAAAAGTCGCGAATAAGCCTTTGTATCTGATCAATGAGAAACAGCGGGCCGAGCTGCGTAATAATGCGCTGGGTTTTGTGTATCAGTTTCATCATTTGCTCCCGGAGTTTAATGCGCTGGAAAATGTCGCAATGCCTTTATTGATTCGCGGTGAGCCTATCAATGCAATTAAAGCCAAGGCAAGAGAGTTGCTTGTGGCTGTTGGGCTTGAGCATCGGATTGAGCATAAGCCATCAATGCTCAGTGGTGGTGAGCGTCAAAGGGTTGCGATTGCCCGGGCACTGGTTGCGAATCCTGCTTGTGTGTTAATGGATGAACCTACAGGGAATCTGGATAGAAATACTGCTGAAGATATTCAGATGCTGATGCAGAAGCTTAACGAAGAGCTTGAAACATCATTTGTCGTAGTGACACATGATCCTCAGCTGGCTCACAAGCAGGGGCGGGTACTTGAATTAAGGGATGGCTGTTTACAGCCAGTGTGAGTAATAAAAAAGCCGCGAATATCGCGGCTTTTTTGATGGGGGTAATTCAATATGCACTTATTGGTTCTTGTTGCTATTGTTTTTGCGGCGACGCTTCCAGCTACGGTTAACCTGCCATACCCAGAATGCCTGCATTAAAAAATAGCCAAGTATGCCGGCTACAATCCCACAGATAACAGATCCCAGTAATAGTGGTTGCCAGATATGGCTTAGCCCGCTGGACAGCCAGTCAACGCTCAGCTCGAACTCCATTGCCTGTGCCGGTAAGTCCATCAGCCAGACGCCAACAAGGTATGTGAAATAGAAAATTGGCGGCATGGTAATTGGATTGGTAATCCATACCAGACCAACAGAAATCGGCAAATTACTGCGTATAAAGAGAGCAAGGATTGCGGCAAGTAGCATTTGTGCTGGTATCGGCAGAAATGCGCAAAATAATCCGACCATAAAGGCTTTGCAGACCGACTTGCGGGTCAGGTGCCACAGGTTTGGGTCATGAATGTACTCACCTAGCCAGCTGAGATGCCGGTTCTCTTTGAGCTTTGCCTCATCGGGCATGTATTTGCGAATCAGTTTGCGCGGCATTCGTGACGGACTTATATTGTCGAATGGGAGCGTCATTATGCCTACTCCCGCTGCTTAAGCCAACTGTGAGATCAAGGATGATCGGTTTTAGTATTGCAATAGTTCTGAGTTGTTACTCATCTTTACCTGCTGCCGGTTGGTTGTGGTGTTGTGCTGTATTCATTTCATATTTCTTGCCATTGTGTCGACGTTACGGTGTTTTCAGCTTTTGTCTGGGTATGGTGTACGTTTGCCTCTGGGGTCAGTGGCAAATGAGTCATCGTTTGCCAGCGCAGGAAGGTGCTTATGATCTTGTTATGACTGGAGTTGTGACTGGCTTGCCGGATGAGCTTTCTGATCGGATCAGGTTTGAATTGCAAGTCGATCAGGAAGATGTCACGCCATTGGATAAGCTCAGGCGGGTGCGTTTGACCTGGTACCGGCATACACAATCAGTTCAGCCAGGACAGCGTTGGCGATTGTCTGTACGCTTGAAGTCTCCCCGTAGCTTAGTTAATCCTGCTGGATTTGATTTTTCTGCCTGGCATCTGTCTCGGGGAATCGATGCCCGTGGCTATGTGCGGTCTGATTTTGTACCCGAATTACTGGGTGAATCGAATTTCGGTTTAGTGTGGTTTGACAGGCAGAGATATGAATTAAGTCGCTGGCTGAGCAGTTCGGATTTTGTGCCCCGTGATATAGCGACATTACAGGCTTTGTTGTTGGGTGATAAAAGGCTGCTTTCAGAGAGTCAGTGGCAGTTGTTAAAAGCGACTGGCACTGTGCACTTAGTGGTTATCAGTGGCCTACATATCGGAGTGGCCTGTTTACTGGGGTACTGGATTGCAGCACTAATACAGTTGCCTTTGGTGATCGGCAGGATTCAGGTAGCTGATCTTAGGCTTTGGAGAGTTTTCGCTGGCTTGCTGTGCGCGATTATCTACGCGGTGTTAGCAGGCTTTACCATTCCGACACAGCGGGCACTGATAATGGCTGTGGCCATATTGTTGCCACCTGTTTTTGGTATGTCGTTAACTGTTTGGCAGCGTTGGTGGTTAGCGCTGCTGTTAGTGTTGTTGGTTCAGCCACTAAGTCCGCTAGAGGCTGGTTTTTGGCTGTCTTTTGCTGCAGTAGCTATTTTGCTAATGGCAGCATCAAGATCGTCTCATGCAGGATTTTGGTCACGTATTAAAAACGTTATTGGGGCTCAGGCCGCTATTTTTATCGGACTGTTACCTTTGTTGCTGTTGTTTACCGGAACCTTTTCGCTTATTTCCCCAGTGGTGAATGTGTTTGCCATTCCTTATATCAGTTTGCTGTTATTGCCTGCGCTAGTGTTATTAATACCTTTGATGGCGGTTGATTTAGATGATGTACCGGTTGTAATCATTCATGAAATGCTGTCGATATTCTGGGAGGTGCTGGGTTGGCTTAGTGAAAATCTAACTGAGTCGTGGCTGGTTACTCTGCTTGAACAGAGGCTTTCTGAGAGTGTTAGTTTTCAAACTGATTATGTACTGCTGGCTAGCGTAGGAATTTGTTTGCTGTTTCTTCCAAAAATAGTGTCGGCACGTATCTTTGGCGTGTTCTTATGTTTGCCGATTTTGTTTGCGGGTGGCGAAAGTATCCCCGGTAAGAGCTTTAAGGCATGGGTTCTTGATGTGGGGCAGGGGTTGTCGGTCTTGGTAAAAACAACAGATCATACTTTGTTGTTTGATACAGGTGCCAGTTATCAGGGCGGCAGTGTTGCTGATGGCTTTGTGGTGCCTTCTTTGAAGCGCTTGGGAGTGCATTCTTTAGACTGGTTAATAATCAGTCATGGTGATAATGACCATGCTGGCGGTTTTGTACCTGTTTATCGGGCTCTCAGGCCTGGTGAAATTTTGACGGGGAGCGCAGAGTGGCGTGTTAAACAGTTAGATGGGAGTGCAAATTATAATATCAGTAAATGTGACCCGGGCCGGCGTTGGCAGATTGATGGGGTTGCCTTCAGGTTTATTCAGTCTGAGAGTGTCATTGCGAAGAAAGAGAATAATAAGTCCTGTGTGCTGCTGGTCGAAAATCAACAGTGTCGCCTGATTTTGCCGGGAGATGCTGAAGCTGTTGTTGAGAGGCAGGTAGCACTGAATGAAAACTATCTTGCAGCAAAATATACATGGCTGGTAGCGGGACATCATGGAAGCAATACATCGACAAGCCGTATCTGGCTGGACTGGCTGAAACCTCAGAAGATTATTTTTAGTAGTGGTTACAATAATCGTTATGGGCATCCCGCAAAGCAGGTTCTGCAGCGAGTCAGTATGCAGTCAATACCATGGCTGGATACAGGTCAGGATGGAGCTGTTATTTTAAGTGCCGGAAAGGGTGGCTGCACCACTGAGGCGCTGCGGCATGTTAAGTGGCGATATTGGTTAGTGGATTCTATTCGCCAATGAGTCGCTATGTTACAGTAGCGCAGCGTTATTTTAGCAGTCTGTTTGTATGTGTTTGGGAGGAAGTGAGTGTTTGAATTACTTCAGTCCGGTGGTTGGTTGATGATACCGATTATCGGTTGTTCCGTGATTGCTCTGGCGATTTGTTTGGAACGTTTATGGGTATTGCAAAAGGACCGGGTTGCTCCGGCAAATCTATTAGCAAGGGTCTGGGAATTAGCGCGTAAGAAAGAATTAGGTGCTGAACAACTGAATCAGATTCGTAATGAAAGTGCTCTGGGTAAGATTATTGTTGCCGGCCTGAATAGTTCACCCCATGGCCGGGAAATCATGAAAGAAAGTATTCAGGAAGCCGCCAGCCATGTGGTACATGAGCTGGAGCGTTTTTTGAGTGCTTTAGGCACCATTGCATCAATCGCGCCTCTGCTGGGATTGTTAGGAACAGTTATTGGCATGATTAAGGTGTTTTCGGAAATAATGCTGCAAGGTACGGGTAATGCCAACGTGCTTGCCGGTGGTATTTCTGAAGCACTGATAACAACTGCAGCGGGTCTGGCTGTGGCTATTCCTGCACTTATGTTTCATCGCTATTTCCAGCGCAAAGTTGACACTTTGTTGGTGGAAATGGAGCAGGAAGCTATCAAGCTGGTTGAAATTGTGCACGGTGACCGCGCCGTGGATTACGAATAAGGTTTAACAGTGAAGTTTAGACGTACCCGTCCAGCGGATGTAGATGTAAATCTGACCCCCTTAATTGATGTGGTTTTTTTACTGCTGATTTTTTTTATGGTGACGACAACTTTCACGAAAGAGACGCACTTGGCGGTTGAGTTGCCAGAAGCAGATGGCTTGGTTGCGGAAGTTCAGGCCGATTTATTGGAAGTTGTCGTTAACGAAGCGGGTAGCTATAGCGTTAATGGGTTAGCACTGATTAACAGTCAGGCAGAGACGCTTCGTCGGGCCTTAATTAAGGCTGCTGGCGATAATCGAGGCCTGCCATTTGTGGTGACAGCGGACGCTAAAACACCCCATCAGGCTGTTGTTACAGTTATGGATGTTGCTGGTAAGATGGGTTTTTCAAGTTTGAGTATTACGACTCAAAAGCCTGAAGCGGAGCAATAGTTTGTGCTTGAACAGGCATGGTATAAGCAACGGGTTTGGCTGAAAGCTTTACGTCCACTTTCAGCATTGTTTGTTGCGCTTACTAAGCATCGACGCCAGCAATATGTGAGTGGTAATAAGGTCATCTGGCAGTCGCCTGTGCCGCTGGTGATCGTTGGAAATATTTCAGTTGGAGGGACGGGAAAGTCTCCACTGGTGATTTGGCTGGTTAACTGGTTACGTGAGCAGGGGTATAAGCCTGGTGTTATCAGTCGTGGTTATGGTGCAAATCCTGCTTCTTTTCCTTTTAGTGTTACATCTGCAACCTTGCCGGCTGAAGGTGGTGATGAGCCAGTGATGATTGCCCGCCGCACTTCTGCTCCTTTAGTTATTGATCCTGATCGTCCTGCTGCTGCCAGGTATCTTCTGCAGGAATTTGATTGCGACATTATTATCAGTGATGACGGTATGCAGCATTATGCATTAGGCCGGGATATTGAAATTGCTGTTGTTGATGGGCAGCGTGGTTTTGCAAATGAACGCTGCTTGCCTGAAGGGCCGTTGAGAGAGCCGGTAGAGCGTTTAGCCTCAGTAGATTTCATTGTTATGAATGGTAAGGCTGAGCATGTACTTAATTATCCTTTTGCTGAGATGCATTTAGTTGCCGGTGACATTCAGCCGGTAGATATACACTCAGAGCAAGAAGGCCTGGCTCCTGTGCAATTTGCACGGGGGCACGCGAAAGTGCATGGGGTTGCTGCGATTGGCAATCCGGAGCGGTTTTTTATAGCGCTGGAACAGTTTGGTATGAAGGTTAAGCGGCATGCATTTTCAGATCACCATGCTTATGAAATCAGTGATTTTTCTTTTGCTGATGGTGAAAGCATTATCATGACTGAAAAAGACGCGGTAAAATGTGCCCATATTCCACTTAAAGATGCCTGGTATATGCCGGTTGATGCGCAACTCGATACAGAGTTTGCTGATAAGCTGGCGGAGCATTTGAAAGCATTAAAATTTAAAAAATAAGGTTATTACATGGATAAGAAGCTGCTTGATATTCTGGTGTGTCCTGTCTCTAAGGCGCCTGTTGAATATAATGCCGAAACAAATGAGTTGATCTGTCGTGCCAGCGGACTGGCTTATCCTGTGCGTGATGATATCCCGGTTATGCTGGAAACAGAGGCGCGTACACTGAGCTCTGAAGAGCGTCTGGATAAGTAAGGCGGATTTAAGCATGGGTTTTTCTATCGTAATTCCGGCACGTTTTGCGTCTTCCCGTTTACCGGGTAAGCCATTGGCTGATATTGCCGGTATGCCGATGATACAGCGTGTTTATCAGCAGGCTTTAAAGAGTGAAGCTCAGCGGGTAGTGATTGCAACTGATGATCAGCGTATTTACGATGCGGCTGTTGCCTTCGGGGCTGAGGTTTGTATGACCCGGGCTGATCACCCTTCTGGAACGGACCGGTTGCAGGAAGTTGTTCAGAAGCTGGGCTTTTATGCTGATGATATTGTGGTAAATGTGCAGGGTGATGAGCCCCTGATTCCTCCTCGGGTTATCAATCAGGTGGCGCATAATCTGATGGCAAATCTGGATGCCAGTATTGCAACACTTAGTGAGCCTATCAGTGATATCGATGCCGTGCTGAATCCGAATGTTGTTAAGGTTGTCAGTGATACTCAGGGCCGGGCACTCTATTTTAGTCGTGCACCGATCCCCTGGCCGCGGGATGCATTTTCTGATCTGCAAGGGCGCAAAGCAATACCTGTCGGAGTGAGTTTTCAGCGCCATATTGGTATATATGCATACCGTGTGAAGTTGCTGAATGACTTTGTCCGCTGGGAGCCTGCTCCGCTTGAGGTGGTTGAATGTCTTGAACAGCTGCGTGCGATGTATAACGGAGCGGTTATTCATGTAGATGTCGCAGACGAACTGCCACCTGCAGGTGTTGATACTGAAGCTGATTTAGAGCGTATCCGGGCACTGTTTAGTAACGAATAGACGGGTATTCTTGTTGTTGAAGAAGCGCTTTGTTACTACAGCAAAGCGCTTTTTGTATATAGTTTTACCGTTCCCATGGTTGTATCTGCTTAGCGGTTGCTGCGAATTGCCTGATTTCGTCTTCAGTGTAAGGAGTATGTACACGGGTTGAGCTTGCTGGCTGGTGAGTCAGGCTGACATCATTTCGACGAGCAGTTACAGGGCGTATTGGTCTGGGGCAGAAGTTGCCTCCACAGTTGGGGCAAACGTTTTCCAATATTAATTCCACACATTTCCTGCAGAATGTGCATTCATAAGTACAGATGAAAGCCTCTGAAGAATCAGGCGGTAAGTCTTTGTCACAGTTCTCGCAATTTGGGCGCAGGTCCAGCATATGATAGGTTCCTGTATAGAATAAATCTGTCAGAAGGTAAGCATGCAGTGTATATAATAGCGCTGTAGATTCGGTTGTACATGGCTTGTTTTTGTAGGTACGGGAGCTGTCTTTTGGTAAGTTCTTGCGCTTTTTATATTCGAGGAATACAGAGGTGTTAATGCAGAAAAATAAAACCACAGTGTTGTTCGTTTGTTTGGGTAATATCTGCCGTTCACCGACGGCGCATGGGGTCTTTCGTCAGTTGGTAGAAGATCGGGGGTTGTCAGCGTTAATTGAAACTGATTCCGCTGGAACAGGGGCGTATCATGTTGGTGAGCCGCCTGATCGACGGGCTACTGCGGAAGCCGCAAAGCGTGGATATGATTTAGCTGATTTGCGAGCGCGTCAGGCTGTTGCAGCTGACTTTGGTTATTACGATTATGTAATTGCGATGGATGAACAAAATTTGGCCGGTTTACGTGGGATATGTCCGTCTGATTATTCTGGTTGCCTGGCAATGATGACTGACTTTACCGACAGCTATAAAGGTGAAGTGCCGGATCCTTATTTTGGTGGTGCTGAAGGGTTTGCTTATGTTCTGGATATGCTGGAAAGCGCCTGTGGAGGTTTGCTTGATAGAATTGAGTCTTCTGGAGTGAAGGGTTAATGGAGTTTTTTGAAAATTATTCACTAAAGAGCAGTAACAGTTTTGGGTTCGAGGTCTCTGCAGAGTTTTGTTGTTCGGTAACCAGTCTGAATGAATTGCGTGAAGCGCTGGCGTTTGCTGAAAGCCAGAATTTAGATGTGTTGGTACTTGGCGGTGGAAGTAATCTGATTTTAGTGGGTGATATTGCAGGCTTAGTTATTTTAAACCGCCTTAGTGGTATTGAGGTGGAAGCTGATCTTAGTGATGCTGGTAAAGTTCGTGTAACTGGTGCTGCTGGAGAGAATTGGCATGAGTTTGTTCGCCACACTATTCAGTATGGTGCTTACGGGCTTGAAAATCTGTCTCTGATTCCGGGTACCGTCGGTGCTGCTCCTATGCAAAATATTGGCGCATATGGTGTTGAGATTAAAGATCGGATGGTTAGTCTCAAGGCGTTAGACAGGGTTACTGGTAAGGTTTGCGAGTTCTCTACAGAAGCCTGTGAATTTGGTTATAGAGACAGTGTTTTTAAGCAGCGGGATGCTGGCAGATACATTATTACCGAAGTCTGCTTTTTACTGAGTCGTGAAATCAATCCTGTGCTGGATTATGCGGGATTAAGAGATCGGTTTAAGGCGCAGGGAATAGCAGAGCCTACAGCACTGCAGATAAGTGACTTAATTTGTGAGATTCGCCAGTCTAAATTGCCTGATCCGCTTGAGATTGGAAATGCGGGTAGCTTCTTTAAAAACCCCGTGGTATCGATCGCTAAACGACAGTCTATTCTTGATTCTAATCCAGGTTTGGTCAGTTTTCCCGAGGGTGAAGGATATAAGCTTGCTGCGGGCTGGTTGATTGATCAGTTGGGCTGGAAAGGGCGTCGACAGGGTGATGCGGCTGTATATGATAAGCAGGCGCTGGTGTTGGTGAATCATGGTGCTGCAACCGGGGAAGATATTTTGCGGCTTGCCCGGGCTATCCAGGATGATGTGTTAAATCATTTTAATGTTGCGCTTGAAATCGAGCCCCGTACCTTTCCTGAGTAATTATTCCCGGATAGGCATTTATCGGTAAGTATAAAAAAGCCAGCTATAAGCTGGCTTTTTTGGGTTTTCTGACACCGGGTTGGCCGGTGTCGCTGATCAGATTTAAGCTTCTGTTGTTTCGCTGTCAGTCTGATTGTTGGCTGCATCCTGCTGATGGCCGCGCGGATCATTCGGTGCTCGGCGCTGACGACGCTGGCGTGGAGCATTGTCCTGATCTGCTGCTATCGGTGCCGGACGACGCGGAGTTGCCGGCTGAGGCTCGATAGTTGCTGTTGGTGCTGTCTGCGCTTTACGTGCAGGGCGTTGACGACCGCGGCGCTTTGTCGCAGAAGGATCTTCTTCAGCAGGTGTTGCAACTGGAGCTTTCGGTTGTGTTACCGCAGTTTCATCAGCTTGATTTTCTTCAGCTGTGCTTACATCAGAAGCTGTTGCCTCTGCTGTAGCTGCTTCGGATACTGGAGCTTCACTCTCAGCAGTGTCTGCCTGAGTACTGGTCTCTGCTGGTGCAGCTTCTTCAGTAGTTGCTTCTGAAGCGGTATCAGTCTTTATATCAACTGTTGTAGTTTCTTCCTGCTTGGTCTCTTCAGAAGTTTTTTCTTCGGGCTGAGCTACTTCAGCTTCAGAAGGTTTGGCTTCTTCGGTCTTTGCTTCCTCAGGCTGAGTGTCTTCAGCTTTGGCTTCTTCAGACTGAGTGATTTCAGCAGTAGGTGCTTCAGCAACAGTTTCAGTAGTCGCTGCTTCTTCAGTAACTGGGGCTGATGTATCAGCAGTAGTTTCTGTGTCAGCAGCGTTTTCACTGTTTTCTGTAGCTTCAGTAGTTTCTTCGCGCTTACGGTCTTTGCGAGGACGGCGCTGGCGACGCTTGCGCTTAGGCTGTTCCTCATCGGCCGCAGTTGTATTTTCCTGAGGAGCGTCAATCACTGCTTCAGCAGCAATATCTACCTGTGTGTCTTCAGTATTAACTGGCTGCTCTGTGTTCAGTGCTATTTCCTGCTCGCTGCCACTGCGACGCGCATTGCGTTCACCGCGACGACGGCGACCACGGCGGCGTTCACCACGGTTACGGCCATCTTCCTGAACTTCAGTTTCCTGTTGTTGCTGCAGGTTTTCTTCCTGTACTTCAGGCTTGTTGCGCTTCTGATCACGATCACGTTCATTACGGCGACGGTTGCGAGAGCGACCTTCACCGCGAGGCTTGTCATTGCGTGACTCTTGCTGTTCATCGTTAGATGCGCTTTGGGTTTTATTTTCACCGCGTTCGCGTTCATCTTTACGACGACGGTTGCGACGGTTGTTAGGTCGCTTGCGGTCGTTTTTATCTTTGTTGCGTGGTTTTTCCTGCTCTTTTTTCTCTTCTTCGGTATTTCCAAAGAAGTTTGTAATTGCAGAGAAAAGGCTGCCCAGCAGTGACTTTTCTTCACTCTTTGCCGGTTTAGCAGGGGCTGCAGGTGAAGTTGCTTCGGTGCTGACTGGCGCCGGTGTTGGCGGAGCGACAGTGCGTACAGCAGCTTTTTCACGAACAGGCGCGTTAGTTGCTGTGTCAGGTTCAGCAATATCTTCCGGTTCAGGTTGCATTGTGTAGCTTGCGTCGTTGGTGTTGATCACAGTGTGGTCATCACGCAGACGTACAACTTCATAGTGCGGCGTTTCCATGTTTGGATTTGGCACAATGACGACACGTACGCTCTGACGCTGTTCGATATCGTGCACTTCGCTACGCTTTTCGTTCAGCAGGAAGGTTGCTACAGATACCGGCAGAATTGCACGGATTTGAGCGGTGCGCTCTTTAGCTGATTCTTCTTCGATAAGGCGAAGGATTGAAAGCGCCAGTGATTCAGTGTCACGGATAGTACCCTGACCGTTACAGCGTGGGCATACAGAGCCACGGCTTTCGATCAGTGACGGACGCAGGCGTTGGCGGGACATTTCCATCAGGCCGAAGCGGGAAATGCGACCCAGTTGTACACGGGCACGATCAATTTTCATTGCGTCGCGCATGCGGTTTTCAACTTCACGCTGGTTTTTTATCGGCGTCATATCAATGAAGTCGATAACAATCAGGCCGCCGATATCACGCAAACGTAACTGACGGCCAATTTCTTCAGCGGCTTCAAGGTTTGTGTGTAGTGCTGTTTCTTCGATATCGCTACCGCGGGTTGCCCGTGCGGAGTTGATATCAATAGAAACCAGGGCTTCAGTCGGATCAATTACGATCGAACCGCCTGATGGCAATTGTACTTCACGCTGAAACGCAGTCTCGATCTGGGTTTCAATCTGGAAGCGGTTGAACAGAGGAACCTGTTCAGCATATAGCTTGATTTTTTGTTCGTAGCTAGGCATTACCTGCTTAACAAAGTTCAGCGCGTCCTGGTGAACTTCTTCACTATCGATCAGCACTTCGCCGATATCCTGACGCAGATAGTCGCGGATAGCACGAATAACTACATTGCTTTCCTGATAAATAAGGAAAGGTGCAGCGCGTTCGCTGGATGCTTTAGTAATGGATTCCCATAGAATCAGCAGGTAATCCAGATCCCATTGAAGCTCTTCAGAGCTGCGGCCAACGCCTGCAGTACGGATAATGACACCGGTTTTTTGCGGGATGTTGACGCCGTCCATCGCTTCTTTAAGCTGCTTACGGTCATCGCCTTCGATACGACGGGATATGCCGCCAGCGCGAGGGTTGTTTGGCATCAGGACAAGGTAGCGACCAGCCAGACTGATGAAAGTGGTCAGGGCTGCGCCTTTATTACCACGTTCTTCTTTGTCTACCTGAACGATAACTTCGGTGCCTTCAGCAACAACATCTTTAATGCTTGGGCGGCCGCCTTTGTCGCTGCCTTTTACGAAGTATTCGCGAGAGATTTCTTTAAGCGGCAGGAAGCCGTGGCGCTCAGCACCGTAATCAACAAAAGCAGCTTCAAGACTTGGTTCTACGCGGGTAATTTTACCTTTGTAGATGTTGGCTTTTTTCTGTTCGCGGGAGCCTGACTCAATGTCCAGGTCGTATAAGCGCTGGCCGTCAACCAGGGCTACGCGCAACTCTTCAGGTTGAGTTGCATTAATTAGCATTCTTTTCATGTTGTGTTAGCGTTCTCTTATAACACTAACGTATTTCATCTCTATCAGCGCTGTTTACGCATGGGGACAGGTCTTATCCTGTCACGTGAGTCCAATCTTCGTAACGACATTAATAGTTCAGTTTTTGCCAGTCTGGTGCGTTATGCATTGCAGACGGGTCTTATCGACGGTGGAGGAAACGGCAACCTCTATCAGTATCTGATCGTGGCTGTTACTGCGGATCTTTCAGGCCGGTTGATTCAGTCAGATTACTTATTACTGACTGTTTTTCGGGCTGATGGCACGCAGGTTCCGGGTTGGCGACATCTCCACCTCCAACTGGCCAAAACAGTACCAGAAGGATGAAATACGTAGTTAATTCTGTTGTTTTGATGTTGTTCTTTACGTGCCTGTCTCAGGCCGAATCACCAAAGCTAGCTCCAGGCAATCAGTTCACTCTGTGACTTCAGCATATCTGTTTGTGATAATGCTGTTAAGTGAAGGGTTGCGGAAGCCTTTTGGGCCTTTTCTCTGGCTGCTTTGGGATAAAAATACGTAAATATTTCATCATCTTCTGCGCAGGCTGTCGGATAAAGCCCTGATTTGGTTATTGACATCAGGTTATTTATCCATAAAAGCAAATTAGCTAAAGCCAAAGGCCTGCAGCAGCGCTAGAATATAGCAGCTATTAGCAGGTGCATCAATTCATAGATGTACCTGAATCTGTCTCATACTGGCAGATTTTGAAAATTTCTGTTCAGTATCTGTACGAGTGCCAAATTTTTACCATGTCCGAAAATAATGATGCCCCGAAAAGCCAGGTTCAGTGGTTTGATGTTGATGCTGATCTCGCTGGGCAACGCATTGACAACTTTTTACGTACCAAGTTAAAAGGTGCGCCTAAAACGCTTATTTACAGAATTTTGCGTAAAGGCGAGGTGAGAGTTAATAAGAAGCGAATAAAACCTGATTATCGCCTTCAGGAAGGCGACCTGGTACGGGTTCCTCCGTTACGGCTTGCTGAAGCGCGCGAGGCTCCTGTTGCCAGTGCTGGATTAGCTGCGAGTCTTGAGGCAGCTGTGTTATATGAAGATGCCGATGTGATGGTGATTAATAAGCCTTCCGGCCTAGCTGTTCACGGTGGGAGTGGTATTAGTCTTGGTCTGATTGAAACATTGCGTCAGATTCGGCCGCAGGCTAAATTTCTTGAGTTGGTGCATCGCCTCGACAGAGATACTTCAGGCTGTATTATGGTTGCAAAAAAACGTAGCGCTTTACGTTTTTTGCACGAAGCTTTGCGGCATAAAAAGGTCACTAAGATTTACAATGCATTAGTTGATGGCAAGTGGTCGACGAGAAAAACAAAGGTTGATGCGCCTTTGCAGAAAAATGAACTTAAATCGGGCGAGCGCGTCGTAAAGACGCACCCGATGGGCAAGGAGTCGCTGACTGAGTTTAAAGTTCTGCAGCGTTTTGCAGGATACGCTACTCTGGTCGAAGCGCGTCCTATTACAGGCAGAACTCACCAGATTCGCGTGCATTGTCAGTTTGCCGGTCATCCGATTATCGGTGATGATAAGTATGGTGTGGATTCTACCGATAAGTTCATGCGCCAGTTTGGCCTGAAGCGTTTGTTTTTGCATGCCGTTGAACTTCGGATGCCTTTGCCTTCAGGTGGCCGAAAGGTGATTAAAGCACCTTTAGGTGATGTGTTACAAAAAGGTATGAGTAATTTACAGCAACATATTGCTGAGCGTAATCAGGCTGCGGGAGCAGAGTAACTCGTTAGCCGTTATATAATTTTAAACCTGCTGGTTATGCAGGTGTGTTTTTTATCAGGATGTTTCAATGAGTGACAGGGTTGACCCGACTATCTTTAATCTAACTGCGGATAGCATGTTGCAGCGAGGGGTTATTCCAACAGCTGAGCTAATCGCAAAAGAGCTGAATACTGAACCGGATTGTCTCGCTGAAATGCTGAGTGAGTGGTGGGATAGTTTATCCGGACGTTTACAGGCTGTTAACGGTGCAATGATTTCTGTGCCGGATGTACCAAGTAGCCTTAATAAGTCGTTTCAGACGCTTTGGAATCAGGCCATTCAGGAAGCTCAGGCGCTGGTAACAAGTGATAAGGAAGATCAGATACTCGCCGGTGAAGAGTCACGTAAGCATAGTGAGCAAGAATTAAAGCGTCTCTATGAAGACCAGACTGAGCAGCAGAATAAGTATCGTAGTTTACGTACTAAGATGGAAGCTGAGACCAGTCAGATTCAGGCATTGGATGCTGAAATTTCTGTTTTAAAGATAAATCTTGGTGCAGTAACTTCTGATCTTAAGACAGCCGAACAGCGGCATCATAACGTTGAGCAGGAATTGGCGCTGCTGCAGAAGAAGTTAGATGATTCCAAGCGTACATTTGATCAGCGCGTAAAGGATGAGCAGCGTCACAGCCTTGAACAGGTCAGTAAAGCTGAGGCTGATGTGCGTTACTATCGCGGTTCGCTGGATAAAATCCGTGATGAGAGTGGTCGTAAAGAGTCGGCTCTGACTAAAGAGATTCATGATCTGCAGGCGGTTGTTGCTAAGAAAGATGTGAAGCTTGATTCGCAGAAGAATCAGGTAAAGATTCTTGAAGATGAACTGAAGCGTTATAAGACTGATGTTGATCTTGGGTCGCGCCAGTTAAATAAGGTATCCGGTTCAATTCTGTCTGAGCAGAATAAGAATAAGCGTCTGGCTGATAAGGTTAAAGAGTTAACTGAAGAAACTAAGCGCCTTAATCAAAAGCAGTTAGCTGCAGCTAATGAAGCCACCCGTCGTGAAAGTGCATTACGGGGGCAGGTTAAACTGAAAGATGATGAGCTGATTCGTGCTATCAGTCGGGTGACCGGTCTTGAGAAACGGATAACCTCTCAGGATGAAGAAATTCGTCGTTTAAAATCCCGTCTTTAATCCCTTCTGTAAAATAGCCTCTACAGTTTACTGTAGGGGCTAGCAACCACAGTAATTCTGTGTGAATATATGTCCTATATAATTATTAGTTATTAATAATGTCTTTGTTACTTCTGTTTTGCTGATTATTCGAGCGGGGTGCGTTCAGCGGGACAGTTTTTGATCCGAGTCTGGAGGTTTGCATGAAGTTGCAACAGTTGCGCTATATCTGGGAAGTTGCCCGCCATGATCTGAATGTTTCGGCTACTGCTCAGAGTTTATATACATCGCAGCCGGGTATTAGTAAGCAGATTCGCTTACTTGAAGATGAGTTAGGTGTAGAAGTGTTTGCCCGCAGCGGTAAACATTTGACCCGGGTGACACCGGCTGGCGAGAAAATTCTTGAAGTGGCCGGTGATATTCTGCGTAAAGTCGAGAGTATTAAGCAGGTTGCTCAGGAATTCAGTGATGAAAAAATGGGCAGTCTTGATGTAGCGACTACTCATACGCAGGCGCGTTACGCATTACCTGAAACAATTAACGGTTTTATGCAGTCTTATCCTGATGTGTCACTGCATATGCATCAGGGAACGCCGATGCAAATTGCAGAAATGGCTGCTGATGGTACTGTGGATTTCTGTATTGCCACAGAAGCGATGAGCCATTTTAATGATTTGATCATGATGCCGTGTTATCGCTGGAATCGTTCAGTGGTTGTGCCTAAGGATCATCCTTTAGCGCAGATTTCCCGTCTTACGTTGAAGGACATTGCTGAGTTTCCAATCGTGACCTATGTATTTGGGTTTACTGGCCGCTCTAAGTTGGATGATGCGTTCATCCGTGAAGGTCTTGATCCCCGGGTCGTCTTTACTGCGGTTGATTCTGATGTGATTAAAACCTACGTCCGCTTAGGTTTGGGGGTCGGCATTATTGCTACTATGGCATTTGATGAAGCTGCCGATCACGGTCTGGTATGTCTTGATGCCAGTCATCTGTTCGAAGCAAGTTCTACTAAGATTGGATTCCGCAAGGGAACCTTCCTTCGCGGCTATATGTACGACTTTATACAGAAGTTTGCGCCACATCTGACACCCGAAGTGGTTAGGCAGGTTCAGGCCTGTAATAACCGTGCAGAAGTAGAAGAGCTGTTCATGAATCAGGAGCTGCCCGAGCTCTGAGATGCTTTTAAAGTACAGAGGGAGTATTGATGCAGTTATTTGATCTGACCGACAAAGTAGCACTGGTGACAGGTGCTACTTCCGGTATTGGTATGCAGCAGGTAATTGCACTGCGCAGCGCCGGTGCCAGCGTTATTACGCTGGGGCGTCGACAGGAGCGACTGGATCTTTTAACCGAAAAAGATTCGCAGGTTGCTTCTATAGTGGCTGATCTTGCTGATATCAGTAAGCTGGATGCTATTGTTGCAGAATGCCTGCAGATACATGGCCGCATCGATATTCTTTGTAATACTGCAGGTGTGAATCTTCGTCAGCATGCTGATGATGTGACGCCGGATGACTGGGATCTGACTCAGGATCTTAATCTGAAAATTCCTTTTTTCCTGGCGCAAAAATTAGTACCTCAGATGGCTGAGCGAGGCTGGGGAAAGGTTATCAATGTGGCATCATTGCAGTCCCGCCGTGCTTTCGCTAACGGTATTGCTTACGGTGCATCTAAAGGTGGCGTTGAGCAACTCACCAGGGCAATGGCGGAAGCTTGGTCTTCCCGGGGCGTCGCCTGTAATGCAATAGCGCCAGGTTTTTTTCCAACCGAATTAACTCAGGCTGTATTTGATAATGATTCACTTGCTGAGCAGTTAGCACAGCAAACGGCGATTGGGCGTAACGGTGAATTAGAAGATCTGAGCGGTGTGTGTATCTTCCTGGCCAGTCATGCGTCAGATTACATTACTGGCCAGACAATCTTTATTGATGGCGGCTTTACTGCAAAGTAAGGCTTTGTTTCAGAGAGCGTCGCTTTCCAGCATATCTTTAAGTCGGGCATCGATTTCTTCACTGGACAGGTCGTCGACGTGCTCGGTCCACTTATCATGAATGTCCGCCAGTCGCTGATCATGTTCGTTGCGTAGCTGCTTGCGTAACGCAGCGGCTATATAGCGGGCTTTCTGTTGCGGAGTATTCAGCTCAAGACGCGGAACTGTCGTTGATTTGCCGTCGTCATCAACCGCTACCATAGTGAAGTAGCAGCTATTGGTGTGGCGTTCTTCGCCGCTGTGAATGTCTTCGGCAACTACCTTTACACCGATTTCCATTGTTGAGCGACCGACGTGATTAACCGCCGAATAAAAGGTTACCAGCTCGCCAACGCGCACCGGTTGTTTAAAGTGTACCTGGTCTACTGACAGGGTGACGACATAGTGTTTGCTGAAGTGGCTGGCGCAGGCATAGGCAACCTGATCTAAGATTTTGAGTAAGGCGCCGCCGTGAACATTGCCGGAAAAATTGGCCATATCTGGTGTCATCAGCATGGTCATTGAGATCGAATCTTTACTCTTACTACCTGTCAAATTGCTGCTCATAGCCTACCTCTAGGGTCAGTTTCGAGATCGATGAGCTCAAGTATAGGCAGTCGTCAGCGAAAAAGTATAGCGGGATCAGGAGCTTGCGTAGGGTATAGGAATCAAAACGAGTAGTAAGTTGCAGCCTGCGTATCAGGCAGGCTGCAGTAGGTATAGCGCTACAAAAGGTGGTGTCTTAAAAGCAGGTGCACTGAAAAGTGCTTAGTGAAGCCCTTCTTCAAGTGCCTGCAGAAGGTTGTTAACCTTATTGTAGGTTTCCTGGTATTCATCAGCGGTTTCTGAGTCCGCAACGATGCCGCCACCGGCCCAGCAGTGAATCTTGTTTTCATGGCATAAAAGGGTGCGGATAGTAATGCTACTGTCGAACCGGCCGGAGAAGCTTAAATAACCTATTGAGCCGCAATAGATTGAGCGTCGGTTGTGTTCGAGTTCTTCAATTATTTCCATGGCACGGATTTTAGGCGCACCAGTAATTGATCCGCCGGGAAAGCTGTGTTCGAGCAAATCAAGCGCCGTTTTATCGGTATCCAGCATGCCTGTAACTGTACTTACCAGATGATGTACGTTGGCATAGGATTCGATATCAAACAGCTTTGGTACTTTGACGCTGCCGTGCTGGCATACTTTGCTGATATCGTTGCGCAATAAGTCGACGATCATCAGATTCTCGGCACGGTCTTTCTCACTGTCTATTAACTCCTGAGCCAGGTGCTGATCTTCTTCAGGTGTTTTGCCCCGTGGGCGGGTGCCTTTAATTGGCTTAGTGGTAACCTTGCCGTTATCGACTTCCAGAAACTGTTCCGGTGACAGAGATAGTATGCTGCCCTGGGGAGTCTCGATGTAACCAGAGTATGGGGTCGGGGCTTTGGCTCGCAGTTTTAGATATGCCTGCCAGGTATCGCCTTCGTAGCTGGCTTTAAAGCGTTGAGCAAAGTTAACCTGATAGCAATCGCCTGCCTGAATATAGTCACTGACTTTATCCAGTGCATCGTAATAGTTTTGTTCAGTAAGATTGCTGCTGAAGCGGTTAATCAGTTTGAAGCTGTCTGCTTCAGCTGGTGCGGCGAGTGCCGCCTCTATTTCAGCCTTAATAGCTTCAGCATGCGATAAGTCTATTAAAGGCGTAGTGATTAACTGAGTTCGCTTTTCCTGATGATCAACAACGATTGCCCAGGGGTAGATTGCTGCCTGCATATCCGGCAGTTCCTGATCCTGAGGGTTTAGTTCCGGAAGGTCTTCCAGGCTGCGTCCCAGATCATAAGAGAAATAACCAATCATGCCGCCACAAAATGGCAATTGAGCGATATCTTTGTCAGCAGGAGGAGGGCAGTTTTTAGTGTATGCCTGGTACATTTCCTGAAGGTGGCTGAAAGGATTTCCCTGCAGGGATTCTGTATTGGTATGCAGATGGCTAAGCGTTGTTTTGCCATGTTGGTAACTGAGTTGCGCGACTGGAGATGCAGCAATAATGTCGTACCGGCCGAAGCCTGAGCGGGGCTTACCGCTATCAAGGAAAACCGGCGCGTTATGCTGTCGGATGGCAGCAAAATATGGGCAGGCATCATCTAGATAGGGAAGGGAGAAAAGTCTGTACACCGGGTAAGCCTTTTTGTCGTAGCTGCAAGAGTAACTGTATAGCAGACGGATAATTCCTTATGGGAATAAGCGTCTGGTTAAAGAGGGCGATTGTAACCATCTGGTCCTATTAATGCGAGTATATTGGCGGGAATAAGGCACAATATTACGCATCCAGAGCAGTTTGATTCCTTTCGAGGTAAAGACGTAATTTCGTGTAGACTTAGCGGGACTTTTTATATGATTTTCTTAACCTTAACGAGTGATTATGAAGTTCCCTTATAGCCTGTATACAGGTATTTACCAGCGTCCGGATCAGCAGATATTTTATCGGGTTTACCGGCATTCTGAGAATCAGAGCGGGCGTCGTTTGGTTTTATTACATGGCGCAGGGGTAGCGGGGGAAGATACCTGGCAGGCTTTGCTGGCGCAGCTGGGCCTTTGGTCTGAGGTATTGGTGCCGGATTTGCGGGGGATGGGGAAAACCGTATCGCCGGACGGCGAAGAGTATGCGTATACCGCTCATGAAGTCGTTGCAGATGTTGCCGGGCTGCTTACGCATTTGAATTGGCAACATTTTGATTTGGCGGGGTATTCGATGGGTGGGTTAATCTCCATGCTATATAAACAAGAGTACAGTCAGCATGTTGATAAGCAATATCTGTTGGAGTCTGCCGCAGTAGACCGGGGTGACTGGCAGGCAAGTCTGGAATTGCGTGCTGAGTATATGCAGGCGGCTAAGCATCTTAGCAGTGACACTGAAAAAGGCGTAAAGCAATTTTTGGACGCGATTTCGCCTAACCGAAGAGTATCACCGGTCGTTGAGCGGCTTACCGTTGAGCGTTTAGCCCAGCGTCCGCGAGGGTTTGCGAATGCACTTAAATGCGTGACGGATGCCTTGCATGATATTGATCGCGAAGCGCTGGTAGCAGCGCAGGGAGATGTTAGCAGCTTTATTGGTGGTAACAGTGTTGACGCTATGCATCAGTATCAGAGAGCTCTGGCTGAGCGTTTGCCGAACTGGCATTATTTTATGGTGACAGGTACTGATCATTCTTTGCCATTTCAGAAGCCGCGTCAGATTGCTCAAATAATGCAGGCTGAGCTTGGCCGGTATTTAGCAGTCTGATTATCTTAGCTACCGTTTGTCCCGGTATATGATTCAGATAATAGTTTTTGCATAAAGTGTCGACAGTTCTCGTGTTTTGGTAAAACTGTCGACAATCTTGTTTGTCCTTCCTTCTATCAATACTAGGTTGCTATCAGTCTTGTTTAGTCTTCTTGCTGCCCCTTATCATAAGGCGTAGCGCCTTTTTCGTGATTTCATTTCTAGTCGTTTAACAGTGTGTAATAGTGTGGAAATAGCGCTAGGGATTACCCTTATACTTTTGTATTATGTCGACAAATAGCCCTTAAAACTACCTTGACGAGCTATAATATGGACTGTATCGTAAGTTCACAATTTAGATTGTCGACAATCTGGAAATATATATGACTGAAGTCTCTGTAGTTGAAGTAGCAGACCAGCCAATCAGTAACAGCGAATTGCGCACGCTGGCTGATAAGGTTTGCGAGCAGTTAGTAACTGCCATTGTTAAGGGTGATATACCGCCAGGCCATAAGATCAGCGAACCTGAACTGGCACGCACTTATGGTATTAGCCGTGGGCCATTACGAGAGGCGATCCGTCGCCTGGAAGGTTTGCGACTGGTTGTCCGTGTACCACATGTAGGTGCGCGGGTTGTTTCACTTAATACCGATGAGTTACTGGAAATTTATCACGTACGTGAAGCTCTTGAAGGCATGGCCAGTCGTTTGGCGGCCGTACAAATGTCGCAGGCTGAAATTGACAGTGTGCGGGAGTTGTTACACGAGCATGAGGCCAGTATCGAGAAGATCGATGGTCACTCTTACTTTCAGAAAGAAGGTGATCTGGACTTTCATTTCCGGATAGTTCAGGGCAGCCACAATGAGAAGTTGATGGAGCTGTTAGGCGGTGAGTTATACCACCTGGTGCGAATGTACCGCTATCAGTTTAGCGTGTCTAAGTCCCGTCCACAGAGGGCTCTGAAAGAACATCACCGGATTCTTGATGCCATTGAAGAACGTGATGGTGAATTGGCAGAAATTTTAATGCGTCGCCATATCAGTACAGCGCGGCGCAATATAGAAGTTAAGTTGACCGATCATCAGAAAGACTGACCGGTCTGAATAGAGTAATTACATAGGGAGTCACTTATGTCGCAGCAACTAACCGCCGGCGGACGTTTCCGTCAGGCTTTGGCCGAAACCAAGTCTTTACAGATCCTGGGCACTGTTAATGCCTATCATGCAATGATGGCTGAACGGGTTGGCCACAAAGCTATATATCTGTCGGGTGGCGGTGTTGCGAATGCGTCTTATGGCTTGCCTGATCTGGGTATGACCTCACTTAATGATGTTTTAGAAGATGTACGACGTATTACCGATGCTGTTGAGACTCCACTGCTGGTGGATATCGATACTGGCTGGGGTGGTGCGTTTAACATTGCTAAAACCGTTCGCAATATGACTAAGGCTGGTGCAGCCGCAGTACATATTGAAGATCAGGTGGCGCAGAAGCGTTGTGGTCACCGACCAAATAAAGAAATTGTCAGTCTTGAAGAAATGGTTGATCGGGTAAAAGCTGCTGTCGATGCTAAAACCGACGACGACTTCTTTGTTATTGCCCGTACCGATGCTTTCCAGCAAGACGGTTTGAACGCAGCTGTTGAGCGTGCACAGGCTTGTCTGGAAGCAGGAGCTGATGGCATCTTCGCTGAAGCAGTACATACCCTGAATGACTACCGCGCATTTGCTGAAGGCATTAACGGTGCGCATTTGCTGGCCAATATTACTGAGTTTGGTGCGACACCACTGTTCAATAAACAGGAGTTGGCTGATAACGGTGCCACTATGGTGCTGTATCCACTTTCTGCGTTCCGTGCTGCTAATCAGGCTGCGCTGAATGTGTACGAGGCTATTTTGCGTGACGGTGACCAGAAAGCGGTTGTCGACAGCATGCAAACCCGTATGGATCTTTATGATTTTCTGAATTATCACGATTTCGAGCAAAAGCTGGATGCGTTGTTTCAGGAAGGTAAGAACAAGTAAATATTAGACCGAGGCTTTTCACGAAACGGCGAACAAAAGTGAGTTGAACAAGTCAGGCGAACAACCGGCGTTTATAGTGATGAACGTGAAGTTCGAACTGGTTGTAAGCATCACAGCACTATTGTTGTCATCGTAACAAAGGTCTCAGACAGAATGTTTTGGCCGGTATCAGTCCGGCCACGGTGTGAGGAGACATATCATGGCTGAAGCGAAGAAATTAGGCGGTGCAGGTCTGCGGGGGCAGTCTGCCGGTGAGACGGCTCTGTGTACAGTGGGCCAGTCTGGTGCAGGTCTTACGTACCGCGGTTATGACATTAAAGAGCTGGCAGATAATGCTCAATTTGAAGAAGTTGCCTATCTGTTACTTTACGGCAAGTTGCCAAATGCTGGTGAGCTGGAGATGTATAAGGCACGCCTGAAAGACATGCGCAGTTTACCTTCTGCGTTGCTGACCGTATTAGAAAATATTCCGGCAGATGCACATCCGATGGATGTTATGCGTACCGGTTGCTCTATGTTGGGTAACCTGGAAACCGAGCAGGATTTTTCTGAGCAGCATCATCATATTGATCGCATGCTGGCGACTTTCCCAGGCATCATCAATTACTGGTATAACTTTAGTCATCATGGCAAGCGGATCAGTGTTGAAACTGAAGCCGACTCGATTGCCGAACAGTTTCTGTGGACCTTGCATAATGAAAAGCCAGAACCATTACACGTAGAAGTGATGCATGCATCGCTGATTCTGTATGCTGAGCATGAGTTTAATGCATCTACGTTTACTGCACGCGTTTGCGCTTCAACATTGTCGGATATTCATAGCTGTGTCACTGCAGCTATCGGTTCATTACGTGGTCCGTTACACGGTGGTGCTAATGAAGCAGCCATGGCGATGATTGAGAACTGGCGCAGTGCCGACGAAGCTGAAGCTGAAGTGATGGGCATGCTGGCCCGTAAAGATAAGATCATGGGTTTTGGCCATGCTATCTACAGTGAGTCGGACCCTCGTAATGCCATCATTAAAGAGTGGTCGAAAAAGCTGTCTGAACAGGTTGGCGATGATTACCTGTATGCGGTTTCTGAACGGGTTGAAACGGTTATGTGGCGTGAAAAGAAACTGTTCTGTAATGCAGATTTTTTCCATGCGTCGGCATATAACTTTATGGGTATTCCAACTAAGTTGTTTACGCCAATTTTTGTTTGTTCCCGGGTAGCCGGCTGGACTGCACATGTTATGGAGCAGAGAGCAAACAACCGGATTATTCGCCCATCGGCGGATTATACCGGACCGGAATCTGCAGAGTGGGTTGCGATTCAGGATCGCCCATAATCTGTGAGCCCTGATGAATTTCTTCAGGGCCTCAGCAGAAAATCTGGTTTAAAAAATCCTACAAAAAGAATCTTATAAATAAGAGGGGAGCTGGCGCTGTGCATGCTATGCGTCTGGCTTCGCTCGTGTAAAAAATACTGACGGGTCTGATGCTATGAATACTGCAAATCGTAAACCCTTGCCAGGTACGCAGCTGGACTACTTCGATACGCGTGCTGCTATTGAAGCGATTCAGCCGGGTGCTTATAAAAGCCTTCCTTATACTTCCCGCGTTTTAGCTGAGCAGCTAGTACGTCGTTGTGACCCGGCGGTACTGACTGATTCACTTGAGCAGATTATTGGTCGTAAGCGTGATCTGGATTTTCCCTGGTATCCGGCACGGGTCGTTTGCCATGACATTCTTGGCCAGACAGCCCTGGTTGATCTGGCGGGTTTGCGGGATGCGATTGCAGATCAGGGAGGTGATCCGGCTAAAGTAAATCCGGTTGTGCCAACTCAGCTTATTGTTGACCATTCACTGGCGGTCGAACACGGTGGATTTGAAGCAGATGCTTTCGAAAAGAACCGTGCGATTGAAGATCGTCGTAATGAAGACCGTTTTCACTTTATCGAGTGGACGAAAACAGCTTTTGAAAATGTTGATGTAATACCGGCCGGTAACGGCATCATGCACCAGATTAATCTGGAAAAAATGTCTCCGGTGATTCAGGCCCGTGACGGTATTGCCTTCCCGGATACCTGCGTAGGTACTGACAGCCATACACCACACGTTGATGCATTAGGTGTTATAGCCATTGGTGTTGGGGGGCTTGAAGCGGAAAACGTTATGCTGGGCCGTGCGTCTATGATGCGCCTTCCGGATATTATTGGTGTAGAGCTCACCGGTAAGCGTCAGCCGGGTATTACGGCAACCGATATTGTTCTGGCGCTGACAGAGTTTTTACGTAAAGCACGGGTTGTTTCTGCTTATCTGGAGTTCTATGGAGAAGGTGCCCGTGATCTGACTATTGGGGACCGTGCCACTATTGCGAACATGACACCGGAGTTCGGTGCTTCCGCAGGTATGTTCTATATCGATGAACAGACCATTGATTATCTCAAGCTGACAGGCCGCGAACCTGAGCAGGTTGCACTGGTTGAGAACTACGCTAAAACCACAGGGCTTTGGGCGGACGATCTCGCTAACGCTGAGTACGAACGGGTACTGACATTTGATTTGTCGTCTGTATGTCGCAATATGGCTGGTCCGTCTAATCCCCATCGCCGGTTACCAACATCAGAATTGGCGGCTCAGGGTGTTGCCGGAAGCTGGGAAGAAAAGCCCGGTGAAATGCCTGACGGTGCAGTCATTATTGCCGCTATTACCAGCTGTACTAATACCAGTAATCCGCGAAATGTAATTGCAGCGGGTTTGGTTGCCCGTAAAGCCAATGAGTTGGGTCTGTTACGTAAACCCTGGGTAAAGTCATCTTTTGCGCCGGGTTCAAAAGTTGCGCGTCTGTATCTGGAAGAGGCGGGTTTGCTATCTGAATTGGAAGCTTTAGGTTTTGGTATCGTGGCGTATGCCTGCACCACCTGTAACGGTATGAGTGGTGCACTTGACCCTGATATACAGCAGGAAGTTATTGACCGGGATTTATACAGTACTGCTGTATTGTCCGGTAACCGTAATTTCGATGGCCGTATTCATCCGTATGCCAAGCAGGCATTCCTGGCTTCTCCGCCGTTAGTAGTCGCTTATGCAATTGCTGGCACAGTGCGTTTTGACATTGAAAAAGATGTTTTGGGTACTGATCAGAATGGTAATCCAATTACTCTGAAGGATATTTGGCCGAGTGACGAAGAAATAGATGCGTTGGTCGCCAGCAGTGTAAAACCTGAGCAATTCAAACAGGTATATATTCCTATGTTTGATCTTGGCCAGGCAGAGCAGGCAGAGAGTCCCTTGTATGACTGGCGTCCGCAGAGTACCTATATTCGTCGCCCTCCATATTGGGAAGGTGCATTGGCCGGTGTTCGTGAAATGAAAGGTATGCGTCCTCTGGCTGTGCTGGGAGATAATATTACGACCGATCATCTGTCGCCTTCTAACGCTATTCTTGCCAGCAGTGCGGCCGGTGAATATCTGGCGCATATGGGGCTGCCGGAAGTAGATTTTAACTCTTACGCGACTCATCGGGGAGATCATCTGACGGCGCAGCGAGCAACCTTCGCGAATCCTAAATTGCTGAATGAAATGTGCCGGGATGATGCTGGTGATGTTATTCAGGGGTCACTGGCACGGATCGAGCCGGAAGGTCAGCAGGCGAGAATGTGGGAAGCGATCGAGACCTATATGGCGCGTAAGCAACCGCTGATTATTGTTGCTGGTGCTGATTATGGTCAGGGCTCATCCCGTGACTGGGCAGCTAAAGGTGTTCGTCTTGCCGGCGTTGAAACCATTGTGGCGGAAGGCTTTGAGCGTATCCACCGTACAAATCTGGTGGGTATGGGGGTTTTGCCTCTGGAGTTTAAAGCCGGAGAAACCCGTGAAACCTATGGCATTGACGGTACCGAGACGTTTGATGTGATCGGTGAACGTACTCCGCGGGCACAGCTAACTTTGCTGATTCACCGCAGTACAGGTGAAACCCTGGAAGTGCCGGTTACCTGTCGTCTGGATACAGCCGAAGAAGTGTCTGTTTATGAGGCGGGTGGTGTATTACAGCGCTTTGCGAAGGACTTTCTTGAAAGTAACGCATAACCGTTAATTTGCAGTACTTGCCGTATTGAATATGGCAAGTATTGTTTGTTTTTTTGAATAGTAGGTTAAGCGTCAGATTAATCAGAATTTAGCGGAATTGAATCATGGCACATGTTCCTCAGGTAAAAATACCGGCAACCTATATTCGTGGTGGCACCAGTAAAGGTGTGTTCTTTAGTCTTAACGACTTACCAGTGGTTGCTCAGGTTCCGGGAGCCGCAAGAGATGCTTTGCTGCAGCGAGTTATTGGCAGCCCTGATCCTTATGGTAAGCAAACAGATGGTATGGGTGGCGCAACGTCCAGTACCAGTAAAACAGTAATTTTATCGAAAAGCAGTCAGCCTGATCATGATGTTGATTACCTGTTTGGTCAGGTAGCAATTGATAAGCCATTTGTAGACTGGAGCGGTAATTGTGGCAACTTGTCTGCAGCGGTCGGCGCGTTTGCCATCAGTAAAGGTCTGGTGGATGCATCACGTATACCTGTAAACGGTGTCGCTGTTGTAAGGATCTGGCAGGCAAATATTAAGAAAACCATTATTGCTCATGTGCCTATTACTGATGGCGAAGTTCAGGAAACCGGTGATTTTGAATTAGATGGTGTCACCTTTCCTGCGGCAGAAGTACAGGTAGAGTTTATGTCGCCGGCGGACGGTGAAGGCTCAATGTTTCCGACCGGAAATCTGGTGGATGAGCTGGAGGTGCCGGGCGTAGGTACTTTGTCCGCGACAATGATTAATGCCGGCATACCGACTATTTTCGTTAACGCAGCAGAGATTGGTTATAACGGTTCTGAGTTGCAGGAAGCGATTAATGGTGATGTAAGTGCGTTAGATATGTTTGAATCAATTCGAGCTCACGGCGCGTTACGTATGGGGCTTATCAGCGACCTTAGCGAAGCTGCCGCCCGCCAGCATACCCCAAAAGTAGCCTTTGTCGCACCGCCGGCTGATTATGTATCTTCCAGTGAGAAGTCTGTATCAGCTGCGGATATTGATTTGCAGGTCAGAGCGCTTTCTATGGGTAAGCTGCATCATGCCATGATGGGAACTGCTGCCGTTGCAATTGGAACTGCTGCGGCTATTCCGGGTACTCTGGTTAATTTAGCTGCTGGAGGCGCTGAACGAAGTGCTGTGCGTTTTGGTCATCCTTCCGGTACGTTACGAGTAGGTGCAGAAGCTGCTTGTGAAAATGGTGAATGGACCGCGACTAAAGCGGTAATGAGCCGCAGTGCACGGGTCTTGATGGAAGGTTGGGTGCGTATTCCGGGTGACAGTTTCTGATTGATTGCCAGCTATAAAAAAGGACTCTTCAGAGTCCTTTTTTGTGTTTGTTGTATTAAGGCTTTATTTGACTGAATACAGTCCTAGCGGGTCGTTAGGGTCCAGACAGTCTTCAAACTGTTTGGTACGGTCAATATTGGTGGTTTGATACACCTGACCCAGCCAGCGGTTGGTGAATGCGTTTGCAGTGTCCTGCCAGCTGTTGTGAACCAGTGGTCTGACATGCAACTCCGGAAATTCCGGATGTTCTGTATTGTTTTGCATTGCGCTGACTAAACGTAGCCGGTATTCCTCAAGGATTGCCTGGGATTGCAGTGACAGATAGTTTGCCGGGAAAGGCGGATAATCCCCCCGATCGCCACTTATATAACGCATTACTTCGCGTTTATATTCTTTCAACAGGCTTACCGTGTCGTATTCAGGATGCCCCTGCAGGAAGATGATTCGGAAGCCGTCTTCGCTGACTGCCAGATGTGCACCAGCTTCTTCTGATTCGACCAGTACCTTCAGGCCTGCATTTCGCATGGCTTCGCTGGTGACTTCGTTATGCCGGGAATGGCAGGCATCGAAGCGGCTGTTCATGCCATGTACCAGCGGATGTGTCGGATCGCTGACGGTATGGTTAAACAAACCCCAGCATTTTTCAGGTAGTGGCTGACGGTCTATGTCGTATTTGATTTTAAGCAATGCATGGGAGGCCAGGCATGAGCAAAAAATCGACGTGACATTATCGTAAGCCCAGTCAACGATTTCCTTAAGTGGTTCCCAGAAGTCTTCGTCCTGAATATTTTTATTCGCTACATTAGCACCGGTAATGACCAGTGCATCTAAGCCTTCCAGCTTGAGTTGTTCAAAATCATCGTAATAGTCCGCAACATATTGCTGAATTTCAGGACCGCGCTGTTCAACATTGATCGTAAACGGGTGGAAAATGAACTGAGCAATCTGGTTACTGCTGGCGATCAGGCGCAGAAATTGCCGTTCAGTCGCTGTGAAAGCAGCATCTGGCATCATGTTAAGGAAGCCGATATGCAGTTCACGAATATCCTGAGTGGTGGCGCGTTCATGGGTAAGGATCGCGAAACCTTCAGCTGCTAATTTTGTATAGCTGGGTAAAACCCGGCTGGAAGGAGTAATAATCGGCATAATAGATTCCTAGCGGCGGGCGCTGGCTGTAATAATATCGATGAAGTCTGCTTCAGTTTTACAGGTTGCCAGTTCGCTTGCCTGAACAGTATAACCATAGTTGTCTGCGATATGCTGGTAACGTGGCAGACGGGACTGGAAAAGATTCGGGAAAACCCAGCGAATAAAGTCATCAGGTTCCATCAGCGCCAGGTATTCCAAAGTACGTTCCTGCTGGAATTTACTGAGTTGCTCGAGTATGAAGTCCTGACGGTAATACAGTGGCTTCGGGCTTTGCTGAGCACGTTCGATCAGTTTGATCTCATCTTCTGGTGACGTCTTGATATACAGAATAAGCGTGTTTTTTGCTAAGACTTCAAAGACACCTGGTTCATCGATTTCACAGAGGCTTCCTGTCGAGTCATTGATGAAATGGTTATGGCCTTCTGCATGTGCTTTTTCAATAAATTTAGGTACATCGTATGCAGATGCAATTTCTGCTTCGAGGTAGAGTTTCTGGCGACGCAGAAATTCGGGCAGTGCCATACCCTCTTTTTCAGGGTTTCCTACTTTACCCAGAAATGCAGACACCGAACTCAGGTTATTGATGGTGACGTTGTTACTGATGCTGATAGAGTCGTTTTCCAGCAGTTCACGCAGAAAAGGTACCGTCATTGCCTTGTCGCGCAGGTTGGCTTCAATATCACCGTTCAGATACTTGTGGCCAATACGGTAATCCGCTGAGAAGTGATACCAGTTTTTTTCTTCCAGAATGTTGGAAATATACGTCTTTCCGACTCCAGACATACCCATCAGGGTGACCGCTTTATTCGGGCTGGCGAGGAATTCGTCAATGTTTATACGCATAAAGATCGTGCTCAGTTGATAGGGTTGACGGCGGACCGGAAGTGACAAAGAAGCATCCGACAAAGCAATACAGAGACTTATCATGAGTCTGTCAGAGCGGCAAATACTATACCAAAGCGATTGATGTAAAAAGAGGTATTTACGACCTGTTAATCCACTTGAGGTGCAGTTAACAGGTCGTCTGAAATGAAGCTAAGCGGCTTGCTAACTGGCCTGAAGTTTAACGACTAGCTTAGTGAAAGCCAGCCGGTCTTTCTGGATGCTGTCTACGGCACGGCCATGATAGCGTTCATCGTTATCAGACATAGCTTTTTTAAGATCCAGGCCGATTTTCAGTACATTATCGAACATACTGAAAAGCGGTAACAGTCGCTTACGGGCCAGATAAGGCTTGTTTTCATAGAGTACTGCTGAGTAATGATTTTTCAGATCAATATATGCAGGTGTCCAGGTAAGGTTACGGTATTTGAAATAACCATCAGGGTCATTATTCGCTTTGTGTTCATCGTAAGCGTTTTCTATATCTTCAAGACTGTGCTCATAGTCTTGCTGCAGTACAGTGACAAATTGCTTGATATTCAAGTCCGACAGTTGAGGAATGGGTCTGGGCGCTTTCTCTTCTGTCGCGTCATTTCCGCAGCCGTGCAGTAACAAAAGTATGCAGGTCATTAATATGCCTGCAAGTAAACGATACGTTTGACGCATTATTGGCTTCCCTTAAGCGCTGTGATATACCCATTTATAGCGAATGGTAAAGAAATTAAAAGAGCAGATTGCTCAAAGTGAGAGCTGACGATGGCAGAGCACAGGTTCTTTTGATCCAGAACTATACTTTGGGAAAGTGAATTTGGTGCAGACATGGTTTGAAATGGTTGACTGGCAAGGTATAGAGCCATGGATACGGATTGCCTCTTTTTTTGCCGTATTTGTAGTGATGGCCAGCTGGGAAAATATTTATCCGGCACGTGTCTCAGCTGTTAATCGTGGTTATCGCTGGCTGCATAATCTTGCTTTGGTAAGTTTCAATATTGTACTCGTAAGATTTGCGTTACCTGTCGCACCAGTCGCTGTTGCTGTTTATTGTGATCAGCATCAGTTGGGGGTGTTTAACATGCTGGACCTACCATTGGTGGCTGGCATTTTATTGAGTCTGGTAGTACTGGATCTAGTGCTGTATTTGCAGCACCGTGCTTTTCACCGAATCCCGTGGCTATGGCGTTTGCATCGAATGCATCATTCAGATCAGGATGTTGATGTGACCACAGGGTTGCGTTTTCATCCGTTCGAAATAGCGCTGTCTTTGCTGATAAAAATGCTGGTGGTATTGCTGCTAGGAGCACCTGTGCAGTCGGTGATTATATTTGAGGTTATTCTGAGTTCTATGGCTGTTTTTAATCATGCCAATATCAGTTTGCCACAAAAAATGGAACTCTGGTTAAGACGCGTGTTGGTTACACCTGATATGCACCGCATACATCATTCCGTGGATTTGCGGGAAACACATACTAACTTTGGTTTTAATTTGTCTTGCTGGGACTACTTATTCGGTAGTTATTGTTCGTTTGCACGCACACCTTTACAGGTTGGAGTGAGAGGTTTGTTGCAGCATAGTGAGCAGCGTATAGATAAGTTGCTGACTCAGCCTTTCCGGCAGGCGGGGCCTATCATAGATGAGTGATCAGTTATCGTGGTCTACGAGCCACTGACTGACTGCCGGTGCGACTATTTGCTGTGATTTCTGCGACACAAATACACCTATATGACCGGATTTAACTTCAAGCTCCTGGTAGTCTTTGCTTTTCGTCAGGCCTTTAAGTGCCTGCGATGCAGCCGGTGGCACCAGATGGTCATGCTGGCCGTAAATATTGAGTATAGGCTGCTGAATTTTTTGCAGTACGATGGCCTGACCATTGATCGACGCTGTGTCGTTCATGAAACCGTTATTCCTGAAGAACTGACTGACGAATTCGCGGAACATTTCTCCAGCCTGATCAGGGCTGTCGTTAATCCATTTTTCCATTCGCAAGTAATTCAACGCTTGTTGTTCTGTGGAGCATTGGGCGGGCATATTCAGATATTTCTGCAGGCTGAGCCGCATAGGCATTAATGCTGCATAGGCATCATTGAGCATTTGACCTGGGATATTGCCTAAGGTCTCAACCATCAGGTCAACATCTATCTGTTGAATCAAATGGCTCAGCATATTGCCCTGGGTATGGAAATCTACCGGGGTGACCATAGTTATCAGGTTTTTAATGTTATCGGGCTGAAGTGCTGTATAGCTCAGGCTTAGGCAGCCTCCCTGACAGATGCCCAGTAGATTAACTTGTGGTTGCTTGCTGTGCTGCTTTACCTGTTCAACACAGTTATGCAGGTAGCCGTTTATATAGTCGTCCATATCCAGATAGCGATCGGCTGCGTCGGGATAGCCCCAGTCAATCAGGTAAACTGGAATACCTGTATCAGTCAGGCGGTTGATGAATGAGCGCTGCGGATCAAGGTCTAGCATGTAAGGGCGATTAACCAGTGCATAGCAGATCAGTAATGGTGTCTGACAATTGTCGTTATTGTCTTTGTTATTGTCTTTGTTATTGTCTTTGTTATTGTCAGCAGGCTGATACTTATAAAGCCTGAGCTTATCTTCCTGATAAATACATTGTTTTGGGCTTTGTCCTACCTCACATTCACTCAGAGATTGCAGCGTACGGTAGCTGTCTGCCAATTGCTGATTGAATTGGTTTATCTCAGAAAATATCTGTTCGCTATCGAGAAATTTATGCGTCATGGCGGTGCTCTGAGCCTTGAAGTTTTTCGGAGAGTTGCAGCTTTTCTTCGAGCTGATTCAGCCTTTGCTCCAGTTGAGAGATGGTTTGTTGCTGGGTGCGGACTTTTTTTCGTAGCTGGTGCTGTTGTTTCAGGCTTTGATCATAGTCCTGACGGCTAACGAATCCAGGATTTAAAGGTGATGTCTGAAGATGTTGCTGGCAAATATCCTGTTGTAACTTTCTGAGCTGTAGCAAGCTGTTATTAAAGGCAGCATGCCGGCTCTGGTAGGTTTGTGTAAAAACCTGGCTGGCATAAGCCTGTTCATAGCTATCCACCCAGAGGTCATGTAGTTGTTTAAGACTATCTGGTTGTTCTTGTTGCAGGCGAGTTTTCAGTGTTGCAGAGGTTTGTTGAATAATTGACTGATACTCTTTATTCAGATCCGTAAAGGCGTCACGGCAGACCTGACCGTTTAATCTCAGTTGGTTTAACTGGTCTTTGAATGCGTGATTAACAATGCCGGCCGGCAGACTATCTAGCTGATCAGTGAGTTGTTGGAAGTAATCGTTCAGCGCTGTTTCCCATGCTTGCAGTGACGCTTCAGTATCCGGTTTAAGTAAGCTGCTTAACTGCCAGTTTTTAGCAAATAAGCCGGCGGCTTTTTCCTGAAGCAGTACCTGCAGTTTATCGATCAGTATTTGCAGGTCTTTATGGGAGGCTTGGTTTGTGTCTGCTGTGTTAGCGTGCTTGTCTACCTGTGTGGCTGCAAAGCTCCGGTACAGGTCAGCAAATTCAGCTGCCAGCTGTTGATTGCTGCTCAGTAATTTGGAAAATTCTTCATTATGCTGTGTTTGCTGATACGGATGTTGCTGCAGAAATTCTTGCCAGCTGGTGGCAGGGGAGGATGTCTGACCTGACTGTAATGCCTGCCAAAATTGCTGCTGTTGCTCCAGCCATTTTTCTAGTGGTGTCTGGTTGGGATCGGTCATACACGGCATCCTTTGTATAGCAGGGGATATATTCCTGAGGCTAGCTTAACGAATTTATAGCTGCTTATGTACTGCTGTTACTTTCAAGCATTTCAATAAAGCGTTGCGCTGCTTTACTTAAAGTACGCTCTTTGTGGCTGATATAGCCGAGTTGGCGGGTAACCGGTGGCGCATCGACATTCAGAATGCTCAGACCTTCTGTGATCATAGTGTCAGGAAGCAGGCTCCAGCCGAGACCTATTTTTACCATCATCCGAATAGTATCCAGATAATTAGTCGACATTGCTGTCTTTAGTCTCAGTTCAGGGTGAGTGAATTGCTGTGCTGCAATTTGACGGGTGAAGGTAGCCGAGCCGGAAAGTATAGCGCTGTAAGCGGTGAGTTCTTCCAGAGTGACTTTCTGTTTACCTGCAAGCGGATGATCATGGCTGACAACATAACGGAGGGGGTCATCCCAGACCTTCTGCGCATGGATTTGTTTATGCGGTTGTGGCGACAGGGTGATGAGTGCGAGCTCAAGGTCGCCTTTAAGGACGCCTTCATAGGCAATTTCTGATGCATCAAAGCGCAGGTCCAGATCTACCTCGGGGCATTCCTTGGTGAACCGTCGTAATACCGGAGGTAAGCGGTGCAGGCTGATGTGATGGCTGGCGGCCATTGAAAGGTTACCGCTTACCTGACCTTGCAGATCGTGCAGTGAGCGTTTTGCATCCTGTAACTGGCGTAATATTTGTCTTGCTTGCGGCAGTAGCGTATTACCAGCTTCGGTGAGACTGACTTTACGGCCTATGCGGTCGAACAGTTTGATATCCAGTTGTTCTTCTAATAACGCAATACGTTTGCTGATGGCGGATTGTGTCAGGAATAGTTGTTCAGCAGCCAGGGAAAAAGATTCTTTATCGGCAACGGTAACGAAGGCTTGCAGGCTGTTGCTGTCCATATTTTTTCCCTGTTTGATGAGGAATGTTTCACATAAAAATTGTGCTATCTGATGAATAGTATTTGCTATTCCAATTTGGAATTCAATCTATAAAAAATATGAATTTGTTTTATCGAAAACCTTGCACTAGGATATGCGCTATCTAAGCAGTCTTGGTCACAGTACTGGCCCTGAAGAAGGGAGATTTTTGTACAGTGAGCAAGGCTTATGAAGCTCGCATCAGACGGGCGAAAATGACAAAAATTAGGTTCGGAAGTGAGCCTGATGCCGACAGGAGCTAAACATGGCTGGCAAGACGTTATATGACAAGTTGTTCGAGCAACATTTAGTCCGCATGAATGAAGATGGCAGTGCATTGATTTACATTGACCGTCAGGTACTGCATGAAGTGACTTCACCACAGGCGTTTGAAGGGCTACGCATTGCAGGCCGAAAGCCGTGGCGTATCGATGCCAACATTGCAACGCCGGATCATAACGTACCGACGACCGAGCGTTCAGGTGGCGTTGAAGAGATTGTTGATCCGGTTTCTAAAATTCAGGTGAAAACCCTGGATGAGAACTGCGATGATTTCGGCATTCTTGAATTCAAAATGAACGATCAGCGTCAGGGGATCGTTCACGTAATGGCGCCGGAACAAGGTGCTATTTTGCCGGGTGTAACAGCAGTATGCGGCGATTCCCATACTGCAACATTGGGTGCGCTTGGTGCTTTGGCCCACGGTATTGGTACTTCTGAGGTTGAGCACGTATTGGCAACTCAGTGCCTGATCACTAAAAAGATGAAGAATATGCTGGTTCGTGTTGATGGCGAACTGGGTATTGGTGTGACACCTAAAGATGTTATTTTGCACATTATCGGCGTAATTGGCACCGCTGGTGGTACCGGTTATGCGATAGAGTTTGGTGGCGATGTATTCCGTAACATGACCATGGAAGGCCGCATGACGGTTAGTAACATGGCAATTGAAGCGGGTGCCCGCGTAGGTCTGGTTGCTGTTGATCAGACAACAATTAATTACGTTGAAGGCCGTCCTTTCTCGCCTAAGGGTGAACAGTGGGATGCGGCTGTTGCTGCATGGCAGGACCTGGTATCTGATTCTGACGCTGAGTTTGATTCTGTTATTGAAATTAAAGCCGCAGATATTGAGCCACAAGTTACCTGGGGAACATCTCCGGAAATGGTAGTGGGTGTATCTGAGTTGGTGCCTAATCCAACGAATGAAGCTGATCCGGTTAAGGTAGATGGTATTGAGCGTGCGTTGAAGTACATGGGTCTTGAAGCGGATCAGAAAATTACTGATATCAAGCTTGATCGTGTGTTTATCGGTTCCTGCACCAACTCCCGTATTGAAGATTTACGGGATGCTGCCAAGGTTGTTGAAGGTCAGAAAGTTGCCGGAAACATTATCCAGGCGCTGGTTGTTCCGGGTTCCGGTCTGGTGAAAGATCAGGCAGAAGCAGAAGGTCTGGACAAGATCTTTACAGCTGCGGGTCTGGAGTGGCGTGAACCAGGTTGTTCTATGTGTCTGGCAATGAATCCTGACAAATTAGGTGCCGGTGAGCACTGTGCGTCTACGTCTAACCGCAACTTCGAAGGCCGTCAGGGCTTTGGTGGCCGTACGCATCTGGTAAGTCCGGCAATGGCTGCAGCAGCAGCTATCGCAGGTCACTTTGTTGATGTGCGTGAAATGATCAAGCAGGGGTAAGGGGAAGCAATCATGAGAAAATTTAATCAGCACAGTGGGATTGCCGTACCTTTAGATCGTGCCAACGTCGATACGGACATGATCATCCCAAAACAGTTTTTGAAATCTATTAAACGGTCTGGTTTCGGTCCGAACCTGTTTGATGAACTGCGTTACCTTGATGAAGGATTTCCTGATCAGGATAGTAGCGGCCGTCCGGTTAATGAAGATTTTGTTTTGAATGCACCGCGTTATAAAGGTGCCAGTGTTTTACTGGCCCGTGAAAACTTCGGTTGCGGTTCCAGCCGTGAACATGCGCCATGGGCGTTAGATGATTATGGTTTCCGTTCAGTTATTGCACCAAGCTTTGCCGAGATTTTCTATAATAACTGCTTTAAAAATGGCCTGTTGCCAATTGTACTTTCAGAAGCTCAGGTTGATCAGCTGTTCACTGAAGTTGCTGAAAATGAAGGCTATGAACTGAAGATTGATCTTGAGCGTCAGGTGGTTGTTACGCCATCTGGTGATGAAATGACATTTCAGATTGATGACTTCCGTAAGCATTGTTTGCTTAATGGTCTGGATGATATCGGTCTGACTTTACAGCAGGCTGATGATATCAAAGCGTATGAGGCTAAAGCTCGCGCTGCCAGCCCGTGGTTGTTTGACGCGATTCGCTAAAAGCACTGTTTAGATTTTGAAGTTGCTGTTACGTCAGCAGCTTCCGACATTATAAAGGTTAATAAATGTCTAAGAATGTATTGATACTGCCAGGTGATGGCATTGGTCCGGAAATTGTTGCCGAAGCCCGTCGTGTACTGGAACTGGTAAACGGACAGGATAATCTGGCGCTGGAATTATCTGAAGCGCGTGTTGGTGGTTGTGCTATCGATGCAGACGGTGTGCCACTGCCTGAAGCAACGCTTGAAGCAGCTAAAAATGCCGATGCAATTTTATTAGGTGCAGTTGGCGGTCCAAAGTGGGATACCAATCCTGACTTTCAGATCCGTCCGGAAAAAGGTTTGTTAGGTATCCGTTCTAATCTGGAATTATTCGGTAACCTGCGTCCAGCAATTCTGTATCCTCAGCTGGCAGACGCTTCTTCTTTAAAGCCTGAGATTGTTGCCGGTCTGGATATTCTGATTGTACGTGAACTGACAGGCGGTATTTATTTCGGTCAGCCACGTGGAATCCGTGAAAAAGAAGGCGGTATCCGTGAAGGTTTCAATACTTACGTGTACGACGAAAATGAAATCCGTCGTATTGGCCGGGTAGCGTTTGAAGCAGCCCGTGCCCGTGATAAGCGTCTGTGCTCGGTAGATAAAGCTAACGTATTGGAAGTAACAGTACTGTGGCGTGAAATTATGGATGATCTGGCGAAAGAATATCCTGATGTTGAGCTGAGCCACATGTACGTTGATAACGCAGCAATGCAGCTGGTAAGAGCGCCAAAGCAGTTTGACGTGATGGTAACCGGCAATATGTTCGGCGATATCTTGTCTGATGCTGCCGCTATGCTGACCGGTTCTATCGGTATGTTGCCTTCTGCATCTCTGGATGAAAGTGGTAAAGGCATGTATGAACCTTGTCATGGTTCAGCACCGGATATTGCAGGGCAAGGCGTTGCTAACCCGCTGGCGACTATACTGTCAGCTGCGATGATGCTGCGTTACTCTCTGGGTGCCGGCGAGACTGCTGATCGTATTGAAGCGGCTGTCAGTGCTGTGCTGGATCAGAACCTGCGTACTGCAGATATCTGGTCTGAAGGCATGGCAAAAGTAAGCACCAGTGAAATGGGTGATGCAGTAGTTGCTGCGCTGCAGGCATAATTGCTGGCAGGTTTAGAAACGGCACTTATTGCCAGGTTGCGACCTTAGTATGAGTGCCGGGTTGACTCGGATAGGGCTTTTGATTGATCTTGCTCATGTCAGCCTTATGTAAAAGTCGTATGAAGCCTATATAGTTTATGTATTAGAAATGTTGCATAATACTATGTTCGCTTACTGAGGCTTAGTAAGTAAGAAGTAAGTTTCCTCTGTTAAAATTGAACAGAGGCAGACAGGCTGGTGCGGATATTTTACGCACTGGCTTTTGTCGTTTTTTAAATCCTTAATTTGGTGATTAATACAATGAAGCGTGTAGGTTTTGTTGGTTGGCGCGGAATGGTTGGTTCTGTGCTGATGCAACGCATGATGGAAGAGCGGGATTTCGATCACATCGAAGAGCCGGTCTTTTTCACGACATCCCAAGTAGGTCAGGCCGGTCCAGATATTGGTAAAACAATTCCGGCGCTGAAAGATGCGACATCCATTGATGATTTAAAACAGATGGATGCCATTATTTCCTGCCAGGGTGGCGACTACACGAAACAGGTATATGCTGATCTGCGTAAGGCAGGCTGGCAGGGTTACTGGATTGATGCGGCATCTTCTCTGCGTATGGAAGACGATGCGATTATCGTACTTGATCCGGTAAACATGAATGTTATCAAAGATGGTCTGAGCAATGGCATCAAGACTTTCGTTGGTGGTAACTGCACAGTTTCTCTGATGTTAATGGGCCTGGGTGGCCTGTTTAATGCCGGTTTGATTGAGTGGATGACGTCTATGACGTATCAGGCTGCTTCAGGCGGCGGTGCACGTCACATGCGTGAGCTGATTACTCAGATGGGTATGATCAACGAATCAGTAGCTGCTGATATGGCAAACCCTGCGAGTGCGATTCTGGATATCGATCGTCAGGTTGCGGATATTATCCGTACTGGTCTGCCAACTGAAAACTTTGGTGCACCACTGGCTGGCTCTCTGATCCCGTGGATCGATAGCCCGTTGGAAAACGGTCAAAGCCGTGAAGAGTGGAAAGCGTACGCTGAAACGAACAAGATTCTGGGGCTGTCTGATAGCCCGGTACCAATTGACGGTACCTGTGTACGTATCGGTGCAATGCGCTGTCACAGCCAGGCATTCACGATTAAGCTGAAGCAAAACGTGCCTATGGATGAAGTTAATGCAATGCTGGCTGAAGCCAACGATTGGGTTAAGGTGATTCCAAATGAACGTGAAATTACAGCTGCTGAGCTAACGCCTGCGAAAGTAACTGGTACTTTGAGTGTACCTGTTGGCCGTCTGCGTAAGATGAATTTGGGTGATGAATACCTGAATGCGTTCAGCGTTGGTGATCAGCTATTATGGGGTGCTGCTGAACCGCTGCGTCGCATGTTACGGATTTTGATGCAGGGCTAATTGTTGCTATCGCTCTGAAAAAAAACCGCCTACGAGGCGGTTTTTTTGTGGATGCTTCATAGGTAAAGCCGTTGTCTATACGGAAGCCTTGCGATGATTAAGCTGTTGTAATAATACGCCGCCAATGATCAGTGCAAAGCCAACCAGGGTTGAATACAGTACTTCCTCACCGACAATGACTGCCAATAACACCAGTGACAGGGGCGGTGCCAGATAAATAAGGTTGCTCAGTTGCGCCGTGTTAGTCGCCAGACGCAAAGCACTCATCCAGCATAAGAATGCGAAGCTCATTTCGAAGGCGCCGATATAAATACCGCCGGCGATCGCCGCGAGTGGAATATCGGTAAAGCCGTTTTGCCAGAACATGATAGCCGATAGCATTGGCAGGCTAAGTCCAAAGCATAAGAAAAGGGTAATGACCGGATCGTGAGGGTATTTGGTATTAAGAATCCAGTAACTGGAGAAGAAAATTGAACTGCTTAAGCCCAGTGCAACGCCCAGAGGTTGCTTAAAGTCCAGGGCCATAAGTTCACCCTGTGTCGCAATGACCAATACCCCGGCGTAGGCGATGATGATGCTGAACAAATTGACACGGGTAAAGCTTTGGCCAAGAAAGGGTACTGCCAACATGCTCAGCATGACTGCCCAGGTATAGTTGAGTGCCTGCGCCTGTTGAGCGGGCAGGATGTCATAGGCCGCAAATAAGATCAGGTAGTAAGCTGTTGGATTAAGAAACGCCAGCAGGACAAAAAATCCCGGCGATTTCTTTAGGTGTTGCCAGGCAGGTAACAGTTTTTGCTGCTTCCAGGCAGCAATACCTAATATGGCGACTCCGGTAGTGACCGCCAGCCAAAGCATTTGCAGCGGTGTGACAAGAGTCAGGGTCAGCTTAAATGCACTGGCAACTGTAGACCACATCAGTACCACGCACATAGCCAGTAAAAAGGCTTTGCGGTTCATTTTTATCTCTTATCTAAATTACTGATCTAAGTTGTTGCTTTGATGTCAGCGGTTTATATCAGCTACTTATTCTCAGCCATTTATACCAACTTGGCTTCAATATCTTTGACGTCTTCCATTACGACGAAAGTGCTGGTTTGGGTAACAAAAGGCAGTGACGAAATTTTCTCACCCAGAACCGCCCGATAAGATTCCATATCAGTGGTGCGGACTTTCAGTAAGTAATCAAAATTTGCCGCAATCATATGGCACTGTTCGATTTCCGGAATACTCCGGACAGCGTCATTAAATGCCTGTAGAGCTTTAGTCCGGGTGTCGCTCAGAGATACCTGAACAAAGGCGACATGTTTAGTGCCGAGTTTCTTCTGATCAACCAGGGCGATGTAACCCAGAATATAACCCTGCTCTTCTAAACGGCGCATGCGAATTTGGCATGGGGTTTTCGAAAGGCCGACCCGTGATGCGAGCTCGGTAATAGTGATTCGGGCGTTTTTTTGCAATTCACGAAGGATTGCAATGTCTAGCTTATCCAAATTGTCCATGTGTAGGCTTCTTTTTATGTTTTTGTAATTCTATGCTGCGATTGCGAAAAGGATACGCCTATATATTCTCAGATTACAGGGAAAAAGACTTGTTACTTTTTCATATAATTTAGCGCTTTAGTGTCACATGGCAAAAGTTGTCTGAAGCAAAAAGTCGTTTTTGGTACCAAATCAGTGGATGAGAGGGGGCCAAATGCAAATTTTTTCTTATAAAAGCCGAGAAAAGACAAATACTCACTAGATGTGTCTTTAATCGTCCAGACGACTTAGGTAGAGTGGCGCTAGGAATAATAATAAAAAAGCTCCGGTTCGGAGATTGCATTTCCTGACCAGGGCTTTAAAGCAAGTTCGCGCGACGTAATTGCTATCTGGAGTCAAAAATATATGCATCAACTCGCTGGTCTGACCAAGGCACAGATCATGGATCTGTTGACCGAAAAATTATGTGCACAGGTCGATTCATCCCTCGCACAGTCCATTACTCACTACGCTCACCAGTTTTTCAGTGTTTCCCCACCTTCTGATTTGCAGCGCAAATCTCTGGAAGATCTCTACTCAACAGCTTTTTCATACTGGCAAGTCATTCAGAATTATGACGGTACCCGGCCAGAAGTACGGGTTTTTAACCCGGATTTTGAACATTATGGCTGGCACTCAAACCATACAGTGATTCAGATTCACAACTCTGACATGCCATTTTTGGTAGATTCGGTTCGTATGGAACTGAATCGTCGTGAAGTTGCGATTCATAATATCAACAACTGTGTGATGGCTGTTGAACGTGATAAAAAGCATCAGCTGACAAATGTTACAACTCCGAGTGAGCGCAGCGAAACTGCGCGTATGGAGTCTGTTATTTGTCTGGAAATCGATCGTGATTCAGATCCTGCATGGCTGGATGAGCTACGTGATACGCTGGCAAGTGTTCTGGAAGATGTTCAGTACGTTGTTAAGGACTTCCGTCAGTTGCAGGATCAGGTTCAGGCGGTTAAAGAAGAGCTGCGTGAAACTGACGCAAATAATCCGGAAATTAAAGAGTCCCGTAAGCTGCTGGACTGGATGCTGGACGAGCATTTTATTTTCCTGGGTTACGAAAAAATTGCCTATAAGCATGCCGGCGAAAAGATTACTGAAAATGCAGACGTAAAAAGCCGTCTGGGTATTCGTCGTCTGGCGGCAGATAAAAAAGCCAGCCATGTACTGACCGACTGTGAGCGTGCGTTTGCCAGCAACAGTGATCTGGTTAGCTTCAGTAAAGATACTATTCGTTCGACTGTTCACCGTCCTGCATATCGTGACCTGGTAATTGTTAAGCAGTTTGATGCTAAAGGTAAGTTGACCGGCGCTCACCGTTTCTACGGTTTGTATACGTCTTCAGTATTCTTTGCTAAGCCGTTAAGTATTCCAATGGTGCGTCGTAAAGTTGTTCAGACTTTGTCTGAATGCGGCTTTGAGCCAGGTGGCCACAGCCATAAAGCGCTGGTGCAGCATCTGATTGATATGCCTCGTGAAGAATTGATGCTGGCTGATGCAGGTGAGTTGCAAGAAACCGCGATGGGTATCTTTAACCTGCAGGAACGTCGTAAGGCTTGTTTGTTTGTACGTCAGGATTCCAGCAAGCGTTTCTATTCATGCCTGTATTATATTCCGCGTGATCTTTACACGACACAGCTGCGTCGTCGTATTCATAAGCTGTTGGTCGATGGTTTCCATGCGCTGGATTCGGAAGTAAATGCTCAGGTTTCTGAATCGATTCTGTCGCGTACTCATTTTGTACTTTATGTGGATCCTGAACAGCAGAAAGATGTTGATATCAAAACCATTGAAGCGCGTATTCTGGAAATGTCCCGCTCCTGGCCGGATGATTTACAGCTGAATCTGATCGAAGCCTTCGGTGAAGAGCAGGGTAGTCGCTATAACAGTGATTTCCGTTCTGCGTTTCCGTCGTCTTATACTGAGAATTTTTCTACCGGTAATGCAGTTTCAGATATCCAGCATCTGGATAGCCTGAACGAAGATCGCAAGATCTCTATGAGCTTCTACCGCTCATTCGAAGAGTCCAGCGGCATTCTGAAATTTAAGCTGTATAGCGCTAACGAGCCTTTAGTTCTGTCTGATGTCATTCCGGTTCTGGAAGATCTGGGCTTGCGGGTAATGAGCGAGCATCCTTATCAGATTAGACCTGCAGACGGTAATACCTACTGGGTAAGCGACTTCCTGGTGAGCTACGGACAGGAAGATGCCATTGAGCTTGAGCAGGTTAAAACTATCCTGCAGGATACTTTTATCAGTGTCTGGGAAGGCCGGGCTGCCAGCGATAAATTTAACCGCTTGGTTATTGGCGGTAATCTGGCGTGGCGTGAAGTGGCTATGCTACGGGCAATGGCGCGTTATATTAAGCAGCTGCGTTTTGGTTATTCACAGCCGTTTATGGCGGAAGTGCTGCACCGTAATATTCCGATTACGCGTCAGTTAACCGAGTTGTTCCATGTGCGACTGAATCCTGAGCGTGCCGGCGATGAGTCTCGCGTTGAAGCGATTGAAACCAGTATTCTGGAAGCGCTGGAAGGTGTTGCAAGTCTGGATGATGATAAGATTCTGCGTCGCTTCTTAGTGGTTATTCAGGCGATTCTGCGGACTAACTTCTTCCAGATGGCTGCTGATGGTAAGCCGAAGTCATACTATTCATACAAGATTGATTCTCAGTCTATCCCGGATATTCCGTTGCCTAAGCCGGCGTTTGAAGTTTACGTATACTCTCCACGTATGGAAGGTGTGCATCTGCGCTTTGGTAAAGTAGCGCGTGGTGGTCTGCGCTGGTCTGACCGTACCGAGGATTATCGTACTGAAGTACTGGGTCTGGTTAAGGCTCAGCAGGTTAAGAACTCGGTTATCGTGCCTGTAGGTGCGAAAGGCTGCTTCATCTGTAAGAAGATGCCGGTTAATGGCAGCCGTGAAGAGATTCAGGCTGAAGGTATTGAGTGCTATAAACTGTATATCCGCGGTTTGCTGGATATTACCGACAACCTGGTAGGTTCAGGTATTGTTTATCCAGATAATGTCGTACGTCGTGATGAGGACGATCCGTATCTGGTAGTGGCAGCAGATAAAGGTACGGCGACTTTCTCTGATATCGCTAACTCCATTTCTGAGGAATATAACTTCTGGCTGGGTGATGCATTTGCATCCGGTGGTAGCCAGGGTTATGACCACAAAGGTATGGGTATTACTGCCCGAGGTGCCTGGGAATCAGTTAAGCGTCATTTCCGTGAGAAAGACATTAATACCCAGAAAGAAGAGTTCTCGGTTATCGGTATCGGCGATATGGCGGGTGATGTATTTGGTAACGGTATGCTGTTATCCGAGACAATCAGTCTGGTTGCTGCATTTAACCATATGCATATCTTCATTGATCCGAACCCAGATGTTGCCCCATCTTTTGTTGAGCGTCAGCGGATGTTTGAGCTGCCACGTTCGTCCTGGACAGATTACAACGCTAAGCTGATCAGCGAAGGCGGCGGGATTTTTGAGCGCAGTGCCAAATGGATCAAGATCAGCCCGCAAATGAAAGCGCGTTTTGACATTCAGGAAGATCGCCTGGCACCAACAGATCTGTTAAACCGGTTGCTTAAAGCACCTGTTGATATGATCTGGAACGGTGGTATCGGTACCTATGTTAAAGCGACTAAAGAAAGTCATGCAGATGTAGGTGATAAAGCCAACGACAGCTTGCGTGTTAACGGTAACGAGTTGCGCTGTAAAGTGTTGGGTGAAGGCGGTAACTTAGGTTTCACACAGCTGGGTCGTATTGAGTTTGGCCTGAATGGCGGTTCATCAAATACCGACTTTATCGATAATGCCGGTGGCGTAGACTGTTCTGACCACGAAGTTAACATCAAGATTCTGCTTAACGAACTGGTTAGTCAGGGTGATATGACAGTTAAGCAGCGTAACCAGCTGTTACGTGATATGACTGATGATGTATCTGAACTGGTATTGAAAAATAACTACCGACAGGCGCAGGCGCTTAACATTGCTGAGTTGCATGCAGCCGGTACGATGGATGACTACATCCGTCTGATTCGTCGTCTGGAAGCGGAAGGTAAGCTGGATCCACAGCTTGAATTCCTGCCAAGCGAAGATGAACTGCAAGAGCGTAAAGAGCAAGGTTTAGGTTTTACCCGTCCGGAGCTTTCTGTACTGATTTCGTATGCGAAAATCGAGCTGAAGCAGGCGTTGATCAATTCCTGGATCACTGATGATCCTAGCTTTTCGAAAGAGATGGAAACCGCATTCCCACAGCGATTACTGAACGATTTCCCGGAAGCCGTGCGTAATCACCGTCTGCGTCGCGAGATTACTGCAACACAGATTGCAAACGATCTGGTTAACCGTATGGGTATTACCTATGTGAATAACCTGCGTACAGCAACGGGTCTGGATTACAGTGATATTGCAGCGGCTTACATGATTGTGCGTGAGCTGTATGACATTGACACTATGTGGGCTGAAATTGAATCTCTGGATTATCAGGTAACATGTGATATTCAGGTCACCATGATGCGTGACATGATTCAGTTACTGACCCGTGGTAGCCACTGGTTATTGCGTAACCGTCGCGATGGTCTGAGACTGGAACCTTGTCTGGAAAGCTATAAAGCCTCTATTGATGAAGTGGTTTCCAGTGCTGGCAAGATCAGTAACACAGTACCGGATAATCGTATGGCTGAACGCTATGATGATTACCTGGAAGCAGGTGTTCCTGAACGTCTGGCAGCATTTGCGGCAGCGACTGAAAGTCTGTACTGGTTACTGGATGTTATTGATGTAGCATCTGAGCTGAAAGAAGGCGTAGAAGTTGTAGCCCAGACGTACTTTGGTTTAGGTACGCACCTGAATCTGGTTGGACTGGATCGTAAGATTCGCGAGTTCAAAGCTGCCAACCACTGGCAGGCACTGGCGAAGAACAGCTACCGTATCGAGCTGGATACTCAGCAGCGTGGCCTGACACTCAGTGTCCTGCGTGGCAGTGAATCTGATCAGACAGTAGAGCAACGTTTGGCTCAGTGGAGTGAATCTCACAAGGATCTGCTGACCCGTTGGAATAATACGTTGACTGATATTGAGTCCACCAAGTTGGTTGACTGTGCGATCTTCTCGGTTGCACTCAGTGTATTGCTTGAATTGGCATAACGGCTCTTAGTCAGATAAAAAGCCTCTACCCTGGTAGGGGCTTTTTACTTTCTGGCAGAAGCTTATATCGAAAGATATGTGCTGAAGTAAGCTAAACGCTTGAATCTATAGTGAGAAGTTTGTCATATTAATAACCAATGTTATGAATAACGTCGAGGGTTAGCATGCTGGCAGTGGCATATGCTGTGTATCTTGGAATATTGATACTAATTGGATATTGGGCTTTTCGGCGCAATGAGGACCTGTCTGACTATTTACTCGGTGGCAGAAGTCTGGGTGCCTGGTCCTGCGGTTTAAGTGCTGGTGCCAGCGATATGGGCGCCTGGTTAGTGTTAAGCTTGCCCGGTCTGGCAATGACTACTGGCTTTCATGTGCTTTGGTTAGTGGTAGGGCTGCTCGTCGGTATGTGGCTTAACTGGGTCTTTGTTGCACGTCGTCTGAGGGTTTATTCGGAGCTGGATGGCGACACGCTGACTATACCAAGCTATCTGGAAAATAGGTTTGAAGATAATAGCCGGGTTGTTCGTTTAATTGCCGCGTTATTTATACTTGGCTTTATGTTGCTGTATACCAGTGCAGGTTTATTGGCTGTCGGTCAGCTGCTCAGTGGTGTGTTTGACTGGGATCCGCGTTTGGCAATTATGTTGGCTGCAGTGGCTGTTACCGCTTATACCCTGCTCGGTGGGTTTTTGGCGGTTTCATGGAGTGATGTGTTCCAGAGTTTGCTGGTGCTGGCGGCATTGTTGGCTGTACCGATTGCATTAATTGATGAACCGGGACATTTGCAGGCAAGCTTTAGTGCTTTACAAGCAGCAAATCCGGCGTTGGTTAATATCTTTAGTAATCCTGAAGGCAAAGCTCTTTCAGCCATTGGTATTATTTCTCTGAGCGCCTGGGGGTTGGGGTATTTCGGTCAGCCACATGTACTGGCGCGTTTTCAGGCAATTTCTAGTAAGCATAATATTATCTGGGCACGATACATTGCAGTGAGCTGGGGAGCTTTGGTGATGGTTGCAGCTTGTCTGACGGGGCTGCTTGCCCTGATTACACTGCCCGATGCAGTAACTGAGCCTGAAAGTGTATTGGTTGCAATGCTGAATGTTGTTTTTAATCCCTGGGTAGCAGGCGTTTTGTCGCTGGCTGTTTTAGCGGCAATTATGAGTAGCGTTGATTCTCAGTTAATGGTAGCGGCTTCAACCCTTGCTGAGGACTTTAATGAGTTGGTATTAAATCAGCAGGCAGGGGATGGCATAGCCGCAGATATCGGACGTTATGCAGTATTGCTGATTATCGTGTTGGCTGCCTGGCTGGCAATCGATAAGCAGGCCAATATCCTTGAGTTTGTTGCTTATGCCTGGGCGGGTTTAGGCGCTACTTTCGGGCCGGTTATTCTATTGTCTCTTTATTGGCCATTGATGAATCGTATAGGTGCTATAGCCGGAATGCTCACTGGCGGTATCACGGTGGTTGTCTGGCGCCAATTGGAAGGAGGCTGGTTTGATTTGTATGAAATCCTCCCTGGTGTTATTGCTTCGACCCTGGCTGTTATTGTGATAAGTAAGCTATTTGGGGCGCCCAGTAAGTCAGTTCGGTGGATGTTTGCTAAAGTGCAGGTGAAGCTACGAGATTAAAATAAATATCGCATTCTTGGTTATTTGCCTAATATAGTCATTAAAAAATATCTTTTGTCTTTTTATTGTATAAAAAGTTAGATTTATATAGATGCTTATTTGGTTAATATAGAGAAAGTATCTTCCGTGTTGCAGCTAGAATGATTAGATAATAATTTTAGAGGTGACCCTATGCATCCGCGTATCCAATCATGCCGCGAAGCTATCCGCCAACATTACCTGGCAGACGAAGCCCAGGTAATTTCAACGCTTATCGACAATGCCCGTTTGACTCAAGATGACCGTGAGATTATCTCCCGTGATGCTGCTGATCTGGTACGTAAGGTACGTAATGAAAGCAGCCCGTCTATGATGGAAAAATTTCTGGCGGAATATGGTCTGACTACTAAAGAGGGTGTGGCTCTGATGTGTCTGGCTGAAGCTCTGTTGAGGGTGCCGGATACCGTCACTATTGATGCGTTAATTGAAGATAAAGTTGCAACGGGTAACTGGCGTGAGCATTTAGGGCATTCAAATTCATCATTGGTGAATACTTCTACCTGGGCGTTGCTGGTCACCGGTAAGCTGCTGGCACCGAGCGAAAGCCGTACACTGGGCCGTACGCTAAAAGGTATGGTGAAGCGCTTAGGTGAGCCACTGGTGCGCACAGCGGTTGCTCAGGCAATGAAAGAGCTGGGGCGTCAGTTCGTATTAGGGCGTGATATTCGGGAAGCTACCCGCAGTGCTACTAAGTTGGAAGCGCAGGGCTATTCCTATTCTTACGACATGCTGGGAGAAGCTGCCCGTACTGATGCTGATGCATTGCGTTATCACCGTGCGTACAGCGATGCTATTGGTGCCCTGGCAAAGTCATGTGTACATGATGATATTCGGATGAACCCGGGTATTTCGGTTAAGCTGTCTGCGCTGCATCCACGTTATGAGTTTGCTAAACGTGAGCGGGTGATGGATGAGTTGGTTGCCCGTACTCTGAGTCTGGCCATTCAGGCTAAAGAAGCCAACATGGGCTTTAATATTGATGCTGAAGAAGCGGACCGTTTAGATATTTCCCTGGATGTTATCCATGCCGTGCTGGCCAGTTCTGAACTGGAAGGCTGGCAGGGGTTTGGTGTGGTTGTGCAGGCGTTCGGTCAGCGTGCTTCGTTCGTATTGGACTGGTTGTATAGCTGTGCTGAAGCACTGGATCGCCGAATTATGGTGCGACTGGTTAAAGGTGCATACTGGGATGCAGAAATTAAACGGGCGCAGGTGCTTGGTCTGGATGGCTTTCCGGTATTTACCCGTAAACTGAATTCAGATGTGTCTTATATGTGCTGTGCAGAAAAACTGCTGGCTATGACCGACCGCATTTACCCTCAGTTCGCGACTCATAATGCACATTCCGTTGCAGCTATTCTGCATCTTGCCCGGAATGTTTCTAAAGAAAAATTTGAATTTCAGCGCCTGCATGGAATGGGTGAGTCTTTACATCACGCAGTATTGTCCGGTCAGCAAACCAGCTGCAGAATCTATGCGCCTGTAGGTGCACATCAGGATCTGTTGGCCTATCTGGTACGTCGACTGTTAGAGAACGGTGCAAACAGCTCTTTCGTAAATCAGATTGTTGATACACGGATTCAGCCTGAAGATATCGCTACTGATCCGTTTTCGGCAGTTACAGCATTAGAGGGCAAGATCGCCAGTCAAACGATTCCCAAGCCGGTTGATATCTATGGTGCTGAGCGACCAAATGCCAAAGGCTGGGATATCACTGATCCGTTGGTCATTGATGCTCTGGATGAGCAACGCAGCACTTACAAGGATTACCAGTGGGCTGCGAGTCCGATGTTTGTACGGCAGCTTGTAGATCAGAACGAGGCAGTTGATGCCGTTGCGGTTATGAATCCTGCTGTTGACACTGATCAGGTGGGTACTGTTGTGAATGCGACAGCTGAAGATGTTCAGCAGGCAATTATTGCTGCCAGAGATGGGTTCGCTGAATGGTCGGCGCTATCTGCAGAAGAACGTGCAGTGATTCTGAATAATATTGCTGATGTGTATGAAGAAAATGCTGCTGAGTTTTTTGCACTGGTCTGCCGTGAAGCGGGCAAGACGATGCTGGATGCGGTAGGTGAAGTACGTGAAGCTGTCGACTTTGCACGTTTCTATGCAAATGAAGCTATGCGAATTGGTGATGAGCAACCGGCCCGTGGTGTACTGACCTGTATTTCGCCATGGAATTTCCCATTGGCAATCTTCTCGGGTCAGGTGCTTGCGGGTCTGGCTGCAGGTAATGCAATTCTGGCTAAGCCAGCGGATCAGACCCCCTTGATTGCTGCACGGGCCGTTGAGCTGATGCATCAGGCAGGTGTGCCAGCTGCTGCGCTGCAGTTATTACCGGGCAGTGGTCTTGAGGTTGGCGTGCCATTAACGTCTGACAGCCGTATTGATGGTGTCTGCTTTACAGGTTCAACTGTAACCGCTCAGTCAATTAACCGGGTAATGTCGCGGACGATGGCACCTGAAGCGCCGCTAGTTGCTGAAACGGGTGGTCTGAACGCGATGATAGTCGATTCAACAGCTTTACCGGAGCAGGTTGTACGGGATGTACTTATTTCTTCCTTCCAGAGTGCCGGACAGCGTTGTTCAGCATTACGGGTGTTGTATCTTCAGGAAGATATAGCAGAAGAGTTATTAAAGATGCTTTATGGTGCGATGGATGAGCTCACGCTTGCTGATCCCTGGTATCTGTCTGCGGATATCGGTCCGGTCATTGATAAGGCCGCCAAGCAGAAAATAGAAGCACATTGTCAGGCGTTTGCTGATAAAGGTCGGGTTTTGAAGGCGTTGCCGGTGCCTGCGGAAGGGCGTTTTGTGGCGCCTACAGTAATTCGTCTTGATTCCATTGCAGAATTACCAGAAGAGATTTTTGGGCCAGTTTTACACGTAGTGACCTTTAATGCAGAAAAACTGGATGAGGTGGTCGATGAAATTAATGCGCAGGGCTATGGTCTGACATTTGGTTTACATACCCGGGTGAATAACCGGGTGGAGCAGGTGGTTAGTCGTATCCAGGCGGGCAATATGTATGTTAACCGCAACCAGATCGGTGCTGTTGTTGGCTCTCAGCCGTTTGGTGGTGAAGGCATGTCAGGTACCGGGCCTAAAGCGGGTGGTCCGCAGTACGTCCAGCGATTCAAGCAGGCAGCGGTTTATTCAGCTACTTCAGACGGGGCTTTAGAAGCGGTTTCTTCTGCAAGGCTTCAGTCTGTTATTAATGAGTTGCAACAAATAACAGTGTCACAACCTGCAGTTGCTCAGTTAACAGCGCTGGCTGATGTTTGTCGGGCAACATTACCGGCGCTTGAAGCTGAGCACAGTATGCCGGGGCCTACAGGCGAACTTAATTTGCTGACGAACCATGCCCGGGGAATTGTTTTATGTCTGGGTCCTGACTTAACGAGTTTGCGTGAGCAATTGTTATTTGCGTTGTCTCAGGGGAACGCGGTTGTTGTTGTCAGTGCTGGAGCAACGGAGCTTGTAGCAAGTTTGCCAGACGGCTTTGCTGTTAAAGGTATCGATGGTTGCCTTGATGCCGAGGCGCTGGGTGAATGTGAGGGTTTTGCAGCGGTTGCCAGTCAGGCTGAGCTTGGTAAGTTACAAGCGTATCGACAGGCGTTAGCTGGTCGTAATGGGGCGTTATTACCCTTATTAACAGAGCCCGGTGCTGTTGAGCGTTATGTGATTGAGCGTCATTTATGCGTTGATACTACTGCAGCAGGTGGTAACGCAAGCCTGATTGCTCAGGTGGAATAAACGCGGTTAAGTGTTATGCCGGTTGTAAATTATAAAGCCCTCCTGTGAGGGCTTTTTTTTAGTTATATCTTAATAATTTATCTTGATCTGGCAGAGAAAAGGGCTTTTAATTACTGCTGCTGAAATTTGTTCAGCACTTTCACTTCTTATTCGTATTTATTGGAATCCAGCCGCGATGAAAATGCAGCGTTGTATTAACGTCATTTCATACCGACAAACAAACCGCCACATTATGTGGAATCCGGTTTTGTCGCCGCGTGCCTGTGCTCTGATTACTGAATAAATCAATTTACAGCTGCCGCGGGATATAAAGCGGCGCTGTGAAATTTTCTGTTTTAGACATTTCCTGCTTTTGCTTTATATCTCCGGTTATAAGGAGATCGTCATGTTATTAATTACTGTTCTGGCCGGAATTACTGAAAAAGTTAACGGTTATTTTTCTGATCGTATCAATGCACAGCGTTTGGAGTACCTGGATGATCACCTGCTGCGTGATATCGGGCTTGCGCGTGAATTTGGTCGTATTGTCAGTTACGATTTTCGTGATGACGAGTTGAGTCAGTCGCGCAATAAAACTGCTTTTGAGGATGTTTCGGAGGATTCCGGTGGCTGAGTTTAGCTGCCGGCAAAGGAGTTGTGCTGGCAGGGTAAAAAAGCCAGATGCGGAGTGTCTCCGGTTTGGTGTCAGCAGTTGATTTAACTGCGGCGGTGTAACCGTTGCTAACGGTTACACTTTTCTATCTGGAATTGTCTGGCTTGCCAGCAGGGCTTTGCTGGGGCTCAGGAGATGATTTTCAATGAGTTGGCAGGCGGTTTTTCGATCTCGTTTTAACAACGCTTTTATCAGGTTGTCGTGTTCTTTCTGGTTAGCATCAAAGAAATCATTTTGCTGCATGTTATCGGTGAGCCATAAATTCCGGTAACGGGATGCTTTTTCATACAGTGAACGGCGAACATGTAAAAGTGTTGGTGAGTGGCATCCTGCCACAATGGCTGTGTGAAAATCGTGATGCCGACGCTCCCACTCCTGCGGATCAGATTCCATGCTGTTACTGAATTTTTGCATTTTATGCGCCGCGGCAAGAATTGTGGCTTCCCATTCGTCATCGCCCTGGTCAATAGCTAATCCAACACAAAGGGCTTCAATACGTGCCCGTGTCTGGTAAATATCCAGCATTTCTTCTTCGCTGATCGGGTGAACTCTGAATCCACGCTGGTTTTCAACAATGACTAACTGTTCGATTAATAGCTGCGAAAGTGCTTCCCGTAGTGGCGTGACACCAATCTGATAGCGCTCTTTAAGGCGCGCCATTGCCAGTTTTTCACCGGGAGCAAAGTAACCTTGCAGGATATCCTGTTTCAGGTCGCCAACGACTCGAGCGGCACTGTTGTCTTTGTTATCACTCAGCATGCGAATCCTATGATGGAATGTTGTTTGATATTGAGAGAAGCGCGAAGCGAAATTTTACGGCATGTTTTTACATTAGTTAAATATATTTGTGAATATTGTTGACGGAACTATAAAATGTCGACATTATTTGTTTTCATCGATATAAGTTAGCTATCAGTAAAACTCTAGGAGGAAGGTATTGTGAATGCCGTATTGCCAAAAGTGAGTAGTCCTAAACAAGTCTCTGGGTTCAGTGTTGAGCCTTTTACAGATAATGCCCGTCTGCAGATAGTTACCTTGCAGTGTGACGTTATGCAGAAGTTTTCTGAACTGGCGAACGAGTGGCCGTTACAGGCGCTGGAGTACAAGCCTTTTTTGCGTTTTGCGATAGCGGATATGCTGGATGAGTTAACAGCTAATACTCTTGGCGAGGTTCTCAATACGATTATGCGCAACCGGGATACTGGTGCGTTTCTGCTGAGGTACGATATGTCTGCGAATGAACTGGATAAGCAGCAGCGTACGGAGTTAGACATTAAATTGTCGACGGCGGTCTCTCATCTTATTGGTGTGCCAAATCATGATTCAATGTACGGTAAGTTCTATGCCCGCTTTACCGTAGAGAATACTGATACATCAGACAGCTATTTGCGACAGGCACACCGGCGGATGGAGTTGCATAATGATGGTACTTATGTGAATGAACGCACGGACTTTGTGTTAATGCAGAAGCTGGATGAAGCAAATATGCAGGGTGGTGACTCGTTATTACTGCATGTAGATGAATGGCAGGAGCTTGATAAGTTTTACCGACACCCGATGGCGAAGCAGGAGATACTCTGGGGGGCACCAAAATCAAAAAATGTCAGCGGTAAAATTCAGCATCCGGTGTTTTTTGAGGAAGATACTCAGGGTAAGCCGCATATGCTGTTCATAGATCAGTTTGCCGAGCCACAGAATATGGCGCAGGGGCGTTATCTCTATGAAATGGGAGCTTCCTTAGAAGCTGATCCAAATTTTATACGGGTACCTTTACCGGTTGGTTCTATGCTGGTCATACAAAATCATTGCTGGTTGCACGGTCGGGATAAGTTCGTTGCTCATCCTGAGCTTAAACGTGAATTGCTTCGTCAGCGTGGCCATTTCTATTTGTAATCCAGGCCGGCACTTTATTTTTAATTATTATTCACAGCGCAGAGAGTCAGATGAAATACGATTACATTGTTATTGGTGGCGGGATTGTTGGGGTTTCTACTGCCTGGCAATTACAGCAGCGTTTTCCGGAGAAAAGCATTCTGTTACTGGAGAAGGAGACTGCTTATTCTCAACATCAGACCGGACATAACAGTGGTGTTGTACATGCCGGCGTATACTATGCGCCGGGCAGCCTGAAAGCTAAATTCTGTAAAGCCGGAGTGGCTGCAACGCTGGCTTTTTGCCGGGATAATGATATTGAATTTCAACAGTGTGGTAAGTTGCTGGTTGCTACTACGCCACTGGAGGTAGAGCGTATGCAAGCGCTGTATCAGCGTTGCCATGAAAATGGCATTGATGTGCAGCTGTTGGATGCAGATCAGTTGCAGACAGAAGAACCAAATATTGTTGGCCTTGGTGCTATTCTGGTGAATGATACAGCTATTGTTGATTACCGGCAGGTGACGACGCGAATGGCTGAGCGTTTTCAGGCGTTGGGTGGGCATGTTCGTTTATCCCATGAGGTAACCGGGCTGAAAGAATCTGCAGAGCATGTACAGGTAACTGCTCAGTATCAGGAGCAGGCTGTTAGCTTTACCGGTGATTTTTTGATTACCTGTTCAGGCCTTATGGCGGATAGAACAACGCGTATGTTAGGGATTGAAACTGACTTTCAGATTATTCCGTTTCGTGGAGAATACTACCAGTTACCCTCGAAATATAATGATGTTGTTAAGCACCTGATCTATCCGATTCCTGATCCGGATTTACCTTTTTTAGGTGTACATCTGACACGTATGATTGATGGTTCTGTGACGGTTGGACCCAATGCGGTTCAGGGCTGGAAGCGAGAGGGCTATGGACGGATTAACTTCAGCATCAGAGATGTAGCTGACATGCTGTGCTTCAGCGGATTTTGGCGGGTGCTTAAGAAGCATTTCAGAACAGGTTTAACTGAAACTAAAAACTCATTATGGAAGCCGGGTTATCTGAAGCTGGTGCAGAAATACTGCCCGCAAATCAGCGTGGATGATTTACGTCCTTATCCGGCGGGAATCCGCGCTCAGGCCGTTATGTCGAATGGTGAGCTGGTGCATGATTTTCTATTTGCAGATAGTCCGCGCAGTTTGCATGTGTGTAATGCGCCATCGCCGGCGGCAACTTCAGCGATTCCGATTGGCGACTATATCTGTGAGCAGGTGCTGGTTCGCCAGGCTGGAATTGATAAAGAAAGAATGTGAGCTTAGTGACGGGGATAAATTTTAGACACAAAGAGTTGTAATAAAGTGTGAGCTAAGAATGCAGGGTGAATTTTACTCTTTTGTCGCAACGGGTTATGTTTGAAGAAGGCTACAATGAGAGTATCTGAATAATTGACCAGGGTGGTGCGATGCTTAGATTGAGTGGAACGCGATTACTTATGTTATTAGGTTGTCTGGGGCTGTTTGTTTCGGCAACAATTACACACGCAGGTGAGATAGACGGTAAGTCTTTTAAAGACTGGGTGGGGCAATGTGAAGTTGCACCGGATGGCAGAGAGTTTTGTTACATACTGCAAAGGCTACAGCGAAAAGATAGCGATGGCACTTTGATGATCACTCAGGTTGGTTATCATTTGGACACTAAAGAAGCGTTGGTTATATTTCATTTACCGCCGATGTTAGATCAGCAAGAAATGCTGTTATTTAAAACCGATGATAACGATGCGAAAAGTATTAGTTACAGTTGTAATGAACAGCGATGTCGTGGGGATTTTATTCTTGATAAGGGCTCGTTGGCTGAGCTTAAAAAGGGGCGTCAGGGGTTAGTTGCTTTTGTGCATATGGAAAATGGTAAGCAGGTGTTGTTACCACTATCGCTGATGGGATTTACCGCAGGCTTTAAGTCTTTGCGTTAAGATTATTCTTCTACCCAGATAACCCGTAATGGTTCACCAAAATCATCGTAAATAACTTTCTTACGGTTGCGTGGGCGGTGTAAGGCAACTGGGCTCTGTTTTTGAGTACGGCGTGCATCCATAGTTGCCATTACATTTGTCAGAGGCGTTCGTTCCTGGCGAGGTTCCGTAAAATTAAAGTTACGGGTGTTGTAAGCACCGTCTACCAGACCGGATGCACCGCTGTTAACTTCACTCACCACTCCACCCTGACTCAGGTATGCTTGGGTATGCTGCGTTAATTGTGCGCGGATCTCAGATTTTGTGGGTCGTTTCATAACAGTCTCACAGCGTAAACTTTTTCAGAAGGCTCAACATAACTGGCTAATTATGCACCAGCAATGGCTGTAACTGCAAAGATCTGTTACCCGGATTGGGTCTGAAAAGCAGTTCTTTGGTCGGATGGGATTGTTGTGAGGGTAGGTTACTGCTTGTTTTTGTTCGTTATCTGCTCAGAATTTTGTGTTTACTCTTCGATAAAAGATATTCTGCTTATTTTGAAGATACAGGGCTAAATGTAGCGTAAAGTACGCTTTCTTTCGGGCTGTTCAGGCCTACTGAGTATCAGAATTCGCTATCAGATTAGTCATTGAAGCAGTTGCTGGGGGTGTTTGGTTTGGAGTATCAGCTGCGACGCAGTAAACGGCGTAAAACAGTGGAAATACAGGTGCGGCCAGAAGGGGTGCGTGTGCTAGCGCCTGAAAGTGTCAGTCAGCGCTGGATTGATGAGTTTGTTGCTTCCCGGCGTGTTTGGATAGAAACCCGATACGCAGAGTTGCGGCGTCAGTTGCAGCTGATTGAAACGCGTCAGGCAGAACTTACCGATGCGAGTCAGGTTTTGTACCGCGGTGTTGAATATCCCTTACAGATTCAGGCTGATGCAGATCAAAGCCAGGTGGGTTTTTCTGATGAATGTATTAGTGTTGCTATTTCCCGACGAGTGCGTAAATCAAAACAGGATGCCTGCAGACAGTTGCTTGAAGGTTGGCTGAGACAGCAGGCTGAAGCTGTATTCGCTGAAAGGGTCGGTGAATGGTCCTCACGTATGGCACTTTTTCCAGCATCAATCAAGGTAAAAAGCTTTCGACGAAAGTGGGGTTGTTGCGATTCAAGGGCTGAAGTACGGTTTAACTGGCTGCTGATTATGGCCCCGGATGACGTGCTTAATTACGTGGTAATTCACGAATTGGCACATTTGCAGCATATGAATCATTCTGCTGCGTTCTGGTCGTTGGTGTCCCGTTATTGTCCGGGCTATAAACGCCAGCAGAACTGGCTTAAGCAGCAGGGTGCTACTCTGGTGTTGCCCTGAGTTAATTAAACACTCGGAGGTATGGCTGTCATGATCAGTTAACATTCAACGTACTGTATGTGAACTGAAGTTTATGAGCTTATACGATGTTGTAGAACGAAACTGTTTTTTTACCCTCACCCGTAAAATTGTTGGTAATGTCTTATTCCTGAGTTTTCCGACGGTTTTGTTGTGTGTCTGTATCGGATATTTTATTGCTGAGTTACAGGTACAGTCCCTGCCAGCTGATGTGTTAAAACAGCTTGATAATATGATGCTGATTACATGGGGTGTTGTTGCTTTAACGGTGACAATTGCGCTGTTTTCGGTCTTTTTTATGCGGCATCTGTTTCTGCGGCCGATTAAAGAGATGATCGTAGTGCTCAGTGCCATCCGTAATCAGGACGGTGATATTTCTGCCCGACTTCCCGCCTTTACGCATGATGAAATTTCTCAGATGGCCAGTGACTACAATGGTTTTTCGGACAGCCTGAAGCGTATTATCTCAAATACCCGTTACAAAAGTGTCAATGTAGCGCTGAGTGCCACCCGTTTGCAGCAGGTGTTGTTATCGGCTTATGAAGCAACCAGCGTTCAGCAGGCGCAGGCGCAGCAAGTATTAGAGTCGAGTCGTGAGTCGACAATTGCCATTGATGAAGTAGCAAAAAATACGCTGAATATCTCAGAATTTACTTCCAGTAATCTTGAAGAAATCCGGCAGTCATCAGCTGAGCTGGCAAAGGTGCTGGATCAGGTTCATAGCATTACTGAGCTTTCGCAGGGGTTTCAGTCAACCTTGCAGCAGTTGGATAGCAGCTCAAATAACATCACTGAAATTTTAGTGATGGTTAAGCAGTTTTCAGAACAAACCAATTTGCTGGCTCTCAATGCATCAATTGAAGCAGCGCGGGCTGGTGAGGCTGGTCGGGGGTTTGCGGTTGTTGCTGATGAGGTACGTGGGCTCTCGCTTCAGGTGAATCAGGCGACAGACGCGATTGATGAAAATATTTCCCAGATGGCCCGTTTAATGGGCCAGACACAAAAAGGCGCTGAGGATATTCTTGAAAATATAGAACATGCCGAAAGCTTTATTGGTAATACCAGTGAGCATTTCAATCGTCTGGTGAATGATTTTGAAGAGGTTAATGGGCAATTAGGGAGTATCAGTAGTAGCCTGGATCAGCTGTCATATGCAAATCGGGAGGCGCATGAGCATGTAGAAACGATTGCGGCAGTGAGTGATGATATCCGTAATGGTATGGAGTCTTCTAAGGTGTATTCCGGTGATCTGGAGTCGGCCACTGAAGATACTCAGGAGCTTTTGTCCCGCTTTAAGATTGGTTACGGCAGCTTTGAAACAATTATTGAGGCCGGACGACGCTGGACGAATGAGATGCAAGTTGCTCTGGAAGCAATGGCTGCTCAGGGGTTGAATGTGTTTGATCAGAAATATGTACGGCTTAACGAAGGTCAGGAGCCGGCAAAGTTTGATCTTAGTTATACGAGTGCGTATGAAAAACGCCTGCAACCTTTGATGGATGGCTTTCTGGAGGAGCTGCCGGATATTATCTATGCCATTGGTGTGAATAGCCGGGGGTATGCGCCGGCCCATCATGCTAAGGTTTCAAAGCCTTTGAGTGGTAATTTTGATACCGATAATGTGCTGAGCCGCCAGCGTCGTATTTTCTTTTCTTCCCGTGCTGAGCAGCGTCGGGCAACCCATAATTCTAACTTTTTGCTGCAGACGTTTATTCGTGATACCGGTGAGGTCCTTAATGATTTGTCTTTCCCGGTGTATGTTCAGGGCAAGCGCTGGGGGAGTCTTATTATGGGTTTTAATGCTGAGTTGCTGCTGGAAAGGGAGTAATCTTAAAAAACTATTTTAGGTACTTAACTGGCCCATGCTGCTATCAGGCCGCTGATATTGAGCTATTGTTGTTACTTGTAAACTCTGTGTTACAGAAATGGATTTCTGCATGGCAATGTAAAGCATGCAGACTGGGCTCTGGGTTGTTTGTTATCTGCAGGATGCTTTTTACCTATCTTTCAGTGAGCTGATAACCGGACTGCATGTCAGGTTTTAGGATCTGTCACAGTCTTATGATTGTGGGCAATAAGTATGGAAGTAGTGTGGCGGCTTATATGGATTGTGTGTGTTTATGGGATGCTGAATCAGCAGCCTGTATATGCCCATACGCCGGTAGATGAAGAGCCTGTAACACAGCATCAGCAGTTAGTTATTTCCGATACCGGTAGTCAAAGCCGGATAGACTCTCTGAACATAGTATATAAGCCCCAGCCCTGGGAGGCTTTGGGTGGCTATTTGCTAATTATTGCAGGCATTATTTTTTTAGTATTCATTGTTGTTTTGTTATGGAATACCAGCCTCCGGCGCGAAGTAAGCAGGCGTCGCCGAACTGAAATAGCGTTACGGGAAAGCGAGCAGAGTTTGCTGCAGTCGCAACGAATTGCTGCAATTGGCTCCTGGCAGTTATCAGTGACCGACAGGGTAATGAGTTGTAGTGATGAAATGCACCAGATCCTTGGTGTTGCTCCCGAAGCGCTTGATAATTGCTATAAGCAGTTTCTTGATACGATTCATGAAGATGACCGCTTACGGGTCGAAAATTATTTTTATACAACGGTGCAATATCAGAATGACCTTGATTGCCAGTTCCGGATCATGGGTGCTGATGGTGGTATCCGTTATGTGAAATGTCAGGGCAAGGTTTCTGCGGAGACAGTGCACGGCACACTTCAGGATATTACTGATCGCCATTTATCTGATCTTTTTTTTCAGGGCTTTGCACGTCAGGTGACAGGTAACCACGGTACTGATTATTTTATCGCTTTGGCAGGTTTGCTGGCTGAGACCTTTAATGTGGCTTACGTCATGGTTGGTGTAATTAATCAGTCAGATCCGGGGAGGGTGGACAGCCTTTGCCTGATTGCCAAAGGGAAAGTTGTTAAAGATTTCTACTATCAAATGGCTGACACGCCCTGTCAGAAGGTGCTTGAAAATCACGTCTGTTTTTACGCCCGGGAGCTACGGTTAAGGTTTCCGGATGTGGCTGTTTTACAGCAGATGGAGGCTGACAGTTACGCAGGTATTCCCATGTTCAACTCAGAAGGGAAGTGTAATGGCCTCATAGTCATGCTGGATCAGAAGCCTATGCTCCACGAGCAGGCGACGCTATCAATTTTACAAGTAGCTGCCAGCAGGGCCAGTTCTGAGCTTCAGGAGCTGGAAGCTGAGCGACAGTTAAAGCTTACGTCGCTGGTGTTTGAGAATACTCAGGAAGGCATCATTATTGCTGATGCTGCTGGCTGTATTATTCGGGTTAACCGGGCCTTTTCTGAAATGTCCGGTTTTACAGAGGCTGATGTGCTGGAAAGGCGTCCCGAGTTTTTATACAGCCGTGCTCATCATGATCACCATTTTGTATTTCATTTGCGTCAGGTTCTGAATAAAAAGGGGCGCTGGCAGGGCGAGTTGTGGAATCAGCGTAAAGATGGGTCGGTTTTTCCTGCTTTGCAGAGCATAGAACGAATCAGTGACAGCGGTGGCAAAGTTCAGCATTACATCAGTGTCTTTACGGATATTACTGAAAAAAAAGCGGATGAAGAAAAGATTCAATATCTGGCGCATTTTGATGCCATAACCGGATTGCCTAACAGGGTACTGTTTAATGACCGGTTGCATAAAGCTATTCAGAGAGCCAGACGTTTTAAGCGTCAGGTAGGTTTGATGTTTCTTGATCTGGACAGGTTTAAATATATTAATGACACCTTAGGTCATCCTGTTGGTGATATGTTGTTAGAAAGAGTTGGGATGCGCCTGCAAAAAAGCATTCGCCAGCTAGACACAGTTGCAAGGCTTGGAGGCGATGAGTTTGTAGTTATCGTAGAAGATCTGGATAAAGTCGATACGCTGAATCTGCTGGCAGAGAAAATTATGCAGACCTTATCGCAGCCTGTTCAGTTGGAGTCTCATCGGGTGAGCGTGCATAGCAGTATTGGTATGAGTTTGTTTCCGATGCATGGTGATAATGCTGAGCAATTAGTAAAGCATGCTGATATGGCTATGTATCATGCCAAAGAATCAGGACGCAATCAGGCTGTGCTGTATGTGCCTGAATTAAGTGTACGTACCTATGAGAGCTATTCGCTTGAGCGCAGCTTGCGCCATGCAATTGATACCACGCAGTTACGTTTGCATTACCAGCCGCAGGTGCGTTTATCCGATGGTCGGTTAGCGACGGTAGAGGCATTGGTTCGCTGGCAGAAAGATGACGGGTATTTGGTTGAGCCTGATCAGTTTATTCCGCAGGCAGAAGAAAATGGCCTGATAATCCCTCTGGGAAAATGGGTGTTGCAGCAGGCATGCAGGCAAATGAAGTGTTGGCTGGATCAGGGCCTGAACATACGTGTGGCTGTCAATATTTCAGGGTTGCAAATCATTAATGGTAACTGGCTGGGTACCGTTAAAGAGGTGTTGGAAGAAACCGGCTTGCCTGCCTGTAATCTTGAATTGGAAATCACTGAGAGTTATGTCATTCAGCACATAGATCAGGTTGCTGAAGTATTAGCTAAGTTACGTGCATTGGGAATACGTATCAGTATTGATGATTTTGGTACTGGGTATTCATCGCTGAGTTATCTAAAGCTGTTGCCGGTTGATGCGTTGAAAATAGATCGCTCTTTTCTGCAAGATGTGCCCAATAGCCATAGTGACGGTAAGATTATTGCCGCGATTATTGCGATGGCAGCTCAGCTTGGCTTGGATGTTGTGGCTGAAGGTGTCGAGAACGCAGCGCAGCTGAGTTTTCTGTCACAGCGGGACTGTGATTTAGTGCAGGGATATCTGATTGCTTCACCACAGTCTGTAAGCGAATTGGATGAATGGCTTGTGCGGCATTACAGGCATGAATCCACAACAGTACGCAGGAGTTTGGTGGAGTAAATGCTGAGGTGTATTGTTAGTATTGTTCAATTAAGTACCAAAAAGCCCTGCGTATGCAGGGCTTTTTTATCATGCGTTCCTGAAATCAGGCTTTATTCGCCACGGTCGTCACGACGGCGTGGGCGGCTCTTATCGTTATTTCTTGGCTTGCTTGAACGTGGCTTGCGCGGCGCGCGTTCTGGCAGTTCGCCTTCAAATAAAGTGATATTGGTTTTCTTACGGCAAATAAAGATATTCTGCAGGTGCTTCAGAGTATCTTCAGGCATGCCTTTTGGCAGCTGAACTGTACTGAAGTCATCGTTCAGGCGGATATCGCCAATGTGACGGCTGTTAATATCAGCTTCGTTTGCGATTGCGCCAACAATGTTTTTAACCTGAACACCGTCGTTACGACCAACATCCAGGCGGTAAACATCCATATCTGCACTTGGCATGCGCTCACGGCGCTGTTTGCCATCACGTTCGCCACGCTCACTGCCACGTTCGTTGCGGTCATTACGTTCACGACGCGCACGTGGTTCTGGCTCAGGTGGCAGAATCAGAGGTTTCTCTTTCTGTGCCATATACAGCAGGGCAGAGGCGAGATCCAGAGTTTCCAGTTCAGTGTCGGAAGCCAGTTGATCAATCAGCTCACGGTATACAGACATATCTTCATTGGTGAAGATGTTCGCGATCTGTCCACGGAATGATTCCAGACGCTTGTTCTGAACCATATCACGGGAAGGCAGGTCCATTGTCTCGATTGGCTGGCGGGTAGCACGTTCGATTTGCTTCAGCAGGCGACGTTCACGTGGCGCTACGAAAAGAATCGCTTTACCATCACGACCGGCACGGCCAGTACGGCCAATACGGTGCACGTATGCTTCGGTGTCGTAAGGAATGTCGTAGTTAACAACCAGACCAACACGCTCTACGTCCAGGCCACGTGCTGCAACATCAGTTGCAACCAAAATGTCCAGTTTTGCATCTTTCAGGCGCTGAACTGTACGCTCACGCAGTTGCTGGTTCATATCACCATTCAGTGCTGCTGCAGCGTAACCACGGGCTTCAAGTTTTTCAGCGAGTTCAGTGGTTGCTGTTTTGGTGCGGGCGAAAATGATTACGCCGCCGTACTCATCAGTTTCCAGAATACGTGCCAGGGCGTCCAGCTTGTTTACACCGGAAACGATCCAGCATTTCTGCTCGATGTTTTCCATTGTGGCTGTTTTAGACGCAATCTTTACTTCCTGAGGATCACGCATGTAACGTTTGGTAATGCGACGGATCTGTTCAGGCATAGTTGCTGAGAACAGAGCAGTCTGACGGCTTTCCGGTGTTTTCGCCATAATGGTTTCAACATCATCGATGAAGCCCATGCGAAGCATTTCGTCAGCTTCATCCAGAACCATTGCTTGCAGGCTGTCCAGTTTCAGGGTGCCACGGTCTAAGTGGTCCATGATACGGCCAGGCGTACCAACGACAACGTGTGGTCCACGGCGCAGTTGCTTCAGCTGGATGTTATAGTTCTGACCGCCGTAAATTGGCAGTACGTGGAAGCCCGGAATATGGCGAGCATAAGCCTGGAATGCTTCTGCAACCTGAACCGCCAGTTCGCGGGTAGGTGCCAGAACCAGTACCTGTGGCTTGCTAACCGACAGGTCAATGCGGCTTAACAGAGGTAAAGCAAATGCTGCGGTTTTACCCGTACCCGTTTGAGCCATACCCAGCACGTCCTTGCCGGACTGTAATAAAGGGATACAGCTGGCTTGAATCGGAGACGGGGTTTCGTAACCGAGTTCGGTAATAGATTTAAGGACGGCTGCAGGTAGATCAAGATCGCTAAAGGCGACTGGGGTATCGGACATATCAGGTAACACCGGGGGAGTATTTGAAAGACGCGATATTATACGCGTGATTGTTTGAAAAAGCTCATGTTATTTATGGATCGATACAGGTTTTCTGGCTTTTGGGTGGAATTCCCGCGCTATGTTGCTGTCGCAATCTGTGATGGCTGAGTATGATGCGCTTAAACAGAGTTACCAGAGAACGGAATTATGGCTGTAAATGAAATGCATCAGCGGGTCTGGCAGGTATTAGGTCAGATTCCGGCTGGTAAGGTTGTAACTTACGGACAGGTAGCGGAGCTGGCTGGATTGCCGGGCCAGTCACGAATGGTTGGTCGTTGCCTGGGGAAGTTGCCGGAAGGTTCTCAGTTGCCCTGGCACCGGGTTATTAATTCTCAGGGCAAGATTTCTTTACCGGTCGGAAGTGAGTCTTATGACTGTCAGGTAGGGCGTCTGCAAGAGGAAGGTGTAGCGGTTATAAATGGTCGTATAAAGTTGTCGGTGTATCGTTGGCAGCCCTGAAGCTGTATTGGGGCTGCGACCGGAAAGATATTTAACTGGCTGCGTTTAGCTGTTGCCAGACATTCAGAATGTCTTCTTTATCAGTATCTTCAAGGTGATCAACTTTAAATGCTTCGGCAAGGCTGTGTTCAACGCCGGACATGAATTCCTCAACTGTATCGCCTTCTGCGCTACTAACCAGGCTAATGTGCCCTAACAGATAGCTGTACGTGAAAAGCTGTTCGCTTGCTGCGCAGGCTTCCATGCTAAGTAGTTGCTGATACACAGCTTCGGCGTGAGTTTTGTATGCGTTCATTAATTCGGACTTGTAGTGTGTTATATCTTGTTAGGCTAATAGGTGTGCTGATGCGGAGCTTTTCAGGTATCAGTTCAGTGCTTTGATTACCAGGGAGTAGCTCTTGCCGTCGGTTTCCGTTTGTAACAGTTTAACTAACTGGTAATTCAGTTCCGGTGCGAACCAGATCCATGTTTCCCGTTTGCTGTCTGAGCCTCTGTCGCGGCGCAGTTTTACTGCCTGGAAGTTACCTAAAGCTGTTTCTACAGTTTCTTCGCCTTCGTGGATAAAGCGATAGGTTTTTAAGCGGTCGCCATCTGCTACCTGATATTCCAGCTTGTCGCGTTTGTTGATCAGGTCAAGACGGAGTTGCAGCTGGTAGCTAAGCTTATCCAGTGTACCTAGAGGGATTTCCATTTGCTGTGGGGTATCGCTGATCGGATTGCTTACCAGGCTGTTTTGCCAGTCAAAGTCCAGTTCTGCGCGGCGTTTTTTGCCCAGTACTTTACGTTGGTAGCGATAGCTTTGCGGTTCAACGCCTTCCGGGGTGAAACGTAACTTACTGCTTTCGCTCAGGCTGGCAACCATTGCGCTTGCGTTCAGACTTAATTGCCAGCCGCTTTCTATTTGCTGGAGTTGTCGTACCGCTTCGCCGCTAAGAGAAAAGCCAAGATCCCATTCAGATGCATACACTGCTTTATAGGGCTTTACCTGTACTCCGGCACTGTGTACGGCAGATAAAGGCAGAGCTATCAGGCATAAAATAGAGATTTGTGTGGCTGTTTTTTTAAATGTGCGGCGGAAACTGAATGGCATGCTTACTCCGTGTATTGATAACCCTGGCTGTCCAGACTGATGCCGTCGAGCTGAACCTGTCCTGAAATCAGTTGCAAGCGATCATTGCAGAACCATTCTACTGCTAACGGATAAATATTATGTTCCTGACGATGTACCCGCTGCTGCAGTGTGCTGGCGTTATCTTCAGGCAAAATATCTATTGCTGCCTGAATAGCCAGAGGGCCACCATCCAGTTCTTCCGTCACAAAGTGTACGGTGCAGCCATGTTGTGCTTCTGCATCATCGAGTGCGCGTTGGTGGGTGTTGAGCCCCTTGAACTTGGGTAGCAGAGAAGGGTGGATGTTGAGCATCCGGTCGGAATAGCGGTTGACGAATTCCGGCGTGAAAATACGCATGAAGCCAGCGAGGATTACTAAGTCAGGTGAATGGCTGTCAATTTCAGCAATCAGTGCCTGATCAAAGCTGTCACGGTCAGAGTAATCTGTGTGACGGATAACGCAGCCAGGGATATCTGCCTGACGGGCCCGTTCCAGGCCGTATGCATCATCTTTATTACTGATGACCATTTGTATGTTGCCGTTAATGCGCTGTGCATTAACGGCATCAATAATGGCTTGCAGATTGGAGCCGCTACCTGAAATCAGGACAACGATTCGTTTTGCTGCAGAGGTCATTGTGCTGGTCATCAATTAAGACTCCACACCCAGCAATTCAACCTGTTCTTCGTTAGCGTTGGCGCTGGCGATATGGCCAATCACCCATGGGCTTTCACCGGCATCTTGCAGAATCTGCAGGGTTGCATCAGCTTTATCAGCAGGTACTACGACAACCATGCCTACACCGCAGTTCAGTGTGCGGTACATTTCACGGTTTTCAACGTTGCCCAGTTGCTGAATCCAGCGGAATACTTCAGGCATGACCCATGACTGAGTATCAATAACGGCTTTAGCGCTTTCTGGCAGAACACGTGGAATGTTTTCCAGCAGGCCACCGCCAGTGATGTGAGACAGGGCATTAACCTGGCTCTTTTTAATCAATTCCAGCAATGGTTTAACGTAAATACGGGTTGGTTCCAGCAGAGCTTCTGTCAGAGGTTTACCGTCTACTTCACCGCTCAGATCTGCGCCACGTACTTCGATGATCTTACGGATCAGAGAGTAGCCATTTGAGTGAGGGCCGGAAGATGGCAGGCCGATGATAGCATCACCGATGCTTACCTTAGTGCCGTCAATGATGTCAGCTTTCTCGACAACACCGGTGCAGAATCCTGCCAGATCATAGTCTTCGCCTTCGTACATACCAGGCATTTCTGCAGTCTCGCCGCCAACCAGGGCTGCACCGGCCAGTTCACAACCTTTGCCAATTCCGGAAACTACGTCCGCAGCTATGTCTATGTTCAGCTTGCCAGTGGCATAGTAGTCGAGGAAGAAGAGAGGCTCTGCGCCAGCAACAACAAGATCGTTAACGCACATAGCAACCAGGTCGATGCCGATGGTGTCATGTTTGTTCAGATCCATTGCCAGGCGTAACTTGGTGCCGACACCGTCGGTACCTGAAACCAGAACTGGCTGTTTGTAGCCAGCAGGGATTTCACACAGGGCTCCGAAGCCGCCCAGGCCGCCCATTACTTCAGGTCGGGCTGTGCGTTTAGCAACGCCCTTAATGCGGTCAACCAGAGCGTTACCCGCGTCGATATCAACGCCGGCATCTTTGTAGCTGATAGAGGTATTGTCAGTCGTAGACATAGTGTGTGAAAACCCATTCTAGGAGGTTACTGTAAAAATTTGGCGCCATTCTATCAGGTTGCTCTATGGGGAGCTATGTGTGGTAGAGTTTGAAACCTATTTTTTTGGTACTTATTTTATTTATCGTTCGCCTGTCAGAGGCGCCACGTAAGGGATGTATTTTGTACATGAAAAGTATTTGTAGCCGTGTAGTGTTAGCAATCTCACTGTTGGTGGGAAGTGTAGTACAGGCAGCAGTGGTTGATAATTTGTATCAGTCGGAATTATTAGTGCCAGAGCAATTGGCGCAACCAACCGATAAGCAGTTAAGTGAAGCGCTGCGGGATGTGTTGGTAAAAGTGTCTGGTCGCAGTCAGATAGCAGGTAATGCGAAAATCAGTGAAGCACTTCAGGCTCCGGCGGTTTATTTGCAGGGCTTTGCATACGAGTCAACTCAGATTCCGGTTGCTGCCGGAGATGGCCGTGAAGTACTGGGCTTACGTCTTAAACTTGCTTTTGATACACAGGCTATCAGTGGATTGTTGAGTGAAGCGGGACTGTCTGCTGTTGGTGGGGGCCGGCCGGGAGTATTGGTTTGGCTGGTTGCAGAAGGGCCTGAGCGTCCCAGGGATTTTGTAGCTGCTGAAAGCGAAATCGTCAGCGAACTTCAGGCTTTGGCAGCACAGCGTGCTTTGCCTGTGTTGTTGCCGTTGTTGGATCTGGATGATCAGCAGGCATTGTCACCGGGCGATATCTGGGGAGCATTTCAGGAACCGGTGAATCAAGCCTCTGCGCGATATCGGCCAGATGCTGTCCTTGTTGGTCGTCTGCAGCGTCTGGCTAGTGGTGCATGGAATACCCGCTGGCAATTGTCTTACCAGGAACGTCATCAGACATACGCGCCCACAGGCAGTCTGGCGGAACAATTGGAAGCTGTTGTGAATTCGGTGGGGGATCGTCTGTTAGGAGGTACTTCTGTTGTTGAAAGCAATTATGTAGAAGATGGCATAGTGCTGGAGATCAGCAAATTGAATAGTATTGATGATTATCTGCAATTATTGACCTATATGCGGGAACTGCAGCCTGTTGAGCAAGTCTTACCTGCGCAGTTGGAAAATGACACTGTGACATTGCGGGTTGAAGTGCAGGGCGGCGTACCGGCATTGTTGGAAGCTATCCGGCTAAATCCACGCATTCAGTCTGATTCAGTATTGCCTTCAGCTACAGTTGCAGGGCCGCTGTATTATCGCTGGCAGTAACCGCTATATATTTTGGTAAAGGGACGACAATATGAAACTGACTGATTCACAGCGTTGGATGTTTATTTGTGTGCTGGCGGTGACCGGGGGGCTGGTGTATTTGCTTCAGCCGATACTTTCCCCTTTTATAGTAGGGGCGTTGCTGGCTTATATATTTGATCCTCTTGCTGACCGGCTCGAAGATAAAGGTATGTCCCGTACCGGTGCGGTGGTTATTGTATTCGGTATTATCAGTACATTAGTGATGGTTTTATTGCTGCTGTTACTGCCAAAGCTGGGGCATCAGATACAGATCATGGTGCAAACTATTCCTGCGGTTATTACTTTATTTGAAACTAAGTTAGTGCCCTGGCTGGAGTTGAACCTGGGTGTTTCGCTGGTGAGCTTTGACTGGCAGAACGTTCGTCAGATTTTGAGTGGTAATTGGCAACAAACCGGTAATGTGCTGAAAGATGTGATGAACAGTATCGGTCAGTCCGGTATAGCCGTAGCTGCCTGGCTGGCGAATTTAGTCCTGATTCCGGTAGTAATGTTCTATCTGTTACGTGACTGGGATGTGATGATCGATAAGATCAGTCACTTATTGCCACGTAATGTTGAGCCAAAGGTAAACTTGTGGGCGACTGAGTGTGACGAAGTTTTAGGCGCGTTCGTTAAAGGTCAGTTATTGGTGATGACTGCGCTGGGCACTATTTATGCAATTGGCTTATGGCTGGTTGGGCTGGATTTGGCATTGTTAGTTGGTATGTTGGCGGGTCTGGCGAGCATTGTGCCTTATATGGGCTTTATCATTGGCATTGTGGCGGCCATCATTGCCGCGATGCTGCAATTTAATGATCCAACAGTATTGGCGTGGGTAGGTCTGGTGTTCATTATTGGCCAGATGCTGGAAGGTATGGTGCTAACGCCATTGCTAGTTGGTGACCGTATAGGTTTACATCCTGTGGCAGTCATTTTTGCTATTATGGCTGGTGGGCAGCTATTCGGTTTTGTGGGGATTTTGATTGCGCTTCCAGTAGCGGCGGTTATCATGGTTTTACTGCGTCATTTGCATGATGGCTACCAGCGCAGCAGTCTTTATGGTGACGCTAAACCGGCTTCGAACCTGGTTAATGCTGAAGAAGCAGTCAAGGATGTTGCCGGGGATTGAACAGGCACCTTTTTTTGCGTTTCGAGGCGTAGTACCATACGCGAAATTTTTTATGGTCAGGCTGGCATGTGTAGGTTATTTTTCCTCTTTAGCCTGACTGACAGCAATTTCTGATCAGATATAACTGGATTTGCCAGCTCCGATTTTTGAATAGATGAATAACCCTGTACCTATCCAATTACCTTTAGGCATCGCTTTGCGCGATGATGCGAAGTTCGAGACATACTTGAGCCGGGGTAATGAGCTTGTCTGTAACTACCTGGCTCAGGTAGCAAACGGCGAAGGCGATCTTTTCCTTTATCTTTGGGGAACTCCCGGCGCAGGATGTTCGCATCTGCTGCAGGGTGCTTGTCATGCCAGTGATCCGGCCGGGCGTACGGCGGTTTACCTACCGCTGGATGAACTGATTGATCTGGGGCCCGGAGTGCTGGATGGAATGGAGCATCTGGATCTGGTCTGTCTTGATAATCTACAGGCGATTGCGGGTAATCGTGAGTGGGAAGAGGCTTTATTCCATTTCTTTAACCGTATTCGCAGTGAAAATAATTTTCTGGTTGTCGCAGCGGATCGAGCGCCGCGACAGTTAGGTATAAAGTTACCGGATCTGGCATCCCGTTTTACCTGGGGGATGGTGTTTCAGGTTCAGGGGCTGGATGACGACGGCAAAGTGATTGCGCTTCAGGTACGGGCTCAGAGCCGGGGTTTTGAGTTGTCTGAAGAAGTGGCCCGTTTTCTTATACACCGCGCCAGTCGTAGTATGCAGGACCTGTTTGATTTGCTGGATCAGCTGGATAATGCTTCTCTTAGTGCGCAGCGTAAAGTTACTATTCCGTTTGTGAAGCAGGTGCTTGGCTGGTAATCGCTATACTGAGTATTAGCAAATTTGCCAGGAGGGCCTGTGAAAATTATTCTTGAAGGTTTACCCCGTGAAGTTTCTGATGCTGATATCAGAGATTTTCTTGAAGGTTATGTCGAAGTTCTGGAACTGGAAATTTACGCCAGTCGTCAGGGGGAGCATAGCAGTGCCTGGATTACTATAGTTGCCAGCCATGCTGAAGCTCACTGGGCTGTAGGCCGTTTAAATGGCCGGTATTGGCGTGAACGTACAGTAAAAGCTTATATTTCTCTGTTCTCTGATAATCAATGACAAAATACCTGCCTGTTGAGGGCTTCCCAGACGGTATTCAGCTTATTGCTGATACTGAAGATTTTCTGTTAATCAATAAACCGGCGGGTATCTCTGTTCATAAAGATGATCAGGATGCTGGCTTAGTGATGTTATTGCAGACGGGATTAAAACTACCAGAGCTTTACTTAGTCCACCGCCTGGATCGGATGACATCCGGGCTGCTGTTGCTTGCAAAGCGTAAAACTGTTGCTGCTGAGCTGGGGCGACAGTTTGAGCAGCGCCGGATGACGAAGTTTTATATGGCGTTAAGCCAGACTAAACCCAAAAAGAAACAGGGCTTGATTTGTGGCGACATGCTTAAAGCCCGTAGAGGTAGTTGGAAACTTGCACCGTCGCAGGATAATCCCGCTCTTACTCAGTTTTTCAGTCATGGTTTAGGTGGCGGTTTAAGGGTTTTTCTATTGCGACCGGTGACAGGAAAAACTCATCAGTTACGCGTTGCTCTCAAGAGCATTGGTGCGCCTATTCTGGGTGATAGCCGATACTCAGGCGTGGCAGCTGAGCGCGGTTATTTACATGCTTGGTATCTTGGTTTTGAATTATCGGGCCAGATTTATCGTTTCAGTTGTGTGCCGCAGGAAACTGAATGGAGACAGGCTGAGTGGCCAGATGCCTGGTCTGAACCTGAGCTACTTGCCTGGCCGGAAATAAAGTCGAATAAGCTTGTTAAGCAGTAAGGACGTAACATGAGTGAAGAGCGTATAGAGCGGGATTTTATGAACCGTGATGAACAGGAGCGCCGGGCGTTTCTGGAGCAGACCTGGTGTGATAAATGCCTGCAGGAAAACCTTGGCATGAAAGAGCCTGCTGAGTATGAATACAAAGGTATAGTGTTCATTGAAGGTAAGTGTAACCAGTGTGGCGAAATAGTTCTGACTGAACTGACAGACGAAGAATTTTGACAGAGAGTTTTACGGCGTGACGAATCAGACTGATCCTCGTTTTGGTGGTATTGAGCGGTTATATGGCGCAGCGGGTTTGCGTTTATTTCAACGGGTTAATATCTGTGTTATCGGTATTGGTGGTGTGGGTTCCTGGGTTGCGGAAGCATTGGTTCGCTCAGGTGTTCAGAATATTACGCTGATTGATCTTGATGATATCTGTATTACCAATGTGAACCGTCAAATACATGCGCTTACCGCGACTGTAGGCGAGTCTAAAGTTGAAGTGATGGCGCAACGGCTGAAAGCGATTAATCCTGCCTGCGAAGTCACGGAAGTGGATGATTTTATAACGCTTGAAAATATTCCTGAATTAATTGGTCAGCAGTTCGATTATGTAATTGATGCTATCGATAGCGTGAAAGAAAAAGCAGCGCTAATTGCGCATTGTAAGCGTCGTAAGCTGGGTATTATTACCGTTGGTGGCGCCGGTGGTCAGATAGATCCGACCCGGATAGATATTTGTGATCTGAGCAAAACTAATCATGATCCGCTGGCAGCGAAAGTCCGTAGTTTGCTCCGCCGTGAGTATAACTTCAGCAAAAGTGGCCGTCGTTTTGCAGTCGATTGTGTCTATTCTACAGAGCAGTTGGTGTATCCACAGCCGGATGGATCTGTGTGCCAGATGAAGTCCGTACAGGATGGTAATACCCGCCTCGATTGCAGTGGTGGATTTGGTGCGTCTACTTGTGTGACAGCGAGTTTTGCGTTTGCTGCTGTGTCCCGTGTATTGCAAAAGCTGATTGAAAAGGCCCGTCGTGAAAATAGCTTAGCCTGATATTATTCTTTTGTTTTCTGGTCATTAAGTTCAACTGGTAAGTAATACCGGTTGAATGGTGTTTGAAATTTGTACACTTCTGTGGTCTAAATAGGCGTTCTTCGAATAGCTGATTATCAGTGAACGGCCAGGATCAACATCGTGTGCGACGTCATCCCCGATACTGAGTTCTACACTGCATTGCTGAATCACAGCAGCGATGGTCTGTGCCTGTTAGACGCATCCAGCGGTCTGATACGGATGGTTAATCAGCCTTTGTGTTGTTTACTCGAACGTTCAGAAGAGGGTCTTACTGGCAAGTCGTTTGAGGCTTTGTTCAGTTATCGGTGGTCGGGACTCGTGAATACCCGTCAGGTGCAATATCTGGCGGCGGCTAAACCTCTGTCTTTAGAAATCAGCATTAATCCTTTTACCTGGCAGTCTGCAAGTTATGGTGTCGTAACAGTAAGGGACATTACCGCTCAGTTGCATAGCCGTGAGGCTTTGGTTGAAACCGGGTTGCAGCGGAACTTTGCTCTGAATGATGTTCTTGACGGTTTATGGGAAGTTAATCTGCGTACTAATGAAGTGTATATATCCTCTGAGTTTAAACGCATTATGGGCTTTCCAGCGGAAAAGACGCATTTCGGCCTGGGTGAGTGGCAGCAGCAAATTCATCTGGATGATTGTGTCAGGGTAATGGAGATAATGAATGCTCATCTTCAGGGAAATATTTCGCGCTTTGATGCTGAGTACCGCTTAAAAACCTTTCCAGGTGACTATGTTTGGGTGCGTGACCAGGGCCGGGTATACGAACGGGATGAGCATAACCAGCCTTTGCTTATGGTGGGTATGGTACAGGATATCAGTGCTGCCAAAGCTCAGGAAGTTCAACTGCGCCGTCAGGCCAGCTATGATTACCTGACTGATTTGCTGAATCGCAGAGCGGGCTATATGCATTTTCGTAAGCAGTTGAGTTATGCGCAGCGCTATGGGCGGCAATTCAGTATAAGTCTGATCGATCTGGATCACTTTAAAACAATCAACGACAGCTATGGTCATCAGATTGGCGATAAGGTGCTGAAACATCTGGTCGCACGTATATCATCACAATTACGCCAGTCAGATACACTGATGCGGTGGGGCGGTGAAGAGTTTTTGTTGCTCTTACCGAATACTGATGCAGCGGGTGCATTGCAGTTAGTGGAGCAGTTACGTGTGAGTGTTAATGATAACCCGATGCAGGTTGCAGATGGCGGTGTTCACTATACTTTCAGTGCCGGTGTAGCCAGTTTCCCTCAGCATGCTGAACAGATGGATGCACTGATTAAGTTGGCAGATGATGCTTTGTATGTTGCAAAATCTGCCGGCCGTAATCAGGTCTCTGTCAGTGATGAAGTCACCGAGATCGCGCAGGGTGAGCTTTCTGTCTAACGAATTTATTCGTATTTAATCGTTTGATTGTCTGCGATGGCCTTCAGGCCTTTTAGCGTTGTTTCAATCAATTCACTGTCGCTCGGCGATTCCTGATATACCAAATAAGTTGGCCGCTGAAATATTGGCGCCTCTTTAACCTGATGCAGCTTTCCAGCCTGAATCATAGGTTCAACTGAGCTGGCAATAAAGTAGCCTGAGCCGCCGTGGTTCAGAATATGCTGTAGTCCAACACTGCTGAGTCCTACTGTTAGTTTTGGTACCGGTACATCGGCGAACGCCAGGCTGTGCTGGGCGCGGAAGCTATCACCCCAGTCGACAAATATGTATCCGGGTACTCTACCGGGAACAACCTGTCTGGGTTCGGTTGAAACCAGTATCAGGGGTTCGCTCATATAAGGTTCTATCGTCAGTTCCGGCCTTTGTTGCGGATCGTAGAGAATAGCGACATCGATCAGCCTGTCCCGTAGACGGTCCATAAGAGTAGTCGAGTATTCTGCCAGTACATGTGTGGCTACGTTCGGTGCCTGCTGTTCCATCCAGGCCAGCCATGGCGGTGCGATTTGCTCCCAGTGATTGAGCTGTAACCCCAGATTTACTATTGCTTTAAGATCGTCTGGTAGCGCTATTTCCTGGCGGGCCCGGTCCCAGGCGCGAACCGATGTAAGCGCATGGCGGTGAAAATGATGGCCTGCTGCAGTTAGTTCAGCGCCATTTCTGCGACGTAAAAATAATTCCCGGTTAAGGCGGTCTTCCAGGGCTTTGATTCTTGCGCTGATAGTGGATTGAGTCACGCAAAGTTTATCCGCAGCCAGCTGAAAGCTGCCGGTTGCTGTAACTTCCAGGAATGCGCGCATGTGCTCTATATTCATAAAACCTCTGAAACACTGCTCTGTTAAGGCTCACAGTTACGACTGTTGTTCTTTTTAAATATCGATTTTGTCGATATTAACATTAAATTATATTTGTTTGTTTTATGGAAGAGCTTGTTTGATATTAATCACAACGGTATCTGGCTAGGCCAGAAAATGAATATCAGACACGGAGATAAAAGAGCATGAGCGGGCAAGAAGTGATTCAGGCTGACCCTGTGCGGCTGGAGGATATTGTTGACCTTGAGCGCTATCCTATTGATCAGTTGGATCATCCGGACACTCAGGCATTGTTGGCACATTGTCGGGCTGAGCTGAACGATATTGGCTGTGTAGTTATCCGTAATTTTGTTAAGCCTTCTTCGCTGCAGCGGATGGCTGCTGAAGCTAAGCGATTATTGCCGGAGACTTTTTGGTCGCAGGGAAGCCACAATCCGTATTTCACACCGGATGATCAAGGCCTGCCAGCGGAACATCCAAAACGTTTTTTTGAACGCCGTGAGAGTGGTTACATTAATTCAGATGTGCTGGAAGCTACGTCGGATTTACGTGAAATATATGAAGATCCTAAAATGCTGCGTTTTGTGGGCGAGTGTCTGAATATCTGGCCGTTGTATTGTTGGGCAGATCCATTAGGGCGTAATCCTTATTCTGTAATGGATTCCGGGCATTACTTCCCATGGCATTTTGATGGCAATGAATTCACTGTGAGTATTCTGGTACAGGAGTCAGAAAGTGGTGGTTGTTTCGAGTTCGCCCCGGATATCCGTAACCCGGAAGATGAATGTTTTGATGATGTAAAAGAAGTGTTGGAAGGTGGGCGAGATAAGGTGCATCAGTTGCAGTTGCGCCCGGGAGATTTACAGTTATTTAAAGGACGTTTCTCAATGCACCGTGTCACCCGTATAGAAGGAGATACGATGCGTATTATCGCCTTACCGACTTATTCAACTGATCCTCACACTGTAAACCGGCCTAAGCATTCAGAGCATTTGTATGGACGTGCTATGCCGATTCACTATGAGCGGGAGAATATGCGAGTGGATACCCTGGCGGATTAACAAGATTACTTCCGGCTGACTGAAGGTGCTTTTCAGCTAAAAAATCTTAGCTGGTAGTGATGTTTTGTATACGTTCAATAATCGCCAATAAGCCATTGCCTCTGGAAGGGCTTAGATGCTTCATCAGCTGCAGGCGTTGCAGATAATCAGGGATATCAAAAGTCTGTATTTCTGCAGCGGTTTTGCCATTAAGGGCGGCCAGTAGCAGTGCGATAAGTCCGCGAATCACCCGGGCATCGGCATCAGCACTGAACCAGTACCGTCCATCCTTATCTAGTTGGAACTCCAGCCAGGCCTGGCTTTCACAGCCTTTTACCAGATGTTCACTGGTTTTACTTTTACTGGTCATATGTGGCAGCTGCTTTCCGAGCTGCATTATTTCCCGGTAACGGTCATTCCAGCTGTGCAGAGGCTCAAGTTTGGCAAGTATTACTTTGGCGTCAATGTCTTTACCGAATGGATTGTCGGTAAAAGCTTTGTCGCTACTGACAGTTTCTGCGACAGGAAAGAAGCCGCTGGATGTCAATTGATGAAGAGCATTGGCAAAGCGTTCGACATCATCCAGGGTGTTGTAAGCGGCAAAAGAGGCGCGAATCGTCCCAGGCAGTCCCAGTTTTTTCATCAGCGGCATGGCACAGTGGTGTCCGGTACGAACGGCAATCCCATGCTGGTCAAGAATTAACCCTACATCCTGCTGATGATGGCTGGTCAGCTGGAATGAAAGAATCGCAGCGTTTGCCGTTGGTGTGCCTATTCGGTTAAAGCCTTTGATTTGCTGGCAGGCTTTTATAGCATGCTGCAGAAGTGCTTGCTCATGGCTGGCAATTGCGCGACGGTCTAAGTTGTTGAGCCAGTTGATTGCAGTCATTAGCCCAATGGCGCCGGAGATGTTGGGCGTGCCTGCTTCAAACTTGAAAGGCAGGTCATTGTATTCAGTGTGTTCAAAGCTGACACTACGGATCATTTCGCCACCACCTTGCCAGGGCGGCATTGCTTCGAGCAATGCCTGGCGGCCGTACAGCACGCCAATACCTGTGGGACCGTACATCTTATGGCTGGAAAATACGTAGAAATCACATCCTAGCCGCTGTACATCTACCTGCAAATGCGCGACGGCCTGAGCACCATCAACAATTACTGTTGCGCCGGCAGCTTTTGCCTGCCGAATCATAGCTGCCAGTGGATTTACTGTGCCCAGTGCATTGGAAACATGGGTTAGCGCAACGATTTTGGTTTTGTCAGAAAGCAGATTACCGAACGCTTGTTGATCAAGGTCACCGTTGCTAAGTATGGGAACTACTTTAATGATGGCGCCGGTTCGCTGTGCAAGCATTTGCCAGGGCACAATGTTTGCGTGATGTTCCAGTTCTGTCAGTAAAATTTCATCGTGCTTTTGTAGCTGATCTGTCAGACATTGGGCGATGAGGTTGATGCTTTCTGTGGTGCCGCGGGTCCAGATGATTTCTTTAACACTGGCGGCGTTTATAAAGGTCTGAACGCTTTTTCTGGCGGTTTCAAACTGCAGTGTTGCCCGCTCACTTAAGTGATGTGCACCACGATGCACATTGGCATTGTCAGTTTGATAGAAATCCTGGACGGCCTTAATGACTGAGGCAGGCTTTTGAGTAGTGGCAGCGTTATCCAGATAAACCAGTTGCTGGTCGTGAATCTGCTGATCCAACAGTGGAAACTGCTGGCGAATGTCTGTCACTGAAAAACTCAAAATAATGACTCCGGAAAATACTGCTGGTCGCTAAGATGCGGGTTATTACGAAGAGCCGGTTAAGTCTGCAGACTCTTCATCTGCCAATCAGATTACTCAAATTATTGAGTTTTCTGAGCCGCTAGTAGTTTTTTCAGTTTACTCTGCCAGCGAGTGAACATCATCGCTGCAGTGAACAGACTGGCTACCAGCAGAGTTTCGATTAATCCCAGTAAACTGTTAGGTCCGCTGGACATCGCAATTTGCACTGCGTGCATAAAATAGATGCTGACAAAAAAACACAACCAGATATGTCCGCGTAGGTTTCTTTTCATTATGACCGGATAAAACAGGGCCAGTGGAATCACCTGAAATGCCCAGATAATGTAAGGATTAGCGGTAGGTGGTGGCGAAATTATCAGATACCAGGCCGTCAGAAACAGGATGAGCCCAAAGTAGCTGAGCAATGTGGCGGCACGGCTAATGTTAACCAGGCGTTGTAGTGTGGCTTGCATGGGAGGTTTCATCCAGTATGGTTAATTCGCTGTGAGCAGTTGTTTCGCCAGCCGACCAAGGCGCTTGCCCTGAGCCTGACACAGATTGCGTTCAGCATTGTCCAGGTCGCGACCGTCTTGACCGGCAACATGGGTTGCGCCGTAAGGTGTACCGCCCTGAGTTGTGCTGAGCAGATCTGATTCAGAATATGGAATACCGGCCATCAACATACCGTGGTGCATTAATGGCAACATCATACTCAGTAAGGTGGTTTCCTGGCCGCCGTGTAAGCTTGCGGTTGAGCTGAAAACACAGGCTGGTTTGTCGATCAATGCACCGCTTAGCCATAGGCTGCTGGTACTGTCGATGAAGTACTTAAGGGGGGATGCCATGTTACCAAAGCGGGTAGGGCTACCGAGTGCCAGGCCGCTACAGTTTGCCAGCTCGGTTTCAGTACAGTAGATATCCCCTTCGGCCGGGATGGTTGGTGCAGATTGTTCGCTGTTAGCGGATACTTCAGGAACCGTTCGTAGCAGGGCATCTATGCCACTGGCTTCGATACCCCTGGCAATTTGCTGCGCCATCGTGCGGGTAGCACCATGGCGGCTGTAGTAGAGAACCAATACGTATGGTGAACTCACTTAGAGAATCTCCAGTACCGATTCCGGTGGCCGACCAATACGTGCCTGACCATCTTTGATAACGATAGGACGTTCAATCAGCTTCGGAAATTCAGCCATGAGTTCGATAATCTGGTCTTCGCTGAGGGTTTCATCTGCCAGATTATTATCAGCATATTCAGCTTCACCGGTACGTAGTAGTTCCCGGGCGCTAATACCGAGCTGCTCCAGTATGCTTTTGAGTTCCATTTCAGTTGGTGGATTTTCAAGATACAGACGAATATCAGGTGACACGCCATTTTCTTCCAGCAGGGCCAGAGTAGAGCGAGATTTAGAGCAACGTGGGTTGTGGTAGATTTCTGCAGACATAGCACCATACCTTTTTAGATAGTGAGCAAACTGGCCGTTACTTTTGCAACGGCGCATTTATAATAATGATGCGTCAGGCCTATGATACATATGTTTAAATAGGTGGCGCTGACAGGCCTTATTGTATACAGCTTAGCGTTGGGTCTAAAGCGTCTGAAGCTATGATTTAGCAGTTTTTAAGAGGGTGAACAGAAGATGTCGGGCAGAAATATTTCTGATGAGCAGGGACCCATGGACAAGTTACGTGCTGGCGGTGCTTTTTTACGTTATTTATTCCGACAGTTTATAGAAAACAAAGGTGTGCTGAATGCTTCTGCACTGACGTACACCACTTTGTTTGCTGTGGTGCCTTTAATGACTGTTACCTACGCGATGCTGGCGATAGTGTCGCCATTTCAGGGGGCAGGTGAAGAGTTGCAAAGCTGGATTTTTGATAATTTTGTGCCGGCAACCGGTAATGTTGTGCAGGAGTATCTGAACAGCTTTGCTGCACAGGCTAAGCAATTGACAGTAGTAGGTATAGTAATTCTGGTCGTTACTTCAATCATGATGATGAAGAATATTGAGGCGGCTTTTAACCGTATCTGGCGAGTCGGGGAGCCACGTAAAGGCTTATCCAGCTTTTTGCTTTACTGGGCAGTACTCAGTCTTGGGCCAATTTTGATTGGTGTGGGGTTGTTTGTGACGTCTTATGTGGCGTCTCTGTCATTATTCACCAGTGCGACTGAGCTGGTGGGTAAAGGGCGGTTACTATCTATGTTGCCAATGTTGCTTTCTGCTGCAGCGTTTACTTTGTTATATGCAGCAGTTCCAAACTGTAAAGTACCGCTTAAAAATGCCCTGATCGGTGGCATTGTTGTTGCGCTTTTATTTGAAGCAGCCAAGCGTGGTTTTGCTTTCTTTGTGACTGAATCACCTTCTTATCAATTAATTTACGGCGCCTTTGCTGCGGTTCCGCTGTTTTTAGTGTGGATTTATATCAGCTGGATGATAATTTTGCTGGGAGCTGAGCTTACCCGTGCACTGAGTATTTATCGGCATGAACTGGATCCTGCTGAGCATTCCAGACTGCATACTTTGATAGCTGTATTACACCGTTTATGGCAGGCTCAGCAGTGGGGCAAGTCACTGGATGAGCGAATTTTATTGCGTCAGGTGGAGGGTTTAGATCAGAGTCGTTGGGATGAATATGTGCGTTTACTAACGCCTGGTATTATTCGTCGCACTGATCAGGGGGAATATATTCTGGCGCGGGATTTGGGTAGCCTGACTCTGGACCAGTTACAGCAACGCTTGCCGTGGCCATTGCCGGATGCTGCAGAGGTGGCTGCTATGGAAGTTTGGCAACGCCGCCTGAATTCTCGCTTGAATGATGTAACAGAGCACCGTCAAGCATCGCTGGATATAAGTCTGGAAGTTTTGTTTGCTGAGCCTTCTGAAGACAAGACAGATATTGAATCTGCAGCTAAGCTGAAGACCCCGGGTGTGGGCGATGGCAGGGACTGAATAGTTTCAGTAGTGACTGTCTTTTGTATTTTAATATTTCTGCGCTTAATATCCACGGCAGCTAATATGGCTGTGATTAAACCCTCGCGTATCTGGCCGGTCTATTGTTAAGGAAGTTGTATGGCACGCACGACGAATTATGTTCTCGAGAATGATGACCTGTCTTTTGCCAGGGACTTTATCCGTAAGCAGATTTCCCAGTCAGGAGGGCTGAATGATGCTCAGCTGGTGGGCGCGGCAGATGAAATGGATACTGTCTTGCAGCGACAGGAAGTGCGCTTACTGAGTAAAGATGAAACGGTTGAGGTATTTGCCCGTAATCTTCAGTGTTTTGATTTGCACCCAGTATTTCACGGAGTAATGGGTAAGCTGCGCAATGCCCTGCGGGTGCGTAATTACAGACGCCGCAATGGTTCACGTAAGGCGTCGCAGAAAACCATTACTATTAGTCACGAAGCCTGGGCTGTGCTGAAAACTATGGTTAAAAACAGTGATGCCAGTAATTTATCTGAAGCAATTCTGAAGCTTGAAATTCCTGCTGATGTGATTGACAGCATCAGCAGAAAGTCCTGAGTATCTGAACGGTTACAGATAATTATTTTAGATCAGCACTTATGTTGGGCTAATTAAACTGTCTATTTTCGCTAAATGGCGGGCTTGCTGTTCTCCAGGTAAAAAGCTGGCTGTAATGCTGTTAATTGCCAGTTGTCTGAGCTGTGCGTCTGTCATGTTTAATGCGTCAGCCAGGGCCTGATAATTGGCATTCACATAGCCGCCAAAGTAAGCCGGGTCGTCTGAGTTTACTGTTACCCTTACGCCTTTATCTAACAGCTGAAGAATATTATGCTCCGACATATCGGCAAATACTTTTAGCTTAGTATTAGAAAGCGGGCATACTGTCAGTGGTGTACGGTGCTGCACCAGATAACTTACCAGTTGTGGATCCTGTGTTGCCGCGACGCCATGATCTATACGGCAGACGTTTAGCAGGCTGATGGCATTCCAGATGTTGTCTGCAGGGCCTTCTTCACCTGCATGGGCAACCGTTCTCAGGCCTGCTTCGCGGGCAGCAGCAAATACCCGTTCAAATTTTTCCGGTGGGTGTCCCAGTTCCGAACTGTCTAAGCCGACGGCAATAAAGTGCTCTTTGTAAGGCAGTGCATCCCGTAAGGTGCTGAAAGCCTCTTCTTCGCTCAGGTGGCGCAGAAAGGACAGTATCAGGTAGCTACTGATGCCGAGTTGTAGTTCACCATCTTTGAGAGCGCGAGTGATACCCTTAATCACTGTGCCGATGTCAATTCCGCGCTCGGTGTGTGTTTGCGGATCAAAGAAGGGTTCAGTATGTACGACACCATCAGCCTGGCAGCGTAGCAAATAGGCCCAGGTCAGATCGTAAAAGTCTGCTTCAGTGCGTAAAACATCTGCAGCTTGATAATAGATATCTAAAAAGTCCTGTAGATTGCTGAATTCGTAAGCTGCACGTATTTCTTCGACAGACTTGAAGGGCAGTTCTATCTGGTTTCGCTTGGCCAATTCGAACATCAGCTCAGGCTCAAGGCTGCCTTCAAGGTGGAGGTGTAATTCTGCTTTCGGGATGGCGTTGATTAGTTGCTGCATCTGATCTCCTTCCGGCTGTGTTTTCGATGTTATTTACTAACAGGGTTTGAAATGTTGCGGGCAGTTTAGGTACAGAGTTTTTTGTTGGTGGTTTTTTATAGAGTTCTTTGTTTATAGAGCTCTTTGCTTATAGGTTTCTTTATACTTAGCCCGTTTCGTTAACATCTTTTAACGGTATTTCCCTGATGTTTTAGAAACTATAGCAGGCCAGCCTAATCAAGGCTGGCCTGAATTAGATATTATGGTATCTGGTTTTATTCAAACTTCTCACGATATTCATAAGTAGCTGCAAAGCGGGACAGCAGATAATCGCCAGCTGTTATCTCTGGGTATTTAGCCGGGCTATCAGTGTCGTAACAGCCTTCAAGTGCGTTGATTGAAGTGTCGAAATTTGGCTCAACAAAAAATGGCATGGAGTAACGTTCCTGCCCGCTGGGATTAATAACTCTGTGCGGTGTTGAGGTATAGCGATCGTTGCTCCAGCGAGCCATCATGTCGCCAATGTTAATCACAAAGCTGCCTTCAACGGGTGTTGCATCTAGCCATTCCCCCCGGCGGTTTTTAACTTGCAGCCCGCCTACCTGATCCTGATGTAAAATAGTGATGCAGCCATAATCAGTATGCGCGCCGGCGCCGATCTGTTCGGAATCTGACTTGAACGCTATTTCCGGATAATGAATAAACCGAAGTACGCTAATCGGTGCAGTGAATTTGTCGGCAAAAAAATCTGGATCAATTTTCAAAGCGACGGCCAGGCCCCGTAAAATCGTTTTACCTAACTCGATCATGTCCCAGTAATGGGTTTCCATGATTTCCTGGAATCCAGCTATATCGGGATATTGATTTGGCCCGTGCAGTGGCTTTTGAGCGATAACATCAGGATGCTCTTCCGGCAGGTTGCGACCCATATCAAAAGTTTCTTTGAAATCCCCGGGACGTTCCGGGTCAAGTTGCTCAGTACCAAAACTGCCATAACCGCGATGATGACGGGTACAGGTGATATCTATACGCAGTTTTTCTTCATGAGGCAGGGCGAAAAATGTTTCGCTTAACTGACGCAGTTCAGCTATTCGTTCAGTGCTGATGTTATGGCCAGTGATATAGAAAAAACCACTATTCTGGCAGGCGGCGTCAATTTCTGTGGCAACATCCTGCCAGTCAGCGGAGTTCAACGAGTAAAGTGGGGATATATCAATTTTGGGAATATAGGGTGTCATATAACACACCTCCTGATTAAAAGAGTTGGCTCCCGGCCAGAATGCGCCGGGAGCCAGTGTGTTGTTTGTGAGGGCCGCACCACAGCCCTGCTTTTCAGCATAAGCCGCCTGAGTTGCTTAGGCGGCAGGTGGGGGCAGTATATTACTTAGGAATGTCGCCCTGAACACCTTCTACATACCAGTTGATGCCCAGCAGGTCTTTAATTGGCATACGCTCACCTGCGGCAACCATCACTTCACCTTTCTGGTTTTTAATAGGACCTGTGAATGGAAAGAACTTACCGCTGGTGATATCTGCAATGATCTGATTACCTTCTGCGGCAATTTCGTCAGATACATTGGTGATTTCAGGAACAACGATATCGCCTTCAGCCATACCACCCCAGTAGCTTTCTGGCTTCCAGGTACCATCCATTACTTCCTGTACACGTTTGATGTACAGAGGGCCCCATTCGTCAACCACTGACATCAGGTGAGCGTTCGGGCCAAAGCTGGACATATCCGATGCCTGACCAACGGCAAATTTACCACGACGCTCAGCGGCCTGCATTGCGGCAGGGCTATCAGTGTGTTGCAGAATAACGTCCACACCCTGATCCATCATTACGTTAGCTGCATCTGCTTCTTTACCCGGATCAAACCAGCTGTTTACCCAGATGATTTTCATTTCTGCTTCCGGGTTGTACTTGTTTAGTGCCAGCTGCACGGTATTGATATCGCGGATTACTTCTGGAATTGGGAAGGAGGCGATATAGCCGATCTTGTTGGTCTTGGTTTTCTTAGCAGCAACAAATCCTGCTACGTAACGACCTTCGAATGTTTTCGACAGATAGTTACCGGCGTTCTTTGAAGTTTTGTAACCAGTTGCATGTTCAAACGTAACCTTCGGAAACTGCTTGGCAGCTTTGATGGTAGGGTTCATATAGCCGAACGAAGTGGTGAAAATCAGTTTGTTACCGGCTTTAGCCAGATTACGGATAACCCGTTCAGCATCAGCGCCTTCAGGCACAGATTCGACATAAGTTGTCTCGACCTTATCACCGAAGTGTTTTTCGATAGACTGACGTCCCTGGTCATGCTGATAACTCCAGCCATGATCACCAACCGGACCTACATACACAAAGCCAACCTTGAGTGGTTCTTCTGCCTGTGCGATCGGTGCACTGGCAATGCCAAGGCCAACCGCAACAGAAGCGATAAGATGTTTGATGCTGTGTTTCATTTCAGCTTCCTCATTTGTTTTTTAATGTTCTTATTTAGTTGTTCTTACTTATGTTGAGCTTGCTTGTATTGAAATTGCTTTAGTCGAGCTGTCTAAATATAAATGTGTGTATTTGAATTTATATATGCCGGGCGTACTTTGAAATAATACCTGTAGGCATTGCCTGATTATTTTCGGTCCGCCAGTGGAGTAGAAAAGGAATACTCCATATCCCAGGGGAAGCGAATCCAGGTGTCCTGGCTGACTTCAGTGACAAAAGTGTCTACCAGAGGCCGGCCTGAAGGTTTTGCGTAGATTGTAGCAAAGTGTGCTTTTGGTAAAAGTTCGCGGACATATTGCGCAGTCTTGCCGGTGTCTACCAGGTCATCAACTAGCAGCATGCCTTCACCGTCGCCGGCAGCAGATTTAAGTAGCTGCAGCTCACCACGGGATTTATCACCGTCATCTTCTGATGAGCTGTAGCTTGAAATGCAAACGGTATCAATCATACGGATATCCATTTCGCGGGCCAGAATGGCTGCCGGAACCAGGCCGCCGCGGGTAATCGCGATGATGCCTTGCCACTTTTGCATATCCAGCAGGCGCCAGGCTAAGGCACGGGAGTCTCGGTGAAGTTCTGCCCAGGATACTGGGAAATCCTTGTTGTACGGCATGTTAATCCTCGTTATTTAAAATATACCGGTTTTGTTCCGGTTAATTCTGTGCCGGTGGAGCGGGTTTATAGTTACTGATGTAGCCGCTGCCAATGGCGGAAAATGGCATCTTAAGGTTCAGCTCAGGTACCTGACTGGCCACCCAGGCGACAAATGTATTGCTGTTAGGGCCAGGGAATACCTTGTATTCATTTTTCCAGGGGTAGCTTAGCGCTGCCTGACGAATTTTAGCAATTAATGCCTCGGCCTGAGGGCCTGTATGTGAAACCAGTAGTCTGGGCTTTGAGCCAAACCAGTGACGGTCAGGTATGTCCTGATAAATGCCCAGAACCGGGCGTCCCTGACCACCTCGCCAGCCAATCACATCATAAATGGTATAGCGGCTTTCTCCGTTACGCTTGGTTGCAATCCAGGGGTGGGTAGCAAACCAGCCCCTCCAGCCCCAGGCGTCTGCGGCGTATACCTGAACAACTGCCATGCTCTGCTGCGCCGGATCAGGAGCCAGACCAGCAGATTCACGGCTGGCAGTTCGCCAGTCAGAGTCAGTGGAACAGGCAGAAAGCAATACTGAAATGAGTAGCAGTAAATAACGCTTATTGCCTGACAACCACTGAAACAACATCTAAATCAGCCCCCTGGATGGAAAGGTTTGCCCAGCCAGATAGGCGTGTGCATTTTGCTCTTCGCTACATTACTGGAAATCATGACCAGTACCAGCACGGTCGCTGCATAAGGCATCATGGCTAGTAAGTTTGGTGATACTGGGTAGCCTAAACCCTGAGCAACAAGATTAAGAATACTGGCCAGACCAAACAGGTAGGCACCGAGAATAATACGTTCAGCACGCCAGGTAGCAAATACCACCAGTGCCAGAGCGATCCAGCCCCGGCCTGCGGTCATGTTTTCTGTCCAGAGCGGAGTGTAAGCCAGAGAAAGATAACCACCGGCAAGCCCTGCCATAGCGCCGCCAAAGGCAACCGCCAGATAACGGGTGCGCATAACTGGTAAGCCAATAACATTAGCGGCATGTGGATTCTCGCCCACAGCTTTTACAGTCAGACCTGCGCGGCTGGATTTAAAAAACCAGTAAATAACGGCAAATAAACCAAAGGAAAGATAGACGATCAGGTCCTGTGCAAAGAGCATTTTTCCGATCAGTGGAATGTCGCTGAGAAATGGGATCGCATAAGGGTTGAGGCCTTCAATTGGCTGACCAACAAAATCCGCGCCGATAAAGGCAGAAAGCCCGGTGCCGAAGATGGTTAATGCCAGTCCAGTTGCAACCTGATTGGCATTCAGGCCCAGGGCAATGCCGGCAAATAGCATCGACATGATAACGCCGCTGAGAATTGCCAGAATAAAGCCGAGTAACAGGCTGCCAGTGGTCAGGGTAGCGATAAAGCCAATAACAGCCCCCATTAGCATCATGCCTTCCTGGCCGAGATTCAATACGCCTGACTTTTCACAGACCATTTCTCCCAGAGCGACTATTAGCAGGGGAGTGCCGGTACGGACCATGGCATAGAGTATATTGGTGATCAGATCGATATCCACGCTCAGTTCCCCGTCGCAGTGTTGTTTGCGGCAGCTGAATTCAGCTTTATCCGAAAGTTAATTAACACATCACATGCCAATAGGTAGAACAGCAACATCCCCTGGAACAGGGCGGTAACCGCCAGTGGCAGGTTGAGTTCGATTTGTGCCAGTTCGCCGCCCATATAAATAAGTGCCATCAGAAAACTGGCAAACAGAATGCCAATGGGGTTTAGCCGGCCCAAAAAAGCAACAATGATGGCAGCATAACCGTAACCTGGTGAGATAGAGGGGATCAGTTGGCCAATCGGACCGGTGACTTCACTTGCACCGGCTAAGCCCGCCAGAGCTGCGCTGATCACCATGGCAATCCAGACCAGATACTTATGCTTAAAGCCTGCCAGCTTAGCGGCATTGGCATCGGCGCCCAGTACTTTTATCTGGAAGCCAATAAAGCTGCGTTGCATTAATACCCAGATGCTGACGGAAGCGAATAAAGCGAACAGGATGCCGATGTGTATGCGGGTATCTTCAAGCAGGATAGGCAAGGTAGCGGCGTCACTAAATAAAGCGGATTCAGGAAATCCGTAGCCATCAGGGTCTTTTAACGCACCGTGTACGAAGTAAAGCAGCAAGTACAAGGCGATATAGTTGAACATGATGGTGGTTAAGATTTCGTTGGCATTAAAGCGGGTTTTAAGCCAGGCAGCCAGTAATCCCCATAAACCGCCGCCAATCATGCCGCTGATGAGAATGCAGGGGAGAATCCAGAAGCCTTCTGCTTCGCCAAACTGAAGCGCAACAGCACTGGCGACCAGGCCGCCCATGAGTAGCTGGCCTTCAGCGCCAATGTTCCAAACCTGAGCTTTAAACGCGACGGCAAGGCCTACAGCACAGAGCATAATAGGTGCGGCTTTTACGCAAAGCTCCGCTATGCCATAAAGATCTGAAACCGGTGCAATCAGGAATACGCCTAATGCATGAAAAGGATCTAGACCCAGTGAGGCAAAGAAGATGCCACCGGTAAAGAGTGTCAGTAACCCAGCCAGTACCGGTGACATATATGCCATGGTGCTGGACTGTTCGCCACGGGGGACTAGCTTGATCATACGGACTCCTGTGGCGCAGCTTGTGTTTCAGTATCAAAAATACCGGTCATCCAGCGTCCAACTTCATCGATGCTGGTTTGCTGAGTGGGTTTGGAGGGCGAAACTTCGCCGTCACAGATTGCACATAAGCGGTCACTGATCAGAAACAGCTCATCAATATCTTCAGAAATTACCAGAATTGCAGCACCTGCATCACGTAAGCGAATTAAGGCTTCGTGGATGGCCGTGGCAGCACCGATATCAACGCCCCAGGTTGGGTGAGCAGCAACCAGTAGTTTAGGGTTTTGCAGGATTTCCCGGCCAATAATAAACTTTTGTAAGTTACCGCCGGACAAGCTTTGGGCTGCGGTTTGCTGATTAGGCGTTTTGACTTTGAAATCGTCAATAATCTTATCTGCAAATTTACTGGTGGCTTGTTGATTAATGAAACCTTTGTTTACCAGCCCCTGCAGAAACCCGGTTAATAAGCTGTTATCTTTCAGGCTCATTTCCGGTACTGCGCCGCGTCCTAAACGCTCTTCAGGTACAAATCCAAGTCCGCGCTGACGACGTTGTTTTGGATCAAGGTGACCAACCGGTTCATCGTTAAAGAGAATTTCATCAGCTTTTGCTTCAAGTGTTTCGCCACTGAGAGCGGCTAGCAGTTCTTCCTGGCCGTTACCTGCAACGCCGGCAATGCCTAGAATCTCGCCACTGCGAACATCAAGGCTGACATTTTTAAGGTTCATGCCAAAAGGATCTTCGCTGGTCTGAGAGAGGTTGTGTACTTTGAGGAATGTCTCGCCACCTTCAGCTTTCGGGTAGTCAGTGCTGATAGGTGTATCGTCTCCTACCATCATCCGGGCCATATTTGTTGCTCCGGCCTCCGCGGGAATGCAGTCGCCGGTGACCTGACCTGCACGCAGAATAGTTGCGCAGTGGCAAAGGTCCTGAACCTCTTTCAGTTTGTGGCTGATGAACAAAATACTGCAGCCTTCACTTGCCAGTTGTCGAAGAGTAACAAATAGGCTGTCCACTTCCTGAGGTGTCAGAACTGAGGTCGGTTCGTCAAGGATGAGTAACTGAATGTCTTGTACCAGACAGCGCACAATTTCTACTCGCTGACGTTCGCCCACTGATAGTGAATGGATGTGGCGGTCTGGGTTCAACTCCATGCCATAACGCTGTGAAACGGTAAGTATTTTTTGTGCCAGCGTTGGTAAGTCGCCGGCATCTTCTCCCAGCGCCAGGGCGATATTTTCGGTTACAGTCAGGGTTTCGAACAGCGAGAAATGCTGGAAGACCATGCCTATACCCATGCGTCGGGCGGTAGCCGGGTCTTTAATCGTCACCGGGTTGCCTTGCCAGTATACCTGGCCAGCATCGGGCTTGGTGACGCCGTAGATGATCTTCATTAGGGTGCTTTTACCGGCACCGTTTTCACCTAGCAGGGCGTGTATTTCACCAGGTTCTATTGCCAGGTCGATTCGGTCATTGGCCAGACAGCCGGGATATTGTTTAGTAATCCCCTGCAGTCGCAACCTCATATTCAGGCTGTTACCGGCATCATGGTGCGTGTCCATTGGTGGAGTGTCCTCATCAACGAAAGCGCTTAGCTATGCTTTCGGAATGGTCGCATTGACCAGAGTGTTATTATTTTTTTTACACGAGGCAAAAATATATTCAAAAACTGATTTAAAAGACAGGTTTTTCTTGTTTTTCGTGTAAATTGAAAGAGTTATTCCATATAACGCTTTTGATTTCTAAATACTTTTTCCGGATACCAGGTTTTTCCATAGCTGCCGTTATAGCGTGCCAGTGCTTCAGTGAGATTGCCTTTAGAGCGTTCCAGATAATGTTTCAGAATGGTTGAGCCATAACGAATATTGGTCTGAATATTGGTCAGATTATCCTGTTCGCGGCCTATTTCTTTTTTCCAGAAGGGCATTACCTGCATCAGGCCCTGAGCGCCAACGACTGATACAGCGAAGCGGTCGAACAGGCTTTCAGTATGCATCAGTCCCATGATGAGGGAGGGGGGCAGGTCTACACGGCGTGCTTCTGCGTGCAATGTTCGCAGAATTTCTATACGTTCCAGATCATCGTCAATATAGCGAGAGGTACGCCCGGACATGTCTGTTAACCAAACCTCGGCATCAAACCGGTCGTTAAAACTGTCGCTTTCGGCGAAGGCATCTTTTAGCGCCTGACGCAGCAGAGGATCTGCTTCCTGGGCCTGAAGCGAAGCAGGTAGCAGGCAAAGTAAAATCAAGCCGGTTAACAATTGCCTGGCAGTTTTGCGGATCAGCATAGTAATCACTGGCATGGGATTAGAGTACGCTTTCAAAACCTTCGAACTGAGGCGGGCCGAGATACAGGCCTTCAGGGCGGCTTTTTCCGGCGTTGGCATGTGCCTGCTTAAAGGCATCTGATGTGAGCCATGCGTCGAAGGCTGCTTTATTCCGCCAGATAACGTGAGATGCCATTAAGGTAAACTCATCATTACTTGCACCTTGTACAAGGTTGAAGGATTCAAAGCCATCAGCGCTGTGTAGCTGGCTGTCGCGGTTGCGCCAGATATCAATAAATTCCTGTTCTCTGCCTAACGCTATTTTAAATCGATTCATGGCGATATACATGGTCTTTCTCCTTAAGGCCTGGGCAGAAATTTTCAGTAAAACGGCTCGTTGAGCAGTTTGACAAAAACAGTGTTATAAAAGCAAACACCCCGGCACTGGGCCGGGGTGTGTTGTAGCGGTTAGACCGATAAGGCGGACAGGATAAAGGCTTCAGCCTGGTCTGCAGCAATTTCTTGCTTGTCTGTATCACGGCGGGCTTTATATTCATATGTGCCAGCGCCGATACCACGGTCAGAAATAACGATACGGTGTGGGATACCCATTAATTCCATATCGGCCATTTTAGCGCCTGGGCTTACCTTTGGACGATCATCCAGAATGACTTCCACACCGGCTGCTGTCAGGCTGTCATACAGTGCGTCAGCCTGTTGCTTAACGACTTCAGACTTTTCATATTTCAGTGCAACAATAGCCACGGTGAAAGGTGCAATCGCTTCTGGCCAGATAATGCCTTTGTCATCGTAATTCTGTTCAATAGCGGCAGCCACTACACGGCTTACACCGATACCGTAACAGCCCATATCCAGCGTAGCTGTTTTGCCGTTCTCGTCCAGAACCGTTGCATTCATCGCTTCCGCGTATTTCTTGCCAAGCTGGAAGATATGACCAACTTCGATACCGCGCTTGATGCTGATATTGCCCTGGCCACATGGGCTTGGGTCACCTTCAACAACGTTACGAATGTCGGCAACCTTAGGCAGTGGTAAGTCACGCTCCCAGTTGATACCGAAGTAATGCTTACCTTCAATGTTGGCTCCGGCGCCGAAGTCTGCCATTTTCTCAACAGTACGGTCGATAACAACCGGAATTGGCAGGTTAACCGGGCCTAAAGAACCTGGGCCGGCACCAATCAGTTTACGGATGCTGTCTTCGTCAGCCATTACCAAAGGCGCGGCAACTTCGCTGAGCTTTTCGGCTTTGATTTCGTTCAGATCGTGGTCACCACGTACCATCAGTGCAACAAAGTCAGCGTCACATTCTTCGGAGGCAACAACGAAAAGTGTTTTAACGGTTTTTTCGATATCAAGACCGTGCTGCTCAACCAGCTGTGCAATCGTCTTGGCATTTGGTGTATCAACCAGTGTCATTTCCTGGGTGGCTGCTGCACGATCTACGGCCGGCGCAAGTGCTTCTGCTTTTTCAATGTTTGCAGCGAAGTCACTGTTGGTAGAAAAGGCGATATCGTCTTCACCGGAAGACGCAAGCACGTGAAACTCGTGTGAAGAGTTGCCACCGATAGAGCCGTTGTCAGCCAGTACCGGACGGTAGTCCAGTCCGATACGGTCAAAAATTTTGCAGTAAGTGCTATGCATCAGATCATAAGTCTGTTGCAGTGATTCCAGAGAGCTGTGGAAAGAGTATGCATCTTTCATGATGAATTCACGGGAACGCATAATACCGAAGCGCGGACGAATCTCGTCACGGAACTTAGTCTGGATCTGATACAGGTTAGTTGGCAGCTGTTTGTAGCTTTGAATTTCGTTACGAACCAGATCTGTGATTACTTCTTCATGAGTAGGGCCTACACAGAATTCGCGATCGTGACGATCTCTGACCCGTAACAGTTCAGGGCCGTACTGTTCCCAGCGACCGGATTCCTGCCACAGTTCAGATGGCTGGATAGCGGGCATCAGAACTTCCTGTGCGCCGGATTTGTCCATTTCTTCACGGACAATGCGTTCAACTTTACGCAAGGTACGCAGGCCCAGCGGTAACCAGTTATATAAACCGGCAGCAACTTTACGAACCATACCGGCACGCAACATCAGCTGATGGCTGATGACTTCGGCGTCAGATGGGGTTTCTTTCAGTGTGGCTATCAGATATTGACTGGCGCGCATAGGATACTCTAGTGATCAACAATGAAATAAAAGCCGATATTTTAGGGGGGCGGGGCGTTTGGGACAAGTAAATAATGATTGCCTTGTCGCTATCTGCCTGCGGGCTTTATAATTCTTTCGGCTTTTTGGTCGTATTATAGGCTCAGGAATCTTGTGGGTGTTTATTCAGCAAGTTATTCAAATAGTTATTCAGGAAAAATCATGCAGTTACAGGAAATTGATAAAGAACGTTACAGCAAGCATTACAAAATTGTTTTTGTCGCTGTGGCGGTTGTCTTATTGGTGGTTTCTCTAACGGTTTCTACCGTCCTGATTCAGGTTTTCACCGATGGTGATGGCAGTCACTTTTGGCTGAATCTGTCGGGTGTTGCTGTTGCTGCTCTGGTGGTGGGTAGCTTATTACGACGTTATCGCCGTGATGTCTTTATGTTTGAAGTGATGTACGTTTGGGACCTTAAGCAAATGTTGAATAAAATTTATCGTAAACAGGCCAAAATTAAAGCTGCAATGGCGGAAGGTAATGCTGATGCTATGCAAATTATGAATTTTAGCTATCAGGGCTCAAAGCAGTTATATCTTTTAGATAACAATACCCTGACGATGGAAGAGTTGAATAAGTCGATGACTGAGTTAGATGCGCTGGCCGAGGATTTCAGAATTACGCTGGCGCTGGAGCAGTTTAACCCGGCTATGCTGGAAGCATTTTAAAGCCGGGCTTATATTACATCAGGAGATAACCTCAGAGATAATTTCAGGCGCTATGGGTAAGTGATTCTATAGCGCTTGTTTCAGCAGTTTTCCTTGCGCTGAGTTATCAATGTTTTCCATAAAATCGATCAGCTGTTCAAGCTGTCGTTCATTAAATACGGGCACGCCACTGCGCATTAGTTCATCTGCGGTAGCGCCGGATCCCGGTACTATCGTGCCGTTGAATTGCCCGTCGTAAATTTCCAGATTGCCACAGGAAGGGCTGCGTGATTTAAGTAACGCGCAGCAGCAGCCTTGTTGTTTTGCCAGATTGACTGAATGCTCCGCTCCGGCGAGAAATTCCGGTGTTACGTCCTCACCCGCATCCGTCACTATGTGCAATGGAAACTTATTAAGTATTTCTGCTGGTGCTCTGGGCGTTGGTAAGCCACCAGCCATTTCCGGGCATACAGGGACCATACGGCCTTCTTGTTGCCAGCGATGAATGACTGGGTGATCTAACAGGTTGTCGCGTCCGTCATATCTTACTTTATTACCAAGCAGACAGGCGCTGATGAGGATCTTATTGTTATTTTCTTGCGTCATGGTTGTACCGTGTTTAAAGCCTGAGTACGGAAACGTCTTGTATAAAATCAGGCGATGTAAAAGTCCGTTTACTACAGCGCGGCTATTCTAGGTGAATTCAGCAGTAAGTGACAGGTGCTTATCAATTACATGGCTTGTTTTCTGTACTTTTTGAGTGTTGTCAGGGATTAGGTTATGAAAATTTAATCTTTGTTGAAATGCGAAAACAATCAGAGCTGGTGACCAGAGCCGGATGACCAGGTTATTAGACTAAATGTTAATGCTCTGGGTTTCATTGGGACTTTACCTTTGTGGTTTTGTTAGGGTATATAATTAAGGGTAAACCCTAATTATGAATATGTGTGCTGTTGTATTAACCCGGACATGCACAAATGACTGACAGGACAACGCTATGGATTTAAGCCTCAGTGAAGAGCAGCAAATGATTCAGGAAACTGCGCGCCGGTTCGCTGAAGCAGAGCTGGCGCCTTTTGCCGCAGAGCTTGATCAGAATAAAGATTACGCGAGGTTAGCAACCCATTGCCATAAGCTAGCTGAATTAGGGTTCATGGGGCTGAATGTTCAGGCTGAGTATGGTGGAAGTGAAGCCGGAACCGTCGCGTTCAGTCTTGCGATTACTGAAATAGCTGCCAGTTGTGCATCTACAGCCGTCACTATGTCAGTTACAAATATGGTTGCTGAAGTTATTCAGGCGATGGGCAGTGAAGTTCAAAAGCAGGAGTATTTACCGAAGCTGTGCAGTGGTGAGTTTACCGCTGGGAGTTTTTGCCTGACGGAGTCTGGTGCCGGTTCTGATCCAGCCAGTATGCGCAGCCGTGCTGATGCAACAGAAGGTGGTTGGCGGCTCAATGGGACTAAGCAATGGATTACCAGTGCTGAGCTGGCCGGTGTATTTGTTGTCTGGGCAGTGACAGACGTGACAGTGCCTAAAGGTAAAGGCATTAGTTGTTTTCTGATACCGGCAAATGCTGAAGGTATCAGTATATCTGCCGCGGAAAAGAAGATGGGCCAGCATGGCTCGCCAACCAATGAAGTTCATTTTGATAACTGTTTCGTACCTCAAGATGCATTGCTGGGAGAGCTGAATGATGGTTTCCGCATTGCTGTCGGTGAGCTGGCAGGAGGGAGAATTGGAATAGGATCTCTAGCGCTGGGTATTGGGCAGGCGGCAATGCAATATGCGTCGGCTTACATACTTGAGCGGCAGCAGTTTGGTAAGCCGCTGGCAAATTTTCAGGGATTGCAGTGGATGTTGGCAGATTGCATGACCGAACTGGAAGCGGCGCGCCTGTTGTTAATGAGTGCTGCCTGGCAAAAAGATAGCGGGCAAGCGTTCGCGCGGCAGGCATCAATGGCGAAACTCTTTAGCAGTGAAAAAGCTAACGATGCTTGTTACACAGCGCTTCAGATGCTCGGTGGCTATGGCTATATGCAGGAGTATCCGTTGGAAAGACTGAGCCGTGATGTGCGTATTACGACCATCTATGAAGGAACCAGCGAAGTGCAGCGGATTATTATTGCCAGAGATATTTTACAGAGTGCCGCAACACAACAATCTTAAGCCAGCGTAGGCGATTCAGTCTTGCTGAATACAAATATACGGACTTATCAATATCCATATGTCGTGAGCACAGGGATGAAACCAGAGTGTGCCCGCAGAAATAATAAATATAAGAGGCAATGTTAATGGAAAATTACGCAGAGTTTTATGGTGATTTTACGGCTGCTAAAGCGGAATCACTATTAGTCGGTAATTTAAAGGAAGGCTTCAATGTTTGTACGGAAATTTGCGATCGTTGGGCGAATGAAGAACGTACAGCACTGTATTACGAAGGTATAAACGGGCCAGCTTCAGAGCATAGTTTTGCAGAGTTGAAGGCGGCGGCGGGGCAGTTTGCTAATTTTCTGGCTGCTCAGGGCGTTGGTCGCGGTGACCGGGTGGCTTGTATGTTACCCAGAACACCTGAGTTACTGGTCGTTGTTCTTGGTGTATTAAAGGCCGGAGCTGTTTATCAGCCATTATTTACTGCCTTTGGCAGCGGCGCTATCGAATATCGCCTGACCCGGGCTGAAACTAAGCTGGTTGTGACTGATGCGGAGAACCGGCATAAGTTTGATGCTGTAAATGGTTGCCCGCCGGTGTTGCTGGTAAACCGTGAAGGGGATGCAGCTGGCCATCAGCAAGATATGGATTTCAGGCAACAGCTGGATCTGCAAAGCAGTGATTTCGAGCCGGTAGTGATTGCTGCCGATGAACCATTCTTGCAAATGTTTACCTCAGGCACTGTCGGCAAAGCCAAAGGCGTTGCTGTACCTGCCAGAGCGCTACTGTCATTCCACGTATATATGCGTTATGCGATCGGTCTCAGACCAGAAGATAAGTACTGGAATGTGGCTGATCCCGGTTGGGCGTACGGGCTTTATTATGCGGTGGTCGGGCCTTTACTGCTTGGTAATGCTACTCACTTTAATGAAAACGGTTTTACGCCAGAAACTACTTATGCGATGTTGCGAAAATATGCGATAACTAACCTGGCTGCCGCGCCAACTGCGTACCGGATGCTGATGGCACATGATGATGTGCTGGAGGGTGAAGAGGCATTTAACTTAAGGGTAGCAAGCAGTGCAGGCGAACCGCTGAATCCTGAAGTGATTGGCTGGGTTGATCGTCGTTTAGGGTGTCCTGTGATGGATCATTATGGACAGACCGAAACAGGAATGACTGCCTGTAATCATCATGATCTTGAGCAAAGCGTAGTCAGAATCGGCTCAATGGGCTTTTCAATGCCTGGTCATAGGGTAGTCGCACTTAATCCTGAACTTCAGGAGATTAAAGAAGGCGAAGTGGGTGAACTTGCCATTGATATGGAAAAGTCGCCACTGTTCTTTTTTCCGGGTTATACCTGGGGGGAAAAGAATCCATTCCGGGGTAAGTATTATCTGACCGGTGATGTGGTTGTTAGCCATGGTGATGACAGCTATTCGTTTAATGGCCGGGATGACGACATAATTACAACGGCCGGATACCGGGTTGGCCCAGCTGATGTGGAGAGTACCTTACTTGAGCATGAGGCTGTGGCAGAGAGTGGGGTTGTTGGTAAGCCTGATTCTGAAAGAGGGGCGATTCTTAAGGCATATGTTGTCATTAAATCAGGCTTTGAACCGAATGAGAGTCTAATTGCGCAGCTGAAAACACTGGTGCGTGAGCGTTTGTCAACGCATGCATTTCCCCGTGAAATTGAATTTGTGACAGATTTGCCAAAAACACCGAGCGGTAAAATTCAGCGTTTTATTTTACGTAACCGAGCTAAAGAAGAGGCTGATGCCCTGACGGCATAATGCTGACTGAATCTGTATAAGGGAGAAGTATATGCAGCCGGTAATGTCGATTGCAGATTTAAATGGCTTTTTGTCGGAGCACTTTCCGCAAGGGGAGCGCTTTGGTGTACTGACCGGGCTGGGGGATAACTGGGCAGAAATGACGTTGCAGGTTGGTGATGAGCATTTGCGACCTGGCGGCACTGTATCAGGCCCCGTGATGATGGCGTTGGCAGATGTCGCTATGTATGCCGCTTTGCTTGGGCAGATTGGCGCAGTGGCGCTGGCTGTTACGACTAATCTGAATATTAATTTCATGCAGAAGCCTTTACCTGATTGTGATCTGGTGGCACGTTGTCAGATTATGAAGTTAGGTAAGCGACTGGCGGTAGGTGAAGTCTGGATTCGTTCGGCAGGCTCAGATGAAGTGGTCGCTCACAGCACCCTGACATACTCGATACCGGAGCTCTGAATGAATAACTATCTGAATGATTCGCGACGCCAGCATTACTATGCGCAGGCACTGGAGTGGCAGGAAGGCTTTGTTGCCCCGGAAGAAGGTGTGCAGATTCATTATATTCATGGCCGGCATGCGGAGCATAGTAAGCAGGACAGGCCCGTTTTAGTGTTACTTCATGAGGCTCTGGGTCATCTGGATATGTGGAAAAGCTTTCCCTCCAGGTTAGCGCTGGCAACCGGGCTGGATGTATTTGCGTACGAGCGTCAGGGCTATGGTGGCTCAGGTGAACCGGATGAATATCGTCCCGATGACTATCTGCAACGTGAAGGCCTGCAAAGACTGGCGCCTGTATTGGAAGCTGCCGGGCTGGAAACAGTGATTCTAGTGGGTCACAGTGATGGCGGTTCTATCGCCCTGATGGGGGCGGCGGAATTGCCGGCGCAGGTAAAGGCGATCGTGACTATGGCTGCACATGTTCGGGTGGATGAACTCACCCAGCGTGGCGTGCAGGCCGCTAAGCGAATGTATCAGGAGACTGACTTGCCTGAACGGCTGGCCCGCTATCATGGTGAACACACAGATAAACTGTTCTGGTTATGGAATGAAATCTGGTTGCGGGATTCGTTTCAGGGATTGGATTTAAGTGAATGGCTGAAGCATGTTCAGTGTCCTGCATTGGTTATTCAGGGCGCTGAAGATCAGTATGGTGAGCCGGCTCAGGTTGAAGAAATCTGTGCCGGTATTAATGCTAATATCCACAATGGTGGCGCATTGCAGGCAGAAGCTTTACTGCTGACAGATTGCCGGCACATTCCGCATCTGGAGGCGACTGATGCCTGCGTGGCAGCCATCAGTAAGTTTGTTATGCGGATCGTTAGCTGAGGTTCAGCTGATCAGCCTGTTTGACCAGTTCAGGCAGGCTTGCCGCACGCATTTTGCTCATTACCCGGGAGCGGTGTACCTCAACCGTTTTTGGGCTGATGCCAAGCTCTTCGGCGATTTCCCGGTTGGCCCTACCAGCTACGACTAACACCATTACCTGCTTTTCACGACGACTCAGGCTGTCGTGTAAATCCTGAATATGTTGCTGTTGTTGCTGGCTTTCCATCAGGTTTGCGCTGTGGGTTAAGGCATTTTCAACCAGTGGTAGAAGAACTTCGTCATCGAAAGGTTTTTCCAGAAAATCCAGTGCCCCATTTTTCATGGCGGTTACTGCCATTGGGATATCACCGTGGCCACTCAGTACGATGATTGGCAGACGAATTTCCCGTTCCTGCATAATTTGTTGCAAGGCCAGACCATTGATCTCAGGCATGCGGACATCCAGTAGCATGCACCCTGATTCGCCCTTATAAGTACTGAGGAAATCTCTGGCGGAAGCAAAGCTGCTGACGTTCAGGTCGGCGCTCTCCAGCAACCATTGCATGGAATCGCGGAAGTCGTCGTCATCGTCCACTATGAATACGTTACCTGGATGTTTCTGCATTACACTTGCCTTCAGATGTTTGCCGGTAATTTAATGTAAAACCGGGTGCCGGTTTTACCATCACTCTCTGCCCAAAGCTGTCCGCCGTGGGTTTCTATAATTGTTCTCGATATCGACAGGCCCATGCCAAGGCCAGTGGATTTTGAAGTAAAAAATGGTTCAAAAAGCTTGCCCAGTATTTCTTTGGAAATGCCTTTCGCTTCATCCGATACCGATATATAGATACATTCGTTTTGCTTACGGGTGGCGATAATAACGGGTCGATGGTTTTTTTGACAGCCGTTATAGGCTTCTATGGCATTTCTGAACAGGTTCAACAGTACCTGTTCGATCTGTACTTTATCGGCCAGAATCTGAAGATCTTCGTCTTCCAGCTGAAACTCAAAGACTGTGCCGTGATCAATTGCTTCCTGTTTGAGGAATTCTGCAATCTCATGACAGCTATCGTTGAGTGCGAATGTCATGCGCTGATATTCAGTTTTCTTCACAAAGCTGCGCATACGTTTGACGATTTCAGCGGCACGCTTTGCCTGGCGGGTAATCAGCTCCATGGATTTACCCACTTCAGCCACACTTTTGAAACGACCTTCTTCGATCCGGCGCATTGAGCCGCGGCAATAGTTGAGAATGGCGGCCAGTGGCTGATTGATTTCATGGGCCAGCCCCGAAGCCATTTCACCGACGGATAGCAACCGGGAAATATGTGCCATTTCCAGCTGATGGCGTTTCATTTCTTCTTCTGCTTTACGGCGCAGGGTGATGTCGCGGCCAATGATGGAGTAATACTCCACCGACATATCGTCGTTAAGATTCCGGTGTGCAATAACCTCTCTGATTTCGGCATTTCGTGGCCGGTCGTTTGGCAGTTTTAATGGAATGCTGCCATACCATGTACCGTGTTCTGCTGCGTGGCAGAGAGCGTCATGCAACAGGCTGCTGTATACCTGAGGTTCAAATAGCTGCTCAAGATAAAATACAACCGGGTTCTCTTTTTCAGTACCAAAAGTGATGTAGCTGGCTTCATTCATGTAGGTCAGCTGTCGGGTATTGTGATTGCAGAACATAATCATGTCTGAGGAGGCTTCAACGACCCGGGCCAGACGTCTTGTTGCCTGTTGGGCCAGCGTCTGTTCAGTTACATCCCGGGAAACACAGATGATTTCAATTGGTTTGCCGTCTTCATCACGCAAAGTGCGGCTGGTGGTTTCCAGCCAGATGTAATGCCCCTGTTTATGCTTGTAACGGTAAACATTGGTGTACATGCCGCTGCGGTAACGGACAGAAGCGGAGCGTTTAATCAGGTTGTCAGCATCTTCCGGATGGAATAAATCATAGCCACGGGTACCGGTCATCTCTTCGACTGTATACCCCAACATGCGTTCAACAGCGGGGCTGACATCCAGAAAGGTCCAGTCCTGGCTGGGTGAATGCCGGGATATCATGTCAGTAGACTGCTCTACCAGAAAACGAAAGCGTTCGGCTTCGTCAATGTCTTCCAGATGTCTTAGTTTGTTGTCGGTCATAAATAGCGGGTCATGGCTTTTTAAATAATGGTTGCTCTGATCCTAGGATAAACCCTGATAAGAAAGCAATTTTTAATGCCTCAGTAGAATGTATGACTTTAGGATAGTATCTCGAATAAGTGATTACCCTTAATATCGTCAGATGGTCTATTTAAAGAAAATTTATGTAAGAAACAGTCTGCGCGCCGCGTATTCAGATAAGGGAGATCAGTATGCAAACCCGGAATAGCCCCTATAGTTTTGGTCTTGAAAAAAATGCTGCCAATTTTACCGCGCTCAGTCCGCTTGGTTTTATTCAGCGGGCGGCCAGTGTGTTTCCTGATTATCCGGCGGTTGTGCATCAGGATGTTCGTCGCAGCTGGTTGCAGACTTACCAGCGTTGCTGTCGGTTGGCGGGAGCTTTACAGGGAAGAGGCATAGGTAAAGGGGATACGGTAGCAGTGATGGCGCCGAATATTCCTGAAATGTTTGAAGTACATTTTGCGGTACCTATGTCCGGCGCTGTGCTTAATGCACTTAATATCCGGCTGGATGCTGAAGCACTGGCTTTTATCCTGCAACACGCAGAAGCGAAAGTGGTGATTGTTGACAGAGAGTTCTCAGAGGTTATTGGCCGGGCTCTGAACATGCTGGAACAGCGCCCTCTGGTGATTGATATTGATGATCCGTATTACCAAGGCGGCCGCCTGATTGGCGAATGCGATTATGACGCTTTATTGGCTGAGGGCAGCGAAGATTATTGCTGGCAAATGCCTGATGATGAGTGGGACGCTATCAGTCTGAATTACACATCAGGTACTACGGGTAACCCTAAAGGGGTGGTTTATCACCATCGGGGGGCCTACCTGAATGCGATGAGTAATATCGTGTCCTGGAATATGGGATCTCATCCAGTATATTTATGGACACTGCCTATGTTCCATTGTAATGGTTGGTGTTTTCCGTGGTCGATAGCCGCCGCTGCAGGGGTGAATGTATGTTTGCGACAGGTACGTGATGCAGATATTTACACGGCTATCAAAGATGAAAAGGTTAATCATTTTTGTGGCGCGCCGATTGTCCTGAATATGCTGAATAATGCACCAGACGAGTTGAAAGCAGATATAGAACATCGGGTGAATGTGATGACTGCCGGTGCGGCGCCACCTGCGGCAGTTATTCAGAATATGGAGGCAATGGGGTTTAATGTTACCCATGTGTATGGTCTCACAGAAACGTATGGACCTTCAGTCGTGTGCGAATGGCATGAGGCCTGGGATGAGCTGGGGGCGGATGAGGTTTCTCGTCTGAAAGCCCGGCAGGGCGTGCGAGCGCCAATGCTTGACGGTTTGATGGTCGCTAATCCGGATACGCTGGAGCGGGTGCCGCAGGATGGCCAGGCAATGGGTGAGATTTTCATGCGCGGTAATCTGGTCATGAAAGGCTATCTGAAGAATCCTTCGACAACGGCTGCCAGTTTTGCCGGTGGCTGGTTCCACTCAGGTGATCTGGCGGTTTGGCATGAAGATGGCTACATCGAAATTAAGGACCGTTCTAAAGACATTATTATTTCTGGCGGTGAGAATATCTCCAGTATTGAAGTTGAAGATGTGTTGTATCGTCATCCTCAGGTGATGGAAGCAGCGGTGGTTGCTAAAACGGATCTTAAATGGGGAGAGGTGCCTTGTGCGTTTATTACGCTTAAAGCCTCTGCAAGCGTAAGTGAGGCAGATATTATCGCTTTTTGTCGGGATAACATGGCGCATTTTAAGGTGCCTAAATGTGTCATATTTGGACCTTTGCCAAAAACCTCTACCGGGAAAGTACAGAAGTTTGTTTTGCGTGATAAGGCTAATCTGTAGAGCCTGTCTTAAATGTTAATTTTTTAGATAAGCCATTAAGGACAGCCTTTAATCGGACTTAATTATTAACTGAGGGATTTTCTGCCAGAAGTTGCGGTCATAGTAATGCCAGGTGAATCGCATCTCTTACTCAGAAATAAAGGATTATCATGAACAAGTTTCCTCAGTTTGCAGCTGTCGTCGGCAGTATTTTGCTGACGACTTTTACGCTTAATGTTCACGCCGAAGACGGTTTGGTTCGGTTAAAAAGTGTTTCGTCTGTTGCCGATACTGCAGATAAACTTGAAACAGTTTTGCGTGCTAAAGGTATGACAGTTTTTTCCCGTATTAACCATAGCAAAGGTGCTGAAAGTGTTGGCTTGACGTTAACGCCGACAGAAGTAGTGATTTTTGGTAATCCAAAAATAGGCACGCTGCTAATGAATTGCAGTCCTCAGGTTGCTATCGATTTACCACAAAAAGCCTTAATACAACAGGATAAGAATGGTCAGGTCTGGCTAAGCTATAACGATCCTCAGTATTTGGCTGGCCGACATAATATGCAGGGCTGTGAAGAGCCATTAAAGAAGGTGTCTGGTGCGTTAAATAAGTTTGCACAGAAAGCCACTCAGTAAAGAGTTCGTACGAATGATAAAGGCGCCTGGTGGCGCCTTTTTTTGTGTGGGCAGTTTGGATGTAGAGCTGCAATGCTAAAGGGATTTGATTTGCTCACGAACTTGTTCTGCGTATTGCTTGCGCAAGTTCAGATTAGTAATTTCATGCTCGTTCAGCTGAGTATTCTTCAGCGCGATATCGATTTGTTGCATTGCCCGGTCAACCTGGCCGATAGCCAGAAAGTATTCAATACGAGCGTTGTGGACACCCTGGGTGTCGCCAGCCAGGCCATAGAGTTCTGCCAGTTCATACCAGAGCATACTGTTTTGCGGCTGTGACTCAGTCAGGATTTCATAAAAGCGGACTGCTTTGGGGTATTCTCCGGCTGACATCAGGGCGCGGGCGTAGAATAAGCGTACGGGGTAGCTGTCCGGGTATAGCTGGTAAAGGCTGTCGAGTTTGTCCAGAGCTGCAGAGTAATCTTTCTTAGCTAACAGTAATTCAACGTAACCGATATTAACGGCAAGTTGGTTCTGATATTCGCTCGGTAATTGATTGTAAGCTTGTAGCGCCTTTTTGAATTGCAGATTACGGGTTGCAGCGAGCATGATGCCATACTGGCTTAACGGATCCTGGCTTTGATTCTCATATTCTTTTATCAGGTCTGCTGGCTGCTTAGCATAGCTAACCCTGATACGTGTCTGAATCAGGCCAAACTCAGGAGTAAAGGCGCGGTGTTTAGTCGTTGTTAGTTGTTTTGCCCTGTTTTTCGCATCAGCAATACGTGATTCAGTTACCGGGTGAGTCAGCAAAAATTCGGGAGGCCGTTGACCAAGGAAGCGGCTGGAACGCTGCAGCTGACCAAACATTTGGTGCATCGCGTTAGGGTCATATCCGGACGCAACCAGATTAAGCATTCCGATACGGTCTGCTTCTTGCTCATTTCGACGGCTAAAATTAAGACTCAGTTGCTGGCCAGCGGCAATACTGGTTGATAAACCTGCAACACCGGCCTGGCCTCCAGTCGCGGCGCCGGCAATGATGCTTGCCAGTACTCCAGCGAGTATCAGTGGCTGATTAATACGGGATTGTTCAAGTTGCTGGGCATAGTGTCGTTGTGACAGATGAGCTAATTCGTGTGCGACGACTGAAGCCAGTTGCTGTTCGTCTTCAGCTGCGAGAACCAGTCCAGCATTAATACCAACAATGCCGCCGGGAACGGCAAAGGCATTCAGCGTTGGGTTGTCGAGAACAATCAGTTCCAGGCGACGGTCATTCAGTTGGCTGGTTGCAGCAAGACCCCATAGGGTATCCGACAGATAGTTATAAACCACAGGGTCATGGTATTCGCGAGTGCTGCCACGAAGTAGCCTTGCCCAGGTGCGTCCCAGCTGATATTCCTGCTGCAATGAAATAATAGACGACGTAGTGTCACCAATCGTGGGTAATTGGTTACTGGTTTGAGCGCTCAGTGGCAGTAAAAAAAATGCTGCAGTACTGACGGTGAGGAGGCCGCGTTGAAAAATCTTTTTCATCATCACAACTTTTAACCCTTATTGCCGCAGTGTTTGATAGATGAATTATATCTGTCAGACAGTTTCAGGCAGTACATAGAAAATAACTTTGGTGTCATAGGTTATTGAGGCTTTTTATTATATATTGCTTAACCTGTTATTAGCATTATGGTTTTCGCTGGCATTATGGAATCAATCGTCCGGATGTTGGCAAGCGTTTTCTGAGAGTATTATGAAGCCTGATTCATTTGATCAACATCTTGATGCCCGTGGTTTGAATTGTCCCTTACCTTTACTCAAAGCTAAACAGGCACTGCACAGTCTGGCAGCAGGTCAGGTACTGCGGGTTATAGCGACTGATGCAGGCTCAGTAAGAGATTTTAAAGCCTATACAGATCAATCCGACCATGAATTGCTTGAAGCGTTCACTGAGGATGATGAATATATTTACGTGATTCGCCGCGGTTAACGGCTGAGGAGCATCCGGGTTTGAAGAAGATATTTTCGAAGTGGATTGAAAGTTACTTTTCTAATGAAGAGGTAATGTTGTTGCTGGTGCTGCTGGTAGCATCGTTTGGCATCATTATTTATCTGGGACATGCACTGGCACCTGTGTTTACCAGTATTATCCTCGCATTCCTGATGCAGGGGGTAATTGTCTGGTTGAAAGAGAAAAAGGTTCCGCATCTTATCTCAGTAGTGTCAGTATTCCTGGTGTTTGTCGGAGTGCTTTTGTCGGTCATTCTGTTTATTTTGCCACTGGCATGGAAGCAGTCGGTGAACCTGTTTAATGAGCTCCCCCGAATGGTCAGTGAGGCACAGGCTGTACTGTTACTGTTGCCGCAGCAATACCCGGAGATCTTTTCTGAGCAGCAGATTACCCAGATCATTGATATTGCAACCACAGAGCTGAGTAAGGCCGGGCAGTGGGTGGTAACTTTCTCGCTGAATTCTATTACCGGTTTAATTGCTTTGCTTATTTATCTGGTACTGGTGCCTATCCTGGTGTTCTTCTTTTTGAAAGATGGTGGTGGGTTAGCCCGTTGGTGGGTGTCTTTTCTGCCGGAAAAGAAGGAAATGCTGACTAATGTCTGGCATGAAATGGATGATCAGATTGCCAATTATGTACGCGGTAAAGTAATTGAAATCGTGATTGTTGGCTCGGTGACCTATATCGCATTCGTATTTCTTGGAATTAACTATGCTGCGCTGTTGGCAATCATGGTGGGTTTATCAGTATTGATTCCATACATTGGCGCAGCGTTGGTAACATTGCCGGTTGCGCTGATTGGTTTTGTTCAGTGGGGCTGGACCAATGAGTTTTGGTACCTGATGATTGCTTACGGCATTATTCAGGCGCTCGATGGTAACGTTCTTGTGCCTTTGCTGTTCTCAGAAGCTGTTAATTTACATCCGGTATCAATCATTGTTGCAGTGTTGGTATTTGGTACGGTGTGGGGCTTTTGGGGTGTGTTCTTTGCGATTCCGTTGGCAACCCTTATTAAAGCTATTCTGAATGCCTGGCCGAAAACCCATGCAATGGGGGCGGGGACGCTTGAGTAGGCCGTAAGTCGATAAGAGTAAGCAGGTTACATTCAAAAAGCCGCATAAACCCAGAGTTTATGCGGCTTTTTTGTGTCTGATGTTTAGTTTAAACCGGCGTCGGCAGTTCTTTGCGGGTACGGATCATCAGCGCAATGCATATTAGTAGCATGGCTGTGACTTCAGGTTGACCGAGTGTTTGCTGCATAAACCAGGTGCCAGTGAGCATCGCGATGATCAGTTCACTGGCGCCAATAATAGCTACCTGCTCCGGAGCTGTCCTGCTGACGCCAAACAGAAACATAAATTGTGGAATGGCTGCGGCGAGTATTGATATGCCCAGCAGGCCATACAGGCCATTAATACTTTGAGGTAGTAGCTGGTCCGGAGGTGATAACAGCATCATAGGTACAAGAACAAATAAATGGCCAGTTGAACTCCAGGCTATACGTTTAGTGGCGGGCATTTGTTGTGTGGGTTTTGCCAGGTATTGAATGTGAATAGCAAATACCAGAGGAGCAATCGTGCAGATCAGCAAAGACGTGAGTGGGACGCCATTTAGTGTGTCTGGAGTAGCGACCAGTGACACTGCAATTAGTATCAGCATCGCGGCGAGCGATGCGTTACGGCAAGGTTTACGTTTGCGCCATAACCAGCCGATAGTCACGCAAAATACCGGATAGGTGTAATAAATCAGAATGGCCAGGCTAACCGGAACGTTCTGTAATGCATCGAAATAACAATATGCTCCAATACCATTAAGCATACCAAGCAATAGCATTCGGCATGCTTCTGGCCATAGTGCACGGGCAAGAGGTAAGAATCCAATGCATATCAGACCAGGTATAGCGAAGCGGTAAAAGGTTGTAGTGAGCGTATCAAAACCTTCCTGTGCCAGCAGCTGAACAAAGAGCGGGTTCAGACCAAAGCCGCAGGCTGATGCGAAAATCATCACTGGTCCGGCTAGTTGAGAGAGATTGTTATTCTGAAGGCTGCCTGCCAGTTTGATTCGAGTGTTGGGTAATGAGCTTTGCATGATGTAACTGTGTCCTTGAATACGCACGCGAGCTGATTTGTTGATGACTGCATCCTAGATGCAAACAGATGAATTAAATATTGAAAAATTCGGTAAATCGATTAATTTAATGCATGTGTTTTTGGTTGTATGTGAAGGAAGTTAATTATGATGCGGCTGGATATGCGCCACTGGGAAATGCTGTATCAGGTTTGTCAGTGCGGTACGTTGCGACAAGCTGCTCAAGTGATGGCAATTAGTCAGTCCGCACTAAGTCATCGTCTGGCAGAAGCAGAAAGGCGTTTAGGAGGTCCTGTTTTTGAGCGTCAGGGGCGCCTTCTGAAGTTGACTCCGGCAGGTGAAATATTGATACAGCAGATGCAGCAGGTATTGCCTGTGTTACAGCGTGCTGAGCAGGACTTTATTCAGCGTCAGCAAAACGATGGCGTAACATTACGTATCGGTGTAGCTGCGTATAACTGTTATCACTGGTTGGCTGAGTTTATGGCAGTGTTAAGGCAGCAGGCTCCGGGCATTGAAATCGAGCTGATAGCAGCCGCGACCCACAGGCCTTTACAAAGCTTGCTTGAAAGTGAAGTGGATATGGTGCTGGCACCTGGTCATATGGCGACTCCAGGTGTTGAAGCGATCGCTTTGTTTGAAGATTATCTGGAATTAATCGTGCCGGTAGGTCATGCGCTGGCAAGCAAAATCAGTATTGAGCCGAAGCATTTGCAGGCAGAGAATTATCTTACTTATAGCCGTACAACTCAGCCAGGTTTTGAATACGAAAGGTTTATTCGTCCGGCGGGTGTTGTGCCTGCCAGGGTAAGTGTTGTTGAGGTGACCGATGCTATCGTTGAGTTAATAGCCGCGGGTTTTGGAGTGAGTATTTTATCTCGCTGGGCTGTTTCTGAGGCACTTGTCCGGGGGAAAGTAGTTGCGGTTACTCCGGGAGAGGGGTTGTCCCTGCAGTGGTCTGCCTTGGTGAGGCGAAATGAGAAAGCCAGTTCTGCCGTGCGTCAACTGGCCGGTGTGCTGCAAACCTGGTTTCAGGCTAACGGCACACCGGTGAGTATTGGTTAAAGTGTTTTAACCGCTTCAAGCACTTCGTCGACGTGACCGGCTACTTTTAGCTTGCGCCATTCATTGCGCAGTACACCGTCAGCGTCAATTAAAAAGGTACTGCGCTCAATGCCAAGGTGTTCCTTGCCATACATTTTTTTCAGTTTGATTACGTCAAACAGTTTGCACAAGTCTTCTTCTTTATCGCTGATCAGTTCGAATGGAAAGGACTGCTTTGCTTTAAAGTTTTCATGCGCCCGCATGCCGTCACGGGAAACACCAAAAATTTCGGTATTTGCAGCCTGAAAATCGGCGTATAGGTCACGGAAGTTCTGGCCTTCGGTTGTACATCCCGGAGTGCTATCTTTTGGGTAGAAATAAATAACTACATTTTTGCCTTTAAGATCACTCAGGCTGACGGTGGTTTCGCTGGTGGCTTGAGCGGTGAAATTGGCTACGGCTTCGCCGATTACTGGCAGGCTCATGGTTAGCTCCTTGGTGTTTATCTTAATGGCTTATATTCGTCACATGGGTCGGCCATGTTTATTCAGGCGGTTAACAGGGTGATTATGCTGCCGACCGGAAAATGGCTATACATTCAAACAGAGTATTCTTACGAAGAAAATCCCTGAGTGGATTTTTTAACAGGCTAATTCTCTTTTAAATGCATCGACATGCAGTCAAGGGGGAAAGCATTAGGTGTTGTTATTTACAAAGCAATATATGCACAAAAACCTCTGAACTATTAAGGCTTTAAATACACAAAGGTTAGTCTGTTATGACTTTTTGTTATTTTACCGGCCTGAAGCGTTGAGTGATCTTCTCAGGCCAAGTAGTATTAGGCACTTTCATTTACTTCTGTAGCTGTAGTTGTGGTTGGTGAGTGTGCCAGCAACCGAATAATGCCGGGCGAGAGTATGAACAATCGTAATGGTTTTTGGTTGAATAATCCGGTAATCGCACCTGCAGAGGTAAAGGGCGTCTTGAACGATGTATGTGGTTGCCTTTAATTTTAGAACGGAATTAAACATGCGAAATATTGTGTTGCTGCCATTAGCGGCAGCTGTACTGACTTTGACTGGATGTGGCACATCTAATCCTATTTATGGCGAGAACGGTCTGATTAAGGATCGCAGCCAGGACTATGAACAATCGCAGACCAGTCAGCGGCTGGAAATTCCACCAAGTCTGCGTGACGACACAATTCAGATGAGTGATCGTCTGGAGGTACCAACCGTCGGACAGACATCCGTCGCCCGTAATCAAGAGTTTAGTGTTCCGCGCCCAGAGTTTTTCTATGCAGAAACCGGTGGTGAAAATGTTGCGCTGAAGCGTGAAGGTCTGGATAAAGTGCTCATTGTTGACGAGCCAATCGCTGATGTATGGAATCAAGTGCAAAGCTACTGGGATAATCGCGGTGTTAAGCTCAGCGAATCTTCCGCTCAATCAGGTGTGATGGAGACTGAGTGGGTAGACACTGCCGGTAAAGATTATGGCTTTATTGATGGTTTAGTTAATACAGTTACCTTTAGAGATGTTGAAGGTGATGTTAGCGATAAAATTCGGATTAGTTTACGTCCGGTGGAGAATGATTATCAAAGAACAGAAATAGTGATGGATCATAGCCGCGTCTCAAAGGACGCTCGCCCTTCAGTGGTTGATTGGGAGGAGAGTGAGGATAGCGCATATAAAGCTAATCAGATGTTTGAAATGTTGCGTTACCTGAGTCGTCCGGCAAACAAACCAACTACGCAGCGTGAGCTGGCGAAAGAACAAAACCGTATTAAACGCCCTCAATTAGGCCGCGATGCAAATGGTTTCCCTGCGCTGAAGGTTTCAGGAACGGTTGACCAGGCTTGGGCTGAAGTTAATAAAGCGTTAAATAAGGCAGGTCTTGATATTGGCACCCGTGATCAGCAGCTGGGTGTTATTTATATGACTTTTGCAAGCACTACTCCGTTAGAGGACGGCCCTGCAATGGGGTTCTTTGAGTGGCTGCATTCTGATCGTGAAGAAATTAAACTGAGCACTTCTGATTTGTCTGATGTACTGGGCTTGGGCGGTGAAAGCAGCGATGATCAAGTTAAATATTCTTCAGTAGCAGAGGGTGTTCAGCCGGGAAGTCGTAAAGGTGAAGAAAAGCCGTGGACCGATCCGACAGACCTCTCGAAGCGTAACGGATATAAGATATGGTTAGGTAGCCGGGTTATTTATGTATTCGGTGATGAAGAAGGTGTAATAAATGAGAATACTGGTGAATATGAGCATGTAGGCCGTTATCAGTTGCAGCTTCGACGTACAAATGACGGAGCTTTCCTAGTTGTTAAAACTGATGAAGATGTACCTGCCCCTAAAACTATTTCTGAAGAAATTCTCTGGGAAGTGAAGGATAATCTGAATCAGGCTGGTTAGTCGATTAGTTTAGCGATGAATAATTAAAGGGGCTTGTTAGCCCCTTTTTTGTGTTTAAAGTTTATGGAAACTTGAAATGAAAGCCGTATTTCTTGATCTTGCCACTCTGGATTTTGATGATCTGTTACTGAATAGCCTGCAACAGAGTTGTGATTTTTTTAGTGCCTTTTCTGCGACTGAACCTGAGCAGGTCGCTGAGCGAATTATCGATGCAGAAATTGTTATCTTGAACAAAGTGGTACTCAATGCTGAGTTACTGACACGGGCAACAAAACTGAAGTTAGTGTGTATAGCTGCAACGGGCACGAATAATGTTGACCTTGAAGCAGCGCGAGCACTGGGTATTACGGTTACTAACTGTCAGGCTTATGGAACGAATTCAGTTGCGCAGCATGTGTTGGCCATGATGTTGGCGCTGCATACCAATTTAATTGCCTATGACCGGGCTGTTAAACGAGGTGACTGGGGGCGCTCTGAGCAGTTTTGTTTGCTGGACTATCCTGTTGCAGAGCTGGCAGGAAAAACCTTGGGTTTAGTCGGTTTTGGGGCGCTTGGTCAGGGAGTTGCCAGTTTGGCGGAGGCTTTTGGAATGCAGGTTATAGTGTCTCGGCGTCAAGGTGCTTCGGAGCCAGGTTGTTTGTCATTGGATGAAGTGCTCAGGCAAGCAGATGTGCTGAGTTTGCATTGCCCTTTAACCGATGAAACGAAAGATCTGATAGATGCATCAGCGCTGGCTAAAATGAAAGCTGGTAGCTTTTTGATAAATACTGCCCGGGGCGGCATTGTGAATGAAAACGCTCTGGCTGAAGCGCTTAAATCTGGTCATTTGGCAGGAGCTGCGACTGATGTGCTGAGTGTTGAGCCGCCCAGAGATGGTAATGTCTTGCTAGATGAGGATATTCCCAGTCTGATTATAACGCCCCACAGTGCCTGGGGTAGCTTACAGGCTCGTCAGCGGATAGTGGATCAGTTAGCAGAAAATATTGGTGCTTTCAGGTCGGCAGAGGTGTTACGGGTCGTTAACTAAGCGGAGCGTTGGAATGGCGAATATTACAGTTTTTTATGATGGTAGTTGTCCGCGCTGTGTTAAAGATCGTGAGAGGTACGAAAACCTTGATCCTGCTTATGAAGGTGTTGAGTGGTTTGATATCACAGGGCAGGATGATTACCTTAAATCTTTAGGCATTGATCCATATCGGGCATTAACCGAATTACATGTTTTAAATGAGAATGGTCAGGTGTTACAGGAATTGGATGCATATATTCTGCTTCTGGGACGAATACCTCGCTATCGCTGGATTGGTTGGTTGCTGGGATTGCCTGTATTGAAGCAGTTTCTATCGGCACTCTATCGTTGGTCTGTTAAGCGGCGACTTCGACGTGCAGGGCGACTGTAATGATTAATATCTGTGGCTGTTTTCAGCAACAAACATCTGCCAGTCTTCTAAGGCTTCAATGAAGTCTTCCAGGCCGCAGTGACTGCTGGCTTCTTCATCATAGAAATCGAAGTTTTCTTCCAGGCTTTCAGCTTCAAATCCGTATTCATCGCTGAGGCATTGGTGGCTAATTTGCGCGCTACCGTCTTCAAGTGTTAGCTGATATTCGTCTGATGTGTGTTGCCAGCTTAGTTTGGTTCTGTCCAGAACAGTTTTTGCCTGGGTCAGTATCAGCGAAATTTCATCCAATTTCAGGGATTGGTTAAGGGCTTCATTAAGCCAGCGACCGAAGGCTTCATGAGGCATTGAAAAAGATGCCTGGCAGCCCATGAGGTCATCCTGATTAAATTGATAATCCACAAGAGTAGTTCCGTAAAAGACTGACTGGGTTAGAAGTCGGCAGGTGCGGTAAAAGTAAGCGAAGTGCCGTTAACGGGGTGGCTGAAAGTTAATTGTTCAGCGTGTAACAACAGCCGGGGTGCCATAGCCTGCTGTGCTTCGCTGGCGTAAAAACGGTCGCCGGCGATAGGGTGGCCAAGCGCCAGCATATGTACTCTCAACTGGTGTGAACGTCCGGTAATCGGGAATAAATTAACTCTGCAGCGGTCCTGCATGCGTTCTGTGACCTCCCAGCGGGTTTGTGCCGGTTTGCCCTGTTCATGATCAACCATTTGTAAGGGGCGATTATCCCAGTCGCAACGCAAGGGTAGGTCGACCAGTCCGCTGTTTTCAACCGGTGAGCCGGCAATGATTGCCTGATAATACTTATCCGTTTCCCTGTTTTGAAACTGCATACTAAGATGACGATGGCTGTCGGCATTGAGTGCGATGACCATCACTCCGGATGTTGCGTAATCAAGGCGGTGCACCATACGGGCGGTCGGGAAGTTTACCTGTGCGCGCCGCCACAGGCAGTCCTGTTTGTCTTCGCCTTTACCTGGCACTGATAACAAATCCGCAGATTTGTTAACAACGATCAACTGCTCATCTGCATAGAGTAGCTGGTCGGCATTCAGTGGCGGGTAGGACATTAACGTCGTCTCCAGAAGCTGTGGTTAACAGGCTTGCTGCTGCTTTTACGCTTCTTCAGAGTGTCTTCACGGTGATGGCTGTTTTTACCTAATAGCTTTTCTTGTTGTTCAGGTTTGAAGTGTGGATCACGTTCAAACAAAGCAACTGATTCTATGTGATGTGTCTGCGGGAACATATCTGCCAGCATGAAGTGGCTAAGAACATAACCGTGTCGCTGCAGTTCGCCGCCATCACGAGCAAGAGCGCCAGGGTTGCAGGCAATATAAAGAATCTTGCTTGCCTGTAACTGACAGACTTCCTCGATGATGCTTTCTGCGCCAGCCCGTGGCGGATCTAGCAGAATCTTATCGTATTTGTTTTTGTACCACTTACAGTATGCGATATTATCGGCCAGATTCGCACGGAAGAATGTGCAGTTATCGATACCATTTGCTGCAGCGTTTGCAGAGGCCTGCTCGACCATGGCATCGCTGCCTTCAACACCTGTTACTGATTGGGCTTTACGTGCTAGCTGTAAAGAGAAGTTGCCCGATCCACAGAACAGATCGAGGATTTTATCTTCTGTCTGAATATCCAGAAGTTCGACAGCTTTATTAATCATTTGCTGATTAATTTCAGCGTTTATCTGAATAAAGTCGCCACTGTGAAAGGCGAGGTCAACATCATTGATGCGATAGCTGGCGCTAAGCTTTTCACTTTTCTCATGCTGTAAGCTCAGGTCGTAGGCTTCACAGACTGATGTAAAAATACTCAGTTCATCTTCATTCAGTGGCTTTAAGTGACGCACGCTAAGTAAGCCGTTATTGTCGCCCAGGCTGATATCCAGATGTGTCAGGTGTTTAACTGAAGGTAATGCTTCGAGAGCGTCTCGCAGGCTGGCGCAAATGTTTTCCAGTCGCTTATCAAGTACCGGGCAGTTATCAATTTGTGTCAGTAAGTTTGAAGCGCGCCGCCGGAAGCCGATAATGACTTCACCGTCAGCTTTCTGGTTAATACCAATTCGTGCACTGCGACGGTAATTTTCAGCAGGTCCCTGCAACGCTGGCAGAGTTTTCTGCGGTGTAATATGGCCTATTCGTGACAGTTGCTCGAGTACCTGAGTTTGTTTGTGGTCTACCTGTGCGTCCTGGCGCAGGTGCTGCAGGTCGCAACCGCCACAAGTCTGATAATGCTCACAAAAAGGCTCAACACGATCTGCGCTGGCAGTAATTACTTCCAGGCAGTCTGCTTCATTAAATTTTGCCTTGGCATTATGCACCTTAGCCAGCACTGTTTCGCCGGGCAGTGCATGGCTAACAAATGTGGCTTTACCGTCAAGTCGGCCAACGCCGCGGCCGTCATGGCTTAAGGAGTCGATTACCAGTTCAACCGGTTCGTTAGTCAGTGTTTTAGCTGGCTGGTGTTGTTTGACAGGTGGGCGTTGATTAGCTCGGCGCATGATGTGGCTCTGTTCAGGAAAAATTTGCTGCAATTGGCAAGACAGGAGACTGTCGCTTGAAAGCGATCTGTAAATCGTCCGGAATTATTTGGCAGGACTTATAAGCTGCGGATTTTACCAGTGTCGGGCTGGAAAGCAATTTATGTGATTAGCCAGCATAAGTATAAATAGATACTTAGCTCGGATAATTGCTGGCAGGCGCCAAGGCAATCGCCCGTATAGCCGCCAATACGTTTCAGAAAGTAGCGTCGGCAGGCCAGGGCAGTGAGGACGGCGGGTACTAGTGTTATCCAAACCGCAGTAAGAGAAAATATATCACTGTTGATAGCCGTTAATATCAGAACAATCAGCACTGGCAATGCAGCAAAGCTTAACCCGCCGAAACTGATACCGCGGCCCATGCTGCGGGCTTTGCTGTTAGCGTCGGCCCTGACGTACTGGTCGAGATAGATCAGTAATAATGGGCTGAATCGACTCAGAGTATGAGTCAGAATAATGATCAGTGTAATATCGGTCAGCGCAATATTGGCAAGATTATTTAGGGTGATATATTTCATGCCCAGTGCCAGTAATAACGCAATGCAGCCATAACTGCCGAGCTGGGAATCTTTCATGATGGCGAGTATCTGAGGTTTCTCCCAGCCACCACCAAACCCGTCAGCACAGTCTGCTAATCCGTCTTCATGGAGCGCACCGGTAAGTAAAATACTGGTGAGGATAGCAGCAAGTATTGCCAGTGCTACCCCGAAAAGGTGTTCGGCAATAACAAAGCTTAATGCGGAACTACAACCTATCAGGATGCCAATCCAGGGCAGGTAGCGGTTGGCGAGCTGGCTGTTCTGTTGGCTGTATTCAATACCTTTAGGTGCAGGTAAGCGGGTAAAAAATACCAGGGCGTTAAAGAACAAATGATAATGCTTATGCAGAGTTTTCATGAAAGCTGGGGTGCCTGGTCGGTAACAGGCAATAATGCCGGTCAACAAATGTTAATTTATACCTTTGCGCCCTGTACTCTAGCCTTTAGAATTCAATGACTGCGTATGTTAGCCATTTTATTAATAGATAGTTGATGGCTGTCAGGCACTTGCGGTAACTCCGCGCACTTTAATTTAATCAATCGAGAAGGTCTATGTCTCTGGAACATCCTTTTGCTCAATATGTACGTATTCTTGGTAAAGGTAAGAAGGGCTCTCGTTCACTTACCCAGGAAGAAGCTCATGATGCCATGCAGATGATAATCCGTGGTGAAGTTGAGCCAGAGCAGCTGGGAGCATTTATGATGTTGCTGCGGGTGAAAGAGGAAGCGCCAGAAGAATTGGCAGGTTTTGTGAGTGCTGTCCGTAGTGAAATGAATCCTCCACAGGGCTTACAGGTCGATATTGACTGGTCAACTTATGCCGGGAAAAAGCGTCAGCTACCCTGGTTTCTGTTAAGTGCCTTTGCGCTTGCTGACGCCGGATACAGGGTGTTTATGCACGGTGCCCGAGGTCATACTCACGGCCGGATGTATACCCAGGAAATGTTAGCGATGTTCGGTATAGAGGCCTGTCAGGACTGGCAGCAAACTGCTACAGCATTAAGTCGGGATAACTTTGCGTTTATGTCGATTGAACAGCTTAGCCCGAAGATGTCGAAGATCATTAACCTGCGTAATATTATGGGTTTGAGATCACCGGTTCATACCTTATGCCGTTTACTTAATCCTTTGCATGCTGAGCATACGGTAGATGGCGTATTTCATCCCGCGTATGGTCCTATGCATCAGAAAACAGCAATGTTGCTGGGTGTGAAGCGCGGTTTGACGATTAAGGGCGATGGTGGTGAGGCAGAGATTAAACCTGACAGCGATTGCGATCTGCAGTGGACCTTTGATGGTGAGTACCAGACAACTGAATGGCCGCGGTATTACCCACGCAGGCTGGTGAAGCAAGAGCTGAACTTGGAAGAGTTAGCCGGCCTGTGGCGTGGCGATGTTGAGCACGAATATGGTGAAGGCGCTGTTATTTCTACATTGGCGACTGTACTGCAGCTGCTCAGTGATCAGGCGCCTGAACAGTCAAGTGCTGCTGAGTATATTTTAAAGGCAGAAGAGATCTGGAAGGCGCGTAACAAAGCGAAGTTTTCTGCCTGATATTATTTAAGTGCCCGAATTGGCTGCAGAGAACTCTCCATTAAAGAGCTCTCCATTAAGAGTTCTCTATTAACAGCTCTCTGTAGGGGCAGAGTATTTCCAGAATAACGCCGGTGCAATTAATCCCGGCGTAATTTATCTGAAACCGCGATCGGATTCGGAAAGTTAAATATCACGACATAGGTGGATAACAGGAAGGTCAGGATAGCGGTCGCCTGAATAACATGTGAAGCCTCCTGGCCTATCAGTGCAGTACTGGTCGCCAGATAAGCAATCAGTAATGAAAACTCACTGATCTGACCCAGCCGAAACCCTACTTCCCAGGCAAGTTGCTTGCTTTCACTGATACGTCTCAGTAATACCCTGAATACCAGAGGCTTGAGTGCCAGTACTAAAATTGCCAGCACCAGTGCCGGAATCAGAATGTCTCCCAGCAACGCCAGGTTAAAGCTGGCACCGATTGAGAAGAAGAACAGAATCAGGAAAAAGTCCCTTAAAGGCTTCAGGCTGGTTGCGATGTATTGAGCGATAGGGCTGGTTGCTACTGCAACACCGCCGATGAATGCACCTATTTCAGCGGATAGTCCGGCCAGTTGAGCGATCTCTGCCATGCCCAGGCACCAGCCGATTGCCACCAGGAAGATGTATTCATGGAAGCGGTCAAAGTGATGAATCAGGGGTAGCAAGCAATAGCGCACAAACAAAAACGCAACGACGATAATGGCCGGTAAGGCGATGATTGTTTTGACAAACATCATAGGATCATTTTGTTCTGAGCCTGTGTTGTTCAGAACTAACAGAACCATGATGGCAATAATGTCCTGAAGCAGTAGCAGACCAACCACCAGTTCTCCGGTGTGTTTATGATGCAGGACTGTTGTTGGCAGAAGCTTGATGCCAATGATAGTGCTGGAGAACATCAGGGCTACGCCCATGACAATTGCTTCTGTCTGGGTAAAGCCAAAGGCGATGCCAACAAGATAGCCTATTACCATGAAAATTAACGCACTGAGTATGGCCACCAGAGTCGCTTTGCGAAGCATCTGGACTAAGTGTGAGGGTTGCATATCCAGGCCAAGCAGGAATAGCAGAAAAATAATGCCGATATGAGAAATGTCAGCAAGTAGTTTGGTATCGCCAATGAATGCGAAACCGTACGGGCCTAATAAAGCGCCAAGTACTATATAGGCAACCAGTAATGGCTGGCGTGTATATAAAGCGATAGTGGCAAGGACCGCCGCACCGGTAAAAATCAGGAAAAACGAGAATACTAAGCTTTGTTCTGCCATTTGCCAGTGAGCCCTGTATGTAGGATGAACGGGTCAAAAATCAACAGTTTAATCAATCGGAGCGTACATATGAAGCGGTCTGTTGATTTAAGCCCAGAATAAAAATAGTCAATCTGTTGTCTAATAACTGATCAATTTACTCGGATTTAGAATGGGTGTATCCTGCACGCCACAAGAGTTGTATTTGCCACAGGAATATACATGAATATTACGGTTACTGAGTCGGCTGAAATTTATCTGGCCGAACTGTTGGAAAAACAGAACGTTGAAGGCATTGCCGTGCGTATGTTCGTAACCCAGCCAGGTACCCCATACGCTGAAACGTGTCTGGCATATTGCCGACCAGAAGAAGTCGTTGCTGACGATGAAGTGTTAGAGCTAACAAGGGTTAATTTTTATTTTGAGCTTAATAGTCTGCCTTATCTTGAAGAAGCAACAGTTGATTACGCGACTGACCGCATGGGCGGCCAGCTGACGATTAAAGCGCCAAACGCTAAAGTGCCTAAAGTTTCTGCTGATAGCCCTATGGATGAACAGATTACTTACATCCTGTATTCAGATATTAATCCGGGCCTTGCTTCCCATGGTGGTGAAGTAAAATTGGTTGAGTTAGTAGAAGAAGAAGCCGGTCATATTGCTATTCTGCAGTTTGGCGGTGGTTGCCAGGGTTGTAGTGCTGTTGATATGACGCTGAAAGATGGCGTAGAGAAAACCTTGGTTGAACGTATTCCGGGTCTTATAGGTGTGCGTGATGTAACCGATCATACGGTACGTGATAACGCTTATTACAAGTAAATAGCGATCCGGTTAAGAAAAGGCTCCTCAGGGAGCCTTTTTTATTGCCTGAAATGACGTGTGTCGGGTCGTTTTTGTATGCTTTTTAAACAGTTTTAGCGTTGCTTTGAAAAGCAGAGAATTATTCCCATTATGGTAGATTGTATCGCTGTGTCTGAGCTGCTATAACCTGTGTAGCCTGATGAGAAACATTAAATAATCAGGCGGAGCGGTTGGGGCTTACAACATATTGACCTTGAAAAAGAATTTAAGATTATTTTTATATATAGCGCTTGTAATCTGATTCACGGCCCCCATCTAGTTTTAAAACGTTTTGTTGCATATCTATCTAACCTGTCTTTGGTTTTTGGCAGAGTTTCATAGGCAGTATCTGAAGAAGGAGAGGGTCCCCATGGCACCACTCGAGAATAATACTGAGATCACTACCACGCTTCCGGTTTTACCTCTGCGCGATGTTGTTGTTTACCCGCATATGGTTATCCCCCTGTTTGTCGGCCGCGAAAAATCTATTAAGGCCCTTGAATCTGCGATGGCGCAGAACAAAGAAATTCTGTTGGTTGCACAAAAGAATGCTTCCGATGATGAGCCGGTCGGTAGCGACCTGTTCTCTGTCGGTACTGTTGCCAGCGTGCTGCAAATGCTGAAATTGCCGGACGGCACAGTAAAAGTTCTGGTTGAAGGCGACTACCGTGCGAAGGTAGAAACACTGAATGAAGATGGTGAGTACTTCACTGCTGATATTTCAGTACTGCCTGTTGCTGAGTTAAACCCTGCTGAAGGGGATATTTACAAGCGTACCGCGCTGGATCAGTTTGAGCGTTTTGTTCAGGTGAACAAAAAGATTCCTTCAGAAGTGCTGAGCTCTCTGTCCAGTATTGATGAGGTTGGCCGTCTGGCTGACACTATCGCTGCCCATATGGCGCTTAAGCTGGATGAAAAGCAAAGTATTCTGGAAATGCTGGATGACCGGGCCCGCCTGGAGCATCTGATGGCGCTGATGGAAGCGGAAATCGACCTGGTTGAGGTTGAGAAGCGCATTCGTGGCCGCGTTAAGAAGCAGATGGAAAAAAGCCAGCGTGAGTATTATCTGAACGAGCAGATGAAAGCGATTCAGAAAGAGCTGGGCGATCTGGATGAAAATGGCACTACCGATATCGAAGAGCTGAAAAAGCGTATCGATGAAGCGGGTATGCCAAAAGAAGCATACGATAAGACCATTAATGAATTTAATAAGCTGAAGATGATGTCACCGATGTCAGCTGAAGCAACTGTTGTACGCAGTTACGTTGACTGGATGCTGCAGATCCCATGGGCGAAGCGCAGCAAGGTCCGTCACGATATGAAGCGTGCGGAAAAAATCCTTAACGAAGACCATTACGGTCTGGAAGAAGTTAAAGACCGTATTCTTGAGTATTTGGCGGTACAGAAGCGGGTTCGTAAGCTTAAAGGTCCGATTTTATGCCTTGTAGGACCTCCGGGTGTAGGTAAAACCTCGCTGGGACGTTCTATTGCCCGTGCGACAAACCGTGAATATGTCCGGATGGCGTTAGGTGGTGTGCGTGATGAAGCCGAAATTCGTGGCCATCGTCGTACATACATCGGTTCGCTGCCAGGTAAGCTGATCCAGAAAATGGCGAAAGTAGGTGTACGTAACCCACTGTTCCTGCTGGATGAAATTGACAAAATGGGTATGGATCAGCGTGGTGATCCTGCATCAGCATTGCTGGAAGTACTTGATCCGGAACAGAACAGTACTTTCAATGATCATTATCTGGAAGTGGATTACGATCTCTCAGATGTAATGTTTGTCTGTACCTCTAACTCGATGAATATTCCGGGTCCGTTACTGGACCGTATGGAGATTATTCGCATCCCGGGTTACACCGAAGATGAAAAGTTAAACATTGCTAAGAAATACCTGGTTCCTAAGCAGATGAAGACCAATGGTCTGAAAGCTAACGAGCTGGAAATTGCTGATAATGCTGTGCTTGATTTGGTGCGTTACTACACCCGTGAAGCAGGTGTTCGTGGTCTGGAGCGTGAAATTTCTAAAGTATGCCGTAAGGTGATTAAAGAGATCACACTTGCTGATATGAAGAGCGCCAACATTACGGTTGATTCTGAAAACCTCGAGCAATACAGTGGTGTGCGCAAGTTCAACTTCGGCATTGCTGAAGAAGAGGATCGTATCGGTCAGGTAACGGGTCTGGCGTGGACGTCAGTCGGCGGTGATATTCTGACCATAGAATCCGCTGTGGTGCCTGGTAAGGGGCGTCAGGTGCATACCGGTTCTCTGGGTGATGTCATGAAGGAGTCTATCCAGGCGGCTCTGACAGTCGTGCGTAACCGTGCTGAGTCTCTGGGGATCGCTGACGAGTTCCACGAGAAGAATGATATCCATATTCACGTACCTGAAGGCGCGACGCCGAAAGACGGCCCGAGTGCAGGTATTGGTATGTGTACAGCGCTGGTATCGGTATTAACGAATATTCCTGTTAAGTCCGATGTGGCAATGACAGGTGAGATTACATTGCGCGGACAGGTGCTGCCAATTGGTGGTCTGAAAGAGAAATTACTGGCTGCTCACCGCGGTGGTATTAAGACGGTTATTATTCCGCATGAAAATACCCGTGACCTGAAAGAAATTCCTGATAACATTAAGGCTGATTTAAGTATCTGTCCTGTTAAATGGATCGACGAAGTGCTTGAAGTTGCACTGAAATTTCAGCCGGAACCGTTAAAAAAGGCTGAAAAACCAAGCGTATCGTCAAAGAAAAAGCAAGCAAAAACTGAGTCCGGACAAATAAAAACGCATTAATGGCAAATATGGGTAAAAGTGGCTGAAAGTCGCTTGACACCTGAATCTGCCACTTGGTATAAATTGTCCGACTATATTGCTGGGCATGGATTAAGAACATATAAAAATGATTGGTAAAAGGGGAACAAAGTGAATAAATCTGAACTGATTGATGCAATCGCGGCTTCTGCTGATATTCCTAAAGCGGCTGCTGGTCGCGCACTGGACGCAACTCTAGAATCTATCTCTGGCGCTTTGCAGAAGAATGATTCTGTTGCTCTGGTTGGTTTTGGCACATTCAGTGTTAAAGAGCGTGCAGCACGTACTGGTCGTAATCCACAGACTGGTCAGCCAATTGAGATTGCTGCTGCTACTCTGCCTACTTTCAAGCCTGGTAAGGCTCTGAAGGATGCTGTAAACAAGTAAGATATCTGTTATTCCGGTTCGTTCATTCTTCTGCTTCCTGGTGTCGACTTTCAGGCTTTGCTTAGCCCTGAAAATTTGGCAACTTGTAAACAGAGAATAAACGAACCAGTATAACTGCTTGTAGTAAAGGCGAGTGATTAAAGGAGCGGTAGTTCAGTTGGTTAGAATACCTGCCTGTCACGCAGGGGGTCGCGGGTTCGAGTCCCGTCCGTTCCGCCAATATCAAAGGCGCATTCTATAAGGATGCGCTTTTTTTTATCTGAAATTATTAGAGGTCCGGGAGGATCATGCTTCAGAATATCCGAGATAATTCAAAAGGCATTGTCGCTAAAATCATCGTAGGCCTGATTGCTGTGACCTTTGCTTTGTTTGGTGTTGAGTCTTTAGTTAGCCTGACTGCCGGATCAAATGCGCCGGCTACTGTAAATGGCGAAGAGATCAGCGAGCGTGATGTGCTTCAGGGCGCTGATTTGCAACGTCGGCAGTTGTTGACCCAAATGGGTGAGAATGCCGATCCTACCTTATTAGATGATAATCTGATCCGTAAGGCTGTGCTGGAAGGTTTGATTGAGCAGGAAATTCTGCGTCAGTCAGCGCTAAGCCAGGATATGACTATTTCCGATCAGCAGCTTGATCAGCTGATTGTGAGCACGTCAGATTTTCAGGTGAATGGCCAGTTCGACCGTCAACAATATGAGGCGGTTTTGCGTAATGCTGGTTTTTCTCCATTGTTGTACAAAGAGCTGCTGCTTAAAGATAAATTAATAGAGCAGGAACGTGCCGGTTATTTGCTGTCTGCGTTCACTACGGATGAAGAAGCCGAGCAAGTTGTTGCTCTGGATCGTCAGACCCGTGACTTCGCAGTGATTACATTATCTGCTGAAGCGTATAAAGCACAGCAGAATATTAGCGCTGATGATATCAATGCTTACTATCAGGATAATAAGTCAGATTTCATGACTGAAGAGCAGGTTATCATTGAATACTTGCTGCTGAATAAGCAGGATTTACGTGCTGGTATTGAAGTTGACGAAGCTGAGCTGCAATCACAGTTTGATCAGCGTCTGGCTGCTTTCCAGGCTCAGGAAGAACGTGAGATCTCACATATTCTTGTTGAGCTGGGTGATGACGAATCTACTGCCGAAGCGAAAGCTAATGATCTGTACGCACAGTTACAGGCCGGTGCAGACTTTGCTGATTTGGCGCGTGCTGAGTCCGATGATCCGGGTTCTGCTGATGCCGGTGGTGATCTGGGCGTTTACTTCCAGGGTATGATCCCAGGTGCTTTTGATGACACCGTTAATGAACTGGGTGAAGGTGAGTTGTCTGCGCCTGTACGTACTGATTTTGGCTACCATTTGGTTAAAGTTAATAAAATCAGTAATTCTGAGCCGCCAAGTTTTGATTCCCTGAAAGCACAGTTGGTTGATGAGCAACTGGCTAACAAAGTTGAGTCTCTGTACGTTGAAAAGCTTGAACAGTTAGCTGACCTGACATTCTCTGCGGGTGATTTACTGGAGCCGTCTGATGAGCTGAAGCTGGAAATTATGACAGCGCCTGCTTTTGGTCGTAACGGTGGCTCTGATGAGCTGACAAGCAATCAGCGTGTATTGCGTCAGGCATTTGATCAGGAATTAATTCAGGATGGTATTAACAGTACTCCGATTGAGTTGGATTCCGGTCGCGCAATGGTGTTGCGGGTTAAAGAGCACATTCGTCCACGTCAGTTGGCGGAAGATGAAGTAGCTGAAGTTATTCGTGCGCGTTTGATTGAGCAGGGTGCTTCTGATGCGTTGCAGGCTGATATTGATTCTGAATTGGCTGGCTTGCGAAGTGGTGCTGAGCGCAGCAGTATTCAGGGCTCGGACTGGGTTGTTGCTGATCAGGTGAATCGCGCCAGTAATGAACAACTGCCTCAAATAGTGCAGCAAGTGTTTAAGATGCCTCAGCCGGCAGATAATGCAGCTACTTATAGCAGTATTGATCTGTTAGGTGGCGATAAGGCGATTATTGCGCTGACTAAGGTTAACAATGCTGATATGCAAGTACTGACGACAGAGGAGCGTGCAGCGATGCGGGCGATGCTGGCGCAGCGTTTGGGTCAGTTTGATTATAAAGCGCTGTTAAAGGCGCGTCAGGCGGTTGCTGAAATAGAACGCCTGTAAAAAGTTTTTTAACTGCATGTCCTTAATGCAGATCCGCTGCTGGTAATTTTGAACTGAGTTATCAGCTAAGCGATATAGTCAAAACGCTCCTTTTAAGGAGCGTTTTTTTATGTCTGAAGAAACCTACTGTTGCCGGTCAGAGATTAGTAGCTGCCATAATTGCTGCGCCTGTGGGCTGTGAAGTCTGTTTTTCAGTCGTATCAGATAGATCGGATTAAGCAATCTGGATGGGTAGTTACTGATATCCAGTTGTTGTAACTCTCCGGATTTAAGTTCTGCTTCAATCATGTGGCGGGGCATGCGAGCCCAGCCCATGCCGGCCATGAGCAAGGTTTTTTTCATGTGATAGTCGTTTACATACCAGGTTTGACCTCCTGGGATGACATGTTTGTGAGGTATCGGTACAGAGCCGCTGTCAGTAATTAATATCTGCGCAAGATTACGAAAATAGTGCGGGCTAATCTGATTCTCTGGTTTGCCGTTTTCCGATCTGGGAATATCTGAACGGGATATAAAATCCCGGGTTGCTACTGTCAGAGTTTCGGTTTCGTCAATGACGGTAAATTCAAAGCGATCGTCCAGGCCTGTGTGCGGGCCTATAGCAAGGTCGGAAGTATCGGTATGCAATTGCTCCAGAACGCCTGATAAATGTTCAGTGTTGATTGTCAGGCGCATATCGGGACGTTGCTGGCAAAAGTCGCGGATTGTTTCCTGTTTCGGCAGTTGGCTAAACGTTGCGCTAATTGTGATGTGGAGAGTGGGTGTGCTCTGGTGTGCAAGCTGATGTCCCAGTTGTTCGAGTTCTTCAGTTTGGCTGATCAGCTGCTTCGCCTGCTGATAGAACGCGCGGCCAGCTTCGGTCAGGCTTGGCCGATAGCTTTCTCGATCCAGTAATTGCAATTCAAACTGTGTTTCAAGGTTTCGGACGGCGGCGCTGATACTTGGTTGTGTTTTGTAGATTGCGTTGGCTGCTGCACGAAAGCTGCCATGATCTACAACAGCAATAAATGCTTTTAGCTGGTCATGCGTCATGAAAGATAAATCCTTTCATTATGATAATAAGATGAAATTATTTTACTTTCGATATTACGAGTAATCTATACCCCCTACTGAGATTGTTGAAGGGGAGGTGTTTGTGGGATTTGAGCTGATTGTTTTAACTGTAGCAGGTTTTTTGACGGGGTTTTCTAAGTTCTCTGTTGGTGGCATGGGGTTGTTGATATTACCTGTCCTGATGTTAGCGTTTCCTGGTACCAGTGCGTTAGGCATTATAGTGCCGCTGTTTATGATTACAGATGTGTTGACCATGTGGCCATATCGTCGTGGTGCCGACTGGCAGCTAATCGCTAAGCTGCTGCCAACGATGCTTGCAGGTATTTTGGCAGGTAGCCTGCTGCTAACAGATATAGATGTGCAGCTGTTTTCATTGCTTTTGGGTGGATTGATTTTGCTGGCTTTGTTGCTGGGTATGTTGCTTGACCGAATGGGTTCGGGCTGGTTGCGTAAGCCGTTAGTGGTTGCGGTCATGGGGTTCTTCACCGGGATTATTGGCTTGTTGGCTAATGCTGCCGGGCCTTTAGTGAGTTTGTTTTTGCTGGAACAGAAATTAAGTAAGCGTAATTATGTATCGACACGTTGCTGGATGGCGTCTCTGACAAATCTGGCGAAAGTGCCGGTGCTAATGTATCTGGGTTTGCTGACTCAGGAATCAGTCGAAATAAGTTTGCTGGCAATTCCGGGTTTGCTGTTAGGTGGTCTGATAGGTTACTGCTTTTTAAATGCAGTGAGTGCTGCGCAGTTTAAGTGGATAATTCGTGGTCTGGCAGCGTTGGCGGCCACTAAATTGCTGTTTTTTAGCTGAAAGCGTTCAGCTGTGTCTGTTGACTACGGGCTGGTATAAAGCGGTGATGACAGATTTGCTTAGAAGAGCTGTTTAGTTGGTTTGCTGGCAGGTAAGGCCAAAGCAATTAATAGATTAAATTTTGGATATAAAAAACCCCGCATTAGCGGGGTTTTTTGTGTGACTTACTAATTATGCAGTAGCAATAACGCTTGAAGCTGCATTGGTATAAGTTTCGATCTGATCGAAGTTCAGGTAGCGGTAAACATCTTCAGCCATGCTGTCGATCTTAAGCGCGTATTCCATATACTCTTCTACAGTTGGGATCTTACCCAGCAAGGCTGCAACTGCTGCCAGTTCCGCAGAAGACAGGTATACGTTAGCACCTGTACCCAGACGGTTAGGGAAGTTACGTGTAGAAGTAGAAACAACAGTAGTGTTGTCGCCTACACGTGCCTGGTTACCCATGCACAGTGAGCAGCCTGGCATTTCCATACGTGCACCGGCTTTACCGAAGATGTTGTAGTAGCCTTCTTCAGTCAGCTGAGCGGCGTCCATCTTGGTTGGTGGTGCAACCCACATGCGTGTTGGCAAAGTAGTACCAGCTGCATCCAGAAGCTTACCAGCTGCACGGAAGTGACCAATGTTGGTCATGCAGGAGCCCAGGAATACTTCGTCAACATGTACGCCAGCGACTTCAGTCAGTGTCTTCACGTCATCCGGATCGTTAGGGCAAGCCAGGATAGGTTCTTTAACGTCAGCCAGATCGATTTCGATAACAGCTGCGTATTCAGCATCTGCATCGCCTTCCATCAGTTCTGGGTTAGCTAACCAAGCTTCCATGTTGCCAATACGGCGTTCGATTGTGCGTGGGTCACCGTAACCTTCAGACAGCATCCACTTAAGCATGGTGATGTTAGAGTTCAGGTATTCACGAATCGGCGCTTCGTTCAGCTTGATAGAGCAAGCCGCAGCAGAACGTTCAGCTGCAGAGTCAGACAGTTCGAATGCCTGCTCAACCTTCAGATCTGGCAGACCTTCAATTTCAAGAATACGGCCAGAGAAGATGTTTTTCTTACCGGCTTTAGCAACAGTCAGCAGACCTTGCTTAATTGCGTAGTAAGGAATTGCGTTAACCAAATCACGCAGAGTAACGCCTGGCTGCAGGGTGTCGCCCTTGAAACGCACCAGTACAGACTCAGGCATATCCAGAGGCATTACGCCAGTCGCTGCAGCGAATGCAACCAGGCCAGAGCCTGCTGGGAAAGAGATGCCGATTGGGAAACGGGTGTGAGAGTCGCCACCTGTACCAACAGTATCCGGAAGCAGCATACGGTTCAGCCAGGAGTGGATTACACCGTCACCAGGGCGCAGTGAAACACCGCCGCGGTTCATGATGAAATCTGGCAGGGTGTGGTGAGTCGATACGTCAACTGGCTTAGGATAAGCAGCAGTGTGACAGAAAGACTGCATAGTCAGGTCTGCAGAGAAGCCCAGACATGCCAGATCTTTCAGTTCGTCACGGGTCATAGGACCAGTAGTGTCCTGAGAGCCTACGGTAGTCATCTTAGGTTCGCAGTATGCGCCTGGGCGAATACCTTCAACACCACATGCTTTACCAACCATCTTCTGGGCCAGGGAGTAACCCTTATCAGACTCAGCAGGCTGTTCTGGCTTACGGAACAGGTCAGATGCATCCAGGTTCAGTGCTTCACGTGCACGTTCAGTCAGGCCGCGACCAATGATCAGAGGGATACGGCCGCCGGCACGAACTTCGTCCAGCAGTACAGGTGTTTTCAGGCCGAATTCGCACAGGGTTTCGCCTGTTTCAGCGTTCTTAGCAACACCTTCGTATGGGTAGATGTCGACAACATCACCCATATTCATGTTTGTAACGTCCATCTCGATCGGCAGAGCGCCGGCATCTTCCATTGTGTTGAAGAAGATAGGTGCAATCTTGCCGCCGAAGCAGTAGCCGCCAGCGCGCTTGTTAGGTACGTTCGGGATATCATCGCCGAAGAACCACAGTACAGAGTTAGTTGCAGATTTACGGGAAGAACCTGTACCTACAACATCACCAACGTATGCAACCGGGTGGCCTTTAGCTTTAACTTCTTCGATCTGCTTAAGAGGGCCAACGCTGCCGTGGTTAGATGGCTCAATACCTTCACGTTCCATCTTCAGCATCGCATTCGCGTGTAGCGGGATGTCAGGACGGGTGAATGCGTCAGGTGCCGGAGACAGGTCGTCAGTGTTAGTTTCACCAGGTACTTTAAATACGGTAACGGTGATTTTTTCAGCCAGTTCAGGCTTGCTGGTGAACCATTCGCCAGCTGCCCAGGATTCCATGATCTGCTTAGCATGTGCGTTGCCAGCATCTGCCTTGTCTTTTACGTCATAGAACGCATCGAACATCAGCAGTGTGTGAGACAGCGCTTTAACGGCAGCTGGTGCCAGTGCGTCATTGTCCAGTGCTGCGATCAGTGGTTCGATGTTATAACCACCCAGCATAGTGCCCAGCAGTTCAACAGCTTTAACCTGATCAACCAGTGGAGAAGTTGCGTCGCCTTTAGCGACTGCAGCCAGGAAACCAGCTTTAACATAAGCTGCCTGGTCAACACCTGCAGGTACACGGTTTTCCAGCAGATCAAGGATGAATGCTTCTTCGCCAGCTGGCGGATTTTTCAGCAGCTCAACCAGTGCCGCTGTCTGATCAGCGTCTAAAGGTTTAGCTGGTACGCTTTCTTGGGCGCGTTCTTCTACATGTTTACGGTAAGCTTCAAGCACGATATAGCCCTCATCTGTTGTTCTTTCCGGCCCCATAGAACAGCCGGCGGTCGATACGGCCCGTATTTGGACCGTTCTTGAATTTGGCGCGTGAATTCTAGCTCAAATCGATGAAAAAGTTAAGTTTTGTCAACAATGTTTATGTTAATACTTTCCGCTTAGATGAATTGTGACGCGACGGCATTTTAGTCATATGGCTGATGTGATCTGTGCTTAAGTATTTGTAATTAACTGTTTGTTTTTTATGGTTAATATTTTTCATTAAGTATTGATTGTTGAACGGATAACAGGAGCTTTAATGATCAGTTTCGCTCAAAGGCTTATCGGTGAGCGACATAACAAATAATGTAAAAGTGTAGACAGTCGGGACAGAAAAGGATTTTTTATTCAAGTTTTTTGGCTAGATTGTCGACAATGTCTGTGGTCAAAAGAGTTTTTAAAAATATTATGAATTTTTTAGGCCACAAACAGCTAAATTGTCTGTACTGCTGATGGTTATATAAACAAGTGGGTCACCGGATGACTTAAATTGTCATCTAAATCAGTCTAAATCTTAAGAATCAGGCATATTTGTCTGTCGGACTAGTGATAATTGCCGTCAGGCATTAGAATCCCTGTCATTGCTTTGAGTATCGGATGAAAGAGTATTTCTAATGGGAAGAAGTTTTGAGAATCGTAAGGCATCTATGGCGAAGACCCAGGGTGCTAAATCTAAGTTGTATGCTAAGTACGGTAAAGAGCTCTATGTTTGCGCGAAAAGTGGTGGCGTAGACCCGGATGGTAACTTGTCACTACGACGTCTGATTGAAAAAGCAAAAAAAGACCAGGTACCTGCTCACGTTATTGAAAAAGCGCTGGATAAAGCGAGCGGCAGCGGCGGTGAAGATTACGCTCACGCGCGTTATGAAGGCTTTGGTCCGGGCGGGTGTATGGTGATTGTTGACTGTCTGACAGATAACAATAACCGTACTTTCGGTGACGTACGTACCGCCTTTAACAAAGGTAAGGCTAAGCTGGGCGGCCAGGGCGCAGTAGCGCACATGTTTGACCACCGTGCGGTACTGGTGTTTCCGCATACGGATGAAGATGAAATCCTTGAGCTTCTGATGATGGCAGATGTTGACGTTGCTGACATTGAAAGTGAAGACGGCAAGATCACAGTGCTTGCGCCACATACTGAGTTCTTTAAAGCGAAAACAGCTTTGCACGAAGCGTTGCCAGATGTTGTGTTTGAAGTAGAAGAAATTACTTTCGTGCCTCAAACAGTAACAGAGCTTAGCGGTGAAGATGTTGAGCAGTTCGAGAAGTTTATGGATTTATTAAACGACTCTGATGACGTTCAGGAAATTTATCACAACGCTGAAATCGCTGAATGATATTAGTTGGCTGAAGCAACTGAATTAAAAAAGCCCTGCAGTGCAGGGCTTTTTTGTGTCTGTCGTAAAGCTATTAACAGGTAATTTGAGAACTAATACGTCTGTTAAAGCGTAATTACCCTGATCGCCAGCGCCAGCAGCACCAGGCCTGTAATACGATTAATCCACTGACTGTTACGCTGTAGGCGGTTTAGTACAGTGCCTCGTGAAAGTACCAGGCATACAAGTGTGTACCAGAAACCATCAACCAGCGTGGCTGTGGCAATCAGGATAAACCGATCTGTCTGACTGGCATCTGCAGATACAAACTGAGAAAACAGCGCGATAAAGAAAATAGCCAGTTTGGGATTCAGTAAAGAAATTAGCAGGCCTTCCTGTCCGGCCTGTAACAGTGAGGCTTTTTGGCTTGCCGTTACCTGCAGTGCATTGGCGCTACCGGCACGTATTGCCTGTAAGCCAATCCAGGCAAGGTAAGCTGCACCTGCCCAGGTAATAAGCGTAAATAACTGTCCGGACTGGCTTATCAGCAATGCCAGACCAGTCACTGTGGCAAATGCCCACAAACCAACTCCGGCGGCGTGGGTCCAGCTGGTGAGTAAGCCGTGCTGGCGGCTGTTGTTTACCGTCTGCTTTAAGACGACTGCCAGGCTTGGTCCCGGTGACATGGCGCCCAGACAGCAGATTAAAAATAATGAAAACCAGGCGGCAAGAGTCATGCTCTGATCCTTAGATGTTGCATTGCTTGAATGAATTTACAGTCCCTGAGGGGCAGCATTTAAGCGCTATGCTCTCAGGAATGCAACAGTCTGAATTTAACTGCCTGATTACAATAAGAAAAGCCTCTTAATTGTTGTTATTACATATTGTGTGTCATGCAATAAATAAATTGTGTCATTCAATCTGCCATGCCAGACTTTTCTGCATGGCGAATCACAAGGAGGCATGTATGAAAACAATCGGTATTTTAGGTGGCATGAGTTGGGAATCCAGTGCAGATTACTACGCCGCTTTGAATCAGGGAGTAAAGCAGCAGCTAGGTGGGCTGCATTCGGCAAAAATTTGTATGTTAAGTGTCGATTTTGCAGAAATTGAACAATTGCAGCATGCCGGTGACTGGTCCCGCTTAGCAGAAATTCTTGCCCGGCAAGCTGTTGCAGTTGAGCGTGGCGGGGCTGATTTTTTGTTAATAGCGACCAATACAATGCATAAGGTGGCAGAAGACGTACAAACTGCGATTAACATCCCGTTACTACACATTGCCGATGTAACCGCAGAAAAACTAATAGCTGATGGTGTAAAGCGTATTGGATTATTAGGTACCCGCTTCACTATGGCTGAAGAATTCTATAAAGGACGTCTTAGCGAAAAGTTTGGTTTAGACGTACTTGTACCTGATAACACGCAGCAGGATGAGATACACCGGATCATTTATGAGGAATTGTGCCAGGGGGAAGTGTATGAAGCTTCACGCAAGATCTATTTACAGATCATAGATGATTTGTTTACCCGCGGCGCAGAAGGTGTGATTTTAGGCTGTACTGAAATCGCCATGCTGGTGAAGCCAGAACACACCTCGATACCTCTATATGACACGACGGCATTACATGCCCGGGGTGCGGTTAAATTTGCCTTGGCTGAATGACTATTTAGCAAGCAGGCCTTTGGCTGACTAAACTGTAATCAGACAGTGTCTGTAAAAGTAGTCAGCAGGAGGCGATTATGATTATCAATCATCAGGTGGGCATAGCCGGTAGCGCAACTGATATATATGAAGCACTGACCACAAATGAAGGCTTAATGGACTGGTGGACTAATGATGTTACCGGTGCAGGAGAAGTCGGCTCAGTTATTCAGTTCCGGTTTAATGGTGGTGGGCCTGATTTTCAGGTAACGGAGTTAGTGCCAGACCAAAAGGTAGTCTGGCGGCACCATGGCAATATGCCAGAAGCCTGGAAGGGGACTGAAATCAGTTTCGATCTTATCCCCGGAGACAACCAGATACTGGTGCGTTTCAGGCATGCCAACTGGGAAGAAGCGTCAGACTTTATGGCGCATTGCACGACCAAGTGGGCGGTTTTCCTGCTGAGCCTCAAAGCTCTGATAGAAACAGGTACAGGCCAGCCTTTCCCCGACGACATTCACATCGATCACAGTTAATCATGCAGTGCCTTGAAGAGCGGCGTGTTGAATGTCCTTATTGCGGAGCAGGTTTTACCTGCCTGTTAGATTGCAGTGCGGGTAATCAGCAATACACCGAAGACTGCCAGGTATGCTGCCAGCCAATCGTATTTGACCTTCAAATTACAGAAGGCAGTGCTGAGGTGCAGTTGAGACGTGAAGACGACGCCTGAAGCTGAGCCCTTATAGAGAGTTCTTAAACAGAGCCCTTATAGATAGCCATTAAACAGAGCTCTTAAACAAGATAAGAACGGTTCTGTAATATTTGATATCTGTGTAAACTACGCGCCTTTCAAAATTGCAGAGATAACAGACAGTGGAAAGCCGCGACGTAGTAATTATTGGTGCCGGTGCCTCCGGATTAATGACGGCAGCAACTGCCGGATACCGTGGCAGAGATGTACTGCTGCTGGAGCACACTAAAAAAGTTGGCCGTAAAATACTTATGTCTGGTGGTGGTCGCTGTAACTTTACCAATATCCACAATGGCCCTGATAACTTTCTTTCTTCGAATGCACATTTCTCCAAATCGGCTTTAAGCCGTTACAAAGCTGCAGACTTTATAGAGCTGGTTGAACGGCATGGAGTGGAATTTCATGAGAAAACTCTGGGGCAGCTGTTCTGTAATGAATCCAGTAAAGAGATGTTGCAGCTTTTGCTGACCGAGTGCGACTGGTCAGGCACTGAGATCCGTACTGAAACCACAGTGAATAAAGTGGAAGCGCTGTCAGATGGTGCTGGCTACCGTCTGGAAACGACATCTGGTGAAGTAAGTTGTCAGTCGCTGGTTATTGCGACTGGGGGGCTGTCTATTCCGAACGGTGGGGCGACTTCTTTCGCTTATGATCTTGCCCGCCAATATGGCATGGAAGTAACAGAATTGCAGGCCGCGCTGGTACCGTTCACTCTCCAGCCTAAAGATCTCGAACACTTCAAGCCTCTGTCAGGTGTATCACATCCGGTCACTGCGAGCATTGGCAAAGTCAGCTTCCGCGAAAGCATGCTATTTACGCACAGAGGCATCAGTGGTCCGGCAATTTTACAGATTTCATCTTACTGGCAGCCGGGAACAGAAGTTAGTATTGACCTGTTCCCAGAGCTGGATCTGACAGACTGGCTAATCCAGGCTAAAGAAAAGCACGGTAAAGCAGATATTGTGAATCAGCTGGCACAGCTGATGAGTAAACGCATGTCACAGACCTTTTGTGAGCTGTGGGCTATCAGTGGTCCGATGAATCAATTCGATAACAAGAAGCTGGCAGCTATCGCTGATCAGTTCCATAACTGGACTATTAAACCCAGTGGCACAGAAGGTTACCGTACTGCTGAGGTCACGCTAGGGGGTATTGTTACTGATGAAGTGTCTTCTAAAACTTTCGAAGCTAAGAAAGCGCCGGGTATGTACTTCGTAGGTGAATGCCTGGATGTGACCGGCCATCTGGGTGGGCATAATTTTCAATGGGCCTGGGCCTGTGGTTTTGCGGCAGGGCAGTTTGTTTAAGTGTGTCAGGGTATTTAAAAGTTAGACAAATGGGGTATTGTCTAACTTTTAATATTAGGTAAGTCTGCTTTGTGCCAAAAGCGGACACTTTCATTGATTGAAACTGATGGTTCTTCATGCACCCTAAAGCTATCGTACATAGATAGGCCATTCATCCATTAGGCGTGATTGTATTGGATATTATTGTGCCTGAAGTATCTTCTTAGCCACAACAAAATAACTAGACGCACCCTCATATACTTCTTCGGTCTTGAGCTTTTGAAACCCCCCATTCTCCAGTAATTTGTCTACATCAGACCTTCTGTATCTTCTTATAGAAATGGGGATAATTCCGACTCTAGATAATATGCTTACTAATAACATCTGCATGCTTACTAGAAGAGACTTTCTATCTTTCAAGCAAGGAGTTGCAGTAATGAATACCCCATCATTTTTCAATAAATCATGAATTCTTGAAATGACATTCTGAGGACTGTTTACGGTATGAAGCATATTGAAGGCTAGTATCACATCAAATGATTCTTTCTTATACCTGTTATCAAATATGGTCGATTGCTCGAAATCTACATTCTCAACATTATTTTCAGCCGCTTTATTTTTTGCTATCTCAATCATCTCAGATGATATATCGAGTGCATGAACCTCTTTTACCAGATTAGAAAGTTCACAGGATGCTGTACCTGTCCCACACCCATAATCTAATACGATATCGTTGATTTTAAGGTAGTTTTTAGTGCTTTCTCTGGTTTTATCATGAATGTATTCAAAGCGCTCTTCTGACTTATCGTAGTTCTTTGAAGCCTTATCCCAGAATTCTTTCGCTTTATTCATAACTTGCACCGACTATAGGTTCTTGAGCTTTAGCGAGGTATGTAGAGGTCGAAACTCATTGACTTTTGAACTCATGTTATCCGTATTTTATCAATGCTATTATGAATAGATACGGACGATTTTGAATAACAGGTATTCATATGGGAATAGATTGGAAGGCTGTAGATTTTGATTGGAACCGAGCCAGAGCTTTTCTTGCCACAGCGGAACTAGGCTCTCTCTCAGCAGCAGCCAAGGCTTTAAATTGTTCTCAGCCCACCTTGAGTAGGCAGGTAAATGCGCTAGAAAGAGAGTTAAAAGTAGTCTTATTCGAACGTGTCGGTAAAGGTTTAGAGCTAACACCCAGCGGAGTTGAGTTACTGGAGTGTGTAAGAAACATGGGTAATGCTGCCTCTCATTTCTCAATCGTGGCCTCAGGGAAATCAGAATCATTAGAAGGATCTGTGTGTATTAGCGCATCAGAAATCATGGCTGTTTATGATTTACCTCCAATAATTTCAAAGCTAAGAAAGATTGAACCCAAAATCACTATTGAAGTAATTGCATCTAATACGAGCAGTGATTTAAAGAGAAGAGAAGCAGATATTGCTTTGAGAGCCTATCGTCCTACTCAGCCTGACTTGATTGCCAAAAAAATCAGAGACGATGATTTTTTTCTTTATGCCGCGACAAGTTATCTGGAGACTAATGGAAACCCTACAGTGATAGATGACTTAAATAGTGCGGACTTTATAGGAATACCTGAAACTCAGAAGGTTATCTCGATATTAAATCAACGAGGCCTTGATCTTACATCAGATAACTTTCCTGTTATTACGGGAAACCATACCGTTTATTGGGAGCTAGTTAAGCAAGGAGCGGGTATCGGTTTTATTCAAGAGAAATTAGGTAAAACAGAAAGCAGGGTTGAGAAAGTGTTACCTGCATTAGGAGCATTCTCTAGTGAGCTTTGGCTTGTTACTCACCGTGAACTCAGGACTAACAGGAGAATTCGGCGAGTATTTGACTTCCTTGATGATGAATTAGCGCAGAATAAATAGTCAGGTACGCTATATATGATGCATCCTTAAATGTCCGCTTTGTGTCGTTTGGAGTCTAACGACAAGGTAGCTTCTGATGACTGCTTTTGGTACGGAGCAGTCTAGACAGCTCTGTGTCGGAGGCTGACTTTGAAATATGGAATAGCATTTTTAACGTTTAAATATTACTAGGAATTCAAATGAAAGGAATCAAACTCATAAGTTTAGTGTTTTTATGTTCCTCACTTTCAAGTTTTGTAACTTGGCATTATGTTCAAAGCTCGAATGACGCAGGATATGACTTGATCGGCTTAATGTGCAACTCTTCAACTGTTTCTCTGAACACCAAAGTTCTGAGTTTAGAAAGTGATGATGAATTGCGTTGTCACTTAGCGAAACATACTTCGTGGATGGTGGAAGATCTTGAGGCTGCTGAGATACCTGATAAGTATATTATCGCTGGGCCAGGACTTCCTCGGATGACTAGGTCATTCTTAAGTGAGTCTGTAGGTGAATATAATTCTACCCAGCTCAAAAAATATGCTTCTGAGTGTGAAGTAAAAGAGAAGCTCTTTTGATAAATTATGTTTCGGATACCAGTAATTGTGCTTATTAGTTGCAACGATCCACTGAACTCACAGTCGTTTAGAGTCTAAGTAAACGCAACTATAGATGACTGCTTTTGGCACAAAGCAGAAGTTGGATAAGACTAAATCCACATGACTGTTTTGTGCCAGAAGCAGACATAAACGGCGACTTTTCTTCGTGGGTCGACAGCAGCCTAATTATGGATATTCGTACAGTATATTTGGTGACTTGCAAAATGATGGCTCGTTTTGACAGATAGGTAGGCTCGAAAACCTGTTGGAAATATATACAAAATATTGCATTATCAATGAATTAGCAGATTAGTTGCTTGGGATACTGTGCCAAGCATCCCAGAAATATACGCTGGCACGTTTTCATGGAAGAGAATGAATGACACTTTCTTATTTTTCCTTACTCTTCATATGTTTATCTATCTTTAATAGATATATCTAAAACGACAAACCAAGCCAGCTCAGTATTAAAATGATAGTCGCCTCTAGACATCGAGTTCATGTGTTTAAAAAAGTAGTATTACCAGTCTTTATCGTTATGCTTATATTGGTTACGCCAGTTCTGATGAGAGTGCCGCTGATATTTCACTCAGCCGAGATGGCGTATGCTGATTTTCAGGATACAACGGATCAGGCTGAAGACATGTTAATGGACCCTTTGATTCTCGCTGGAGATAAAGTCGTGCCTTTAGTTCTAAAAGAAGTTCAGTCTCCCGACATGAAGCTAAGAAGATATGCAATTCATTTCTTGGGCAACGGTCGTTATTCCGAAGTATTACCAGTATTAGAATCGATTTTGGCCAATGATAGCGAGCTCGATTATTTTCGAGCCGACGCGCTTGCTAGCATTTTCAATATTGATCGAGACTTGGGGCTTACGTTGGCCGGAGAATATTCTACTCAGCCTGGTTTCCTTGGTCGGCAAGCATCTGAAATTACTACGGGCACTAATAAATGGTGGGTTCAGCGTTCCTTCTGGGAGGCCTTGCGCAATGTTCACCACTAAGCAACTAACAAGCAAAGGCAGCATCGCCCTACGGGCTGGACGCGCTAACGCGCGCCGCTGCTTTGGGCGTTAGAGGTACGTATGAATATTAATGAAGCCCTAGAGTGGGTAAAGAGAATAGAAAATCTGCCTGATATCTATAGTGCTATTGAAGATGCTGTAATCGCAGTTGTTAATAGTTATTATTCAGAGATTATTGAAGTTGAAAAATTAGAAGCTAAAATAATTTCTAAAAAAGAATACGAAGAACGAAGCCTTGATATTCACATGGCTACGAAGAGAAAAGTTCATAGTAAATATTGGTCAAACTCTGCAGGTTTTTATCAGCCATGTTCTGCTAGCAGCCATCCAAATCATGTTTGGGAAGCCCTAAGTGATATTGAAGTTTATCAAAACGGAGACGATGATAATCAACTATTTATATTTAGGGGAAAATATAAAGACCCTAGCCATGGTGTTGTGACAATGAGGGTTTATATTTTAAAAAGAGTTGGGAATGAGCTCAAAATTGAGCATGAATTTTATGGGTAAACCTCTAACAAGTTTAGGCACAGCGAATTGTCTCCGCTACTTCGTAGCTACGCCAATCGCGTGCTAAAAGCGTTATGTTTGTAGTTAAATTTGGTGCATTCAATGAATGATGTGAAATACTTGAAAATCATGGATAAAGATAAGGAAATTGGCAGAATTCCTGATTCAGGTGATCCTGTAGAAAATGCTAAGAGGTATACTCAGTTTTTAAAAGATAAAAACTTGTATGTTGAATTCAGTCAATCAACACTAATGTTTAAACAAGCTAGAGCTTTTGCAACAATAGCTAGGGATATACATTCAAAAAGTCTACTCAAACCTCCCTTTAGCCAAGAAGCCTTGTCACCATTTGTTGTTAATTCAGCTTTTGCATGTGAAATGTATTTAAAAACACTCCAAAACATCTATGGCAAAGCCGAAGAAATTCATAGCTTAAGCTCTCTGTTTAAACACTTGCCAAATAAACTCAAAGACAAAATCAATAAATTAACCAAAGAGAAGAGTGTTGAGTTTAAAATTCAAAGTAAAACACTTTTTAAAGACCATATAAAAACCATTTCCAATGCTTTTGTTGATTGGCGATATATTTATGAACAAGAGAGCGCAACGGTAAATATAAACGTAATATTATTAATATTAACTGTACTGGATACACTTGCATGTAGTGAAGTAAAACCAACATAACAAGCTGTTAAAGCGGGACAATTTACAGTTGGCTGGTTCCGCTCCGCTTCACATTTTAGCCAACTACAATTTGCCCCTTAACAGGGCGTTATGTTTTTTTGAGAGAGATTGAATGAGTAGAGAATTTCTAAATCAGATTGATCCTATAAGGAAGACTAGACTGCTTTCTATTTCTAAGAATTCTAGGGATCATTTACAGATAGACAATTCCCCTCCAACTAAATCTGCAGGGCTATATTGGATTTATACCAGTTATAATGATGATGAATTAAAGGCGAGTACTAGTTCAGATGATAAAGGCGCGATTGATATCTGCTCTATGATGAGCCTTCATGAGGGCTTACCAAAGATCTGTTCAATTAACCAACAATCAAAAGATAAGAAAAAGTTTCGATTGGTGTATAACGGAATTGCAGGAAAGTCATTAGGTATTCGTGGACGCATTCATCAACATTTTAATGGTGGCAAGGGAACTGGCTGCTTATCTATATGCAAATCGTCGTTAAATAATCTAGACAACTGGCGTGTCTCATACCTTGTTCTAGAACACGATGATAGAAATTTAATAGATATAGACGCCAGCTATGAATTGCATGCTAAAAATTTAGAGCGTATTTGGAGGTTAGAGAATGGCTGGCCTCTACTATGCAAAACATAACAAGCGCGTTCAATCTGACCTCCGGCAGTTGACGCGGGCGTTAGCTTATAGTCAAACAATGAAGAAATTATCAAAAAAGAAAGAAGTTCGAGATAACATAAAGAAAATCGACAGATCACAAAGCAGTGATTTGAAGAAACAGTATCTCTTTGAACTAATCAATAGTATCCCCCATATAGCGAGAGTTGTTACAACTGATCAGTATGTATATCGGGCAAATAAGGTTGAAGAGAAACCGAGTGACGTTTCTAGAATAAGTTACCCACCGAAGGAAATAGTCAAGATCCCTCAAGGTCGGTGCAATTATAACGGTAATTCAGTATTTTATTGCTCTGTTGATCCTTCTGCAGCTTTATTTGAAATAAATCCAAGAGAAGGTGATTTGATTGCTCTATCCAAATGGAAAGTAGAGCAAAGGGTATCTGCAAAAATCATTGGATATACGAAAGCTGAATTAAATAGTGAATTCAATGGGGTTGGAGAAAAATCGATTTCAACATCAGATATTGGTCTCTACGATTATATAAATAAATATTTTGATAGTTGGTTTCGATCCCCAACAGAACACTTCTACGAATTAACATCAATTGTTTCTGAAAAGCTACTAAACGATGGTTCATTAGAGCCTGGTCCAGGAGGGAATCAAATTGAGCCAGTTCACGATAATATAGCAATATTGTACCCCTCAATAGCATGGGATAAATCTGATTCTAAATCTAACAAGCCTGCTCACAATATTGTTTTTTCACAAAAGGCAATTGATGATGGGGTTGTTTCAGCTGTAGAAATTGTTTTTGGTGATATTGGTAGAGTAGAAAAAGGTTCTGTCACTTTCAACAATACAATAAAAACAACCGATATATCAGATTCACAGATTAATTGGTAAAACGAAGCTAACAAAAAAATCCATGCGACCGCATTCAGCGGCGCATGATTTGGGCGTTAATGTCCGCTTCTGGCACAAAGAAGACGTCATTCCTCTTTATTGCTTGTGTATTAATTGTTCAGATGGAACGCTTTATCAAGGTTTTTATCTTCTCGGCCGTTGAAACAGACTGGGTCAGGTCTTGTTTTTTGCTAACTTAATAAATAAAGCAAAAAGAAAGACCTGATGCGATTAGCCTTACCGCATCGCCGATGTCTCCCTGAGCGGTATCGTCACGTATGAAGTGTTTCGAAAACCTTTGAAGTTCTATGCTCAAAAACTTAGTTTGGCATCAGATAGATTGGTTTTCACTAATGAGCGTATAAGTTCTGCTAATTGTCTGTAAAAGCCTCGATTTGGTGAGTTCTGCCGCCAGGCCAGTACATGGGTGCGGTGCAGGTTCAGGTCTTCAATATCCCTGACGATCAACCCTTGAGGCTGGTGAATTTCAGAATAAATATAAAGTGAGGGTAAGAAAGTTAATCCCATCTGCATGATCACCATCTGTCGCAGGGCATCCAGACTGCTTCCTTCGTAGTCCCTGGCGATAGTAGCACCCAGGTCGGAACAGAGAACTTCCATCTGCTGATAACTACTGTACTGTCTTTCCAGTGTAAGTATATTCTGACCTTTCAGATTATTGGATCTGACTCTTTCCAGCTTAGCCAGTGGATGATCTTCTGGTGCTATCAGTTTTAGTGGTTCATCAAACAATATTTCTGTCGTCAGACGAGGGTTGTTAAATGGTCTTGGAATCAGTACCAGGTCCAGTCGTCCCTCAAGCAGGTCAAGCTCTAATGCTTTAGGTGTGTGTTCCCTTACAAAAAGTTTAAGGGATTCATAGGTGTAATGTAATCCCGGTAAGATATGTGGCAGCAGGTAGGGGCCGACGGTGGGTGATACTCCCATACGGAAGGTTCCCCCAGGCCCATGGTTCATCATCGCTGCCTGATCAAGAAGACCATTCATTTCCTCAAGAACCTGACGGGCGTTAGCCAGTATATCCCTGCCTGCCGGGGTTAGAGTAGCCCCGCTGCGGCTACGTTCAACCAGGGTCAGATTTAAGGTTTTTTCCAGGTTATAGATCTGAGCTGACAGCGTTGGCTGACTGATTTTGAGCTGCTCTGCTGCGCCACGGAAAGTGGTGGATTCGGCCAGGCGTACAAAGTATTCCAACTGTTTTATGGTAGGTGTTTTCAGGGCCATATTGGTAACTTCTCAGGAGTATAAATTTCATATTGATAGGATTATCCTATCAATAAAATTAAATAATCTCTATTGAGCTATCACTCGTTGAATCGCAATATTAGGTCATATAGTTGTTCTGGAATAACGAATAAGCCGCACTGGATTGAAAGATTAAAGGCTTATTGAAGTTTCAGAGAGCGTTTTTGCGAAGAATAAAAGTCTGTTTTGTTGGTTGTCACTCATAGTGGACTACCATCAAGAAGGGGAGCTGAAGGCCTTTAAGGTCGGTTACCTTTGCTGAACAAAACAAGAAACACATCGGGAATAAATTGGAGCGATATTACATGCATATCGTTAAGTGGGCGGCAGTACTTTCAATATTCTGGTTGTTGCTTTCCGGATTCATCGAGCCGTTATTACTGAGTTTCGGTGCCATATCAGTGGTTGTTGTTGTCTTTGTACTGAAGCGAATGGATGAGGTCGAAAATGAGTCCAGTCAGATCGGTACAAGCCTTCGGCTGATTCGCTATATTCCCTGGCTGATCGGGCAAATTATCAGTTCCAGCATCCACGTAACGAAGCTAATTTGGGGTTCACCGGACAAAGTGTCGCCAGCTATAGCAACAATAAGCGCAAACAGAGTTCCGCCAAGTAGCCGTGTCCTTTATGCAAACTCAATTACACTGACTCCCGGTACCTTAAGTGTGGATCTGGAAGAGGGTGAGATAACTGTACATGCATTGCACAAGTCGTCTATTGATGAGTTGAAAGAAGGTGCAATGGAAAAGAAGATTGCAGGCATCTGGGGCGAAAGCAAATGACAGGTATTCTGGCAGCAGTATGTATTGCGATTCTGGTCGTCATGGCGATTGCCCTGGCCAGAGCATTTAAAGCACCTACGGTTTATGACCGTATCCTTGGGGTCAATATGTTCGGCACCAAGACCGTTTTATTTATCGCGGTTATAGGATTTTTGATGGGACGACCGGACTTTCTGGACATTGCCATTGTATATGCGCTGATAAATTTTATTGGGATGGTCGCGGTACTTCGTTTCTTCGAATATACCTCACCAATTGAATAACAACTGAGTATAAGTGGTAAGCCATGCTTTTCCTGGACATTGTCAGTAGCATACTGCTTCTCGCAGGGATATTTTTTGGATTGAGCGGTGCTGTCGGGCTGTTCAAATTTCCTGACTTTTTCACTCGGGTACACGCAGCCAGTGTCACCGATTCTATCGCCGCTATCTTAATTATTGGCGGTTTACTGTTACAAACTTCATTCGATCTGAATACGGCCAAGCTAGTGTTTATTTTGCTGTTTTTAATGTTGACCAGCCCCACAGCCTCCCATGCACTGGCAAAAGCTGCCCGTCATGGCGGATTGCTTACTCTGGCAGAAACCCGTCCGAAAGATAAACAGGAGCATACTCAGTAATGGCAGAGTTTATTGATCTGGTGCTGCTGGCAATGCTTGCACTGACCGCCTTGCGGATCATTTTCCTAAAAGACCTGTTTGCCGTTGTAATGTTGTTCGGTATCTACAGTTTCCTGTCCGCTTTGATTTTTGTGAATCTCGATGCAGTTGACGTTGCCTTTACTGAAGCTTCAGTGGGGGCTGGTATATCGACAGTTCTGATGCTCGGTACGCTGGCGCTGACTGGCAGAAAAGAGAAAAAGAGCACGCATTCTAAGCTATTGCCGCTGTTTGTTGTTCTGGTTACAGGCGCGGCGTTAATTTATGGCACCCTCGATATGCCTCCTTTCGGAGATCCGAATAACCCGGTGCATCAGCATGTCGCACCACGTTATATAGAAGAGTCACCGAAAGAGGTTGGCTTACCTAATATGGTTACGTCGGTGTTAGCGAGTTATCGCGGCTTCGATACGCTGGGGGAAACGGTCGTAGTGTTCGCTGCGTTGATAGGCGTTTTCTCTCTGCTGGGAGTAAGACGTAAGCAGAAAAAAGACCATGAATCGGGCCTTGAATCACACACAGTGCTGCACGTGGTTGCCAAAGTCATTATTCCCCTGGTGATTCTTTTTGCCTTATACGTCCAGTTCCATGGCGATTTCGGCCCTGGCGGAGGTTTCCAGGCAGGCGTAATTGCGGCAGCTGCTTTCATTTTGTATGCCCTGGTTTTCGGGCTGCCTAAAGCGTTTGCCGTAGTCGGGCCAAAATTCTTACAGTGGATGGCTGCTTTTGGCGTGCTGCTCTATGCCAGTGTCGGTTTGTACAGCATGTATAAGGGCGGGAATTTCCTTGATTACAACCAACTCGCCGCAGACCCGATAGCCGGTCAGCACTATGGCATCATCATTATTGAGCTGGGGGTGGGTTTTACCGTGTTTGCGGTCATGCTGAATATTTTCTATGCCTTTGGCAGTCAGGCTGAGAGGTCAAACGTCCAGTGAACTTTATTCTCGATTATTACAACTACTGGATCGTCGTATTTCTGATGATGGCCGGTTTTTACATTGTTATTTCAGCGAACAATCTGGTTAAGAAAATTGTTGGCCTGAATGTTTTTCAGACCTCTGTCTTCATGCTCTATATCTCCATGGGTAAAGTCAGCGGAGGTACTGCTCCTATCGTGGTTGAAGGGGTTACTGAATATTCTAATCCTCTGCCTCACGTTCTTATTCTTACCGCCATTGTTGTGGGTGTTGCCACAACGGCGGTGGGTCTTGCACTGGTTGTCCGGATTAAACGCGCTTATGGCACTGTTGAAGAGAATGAATTTGATAATAAGGATGATGCGATCTGATGCTTGAACAACATTTGCCTGCGCTTCCTATAATACTGCCCCTGATCGCAGCACCTATTGCACTTCTTCTGGGCCGGTCAATACTTTCCTGGGGCTTTGCCACCCTGGTCAGTGGTCTGGCATTTATATTCTCCTGGCAATTGCTGGCAGCAGCCTTATCTGATGGTGTGCTCAGCTATGCCGTTGGCGGTTGGGCGCCGCCCTGGGGAATCGAGTTACGGGTTGATGTTGCTAATGCCTTTGTCTTATTAGCAGTAACAGCTATCTCTACTCTGGTGCTGGTATATTCAAAAGACAGCATAGAGAAAGAGGTGAAAGCTGCAAATCACTCGCTTTTTTATACCGCACACTTGCTATGCCTTGCAGGTCTTTCAGGCATTCTGATAACCGGCGATGCGTTTAACCTCTTTGTATTCCTGGAAGTCTCTTCACTGGCGACCTATGCCTTAGTGAGTTTGGCTTCGGACCGGCGTTGTCTGACAGCAGCATTCCGTTATCTGGTGATGGGTACTATCGGTGCGACCTTTATCCTGATCGGTGTTGGCATGCTCTACATGAAAACCGGCACCCTGAACATGATGGATTTGGCGGTCAGAATAGACGCATACGACAGTAGTCGTACGATTAATACCGGGCTCGCGTTTATTATGGTGGGTGTCAGTATCAAGCTTGCACTGTTCCCGTTACATATGTGGTTGCCGCCGGCATATACCCATGCCCCTTCGGCAGTGTCAGCATTTCTGTCCAGTACTGCTACGAAAGTGGCGGTCTACGTCATGATCCGCTTTATCTTCACTGTTTTCGGCATTGAGCATGTTTTTGTTGATATGGGGATGGGTCTGATCCTGATGGTGCTGGCGGTTGTTGCTATCTTTAAGTGCTCCTATATGGCAACGGTACAAAGTAACGTTAAGACAGTACTTGCCTACAGCAGTGTTGCGCAAATTGGCTATATGATCCTTGGGCTTAGCCTGGTGAGTGTAGCGGGGCTCATGGCCGGTATGATCCATATCTTTAACCACGCGCTGATGAAGGGTGCCCTGTTTATGGCTGTGGGGGCAGTGTTTTATCGCGTTGGTTCTGTCGATATCAAAGCGTTTGCAGGGCTGGGCAGGAAAATGCCTCTGACAATGGCGGCGTTTGCCATCGCTGGGCTGAGTATTATTGGTGTGCCGCTTACCGTTGGTTTTGTTAGCAAATGGTATTTAGTGACAGCAGCGCTGGAGCAGGATAACTGGATTGTAGCAGCGCTGGTATTGCTCGGTTCTCTGTTTGCGGTTGTCTATATTGGCCGGGTTCTTGAAGCGGCTTATTTTCAAAAACTGCCGGAATCACAGGGTTCGAAAAACATCAAAGAAGTTTCCTGGCTGATGCTGGCTCCGATGTGGGTGCTTGTGATTGCCAATATCTATTTCGGCATTGATACGTCCTTGACAACTGAAGCGGCGAATAGCGCTGCAGAGTGGCTTTTCCAAGCTGACAGTATGTCAGTAAGTAAAGCGCTGGAAGGCCAGATGTCAGACACTGTAGTGCAGGAGGTTTCATCATGAATCTCTGGCAGGCATTCGAACCGGCGCAGTTAATTGCGCTATCTATCTGTGTTCCTTTTATTGGTGCGCTACTGGTTGTTGCGACGGGGAAATTACCTAACCTGCGTGAAGCGGTGACGCTGATAACAGCCGTCATATTGTTCAGTATTGTTCTGGCAATTACTGATTACACTTTCAAAGGAACTGCTCTTCAATTAGATGTGGTTGAGATATTTCCGGGGCTTGGTATCAGCTTTAATGTTGAACCTTTAGGCGTGCTGTTTGCTATCGTTGCCAGCTTTCTGTGGATCGTTACCAGCATATATGCCATTGGATATATGCGCGGCCATCATGAAGTAAACCAGACGCGCTTCTTCTGCTGTTTTGCATTGGCAATCAGTTCAGTCATGGGCATCTGTTTTTCAGGTAACCTGCTTACGCTGTTCATTTTCTATGAGGTACTGACGCTTTCAACTTACCCTCTGGTAACTCATGCCGGCAACGATGCGGCGAAGCAGGGTGGGCGGGTCTACCTGGGCATTCTGCTGAGTACCTCAATTGCATTCCTGCTATTCGCGGTGCTGGGTACCTATGTCCTGACCGGAACGCTGGATTTCCGGGCTGGCGGTATTTTTGATGACTCCCATAATAAGGTGGTTCTCAGTGTTCTGCTTGTTCTGTTCTGCTACGGCGTGGGTAAAGCGGCTATTATGCCTTTCCATCGCTGGCTGCCCGCTGCGATGGTTGCACCTACCCCGGTAAGTGCCTTATTGCACGCAGTTGCGGTCGTAAAAGCCGGTGTGTTCAGCATTCTGAAGATTGTTATCTATATCTTTGGTATTGAAGGTCTGAAGGATCTGGCGACAACCGATCTCATGTTGTATATCGGTGCGGCGACCATACTGCTGTCATCCTGTATCGCCATGACCAAGGATAACCTGAAAGCCCGTTTGGCTTACTCAACAGTGAGTCAGCTGAGTTATATCGTGGTCGGTGCATTGCTCGCATCTTCCATCGCCAGTGCTGGTGCTGCCTTGCATATTGCGACTCATGCGGTCGGTAAGATCACGCTGTTCTTCTGTGCCGGTGCCATCATGGTCGCCAGCCATAAGAAAAACATCAGTGATATGGTGGGGCTGGGGCGCAAGATGCCGATTACTTTTGCCGCGTTCGCTATCGGTGCCATCAGTATTATCGGCTTACCACCGATGGCAGGCACCTGGAGTAAATGGTATCTCGCCATTGGTGCGTTAGAGACGGATAAACTCATCATAGTGGCAGTGCTGATGATAAGTTCCCTGCTGAACATTGCTTACCTGTTACCGATTCCGATCAAGGCGTTTTTCAGCAAGCCTGCGGAAGGTGCTCAGCCATGGTCCTGGTCAGAAACTAAGGAAGCGCCGTTACCCATTCTGATTGCGCTGTCGATCACTTCTGTTGGTTGTCTTGCACTGTTTTTCTATCTTCAGCCCCTGGTCGATCTTATTAATCTGATCCCGGGAGTCTCAACCGACATGCCAGCTTCAACGGATACGAGCGTTTCAACGAATATGGGGGAGGGCTAGATGTCTGATAATCATGATTCAGATGGCTGGTTTGATAAGCCGGAAAACGTTAAAAAAATGTTAAGAGTTTTCTATGTTATCTGCGGCCTGTTAGTCCTGGTTGATTTTATGGTGCACCGGCATATTTATCACGACTGGGAGAACATCCCGGCATTTTATGCCATCTATGGTTTTATTGGTTGTGTTGTTCTGGTGCTTATTGCTACAGAGATGCGTAAGTACCTGATGCGTGGGGAAGATTACTACGATGAATAGTGTGATACCGTTTCTTCCTTTGCTGCTAGGTGCTCTGGCGGCAATTGTGCTGCGGGGCTGGCTGCGTAATCTGATAATGATAGTGGCACCGATTCTGGGGGCTATAAACCTGATGGGGATGGACCATGGTGTGTTCTGGTCCCTCGAGTTTATGGGGTATGCTCTGGAGCCGGTAAAAGTAGACAAACTCAGCCTGATGTTTGGTTACCTGTTCCATCTCGCTTCATTGATTGCTGTTATTTATGCGCTGCATGTTAAAGATACAGTGCAGCATGTGTCTGGCCTGGCTTATGCAGCAAGTGCTGTCGGCGCCGTGTTTGCAGGCGACCTGCTTACGCTGTTTATCTTCTGGGAATTGCTGGCGCTGACGTCGGTATTTCTGATCTGGGCCCGTCGGACGGATCGTGCTTACTCTTCTGGCATTCGCTACCTGATCATTCAGATATTGTCTGGCGTCCTGTTGCTCGTAGGCCTGTTGATTTTCGCCCAGGTAAATAACAGTTTGTTGTTCACTCACATCGGCTTGCAACATGAAGGTATAGCCCAGCTAGGGGCCTGGTTAATTTTCTTTGGCTTTGGTATCAAGTGTGCGTTCCCGTTTATGCACAACTGGCTAACGGACTCTTACCCTGAGGCAACCCCAAGCGGTACAATTTTCTTAGCTTCGTTCACAACGAAGGTAGCGGTATACGCCTTTGCCCGTGGCTTTCCGGGTGAGGAAATTCTGGTCTGGATCGGCGTCACAATGGCGTGTTTCCCGATCTTCTTTGCCGTGATTGAGAATGATCTTCGCCGGGTACTTGCTTATAGTCTGATCAACCAGATCGGCTTTATGATAGTGGGTATTGGTATCGGTACTGCTCTCGCTTTAAATGGTGCCGTCGCACACGCCTTTAATGACGTTATCTTTAAAGGCCTGCTGATGATGACCATGGGTGCGGTATTGCACATGACAGGTAAAATCAACGGCTCTGAGCTGGGTGGCTTATATAAAAGTATGCCCAAAACCACGGTGCTCTGTATTGTCGGTGCTGCCTCTATCTCGGCTTTCCCACTGTTCAGCGGTTTCGTATCTAAGTCGATGATTATGGCCGCAGCTGTTTCCGAAGGCTATGATGTGGTCTGGCTGTTGTTGTTGTTTGCTGCTGCAGGTGTATTCCACCACGCAGGCATCAAGATCCCTTACTTTGCATTCTTTGCTCACGATTCAGGTATCCGTACAACAGAACCGCCTAAAAACATGCTTATCGCCATGACGTTGGCAGCAGTAGCCTGTGTTGTTTTAGGTACTTTCCCGGCCCAGACGGTTTATGCCCTGTTACCGTGGGAGCATAACTATCAGCCTTATGATGTTACCCACGTGTTAACTCAGTTGCAGTTGCTGTTTTTCTCAGCACTCGCCTTTGTATGGCTGAACCTGAAGAATATGTATCCGCCTGAGCTACCATCGACCAATCTCGATGCTGACTGGTTCTACCGTAAGCTTGCGCCGGCTGTTGTGAAACGGGTGGCGAGCACAACCTACGGTGCTTATGTCAGCGTTGAAAATTCTGTAATCCTTTCAGTCAAACGAATGGTACAGAATTCATATGATGCAGAGGCAGGCCAGCCAAAGGGCTACTTCGCTAAGCTATGGCCAACTGAAACCATGGTTGTCTGGGTAGCGATATTGCTGGTGGTCTATCTGCTATTTTATTACCTGCACTGATTATCCTGAGTACTGTTCAGTTTCAGATGGCAGTTTTAGATAGTAAAGTGCGGATCGACACTCTTGTGTATTCATGACATCGTGTCCTGAATATTATTGGTGATAAAGCCAATTTCAAGAGACTAAAGCGACTGGAATGCTCTTAAGCCGATTAATTAAGGGCTTTCAGATTGTCTTCATTCTAATTTTGTCTTTAGTGCTAATATGCCCGCCAATTTCTGGGGGGGCTACAGCCTGGCTTTGTCTTCGTTATAACCCCCCAATCATAAGTGGTTTGAAGTAATTAGAACCAGGTTAATTCAGCAGTATTTCTAACTGCGCTCCCCGGTTTATAGGGTTTCGAGAGTAAATTATCTCCGAATGATCCTCTTATTAATTACGCGCCAAGCTGTAATAATTATTCTAAATATGTCTTCGTGAAGTTGTTTGTGACAACTGGTAGAAGTGTGTTGCAAGGATACACTGAGTCCGCAGTGCGAAGCGGACTGTTGGCTTTTCTTTACCGGTCATTTGATGTCGATAACAAGAAAGTCATCGCGATGATAACCCATATACCTTAGCTGTAATTTATCAAAATGTTCTTGCATCGAGTCGTAATATTTGAAATATTGTTAACATGTTAATTAATTATAGATACCTTAACAGTGATCTATAAATTGTGAGGATCGCTGAATGCAATATCATCTGAATGGGTTCAAACCCGGCAATTACCAAGTTCCTGATGAGGCCAGAGAGCCTTATCCCACACCAGCGACTGTGGATCTGCCTGATGAAGTGGATGTTCTGATCATAGGCACCGGTCCTGCGGGTTTGACCATGGCGCGACAGCTGTCTGAGTTTACTGACATTAAAACATGCATTGTTGATATGGCACCTGGTCCTTTGTTATTTGGACGCGCAGATGGTATTTCCTGCCGTACAATGGAGATCATGGAGGCCTTTAATAGCAGTGAAATGGTAGTGAAAGAGACCTATCAGCTGAAACAAAATACATTTTGGGAGCCTGACGAAGCCAACCCTGCAAACATTAAACTCACGCATAAGATTGCTGATGCCCGCGCCGGGTTATCTGAATTTGTACACGGTATTGTTAATCAGGCGCGTCTGCATGAGTTGTTGGTTGATGGTATGGAAAGATCGGTCAGTCACCTTAGTCCTCATTACAGCCGTGAACTGGTTGAGATGAATATTGACGAAAGTCTCGCTCAGGATCTCGATGCTTACCCTGTAACCGCCACTTTCAGGAGAACCGATGACTCGGGAGCAGGAAAGACCGAAACAGTTAAGGCGCGTTATATCGTGGGTTGTGACGGTGCCAGAAGCCGCGTTCGAAAAAGCATGGATATACCTTTAGAAGGTGATTCTGCCAATAAAGCGTGGGGTGTTATGGATATCCTGCTAACAACCGATTTTCCCGATATCCGCGTTAAGAGCTTTATCCAGTCTAAAGATCACGGTGCTGTGATGACTATCCCTCGGGAGGGCGGCTACCTGTGTCGGTTCTATGTAGAGCTGGATCTGCTGGGTAAAGATAAACGTGTAAGGGATGCCAATCTGACCGAGCAAGATCTTATCGCCAAAGCTCAGAAGGTTTTTCACCCTTACACATTGGATGTGAAAGAAGTAGCCTGGTGGTCCGTCTATGAGGTAGGCCAACGCATTGCTGAGCGTTTTGATAATCGCCCCGCAGGTAGCCCAGATAATATTATTCCCCGTGGATTTGTCGCTGGTGACGCCTGTCATACGCACAGTCCCAAAGGCGGCTGGGGGTTGAATACCTCATTGCCTGATACCTTCAATCTGGGCTGGAAACTGGCCGCTGTACTTCAGGGCAGAAGCGATCCCAAGTTGTTGAGTACCTACGGAACAGAGAGACGTAAAGTGGCACAGCAGTTGATTGACGCTGACCGTGAGTTGTCCAAACTGGTTGCTACCCGACCAACTGCAGGCGATGACTCTGAGAAGGCACAAGTCGACACAGCTAAGATCGAAGCCTTCATGAAACGCCAAAGCGGTTTTGTCTCCGGGACTTCCATCGAGTACTTCCCGTCATACATTTCCACTGGGCAGGAAAACCAAAACTTAGCCACTGGTTTTAAAATTGGTCAACGTTTCCACTCGGCTGAAGCCACTCGCGTAGCGGATGGCAGAAGCCAGCATTTGGGGCATCTTGTAAAGGCTGATGGTCGCTGGCGCATTTTCATATTTGGTGGCACTCAACTCCCTACTGATCCTGCGTCAGATGTATATCAATTCATTGATTTCTTAGCTAACGATGTATCTTCACCCGTGCATAAATACACGCCGAAGGATGCAGATGTTGATTCAGTCTTTGATACCTATGCTGTATTCCAGCAACGGGATTTGTCGATGCATGATCTGCATGACTATTTGTGGCCGGCAAAAGGAAAGTATGGGTTGCGGGACTACGAAAAAGTGTTTCACGCTGAAGAAGGCAATGATATTTATGATCTGCGCGGTATTGACCGATCCGCTGGCTGTCTGGTGATTGTAAGACCTGATCAGCATATCGCCAGTATCTTACCTGTTACGGCACACGATGAACTAAAACAGTTCTTTGAAGTTTTTATGATTGAGCAGAAGTAACAGCCTCATTGCATGAATAAATGCACCATAAGTCCGCCGAATCACTTGGCGGGCTTATTATCCCTTCCCTGTAGAAATTTCAGTCTAGTGCTAAAAGATTGATTTCAGGCCCCGTAATACGAGGCTTGTAATATTGTCTTCGTTTTAACTTCATTATTAGTGCTAAAATGCCCGCCGAAATATTGGGGCTACAGCCTGGCGTTGTCTTCGTTTTAAATTCCTTCAATACATTGGTTGTGTATTCAAGGAAGTGACACGCAAACACTTCTGTTGTGTTTATTGCTGCGTTCCTTTATCTGCAGGGGCTTCAGATATTTCATTCACCGAAAGATATGATTAAACAAGAGGTTCAACATGGTGTTGTTCTTTCCCATTCAGCAAGAACTTGATTGCATTAGTGATAGTGGTCGCATTCTTGGGAAGATAAAGTTTGATGGCTCTGAATCTGAGTACATATTCTGCCCTGACGAGGAATCAATCGTTTTATCAGGCGTAGAAGAAGCGTGCATTGTAGAGAGGCTGGCGGGGCTTGCGTCAGGTAAGTACTCAATGGCTATGCAGGATGATGATTGATTCGTTCTGATCTGGTTGCTGGTCGGGAGTAAATCAAGGTGAAACATGACAGAGAATTATTCTTTTAGCACGTCTTTTACACTAAGTAAGACGTATTTATGTGAGTGTTATGAGCAATCGGTAGTACAAGATCCGTCTTTAATGAAATACAGACGGGCTGCTATTTAGTTGGTACTTGGTGTAGGGCTGCTAGCCTCTGATATGATCAGCAAATATATTGCTTATTTTGTGATTTCATTGGGGGCTTTAGAAGTTTTTAGCACCCGATATCATAAAACCTGGTGGCTTTGGCGGCAGATGTTAGGTAAATCTTATAAGAGCAAAGTCACTATCCATGTCGATGAAGAAGGGATCAATACTTGTTCGCAACATGTGAATGAAACGATTAAATGGCAGGATATTACAGAGATAAAGCAAACGGTTCTGGGAATGATTATTCGTTATCCCAAAGGGACCAGTTATCTTTCTAACAGTAATCTGGATGATGTATCAGTTGAATATATTGTTCAGCAAATAAAAGGGGCTCTGTAGAGTTTACTTTCCCTTCATCTGTTCAGGCGGAATAAAAAGAAAATTGCTATTAGGTAGCAGATTAAATATCGGCCTAAGTATTATCCTCGTACTGCCTCAGAAGGCCGTTATAAAGATAATGAGACCCTGATCTCAGATTTGTGAAATCGGGGTCGTCATTATTTCCTTCAAGGAATTCTTTATTCGAGAATTTGGTAAGCAGCTGAATAACCGGAAATAACAGCGCCCTGCACAGTTGAATTTTGCCCGTAACGGTCAAAGGTTTCTCCTGCGAAGTACACCTTATTACTAAGAGGGGCTTGAAGAGCTTCAATCAGGCTTTCGTCTTTATACTGGTCCGTCCATGTGCCCAGGGTAAATTGAGCCTTACCCCAGTCTTTCATCAGGTATTCGCCACTATAGGAAGCACTCGCCTTGCCGTCGAAGAGTTGATCCAGTTCAGTGAGTACCGCATTCACGATCGCCTGTTCTGATCCCAGACTGTAATAATACTCAGCCGATTCTCCTGTTGATAGTAAGCCAAATACTTTGTCCTCCGCTTCTTTTTGGTAGGCAACGTCGTAATAGGTTTTTTCTCCGCTATTGGTCTCTACTTCAATTGCGTCAGGGTAAAACTTGTTAGAAAACTTTAAGAAAAGCTTAAAGCCTGGCAGAAACGCTACTGACTGAATAGCTGCTTGTTTCTGCTGCGTCAGTTCAGGAATAAACCGAATGTAGTTTGCTTTCAGAACGCCAATGGAAACGGTTGAAATAACCTTATCAGCGAGGTATTGCTGTCCGTTAAGGGTTGTGACGATCACTTTATTACCTGAGTAATCAATAGCTGTAACCGGTGAGTTATAGATAATCTTACTTTCAACATGACTAGCGAAATGCTCTTGTACAAAAGAAAACCATGTTGAATTTTTGAATTTGTATTCCGGGTAACTCCACTGGATCAGCTTGAGTAAATAAGAGGGTACTTTTTCGTAAACACCGTCGTCCAGTGAGTACACATCGGAAGGGGAGTAGCGAATTAGTTCTCTGGAAGCGGGAGAGGTTTCTGGTTTGCCAGTCAGGCGGTTAAGAATACTCTTATCCTGATGAATCCATTCTGCTCCCAGGTCGATAGGAAAGTCTGCAAAACGAGTGTTTTGTTCCAGCCGGCCTCCATAACGTGAAGTTGCTTCCAGTATGGAATAATCAATGCCATTCTTTTCAAGCACTGTCGCCGCAGCCATACCAGCCGCGCCAGCCCCGATAATAATGACGTTGCCTTCGAAGTCGTGATTAACTGTTGTGATCAAGGTCTCAGGAGACGAATCCATCCAGTCTGTAAGCCAGCCCTCACCGAACGAGTGAGCTGTATAGAACGTCAGAGTTAAGATTACAGTAAGTACAGCTAATATTTTTTTCATTGCTAACCTGTAGGGGTTTATCCCGGCGCTTGAGTGTTCGGTGAGATGATATCCAGAAAGAAGTAAATATCAGGTTAAGTCGTTCAGTATTGACTGTATTAAGCTGGGGTAAGGGGAGTCTGGAGTTTCAGTTTTTAACACTGGAAGCAATGCTGGTATTTGGGGCTGTGCGGGGCTAAGTTTTTACTTACTTAATAAATAATTTTTGTGATTGTAAGGGGCGCAATAGCGCCCCTTATTTATACCTGTTCGCTTGGGTGTCCCCACATAAGCGGTGCGGCGTAAGGTCCGGTGATGCTTGACGTGGATTCTCCTACGTTGTCTAAAGCACCTGGCGTCAGTTCACGTGCAAACCAGCATTCCAGAGGGGCCATAGTTTTAACAGGAGGCCTCACCTTGTGAGGAGTGTTGTACCGATTGCCGTAGTGGTGTGGTTCACCCATAACAAAGATTACGTCAGCATCCAGTTGGCTTTCGGCTTCTTCCATTAGCCTGGTAGCGTAACCTTTGCCCTGATATTCAGGCAGTACTGCCAAAGGCGCTAGCACATAGCATGTTAAGTGTGGGACTGAGTCTATGCGAATAGGGGTGTAACAGGCGTGTGCCACGCCCTCATGTACGATAGAAAAGCTACCATCCTCAATCAGAGCATTTGCAAACTCTGCGTATAGTTTCGCGTGCCGCTCATCGTACAGGCCGCCAGCAGCAGCAAAGGCTTCGAATTGTATTTGGTAAGGTGTTTTCATTAGAAAAATCTCCTTTTGTGTAGGCGTATAGCCTTGGTTTTAAACATAATGGGCCAGCAGTGTTATCGCTGCATCATTTGTGACTGAACAGAGCTGGCGCCTAATTTAGTGATGCGATAGGGCTGGCTTTTTATCGAGCTGATCAGTTTTTTACGTCTTAAGTGTTTGAAAGTATTAAGCGTGCATCCGGAAAGGGCATTACCTTCCCGGGTGTAACAAGTGACTTCATAGATTTTTCCGCTTTCTCTGCGCAGGTAATGAACCGAGCCACCAAGAGCGAGAATGTGCAATATGCGTTGTTCTTGCTTTGATATATTCAATTGAGAACCTCAAATTTTTAGAGTGATGGTTACCTTTTCATCGTTTGCTAAAGAGCTTTGTTAAAGTTTCAGACCCTTTAAAGCCTGTCGAGATAGAAAGGCTGTTTTTTTGATAGTTAAACTAACCGACCGTCCGGTCAGTAATTTAAATAAATTTATAGGTAGCAAGCACGTATAATTCATGCGGCTTAGCTGTATTTTTTTATTAACTCATCTTTAATAAGCATCAGAGGAAATGCATCATAAGAGAACAAGTAATTCATAGCGGTGCCATCGATTTCAGCAATAAACAAATGGCTAAGAACCCGGCTATTGTCTTTTGATAGTTGGCTAAAAATATCTTCTGTTGTTTCAAGCAGCATAGTTGCTCTTTCTTCTATCAGATCGCTTAGAATTGCTCTCGTTGTGGGTTGTAGCAATACGTTAAGGTTAAACTGATATAGTTTTCGGTGTTCAATCATTGAGGCGAAAATCGACTCTATGAGGGCAGCTAATCGCTGTCTAGGGTCAGATATTCTTGCCTGCTCCCTATTCAGTTCTCCGATGATTTCTGTGGTTCTGACGAAGATCTCTCTAAGCAAAATATCTTTATTTTTAAAATGGTGGAAAACCAGGCCTTTTGAAACATTAGCGCCTTCGCAAATGGCTGATATAGGTGTTTTTTCAAACCCGTTCTCAGAGAAAAGCTCGGTGGCTATATTCAGTATCTGTTCTCGTTTATCCATGCTCTTTCTTTACCACTTTTCTCTATTACTTGGCGCTACAGTAGAAAATTACAAACTGACCGGTCGGTCAGTGTTGGTGGCACTTTAGTTTTAGTGCGAATGTTTTGTCAACGATTTATTGTTCTGGAACAGCAGTGATATATGGATTAGCAAACAGAGCAGTGCCTGATAATTATGTCGGTGTAAGTATTATTTAGTTAGAGAAGGGCAGAGAAGGTAAGCATACCGGCATATTAATACTGTCTAGCTTTTGGGTTATTTTTAATGGTATTACCGCGCATTGTGGGAGTTGTGAGTGATTATTGTCTGGGATAGATCTCTTCAGTAAAGCTTTCGACCAGAGCTTTCCAGTAGAGCTTTCCAGTAGAGCTTTCCAGTAGAGCTTTTCAGTAGAGCTTTTCAGTAGAGCTCGTGTGATGATGTAAAGGCACTTAACAGAAGTGCCTTATATTTAGGGCTCAAAGGGTGCTTCTATCTGTCTTCGTCAGGTCTTTTTGGCACAAAAACAGCAATTGTCACTACGATCAGGATAACAGCAGCAGCGATATAGCCTAGGCGTTCCAGAGTAATTCCCTCAATACTATGTGCCTGATAAAACAAAAAAATCGCTAGACATACTGCTACGATTGCGCCAAAGATTTTCATAATCACCCTTATGTTTTGTTAACCTGCTCAGGCCCTACATGCTACTGGATAAATGGGGCCAGATAAAACACTAAGCCGGCTTAGTTTATATGTGCTGTGGAATAAGCAGCTATACAGATCGCATTGCCATGTTCGTGTACTTCTACTAAATCACGGTGCAGGCTTTTTACGGTCATTTCATAGTCAGTTTCTTCAATGACAAATTGCATATCTACTTGTCGCATCGATTGATGGATTGCCAGTACGCTAATGTTGTCATTGGCGATTGCGGAGACTGCTTTTGCCAGCATTCCGGGGACTTTTATATCACTGCCGATGGCAGAGACTACCGCGACCTTTTTCTGGTCAAGTTCTGCTTCAGTGAAACGCTCTTGCAGTGCGGACTGTATACGTTTAACTGTTTTCAGGTTTGTGGCCAGATAATGAGTTATTGTATTAGCGTTCATATCTTTGGATATAACATGTGCCCGAAAGCGCTTAATCAGCGCCATGATCTCCTGATCATAATTGTCTATATTGCCCACCATGTCCTGATCGAATAGCTCAAGCGCATAGACGCCTTTTCGGCCAGCGATGATTTCAACACAGGGGGTATCGCTAACATAGTCGCCAGTAATTAATGTGCCGGTGTGTTCTGGCTCAAAAGTGTTTTTTATACGCAGTGGTACGCTGTTCTGTCGCAAGCCTTTTGCCGCTTTAGGGTGGATAGCTTCCATCCCAAGGTTGGCTAACTGGTCAGCGACATCATAATTGGTCCGGCCTATTGGTACTGCATTTTCTTCGCCTACCAGGCGAGGGTCTGCAGTACTAAGGTGAAATTCCTTATGAATGATTGCTTCCCGTGCATTGGTTAAAACGGCCAGACGGCTAAAAGTCATCTCGCTGTAACCGCGGTCGAAAGAAGACATCAGGCCATCTTCACTGTGTGCATAGCCGGTGACTATTGGCAGTTGATTGTCGAGATTTATGTGTTGGAATGCATTGCGAATACGATCATCCAGCGGCAGGTGCTGCTCAGTATTCCAACCGGTCAGGTCAATGTAGCAGGCGTTGATACCATCTCGCTTCAAGAGCTCTGTCATATTCCATGCGCTGTGTGCTTCGCCAATACTGGCGAGCATCTCTCTGACGGTGGCAAGGTGCGCATTCAGGGCGAAATGACCATGCATACACAGACTGTACAGGTCGGTCAGGCATTTTTGTGCTTGTTGTAACCGTTCGTCAATAAAGTCATTGGCAAGGGCTAGCAAGCTGCTTTCACCGAAGAGTGAATGGTTGATGGCATACATCTCAGATCTAAGTTGTTCGAGCGCCTGTAGCCAGCTTTTGTCTTCCATGCTGCTGGCAAAAAGTGCGTAAATACCGGGCTGGCCACTTTTCTTATGCTCGAGCAGTTTATCTGTAATACCGCCATACGCTGAGACAACGAAAACCCGTTGATAGAGACTTTTCTGATTCCCCGGTTTGTGAATAATGTTATCTCTGACAGACGGGTAGTCTGACATAGATGTACCGCCTATTTTCTCGATAGTATGCATAATTCTCGAATGTGTTAATGATGATACTTGGTTTAAATCCAGTCGTGATAGTTTGGATGTAAATGAAGAACCGCTAATTAGCGGCTCATTTTTTTGCTATATAGCGACTGAAGACAAAGGGGTGATCTTGTCACGGCTGCAAATATATTCCGGCCTCGGTGGCTGGTGGCAGAATGGCTGCTGAACCCGGTTGCTGATGGCGTTATAGACAAAGAAAACATTTGAACGGGGCTCCGGAGTAATGTTGCCATTGGAGCCGTGCATAGTGTTGCAGTCAAACACTATGACACTGCCGGGCTTGCACTTGGCGACTGTGATTCCGCCTTTCTTCACCATGTCTTTCAGTTGAGTGTCAGAAGGGACGCCGTATTCCTGCTTTTTGAGAGAAGCCTGGTAATGGTTGTCAGGCGTATCACCCGCGCAGGCGGCGTATTGGCGATGTGACCCCGGAATTAGCATAAGCGGACCATTATGCTCATGGTTTTCTGTCAGCGTAATAGACATGCTTAGCGCTCGCATTCGAGGCATTCCATCTTCTACGTGCCAGGTTTCAAAGTCTGAATGCCAGTAAAATTCTTTACCGCGAAAGCCCGGTTTATAGTTAAGACGGGACTGATGAATATACACATCGTCATCGAGAATGTAGCGTGCCAATTCAGCTAACCGTTCGTCCGCCGCAAGTGAGCTGAAAATCGGGTTGTTTTCATGTACACGAAACACTGACCTTACGTCACCGCTTTCTGGTTCAGTAATAGTTTCACCAGAGTTTTTGACGGCTTCGTCATTGTGCAGTCGTTCCAGTTCCTGTTGAAATATTTGCACTTCCGCTTTAGAGAACAATCCTTCCAGAATCATGAAGCCGTTTTCAGCATAATGTCTGATCTGCTTATCAGAGACTGGTGTTAGTCTGTTTCCGGAAGCATAGACAGTTGGATCCTGGCGTTCGATATAGTGCTCCAGTCCCTGGCGGGAAGGGTAGATATCAGTTGGTTGCGCTTGGTTTGTCATAAAATACCCTCCCAGGTTGATTATCAGGCCGATACAGCTTCAGCTTCCAGTTCATAGGCACCTTCAGTGTTATGAACTTCTTTTCCGTTCAGTGGAGGGTTAAAAACGCAGGCCATCTGCATTTCTTCAAAGGCTCGCAGAATATGTTTGTCATGCTTGTCCAGAATGTAAAGCGTGCCCGGTTTAATTGGGTATACCTTGCCGTCAGATAATGTTTCAACTTCGCCCTCACCTGAAACACAGTAAACGGATTCCAGATGATTCTGATAATGCATCTGAAAATCGGCATGCTTATAAATAGTGGTGATATGGAAGGAGAAACCCATATTGTCATCCTTGAGTAGCATGCGGGTGCTCTCCCAGTTGCCATCAGGGGATACAATTCGGCGATTACTTTGTTCTGCTGTTATTAAGTCACGAACGATCATTACTATTCCTTCATTCAATTATGCTGTTATGTATCGGGCTCGAGCGTGATCACCATATCCTCACTGCCGGATACGGTGACCACTTCATCGGCCGGGATCAATAAAACCTGTTGCGGTTTAATGCGGCAGGGTAGGGAGCGGGACATCAGACGAATCAGGCCTGAGCCACTAATGCAGGTCAGAATATATGTCTGTCCTGGTTCCCTTTCTGGAAGGAGCAAACGTTCTCCATCCAGATATAAATCAGCGCTTGCTGAGGCATGCTTAGCTGGCAAGTGCGACCGGGTCGAAGTACTTTTTCTGTTCCGGAATTGAATCTTCTGTAGCGCAAACCTCACGGATAGCTTCCTCCAGAATATCGATGCCTTTTGCCAGATTATTGATATCGATAATGAGCGGACAAAAGAGCTTTACAACATGATCATCTGCACCGCTTGTTTCGATAATCAGGCCTTTCTGAAATGCTTTCTTAGTGATTTTTCCGGCCAGTTCGCCGTTGACGCAATTGATACCCTGGAACATGCCGCGGCCGCGGGTAGTGAAGTTACCGTTACCGTATTGCTTTACGATCTTGGTAAGGCGGTCTGATACAAAGCTGCCTTTACGCATTATTTCTTTGCTGAAAACATCATCAGACCAATAGTGATCAATGGCTGCTTTGGCTGTTACAAATGCAAAGTTATTACCGCGGAAAGTACCGTTGTGCTCGCCGGGTTTCCACTGATCCAACTCTGGTTTGAACAGGACTACAGCGAAGGGGAGTCCGTATCCACCCAGTGATTTAGAAAGGGTGACAATGTCCGGTTTGATGCCTGCCTCTTCGAAACTGAAGTAAGTGCCTGTACGACCGCAGCCGGCCTGAATATCGTCCACAATTAAGAGTACTTCGTGCTTTTTACATACGAAATCAAGTTGCTTGAGCCATTGGACATCGGCTACGTTGATACCGCCTTCTCCCTGAACGGTTTCAACAATAACAGCTGCAGGTTTATCTATACCGCTGCTTGAATCGCTGAGTACTTTGTCCAGATAAACCGTGGTATCAATATCGTCACCTAAATATCCGTCATAAGGCATTCGGCTAACGCCGCTCAAGCTGACACCTGCTGCACCACGGTGATGAGAGTTGCCGGTAGCGGCAAGCGCGCCCATGCTGACACCATGGAATCCGTTGGTGAAGCTGATAACGTTTTCCCGTCCGGTAATGTTACGGGCCAGTTTTAAGGCAGCTTCAACAGCGTTAGTTCCGGTCGGTCCTGTGAATTGCATTACATAGTTGAGATTACGGGGCTTAAGGATTTTTTCGTTGAAAGCCTCCATAAATTCGCCCTTTGCTTTGGTATGTAAATCAAGCCCGTGAGTAATGCCATCGCTATGGATGTAGTCGAGAAGTTTTTCCTTAAATATAGGGTTGTTGTGGCCGTAGTTCAGCGTGCCGGCACCTGCCAGAAAATCAAGGTATTGATTGCCATCCTCGTCATACAAATGTTCGCCCTGAGCCTTGTTAAAGATGCGTGGGAACGAGCGGGCGTAGGATTGAACTTCAGATTCAATCTCTTCAAAAATTTTCATGACAGTACTCTTTGATAGTGAATTATATGATTTATTTAGAAAGGCGAAGTATTAACGTGACAGAGGGCCGATTCTGGCGAGTAGCTCAGAATCATGCTCGTCGTTGAAGTGAGTTATCCGGTCAAATATCACTGAATGCTCAAGCGGTGCGTCGAAGTGCTTTGCCAGCCGGTTGAATAATGCCCATGAGGCATTATTTGTTTCAGTAATCGTTGTTTCCAGGTGAGTAACAGAGATGTGTTCATCTCGTTCGAGAAGTTGCTGAAGCATTTGACTGCCAAGCCCACAATTACGAGCGTCTGAGCTGACTGCTACTTGCCAGATGAATAAGGTTTTATGATTGCCCGGCTTAAGGTAACCGCTGATGAAACCTAAAATATTGCCATGCTTTTCAGCAATAATAGACGTGTCTACAAAATGACAGCACTGCAACAGATTACAGTAGCTGGAGTTGCTATCTAATTCTGGAATTCTGGATATAAGTTGATGTACTGACTGGCCATCTCTAGCGGTGGGTTTGCGTAAAGTTACGCCTGAAGTATTCATTGCATCCCTAATTGATAGTATTACGAATATTTAGCATTGCTAAGCTTCTTTTATTATAGAACATACTGAATTGTCTTTAACAACAGTAAAATGTAGGTATTTAGCATAAAGTACTGAAATAATTGTTTTGAATTACAAATAAAATTGATTTGAAACCTGTGGGTAGATAGATAAAGGCGCGTTAAATACGTAGAATGGCCGATTTTAAAGTGTCATTGCTTCATTGCTGAGCAGGAATATTGATGGAAAATAGCCAGAAAGCACTTGTGTTGCTGCGACAGATTATTCGATCTGCTGATATGCAGGACAAAGAAATTAGCCGCAGAACAGGGCTGACTCCTGCACAGCTGATAGTTATGCAAACGCTACGGGAAAATGTCCATCTGACGACCGGTGAGCTGGCCAAAGAAATGGCTATAACTCAGGCTACCGTCACCAGTATTCTGGATCGTCTTGAGAAAAAAGCTTTAGTTGCCCGGGAGCGTGGTGTCGAAGATAAACGCAAGGTATGGGTTAGCCTCACTGACGATGGCGTTGAGTTGATGAAAGGGGCTCCCACCACGCAGCAGGATGTGTTTGTGCGTCACTTTGAAGATATACAAAACTGGGAGCAGTCGATGGTTGTGGCAAGCCTGGAACGGGTTGCTTTCATGCTCAACGCACAGCATCTCGATGCTGCTCCTGTGTTGGATATAGGCCAGTTAGATCGCGCTCAGAATGAGCAATCTGATAGCTAAATATTTTTTTGGCTACTTTGGTTTCGTAATCGATGCTGTGCGATGGAATGGCTTTAACTGTCGCCACCTTTTAGTTACAGAGTGTTTGTTTACAGAACGACACTTAAGATTTGCCAGCCGCCAAATCCTAGCAGTAACACTCCTGCCGCTTTGCTGATCAGCTCAATTGTTGATGCGTGTATTTTATGTCGGATGATAGATACCGATGTGGATAGCATCAGCCACCATATAGCTGAACCGAGAAATACACCTGTCACCATAGTCATGGCGGATTGGGTATTGAGCATCATGCTGCCACTTAATGCAGAGAACACTGCGATGAATGACAGAATTGTCATTGGGTTAGCCAGGGTTAACGCCATGGTTGATATAAACGCCTGAATGTTACTTGTTCCGACCTGCAAAGATGCTGCTTTAGTGTTGGCTGACGTCCTCAGCAGTTGGTAACCCATCCAGATCAGAAACAGGCCGCCAAATAGTGCAAGTGGTGTTGCTGCGGTTGTGAATATTTGAGTGACGGCGGTTAAACCAAAAGCACCTATAGCACCGTAAATAGCATCAGCAGTTGCAGCGCCTAATCCGCAGGCAAGGCCTGTTTTAGCACCGCTGATGAGTGTACGTTGCATGCATAGCAGCCCAATAGGTCCGACAGGGGCTGCGATTGATAAGCCTATTACTGATGCTTTGGTAAGTAATACATAGTCCATCGATATCTCCGTGAATATCCGTAAAAACAATACAAATATTCTGACAAGAGGCGCAAATTATTTGAATAGGTTAGTTACGGCAATGGTTTGATTTAGGCTAAACTATTTAGGTAAAAATCAATTTTGGCCGAAACTATGAATATTGATCCTATTTCCTGGCAAATCTTAAACGCTGTACAAAATGATGGCCGTATTTCTTTAAAGGCATTAGCAGCTGAGATCGGTTTGTCATTACCTGCTACTTCTGAAAGGCTGAAACGGCTGGAAGAAGCGGGCATTATCAGCGGTTATCGGGCAGTAGTTAAACCTGAGTCTGTAGGGTATGGGGTAATGGCTATTATGGCTATGACGACCTTACAGCCGGATAAAGCCCGCCTGATTAAGTTGCTCACGGATATGCCTGAAGTTATCGAGTGCCTGCACGTAACCGGTCAGGACTCATACGTCATACGCGTAGTTACCCGGGATTTGCAACACCTGGAGGATTTTGCCGGCAGTATTAATCAGTATGGTGAAACCCGTACCTCTATCGTGTTATCTCATCCAATACGCTTACGGCCAGTGAGTTCGTTAGCTAATCATGACTGACACTTCTGTGATTATAAGTAGTTGTTTGGTGGAACAGTTAAAGTTTTTCTGTTTGCTAAAGGCTTAGGTAAATCTCAGTAAAGGAAAGCAAATAAATGGCATATATCTGTGCCTTTTGTTACCTTGCTGTGCTGTGGAAACGCCTGATCTGAAGCGCTGTCGCTTCTTAATTAAGGTAATTCGGTTTTCCTGCCTGCCATATTCAAATTATTAAGACGAAATTATATGTTTAATGACACCTCTACCCGATTAAATAAGTACATAAGTGAAAGTGGCATTTGCTCGAGAAGAGAAGCCGATCGCTATATTGAGCAGGGTAATGTTTACATTAATGGCAAGCGGGCACAGATAGGTGACAAAGTATCTCCGGGTGATCTGGTAAAAGTTAATGGTCAGCCGATTGAGCCTCAGGATGCCGAAGAGTTTATCTTTATTGCTTTGAACAAGCCGGTGGGCGTTGTCAGTACGACTGAAAGCAGTGAACGAAATAACATTGTAGATTTTGTAAACCACAGCGAGCGGATTTTTCCGATCGGCCGGCTAGATAAAGATTCGCAGGGGCTGATCTTTCTGACCAGTAATGGCGATCTGGTAAACAAAATACTGCGTGCCGGTAATAACCACGAGAAAGAATACATCGTCACCGTTAATAAGCCTGTTACCGATGAGTTTATTACGGGTCTTGGTGCCGGGGTTCCCATGCTCGGAGTCACGACCAAAAAGTGCAAGGTGGTAAAAGAATCCTCCCATGCTTTCCGGATCACTCTGATTCAGGGGCTTAACCGTCAGATTCGTCGTATGTGTGAGCACTTTGGCTACGAAGTCGAGAAGCTCAGCCGTGTGCGTATTATGAATATTGACTTGAAGGGCTTACCTGCAGGTGAATGGCGGGACCTGACTGACGAAGAGCTGATGGTGTTATTGAAGTCAGTAGAAAAGTCTTCTTCAGGCAGTTCTAAGCAAGGCAGTTCAAAACAATCCGGTTCAAAAAAGCCTGGTTCAAAACAGTCTAATTCTAAGTCATCAGGCTCTCGGCAGTCGAATGAATCCGGTAAATCAGCACAGTCTAAAAAGCCGTCAAGATCCGGCAAGTCATCAGGTGCTGCGGCAGGTCGACAGCATAAGCCAAAAGCGACAAACAGCAGAGGCGGTTCACAGCGTTTAGGTAAGAAAAAGACCCGCCGCTAAATTTGTTATATCGAGAAATTAAGTGGCGTAAAACGCGCAATTTTGTCCAAGTAATTTGTGTGTGCTTCGCTCTATACTTCATCTGTGCCTGTGAATGGCTTACTGTGTGTTAGCGGTGACAGATGATGAAATGTGATAATCAGTTCCAATACTTCAAAAGCAAGAACCTGGATCAGGTGACGGTGCTGCAGGCTGAGATGAATGATTTTTCTTATGGCAGGCATGCCCATGAGGAATATTCCTTCGGTGTAACGCTAGCAGGCCGGCAGGATTTTTTTGCTGGTCGTGCATTTCATCGCAGTCATCCGGGTAACGTTATTATCTTTAATCCAGGTGAGGTTCATGATGGTCAGTCCGGAGTGGATGATACCTTGCAGTATCGCATGCTCTATATACACCCTGATCAGCTCGAGCCTATGCTTGAAAGTGCCGGTATCAGGCACAGCAAAGACTTTCAGATTGTCGATACTATGCTGGATGATCCTGAGTTGCGTCAGAGTATCCTCAGTATGGCTTTGTTTATTGAAAACAAAACCGGGGACCAACTGCAGGAAGAGTGCGAGCTTTTTCGGATGGCTGAGCGCATCGCGAAGCGTTATGGCGAGTGCTCTACCGATACAAAACAACGGAAATCAGATCAGTTATTGCTGCGGGCACGGGACTTTATTCATGACAATATCCATGCGGATATGTCTCTGGATGAGATTAGCCAGCAGTCCTGCCTGTCCAAATATCATTTTCTGCGAATGTTTCGACAGCAATTTGGTATTACGCCGCATCAGTACCTTCTTAACTGCCGCATAAATCGTGCTCGCGAAGATCTCGAGTCAGGTATAGCACTTGACGATGTGGTTTTCACATATGGTTTCAGTGACCTGAGCCACTTTAACCGTCGGTTTAAACCTGTCTTTGGTATGACCCCACGGCAATATCAGCAGCATTGTCTAAGCGCTTGAAATAAGTCGCTATTGCTGCTGCAAAGCAGTTAGTTCCGTATTTAATTCCACTTTTTTTTTCTACTTCCAGGGTCATCACTATGGTTGAAATACTCGCGTACGCCTTTGGCATTATGTACACCCCAGGGCCAGCTAATTTGCTGAGCATGAATGCAGGGCTGAACGGTCATTTACGCTCGACAGTCGCATTTTGCCTGGGAGTAGCAAGTGCAATGTTGCTGTTATTTATATTATTTGGCTATACCGGTGCCTGGCTGGTGGGTCCCCGTTATCAATTACTGATCAGTTGCCTGGGGAGCATGTATATCATGTATCTGGCGTATAAAATTGGCTGGTCCAGTATTCGGACACCGGTCGCTGAAGCGGTGGAGCAGACTTCCACGCACAGGCTGAATTATAAAGCTGGGTTGATAATGCAGTTACTCAACCCTAAGGCTTTTGTGGCTATATTACCGATAGTAACGGTGCAGTTTCCTGAGGCGCAGATTTCAGGAGAAGCAATTATAGTTTGGTCATTATTGCTCTCATGCATGGCTTTTGGTGCGCCGGCCAGTTACCTGTTGATGGGTGCGCATTTGGGAAAACGTATACGGGAACCGCGTTATTTCCGCGTTCTTAATTTATGTATGGCTGCACTGCTCTTATATGTGGCGGGAGATATTGCCTATAACCATGTGTATCTGAAATGGGGGTAGCTGTTTCCCTTTATTCATACTTTTTAAATTCAGGGCCTTTAGTCAGCGTGTCGCCCTGATACGCACCGATAGCGATCTTCTTGGTTTTGTTTGGATTTTTAGACTGAATGCTAACCCACTTAAGATTGAAGACGTCGCAAAGGGGTTTGCCTTTAGCCTGCTTGGGTGTTTTCAGTCTCAGATCTCCTTTAAGGGAATCTTTAAACTCAAATGCCTGATCGGTAATACCGTGCTTTTCCTGTTTATATTTGTCTTTGAGTTCACCAAAGCCCGCTGTTGAAATGTCGTAATCAAAATAGAGATTACTGGGCCATATTGCGTTTTCAGGAAGCTTTTTTGTTAAGGCATCCCGCGAGATGCACAGACAGTGTTGGTCGGTATAATTCGCGTGATCACAAAACTGATAGGCGTTATTAAAGTGGTGAAGGTGGTTAATATTGCTTTTTTTAATAGCGTAAGAGCGGGTATACCAGCTGTTGTTGAATATGTAGCTGTCTTTTGATGTTTTTGGATGCTTACCAAATTTGAAAATTTTACCGCCCCGGCCAGTTTGGTTTGGCATTCCTGGTTGGTCATTAAACCAGCCAATGTTGCCATAAATTAACCAGTGGCCGCCCGCGACGTTATCAAATGAGAAGGGGGCGTGATTATTAATAAACTCGTTGTGATATATGTGCCAGTTAAGTGCATGGCCTTCAGGTTCTATCGCGTTATCGCGTATGTAGCGGAAGGTATTCGCATAGATCTGTACGTTTAGATTTCGATCTGAAACATCATCAGTATCGATTGCCATGCGCAGTCCATTGAAAGCGTATTCAATAGTGTTATGGCTGAAGATAATGCCGCTTTTGAAATTCAGGCTGCCAAAGAAACCACCATTCATGTGCGAATAGTGAGTGTGATGGGTATAGAGCCAGTCGATATCTTGCCAAATGGCTTCACTGGGATCTTGCTTCCAGTAATTGTGAGTGATTTCAAAGTCTTCACTGTCAGGGCCTGCGGCAAAAATGGGATAACGACCGTCCTGTATGTGGTTATGTTTGATGTGAACGTTCTGGCAGTTTTCTGCAAACACAAAACAAGGCCAACAGCCTTCGGCATACAGGTTTTCAATGACGATGCCATTGGTATCTTTGATCTTAATGAAGGCGTAATCGTCAGCACCTGGTAATTCTGGATAGATGTTTGTCGGCGAATTCGTGCCACAGAGAATGGTCTTTTTCCCCATTCCACTGATGGTGAGCGGTGCAGAATTATTGGTATGTGGTTTGCTGATATAAACCGGTTGGTAATATTTCCCTGGCAGTAACTGCACTTTTGTATGCTTGCCAGCAAAACGGATAGCGTTCTCAAGTGTGTAAGTTTGTGTGGGTGTTTTTGCCGGATCATTCAGAGGGGCATTCTGGTAGTCAGTGATCTCACCTGTTTCTATAAAACGGTTCGGAAGCACTCTTATATCACCCTGTGGAGAGCAGAAAATTAGCTTAGGTACTTCATGTTCATTTTTTTCAAAAATCATACCGCGGTGGATCATGGCGGGGATTTCTTCGAGTGCGTCACAGCATTCCTTTGGCATGGTTCTCTCCTGAACATAAACAGATGTGAATTACAGTAACCATACAGTAAGAAAAACCATTGCTTCAAGCAGATGTGTTACGGCAAGAATATGCTTGAGATGGCTACTTTAATTGCTCCGGCACGGCGTGCAGTGTAAAGTCTGCGCATCTGAGAAATAGGTGATTTACGCCTATACTCACCTCTCATCTTGCACCTGACGATTCCGGAAAATATCAAATGGAAATCAAAGTTAATTTTTTAGAAAACCTTCGACTTGAAGCTAAGTTTGATGATTTCACTGTGACTGCAGATCAGCCTATTCGTTATAAAGGCGATGGCTCTGCACCGAGTCCGTTTGATTACTTCCTGGCTTCGTCGGCGCTTTGTGCTGCTTATTTTGTGAAGGTTTATTGCAAAGCGCGGGATATCCCAACGGAAGACATTCGTCTGTCGCAGAACAATATTGTTGATCCGGAAAACCGCTATAACCAGATTTTCCAGATTCAGGTTGAGTTGCCGGATGATATTTCTGAAAAAGACCGTGCGGGCATTTTACGTTCGATTGATCGCTGCACAGTAAAAAAGGTGGTGCAGACTGAGCCTGAATTCAAGATTGAAACCGTCGAAAATCTTGATGAAGATGCTTCTATTATGGCGATGGGTATTTCTGAAGATGTCAGTAATACCATGATTCTGGGTAAGGATCTGCCATTGGAAAAAACCATCGCCAACATGACAGGTATGCTGGAATCCCTGGGGATGAAGATTGAGATCTCTTCCTGGCGGAATATTGTACCTAATGTCTGGTCGCTGCATATTCGTGATGCTGCTTCACCTATGTGTTTTACCAATGGTAAGGGCGCTTCTAAAGAAAGTGCGCTGTGTTCTGCACTGGGTGAGTTCATCGAGCGGGCCAGTTGTAACTTCTTCTATAACGATCAGTATTTCGGTGAAGAGATTGCTAACAGTGATTTTGTTCATTACCCGAATGAGAAATGGTTTGTGCTGACAGAAAATGATTCCTTACCGACAGGTCTGATGGATGATTATTGTCTGGATATCTACAACCCGGATGGCGAACTACAGGGCTCTAACCTGATTGACACAAACTCAGGTAACTTTGAACGGGGTATCTGTACGATACCTTATGTACGCCAGTCTGATAAGCAGGAGGTTTATTTCCCGTCGAACCTGCTTGAGAACCTGTTCCTGAGTAACGGCATGAGTGCCGGTAATAATATTCATGAAGCTAAGGTTCAGTGTCTTTCTGAAATTTTTGAACGGGCAGTGAAGCGTCAGATCATTGAAGAAGAAATTGTTCTGCCGGATGTACCTGAGGAGGTATTGGCTAAGTATCCGGGTATTCAGGCGGGTATTGCTGGTCTGGAAGAGCAGGGCTTCCCTGTGTTGGTGAAAGATGCTTCTTTGGGCGGACAGTTCCCGGTCATGTGTGTGACGCTAATGAATCCCCGCACTGGCGGTGTTTTCGCATCTTTCGGTGCGCATCCAAGTTTGGAAGTAGCACTGGAGCGAAGTCTGACTGAGTTGTTACAGGGGCGTAGCTTTGAAGGCTTGAATGACGTGCCTGCGCCGACGTTCAGTAGTGAAGCGGTCTCTGAACCGAACAACTTCGTGGAACACTTTATTGATTCAACGGGTGTGATTTCCTGGCGTTTCTTTAGCGCTAAGAGTGAGTACGAATTCTCGGAGTGGGATTTCTCAGGTACCAATGAAGAAGAATCCGACAGTTTAATGGGAATTCTGGAAGCGCTGGGTAAAGAAGTTTATGTGGCTACTTTCGATGATTTTGGTGCGTCTGCATGCCGGATTTTGGTGCCAGGTTATTCAGAAGTGTATCCAGTTGAAGATCTGATTTGGGATAACACAAATAAGGCGATTCATTTCCGTGAGGATATTCTTAATCTGCACCGTTTAGATGATGAAGAGTTGGCTGATCTGATTGCGCGTCTGGATGAGAGCGAAGAAGACAACTATACCGAAATTAAAACGCTGATCGGCATTGAGTTTGATGAGAATACGGTATGGGGACAACTGACGATTCTTGAGTTGAAAATTCTTATTCACCTGGCTCTGCAACAGTATGAAGACGCAATGGAATTAGTTGCAAGCTTTCTGCAGTACAACGATAACACGGTTGAGCGTGGGCTGTTCTATCAGGCCATGAATGCTGTGCTGGAGATTTTACTGGACGATGAGCTTGAGCTGGATGATTTCATTTATAACCTGCGCAGGATGTTTGGTGAAGAGGTGATGGAGAATGTCGTGGGCTCAGTAAACGGCGATGTTAAGTTCTATGGTTTAACACCGACCAGTACTAAGCTGGAAGGTTTGGATAAACATCTTCGACTCATCGAAAGCTATAAGAAATTACATGCAGCAAGAGCTGCGCGGGCAGCAAACTGATTTGCTGCTTTACTAAAAAAACCGGCTAATTAAGGCCGGTTTTTTTATGGGGAAATTTTACTGCTGAGTGCATAAGTATCTTGTAGCAGGGGATCTGTTGTAAAAGAAGTAGTCGCTTAACTTATAAATAATAAACCGCTGCCATAAAGCCAAACACAAACATTGCCATGCCAATGCCAATGTATAGTTTTCCGATAAATTTAGCAGTTCTTTTGATACTCACGGTATAGGCTTTTCATCATTGTCAGGTTAATGCTCTGTACAAAACTCAGAATATGTTCGTCGTTCTGTTCCTTAAGACGCTGGTCTTTTTAGCCAGTGGTGTTTCAGGGCTTTAGTCATGAATGATTGCAGGTCGTGAATTTAAGTATATGTGCAGTTTTCTTGGCTTGCCTGATTTTTCCTATTACCCATTTTAAGAGGTGCATTGCGGATGGTCGTCGCCAGAGGCGGTCTCTATGCCCTAGAATGAGCTAATTTCTAGTAATTCTCAGCGTTCAGGCAACTAAGTCTATTACTTGCTTCGACACCTCATTAACGCTGGGGAAGTGCGGTAAAACAGACCGGGGTTATCGAATGAAGCTTACCAATAATGACAGCTTAGAAATCGAGCAAGTGGTTGAAGATGCAGAGTCTGATGCCGTATCCCGAAAAGCCTATCGATTACCGTTACGGGATAAAGATAATTATTTTCTGGAGATGAATGGCAGTGCATATCCTTTGCTGGATATCAGCGTGGAAGGTGCCTGTATTGCCATTCTGGATACCCCTCCAATTTCTGCTGATGGCACTAAAGCTGAATGCAAAGTTGTATTGGGCGATCAGGTGTTTGAAGGACTGCAAGGCCAGGTAGTACATACTTCTCTGGATTTTGACGGCGGCTGGATTTGTGGCATTCACTGGACGGATACCGACGAGTTAATAAGTCAGAGTTTACAGCAGGCATTGCTGGCTCTGCGAAAAGAGATGTTTGAGAATGCATAACCCCCAACCCAACGACATAATGGGATTATTGCTGAATGACGATGTTAGCGACGATATAGCAGAACTGGAACAACTCAATAATCTGATTTTTTGTGACGCTGATAATACAGCAGAGGCTGCAACTGAGATCTCTCAGGGTGAGCTGATCTGGCGAGAAGAGAACGATAAGTTTGCGATTCATGTTTGGAAGATAGACGAAAAAATCAGTCTTAAATTTATTTCCAAATCGAAGACAGAAGTGTCAGTCCAGCGGCTGGCTAAGATTGCGTTAAACGCAATCATGGAAGATCTTAAGAAGGCGAATCCATGACTATAATCGTATGTCCCAGCTGTTCGAAAAAGCATCGTGCTGATACTAAAAAGTTCGCAGCGATCAAAAAATTCGTGGTCCGTTGTAAGGCGTGTAGCCATCGCTTCCAGATTGATCTGAATAAACCAGATGTGGTTCAGTCTCCACGTCCACCTAAATTGACCATGCCTGTTTCCGGGCCAAGGCATACCCGCAAAATTTGTGTGTCATTGAGTAAAGGTGGTGTCGGTAAAACCACGACGGCGGTAAATCTGAGTGCTGGCCTGGCAATGGCCGGTTACAAGGTTTTACTGATCGATACCGATACTCAGGGGCAGTCCTCTTTTCTGTTAGGCAAGAAGCCTCAGGCAGGTTTGACCGAGTTACTTACCGGCGAGCTTACGCCGCAGGAAACGATCATTCAGGCGAGACCGAATTTATCCCTGTTAAGTGGTGGGCGTTCTCTGGCTGGGGTGAAGCGGATCATTGATAAAAAGAGCTTTGGTTCGGAGTGGACGCTCAGCGAAGCGATGGAAGATCTGGATAAAGACTATGACTTTGTCATCATTGACACGTCACCAGGCTGGGATCAGCTAACGGTAAACGTACTGTTCTATGCAACAGAAGTACTGACGCCGGTATCCCTTGAAGTTATGTCGTTGCATGGTTTGGCAGAGTTTATTAAAAATCTTCATGCAATCAAAAAGTACAAAGACATCGATCTGAATTACGTACTGCCAACCTTCCTTGATGGCAGGGTAGATCAGCCGCAAAATATTTACCGTAAATTACAGAGCCTTTATGGCGATAAAGTATGTCAGCCGATTCGCTATGATGAACAGCTCAGCCGTTCACCTTCTCACGGGCAGACGATTTTTGAATTCTTGCCAGATGGAATGGGTGCAGAAGACTACACCGCTCTGGTGCGATTCATAGCCAGAGATCAGAATATTCTGACCACCGGAGCAGAAGGGCAGAAAAGCACTGTTGTTCCGAGTTTATGATGGATCGGTCACTAATATTTTGTTGAACACAGTGACTTTGTCAGATCTGTTGCGATCAGCCAGTAGCTTTGTTCGTAGCAGAACTGGCTGAAGACCTTATCCTATTGATTAGCTGGTGCCAGTGCAGTGGTGCTTTGTGAGAAGAGCATTACACCGCTATGTCTGCTCATCTTTTTAAGATAATCACTCAGTGCTTCAGGCAAAGTGAGCTCGGCGACCATTGTCAGGTTGCGGAGCTCAGCGAAGGCGCATAAATCATCAAAATTCAGTGCTCGCTGGTTTTGCAGGAATGCAGGGCTGCTAATAATATCAGGCAGTCGTGCCAGCTTTTCGCTGATTCGGTTAAGCAATTCCGGCGTTAGTGACAGCGCATGCGATGGACTCATGCCTAACCGTTTACTAAGCATCTCACTGAAGCGTGCTAGTGCTTCAGAGGAGGCCAGTTCGGGGAGATTCATAGTTGGCATACGTGGATAGCAGAGCAGATTGATATCTGGCCGTATGCTGATCAGCCAGTTACTCAGAGCGTCTGAAGCTTGCAGGTTTTTTTGTTGTGAATGGTTTAACAGTGGCTGCTCATCATACTGATCCAGGTAGCGGATGATTTCACCGCTATCTTGCAGCAGAATATCGCTAGCGGTCACTTCTAATATTGGAACAGTTGCGGCGCTTAGCTTGTGCTGCAGGTGTTCAGGAAAGTTTCCCAGTGTTACATAGCTAATCTCACAACGGATGTTCTTCATTCCCAGCAGTGTTATAACCCTGATGCAGAAAGGGCAACTGTTGAACGCGTATAGCTTCATATCAGCCTCCGTGGATGATGGCGAAAGACATCTTGCGTATATATACCGGCAGGTCCTGATAGTTTGGCCAGTCCTTATACGCGGGCATTTTCAAATTTTCGCTCATCTCTATTATTCGGGGCACCAGTTGACTCGGATTCGTTGCCAGCGTGTTTTTAATTTCTGGTAACACTAAATCATAAAGATCATCGAGAAATTTGGCTGTAGCAACTAGCGGTGCAAGATCCGTACTGGATGAGTGCACATTAATCGCATGTTTTGGCTGCCAACTGATTAGTGTTTTAAGTGTTTTTCGCACACCGAGAAGATTTGTATCGGTTAAATACACCCCCCGGCCCAGTCCTTCGTCCACATACATATCAGCGCTAAGCACAATGTTTTCTGCTGGCAGATGAACGATAGCAACGGCTGCACCGTCAGCAATGCCCATATGTTGCAGTTCAACCTGAGTTGTCCCCATGTCGATTGTCATGTGCGTAGAAAATGTCTGATGGATAGTGTCGGGCACCATATCCAGTGGATCCAGCTCTTCATAATCATGAATATTCTCATGCGCAATGATTTCTGCATCAGGGAAAACAGCAGTACCACCGGTATGATCAAAGTGTTCGTGGGACAGTACAATCTTTCCGACCGGTTTTTCCGTCAGGCTTTGGATTTCCTGTTTTAACAGATTGGCTCGATAAGGGTTCGCAGTGTCGGTGATCAAAACTTCTTCTTCGCCAATAACAACCAGGCTGGTGTAGTGGAGAAGGTCTATGGTGTAAATATTTGTTGCCAGTTGTGTTGTTTTTGTATCGCCAGTAGCTTGCGCGCTCTGAGTACCGATAAACAAGCTGAGAACCAATATGGCGGGTGTTAAAAATGTTTTCATGTTACGGCTCCTAGTTGCCATGCCAGATGGAATAAGACATACGTTCTACATGGCCAGGCAGGTTTTCTGTATAACCGCGCCAGTGTGAAAACGCCGGTAACTGAATACTTTGTTTTAGTTCTTCTGTCGTTTTACCTGCCTGCATACCGGCCCAAACGGCATCAAACAGTGCCTGTGTAAAGCGGTAATCTTCTTCGAACTGTTGAGGTGAGGATATTGGTGCATGGCCGCTAATTACTGTGTCGTACTCAAGTTCAGTGCGGACCCGTTTGAAAGTGTTGAGAATACCTACATAGTTATGTGCGGGAAGGCGATAAGTCTCATTAATGTAACCGGGCAGATGCCAGTCAACGCCCACCAGTACTTTGTCTTCAGGCATGTGAATGACGCTCATGCAGCTGCCGTCATTCGGGCCGTAATAGTGCAGATCTACCTGTTTGTCGCCTAGCTTAATACTCAACGCGTCCTGATAAGTCAGATCTGGTTTTACCACCTTGTTTTCTAAATCTCTGCTGAGTAGTTCTCCACAGCCTTCCTGGGTAATGAACTGGGCTCCTTCATCTTTGAATATCTGGCCGCCACGGCTGTGATCAAAATGGTCATGGGAATAGATGACTTTAGCGACAGGCTGATCCGTCAGTTTACGGATTTCATTACGCATATCCGTGGCACGTTTTTCGCCGGATGGGTCGGTTATGATGACGCCTTCATTGGTCACCACTACCAGGCTGTTGTAAAAGAATTGACTGTATTGATAGACGCCGTTTTTAAGTTTTGTCATGACTGGTTTTGCCGGATTGAAAGCGGGTTCGCTGCTGGCAGCCGCAGTCAGGCTAGTCGCTAGTCCGGCTGTCAGAGTGAGTGCCGCGACAGATGTAAGAAGTTTTTTCATGGGATGACCTTTCATAATGACAGATGAAAAAAATGGAAATAGCTGCTGAGTTAGCTCTTTGGCGTTAGCTTTGGGCCGATAATTTTTGCACCGAATGTTTCAGCCATTTGGCTAAGTTCTTCCATCGATGTACCGTTTGCTTCAGCTTCCGGAATGTTGCGTATAAAGCCGTCATGAATACCGGGTGTCAGTACACTGATTAACTGGCCATTGTTTGCTTTATCTTCGAAAATAAAGCTGTGTGGTGTGTTTTTCGGGATATGCACGGTAAAGCCAGGCCCACCGGTGAGCTCGTCATTTCCGGCTCTGAACCGAAAAGTCCCACTGATGACATGGAAGGTTTCAGCCTGGTCCGTATGTATGTGCAGTGGGGTGCCTTCACCTGGCTTTACATTCTGAACTCTGAGAGATAGTTGCTCTGACGTTTCTTCGCCAAGTAATGCGATGTTATAGCGTGCAAGGGTGGTTTCTGGCTGCGTGATGACAACTGACTGGCTCATGATGTTCTCCGGAGAAGAGTTGTAAATTCGATGGATTTATCTTAATTTCGATAGTAATGGTTAACAATTGTGGTAAATGTCTTTATAGAATTTACCTGGAGTATCGAATGGATAAGTTAAGAGACATGCATCTGTTTGTAACAGCGGTTGAAAAGGGCAGTTTTTCTCAGACCGCAAAAACAGTTGGCTTAACACCTGCGATGGTTGGACGGCGTATAGCCGCGATTGAAGCTGAATTGGGGTTTATGCTGTTTAATCGTACAACCCGGCGAATGGAGCTGACCCCTGGTGGGCGGACTTACTATGATGGCTGTAAAAGCATTCTGGCGAATGTATCAGAACTGGAAGAGTCTGTTACCAGCGCGCATCAGACAAATCCTAAAGGCAGAATTAAGCTATCAGCACCGGATGGTCTTGGCAGTCCGTTTCTGATTGAAGCAGTAAAAGTGTTTCGAAAATCCTACCCGCAAGTGAGTTTTGATATTGATCTGAGCAGTACACCGCTTGATTTGATTAAGGAGCAGATAGATCTGTCGATTCGGTTGGCTTTCGAGCTGGACGATTCCTCTATGGTTGCCAGCCGTCTGGGACGAACAACTTTCGGATTATATGCCTCCGAAGATTATCTTAGTGAAAGAGGGAAGCCGGCCAGTCTTGATGTTTTGAAGGAGCATGATTGCTTACATATGAGAGGCAGTAAATATGGTGATTACTGGAGTGTAATTGTTGATGGTAATGTAGTGAATTTTCGCCAGCCCTGGGCACTGACTGTGCCGAATACGGAATGTATAATTCAGGCAGTGTCTGATGGTATGGGGATTGCCTTGATTCCGCGTATGTTTGCACGTGAGGCAGAAGAGGAGGGTAAACTTAAGTTACTTAATGGCATTGCTGAGTTTCCGGCGTTAAGTATTTATGCAATGTATCCTACCCGTAAACATCTGCCTTACAGGGTGCATCTGTTTTTAGATTTCCTAAAACAGTGGGCACCTGAAAAGTTAAATATTCTGCCAGAGTAGTGTCTTGACCTGTCTATAGCTACACGGTTTACAGTCCGCGTTCATTGTTGCTCCTGTCTGTATCCGGAGTTGTCTTTTTAAACATTTTTTAAGCATTTTTTAAAAACTTCTAGGTGTCGCTGACAGTATCTGTTAGCGTGCCGCACCCGCTGTTAGTCGGGACAAAGTAATATGTTTTTCCGGTATCGGACTGAACTGGAAATCTAGAGAATATTGAAGGTGAAAGATGGCTATTGGCTTTGATTTTGGGACATCTAACTGTTCTGTCGCACATGTGATTAATGACCCTGTAGCGGGCAAGAGAGTAGAAACAATTCCATTGTCAGGAAATGAAGCATTACTGCTGTCTGCAATGTGTGCACCTACCCGGGAATCGGTGTCAGAGTATCTTTTCAGTTGTTTAGATATAAAACCACTGAGTACGGTTGGTGAAAATGTGCTGCGCCGTGCGATAGCTGAAAACAGAGCAGAAGGGATTAATGTCCGGCCTGAAGATGTTTTGTTTGGTCAGCAAGCAAGGGATATGTATCTGGAAGATCCTGATTTTGTATATTACGTAAAATCGCCGAAGTCCTTCCTTGGTACTTTACAGCTTCGTGAAGCTCAGTTGGCAATGTTTGAAGATATTGTCTGCGCCATGATGGCAAATGTGAAAAGTCGTGCGGAAGCTTACCTGGGGGAAGAGGTTACTGAAACGGTGATTGGCCGGCCGGTTAATTTTAATAACCGGGGCGGTGAGGCATCGAATATTCAGGCTGAAGGTATTTTACACCGGGCGGCAACCCGGGCTGGTTTTAAGCATATTGAATTTCAATTTGAGCCGGTTGCAGCAGGGCTGGATTTTGAATCGACTCTGACCACAGAGCAAAACGTACTGGTTGTCGATATTGGCGGTGGTACGTCTGATTGCTCAATGATTCGTATGGGCCCGCAATGGCTGCAGAAAAAAGACCGCTCCGAGACATTACTTGCACATGCGGGTCGATCTATAGGCGGTAATAACCTGGATATATCAATCGCCTTTCAGCGTTTTATGCCAGAGTTTGGTAAAGATACCCAGACTGTTAAAGGGACAACACTGCCTTCGATGGCATTTTGGAATCCGGTCGCAACCAATGATGTAAATGCTCAGAGAAGTTTTTATGCGTTTGATAACCTGGATGTCCTGAAACAACTGAGAATCGAAGCTCGTTATCCTGAAAAGATTGACCGATTGATTCAGGTGTATCAGAAATCTTTGGGGCATTTAGTCGTGGGAGAAGCAGAAAAAACCAAGATTGCCTTGTCAGATGCATCACAGCATACGGCGAATCTCCATCTGCTTAATGAAGTTGTTGATATTTCAGTATTGGTGGAAGAGATGGAAGCTTCTATCAATGAGCCAATGCGGCAGATTAAAGGCTTAATTAAAGACATTCTTGAGCAGAGCAGTGAAAAGCCTGATGTGGTGTATATCACCGGAGGTTCATCCCGTTCGCCGATTGTCAGAAATACAGTGAAGACCTTATTACCAGATACTCCAATTGTTAGTGGTAATTACATGGGGTCTGTAACTGAGGGACTGGCACGTTGGGCGGATCTCTGTTTTAGCTAAATCTTTGCTTTAGCTAATCCGTTAACCATCAGGCTTATAAAAAAAGGCCATAGTGAATTGCAGTCGCTATGGCTTTTTTTGCTTACATCAACAGCCTGCATGCGTAATAGAGAGCGTAGCCTGCGCAAAATAGCAGGTCAGCAGTTATACCTCTTGCATGCTCATCCCTGCGATCTGATGCCAGTAGCCGTTACATTCAATCTCTTTTTCAAGAGGCGTGAAGGAAGGAGTGCTTAGCTGTTGGCGGAAGGCCTCCAGCTGCTGGAGGGTTTCAGGCGATTCAGGACTGAGCCGCATAATATCGACACCGAGGTTTTGCATCGCTCCTACTTCGTTGATCAGGTTATAGCAATAGCCGGACATCGTCTGAATACCGTTGAGCCGGAATACCTTTTCTGCTTCACGGGATTTCATCATCAAACCATTAGGATGCTTAATGCAGCAATATCTGCAGTCGTCTTTTGGCCGGTTTTCAGCCCGGGCAGTAAAGCAGCGTGCTGAGTAAGCCAGCGGAATGTAGCCGTAACTGAAAATCTCTGTTTCGAACTGCTCTCGAATGCCAGCGTCTTTAGCTTCTTTCAATAGTCTGGATAACCAGTCTCCGGACAGTTCTACCGGCATTACCCAGCGGCGCATGCCCTGAGACAAAAGCACCTTCAGGGTTGCCAGGTTGTAACAGTTAATGGCTGGGCCCACGACAAAGGGCAGTTGTTTCTGGCGGGCGATTTCAACAGCAGATAAATCGTTAGCCTCAATCAAAATATCATGATTATCGATCAGTTTACGAAGAGTGTTCAGCTCAGTCGGAGACTCCAGCAATGCCATGGTTGATAACACGACTTGTTTGCCCTGTGCACTGATCTCCCGAGCAAGGCTGATCCAGTCGTCTGCTTTAAGTTCACGCCGTTTTGAACAGACAGTCTCGCCAAGGTAAATAATATCTGCGCTGCTGTTAATCGCCTGACGATAGAAGTCCTGAACATCTTTTCTGGCCCAGAAATAGAGTATCGGACCTAATGAAAACTGCATGTTATGTTCTCCTATTGCCAGCTGCGGTGATATGCACCGAGAGTGGTCTGGCTACCTTCAGAAAGGCTGGCCAGGGTTTTGTGCCATGTGTCGGTAACACGGAAATCATCCGGGCTTCGCTGATAACTATCGATAGCCTGGCGCCAGGTACGGGTGATTTGTTCAACATAGGCAGGGCTGCGCTGACGACCTTCAATTTTGAATGAGACAATGCCCGCCGAAGCTAACTGCGGAAGCAGTTCAAGCGTATTCAGGCTGGTGGGCTCCTCTAAAGCATGAAAGGTATTGCCTTCAACTTCGAAACGGCCTTTACAGAGGGTTGGGTAGCCGGCGGATTCATCCGGGGCATAGATGTCGATCAGTACATCATTGAGGCGGGCTTCAGTGCCCTGATCTGTTTCCTGCCAGCGTACATATTTTGCAGGTGAGCAGGCGCCGGCTGTATTGGGTGATTCTCCTGTCATATAGGAGGATAAATAACAGCGCCCTTCAGCCATGATGCAAAGGCTGCCAAAGGCAAATACCTCCAATGCAACCGGGCTGCTTTTAGCCAGCTGAATAACTTGCTGAATAGAAAGGACCCGGGGCAGAACGACCCGGTCGACGGCGAAATTGTTGTGATAGTAATGAATAGCTTCAAGGTTAGTGCATGAAGCCTGTACTGATAAGTGCCGTTCTATGTGTGGGTATGTATTCGCGGCGTATTCAAGTACACCTATATCCGAAATGATCAACGCGTCACAACCTATATCAACTGCCTGATCTACAGCATGTTGCCAGCGTGACCAGCCGTTGGGTTGTGCAAAAGTATTGATCGCAACGTGAAGCTTTTTACCATGCTGATGAACATAGTCTGCTGCTTTCAGCAGTTTTTTATCGTTAAAGTTCAGACCGGCAAAGTGGCGTGCGTTTGTGTCGTCTTTTAAGCCGATATAAACCGCATCGGCACCGTTATCGATGGCGGATTTCAGTGCGGGCAAGTTACCCGCAGGACAAAGTAATTCCATGCTGTTACCGATTGTTGGGAAACGGGACGCACATCTTAAGCAGGCATGCCTGTCTGCTCCTTGATATATGACAAGTGACTGATGAGGTTAAGCAGGAGAAGAGACACTGCAATGACAGAGTTGATGTATATCAAGGGTGCCTGTTAAACAGCGGCTATAATCGGTATTTTTATCGGAGGACCGACAATGTTCTTATCGCTTCAACAGCATTTTGTTTCGGTTAGTTCTGGCTTGCCTAAGCCTGGCTGGTTACGACCAGGACATTTGAAGCCTGTATTCAGGTTATTACCTTTTGCTGTGATCAGAGCCGGTTTGCAGCCAACGCTGGAGCGCTTGTTTGCTGAGGCATTGGAAGACGGTGACTTTGAATGCCTGACTGATAAATGGCTGCGTATCGATATTCAGGATCTGGAGCTACGCTGGCTGATTAGCTATAGCCAAGGGCAGTTAGTAGTAGCCAATGCTTTGCAGGAAGATACACCTGCGCAGGTAACCTTTCGGGCGAGCAGTGAAGATTTATTGTTAATCGCTGCGCGCTACGAAGATCCGGATAGCTTGTTCTTTCAGCGTCGGTTGTTAATCGAAGGTGATACTGAGTTGGGGTTAGAAGTGAAGAATATTATCGATAGTGCTGATCTGGAATGCCTGCCAGAGCTAGTAGGTCAGCTGGTCAACTTCGCTGCAAAGCAGGTTAAGCAGAGTGGGTGATATTCTAAGTATCGTTATCCTGTTTCATAACAGTTAAGCGTAAATAAGCTCGGCAATCTTTGCGCCCAGAATCAGGTCCTGTTCGTGGCCCATTTTATTGATACGCAGTTTTCCCTGTTTATCAAAAATCAGCAAGGAAGGTGTGCCCTGAAGATTATAGTGGCGCATGGTTTTCGGTATCGGGTCGTCGTGGTTATCTGCAGGAGCATCAATTGCAACCGGAAAGCTGATTTTATATTCATGAACAAAGGCTCTTAACGACACTTCACTCATGGCCTGATGGTGTTCAAAAACAGTGTGCAGGCCAAGTACAGCAACATCTTTCTCCGGGAAGGCTGCATGTACCCTGCGTGCCTGAGGGATAGAGTATTCGACACAACCGGGGCAGAGCATCTGAAATGCATAGATAACGATTATCTTGCCAGCAAAAGACTCACTGGATATTGGTGTGTTGGTATTTAGCCAGGTATCCGCAAACAGGACTGGGGCAGTAGGGGGATTTGGGTTAGCTGATTTCTGATTCATAGTGCGTTTCCTGAATAACGGCGGCTTAGCGCTGTTACGCCAGCCGCCACGTAAGCTGAATCGCTATTATTTGATCTTACCCGGTAAGGATAGATCACCGGATGCAACGTCAAAGACATCTACCACACAGAGTAATGGCGCGTGGGCACTTTCGTTAACCCGCAAACCGGAAGTAACACCATCAAAAGCAATGCCTTTCAGGTCCCGTGCATTTTTAAATGGCACCCTAACCATCACTTGTTCAGCATCAATAACCGGCGAGTAGCCAGGGCTATCAATTAATATTGGTAAACCGGGCCAGGTCAGAGGCAGCTTGGGTTGAGTGCCTGCAGGAATATCTTTTACCTTTAGTGCACCTTCGCCGCAGGCGTTATCCTGAACCAGTACCACCCAATGGGAGTGCCAGACAGTTCCGTCATTGCCCAGATTGCCGTCGCCGTTTTCGTCAAACAGTGGTGTATCGTCAAAGTCGGGATGTGACGTTATTGCCATCGCCAGAATCCCCTGACTGGCTTCGAAGCCAACCACAGAGCTGTCTATTTTTGTTGGCCACACATAGGAAAATACATCGCTGCCTTCAAGCTTACCTGTCGGGGTTGGTATGGTTTGGCCAGCATTCTGGCTGACGTCCATTTTAAAGGTTAACCAGTTATCACTGGTTTCTACGTTAGCCTGCACAATGTCAAAAGATGCCAGATTAGTATTGCCGGTTTCAGCTTTAATACCATGGGCATTAGCGGGCAAAGATGAAGCTGTCGCGAGGCATACACTGGCACTTACGCTTAACAGCATTTGCGTTATCGTTTTCATATCAGTCTCTCAGTTTAGATGGTTAGTATTGGCTAGAGGGCATGACTTACACACCGGGGCAGCCCTGCATTTTTAAGATGAAATAACCATTTCTGGTGATTTCCTGTGCGACCTCAGGATTCGCCATTTCTGAATGACAGAAATTACAACGGGATAGCTTTAGGTCGGTGCTGACAGCACCGATACTGACCAACCATTGCTGGCCGTACTGGTGCGCCTGTTGCTGGCTGGTACCGGCCGCGACCAGTACGTCGAAGTGCATCAACTGTCCTTCTGCGGACTGGCTGTATGAATCGTAAACGTCGATTTTCATAAGCAGGCCATTAGCTGTTCGAGTTGAGTTTGTTCCGTTGGCGTCGTACCACTCAGCGGTTTACGTGGTTGACCAGCGCTAACTCCCTGTAGTGCTAAGCCGGCTTTAATCGCTTTGGGGATCCCGCCGGCGACAATAAAACTGAGCATAGGCAGCTGCTTATAGAAGTTATCTCTGGCAGCGTTCAGGTCACCGTTGGATACTTGCTCAAAGAGGTTTTTGGGTTGCTCGCCTAACAGGTTTGGTGCTGCAGTACACCAGCCTGAGGCTCCGGCGCAGAGTGCTTCAAGTGCCAGTGGGTTGCTGCCGTTGTAGAAGGGAAGTTCACCTGCTGAAAGCTCTGTGAGCTTATGCATGCGTTGGATATCACCGCTGCTTTCTTTAACCATAGTGACATGAGTGATTTCCCGGAACATTCTTACCATCAGTTCCGGTGACATATCGATGCCGCTGGTGGCCGGGTTGTTGTACACCATAATAGGAATGTTTATGGCGTCAGAAATAGCCTGGTAATAAGCAAAAATTTCAACTTCAGTGAGCTTCCAGTACGACACCGGGATGACCATTACTGCGTCTGCCCCGATAGATTCAGCATATTGCGCTTTGCTGATGGCGTTGACGGTTGTCAGCTCGGAAATTCCAATAATCACGGGTAAGCGATTAGCGACTTTGGTGATGGTGAAGTCTGCTACCTGACGCCATTCTTCAGGGCTCAGGTAAGCGCTTTCACCGGTACTGCCTAACGGGGCGATAGCGTCACTGCCGTTGCTGATCAGTTGTTCCAGTGTGTCACCCAGAACCTCAAAGTTGATTTGCGTTTCATCCTGACTAAACGGGGTAATTGGGTAAGCGATAATTCCGGATAATTTCATGATGGTCTCCTTAAATGCAGTCTGGGTTAGTTTTCAGTGCTTGCCTGGCGTAATAGGTGAAGTTCACTTTGTTGCGTTTGTCTGTTGATACCCAGTCGTGGGCTTCGTGGGCCAGCGCTGTAGGCAGGGGCTGAATTTGTCCGGCAGACATAGCTAGTAGCTGTAGCTTGGCAGCCCGTTCGATGAGAATGGCCAGGTTGCAGGCTTCTTCGATAGTGCGACCAGCAACCAACTGACCGTGATGGGCCAGAAATACAGCGCGCTTATCGGCGAGTATTTTGGAGATAAGAATGCCTTCCTCATTGCCTACAGGTACGCCGGGCCAGTCGCTCAGAAAGGCGCAGTCGTCATACAGGCTGCAGGTGTCCATTTGCGAAATCATTAGTGGGACTTCAAGCATCGATAAGGCTGCAATGTGTGTCGGATGGGTGTGAACGATGCAGTTCACTTCAGGATGTTCTTTATAAATCCAGGTGTGAAAGCGGTTGGCAGGATTAGCCATTCCCTGACCATCAATAGGTTTCAGGTCCTGATCAACTTCAAGAAGATTATCTGCACATATTTCATCAAAACCTAAGCCAAATTGCTGCGTGATGAAGGTGGTTTGCTTATCTGTCCGGCAGGTGATCTGGCCAGCCAGACCGGCGTCGTGACCTTTGCTGAAAAGGATCCGGCAGGTGAGTGCCAGTTTCTGACGATCGCTGAGCTCCATATCAGGTATCAGTTTGGTCATGCTGTCCTGGGCAGTCTGCATGAGCATTTGCTTCGTTGCGGTGGCTGTCTTCATAGGTGGGGTCCTTAAAGTATTGCTTTACTGATTGTCTGAACTCACAATAGCTTTTCATCTGGACCACTAATAACACCCAGTTTTATTTTTAATGATGGTCCTATTGTTTTTTAGGCAGCTTCTTTTGAACTGTCTGTAAACTGTTTGGTTGTTTATGAGGTGTCGTATGCTGCGTCCCTGGCAAACGCAATTCTGGCTGGAAGAAAGCTCAGGCCAGTCATTTCATGCCAAGTTGAGTAATCAGCTGATGAAGGATATTCAGACTGGCCGATTAACTTCAGGCATGATGATGCCGGGCTCCAGGGCACTGGCAAAACAGCTGGGAGTGAACCGCAAAACGGTGCAGCTGGTATATGAAGAACTGGAGTCTCAGGGCTGGCTGATATCAAAGCCGAGAAGTGGCACTTTCGTAGCGGATGTGCTGCCGGAGCAGGCATTATCGGCAGAAAATCAGCAATTAGTGCATACAGTTAAAGCGCCCCGTTCGTCATCTGCATTACTTGATAATCTGTATCAGTCGGCGCTGGTAGCGGAGGACAGACCTGGCCCCAACGATGGCATACCAGATGCCCGTTTGATTCCATATGAACTACTGTCCCGGGCTTATCGCCGGGCACTGGTGCAATCCAGCCGTGGTGCCTGTATGGGTTATGGTGATCCCCGTGGCAGCATAGAACTACGCCGTTCAATTCAGAATATGCTGACAATGGACCGGTTTATGAATGTCTCCACCGAACAGGTCTGTATTGTTCGGGGCAGTCAGATGGGAATTTACCTGGCATCGAGAATACTCAATCCGGACAAGGGCGTTATTGTATTAGAAAAGTTTTGCTATCCGCCGGCCATGGCAGCATTTGAATCGAACGGTTTTACGGTTGTGCGCTGTGAACTGGATCATCAGGGAATAGATACTGATGCCTTGCAGTCGATTCTTGAGAAGCATCAGGTAGCGGCTATCTATACAACGCCGCATCATCAATATCCTACAACCGTCAGCATGACAATGGAGCGACGTCTCAAGCTATTGCAGCTTTCAAAACTGCACAGGTTTGCGATCATCGAAGATGATTATGACCATGAGTTTCATTATGAAGGCCGGCCAATTCCACCACTTTCAAGTTTGCCTGATTCGGAAAATGTGATTCACATTGGTTCAATGTCTAAGGTTTTTGCGCCGGGACTCAGGCTTGGCTATCTGGTGGCGGATGAGGGGTTTGTCGACCGGGTTGCCCAGGAAATAATTCTCATCGACCGGCAGGGTAATACCATGACTGAACTGGCGGTTGCTGATCTGATGGCATCCGGTGATGTTAAAAAACATATACGTAAAACACGCAAGCTATATCAGTCGCGCCGGGATTTTGCGGCCAGTGAGTTCAAAAGAGTATTTGGCGACAGCATTTCTTTTATCTTGCCTGCCGGAGGAATGGCGTTATGGGTAAATGTTACAGCGCTAGTGGATGTGAACTCGCTTGATGCTTTTCAGCATCCAGATTCGAGTTTAGGGACTGTATTCAGTTGTGAGCAAACAGAGCTGACACATATTCGGTTTGGTTTTGGCGCATTAAACGAGCAGGAGATAAGCCTTTCAGTGGAAAAGCTATTTGCAGCATTGCATTAAGGCTTCATTGATCAGGGCTTAGCCGGTTAAGGCGATGTAGAAGAGTTAGATTAATGACTTTTACGATGTCTGTCAGACACGCTCAGACGAATTCAGGTAAACAAGCTGAACAAATATAGCGGGAACCTTCCCAGGTAGATTCCCGCTATACACTGATCAGTTACGAACGCCTTCAAGTTCCAGACGCAGCGCAATGTCGTCGCCAATCATTGGAGCACCGTACTTCATACCAAAATCACTGCGCTTGATGTTGCCAATAGCAGTAAATCCAGCTACTTGCTTACCATTGAACGGGTGTTCGCCAACATTATTTACCGTCAGATCCAGTTCTACCGCCTGAGTAACACCCAGTAAGGTTAGGTCGCCTTTCAGTTTTGCTGTTTCGCCATTAACTTGAGTGATTCCGGTGCTTTCGAAGGTCATTTCCGGAAATTCCAGAGTGTTAAAGAAGTCTGGAGAACGCAGGTGTTCGTCACGCTTTGCATGGAAGGTATCAATAGAGTCAGTTTTGATTACGATAGATACATTGGAGTTTTCAATATCATCCGCATCAAAGGTTAGCTTTCCTTCGAGATCGGCGAAACGGCCGGGCATATTGCTAAAGCCCAGGTGGTTTACATCAAACAGAACGAATGTGTGTGACATATCAATGTCATAGTTAACCGCTTCTGCTTGTGCCAGTGGCGCAGTCATTGCTACGGCCAGTAATGTTGAGCCGATCAGTTTTTTTAAAATCATTATATTTTCCTCTGCGGAATATAGTGGGGGGAGGTTAAATTCAGTAAGCCATACCGCTGGGTTCTGCCAGCATAACGGCGCTGCTAATCGCCAGCGGTAGCAGCACAACAGCAATGGCAGCCAGACTAATTGCACGGGTAACCGGTCCGTTGAACTGGTTAAGAAAATTAATTCGGGTCTGTATCTGGTCAATAAATAACAGGGGTAAAAGCAGTAACAGGGCAATACCGCTGGCTTTGGTGAAGAACAGCGTTTGTGCGAGTAATGCAACCAGTGAAGTGATGACAACTAACTGAGCGGCGGCGCCAAACCGGAAACGTCGGGTAGGCCAATTAAGTAACAGAAAGCCTCCGATGGCTGCACTCAATGCGAAAGCTGTTTGTCCCAGTAGAGCTGACGAGCCAATCACCGTAATAACCCCGAGGCCCATACTGACGAATAACAGTTTTAGTGGACCATCGATGTTTTTGTCTGCTTTAACACATTGCTGCCGGGCAAGAATGGCAGCGCTTATAATTGCGGCGAAATAGCCCCAGCCAATCACATCGATGCTGCCAAAACGTGCACCGAAGAGCCAGGCAAGTACTGAAACAGGTATAACTGTGGTGATGATGCGGAGTACTTTTTCCTGAGCATTTAATGCGTCTAAAAGTAATCCCGCCAGCCCGGCAAAAATAATCAGATAAGGTAGTTTTTGTGACGCAGAGCGGGGCATAAATGAGAACCCCTGAATCTGAAAAACTGTCAGAAGCAAACCCACTCCGATAGCGATCCCTGCAATTTTTTTGCCAAATTCAGAGCTGAATCCGATCATAGCCGTGACAATAAAACTGATTAATAGCGGTAACAGTGAACTTTGAATCAGAGGATTGTTTAGTAATGTTTCCATGTCTGATCTCTTAATTTAGGAGCGTGGCGGAAAGTTTTAAGTGCACTTATTTCAGCGGGAAAATGTCACAAGAGTTTTTCAGTGAAGGGTGATTTTGTCGCAAAAGTTACCAGTCAGATCGATTGATACACTTTGATACATTTTTTTCGTTGTTGTCTGAGAGTCAGAACCGATATCCTTGATGGCTGGTTCTCACTGCTATTTTTATCTCCCTCGGACATATCCGGTTATGCAAAATTCTTCTCATATTCTGGTTGTTGATGATCATAAGGATATTCGTGATCTTGTTGCGCGATATCTGACAGAACATGGTTACCGGGTAACAACGGCTAAAGATGGCAAGGCTATGAAGGCCGCTCTCAGTGCGAGTGCCATTGATCTGGTGATTCTGGATGTCATGATGCCCGGAGAGGATGGCTTGAGCTTATGTCGTAACCTGCGTGAGCAGGGGGCAATGCCAGTTATTATGCTAACGGCAATGGCAGAACAGACAGATCGTGTTGTGGGTTTGGAAATGGGGGCGGATGATTACCTGACTAAGCCATTTTTCCCCCGTGAACTGTTGGCACGTATCAAGGCTGTTTTACGACGCACAGCCGCTATGCCGCCTCAGAAAGCAGCACTGACAGAAGATATTGTGTGTTTTGACCGTTGGCAACTGGATGTTTCAAGACGGGAGCTGATCGGTGAGGATGGAGTAGCCGTCCCATTAAGTACATCTGAATATAAATTATTGTCTACATTTCTTGCGCATCCTAAACATGTATTGAGCAGGGAACAGTTATTAGATCTGACCCAAGGCAGACAGGCTGAAGTGTTTGACCGCAGTATTGATAATCAGGTCAGCCGGCTGCGGCGTAAAATTGAAGAGAATCCTTCTAAACCCTGCCTGATCAAAACAGTCTGGGGTGGTGGTTACACCCTTACTGCAGACGTATCCAGACCGTAAATTAAGCAGCAATGGCCGAGAACTAATGATTGAATATCTGAGAAAAAGCTTGCCGGGCCGGGTCATTGGCCTGTTAATTTTAGGCTTCGGATTACTGAATGCGTTGACCGTTTACGTGTTCTATGAGGAACGTGGACGTGCCGTCAGGCTGAATCAGATGGAAGATCTGGTAACCCGCAGTGCATCCATGGGGCGGTTACTCGATGAAACACCTGTGTATTTGCATCATCAGATACTGACAGCTATATCGACCGACAAATTCCTGTTTTCTATTGACGCCGAGCCAAGTGTCAAACCCGAGGATGCGGCTTCTTTAGAACATCCTTTATACCAGCAGTTGCTGAACAGTAGCCCGGCAAATAACACTGATAACAGTTTATCTATCAGTCCGCGTTATTACTGGTGTTATAGCTGGATAAAAAATCTGCTCAGTCTTGATTTAACATTTGGCACCTATGATGGGCGCAGACCGATTGCGATTGTTTCTATTCAGCGTGAAACAGGTAATTGGTTGAATGCTGTGTTGATGCCATCGAGTTTTTTTCCTGGCTGGATCGCAGCTGTTTTAGTCGCTCTTGCTCTGTTTACATTGTCGGTGGTGATGGTTGTACTTATTGTACGCCGTGTCACTCGCCCTTTGGCTGTGCTGACAAGTGCAACAGATAAGATTGGCCGTGGAGAATTGGATGCACCTATTCCGGTACAGGGGCCTGAGGATGTCCGCCGTACAACGAAGGCATTTAATCGTATGCGTGACAGAATTGAGAGGTTTGTACAAAACCGGACGCAGATGCTGGCAGCAATTTCTCATGACCTGCGTACGCCGCTGACTTCATTGCGACTGCAGGCTGAATTCGTCACGGACAGCGATACCCGTGAAAAAATCATTAATACCCTGAATGAAATGCAGGAAATGACAGAGGCTACCCTGGCATTTACTCAGGAAGATGCTGCCCGGGAGGAAAGCCGAACTATAGATCTGTCGGCACTTGTTGGCAGTTTGTGCGAAGACTTGCAGGATATTGGCCTGGAAATCGAGAATGAACCGGCTGAGCGGCTGCCTTATGCTTGCCGGCCGGCTGGGCTCAAACGGGCATTAAATAACCTGATAGAAAATGCCTGTTACTACGGAGGTAGTGCAAATGTAAGCTTATGGCTACAGGCGGAAGAGGTTGTTATCAGTATTCGTGATAAGGGAACAGGTATTCCAGAAGAAGACTGGGAGCGTGTTTTTGATCCGTTTGTTCGTTTGGAGTCCTCCCGGTGCCGTAATACCGGTGGTATTGGCTTAGGTATGGCCATTGCCCGTTCTATTGCTCATGCCCATGGCGGTGAAATTTACCTGCAGAATCTGCAGCCTGACGGTTTTGAAGTACAGATGCGGCTGCCGACCTGATAATTCTGGTTTTTAAATTTTATAGTGAATGAACATAGCCGCTTTTTAGCGGTTTTTTTGCTCTTTCGAAGTTTCTTAAGATTGCCTTAAGTATTGCGTTTTAGTCTGGCAACAGATTGAAATGAACAGGGCAATTTTCATGCGAGACCTTTCAGCTACACGCGCACACTATACATCTTCAAATGCTCAGCCTGCGGAAGGCGTTAAGGTATGGGATGTGCTTATCCGGATGTTTCACTGGTCACTGGTGATTCTGTTTTTTACTGCATACTTATCTGAAGACAGTCAGGAAACTGTGCATTTTTACGCCGGTTACGGCGTTGCTTTTTTAATTGTATTCCGTTTGTTATGGGGCTTTATTGGCACCCGTCATGCGCGATTCAGAAACTTTGTTACCTCTTTCTCAGACGTTAAATCTTATCTTAAGAGCTTGTTATCCCAACGGGCAAAACATTACTCCGGCCACAATCCCGCGGGTGGCTGGATGGTGGTTACTTTACTGTTAACGCTCGGTTTGCTGAGTGTGTCCGGCTTACTGATGGCTGCTGGTGAAGGTTCAGGTCCGTTAACTAATTTTTATACCGCAGGTCACTGGTTGTTTGCAGAATCCTGGCTGGAACCTGTTCATGAGTTTTCTGCAAATTTTATGATTTCACTGATTGTCATTCATGTGGCTGGGGTGGTGGTGAGTTCTGTTTTGCATAAAGAGAATCTTATTAAAGCCATGCTAACCGGTAAGAAAAAACACTGAATCTAAGGCTGGCGATAGAACAGCTTTCATAACAGCGGCAGGATTAAAGAGAATTCCATCATGATGACTGCAAACCGTTTAAGTTTAACTTTTGGTTGTATCGGTATGTTGTTAATAGGTAGCAGTGTGTTTGCTGCACCGGCCGATGACTTGCTGGCAAAATATCAGGCTCAGGGAATCAGTATCGTTAACGCTGACGCGGGTAAAAAGCTTTGGTTTAAGGGTTTTTCCGGCCGCAGTTGTACCAGCTGTCACGGCGAAACTCTCGCTGCAACAGGTAAACATGCGCGGACAGGCAAACGTATTGAGCCAATGGCGCCATCACTTAATACTGAGCGGTTAACGGATGTGGCAAAGATTGAAAAGTGGTTTTTGCGTAACTGTAAGTGGACGCTTAAACGTGAGTGCAGCCTGCAGGAAAAAGCAGATGTGCTTGCCTGGTTAAAGGAGCAATAAAATGATGCAGCACCTGTATTCCCGTGGGCGCTGGCTAGTGGCCAGTGGCTTGTTATTGAGCGGTATGTACTTTGGTATCAGTGCATTGAGTACCGCCGCAACAGCATCTGAAAAGAATAGCGTCGCAATGCAAAGTCCTGTTCCAGCTGGTTATGAGCGTGCTTGTGGTGAATGTCATATGGCTTATCCGCCAGTGCTTTTACCGGTCAAGAGCTGGGAACGCCTTATGTCTCAGCTGGACAATCACTTTGATGAGAATGCTGAACTGTTGCCGGAGGAGCACGTCAAAGTTGATAAATATCTGATCAGTAATGCTGGTTATGAAGGCCAGGGATTACTGCAGAATATGCAGGAGAAGGCGCCTCTGAGAATTACTCTGTTGCCTGAGTATTTACATGAACATGACGAACTGAAGAAAGAAATGACAACCGAAAATCCGCAAGTTGTCAGTCTGAGTAACTGCGATGCCTGTCATCAGGACAGTGTTCTGGCCCGTTTCGAAGAAGATATGATTAACATTCCTGGCTTTGGTCCCTGGGAGGACTGAGGAACCTGCAACAGCAGGTGCCCGCAGCAATTGAGTTTGCTGCGGGCTTGTTATCATCAGATATGGTCACGTACGTCTAACGTTTCCCCGTGGTGACTGTTCAGTGCTTCAGCGTAAGCGCTGGCTGTGTCCGCAGCACTGATACCTGTGCTGCTGTCCATACCCATCATTTCCATGGTTTCTTTTACGAAGGCTGGTGCTACTACGTTCAGGTTGATCCGGGTTTCTTCCAGAGCTGCTGCCAGCACAAAGCTTTCTAAAGCGCCGTTGGCCATCGCAATACTGGCACTGCCAGGAATCGGTTCTTTAGATAATACGCCAGATGTCAGCGTAACTGATCCGCCGTCGGACACATATTCACTACCGATTCTGATCAGGTTGATCTGCCCCATGAGTTTATTGTTTAACGCCAACTGGTAGTCACTGTCCTGCAGTTGTTGCAGGGGTGCAAAGCTGGCAAGGCCTGCCGTAGATATAATCGCGTCCACTTTGCCTGTGGTTTTGAACATGCTGCGAATGTTGTCTGAATTTCCCAGATCGACACGGACATCACCATCGCTATAGCCCGCGCGAATGATCTGATGTTCAGCTGCCAGTTTGTCAGCAACTGCTTTGCCAATGGTACCTGTTGCGCCAATAAGTAGAATTTTCATCTGTGTTACTCCGTTGCTTTTTCATGCGTTGATGTATTGATGGCTATGCTATTCTTGTGCGTTAATCAGAAAAACAGTCGATTTGTAAAAAGATATTTCTCATAAAGAGAATAATGGTGGTGATATGGATCTGTTAAAGGCAATGCAGACATTTCGAATGGTGGTTGAGCAACAGAGCTTTTCTGCCGCTGCGAGGGAACTGAATCTGGTCACTTCGGCTGTCAGCCGTCAAGTAAACGATCTGGAGGAGCATTTTGGCTGCAAGTTATTGCAGAGAACCACGCGGTCGATGACGTTAACTGAAGAAGGGCGGGAATATCTGACAGGATTTAGCGATATTCTGGATCGCTTATCAGATTTGCAGGACGATATGACTGAGCGTCAAAAGATAGTTGCAGGTCAGTTACGGATTACGTCACCTTCTCATTCTGCAGCATTTGGCTTACAACCTGTAGTAAGTACTTTTATTCAGCAGCATCCGCAGGTGAAGTTGTCATGGTTAATTGTGAATCGCTTTGTCAATCTGGTTGAAGAGGGCGTTGACCTTGCTATACGAGTTGGGGAGTTGCCTGACTCGGGTTTAGTTGCACGTCAGATAGGAACAATGCAGGTTTATTGTGTGGCTCATCCGGATTATCTTCATAAGCATGGGGAACCGGAAAGCCCTCAACAACTGACGAATCATCAGTGTATTCTTGATAGTTCGAATCGTCAGCCTGGGCGTTGGCGGTTTCAACTGAATAATACGCCGCGTTACGTGAGTGTGAATTCTTCGTTGGATACAAGCAGTGGTCAGTTGGCTGCGGATTTTGCTGCCGATGGTCTGGGCATTGCTCTGCTGCCGGACTTTATGCTGCGAGAACATATGCTTGCTGGGCGCTTGGTCAGAATTTTGCGAGATTATGAGTTACCTGCAGCCAAAGTTTCGGTGGTTTATCCGGCCAACCGGGTGATGAAAGCATCGTTGCGAGCGCTGATCGACTTTTTGGTTGAGACCGGTTTGCCCGATAACCGTATAACCAAAACGGATTAAAACCGCGGTGAAAATAGCCGCTCAGTATCGGTCATATCATTGCCAATGCCTTGCTCAACAAAGGCGGGTAACTGTTCTGTATTACGGTCGACTACACCGCATTTTTTGAGTGCCAGACGTAGGTCCGGCTGTTTACCAAGGTACTGCCAGACGGTACGTATACAGCTAATCTGCTGGGAGCCTTCGGCTGAAAAACCAACCAGTAGCCCCGGTAAATAACGGGGCTCACCATGCTCCGAAGGGTATAGGAAGGTTGCGTTTAGGCTACGTCCCTGGCCCTTTTCCCGCTCATAGATGGCAATACGGTTGCAGCCTTCCATGACGATTCCTGAATATTTTAGTGTTGCAGGCAGCATATAGACTTCGTCCATATGCCGCTCAATAGTTTTCGCCAGCCATTTTCCGTCTTCCTGATAAATACGTGATAAAGAACGGATGCAATGTTGCTGAGCAGAGTCCGGCACGATGTAGGCATGATAATAGCCTTCATGGCGCTCAAAAAATCCTGAGGTTGTGTGCTCGCTGGCAGTCAGGTCTTCAACAATACGCTGAAAGCGGTTCTTTCGTTGGTTAAAACGAGGGGGTCGTAAGCGGATAATCTCTCGAAATGCTTTCACATCCAACATTATTTCATGCTCTTCAACACCAAAGAAATCACAAATTTTGCGTAAGCTTGCCAGGGAAGGCTCTGCGTGGCCATTGAGGTATTTACTGAACTGCTGACGATTAATTTTTGCCCGCCGGCAAATATCGGAAACTGAATGTCCGTAACTGCAAAGCAGGCGGATGTTTTCGGACAGTGCAGATTGAGACATAGTTAGAAATACCGTAATACAAATGCTTATGCTAGTTGATGCTTTTAGTATACATATGGCGTCAGTTAATTACAGGCCAATGCATATCAAATTCGAAGCATGCTTCATATCATAGAGATATCCGCTGGAAAGAAGAGTTTGTGAATATGTGTTCACTGATCCGGCACCAAAACTCAATATCGGGAAGTACCTTATGTCTGCTGATTCTTCTTCAAAATCGCCTTATAGCCATGAACTGGCCTGGTTAACTGCGAACCCTCAGGTGAAGCACTTAACTGCTGCGGTGACAGATCTTAATGGCGTTTTAAGGGGAAAGCGTTTGCCAGTGGCACAGGCTGAAAAGATTCTCAGTGGTAGCTTGCGCATGCCACCATCCAGTTTATCCAGTGATATCTGGGGTGGGGATATAGAAGATAATCAGTATGCAGATTTAACCGGTGATGGCGATGGTATTTGCCAGTACACCGGCCGGGGACTGCTACCGGTTAACTGGACAGCCGCTCCCCATGCGTTTATTCCGCTTTGGATGACTGATGAGCAGGGCGAACCATTTGCAGGTGATCCACGGGGTGCTCTGGCGTCAGTACAGCAAGCATATGCAGAACAAGGCCTGACGCCGGTAGTGGCTACTGAACTGGAGTTCTATCTATACAGCCTGGAAGATGGTCAGCCGGTGGCACCCTATACACCGGACAAACACCGCCAGTTTGATACCAGTGGGCTGTTATCCATCGATGAAATGGATCAGATGGAAGAGCTGTTCAATAAGATATATGCAGCTTGTGAAGAGCAGGGGATTCCTGCGGATGCGGCTATTTCTGAAGGTGGCGCCGGTCAGTATGAGATTAATCTCAATCATTTGGCGGATCCGCTTAAAGCTGCTGACAACACAGTGTTGTTCAAACGCATTATCAAGGGTGTTGCCCGGCAAATGGGCTATGGTGCTACCTTTATGGCTAAACCCTATGGTGACCGGGCCGGTAATAGCATGCATGTGCATTTCAGTGTGATAGATGCCGATGGTAATAACATATTCAACGACGGCGGTGAAAAGGGTACCGACAGTTTGTTACATGCAGTGGGTGGCTTGCTGGAAGCTCTGCCGCAGCTGACGCTTATTTTTGCGCCCCATTACAATTCTTACCGACGCTTGCGGCCACATTCGCTGGCTCCAACGAATGTTACCTGGGGCTATGAAAACCGCACCGCCGCTATTCGTATTCCCGGTGGTGCGCCAGTGGCCCGTCGAATTGAGCAGCGTGCCGCGGGTGCTGACGCAAATCCGTATCTGGTTTTGGCTGCACATTTGGGGGCCGCGTTGCAGGGTATGCAGCAAAAGCTGGATCCCGGTAAGCCAGTTGAAGGCTGGAATTATGAAGCAGAAGCCCCGCGGATTCCTACAGAATGGGCTAACGCCATCGACATGTTTGAGCAGGGTGAAATGGCCCGTAAAATTTTCCACCCGGCATTACATAAACAGTTCGTCAGCCTGAAGCGACATGAGCAGGTGATATTCAAACAACGGGTCTCTGAATTTGAATACGCCAGTTATCTGGAGGATGTTTAATGTTGTCTGGGGTATCCGCGTATCCAGACAGTTATTACGCTGCCAGTGTTGAACCTCAACCTCAGAGGTCATCTTTAAAGGGGGCGAATGAAGCAGATGTTTGTATTGTCGGGGCAGGCTTCAGTGGATTATCGGCAGGGTTGTTTTTACGTGAGCAGGGTTATCGCGTCATAGTTCTTGAAAGCCATCAGGTTGGCTGGGGTGCCTCCGGGCGTAACGGCGGACAGCTGATTAACGGCTTTAATGGTGGCATTGAATTTCTGCAAGAATACTTTGCTGATTCCACTATGAGTATTGCTGATTTGCATTTGGCCGGTGGCGATTATTTGCAACAACTGATGCAACGTTATCAGATTGATTGCGACTACCGACCTGGTCATGTCACTGTCGCTTATAGCCGCAAACACATGCAGGATCTAGAAGCTGAAGCACAGCTTTGCCAGCGCTATGAGATTCCCGGTTATCAGATGCTGAATGCTGAGCAGTTAAAAGCATATGTGGGATCTGAAGTGTACGCAGGTGGCTTGCTGGATGGTCGGGGTGGTCACCTGCATCCGTTAAAGCTGGCGTTGGGTGAAGCCGCCGCACTGGAAAGTATTGGTGGCCAGATATATGAACAGTCATCGGTAGTGGCGCTTGAACAGCAAGGTAGTAAGCAAAAGGTTAAAACCGCTTCTGGTGAGGTACTGGCAGATAAGGTAATTCTCTGTGGTAATGCCTATCTGGGGCAGCTATCTAAGCCACTGGCAAGTCGAGTCATGCCGGCTGCGACACAGGTAATGGCAACTGAACCATTGTCAGAGGAGCAAGCCAGAACGCTATTACCGGCGAACATGTGTATCGCTGATTGCCGCTATATTCTGGATTATTACCGTTTATCAGCCGGCCGGCGTTTATTGTTTGGTGGCGGTACGGTTTATGGGGGTGTGGCACCTGCAGATATTATCGGTAAATTACGGCCCAATATGCTTAAGGTATTCCCGCAACTGAACGATGTGAAAATCGATTATGCCTGGAGTGGCAATATCGCTATTACCAATAACCGTCACGCTCAGTTAGGGCGGCTGAATGATAACCTGTATTTCGCACATGGCTATTGCGGTCATGGTGTTAATGTCACGCATTTATTTGGCAAGATCCTGGCGGATGCTATAGGTGGAGAAACAGAACTGTTTGATCGTTTCTCTACGGTGCCATGGTCTGGATTCCCCGGCGGTCAGCGTTTACGGGTGCCTTATTCTGTCGCTGGTTCCTGGTGGTATGGGTTAAGGGATCGTTTAGGGGTTTAAACCTGATTCGCCAGATCAGAACCAGATCTAAGAGACATTTTTTGGTTTTATGGCAGACTAGATTTTATCTATGAAGCGCGTCTTGATCGAAAGGCATTCTAGCAATGCTTTCAAGTAGTACTTTCTAGTAGTACTTTCTTCCAATGTGCGCTTGCAATAAGCGTTTGTAGCACGGATTATTCGTAGCAAAATTCGATCAGGAAAGATTGCTATGAAATATCCGTTGCTTCTGGCTGCCACTGCTCTTTGCAGCACGGCAGTATCCGCTGAAATTCTGTCTGTTCACTGCCCGACGGGTTGTCCGCAAAACCCTGCCGCTAACGATATGATATTCAATCACTTATATGCCATGTCGAATAACCCGAAAACCAAGTTTGCGGATTGGGTTGCATATGAAGTGGACGTGGTGAATTTCGGTGCGTCTCCAGGTCGTGACTGGGCTACTGATCCCTTGCTGGATGAAAATGAGACCTTAGAAGCGAAAGATTATACTGGTGCCCGGAACAGCGAGTTAGAAGCAGACCGTGGTCATCAGGCACCGCTGGCATCCTTTGCTGGTTCCCGCTACTGGTCAGAACTGAATTATCTGAGCAACATTACACCGCAGGATAAACATCTGAACCAGGGGCCGTGGAAAGCACTGGAGGATGCCGTTCGTTCAGGAGTAAGTTACGGTAAGTCTTTATATGTAATTACCGGGCCTCTGTACGAACAGAGCATGCCAGCATTGCCAAAAGCTGACGAAACGCATCAGGTGCCCTCCGGCTATTTTAAGCTGGTTTACAACATGAAAGGCGAGGCCGCTGGCTTCATTATGCAACAGAGTGCAGGCCGTAAAGATGACTTCTGCGCCAGTGCTGTCAGTTTTGCAAAAATACAATCAGATACCCAGTATGAATTACCGGTTCTTAAGGATTCATCTGTAATTGCGAAACGGCTGGGGTGCTAATTAGTTAGAGTAGTGGCTTGCTGAATGACACAATTATTATGTCTGATGGTTTTTTTAATCAGCCAGTCTTTGTGTTTCCGGCTTAACTGAGTGACGATTTCATCCGGGCTGATATTATATCCATGAATTGGGCAACAGGGCTCATAACCTTTCAGGAAAAAATTGTTCAGAGACTCAGTTATCGGTGACAGGTTACGCACTCCCTCTTTGTACTTAACAAACAGAAGTTGTGCGTTTGTCTGATTTGGAGCAATGCATTCTGCCTGTAGCTTGCTGATGTCCTGCCATAAGATACTGACAGTTTTGTGCTCATTCAGCACAATATTAATGCCATTGACGTCAGTCATTATCTTACTGGAAGGTTTTCCCTTTTTTATCCAGCCCGCGAAGACTAGTAAAGCAACCAGAGGTGAACAGACGAAGGTTGTGAGTAATATTGCGGGAATACTGAAGTGAAATATATAGGTGATATAAACGGGAATCAGCGCCGCTAACACGTAGTAAATACGGTAGTGTCGGTTATTTCTTTTAACAGCAATGATGTCATCCATTATTGTATGCTTCTCTTCCATATGAGGCACTGATTGTTGTCCGGAATTAGACTTTAAAAGCTTCAGTGAATCAATGGTTTGATACGTTTAGCACAGAGGTTTAAGCTTTGGCAGGTAATATGTTTTTAGCGTCAAATCAGTACTGTTTCAGTGATCTCTGTTTTTTATTAAAGGAAGCTCCATGACTACCCGCCACATCGGTTCGCTATCTGTTTCTTCCATAGGCTATGGCTGCATGAGCCTGTCCCATGCTTACGGTACGCCGCCGTCCCGTGAATATGCGGAGCAGATGTTGAATCGCGCGTTGGATGCCGGCTATACCTTTCTGGATACTGCAGCTTTGTATGGGTATGGCGCTAATGAAACACTGGTTGGGGAAATGCTCAAAGGCCGTCGTCAGGAGTTTGTGCTGTCCAGTAAGTGCGGCATGTTCCGTAACGATGCGGGTGTACGGGAAATTAATGGCCGCCCGGAGATGATCCGTAAAGTTTGTGAAGACAGCCTGCGGCGGTTACAGACAGATGTGATTGATCTGTATTACCTGCACCGTCGGGATCCGAACGTTCCTATTGAAGAAAGTGTGGGTGCGCTGGGTGAGTTAGTCCGTGAAGGTAAGGTTCGTGAAGTGGGGCTATCTGAAGTGTCTGCAGAGCTTTTACATCGGGCGCATAAGGAACATCCTATTGCGGCGGTGCAGAGTGAATATTCTTTATGGACACGTAATGTTGAAATTGCAGTGCTGGAAGCCTGTAAAGAATTGGGCACTGCACTGGTGGCATTCAGCCCACTGGCCCGGAAGTTCTTAACGAATACTTTATCTGGTCCTGAGCAACTGATGGAAGGGGATTTTCGCAGTAATATGCCGCGCTTCAGCCCAGAGATTTATGCCCGTAATCTGAAGTTGCTGGACGACTATTTACCCCTTGCTGCAGAAGCAGATTGTACACCGGGCCAGCTGGCACTCGCCTGGCTACTTAAAAAGGCCGGGCATATCGTGCCGATTCCGGGTACTGCTGTGCTTGAACATCTGGAAGAAAATATAGCGGCGGTTGATGTCACATTGAGCGATGAGCTGTTTGACCGGGTCGATGCCGTGATTAATCAGCAGACAGTGGTTGGTGAACGTTATCCAAAACAGGCTCAGTCTGAAGTAGATACAGAAAGGTTCTGATCATGCGGGACAGTGATTCTTTCAATCTGAAGGTTGATGATGAAATTCAGCTGGAACTGGTTGCGGCAGAAATGGCGCCTGTGTTTCAGCGACTGGTTACAGATAACTATGAGCCGCTAGCCCGTTGGATGCAGTGGCCCAGGTATTGTAAAACTGTTGATGATTTCAGTCATTTTATTGCCAGAGAACGTCAAAACTACCGTGATGGCTCCCGTATGTCGCTGGCTATTGTTTACCGTGGACTGATAGTCGGCACGGCGTCATTTAATGTTATTGACAGAGAAGTACAGCGGACGGATATAGGTTACTGGCTAATACCTGATTATCAGGGTCTTGGCATAGTTACCCGTGCCTGTAAGGCAATGCTGAACTATGCCTTTGAACAACTGGATGTCAGTAAAGTACAGATCACCGTTGCTGAAGATAATCTGCCTAGCCGGGCTGTGTGTGAACGTTTAGGTATGCAGTTGGAAGGGATTATCAGCCACAGTGAAAAAATCGGCGAGCGGATTCTGAATCATGCGATTTATGCGGCGTTTAAGGCTTCCGAAGATATTGCAGCTAATTAGTGTGAATCACCGGTTTTCTTGTCTGTTGCTTTGTTAGGGGCTGGCTTTAAGCATCGTAAAACAGGCTTAAATGCAAACTTAAACGGTAGCAGATACAGTCCCATACAGCTGGTGTAGATATTAGGTTTCGTCCGGCTAATCCCAAAATGCACGTCTTTGTTTGTCTGTGGCACTTCATAGGTTTTGAACAGTACATCCCAGATAGGAAACACGAAGGCAAAGTTTTTGTCGATGTGATCAGGGTGGCAGCTATGGTGAATCTGATGATGGGCCGGGGAGCCAAACACCATGGCCAGTTTACCGGGCCAGCGTAGCCATATATGTGAATGCCGCAGGTTATATCCCAGTAAGTTAAACATGAATATCAGGATAGGCACGCCGAGTAATACCGGCATGCTGGGCAGATAGCCTAATAACGCATAACTCAGCCCCATAAATATACCGGCAGTCGTACCATTCGTCAGTGCATACACGATGTTATCAACCGGGTGCTCGCGATAATTAGTGAGTGGATGCATGACTTCAGCACTGTGGTGTACTTTATGAAATTCCCACAAAAACGGAATTCGGTGTTGCAGCATATGAATGAAGAAAGATACAAAATCCAGAACCAGCACCATCATAAGCATGTAGAGAGCAGCGACTGTCACTGAGTAGTTAGTTCCGGTCTGGCTGGTGAGAACCGTTAATACGTCACTATTGGCAATCAGTTTGAAAGTTAGGTCAATAGTGCCGGTGAGCAAGCTGGAATAAATCAGCAAACGCACTAGCTGATGAAAAAAGAAATACCGAACATCCAGTCAGGCAGATGGATGTTGCCAGACTTTCCTGGGAAACAGGAATCGAAAAAATGCTAAGGGAGAGCGTTCTGACTTATTCGTCGTTAAATAAAATACCAGTAAGGCGAACAGGGCTGAGGTTATCAGGTATAACCAGAATATCCGTTGGTTTGGAGCTAGGGGGTATTTCAGTACCTGATGTAACTGAGCTGAAATTAGCTGAATTCCGGTAAAAATCTGGTGTAGGAAATACTGTAAAGATTCCTGAAAGGTGATGTCTATTGTCGTATGTAAGGCCGTTGGAGAGTTCGATGCAACCATCAGAGCTATCCTTTACATCTAAGCTGAATTCAGTCTGGGCTGTTGGTGACAGATAACAGCCATCATTCGATTCAGCATAGACCTGGTTCAGGAAAATTACAGGTTTTACGTGACACAGCTGTTTGAATGCTGGGTTATAAAATCTCCTATAGCGCCTGGATTTCCTGCGGTGAATTGCCAAAGAAACGTTTGAATTCCCGGCTTAATTTCTAAGGACTTGTATAGCCAATATTATATGAAGCTTCACTTGCCTGAGTGCCGTTGAGCAGCGAATGGGCCCGGTGCAAGCTTAAGCTTTCACGAATGCCATGGGGCTGGATTGTAGCGTGGATATCTGTTGCGAAGAGTATGCCGGGCAGTATGGTGTTCCGGTTCTGTTTCGCTCATCAATATTCACTAGCCTGTCACAGTTACATGGAGACAAGGGCGCAAAAGCGCTGTGTAATATCCTGTTTACACAGTGGCAGGGGCGAAGTTACCTCAGGTAGCGTGCGATATTGACTACCCACAGGATCTGAAGCTGCTGATGGGTATCAAAAGAAACACGTAATTGTCCCGGTTTGGGTAATTATCTGTCTGAAAGCCAGACGTTTTTCCTGAAATAGAGATATGCTGAATAGATTGAATACGCGTGTTTTGCCAGCTGATTGAATTAGCTGGTGTGTTTTGCATATAAGGAGAAGACCGCCATGGAAAGACGGATGTTACTGGTGGATGATGATCCGGCAGTAGTGGCTTCATTACGTCGGGTGTTGCGACAGCAGAGCTTTGAGCTACAGACGGCTGCCAGTGGGCAGGAAGCTCTGGAGATACTAACTGAGCAACCTGCACAGGTAGTAATGAGTGACTTCCGTATGCCGCTGATGAACGGCATTGAATTCCTCACTGAAGTGAAACGGCGCTGGCCGGACACCGCCAGGCTGATGCTCAGTGGTCAGTCTGATTATGAAAGCACCGAAGAAGCATTAGCCGCAGGCGTGGTAGATTTTTATCTGGCAAAGCCCTGGGATAATGAAGAGCTGCTGGATGTGATTGAGCAAGCCTTTCAGGGGAATGCTAAGCAGCCTCGTACGGCACCGGCTCAGCAAGATCAGCCTGCCGCCAGAGTCGCGGTAATCTCTGTTGATTCAACTGAAAAAACTGCTCCTGCTAAAGAACCTGATAGTTTACCTGCTGAATTCGCACCGGATGTGCTGGACAAGCTTGGTCAGGACGTTGGTGCAGACACCTTACCTTCACTGGTCGATATATTCCTGAAAGATGCCCACAGCCGCTTACAAACGCTGGAGGTAAGCGCGGTGGCAGATAAAAGTAATGTAAAGCATGAGCTGCATACACTGGGAAGCAGTACTGCGTTATACGGCCTTATGAAAATCTCTGCGTTAGCCCGGCGTCTGGAAACCTTGTGCGACACGGATATCAGCAAGGTAATGACGAATCTGCCTGCCTTTATTCGGTTAAGCCGAAGTTGTTTAAAGCAACTGGAAGAGCACATGTCAGCATCTATGCAAACCGAGCTGTAATCTGGCTGATCAGAATGTGTTCATCCGGATAAGTTCTGAGTAGTCAGCTAAAGGTTCGTATTTTTTGTTTATGCGAGTGAATCCGTTTCAGTTTCAGATATTTCCTGAACGGAATAGCGTTCAATGATCTGATCGGCAGTGACTGGCCTGGAATGCAAGTACCCCTGAATATAGTCACACTCCAGTGCCTTAAGAATATTCTGCTGGTCTTCTGTTTCAACGCCTTCGGCGACTACCTTATAACCAAGCTCTTTTGAAAACTCAATTATCAGTTTAACGAATGCGATATGGGTATCATCAGTGGTTAGATCCTGAATGAAGCTGCGATCAATTTTGATTTTATCGACAGCAAGTCTTTTCAGGTAAGCCAGTGAACTGTAGCCAGTGCCGAAATCATCAATACTGATGTTAATGCCAATGCCTCTAAGCTTTTTAATGGTGTTAGTGCTTAAGTAGGCATTTTTCATTGCTGATGTTTCAGTAATTTCAATTTCTATCATTTCAGCCTGAGTGCCGGTCGACAGAAGCACGTTCTGAATACGCTCGACTAACTCAGGGTTACTGAATTCCTGAGCAGATAGGTTGATAGCAATAGGTAAGGTAAAGCCGAGGCTATCCTTCCAGGCAAGCGCCTGCGCAGATGCCTGTTTGATTACCCAATAGCCGAGGTCAATTATCAGATTGCTTTCTTCCGCCAGTTCAATGAACTTGTCTGGCGTCAGTAAGCCTTTTTGCGGATGTAACCAGCGCACCAGAGCTTCTACAGAGACAACTTTATTGGTTTGGGCATCGACAATTGGCTGGTAAAGCAAAAACAGTTGGTTATCGTTAATTGCGTGCGACAGTTCCTGTTGTAGCTGGATTTTATCGTTGAGCTTCTGACTTTCTTCGAGATTATAAAAGTGATAACAACCTCTGCCATTCGACTTTGCCTGATACATCGCCATATCTGCCCGCTTTAACGCCTGATGCACAGAGGTAGCGTCATCAGGGAGCATGCAGATGCCAATGCTTGTACCAATGTTAATTTCTATATCATTAATCAGGAAAGGCTCATCAAAGGTTTCCAGGACACTTGTCGCGGTCATTTCAACTTCAGCTTTGCTGTGAACATCATGTAGCAATATGGTGAATTCATCGCCGCCAATGCGGGATACGGTATCAGTCACATTGATTGCCTGTGACAGACGCAGGCTTATCTGCTGCAGTAAGCTGTCTCCAATGGTGTGACCTAAGGTATCGTTTATTTGTTTAAACTGGTCCAGATCAAGATACATAAAGGCAGTTTGAATATCGCCATCGCTGATCTTACGAAGTGACTGTTCGATTCTTTCGTAAAGTAATGTGCGGTTGGGAAGTGAAGTTAGCTGATCATAATAGGCGAGTTGCTTGAGCCGTGATTCGGCGGATTTAATCGGTGATATATCTGAGAAAATGCCTATGTAGTTTAAAACATCTCCCTGATCATTGTGCATAGCAGAGATTGATAACCACTTAGGGAAGGTGTCACCATTACTTCGTATACCGCACACCTCGCCTTGCCAGCTACCATGTTCATTGATGCCATCCCACATAGATTCAAAGATGACCGGGTCATTATCACTGAGGTTGGCAAAGTTTGGTTGTGTCCCTACGGCCTGTTCCGGGGAGATGTCCATAATCAGACAGTAGGCTGGGTTTACTTCAATAATTGACAGGGTTTTATCGGTAATTAAGATGGCTTCATTGGCCGATTCAAATACCTGGCTGGACAGTTTTAGTTGCTGTTCGGCCTGAGCTCTTTGCTTTATTTCTGCTTTCAGTTCAATCGTCCGTTCCTCAACGGATTTCTCCAAATTCAGATGATATAGCTGCAGCTCCTTGTTCGTGACCTTTAACTCGTTAATCATTTTGTTGAAGAACAAGGTTAGATCATCGACCTCTTTGATAAATATATTCGCGTGGTGTTTAACCGTTGAAACGTTAGAAATTTTGTCAGTGGCAATACTGGCGACGGCCCGGCTGATACGTTCGATTGGCTGGGCTAAATGTTTAGCTGCAATCCAGCTGAGAAAAGTAGAAATAGACAAACCTAATAAAGAAATGATGATAACGGCGTAAAGCACTTCATTGGTATTGTCGATCAGTTCGCTCACCGGTTGTGGCACCATGATTCCCCAGCCAACACCGGGTACTGAGGTGTGTCCGGCTATCATGTCAGCCTGCATGGGCGGCGAGTAAAAGGTACTTACCCCGGTTTGTCCCTGCATCATTTTCTGGACGACTGAAAGGCCGGAGGCGTCTTTGGATGTTCTTTCCCAGTCTTTGTTTGGATGAGCAACAACTTTTCCGGTTGCATCAACAATCATCGAATGTCCGCGCTCGCCAAACGCAATAGATTGCTGACTTTGTTTTATATAGGTTGTTTCTAAAATGCCAACGGCAGTGGCGTGATTATTGAGCGCTTTACTGATCAAAAATACCGGACGACCGTCGATACTGGTTAAATCTGAGAGATGAGTATCACTGTCTGTCTGGCTGGAATTGTTGTTTATTAAAGATCGCTGCTGGCTACTCAGGTCGAAGTCACATGAACTGCCGTTAAAAATATTTTTTGAAGAGTCGTTTGGATAAAAAATACAGGTATCTGTGATGTTAAAGGTGTTTAACAGTTTTTGTCTGTCACCAGTATATGTAGGCGAGAATTCGATTGCGTGTACGAAGTCAAAAGCAGACTTAGTATCTGTGATGTAACGCTGGATCTCTCGGCTAAGGTTGTTCGCAATGATTAAGTGCTTTTCTTTAACGGCTTTAAATTCATTCTCCACCGAGTTTTGCTGCACCCACATGCCTAAGAGCAATACTGGAATCAGGGATATAAGAACCAAAGAGATAAAGATGATGGTTTGAAGGCGATACTTGTTGTCCGTCATTGCAAAAAGCGGCATTAGCTATGAGTCCTGTCATATGCAGAAAGTGGCCGGAGATTACAGGTTAGCTGTAAGCAAATGGCCTGTTTATTGTTTTTATTATCAAGTCAGCGATCAGTCGTGTGTACGTTTTTATAACTGATGGGTGCAATTCCATCTGATTGTAAATATTGAATAATTGGAGCCTGCAGTAATGCTGTAATTTCGAAATAGCTTTAAGTGAACATCGACTGTCAGCAAGTAAACGTGAAATTCAATGACGCGTAAACGTTTGATATTAGTAATAAATGTAACTAATGGGTCAGCTTTGTTAAGAATGATTTTCAATTATTGCTCTCCAGCCCCTATGTACAGTGGGGGAAGGCCATTTAATTTAGCTTCAGGTGCAGGAAGAATTGCATATTTGAAGGATTACTCAAATTGAGTAGTTGTAGGGTGTTTGAGCTATTATCGTGCGCTTTGAGCTTTGCAGCCTGAATGGCGTACACTAGCCGCACAATTTTACCTTGTGCTCAAATAGAGCATGAATAAACAGAGCTTACATATAAGCAAATACCTTATGAATTTTAACGTTTCAGAACTGGGCAACCAGGAAAAGTATCGTCTGTTAAATGGTGGTGTCACCCCCAGGCCCATCGCATGGATCAGTACCTGTTCAAAGGAAGGTATAGATAATCTGGCTCCATATTCTTTTTTCACTGTTGCCAGCTGTAACCCACCGGTACTTCTTTATACCCAGGTTACTCAGCGTAGCGGGATAGATAAAGATACCTTGCAGAACCTGAAAGATACCGGCGAGTGTGTCGTGAATATTGTTAGCGCTGAATTGTTAGAAAAAATGAATGCCACCAGTGCCAGTATTCATAATGAGCACAGTGAGTTTGAGCATGCAGGGGTTGAGCGTATCGCCAGTTCCACAGTGACGCCTTCATCAGTAAAAGGCTCTCCGGTTCGCTATGAATGTACTTTGCGGGAGATCATTTCGGTAGGTGATGAGCCGGCGAGCGGTACAGTAGTGATGTTAGATGTGAAGTCTGTCTATGTGCGGGATGATCTATATGATGACGGGCTGATCAATCAGGCATTGATTGATTCGGTGGGGAAGATGGGGGGAGATGGGTATAGTCGGACGTCGGATTATCTGGAGTTGGAGAGGCCATAGGTTTTCTGTTTGTTTGTTTGTTTGTTTATTTATTGGTTGTGCTGTTTTAGTGGTTGTCGTTATTTTTTGTGGTGGGTTTTAGTTGGGATGATCTTTTTCGACTTCGTCGAGTCAAGACCTTTAAACGGCTTAAGGTCTTAACAATCTAAAGGCCGCCCCACCGCTTGCCCGGCCTTTAGTTGCGAGCAGGCCTGATTCCCTGTGCGTTTCGCTAGTAACAGGCCTTCGAAAAACTCAATCGCTTCGCTCTTTCAAACAGTTTCTCAGGCTGATCTGTTACTAGCTGCAATGCTCGGCTGCGCAGAAGGGGGAAAGGGTGCCTGCTGGTGGATTTTGTGGGTTACCTAGAAGATGAGAAGGGGCCGGATATTTTTATTTTGACCCCATTGGTTACTTGTTTTGATTCGAGTTATTTACCTGCACTACCAAGGCTTTTAATCTGCTTTTCCCAAGATGATTTGTGTTCAGAGTTAGCCGATATGATAGAGCCAAAAAGATTAAGCTCTGCTTTTTCAAAGCCGCAAAACTGAAGTGTAAAAAGATCAAACTGCTGTATAGCCGGGGCCGCCTGTTCTTCGGCATAGTCTGAGGGTGCATCCATCGTCATAATAATTCTGGATGTTTTTCCTTTCAGTAACTGTAAGGGTAGAGGATTCTCACCTTCATATTTGAACGCGAATCCAGGTAAAAAAGTTCTTTCGAATAAACCTTTTAACTTTGCTGGTAAGCCTCCCCACCAAATAGGCGTAACAATCACAATATGATCAGCCCATAAAATCGCTTTTTGAAACTCAACTAAACAAGGCTCAAGTTCTTGCCTCGCGTCATAACCACAATCGAGGCTTGGGTTGAATTCCATCTTTGATAAATTAAAGCGTTTTACGTCAAAGTGCTCTCTTGCTTCAATTTCGTACAGCTCGCCTAAATGCCGGCAATAGCTACTTAGTTTAGGGTTTCCGTTTAGGACCATTATCTTCTTTGTCATCGTACTCATATTCCTAATATTGTGAGTTCGATGACTATTTTAATCTCTGCCCTTAGGGGGAGAGTCAATAGAGGATGGGCAAGATTCTATATCCAGTAAGCACTTCTCGACTTTTTGTACTTTGCTATTCAAATCATCAATTTGCAGTAATAACTGAAGTTTAATATCGGCAAGAAAGCTCTCGATGTACGACCAGTCAACTTCACCATTTTTATAGACAATTGCACTTTTTAGTTGAGACAGCGTTGTACCCAATGACTTAGCTTCTTTAATCAGGTTTAAGATATCAATATGGGTATCACTATAGACACGATACCTGCCTTTTCTAGGGGGCGGCATGATCAAGCCTTTCTCCTCATAAAAGCGGATAGCCTTAATTGAGAGACCTGTTTTGTTGGCTACTTCACCGATGTACATTTTTATCCTGAACTTAAACGTTGCCATTAAAACGCATGTGAGCGCGTTCAGTGGAGGCCCGTTATTTTGGGCCGGAACGATGTTTGATAAACTTGTTAGCTGTCACTGTTCGAAATATTTGGATGTATTGGCTCAAGTGCGAGTTTGCTAGATTTTTTAAACAGAAGACAAAACCAAATCGCATTCCAGGAACCTACGACGGAATAAGCAAACAAATATGCCTTGAACGTCGGCTCACCGCCCGTAAACCCCCACGCAAAAGCATTTCCAGAGTAAATAACAGAGATTACAATAATAACTAAACCAAGTTTTCTTCCCCATTGCTTTCTGTAAAGAAGAGCAAGGCCAGCCGTTACAAACAAAATGTTTATTGTTGCGTCACGAAAGTATGAACCCACTTTATATGCTGTACTCATTGACTCAAATTCTGCATGTTGTGGATCAAGCCCTAATAACGGCCATAGCAAACCAATACCACCAACAAGCAAAAAATAGGATATTACAGCTTTTAAAACGTTCGGTAATTTCTCAGTTATATTTACCTATATTACAGCTAACGCTTTGCTTTGCGGCTATTTTGGAACACAGTGAAAAACAGTCTGGCAACAGCGCCTTGTTACATTCTAAATCTGCCGCTTGAACAGTAAGCATAAACAGATTCTCTGATCTTTTTGAGTTTACCAGATTCAAAATCATGGCCTCTATGTGAACTCAATGCGTGACCATTTTTAGTAAGAATTATGTGGTCCCGACCTCTACCGAAGTAAAGACTATGAACATTATTACTAATTATATTGTCATTGTGCTTTGATTCGTGCTTCGAAAGTGAAAACCGAAAATATTCGTTGTTGATACCTGTTACCTTGATGTCTGGTAGCGGTAGATAGTATATCTCTTCATCTTCATTCCTGTGCGCAGCGATACTTCCATGCATCCCGGATACAAAGTAGTAGTTTTTATCAATAACATTTTCCGAGGCCCACTGATCAAGAGCATTTACTATACTTGGGTTCCCTGCAAGAGACTCTATATAGTCACACCTTTCCTGGTCATATCGAGCCATATCCCAGAAAAGGAAAGCCACGATAGACAAAATAATTACTAACCCGAAAAAGAACAACTTCCCTAAATATTCCAATCTTCACCCTCTGGGAATTGTAACGCTCGCAGCACGCGCGGCTTTGTAGTGGAGGCGAAGCCGCAACGAAAAAGCCGTCGCTGTGACTGCGCTTGTTAAAGGCTACTTGGCAAAATACTCTTTTACTTCGCCATTACTTTTTGTTGTGCGTTTACCAATTAAGCCTTTGGTTTCATAAATGTACTCAATCCTAAAAAACATATCTTTACCAATGTACTTCGTGAGCATCAGAACTTCCCCAGAATCGCATGCCAACTGCACATAGTAGCCTTCGCCATCGTTCCTTTTTCGGGCAATCTCTTTCTCATCGATAGCTTCAGCTACCACCTCTGGAAAAACCTTTAAACCCGCAGCTGCGTAAGTCGTCTCTACCGCGTTATCGCAAGCCAAAACAACCACAGGTAAAAAAGCCGATAAAAGTAACACTGCAATGCGAATGATCATGTGCTCTTTTGTCCTTTAACAATTTATTACTGCGCCCTTACAAGGTTGGTAAGCTTGTAAGCTTCCTAACCTTGTAAGGTAAAAAGATTATTTATAAATAATCAGGTGATTGTAGCTTTATTTAATTAAACCACCTTACGACAAAACCTATTCCTTCCAGCTATTCCGTTTACGGTAAATAGTTGCGGCGCTTATTTCCAGATAATGCGCGGCTTTGGGAATATTACCCTGACAGAGGTCAATGGCGCGTTCGATGGCTTCCCGTTCAAGTTCCGCGATGGGGCGGATTTGCTGGGTAAGGTCGTCGCCGTTGCCTGGGGCGGGTTGTGTTTGTGGTGCTGGGCTGAAGCCTGTCGGTGTTGCGTAGGCTGCTCCTGAGGGATGAGCTGAGGCGTGAGTAGAGATGGGAGTTTGGGGTGGCGCAGGCATTACCGGTGCTACTGGTTGTGTCATAGGGCGTGGTTGTGCGCCACCGATGCTTGCCATGCCGTCCAGTGGGGCGGGGAGCATGGAGGTGGTCACTGTGTCGCCGCTGTGCAGTACTACTATGTTGCGGATAACGTTCTGTAGCTGGCGGACGTTGCCGGGCCAGTCGTAGTTGCTGAGGATGTATTCGCAGTCCGGTTCAAAACCAGAAAAGCCTTTTTGTTCTTCTGCCGCGTACTGGTTCAGGAAGTGATTGGCGATTTCAATCACATCGTTGTCCCGTTCCCGCAGTGGTGGCAGGTGAACGGGTAATACGTGTAACCGGTAGAACAGGTCTTCGCGGAAGTTACCGGCCTGTACTTCTGCCAGAGGATCTTTATTGGTTGCGCAGACGATGCGTACGTCTACCTGTTCGGTTTTATCGCTACCGACTTTCTGTAAGGTGCCGGTTTGCAGGAAACGTAGCAGTTTCGACTGCAGCGACATGTCCATTTCGCAGATTTCATCCAGGAACAGGGTGCCACCCTGGGCGGCTTTGGCTGCACCGTCGCGCTCGCCGACTGCCCCGGTGAATGCGCCTTTAACATGACCGAAGATTTCGCTTTCGATCAGATCTTTAGGAATGGCACCACAGTTCAGCGCGATGAACGGGGCTTTTTTACGGCCGCTGTGCTGGTGAATTGCTTCCGCACAGACTTCTTTGCCTGTGCCGCTCTCGCCGGTGATAAAGATGGTGGCCTTAGAATCTGCGGCGCTGTCGATGATCTGATATACCCGCTGCATGGCTAGGGATGAACCTATAAAGCCACAGAATTGGTGTCTGTCGATTTCGTTGTGATAGGTCTCAACGATGCGTTTCAGATTTTGGCTTTCAAAGGTGTTTTTCAGCGTTGTTAGCAGACGTTCCTGATCAAAAGGTTTGACCAGATAATCCCGTGCACCCAGCTGCATCGCTTCAATGGCGGTATTCATTGAGCAGTCGCCGGTGGTGATGATAACTTCCGCCGGATGTTCTTCGCTGCTGATCTGTTTGAGTATGTCCAGACCGTTCATGTCAGGCAGGCTAAGGTCCAGCAGAATGCCATCGAAGCTTTGCTGGCTGAGTGCCTGTTGCGCAGCGCTGCCGTCTGCTACGCAGTGCAGGTCGTATTCCTGATCCCGAAGATAGCTCTTACATACAGCTGTCATGGTCGGGTCGTCTTCAACAAGTAATAACGTTGGGGTCACGTTTGGCACAGCAAATCCTCTGCATATATAAAGCGGGTTTTTTATCAGGCTGTGGCTGTTTTGTGATTAATTATTAGCTAATCAGCCGCCAGTTTGCCGTGATAAAAAACGCTTAGATTGTGATCCATGTAATACGTAGAGTAAGCTAGAGATATAAGCGGATCAACCAGTTATGGAGTTTCTGCTGACCGGAATGAGTAGTTTTGAGTGGTATATTCCGCGACCGTTGTCATGCAAAAGGAGGTGATATGCAGGTACTTGCAGAATGGGAGTTTCAGCCAGCTTTGAGTGCTGCCCGGGATTTGCGTAATCAGCTGGCGGAGTTGTTGGAGAACCTGCCGGAAGGTCAGTCCGTGGCAAATGTGCAGTATTTCCTGCTGGCCTGCAGTGAACTGGTGGTCAATCTTACCCGCTATCCGCAACCCAGACCAAGCGTCGCGACTTTGCGTTTTTGTCAGGATGAATTCTACGATCAGCTCGAGTTGCTGGACGATGGCGGCAGTTTCATTAATTTTAGCCAGCAGTTACAGGATAGTTCCCCACTGCAGGCGGCTGAAAACGGCATGGGTCTGAAGTTGCTGGCGGCTAATTTTGATGACCTTTGTTATGTGCCTGCCTGTTACCGGGATGATGCCCGTAATCTGATGTTGGTGAAGCAACAGCGCTGCCAGCCACGACCAACTTTGTTGGTGGTGGATGATGATCCGGTGTATAGGGCGGTTGTCCGGGCGTATTTACAGCCGGATTACAGGGTGCTGGAAGCGGAAGATGTTAACACTGGTTATGAGCTGATTTTACAGAACCGACCTGAACTGGTGATTTGTGACATTAGCATGCCGGGTTCCGATGGCCCTGTGTTATTCGATCGTATGCGGCATATACCGGATGTGGCTGGTACTGCATTTATTTACCTTTCCGGCTGTCAGGATGAAGCGGTAATCAACCAGGCATTACAGCGCCCTATAGATGACTTTCTGGCTAAACCTGTTGCTAAAGACAAACTACTGATCAGTGTACAGCGAACTCTGATGCGACGTCGTCATCTGACAGAACAGCTACAGGCTGAGTTGGATCAGAAGATTACTCTTGGCTTACAGCCTTCTTTACCCCGTGAAATTGGTGACTATCAGGTTGCATTGCGTAGCCGAGTGCCGGAAGCCGGCGGCGGCGATATGGTGCTGTTACGGGATCAGTTGGTAATTTTTGCGGATCTGATGGGGCATGGCATTACTGCTAAAGGCTATGTGTATGCGTTGGCGGGGTATTTGCGTGGCTTATGTGCAGCTGCCGGTCAGCCTTCTATTGGTCGATCTTCTAAACAACTGGACGGGAAGGCCTGTCAGCCGTCTCCCGCAGAATTACTGACACTGGTTAGCAGAGGCTTTAGCGGTGACCCGGTACTGGCAGAAACGCTGGCGACACTGATGGTGGTGCAACTGGATAAAGCAGGGCAGTTGCGTATCGCTAATGCTGGTCAGCCACGGCCTTTACTCTGCTCAGCTGAAAATGACTCTGTACAGCAGTTGGACATCGACGGACCGTTGCCAGGTCTTATTTTGCAGGAAGGGGACTTGCAGCAAGAAAGCTTGCAGGAAAGCAGTCTGCAGGAGAACAGCTTGCAGGAGAGCAGCTTGCAGGAGAGCAGTGAGGTGGCGTATTCAGAATATGCTTTGGTCTTGCAAGATTCAGAGCGCTTACTGATTTATTCCGATGGTGTACTGGATGCGGCAGAGCCATTGCCAGCGGCATTTATCCAGCAGATTAAAGCCAGTATGGCGATGCCATTACCCCAGGCGGCAGACTTCCTGATTCAGCAGTTGCCTGCTGATGCACAGGCAGATGATATAACGCTGATTTTGCTAACACGCACATAAATGCATCATAAGCCTGATGCACTGATCAGAGAGGCTGATTGATCAGATCGGAGGCTTCTACTTTTTTGCGCAGATAGTTAGCAATGCGTGGTAGCCATTTATCTAAACGGCGTATTTCTCTTAGCATTTCTTCCCGCAGACCGGGTGAATAGCGGTCATTCATCACGGCGCCACAAAGTGGAATATTGGCTTGCTTAAGCACGTTCTGGGCTTCATCTATCTGGCTTTCGGTTGTTACGTGGGTGACAACATTGAGTATGCAGGTTTCACAAACTGAAGCGATGGTAACGCCACAGATGGCACCGTCATTGGAATGTAGCAGGGGTGGGCTGTCGCAGATGATGATATCGAACTGATCCAGCGCCTGGCCGAAAAAGCTGCAAAGTACTTCAGTATTTCGAAACTCAATGTTGTCCGGGTGAGTCTGGTCATGCAGTGGAGCGGTCAGCACCATCAGCCCGGGGCAACCGGTTTTTTGCATGGCATCCTGCCAGCTGTTATCACAGGGCAGCCAACTGATTTGTTTCGTACCGGTATGCCAGTGCAGGCTGGGGGTTTCGCTATTGAATTCGATTAACAGGACGCGCTTTTCAGCCTGCGCCATCCGCTGTGCCAGTGCCAGGCTAAGCAGTGAATTACCACTTTCCGGGCTGGGGCTGGCAATGGCCAGCAGTGATGTCCGGTTACGGATCAACTGATTGTAGATAGCATCTATAGAAGGCGATGTATGTAACTGATGCATGGTCTGATTCCTTTTATCCGGTGCGTCTTACAGGGTACGTCTGCGGCGCTTTAACTTATGGTTATAGTTCTTGTTCCTGTGCTACAGCCCCAGCAGTTTGGCAAATGAAACGACGGTAATTGATTCCTGCAGAGTGCTGACAAAGCGGTACCAGCTGCTCTGTTCTTTGCCGGGTACATACAGGGTGTCTCCGGCTTGCAGTACTGGTAGTTTGCTGTAGTCACCTGTTTTAGCGAACTCGACCAGATCGAACAGGCGGGAGTGCGCTTCACCGTCAACCCGGTTTACCACCATGATGCGATCTTGCAGAGCGTTGTTTTGAGGGCCACCGGCTTCAGCTAACAGATCGAGAATGGTCATGTTGCTGTCGAAGCTGTAACGGCCTGGGCGCTGTACTGCACCCAGTACCCGAATCACAGTTTCTTTTGGCTTTTCTAACCATGCACGGTCACGTTCAGGGATAAAGATCACATCCTCAGTGCTGACGACTGGCAGCATAGTTTCGTCACCGGTATGGAAATAGTTATGCAGGTTCAGGTGCGTGACTTCATCGTCACCGCTACCACGATGGGTAATGCGTACGTTAGACAGATCAGCACGGGTAGTTGGACCCTGCGCTGCAGAGAGAATATCTAGAAAGTTAAGCTCATCGTTGAAGGCGTAACGACCTGGTGCGCCTACCTGACCAAAGATATAAATAGAGCGCTCGCTGGACTGACGGACCCACTGGGAGCGGTTGTCGTTAGGGTCTTTAGGCAGCTCAGGTACGACCACTGTATCGCCAGCATGAATGCGTGGAATCTGACGAATATCACCACCTTTATCAAGAAAGCGCTTCAGATCGAACGGGATTGACTCAGTAATATGACGCTTACCTTTTTCATGGCTGGAGGTCAGTACCTGCAGGTGAGCAGTATCGGCACCGGCCAGTGGGCCGCCGGCATGGGCGATAAGATCCATCAAGGTCATTTCAGGCGCCCATTCGTAACGACCAGGACGGTTAACGGCACCGATAATGCGAATGGCACGGTTAGGATGAATGTCTAACCAGCTTTTTTCGTTCATATCGGATTTTTCTGGTACCAGAATGGCATCGCCCGGATTAATAGTTGGGATCTGACCACGTGACTGACCGTCGATATAACCTTGCAGGTCGAAAGGTTCTACACCGCCATCAGCACGCAGAATATGAATCTGACGGGTTTCAGCAAAACGGGTAGGGCCGCCAGCTGTGGCCAGCAGGTCGTAGAAGCTGCTTTCTTCTTTCATTTCCATGGCACCGGGTTTGAATACCTCACCCATGACATACACAGTGCGGGCGCCGCCCTGGACCTGATCAGATGCCTGAGGGATAAAGATAGTGTCACCCTGTCGAATTTCAGGAAGCAGTTCCTGATTACCGGTATCAAGGTACTCGCGCATATTAAAAGGGAATGGCTGGCCGTTATGGATTACACGGATTTGTTCGATACCGGCATAACGGGTCACACCGCCAGCCCGCATGATCATATCCATAACAGAAGGTGTACCTTTAAACGCAAATGTACCCGGGCGGTGAACCTCACCAAATACTTTTACGGCTGTGTCGCCTTCACCTGCATCACCGGAAGCGGTCAGTGTACGGGCATCAAATTCAACCTGAACGTTACCAATTAAAGGTGACGCAGGTACAAAAATGGTATCCATAGGCTGAAGCTTTGGCAGAACATTCAGGTCACCGCTGTCCAGATAATGTTTGTAATCAAACTTGATGATCTCACCGTTACGGCGGATTTGTAGTTTATCCAGTTGAGCACCCTGTGCCAGGCCACCTGCATGATTAATGGCCATTTGCACATTGGAACGTAATGGCAGATCGACCGGACCTGGAGTTTTAACATAGCCCAGCACGATAACACTGAGGCGACGCTCCATGAGAATCAGATCAAGATTGTCCAGATCACGGTAGATAACGGCGAGCGTGGTTTTGATTAGCTCCCGTGCTTCATCAATGGTTTTGTCTTTAAGCTGCATTGGGCCGGTTTCCGGCAAGTTAATGCTGCCCTGATGATCCAGTTGAAACGGTTGATCGAAGCTGCTTTCGCCGGGGAATTTGATCTGAACTAAATCACCGGGGCGCAGTTGTGCTGTATTTGCCTGAGTGTTGAGAACCGTTAGCAAAGTAATGAGTGCCAGCAGCATGATGAATAAATGTTTCATAGGATAATCTCCTGATCATTGGAGCGGGCGGTAGTACCGCTGTCCCTGATTGGAATCAGTTGGGGGCTCTTGTCTGGGCTCAGAGGGTGAGGGGCTAATGAGCCATGATTAACCGGCTGCATGTCGGTGAAAACGTCTTTATCAGCTTGCTTTAGCAGGAACTCAACACTGTTCATTGCATCGTTGGCTTGCTGATAATAACCGGCCACATGTAACCGAAGGCTTCGGGTAAGTAGCAAGTTAATGTGCTGATAAAAGTGCGGATAAGTAACGGTAAGCCCTTGCTGGTGATGCACTTGTTTGAGTGCCTGGCAGCGGCCTAACCGGAACATGTAACGTTGCTTTTCCTTACTCTCCTGGCTAACAGGCCAGCTTTCAGTCTGAGGATGCATACCAGGGGTCAGATAATTTTCTGGTTGGGTATAGCGTTCAGCAACGCCACCCTGACCCCGTTCCACCATATAGAAACAACCACTACTGAGCAGCATGCTGCCTGACAGCAGCAAGGCAGAGAATGATTTTATGGTGGCTAAATTGCGCATTGTCCGTCTCCTCTTTTTCTACCAGGTTTTAGCTTTCAGTCTGTGGTTCAAACAGACTGATGCACTTGTCGATGCGCAGGTAACGCATTAACTCCAGTGGCTGCCCGTGTACGCCGGTAATCGACATGTGCAGATCCTGACTTCGCAGGCGTTTGAACAGGAATACGATGGCACCGATACCAGAGGAGTCGATAAACTCAACGTTCTGCATATCAATGACAATGTCCTGTTGTTGCTCAGACAAACTGTCGAATTCATTACGTAGTTCTTCAACTGCCAAGGCGTCGAAGTCACCGCTGAGGTTGATGCAAAGCATCTGGTTAGTAATGGCTGAAGTCATCATGGCGCTTTCTCCTAAAAGGTTTTGTCGCTTACCTGAATAAGAGCAAAGGCCATGCCAGCTGTTAATGTGATTGATTTTAAAGGGAAAGTTTATAGACGTGCTTGGCGTCATTGTTTTTTTACGAGGTTATTCGCATTTTGCGAGGCAGTATTAGAGAGCATGATGAGAGTGCCTCCTGTTATTTTCAGGGGAGCTCTCTAGTGCATGCTGTGAGGAGAAAAGCTGCCCGGCCGATAGTTACCGGGCTGCTTATGTTGGACGTAATAAGCGGGAAAGAAAAAGCGCTGAATGCGTAAGGTTAATTACTGGCCCCGGCCACACACCATTACTACAACAGTCTGTACCATGATACGCAGATCAGTACTCAGCCAGTTGAAAAAACCACTCAGGCTCAGCGCATATGCATGGTCGTAACCAACTTTTGAACGCACATCTTCAATGTCGCGGTCATAACCCTGGTTAACCTGAGCAAGACCAGTAATGCCGGGCTTTAAACCGAAAGTACGTTCAGCAAAAAATGGAATAGCGGTTTCCAGCTTTTGGTAGAAACCTGGACGTTCCGGACGAGGGCCAATCAGTGACATATCACCGCGTAACACGTTGAACAGTTGTGGCAGTTCATCAAGACGGGTTTTACGCAGAAAGCGGCCTAAGTGGGTTACCCGTGGATCACCCTCGGTTGCCCAGACTGCACCGCTACCTGCTTCAGCATCTACCCGCATGGTGCGGAATTTATACATCCAGAACAGATGAGTGAAGTTAGCTTCGGCATGACCAATGCGTAGCTGACGGAAGATCACCGGGCCGGGTGAGTTAATCCGAATGGCCAGCGCAATTAAAGGCAGCAAAACAGCACAGGCCAGTAAGCCTGTGGCTGCAATGCCGATATCCATTGCACGCTTAGCAATCTGCACGCTTTTAGGGACGTAATTGTTGAGTTCGTGTTGTGAAACTGTTTTTTGTTTAATAGCGTTTTTGTTAAACGCTGTATTTGTATGAATAGCTGTATGAGTAGTCATGTTCATGATAATTCTCCCCGGGCAGATTTTGCCGCCCAATTATGAATATTTACTGGCTGCTATCTTTGCTGACAGATTTCCAACAACCGCGCTCAAGGCCGCAGCAATAACGAATCATGCCGATGAAGCTGGCGCGGTAACCGTTCGCCAGATAAAAAATTGTTTGGATTTTGCCCGGTATTAACCTCGCAGGCAGACACTTGCTCAGAGCTGCACAGGTGAATCCCAGTGGCTGCAGAATGCTAAGGGCTAAGAGGATTTGTGATTCGCCGGCGAGCAGGCAACACAGCAACCATTGTAAAAACAGAATTGCAGGCATCAGTGCGCGTAGAGCTTTGCCAGATACAAAAGTGAAGGCAGTACCCTTGTAACGGGGCAGGGTTAATTTGATTAAACGTAGCAGTTGCTGCAGGTTGCCTGCGGCGATACGTACACGGCGTTTTTCATCCATCTGCAGGCTGGCCTGTTCGAGCTCAAGGGCAACAATATCTTGCAGGTAAACACCTTTATAGCCTGCCATTACCATCTGCATAGGTAAGATGAAATCATCGTTGATGGTGTCGGCAGCCAGTGGTGTGAACAGCTGACGTCGGAAGAAGTACAGAGCACCGTGTACACCAATTGGGCTGCCCAGGTTAGCTTCGTTGCACTTAATGCGTGTTTGATACAGCCAGTAATCTGCTTCACCTTTGCTGCCAGGGTTTAGCAGCTTATAAGTAGCAGCAACAAAGCCGGTATCGGCATCCTGAAAAGCATCACAAGCCTGTAATAATGCGTCGATAGAAATGAGCGCTGATGCATCACTCAGGGCAACAATGTTGCTATCCAGTTGGCCAATAATGTCGTTAAGTACAGCAACTTTACCGCGATTTTCTTTAAAGTCTTCGATATGTACCTGTAGTTGGCGGCATTCAGGCTCCTGAGCCGTTTTGCGGGCAATCTCTGCTGTGTCATCACTGCAGCCATCACAGGCGATGATAAGTTGCAGCTTGTCTGCAGGATAATCCAGACTGGCAACGTTGCGGATTTTATCGGCAATAACGTCTGCTTCGTTATATGCAGGAATGACCAGACTGATTGTCAGTCGCTTCACGCCTGGCATAGGCTGTATTGCTCCAGTAGTTGAGTCATTGTCTGACTGGCGACCGAGTCGACTAAGTAACATTGGGTAAATCAGATGGTGATACACAATCACCGCCCAAAACATGAGTAACAGGCTGGATAGCAAGTTAAGTGTCAGAGTGTTCATGACGCACCTCCTAACTGCAGCAAAGAAAAGTAAGCCTGGGCGGTGTTATCCAGGTTGGCATTCTTCAGCACGAATTTCCGTGGGGTAAACTGACTACTACGATGCTGACAATTGATAAGGCCCCGTTCAAGTGCGGAAGCATTGCCCGGTTCGACCAGTTCGCCGCTATTTTTACAGACAATGCTGCGACAACCACCAACGTCGGTAATTACTACTGGAACACCGCTTGCCTGAGCTTCCAGTGGTGAAAGAGGTAAGCCTTCGTTGAGTGATGGCAGACAGAAGATATCAATTGCCCGGTAGAAAGCTGGCATGTCATCAAGGGCACCCAGAAAGTGAACCCGGTTATTGATTCCAAGACGTTCCGCTGTTGCCTGCAGTTCTTCCCGCAGGCTGCCGTCGCCGGCCAGTGCCAGAATAAAACGGGGATGCAGACGGCTTAATGCTTCAAGCAAAAAGTGGTGGCCTTTAACAGTCTCGAGCCGGGCGGCGCAGCCAATCAGGGTGCCGTACTGAGGCAACTTAAGTTTGGCTTTCATCAGACACTGTTCATCCGGATGCACGGGGGTGAATTTACGGGTGTCGATACCGTTCAGAATCACCTGAGGATTGCTGCGCGGAAAGTAGCGTGTCAGCACATCGGCAACCGCATCACAGTCAGCTACTAAGGTTGGTTTAAGTATGGCAATCAGCATGCGCTGTAAACGTCGGTTGGCGCTGGCATTCAGGTGCCAGGCATCATGCTCTGTATGGACGTGAACTTTGATTCCGGCTAGCTTTGCAGCCGTACCACCATAGAGTAACGGGCCTATATGGTGGGTATGAATGGCAGTTGCCTGTAACTGTTTAAGCAGGCCTGATAAAGCAATAATGGCATCCGGACGCAGGCCGGCAGGCTTATTGAGGAAGTGCAGCTTCTGGCGGTAAGGCTTGAGCCGCGGCCATGCATTCAGTGCCTGCTCTGCGGTGCCTTCCAGGCTAACGATGTGGGTTTCACTGTTTGTATCGAGAGAGCCGATATGGCTTAACAGATCAAGTGCCATAGTTTCGATACCGCCGGGACGCAGGTGTTGTACCAGTTGAATAATTACCTGACGCATGTTGCTATCCTCCTTGCCGGTGCCGGTTTTTATGAACCGGACTGGCTGAACAGTTTGTCTGTAGAGTTATCTGTATGGTTTTTTGCAGGCTGAACCGGAATACGGGCCAGAACCGGCACGGCGAGCATTTCACTGAGTGTGTCGCGGCGGCGGATGCTGGTATCCAGCAGTTCAACCACAGTAGCTAGCCCAAAGCCCAGACCGATACCGCCAAACAGGCCAGCAATAATAAATGCGATCAGAGGCAGGTTACTGGGAGCCAGTGGTTCGTAAGGCGGGTCAATCAGTTTTACCCGCTCGTTTTCTTCGTTTTTACCCAGGGAGCCAGTAATCTGTGCCAGTTCGTAGCGTTCAGCCAGATCGTGGTAAACCTTCTGACGTACCTGGATATTACGGTTCAGTTCGTTGAGTCGGCGTTCATGCTGACCGAACTCATTTACCCGGTTTTGCAGGTTGGTGATTTCCTGGGTCAGAGAAGAGACTTCTTTCTCCAGGCGTTGAATATGGTCATCGGCCTTTTGTAAGCGTTCAAGCTGCGATACCAGAAGCATGTGTGGTGTATGAGGGCCGGCATCCTGACCGTTAGATGTAGCCAGAGCCCATAAACGTTCTAACTGCTCCCGGTCCAGACTTTTGGTATCCAGACGTTGTGTGGCAGAAACTACCCGGTTGCGCTCTTTTTCCAGAGCTTTCAGATGTGCCAGTACACTTTGTACCTTGCTGTGATTGTCGGTATAGCGGGCCCGTAGTTGGGTTAGCTCAGCCATGACATTGACAATGGCTTCTTCTATTTTTCCCACCACAGGGTTGGTTTGTGACAGGCGGATTGCCAGGCTGGCCTGAGCCGCTTTAGCACCATCCAGTTCTATACGGCGTTCAGCAACCAGCGCTTTAAGTGCCGATAAACGCGCCACGTTAGCTGAATGTAATGTTGGCAGTTCGCTGGCAAAGCGGTTTTTGTATTCTGCCAACGCTGTTTCAGCGGTGATCAGATCTTTACTGCGCTGCTCCAGCTCTTTGGCCAAAAAGGTTTCAGACTGGGCGATAGAAGAACGCTGTGGTGCCAGTACCCGTTCAACAAAATGCATGCTGACCATAGACAGTGTTTCTTTCATGGTGCTTTTGTCTTCGGCGGAGTAGATGATTTTGATTAGATTATCGCCCACCAGACTGCACTTAAGTGACTTAGACAGCTCGCCAATAACAGTCGCTTTTTCCTGCTCATCCATATCTTCGTTAAGCAGTTTCATCTGCCATGCAACACCGGCCAGAATGTGACGGCTGTGTAGCAGAGCATTAAGCGCTTCTATGCGGCCTTTCAGGTTGGTTGCAATGGAAAGATCTTCCAGAAAGGGGTTATGTTGTGCGGCTTCCTGGAACAGGATTGTGGTCGAGGTGGTGTATTTCTTTGGTGAGATAACGCCAACCACAGCACCAAGTACTGGCATCACCAGTATTGGTAACATGATCAGGTAACGGCGTCGCCATCCGGCCCAAAGCAGGCTGGCGATGTTACGAATCAATGTGCTGCGAAGCATAATTATTCACCTTATTCCGATGATCGGATTACTGAGTAACCAGAATTTGGTTGTGTACTAATTGCGGCTGCATATGTACTTCAGCCTTCAGAGCACGACGTGTTAAGAACTGTGAAACATGGATGCAACGTTTCATGCCTTGTGCCATGGCAGTAAAACTGTCGCTGACATCTGAAGGGGCGCATTTCAGATAAACAGGTTTAACGCTGTATTGGTTGGCATAGGCATTTAACTGCTGAGCTTGCTGCTCAGACAGCTTCATCTGATTGGCAGAGAACGTCAGGGTAATTTGCTCGGGCTGATCATCCTTGTTAGCAGAACCATTTTGCAGGCGGGCATTGCTAAGCAGCTCTGAGATACTGATGGCGCCGACTTGCTGGTTATCGCCACCCTGATTAAGAATGGCCTGTGGCGTCATTTGATTAGAGCTACAGCCGGCCAGCAACAGTGAACTACAGATCATGCCGAGGGTCGTTGTACGAATTGAATGTGGATGACTGTTCATAATCCTTTTCCTTCCCTTATATCTCTTTGCTTAAGTGCTGTTTCAGGTTGCAGTAACAAGTGTTTCTGAAGAGCTTGTATGAGATCACTGATGTAACACTGCTTAAGTATTCGCAAGAAGCGCGCCAAAGCGGGAGTGAAAGGGCTAGAAACCTCGTTTGGTGGGGGTTGTAGCCTGATTGATGGTTTTGATGAAGTGCTGCTGACTTTTCGGAAATGTGGAAATTAGCGATGTAGTCTCATAATAATTCGCATAATGCGAATAGAAGACGATAGTTTTTTCGCGGTTTAGAGGTATCCGTCTATAATTCAAACGGATATTTGAAAACAACGTGACCGGACAGGTAATTGCTAGTCTGTTCGGAAAGCACAGGGAGTGTGCGATGACGAGTGTATCTACTGAGATATATCTTACCTGCGTCGAGATTATCGGTTTGTTAAACAGGGCTAAAGAGATTTCACATTTCAGTATGCTCACAGACAGACTTCATTTTATGGCGTTTAAGCTTAGTGAGTATGATCATCAGGCCTCTCAGGTGGTTCGGCAGATTGCGTTGATTATCGAAAAATACGACCAGGATTGTCCCTGTGGCTGTGAACATCAGCACTTACCGGACAAACGTCAATACGATTTGTTTGTCCGGATAAGTGATCAGGTCGATCTGCTGGCTGTCATCGCTACAGAGCATAGTCTGGCCGGAAACTAAAAAACCATAATTTCACAGCTTTAAGCCCGTATCCGTATGCCAGAAACACTGAACCAGTAACAGAAAACCAGGCTCAAACTTCTGTGCGTGTTTACAGTTCATCCAGCAGGCTTTTTAGTTCTTTACCACGCTGTTGCCAGCTTTCTTTTTCTACCCGTTGCTGACGAATTGTCCGTATAGCTTTAAGGTTCTGACGGTTTCTGTAGATGGCTTCCAGTTCCTCGGCAAAGCCTGCTGCAGAATGACTTACCTTCACCAGGTCACGATAGCCGTCCAGAGCCGGGAAGTCTGTGCTAACAATCGGACTACCAGCGGCCAGATACTCCCGCAACTTAAGTGGATTACAGGCCTTGATCTGAGGGTTCTGCAGAAAGGGCAGTAAACTCACGTCCCAGTGCTGACTATAACGGGGCAACTCATGATGAGGTTTGCTACCTAGCCAACGGATATTGGGCTGTTCCAAAAGGGCGCTGATATCTGTTTTTGCAGGGCCTATTAATACAAAGGTCCAGTGAGGTAAGAGCTTCGCCAATAAGGTGAAGAGCCGCTGATCAAACCAGCCTGCCAGAGACCCGTAAAACCCGGCGACCGGTCCGTCACTGGGCAGATCATCAGCACGAGGTGCGGGGCTGCTGAATAAACTGGTATCGACACCATGTGGTAACAACCAGGTCTTATGGTCAGGGAATTTAGCCGCCAGCTTTGAACTGGCCGTGATGATCAGCTGGCTTTTCTGCGCCAGCTCCTGTTCCATACGGCTGACAGGACCATGATCAACACCATCCAGTGCTGAAAAATCATCGCAGCAATAGTAGACGCAAGCCCGCTCGTTAAGCTTACCCACTACATCCACTGCCGATGGCAGTGAAGTCCATAACAGTGGGGATTTCGCCTTCTGTGACTGATTAGCGGATGCATTTAAAAGTGGCAGTATCTGTCGTTTCAGAAGCTGACTGCTGAGGCTGCGGGCCAGTGGATTACCAGGCCAGGAGATTGCCCTCGGATTAAGGATCTGTAACTGATTCGACAACGGATTCATTGACTGATCAGAGGCACGGCCCAGTGCTTCGTTTTGCTTTTGCTGGCTGATCATTTTACTGATTTTATGCCAGGCTCGACGCAAATCGGCACTGTTCAGACGCGGGCGGCGCAAGCCCAGTGAATTGATCCAGAGTATTTGCTGCTCAGGCAACAGCTGGGTGATCAGGTGCTGAGTGCTGCTTGGATGCTCGCCCCAGTCTTCACCAAACACTAACATATCAATATTCATGCGACGTCCTCCTCTGTCAGTGCGCTTACACAGTGGTTTTCCTTGTCAGCAGGTTTCTTATTCAGTTCTGCCTGCTGTGTTGCGCCAGCCAGTTCGGCACTGTTAATTGGCTTGATTACTTTAGCGGGCATGCCAGCCGCTATTACACCGGCTGGCAAGTCATGGGTGACGACACTGCCAGTGGCTACGATCGTACCGGCACCTATTGTGACGCCTTTCATGACGGTGACGCCGGAGCCTAACCAGACATCTTTTTCGAGAATGATGTCACCGACCTGATCATCAGTATCAGGCAAGCCTTTGGCTCGGGCTTCAGGATCAACCGGATGACCGGGATACCCCGCGAGAAAACAACGGCCGCCCATACGAACGTTGTCTCCCAGAATGACTTTGCTGCCAACAGCAATAGTGGTTTGCCAGGAGATACCAACGTTATTGCCGATAATCAGCATGGGTGTTTCCTGAGTACGCCAGCGACCGCTAAAGGTGGTCTGGCCACTGAGCCGGCAATTGCGACCCATTTCCATGATCAGATTCCCCTGTACCAACGGCATGCCACCAAACAGATATAACTGGTTGCCTAAGCCTTGTGGGCCATGACGTAAGCGGGTACGAAACATCGGCGTCCAGTACATAATCCGGGCGGTTTCGCTGCACAGCTGGCTGACTGCCTGGTGCAACAAACGTAAAGGTTTATAAACCGGATAAAGTGCTGGAATTTCAAACTCACGCCAGCCGGTATGCAGAGCACGTACACTCATACCCAGAGGATGTTGAGTTGTTTTAACCCAACGCTTTAAGTTATGCAGACTGTTCATAGCATCACCTTTGAGGTTGCTGCCGGACAGCTTCACTTTGGTAAGCAGATTCCGGCGGGTTAACTGGCAGTGGTTATTCCACGGTGACGGATTTAGCAAGGTTGCGTGGCTGATCAACATCCGTGCCTTTCGCCAGCGCGGCGTAATAGGCAATCAGCTGAAGGGCAGCGACGTAGAGTAACGGACAGGTAAAGGGGTCAGATTCGGGCATCTCAATGGTTTCGATCTGATCACTACTACAGGCTTTAAGGCTGTGTTTGTCGCCTAATAAAATACAGCGGCCGCCTCTGGCGACTACTTCCTGCATATTCGACAGGGTCTTTTCTAACAGATCATTATTCGGCGCAATAACGAACACTGGCACGCCAGCTTCAATCAGGGCAATAGGGCCGTGTTTAAGCTCACCGGCACCAAAGCCTTCGGCGTGGATATAGCTGATTTCTTTTAGCTTCAGCGCGCCTTCCATCGCAATCGGGAAGCTACTGCCGCGGCCAATAAAATAGGCATCCCGGACATCCGCGAGGCTGTTACCGATGGCTTCGAACTGGCTTTCCATACTCAGAATTTGTTCCAGTTTCTGTGGCACGCTTGCCAGAGTAGTAAAAGCTGCGCGGGCCATTTCTGCAGAAAACTGGCGACGTTGCTGTGCGGCCTGTATGGCCAGGCTACCCAAAACACTTAACTGAGCGGTGAAAGCTTTGGTCGAGGCGACGCCGATCTCAGGACCTGCCTGCGTCTGTACCGACATATCTGCTTCCCGGGCAATGCTGCTGGCGGCAACATTTACAATCGCCAGAGTTTTCTGATTGCTGCTACGGGCGTACTTCAGAGCAGCCAGAGTGTCTGCGGTCTCACCGGATTGCGAGATGAATACCGCCAGGCCTTTGTTGCTCATCAGTGGTGAACGATAGCGAAACTCTGATGCTACATCGATATCTACTGGCAGGGCCGCGAGCTGTTCAAACCAGTATTTGGCAACCATAGCGGCATAGTAAGAAGTACCACAGGCAATAATGCTGAGACGGTCAATTTCCATGAAATCCAGTGCCAGTTGATCTTTGAGATGATAGCTATGCACCAGAGTACGGGCGACTGTATCAGGCTGTTCGTGGATTTCTTTATGCATGTAGAAACTGTGGTTCTGCTTACCGGAATGTTCGTGGTCGATGTCATTATCAACCCGTTTGCGGTTAACACTGCGGCCAAAAGCATCTACCAACTCAATGTGCTGCTGGCTTAAACGCGCCTGATCACCTTCTTCCAGATAGATAACCTGCGATGCACCGTTACCCAGTGCCATGGTATCTGATCCCAGGCTCATTTCTGTGTCGCCGCAACCTAACACCAGAGGGCTACCCCGGCGTGCAGCGTATATGTGATCCGGGTCATCATTGAATAAAACACCTAAAGCAAAGGCACCCTGTAAACGCTCCAGTGCCTGGTTCAGTGACTGGTCAGGATCATTGCAGCGGCGGTAGTAATAGCTGATCAGGTGGGGAATAACTTCTGTATCTGTCTGGCTTTGAAATACAAAGCCTTCAGCCGTTAACCACTGACGTAATTCATGGTGGTTTTCAATAATGCCATTATGTACAACGGCCACATGATCATTAGTATGAGGATGGGCGTTGCGGGTGTTAGGTTCGCCATGGGTTGCCCAGCGCGTATGGCCGATACCAGCGTTGCCACTCAGTAATTGCTGGGTTAACAGGTCACGCAGTGCCTGCAACTTACCGGTTTGTTTTACGGTTGAAATACCGCCTGGTGTGAGCACAGAAATGCCGGCTGAATCATAGCCGCGGTATTCAATGTTGCTCAGGCCGTCCAGTAGTTCGGGGACGACGTTTGAATGACTGATAGATCCGACAATTCCGCACATGATAATTCTCCTTCATAACGAATGTATTTGTTATTGCAGAAGCCGTGCCATTTCTTGTATTTGTTTTAAATCAATGGGTTATGTTGTTTTGTTGGAAGGGTAATGAATGCTTGATTAGCTGTTGTCGCATTTTGAGAATTGTTTTGCGAGGCGAAGAAAACCTTTCCCTGAAAAGGGTGTTTATATAAGTGTTATCGGGAATAAAATAATACAAACAGTCGAAGCGCTTAGGTATGCCTGGACGCCTGACGGTTCTGATATTGTGATAAGGCCACTGCGAGTGCCAGCATAATGTATAGCGGCCAGGTAAAGCCCATGGTCAGGAATGTACCTGACACACAGAATCCAGCCAGTCCGGCCTGTACCGATTGAGCACAGGCAAACAACACCGGATCATATGGGGCTGTTTTCTTGCTGTCGGTGATATCGGTTTTGGGTGCAAAGCTTTTGAGGCAGCGACTGCTGATTCGGGCAACGGCGATAATGATGGCAATGAATACAGTAAAACCCAGTAGGCCGGTTTCGGCGAGCACGCCAAACCAGGTACTGTGTACCGCATGGTTCTTACCGTCCCAGTGGGGGCTGTAATCGAAGTAGTTTGATATAAAGTTATTCAGGCCAACACCGGTTAACGGGTGGTGCAGCGCCATGCCAATAGCCGCTTGCCAGGCGTAAACCCGGCCCATTGCTGATTCATCGATACCTTCTTCGTGGGCGCCACCGGAGGCCCGGTCGGTTATACCTGCCAGCACAAAGAGCACCATCAGAGCAGCTCCTCCAAGGCTTATCAGCAGGACTTTGTTTTCTACCCGGTGCCAGGCATAAATGCCGCTTACAGCGCAGATTCCCAATAAACCGCCGCGACTTTGGGTGGCGATGACTGCACAAGCGACTAATACAAAGCAGATCATACCGAGTAATTTCCAAAGCTTGCCGAACCCAGGTGTTAACAGCATGGCCAGAGCAAAGCTGGCTGGAAATAGCAGCACCAGAGACAGGTCGTTGGGGTCTCCCAGCATTGAGCCAATACTGCGGCCAATGGTTACCCGGGTTCCTTCTACCAATTCCAGCCCCATATGTTTATTGCGCAGAGCAACGATAGCGACACTGATCCCGCAAACAATCATGGTCAGTAATAGCCAGAAAAACTGGCGGCTGTGGCGCAGCAACCAACTGATCGCAAATACCATCGCAGCAATTTTGATATAGGTGCCGGTCAGGCTGCTCATGGCTGCGCTGCGGTTAGTTGCGAGTAAGCAACCAATTATCACCAGTACCAGGAAGAAACAGAATACTGATAATTCCCGGCTCCAGAACATGTTGATGCGTTTGGTCAGCATGTTCACTGCCAGCGATCCAAGAGTACCCAGTGCCAGCAGCTGTGGGATATGCAGTGGATACAAGGCGGGAAATACCTCATGCAGCCGAAAGAATGAAAAGGCAATAAAGGCCAGACAGAGTAAAAATGGCATTTGTAAGCCTGCCGCCAGACAAGCTGGCAGCAGGGCGATAGCAGCAATCAGTGGGCTCGGAACTTTAACCCAGACCAGTGCGATCAGTAGAAGAAAACTGCCTGCCAGAATAATCTGAGTACGACGCTGGTTAATCGGCAGCATAACTATTTACCTGGATTAACGGGCAGGGAAAGTTTTTGTAACAGCGTTTGTAACGGGCCTTTCAGCTTTACAGGAAGCAAGTTGAGCGGCAGCAGGCTTAGAGGAATCAGGCCACTGATGATAACTGCCACTGTAAAGCCACCAAACAGTAGTGGATATACAGCCAGGTTCGACCAGCTTAATGGTTGCTGGGGCATCAGGCTGATGAACAGCAAGCTGATTCCGGCCAGTAACAGCAATCGGCGTAATGGGTAAGGTAATGGCAGGATTCGCTGGCTTATATACAGAGTAACCAGACAACGGCTGATCAGGGCCAGGCTGGTGGCTATAATCGCTCCCCAGGCCTGATACAGCGGAATAAGCAACAGGTAACCGGTCAGCGCTAATGCGGCAGCGCTGCAGTCAACAGCAGCAGGGCGCCAGGTACTGCGTTGTGTCATTGCTCCAAAGTTAAGGGTAGCTGTTATGTTGTGAACGGCTGCCAGAGCCGCAAGCCACGGAATGTAAGCAATGGCACCATGATAACTGGTAGGGGTCATAAGCCGTATCAGCATTGGGCCAACTGCGGTAATGAAGAGTGCAGCAAATAGTGCAATGACGATACCTATGCTGGCGAAGCGGGCGCAGGCTTCTGAGCCGTTGGCTTCTTTAAGACGGCTGAAGCGACGGGCATGCCACCAGAGATCAAAAGGCTGAATCAGTACTGCAGTAATCAGGCCGAATTTAGCTGCCAGTGCATATTCAGCCATTTTTGCCGTGCCTATACTGTCTGCAAGAATCCAGCGGTCGAAACTGCCCAGAATAAAGCCGGCAATACCGACAAATATCAGCGGCCCGCCGTAGATTGAATAGCTGCGAAAACGGGTGAAATCAAAACGGATGCCGGTGTCCTGATATTGCTTCCTGATCAGATAGGCTGCCAGCAAAACTGCTGAAATCAGGGTTGCGCAAAGTACACCTGTTACGCCGAATCCCAGTGTTAGTAACAACACGCTGATAGCAACCTGAAGTGCTACTCTGCCGGCGGTACCTGCAAGATAAAGCCAGGCAAAGTTCTGCATACGTAACCAGGCCAGTGGTACCAGAATTGTGCCGCATAAGGCCAGGCTGAACAGAATTAAACGGGTTTCAGTTTCATTGATTCCGCCTGGCAATAACCGGGTAATCGGTCCGGCAAGTAACTGACCAAGTATCAAAGCAAAAGCGCCCAGGCAGAGTGCCATGCCAAATATATTTGCAGCTGCCGCTTTACGTTCTTCCGCGCTGTCAGCACTGCCCGCATAACGGTAAAGCGTTTCAGCCAGACCCATGCCGATCAGAATACTTAGCAGGTCTGCCAGAGTTTGCAGGACATCCAGACGGCCATAGTCAGCAGGTGTCAGATAATGCGTTGCTACTGGTACCATCACTAATGCCAGACCTTTTGATAGTCCCAGTGCTGCGGCGTAAATCAGGCTGTATTGCAGAGCCTGAGGTAAGCGGTTAAAACGCTGAACTAAAGGATTTCGTCTATGCTCGCCTGAAGTATGTAATCCACTGGACATGATGCTGACCCTCCGTGATATCTGTTATGCAGTGTATAAAGCTATAATCAGGCCATTGTTACTATCTTCAATTAAATCAATTGGTTATATGTTTTATGTAATGTAAGGCTTAGATTTAGGTAAGTGTGTACATAGATTTTTCGCATTTTGCGAAACGTAATGTGAGAGCTTATAGCGTGAGAAAAAAGGTGTGGCTTATATAAAAAAACCCGGCAAAATCTGCCGGGTTATCCTCCCAATTGAGGGGGGGCGGGAGGTATAGGTGAAAGAGGTGAGCTGCTTACGTAAACAGTTCAGCGGCACTCTTTTATGAAATGTTTTTGCGACGCTGTTCTATTACATTATCTTTTGAAGCAGATGACTAAAGGTTCTGCGTGCCAGTAGTTGCTGGCTCAGGCGTTTTGCAAGTAAGCCGATGCCAGCTAACAGAATCAATAAAGCGCTGGCGGCACTATTACCCAGTTTCGGCATGGGGGCTGCCTGCATATTGATGACCGTCTCGGTTGACGGAATATCTGCAAACATAGCGGTGACCGGGTCAGTCCGGATACGGAAAACCGCATCATTAAAGTCGTTGTCACCGTAGGGCCGTTTGAGATCCTCAAAGCCGAGGATGTAGTCATTGTCGGCAGACAGGCTGGACATCATGGCGACGTGGCGGGCATCTTCATCAATACCTGTATACAGATATGCATCGCTGCTGTTTTCAGGATTCAGAAAGTCTAAAGTGTACATCGCCAGGTTGTCGTGGTTGGTATCCCAACCTTTCACCTGAGAGCCATTCCAGGCGTTCTGTATCAGAAAGAAGCCCATATTAGTGCCTTCACTAAAGGTTTCACCGCCGGTCATTTCAAAGTCAGTACCAACGATATTGGTTAATTCCGCGCCGCCCAGGGTGACAGTATCACCTGCATTAAGACTGCCACCACTGCCGCTGCCGGAGACATTATTGAAGATCATGCCAGCATCAACACCACTTATATTTTGCAGTTCGCTGAGGCTGATGTTACCGGAGCTGTTGGTATCAATACTGCCAAAGCTAATGTCGTTAAAGCTGTTATCTTCAAATGTGAAGTAGCCTAGTGAGTTCCTGTAGCCGGCACCTTCTGACAAAAAGGTAACACTGACATGGGCATCATCGGTAAAGGTTAAATTTGGATTATATGAAGAGTTCAAAAATTCCTGATTGACGTCCTGGCCTTCTGGTAACGCATTTGTGACCTCTGTCAGTAAGCCCGCAGGCAGGTCAATGTTCACCAGTGTGTCAGTTGCATCATCTGCAGCTAACGCTAATGGGCTACAAAACATACTGAGTAAAATGAATTTCTGACTGAATCGGTGAAGTGTACTCACATGCAATTTGTGCCGGAGCATCCTCGTCGTTCGTAACGGAGTGAATGTGTGTGTTTGCATTGCGATCCCCTTTTTTTGGAAAAGTATTCTGATGCATATGCACCTGAGTACAGACAGACCTATAGGCAGGATCGATATGGAAAACTGCCTGGAATGTCTCTCTAGTATTTATTGAGCAGATTACATGCCAAGTATTAACTTGTTGTTTGTTAAGGGTTTGTTTTTGTTTGTTGCGTTATGCGCAGTTAATAAGCGTCGCAAAGTGAGAAATTTTCAACCTTATGCGATACGTATTCTCAATATGAGAAATGGCTTAGCCGTTGCTGGTCAGGAAAGTTGCCTGCAATGCTGGCGGCTATATGACACTGGCCAAACTCGATAAAAGCCATTGGTTGGGGGAATGTGTTTTGAGACAACGAAGGCAGGTGTGTTGGGTCAGCAAGTTGGCTAACTGTGCTTAAAACACTGCTGAACTGAAAGTGGATACGTTTGATGAGAATTTTAAGTTCCGGGTATTCCGGGTATAGCTGTCCTGCAAAAATAATTCCCTGAGTTATCTGCTCTGAGCTATTGCTGAGCGGGCTGTCGAGCATGTTCTCGAGAATGTGCGCGCCTTCAGCGTTGCGTTGTAAAGGCAGTAAAGCAATGCTGCCATTGCAGTAATTATGTGAGAAACCACTTACCCGATAATTACCCCGGTTGGCCGGAGACAGCTCACCAAGCTTACTTATAGGGAGGTTTTTCAGACCGCGCACCGGAACTGAGTCTGTTTCGGTTATAGCTGGCGTAATGTCCGTTACCCGTATGGCAGGTGCTATCACTAAGGCAACAAGCAGACATGCCATTGCGCTACTGTTAAGACGTTGTAATTTAGATGTGGCTTTTTGATTATCCGCAGCAGGTGAGTTCTGCGGTGAAGTTTTGTTAGTGGGTCTGACACAGATGACAGGCATGATAAATAGCAGAGCATCAACAATCAGCATGCCGTCACCGTCATGGATATAGGCATATAAATCAGGTCCGGTTGCCATTAATGCCAGTCGTACGCCATTAATTATCAACACTATGATACTGAGAATGCCTGCCCGCAGCAGATCGGCCATATTCAGACGCTGGTGGTTCCACAGGCTAATGCTCAACCAGAGCAGCAGCGCCAGTGATAGGTTAGTAAAAGCAGAGCAGCCGGTGAGAATCAGCAGACTGAAACCGTTGTCCTGATTGATCAGGTTACCGGAGACACTGTACTGATCACCGGGTGGCAGAAACAGCGCCGATAACCAGGTATCGAATCCCAATATCTGATCAGCAAAGCCGTTGAGCATTAGCTGGGTCAGAGGTTCCCGTATGGCGATGGACAGCATCAGCCAGGCCGCCGCCATCATGTAGCGGTTAACACTGTTGCGTAGCCAAAAGAATGCTGACAGAGCACATATAAGCCAGCTAAGTAACGCAATAGGTATCAGCAAGGCTAAAGTCAGAAACCCCGCCAGACAAACGCCAGGAATACTGTCGGTCTGGAAATGAGTTTGCTGTCCGTTCTTTTGAAGACGCGTTTGTGCTGTTTGAAGCTGACGGGCTTTACGGTACAGCAACACTGCTATTAGCAAGCTTAGCCAGATTACCGGGCTGCGACCAAAGCCTTCCAGTAATGCTGACAATAATCCCTGGTTATAGATGCTGAAAAGAGCTGCTGGCAGCAGGGCATTCAGTGCTGCCAGGCCACTCAGGTACGCAAAAAAACGGCTGTTCATGAGCGTTCAGCCATTTGTGCCAGTGCCGGTAATGCCTGGCGATATACATCAATTATTTTGGGGCCGACAACGTCACAGCTGAAGCGCTGACGAATAGTCTGATAAGCCATCAGTGATATGCAGCTTCGATCAGTAGCTGTACTTTGTTGCCAGTGTTGAATCACCTTTTGAAACAGAATGAAGTTCTGTGGTGGGATCAGCCAGCCATTTTTTTCATGCTGAATAAGCTGCGGTAACGCGCCTATCGCGAAGCTGACAACAGGAATTCCCCGTGACATAGCTTCCAGTGCCACCAGAGGTAATCCTTCGCAGCGGCTGGTAATGCATAGCAAGCCAACATCATCCCAATGGTCCTGCATATCTACCTGTCCATGAAAATGCAGATGCGGGTAATGATCCTGTAAGGCTTCACGCATCGGGCCGTCCCCAAAGACAGCTACTTCCGTGTGTTCATCAGGCTTACTTGTGGATTTACAGGCAGAAGAGAGTGTAGCGGTGATCTGTGCAAAGCAGTCGGGGCCTTTCTCATGGGAGAGCCGGCCGACAAAGGCGATTTTCTTGCCTTTATTCTGGCGATAACCTCCTGTGCTGACAAAGTTAGGTAGCTGGTTGCAGTCGCAGGATAGCCGGTTTGCAATTTCGGGGCTCACGCTGATGACCTGATTTGCCAGCGGTGCGCTCAGCGTATCCAACATACTGTACAGACGTAGCCGGCCTTCGCCTAAATCACCTGCATGATACGTCGATACGACAGGGACCCTGGCCAGCCGGGCAGTTATTCTGCCAAGAATGCCAGCTTTATAGCCATGGGTTGCCAGCATGGCAGGATGATGTCGCAACAGTTTATAGAGTGAGTACCAGCCTTCGCTGGTTTGCCATTCTATTCCCGCCTCATCGAGTTGATCTTTAAGCGGGTGAGGCCCGTAATCATTTATAAAGATGATTCGGGTCTGATAACCCTGACGTTTAAGCCAGCCAGACAGATTAAGTATATGGGTTTCTATACCCCCGCTGTTACGGCTGTCGATCAGCTGAAAAATGATCCAGTCATGTAAGGACATAGTCAGATCTCCTGTCACAGTTTCCTTGTTGTTGCTTTGATTGCCGAGCCGCTACGGACATAACTCGGCAGCTTTAATGAGAGGGATAACGCAAATTAACGGCCACTTATAAAATACTATTTATAAATCAGTGTCTTGCAGGGTTTATGGTTTGTTTGAGGATTTACAGATCGGTAACAATTACAGGAAATTTCACAAATTAAGATCGTGTTTAGCAAGTTGCGTGGGAATTTCGCATTTTGCGAATCATTTTGTCGGTCGTAATTGGCGGTATGTAATTAAGTATTTGAAATGTATGGGTATTTGATGTTGGCGAGGCTTTTGCACTGAACATATCAGCGATTAATTTTCGCTCTGTTGAGAGCAAAAGGAGAAAGCCCATGAAATATTTAGTGACTGGTGGTTGTGGATTTATCGGCTCGCATCTGTGTGACTCACTACTCGATAAAGGTTATGAGGTTCGGGTATTGGACGACCTGTCTACAGGATGTGTTGGTAACTTACCTGAAGAAGCTGAGCTGATTATCGGGGATGTTTCAAATCCGGAAGTTGTTAAAGCTGCGATGCGAGGCGTTGTCGGTTGTTTTCATCTGGCCGCGGTGGCTTCGGTTGAACGCTCTTCAACTGACTGGGTTGGCTGCCACCGGATAAATCAGCAGGGTACAGTAAATGTGTTAGATGCTGCCCGTACCGCGAATAACGGTAAGCCGGTACCTGTGGTGTATGCGTCGTCGGCGGCTATTTATGGTGATAATGCTTCTGTACCGCTGAGTGAAGATACTTTACCGCGCCCAATCAGTGCCTATGGTGCCGATAAGCTGGGCAGCGAACACCACGCCCGTGTTGCCTGGTTAGTTCATGGCGTACCCACTGTAGGGATGCGTTTCTTCAATGTTTATGGCCCACGTCAGGATCCGCATTCACCATATTCCGGTGTGATTTCTATTTTTATTGACCGGATTCTTAAAGGTATCCCGCTGACCATTTTTGGTGACGGTAAGCAAACCCGTGACTTTATCTTTGTGACGGACGTGGTGCGTTTTCTGGTGGCTGCGATGATGAATCATCGTAATGAAGCAGCAGTATTCAACGTATCGACAGGACAGATGTCATCGATTCTGCAGCTTAGCCAGACACTGAAGCTGGTGGCAGGTTCTGAATCAGTGATTCGCTTTGAACCGGCCCGTACCGGAGATATAGCTTCATCGCTTGGGGATCCGGGTAAGGCTGTAGCACGCTTTGGTTTGCGGGCTAAGGTAGACCTTGGTTTGGGACTGATGCTGACCTTAGAGTCATTGCGCCGGGAGGAGGCCAGTTATGTTGCTGACCCTGAGCCATTTATGTGTCAAAAGGTACAGTTAGATGAGCTATGAGTTGTGGAAAATCGTATGTCCGGTATGGGATTTATACCGGATATACGGTGCTTATCTGCTTATAAGGCTCCCGCTTTGGGTATCTGTATCAGGTTATGCATCACTGTTGTACGCGGGTTGTGCTATTAAATATAAGTGTTTGTTTTCTCAGTTGGTTACTCTAGATCAAAAGTCTGCTGACCAATTGTTATTTAGTCAGTCATACTGTGCCGATAGTGAATCATCATAAGGGATTAAGGAATGTTAAAGCGGATTTTATTAGTGGATGATGAGGCTGCCATGCTAACTGCGTTGCAGCGGGCATTGCGTAGTAGTGAATACGAGGTAATGGTTGCCAGTTCAGGCCAGGAGGCACTGGATATTCTCACAGTGAGCGAGATACAGGTGGTGGTCTCAGATGTCCGTATGCCTGAAATGACCGGCGACGAACTGATGACACAGATTAAAAATTTGTATCCGGATGTTGTGGGTATTCTTTTGACCGGTTATGCCGAGCTGAATGCGGTTATCCGGGTGTTAAATAACGGTGCTGTATTCAGGTTTCTGGAAAAACCCTGGGAGCAAGCTGCTTTAATTGACTGTTTGCAGGATGCTGTTGTTCACTGGCAGGAACGCCAGCAAGTGAATGATCAGCATACGTATCTGGAAAACCATACGCATGCCTTACTCGAGACGGATGCGGATAACCGGACCATATATGCCAATCAGAAAGCCTGTGAGCTTTTACAGCTTAGCGGCGAGATCGATGGTGTAGCTGTTACTGAATTATTACCTATGTTACGCCCAGAGCAACTGCAATATTTATGCAGTGGTGAGGCGCGACAGCTGGAAGTTCAGGACAGAGCCAATGAGCAAATGCTCAGGGTCAGTGTGCGGGAACTTCATAGCCAGCGCCGAATGTTTAGCATCGAGCAGCTTTACGAACAGGATACACTGGCGATTCCTGAACTATTGTCCCGACAAGAACTGCTCTATCAGCTTGACCGGTTGTTACGCAGTTCAGATATACCGGTAACAGCCATTTATCTGGACATTAATGGTTTCCGCCGATTTAACGACAGTTTAGGTTATCAGCAAGCGGATCAGTTGCTGGCCCTGGTGGCCGACAAACTATTGAAAGGCAGACCTGAATCCGCCTGTTTAGGACGTATGAGCGGTGATGAATTCGCACTGTTCCTGGCCGGTGAATTCAGTATGGCGCAGGTATGTGAGCAGTTAGAAAGAATGCTGGAGCCATTCAGTAACCTGATCGACTTTGCCGGTCGGGAGCTGCATGTGGCATTCCGTGTAGGGTATGCACAATCACCGGACGACGGTACCGATGCCGGTGAGTTACTGCGTAACGCGCAGGTTTCAGCGAATACTGCTTCCCGTGGCGGACGTAGAAATGTCGTCCGTTATCAAAACCAGATGAACGCAAATGACAGTGAATTTGTTTCCCTGCAGTCAGACTTATACCGGTCTTTGGAAAGGGACCAGCTATTTGTGTTGTATCAGCCAAAAGTGTCAATGCCGGACGGGCGTATTGCCGGTGCAGAAGCTCTGCTGCGTTGGGAACATGGTACTAAAGGTATTATTTCCCCGGCGGTATTTATTCCTATGGCCGAAGAAAATGGCCTGATTGAGCCTATTGGTGACTGGGTATTAGCAGCAACCAGTGCCCAGAAACGTATCTGGGAGGCGCAACAGCTGCCTGATTTCGTTCTTTCTGTGAATTTATCAGGCAGGCAGTTGGAAGACGATGGCCTGCTGCAACGGGTGAGCGATCTTATTCAGCAGAATTCACTTCATGCATCGCAGATTGAATTGGAAATTACCGAGACATTTCTGATGCAGGACATCAGTCATAGTCTGGAGTTGTTGCGTGCACTGAAAGCGCTGGGTGTACGTTTGGCAATTGATGATTTTGGCACGGGCTATTCATCGTTGAATTATCTTAATCAGTTGCCGGTAGATACCCTCAAGATTGACCGGTCATTTGTTATGAACCTGGGCATTAACCGCGAAGCATTTGAACTGGTTAAGAAGATCATCCATATGTCACATGATATGGGTAAGCAGGTTGTGGCTGAGGGTGTAGAAACCCGCGAACAGCTGGATATTCTCACTGACCTTAAGTGTGATGAGATTCAGGGGTTCTTTTTTAGCCCGCCGGTTTCTGCCGATAATTTCCGTGAGTTGCTGGAAAATCAGCCTTTAATTTCGCTGGAGACTTCTTCACAGCAAGATATATGGGTACCAGCCTGAGTTTGTATGAGTGGCGTTAGCCTCGCTTTGAGTAACTGAATGCTGGTCAGCGTTTTTGTAGAACGTTTACTATGTACATAAGAAACAAATAGTTAGATGGTCCGATAGCGGTGCTGTTGAACCAATGGTTTCAAGAAAAGGATGCAAGTGTATGGAATTTCCCGAGCGCAGTTTATTGCTGGTTGATGATGAGGCGTCGGTGCTGAGTGCCCTGAAGCGGATTTTGCGCCGGGTGAAGTGCACAGTGCATCTTGCTGAATCAGGCAAGGCCGGGTTGGAGATACTGGAAGAGCACAGGGTCGATTTGGTGATCAGCGATATGCGGATGCCGGAAATGGGCGGTGAAGAGTTTCTGGCCAATGTTGCTGAGCGCTGGCCGGATACAGAACGTATCGTAATGAGTGGTTATTCAGATACAGAAGCAACTATCGAAGCGATTAATAAGGGCAAAATCAGTCGTTTCATGACTAAGCCCTGGAAAGATGATGAAGTGCTGAGCGTTGTCTGCAAAGGTTTTGAACTGGCAGAGTTGCGACAGCGAGCCGATAAGCTGGAAATCATTAAAGAACAGAAGACCCGTGAATTGGCACAACTGAATAAGACCCTTGAACAGAAGGTAGAGCAGCGGACTCAACAATTGCGGGACAGCCATCAAAACCTGCAAAACAGCTATCGTTCAGTAGTACGCATGTTTTCGTCGCTTACTGCACGACGCATGGGGCAAGACAGTAGATACAATCAGAACCTCAATAAACTCCTGTTATTAATGGCTGAGCGGCTCAACATTACGGGCCCGGATCTTAAGCAGCTGTTTTATGCATGGCAATTACGCAATATCGGCAAACTGAGTTTCGACGATGAATTGCTGAAGCCAGCGTATGTGGACTTAACTGCTGAACAACTGCGTCGTTTTCACCGGCACCCGATATTAGCCAATGCTTCTATGGTGCTGGTTAAGCCATTGCATGCCGCAGGGCAGGTTGTACTGCAACATAAAGAATATATCGATGGCAGTGGCTATCCGAATGGGCTGACGGCTGAGCATATAAGCCGAAGCGCGCAGATACTTTGTGTACTCAATGATTTTGTAGAACTGATTAACGGCAGATATCAACCGAGGCCGTACAGTTCTAATGAAGCTATTCAGTTTATGCGCGACTTTGAAGTTCCGCGCTATGATTCTCATCTGATTGAAACTCTTGCAGGCGCGGTTGAAACCCTGGCGAAGGAAGGAGAGGCAATTCAGGACGAACGCATTCTCAGTCACGGTATGAAACCGGGCATGGCGCTTACCCGTGATTTGCTCAGCGAGCAGGGAGTGTTACTACTCAGTGCTGGCGCGAAGCTTGATCAGGATATTATTGACCGTTTAACAGACATGGAAGAAAACCTGGGCGAACAACTGGAAATTTATGTTGATGCTCAATAATTTATTCATACAGAAGTAGCAGTAATCAGATGCAAACACCGTACATGGGTACATAGCGGTATCCCCTGCGGACAAGGACATTTTTCAAGGAGCAGCATGATGAAGACGTTACGTAATTTATTGATTGCCGGTGGTATTTTAATGAGTGTTGGTGCACAGGCCGATACACTTACTTTTGGCATTGTACCCCAGCAGTCAGCGAAGAAACTTGCCAAACTCTGGACCCCTGTGACGGCTTATCTGAGCGAGAAAACCGGTCATGATATTAAGTTTACAACGGCTAAAAATATTCCAACCTTTGAAAAACGTTTACAAAAAGGTGACTACGATATTGCCTATATGAACCCGTATCACTTCACGGTGTTTAATCAAAAGCCGGGCTATAAAGCGATTGCCCGTCAGAAAAATAAGCGTATCAAAGGCATTATGGTGGTGCGCAAAGACAGTAGCTTTGCGGACTTAAATGGTCTGGATGGTTCTAAATTGGCATTTCCGTCTCCGGCTGCGTTTGCGGCCAGTGTTGTTCCACGTGCGAATCTGACTCAAAAAGGTATCGAGTTTGATCCGAAATACGTGTCTTCTCATGACTCTGTATATCTGAATGTTGCTAAAGGTATTTTCCCAGCGGGTGGTGGAGTAATCCGTACCTTTAATAATACTGATCCGGCGGTACGTGACCAGCTTAAGGTACTTTGGACAACAGATGGTTATACGCCTCATGCTGTGGCTGTAGGTCCGGATGTAAGCAGTGATGCGGCGGCTAAGCTTCAGCAAGCGCTGGTCGATATGGCCACTGATCCTAAAGGTGCAGAGTTGCTTAAGAAAATTAACTTTAAAGCCTTTACGCCAGCCAGTGATAACGACTGGGATGATGTTCGCGGGCTGAATATCACTCTGTTAGACCATATGCTGTAACCGGCTAACTTATACCTGCCGAGTTAATTTACTGCTATGTCTATCCGACTTAAAACCATCCTTGGGGTGGCGCTGATTGAAGGTTCATTACTCATTGTCCTATTGGTGACGATGATGAACTTTATGCGTGATTCGAGCTATGAAGCACTGGTAAAACGCGCTCAGACCACTGCCACGCTGTTCGCGACCACCACTAAGGATGCAGTGCTTTCCTATGATCTGGCATCACTGGAAACCTTTGCCGATGAAATGCTGAAAAACCCAGATTTAGTGTATGCCCGGGTTATTTCCGCAGAAGGTGATGTGTTTGCTGAGTCCGGTGATATCAGTCACCTTAAAGAACCTTTTGTGCCGGATACAGATGTCGGCCTGGTTGATGACGATGTCTTTGATGTCATCGTCGACATAGAAGAAGGTGGTGAAGTTTACGGCCGTGTGGAAATTGGCATTCACATCGCCAGTATTAATCAGGCGATTAATCAGGTGTATACCTGGGGTATGACACTGGCTTCAGTAGAAATGCTGTTGGTGGCGCTGTTCTCTTTTTTACTGGGTGGTTATCTGACCGGCCAGTTAAAAGTATTGCAGCGTGCTGCCAAAGTCATTGGTAACGGAAAATTCAATATCAGTATTCCGGTTAAAGGCAAAGACGAAATCGCAGTAGTGGGTGAAGCATTCAATACTATGGCGAAGAATCTGACGAAAACCAGCCAGCAGCGGGATAGCTTCGAAGCTGAGATTCTTGAACTTAACCGTTCACTGGAAGCCCGGGTACAGCAGCGCACAGAAGAGCTCCAGAAAAAACATGCATTGCTGGTTAAAGCGTTTAAATCCGTCAAAGAGACCCAGGCTAAGTTAGTACAGTCTGAAAAAATGGCGGGTCTGGGTACTATGGCAGCAGGGGTGGCGCACGAAATAAATAACCCTGTCGGATTCGTTAAGAGCAATCTCGGTAGTTTGCAGGCATACAGTAAAAACCTCACAGATTACATTAAGCGTCAGGATGAACTGCTGGCCGAACACGATGATATGCAAGCCTACCGGAAAAGCTTGCAGGCAGCCCGGGATGACTTCGATATTGAATACACAGCGGAAGATCTTGAACCATTAATTGTTGAATCAATGGATGGCGTTAACCGGGTAGAAACCATTGTTTCCGGCCTGCGCAGTTTTGCCCGTGAAGACGATGAACAGCAGGCACCGGCAGATATTAATCAGGCATTACAAAGCACCCTTAAAGTGGCTGCGAATCAGCTCAAATACAAATGCACAGTGCATGAAGATTACGCGGAATTACCAAAGCTGGTGTGTAATATTGGTCGTCTTAACCAGGTGTTTATGAATCTTCTGGTCAATGCCGGACAGGCGATTGAAGAAAATGGCGAGATCTTCATTGGCACCCGTTTTATCAATAATGAAGTCATTGTCAGTATTCGTGATACGGGTAGTGGTATGACGCCAGAAGTACAGAAGCAGCTATTCAATCCTTTCTTCACCACAAAAGATGTAGGCTCAGGTACTGGCCTGGGGCTGTCGATCAGTCATGGGATCATTGAAGAACACGGCGGCCGTATTCAGGTACAGAGTGTTGTTGGCAAGGGCAGTCGCTTTATTATCCGCTTACCCATAGCTCTGCAGGAAGAAGCTCCAGCGGTTTCCCCGGATGAAGCCATTGAAGAGAATGCCGGCGCTGATTAGAGCAGTCTGCTTCTTTTTGATATTGGCGTGTATGCAGCGCTTAGTCTGAAAAATGTCTGAAGTGTCTTATTTGAAGAGTTTTCTTTGAAGAATTTTGTTTTAAGAACTCTGTTTAAAGCACTCTTTTTGAAGAACTTTCTTAAAGGTTTTTTTCCTGAGCTGATTGAGTAGTGTCAGTTAAGCATTCGGATTAATTTGATTAAGGATTTATACCGTTATCTATAGGGGTGTTATAAGTCTCGTAAAGAATGTGCCACCGATCAAGGTTAAACATTCACAGGGGGCTTTTGAGCAGGTGGTTAGTCTGGTTTTCTTGTTTAAGCGCAGCCTTTAAATCTTAATTTGTAGCTTGAGATTTAGCGTTCAGCTCTTAGATAAATGAGCCTGGATAAATGAGCTTAGATATTATGCGCTTGGAGAAATGAACTGGATAACTAATCATTGGAGGAGTGAGTGGGAGAAATGAGTTCGGAACAGTTCACTGAATGCTTAGGCTTCAATGTGCTGTTTTATTCGCGTATGTAAAGCACAGGCTGCGCATGAGGCTGGTATTCAGTTTCGTCTTTTTCGGTTTCGTCTTTTTCGGTTTCGTCTTTTTCGGTTTCGTCTTTTTCAGTCAGCTTGCGTCTTTATCTGTTTAGTAATAACCACTTTGTAATTTGATTGAATGTGTTATTACTATGAGTAACCAATAAATGTGCAAGTGCGTGTAAGTAATATAAAAACAAAAACGAGGAGCTTTATACAATGAATGCCTGGGTGAAAGACGCTATCAGTCAGATCAATGCCGATGCGCATCGTTCGGCAGATACTCATCTGTTTAAGTTGCCTTTGCCGGCGCTGGCAGGCGTAGAGATTTACCTCAAAGATGAAAGTACCCATCCAACCGGCAGCCTGAAACACCGGCTGGCAAGGTCACTGTTTCTCTATGCGTTGTGCAACGGCAAGCTGAAGCAGGACATGACAGTTGTTGAAGCTTCTTCTGGCAGCACCGCGGTATCGGAAGCGTATTTTGCCAGAATGATTGGCTTACCTTTTATTGCTGTCGTGCCTAAAAGTACTGCACAGAGCAAAATCAAACAGATCGAATTTTACGGCGGACAGTGCCACTTCGTTAACTCTTCTTCTGAAATGCACGATGCTTCAGTGGCTCTGGCTGCGTCTATTGGTGGTTATTTTATGGATCAGTTCACTTATGCCGAACGGGCGACGGACTGGCGGGGCAACAACAATATAGCCGAAAGTATTTTTCGGCAGATGGCCTGTGAGCCCCATCCAATACCTTCAATGTTAGTCATGAGTGCTGGTACTGGCGGGACATCTGCAACCTTAGGCCGGTTTATCCGTTACAAAGGCTACGATACTGAACTGACAGTAGTCGATCCCGAAAACTCTGTATTTTACGATAGCTATATGAGCGGTGACCGCCAGCTTGTCAGTAATGCCTCCAGTCGTATTGAAGGTATCGGCCGACCTAAAGTGGAGCACTCTTTTCAGCCTGATGTTATCGATCATATGCTGAAAATACCGGATGCCAACAGTATTGCGACTATTCTCTGGTTGGAAAAGCTTATCGGCCGGAAAGCCGGAGCATCTACCGGTACCAATCTGTGGGGGGCGCTACAGGTAGCGGAACAGATGCAGAACAATCTGCAGAAAGGCTCTATTGTCACCTTGTTATGTGACAGTGGTGAGCGTTATCTGGATACCTATTACAACCCGCAGTGGGTGGCAGATAACTTTGGTGACCTTAGCGAAGTAACTAAGACGCTAAACCGTTTCGTTTAAATTCTAAAAAGTACCACCCAGAGTTTTCAGAGGCAGTTTTCTTGTGTCTGAAGACTCTCATTACAGTTCTCCCTGAATCTTTATCGCAGCTTTCCCAGTTATTCTTCTGGCAGCCATCCCGGAGCAGATGCGATTGAACGATTGGCAACTATTCATGATCGTTAAGCAAACTGTCTGAATAGTGCATAGGCTAAGCTTTAAGGCTGATTACTAAAAGAAAGCTGGATTACCGGGAGACAGTCACATGATTAAGCGCATTATTCAGGCTACCTCGCTGTGTTTGCTGACACAGGCTGGCATTGCCGTTGCTGACAACCACGAACGCTTTAAGAACGTCAAAATCGAATCTCAGCAGGTCAGTGAAGGCCTGTATATGCTTACTGGTGCTGGCGGTAACCTGGCGGTCTCGATTGGTAAGAATGGTACGTATCTGGTGGATGATCAGTTCGCGCCGTTAACTGAGCGTATCCTTACCGCGATAAAAGGCCTGGGTGGCGACGTGCCAAAGTTTCTCCTCAACACCCATTGGCATGGGGATCATACTGGCGGTAATGAAAACTTCGGCAAGCAGGGCAGTATCATAGTCGCGCACGATAATGTGCGTAAACGAATGTCGTCTGATCAGTTCATTAAAGCTTTTAACCGCAAAGTTGAGCCTGCACCGGAAGTAGCGCTGCCAGTTATTACTTTTGCAGAAGGTGTTAACTTTCACTGGAATGGCGATGTGCTGCAGGTAAGGCATCAGCCAAATGCGCATACTGATACCGACAGCTTTGTACAATTTAAAGCGGCTAATGTAATTCATACCGGCGATATTTATTTTGCCGGTATGTATCCCTTTATTGATGCCAGTAGCGGCGGCTCAATTACCGGTGTAATCGCCGCGGTTGACCAGATACTGACCGTCGCTGACGACAAAACTAAAATTATTCCGGGCCACGGTAAGCTATCTAACAAAGCCGAACTGATGGCATATAGAGACATGCTAAAAGTGGTTGAAGGCCGTATCAGTAAAATGATCAGTGAAGGTAAGACCCGACTTCAGATTGTTGAGGCTAAACCTACAGCAGACCTGGATGCTAAGTGGGGTGGTGGCTTCATGAAACCCGATAAGTGGGTAAGCATTGTCTTTGATGGTTTGAACTGATGCGCTGAAGTACGCTGTAGCTATATCTAGAACAACAAAGGGCATCTGTTAAAGATGCCCTTTGTTTTTGTATTAGAAATCTTTAACTGAATAGCTCAGCCTGATCCGTAAAGCTCTTAAACTCCAGCGGGTTACCGCTAAAATCCAGCACAAACATCGTCTGTTGCTGACCTGCCTGGCCTTCGTAGCGCTGTATAGGTTTGACTATAAATTCAATATCGGCCTGTTCCAACTGCTGACGGGTGGTTTCAAATTGCTGTGGGTTAAGTACCGCGCCAAAGTGAGGAATTGGCACATCAATCCCGTCTACTTTACCGCAATAATCCAGTGCATTGGGCATCTCTGCTACATGGGCAGATAGCTGATTGCCCCAGAAGTCGAAGTCTACCCAGGTATCAGTAGAGCGACCTTCCTTACATCCGAGAATTTCAATGTAGAAACGTCGGGTACTGGTAAGATCCTTAACTTTAAACGCGTAATGGAAGACGTTTGCCATCGGATATCCTTTTGTTGTTACTCTATTATTGCTATAGCGGTATACGGCTAGTTAGCTATATTTTCAGTTTTCTGACCAGCCATGGATTAGTCGTTGCTTGCACTATTAAGGTAAACAGCACCACACCAAAGCCAATAGACTGGATCGTCCACCAATAGGGAAGTTCAGTCGGCAGGGATAATACCAACGCGATTGTGACTGCGCCTCGCAGCCCGCCCCAAATCATAATTGGCGGATAGCGTTTGTCTACGGTCTGGCCAATAGTTGCTTTGTTGAGCAAGACAGAAGAATACACCGCAATAGTGCGGGCCAGTGTGGCGGCAGCTACGGCCAGTAAAATGGCAAGCCAGCGCTCGGTAAACATCTCAACGGTAATCACCAGGCCTAATAAAACAAACACAAAAACATTGGCGATGAAGCCGATAGACTCCCAGACATTATGTACCTGATGCTCAATATCTTTTAGTTTCTGTCTGGCACACTTTTTAAAGACGATGGCTGCAAATAGTACCGCCACGATGCCAGACACATGCAAGAAATGCTCACCTATAAAGAAGCTGCCATAGGAAAGCACGATAGTGACTAATACCAACCCGGGCAGAGTGACGGTAAAAATACGCAGTATCAGGGCGAACAGATATCCCATCACCACGCCAACAGCGACCCCACCAAAAAAGATCTTCAGAAACTGAATCATGCCATCGGTCACATCCGCCTGAACGGTACCCAGGCCAATTCCAACCAGAATAGAAAATAACGCGATGGCAGTCGCATCGTTAAACAGGCTTTCGCCTTCAATCAGTACGTTCAGCTCAGCGGGAGCATTCAGTGCTTTAAGCTGCGCAACAACTGCAACAGGGTCGGTGGCAGATATCACTGCACCGGTGATTAAGGCAGCAATAAAAGGGAATCCGGGGTGCCCAATGCCGTAGAAAATAAACACCGCAGTCGCAACTGTAGAAACAAGCAAGCCTATAGTGGCCAGTGTCAGTACATTGGGCATGAATTTGAATAACAGCTTTGAATCCAGTGAAAATGCCGCTTCAAAGATCAGAACAGGTAAGAGTACAAACAGCATCAGGTCCTGAAAATTACTGGCCCGGATACCTGTGTCCCAGCCTAAGGTCTCTGTAGACAACGCCAACACAAAGCCCAGTACGACAAGGATCAGTGAGTAAGGCAGGTCGATCAAGCGGGTAATGAACAGGCCGACAATGCCTGTCATAGAGAAAATAAGCAGAACAGCAATGAGATCAGTGATAGGCATGCTGGGTTCCTGTAGCGAGAAGGTTTTTAGCGTTCACTACAGTTAATAAAGCATAAATACTGTTCAGACAGCCAGCAACTTATACTGGCGGTCTGAAAACTAAGCTTTTGAATAGGCTTTACTCACCCAAGTGCGCATAGCTATCTGCGAAGCGTTTGTACTTGTGGCTGCCACAGGTGTAGGGCGGATATTTCGCCGGGTTTGCTTCGCTCTGGCAAGTTGGCACGACGCTGACTTCGGCATCAAAGTCCAGATCGATAAAGAAGGGCAGTGAGTAGCGTTCGCGGCCGCTGGTGTTGATGACGCGGTGCATAGTTGAAATGTATTTATCGTTGGTGAAAGTTTGAACCAGATCACCGATATTCACGATAAAGGTATCTTCTACCGGTGGGGCCGCTATCCATTCGCCGTGGCGGTTTTGTACCTGCAAGCCACCGTTATTGTCCTGGCCGAGAATGGTTAAGAAACCGTAATCTGTGTGGGCGCCGATACCAATTTCTTCCTGACGGATTTCTCCGGATTGCGAAGGGTAGTGCAGCAGCCGCTGAATGGTGATTGGGTTTTGCTGAAGCTTGGCAAAATAGTCTGCAGGCAGGTTCAGGCTAAGGGCGATAGCGCTAATGAGTTTCTCTGCCAGTTGCGTCATTGCGCTGTGGTAGCGTTCAAAGGTCTCTTTGAAGGCTGAGGGTGTTTCAGGCATCAGGTTGGGGCCGTGAAACGGGGTTGTTGCTGGTAGGTCTGCACCCAGGTCGAAGCACTCTTTATGATCTTTGGTGTTTTCCGGATCAACGTTTTCTGCGTACATAGGTATATAGCCGCGCAGGGTCTGGCCGGAATTGCTGATGTGCAGTTTGTTTTTTGCATCCAACGGCAGTTTAAAGAAGGCTTCCGCCTGCTCGTAGGCAGTCTGGATGAGCGCTTTATCGACGCCATGATTGCGAATGTACAGAAATCCGACATTCTCACAAATGTCGCCAATCTGGCTGGCAACCTGTTGTGGATCAGAACCATCGATTAGTGGTCCGATATCAATAATGGGAATTTCATGAAAGGATGTTTCTTTGCTCGCGAGTCGGGAGTCTGTCTGCGTAGACACGTTGGCACCTGTTGGCTTTAGTTATTATAAGAGGTGCCAGTATTGCTTTTATAGGTGCCTTGCCTATATCAAAAATGCGAAGAAGAGTCTTAGCGTTGCGAGAAATTATTCCTGGCGTAGCTGAGACGGCTGAATATCGTAAAGATCTTTAAAGCATTTACCGAAATAGCTCTGTGAACTGAAACCTGTTGCCTGGGCAATACCTGCAATACTCAGATTCGTTTCTTCCAGCATTCGGCGGGCGTGTTGCAGTCGGATCTTCAGGTAATAGCGGTTAGGTGTGGTGTCCTGATGGCGCTGAAATACCATTTCCAGATTTCGTCTTGTGGTACCGATTCGCTGAGAAAGCTCTTCAATGCTATAGGGCTGATCAATGCTTTTTTCCATTAGCTCAATGGCGGCTCCGAGACAGGGGGATTTCATGGAAAGGGCAAGCATACGCTGGCTGGTTAGCACTTCTTCGCCGGAGCGGATGCGTTCCTGCTGAAAACGCTGGGCAACTTTGTGAGCAAAGGTTTTACCCTGATCAAGACCGATCAGGTACAGCAGCATATCCAGTGTAGCGGTACCGCCAGCGCTGGTAAGCAGGTTGCCGTTCACTGTATAGATGCTGTCCTGCAAAGTGATTGACGGGTATAACTCGGCAAAGGTACTGCGGTGCTCATGTACCAGAGTACAGCCTTTTTCATGCAGTAAACCGGCTTTCGCGAGCAGAAAGCTACCGCCACTGAGTGCAGCAATTCGTACCCCTTTTTGTGACAGACGGCGTAGCTGGCTCAGAATTTGTGGATCTTCAAAACTTGCCGCACCTTTGTAGGCACAGATAAACACCATTTCGGCATTGTCACAGGCATCCAGGCCATGGCTGACTTCAATCGGTACCCCGTTGGCACTGATAACGTTACCTGGCTGATTATCGTCAAGCAGACTGCAGATCTTATAGCTATAGATCGGCTGATCTTCGAGTCCGTTGGCGACACTGAGTGCTTCTATCGCCAGCGAAAAAGAGGTCAGGGCAAATCCGGGTAACAGAATAAAGCAGATTTGCTTTTGGACTGTTGTTGATCCGGGTTCGCCGGGATGTCTGTTTAACGTGTTCATTATCAGTGTTTGTCCTTTCCTGCTCTGGTACAGAACAGGAAGCTGCTCCGACCTTTTAATGCATCAGTAATTCAAACAGCTCACTGCAATTTTTTGCGGTTGGCAGTGAGTTAATTGCTGTGCAGATCGCGTCCCGGCGTGACTGATTAAGATTAACCCCGGCCAGTAAATCAAATTTAGCGCGGAACTCTTCTAGCGTCATGGCCGTTGCCGGATCACCTTTCGCCTGAGTCACAGGGCTGACAATACGGCTGCCATCCTGCAGTTCAATACTGACCCGGCTGAGGATCTCTTCCGGGAAGCGCGCTGAAAGATCATCAGCTTCAACAATTTCGATAAGCTTACTGACCTTTAAGATCTGTGCATCTCTGATTGCGTCACCTGTGACCTCATTCGGACCAACTTGACCGCGGGTGATGAGTGCCGCCAGCGGAAAGGCAAGGCCATACTGAGCTTCATCAGCATTGGCTGGAAAATGTCCCTGTAAACGCATGGATTCGTGAAAGGTTTCTACCTGTATTGCGGTAACTGTTGCGCTGCTGATGTGTGGATGCTCGGCTAACATGGCGGTAACAGCCGTCAGTGCCGGTTGAGCCCAGCGGCATACGGGCCAGGGTTTGAAATACTGTGCGTCGATTTCCCAGCGCTGGCCCAGGTCGTTCCAGCAATGGCGAATTTTATCGTTTTCGACAGTTTCGGCGGGTGCTCCGGTAATACCTGCGTCTGCCATGAATAATGCATTTACGCCGGCATAGGCGCCGGCGCCATGGGCATCACGCAGCATGGAGGGGAAGTCGACTAAACGCATCATTGGACAGCGTGGTCCGAAGTATTCAGCAATTCCCAGTGCATGCATGAACTGCTCTTCGCTCATTTTCAGTAAACGGGCCCCGCCACAAACGACGCCTAATCCTGAGAAAGCGCCTGATGCGTGATATTCAGCAGCGGTATCCATTAACGCAACACCGGCACGTAATCCTGTTTCATAGGCAACGGTCACTGCCGCCAGGAATTCTGCACCGGAGATGTCTTTTCCCTGTGCATGGCAGGCATCGGCGATTGCCAGCAGGGCAGGTACTACTGTTGCGCCAGCATGACCTTTGGAGGTGAAATGTCCTTCGTGAGCATCAAGGCTGTCGGCAGTGAAACCACCGGCCCAGGCTGCGCCCATTGGATGAACACTGCGGCCATCAAATAACAGTCGGCTATTCAGGCGGGTCGCCGGGTAATGATCAGCAGCATAATTACGGATGTTTACGCTGGTTGTATTGGCGGTCGCGCCGGCAACAACACCGATGATATCCATCAAAGAAGTGGTTACCAGTTGCTGTGTATGGGCAGGAACGTCACTGAATGTCAGGCCATTGATGAAACTGTAGAGGGACATTGCTTTTACCTTTGAGAAAAAAATAAAGGCACCCGCAGGTGCCTTTGGTATTAAAGACAGGTGCTTAGTTAACAGCAGCGCGTGCTTCAGTTAACCAGCTGTCGTATGTTCCACGGTTAGCAGAAATCCACTCCTGCGCATGACGCTTGATGTCTGCGATAGACTTCTCACCGTCCTGCATTTTCAGGTTCTGTGCGCTTTCGTCGCTGGCACTGATCTGTACCAGAGACAGCAGCTTAGTGGCTACCGGGTTTTCTTCAGCAAAGTCTTTGTTCACAACGGACATTACGCGGTCAACAGCGAAGCCCAGGTTTTTGCCATTGAAGCTGGTGTTGACGTCATTGTTGCCGTCAGGCAAGTCTGTGTGAGGTACTTCTAACCAGACAACATCTTTGTTCTCAACCAATACACCGGAGATCCACTGTGGTACCCAGGTGTAGTACAGAACAGGCTTGCCTTCGTTGTAACGGGTAATAGTGTCTGCCATCAGCGCGAAGTAAGAACCGCGGTTATGGTTAACAGTATCGCCTAAACCGTAAGCTTCGATGTGATGGTCGATAACCAGCTCACAACCCCAGCCAGGATTACAGCCGGTCAGATCTGCTTTACCGTCGTTATCAGCATCAAACAGTTTTGCTATTTCCGGCTTCTTCAGGTCGGCCAGTGACTTGATGTTATGGGCATCAGCGGTTTTCTTGTCGATAAGGTAACCCTGTAATACACCCGGGATAACATCACCGGCTTTAACCATAGTGTCGTCGCCGCCAGCTTTTTTGTAGAAAGTATCGTGCAGTACATCCCACAGGTGAACGGTAAAATCTGCGTCCCCGTAAGAAAGTGCCAGCATCATGGTGGCGTATTCAGTTTCTTTTGGTTCTTCAACTTCGTAACCCAGTTCTTGCAGGCCTGCGATAGCGATTTCACCACGGAAACGTTCTTCAGCAATACTTGGGAAGATAGGTGTCACTTCAACGCCTTCGCCCGGCTTATCAGCTGCAAATACAGAGCTGGCAGAGGTTGCCAGAGTGGCAGCAGCAGTTAACTGAATGATACTTTTAGACAGTTCTTTTAAGCGTGATTTGATCATCGCTGGGTCCTCATTTAAATGAATAGTTTTATTGTTGTTTTTAAATTGTTGTTTTTTTTAACAGTTGCTTTAACTGGTTTTTAAGGTCGAGCTACTTCAATTGTGTTGCGTGTATTTATTTTGCGGTCATGCTGCGATAGCTACGCACCAGGAATCCTGCCGGTCCGGTTTCGTACCAGTGCATTCCATGGTTGGCTGCAGAGCGGTCGCCCATTGCCTGAGTTAAGCGGTCAAGGAATATTGCCAGCAGTACCAGACCGACACCGCCAACAGTGGCCAGGCCCATATCCAGGCGACCGATACCGCGCAGTACCATCTGACCCAGTCCACCGACGGCAATCATTGAAGCAATAACTACCATGGATAGAGATAGCATCAGCGTTTGGTTGATGCCGGCCATAATGGTAGGCATTGAAAGTGGTAACTGAACTTTGAATAACATTTGCCGTGGCGTGCAGCCGAATGCGCGTGCCGCTTCAATTTTGTCAGCCGGTACCTGACGGATACCTAAGTTGGTCAGGCGTACAAGCGGTGGCAGTGCGAACACGATTGTCACCAGTACACCTGGTACGTTGCCAATGCCGAATAACATCACAACAGGCACCAGATAGACGAAAGCGGGCAGGGTTTGCATGGCATCCAGTCCCGGACGGACGATTTTTTCAAGTCGGTCGCTGCGTGCTGAAGCAATGCCTAACGGAATGCCGAATACAATGCAGAAGAACAGTGATGTCAGTACCAGTGACAGGGTTGTCATGGATTCAGACCAAACACCGATCAAACCTAAGAAGGTCAGTGTGATGGCGCAGAAAACGCCCATTTTTTTACCGGCCAGCTGCCAGCCCAGTAAAGACGACAGAATAATGCCGATTAATGGTGGAATGGACTGCAGTACGTATTCAGAGAAATCCAGTACCTGATCGATTGGCCAGCGGATTGCCCGGAAGAACCCCCGGAAGTTTTGTACTAAGTAGTTCAGCAGGCTCTCGACCCACTCACCGAGGGGGATGCTCAGGAACTGAAACGGATCTAATAAACTAAATTCAGACATGATGTAACGGTCTCTTTTATTGTTGTATTCGGCTTAGCCCAAACGTCACGCTGCCCTAGGAATGGCTCAGGGTCTGCAGCATATGATCTTTGCTGATGACGCCACAGAAATTGCCAGTCCGGTCAACTACAGGTACCGGGTAATCGCTGTTGGCGACCTGCTTGAGAACATCTTTGAGCAAGTCATCGCTATATACCTGAGTGTGGCTATCCAGTTGTGACGCCTGCAGTGAATCTAGCGTAGCGGTTGAACCGTCGTTAGCAGTCAGGGGAACAACGCCTTGTAACTGGTTACTGTCGTCGAGGAGGTAGCCAAAGCTATGGCTGCTGCTATCGAAAGGCTGCACACTGCCGTTCACACGTATAGTGCAGCCGGTATCTGCGCAGGCAATGTCGCCGGCTTTAAGGATCTTGGTAACATCTACGCCCTGAAAGAAGGTTTCTACGTAGTCATCTGCCGGGTTGCGCATGATTTCCTGCGGTGTACCTATCTGTACTACGCGACCGCCTTCCATAATGGCGATACGATCGCCGATACGAATGGCTTCATCGAGGTCATGGGAAATAAAGATGACGGTACGTTCCTGTTCTTTCTGCAGGCGAATTAACTCACCCTGCATTTCGTAACGGATTAGCGGATCGAGTGCAGAGAAAGCCTCGTCCATTAGCAGGATAGTAGGGTCGTTTGCCAGTGCGCGGGCCAGACCTACACGCTGCTGCATACCACCGGATAACTGGTGCGGATAGCTGGCACCGTGCTCGCCAAGGCCTACCTGATCCAGGGCTTCCTGGGCACGTCGGTTGCGTTCATCTGATTCAACGCCTGAAATTTCCAGGCCGAAAGCTGCGTTTTCCAGTACAGACATGTGTGGCATCAGAGCGAATGACTGAAAAACCATACTCATTTCTTGACGGCGTACGTCTAACAGATCTTCATCACCCAGGTTAGTGATGTCTTTACCGTTTAGCTCAATGCTGCCAGCTGTCGGTTCTATCAGGCGGTTAAGCAGACGTACCATGGTGGATTTGCCGGAGCCTGACAGCCCCATAATGACGAAAATCTCACCCTTTTTAACGGAGAAACTTGCATCGAAGACACCGACTGTCTGGCCGGTTTTTTCAAAGATCTGATCCTTGTCTGCGCCATCGCGCAACATCTGCATCGCTTTTTCCGGCTGCTCACCGAATACTTTGTATACGTTGCGAATCGACAGGATATCTGTGTTGTCTGTCATGCTGTCCTCGTTTTTATTATTGGATTACATATTCCCCGGCAGAATATTTTCTGCTGGCTGCGCCTTGCTATCACCCGGATAAAATATTCAAACCGGATGCGATGAGACGCAGAAAAACTCTGTTATCTAAATTAGAGATTTTGCAAAAAACCGTCCAACGACATTATTTGCCTAAAAACCATAACTTCCGGTTATTGTTCGTGGCTTAATGATCGAAAAACGTCACTTAAGTAATGAAAGTGTCTGGTAGTGAACAGGTAGGCTCCACGATCATTGATAATGATTGAGATAAATAACTGTGCCGGACAGTGAAATTCGGTGCTGTTTTCTGAACTCAGATACGTGAAGAGAAAAGGATAAGCAGGGCAAGGGACAGGCAAAGACGATGTAGAGGAAGTGATGAAACAGATCAGCGATCAAAGATTAAGAACGCTATAAAAACGGCAAGAATGGCCAGCTGAGTCACTGGCCATACTGAAGATGCTGTGGGCTGAGTACAGAATTACTTACGTGCCAGTGTGATTGCTGCAGCGAGTACCAGCACACCACCAAGTAAGGTACTGGGATGCAGAGGTTCGCCTATCATCAGAACTGCAATACTGATCGCGACTATTGGTTCCAGAGTCGAAATTGTTGCAGCATTCGCGGCACCGGTTTTGGGGGAACCGCTGATAAAGCAAATAGCCGGTAAAATAGTGGCAAAAGCAGCCAGCCCAAAGATTGCCAGCCAGCTGGATGCGCTGACTGTCTGGCTGAGAACTATGCTACCACTGCCGGCCGGATTGCTAAGTATTTCGATGACAACTGCCAAACTGAAAACGATAGCGCCGCCCAGCATAACGACACAGCTGTCAGCAAGTGGTTGCCTGCTCACTGCATTATGGCTGCCATAGATAATAGACGCGCCGTAGCTAAGTGCTGCGAATAATGCCCAGCCAATGCCGCTAAGGTCACCCTGAAAATCCGAGCCTGCGGCTAAAACAACACCCCCCAGCCCCATTAGCATGCTTAACAGTCTGGATTTACGCAGTGGATTTTTTAGCACCAGCATTGAGTAGAGCGTGACAAAAGCAGGAAAAGAGAACAGCAATATGACAGCAGTGCTGACAGATGTACTTTGGCTTGCGGTGTAATAGCCCATTGCGGCACAGCCATACCCTATGCCAATAGTTAAATACTGACGTAAGTTTTTACCGGCTGGCAGAGGCGTTTTTCGCCAGATTAACCAGCTAAGTAACAGCAAAAAAGCAATACTGTAGCGGCTAAGTAGCAGGCCAAACGGGGTAAAACCATCGGCATAGGCCTGGAAAGCAAATAGCGGTTGCAGGCCATAGCTAATAGCAGCAAGGATCACCAGTAAATACCCCCGCAGATATTCACCGGATGGGATCAGTGTGACAGGAAAGCTTCTGTACATATGTGTTCCGTGATATGCCGGAATTCAATAACCGGTTATCAGAAAAGCTGAAAAAACCCTGCCGGTGCTGAACTTCAGTACCGGCAGGGAAGACGGACAAAACAATTGTGCGCTGTAGATACAACCCGAACAGTGATGTCTTTAGATGAATTAGCCCAGACGGGTTTTCATCGTATCGCAGTACCAGTCGACGAACTGACATACACCATTTTCTGCTATTTCTGAAAAAGGGCCTGGAGTGTAAGAAGGTGAGCCTGTACCGCGAAAGGTCTCCTCGACTAATTCACGGTCCTGATCATTGGTAGACAGCCAGACTTTTGTCAGCGTATCCAGATCATAGTCAACGCCTTCCTGAGCATTCTTATTCACCAGCCATTTTGTGGTAACCAGTGTTTCACCATGGCCAAGTGGAAGAATTCGGAAGCTTAATGAGTGATCGCCCAGAAAGTGATTCCAGGTTGACGGGTAGTTGAAATACAGCAGTGCGCCGATGTCTTCCAGATGCTTGCCATTCGCATCCGGAGTATCCAGCCGACCATTTACAGCAGGCTTACCGTTCATGGTGTAGCTGACAGCACCGGATGCTAACGGAATTCGGGTCATGCGGTACTGGCCATTCTTCGGATCCATAACCAGACGGCTTGGGAAACCAGCAGCTTCACAGCTATCCCAGTGGGCAGTCAGCTCTGGGTCATCGTTACCACCAACGCCTGCGACGGATAGATTTTCAACGAAGGAATTAAGCAGTTCCGGGTGGTTGGCATCACAGTGGTAGCATTCACGGTTGTTTTCAAAAACCAGTTTCCAGTTACCTTTTTCGATGATGTTGGATTCGAAAGCAACCTTACAGTCGTCCAGATTATGTGGGGCGATAAAAGGCGTGACGTCAGACCGGAATGCTTCGAAATCAGGTGCGGTTTCGGCGACACATATGTAGATAAAACTGTTCACTACTTCACAGTGAACCGGCAGCAGGCCGTGGTCAGCATTACTGAAATCAGGTCCCATATTGCCAGCGAACAGGAGTTTGCCGTCCAGACCAAAGGTCCATTTATGGTATGGGCACACCAGCTTGGCTGACTTACCTTTGGCGGCAGAACACAGCCTTGAACCACGATGGCGGCAGGCATTATGAAAAGCATTTATCTCACCTTTATCGCCCCGGACAATGACGATCGGATAGCTGCCTACTTGCAGTGTCAGGTAGTCACCAGCTTTAGGTATTTCAAAGTTGTGGCCGGCAAAAATCCACTGCTTGTGCCAGATCTGTTCAAGATCCTGCTGGTAGACATCAGCGTCATGATAAAGCTTACTGCTCAGTGCATGGCGGGGTTGCCGCTGCTGGATAAGCTCAAGGGTTTTGGCCTGACTGGACATGGGGTGACTCCTAAGAAGACGGGTAACGAAGCACTTTTATTCTTGTAAAAAAGCAGTTTTTAAACACCCTGATAAAAACATGGCTATTGTTTTTAAGACCATCTATCGTTTTTAATGCAGCAGGCATTGGCCAGACCGTAAGTTGTAATGCGAGCACCTGAACTCCCCCGGAACTGACATTTCATAAGGGATTAGGGCGAGGCAGAACGGTGCAGACTGTGCGCTGAAATCAGGGCGTGATGACGAGGGCCAGTGTATTTTTGGCCTGAAAATCGGTAAAGCGACTTTTTATTTAGAGAATTGAATACCTGACGTTATGGTTAAACACGTAGAACCGGATCAGATACTGGTCAAAATGCCTTCATTGCGGGCGGTTAAGTCATTTGTGGCGGCCGCTAAATATCAGAACTTTACCCGTGCTGCTGAAGCCTTGTGCGTGACGCAAGCTGCAATTAGCCGGCAAATTCGCGAACTCGAAGCTGCCTTAGGCGTAACTTTATTTAAGCGCTCCGGGCGTGCGGTGGAGCTGACCGAGGCCGGCAGTATTTTCTATGATGCCGCTTATCTTTCATTTGTGAATATCGCCCAGGCAGCCCAGCGAATTCAGAACACCGGTAAGCGTCGTCAGGCATTGACGATTTGCTGCACCCCGGCGTTTTCAACCTTCTGGTTGTCTTACCGGTTACCGGAATTTATCGCCCGGCATCCGGAAATCGACGTTAACATGGTGACCACCAATAATTTCCTGCAGATGGAGCCAGGTGTCCGGCCGGATATTTATATCAATAAGGCCAGTGATCCCCGGGAGGGATATCACTCAGTGCCGCTGTTTTATGATCTGATTTATCCGGTATGTTCACCAGAGTATCTGGCGGCCAATCCTGAAATTGTCACATTAGAAGGCTTGCAACAGGCAGTGTTACTAAACCTGAGTCCGTTTGGTCGTTCTCAGGTTGCTGAGCATGTGGACTGGGGTGTCTGGTTTGCATTTCATGATATGAAGCTGGACCAGAGTGATGACAGCCAGCTGAGAATCTTTAATGCCAACGACTTCAATATGTTGGCACAAATGGCCCTGAATCATCAGGGGGTATGTCTGGGCTGGAATCAACTGGTTGAGCATATGCTGGCAGAAGGGCGGCTGGTCAGAGTCAGTGACCATAAAGCGGTTTTCAAAGAGAAGCTGCATTATCTGACCTATACAGAAGATAAAAGCACGACCCCGGCATTTAAGGCCTTTATGGACTGGTTTATGGATTGTATTCGTCAGGAGCCAACCTATGTTGGCAAGCTTTCTGAGGATGATGAATAGCCGCTATTTCGGAGAGGCGAATGTCAGTAAGTAGTCAGTAATAGGCTGGATCGGTTATTAGGTGAGTTATTAAATTTTAAACGTCATTCTGTGAGAACAGTATGGCGTTTTTTTATGAAATAAAACCCTCAGAAGCATGGCTTAATCATTACCTGAGTGACGGTTTAGTCGCTTTAGCCTTGCTTTGATAACTTGAGGTTATGCTTTTTGCGACAAAAAGGTTGATTGTGGTAACAGGTAGCTCCTCGTTAAGATTTTTACTATGTCGCTATTAATGCTCAGGCATCGATAGCAGGAACAATAAGAATCTTAATGGGTAACACAACTATGCATTTTGAGGGGATTTATACGCCGGTCATCACCCCGTTCGGCGAAGATCACAGCATCGATTACGATGCCTTTGCCGCTCAGGTTCAGTATCTGGTCGATTCCGGCGTACAGGGCCTGATGGTCGGTGGTACTACTGGTGAATATTACGTCGAAAGCCATGAAGAACGGGTTAAGCTACTGGAGATCTCAAAACAGATCGCTGCTGATAAGGCCATCGTTATCTTTGGTACCGGTTCTATTAATCCAGATCACTCCATCAAACTGGCAGAAGACGGCGCTAAATATGGCGCTGACGTGATTCTGCTGGCAACGCCGCCATATTCGCTGCCAACCCAGCGGGAACTGGCGCTGCATGCCCTGACCATTGATCGTGCAGCAAACCTGCCAATCATGCTTTATAACTACCCGGACCGTATGGGCGTCAACATGGAAGAAGAGTTCTTCGACCGTGTCGGCCGTTCCGCTAATTTTCAGGCTATTAAAGAAAGCTCCGGTGACATTAACCGCCTGCACATGTTGGCGCGGGACTATCCGCACATTCAAACTGCTTGCGGCATGGATGATCAGGCCCTGGAATTCTTTGCCTGGGGTGCCAAGAGCTGGGTCTGCGCCGGTTCTAACTTCCTGCCGACAGAGCATTTGGCGCTGTATCAGGCCTGTGTGATCGAAAACGACTTTAACAAAGCCCGCCGGATTATGTCAGCAATGATGCCACTGATGCGGGTACTGGAGCAGGGTGGCAAGTTCATCCAGAGCGTGAAGTACGGCGTGACGATGGATGGTCGCTATTCCGGTGAGATGCGCCGTCCTCTGCGCGGTCTGAACAAAGACGACAAGCGTGCCATGAGCCAGGTTGTGAAGACCCTGAAAACTACCATTGCCAGCATTCTGGCTGAAGATTCTGCGGAGCAATAAGCCATGACTGATCTGTTAACTCTTGAAGAATATCAGGCCGTTGCTGCCGATCTGAACCCTGCTTGCATGAGCTTTGTAGACGGTGGATTCCGTCCGTCTGTATCCGGGAATACTTTTGAATCGACCAACCCTGCTACCGGCGAATTGCTGGGCAATGTGGCTGCCTGTAATGCAGAAGATGTCGACTTTGCGGTACAAAAAGCCCGTGAAGCTTTTGAAGATGGCCGCTGGAGCAAACTGCACCCTGGTGAGCGTAAAGAAGTACTGATCCGCCTGTGTAAGCTGGTGAAACGTAATTCACGCGAACTGGCTGTACTGGAAAGTCTGGACTCAGGTAAGCCAATTGCCGATTGCGAAAGCATCGATATTCCTGAATTCATTCATACCCTGACCTGGCATGCGGAACTGATCGATAAAATTTATGACCAGACCGCGCCTGTCGGCAACGATGCTATTGCCATGGTTGTACGTGAACCGATAGGAGTGGTGGGTGCGGTATTGCCGTGGAACTTCCCGCTGCTGATGCTGGCCTGGAAAATTGCACCGGCACTGGCGGCAGGTTGCTCTATGGTTGTAAAGCCTGCAGAACAAACCTCGCTGACAGCTTTACGCATTGCTGAGCTGGCCATGGAAGCGGGTATGCCAAAAGGTGTACTGAACGTAATTACCGGTGGCGGTGCTGAAGTGGGTGAGCCACTGGGCATGCATATGGATGTCGACATGGTGACCTTCACCGGTTCGACCGTGACGGGTCGTCGTTTCCTGCGTTATGCCGCAGATTCGAATCTTAAGAAAGTTGTACTGGAGCTGGGTGGCAAGAATCCATGCATCGTTCTGAATGACGCTGAGAATCTGGATAAAGTCGCTGAACAGGTCGTTGCAGCTGCATTCTGGAACATGGGAGAGAACTGCTCTGCCGGTTCCCGTCTGATCGTAGAAGCGGGCGTTAAAGATGCTTTGCTGGAACGGATTAAAGCCCACGCCCGTGACTGGAATACCGGTAATCCACTGGACCCGCAGAATCAGTTAGGTGCAATGATCGATGCAGGCCATTTCGCCAAAGTCGATGGTTATCTTAAGCAGGGTAAAGCTGATGGCCATGATGTGGTTTTGGGCGGTGAAACCGACAATGGCACTTTCATTCAGCCAACTATTTTTGACGGTGTCAGCAACAGCGATACGCTGGCGCAGGAAGAAATTTTTGGTCCGGTACTGTCGGTGATTACGGTAAACAGCTATGACGAAGCGATCACTGTGGCGAATGATACGGAATATGGTTTGGCGGCGTCTGTATTTACTGCAAATGCCAAGAAAGCCATCCGTGCTGCGCAGGCAATCCGTGCCGGGACTGTAACCGTAAACTGCTTTGGTGAAGGTGATATCACTACGCCGTTTGGTGGGTATAAACAGTCTGGCTTTGGTGGCCGGGATAACTCTATCCATGCCCATGACCAGTACACTGAACTGAAAACTATCTGGATCGACCTGAGTGACGATGCAGTCGATGGCAGCGTAGATTAATACGCAGCTGTCGCATTGATGGAATTTGCCGCGTTAGCGGCAGGTTCCTGAGTTGTCTGTGATGTTTAGATGTAAGCGTTAACAGGCAGGCAGCATCGTTAGGAGCGATGATATGAGCAGAACAATCAAGGTAAGTCAGGTACCGAAAGAAACCGGTCCGGCAGCCTGGAACGAGATTCTTGACGATTCGCACAGTTTTCCGCAGGCCAGTGGCAATATTGAAACTGACTGGCTGGTTATCGGCGGAGGTTTTGCTGGCATTGCCGCTGCGCGACGTTTAAGTCAGCTGACAGGCGATGACATCGTTTTACTGGAGGCCTGTAATATGGCTGAAGGTCCGGCAGGGCGTAACAGCGGGTTTATGATCGACTTGCCTCATGACCTGAATTCAGAAACTTATGCCGGCGGTACTGAGGCGGATCTTAAACAGATTATGCTGAACCGGGCCGGTATTGAGTTTGCTGCAGAAATGGCCAGAGAGTTTGGCATGCCTGAGCAGGTATTCGATGCCTGTGGACGCGTAACTGGCGCGGCCAGCGAGCGGGGTATTACTCACATCGACAGTTATGTGAAGCATCTGGATGGTTTGGGTGAGTCTTATAAATTGCTGTCTGCGGATGATATGCAGCAGCGAACCGGTATCAGTTATTACCAGAAAGGTTTGTACACACCGGGTGCGGTAATGATTCAGCCGGCAGCGTTTATCCGTCAGGCTGCCCGGGGATTAAGTGACAAAGTACGTATTTTTGAACAGTCACCGGTAATTGAGATGAACCCCGGTGAGCCGCACCGTTTCCGCACACCTAAAGCACGTGTTCGCGCTAAGAAGGTGATTCTGGCGGTGAATGGTCATGTTCAGTCGTTTGGCTATTTTCCCCGCCAATTACTCCATGTGTTTACTTACGCATCGATGACCCGTGCGTTAATGCCGGAAGAGTTACAGAGGTTGGGTGGTGAAGCCGACTGGGGCGTTTTGCCAGCAGATCCTATGGGCACAACCGTACGCAAAACCTCCGATTATCTGGGCAGCGGTGACCGTCTGACCGTGAGAAATCGTTTTACGCTGAATCAGTCGATGGAAATCAGCCAGAAAGATATAGATGGCATCGTTAAGGTACACGATAAGGCCTTTACTTCGCGATTCCCTATGCTGGCCGATGTGCCATTGGAGCATCGCTGGGGTGGCCGTTTATGTCTGTCTCTCAATTCAGTACCTGCTTTTGGTGAGCTGGAGCCCGGTGTCTGGTCAGCGGCTTGTCAGAATGGCCTGGGAACTGTGAAAGGTACCTTGTCAGGCATGCTTGCGGCTGAAAAAGCGGTGTTGGGTGATACTGAACTGGTGAAAGAATTCAGCAACTATGCCGAGCCGAAAAAGTTGCCTGTCGAGCCGTTTTTAACGCTCGGGGCGAATGCAACTATGCGTTGGAAAGAATGGATGGCGGGTAAGGAACTTTAGTTACTATGTCTTTACTGGAAAGAGCCTTACTGGAAAGAGCTCTACTGGAAGGAAGCTTTGCTTGGAAAGCAGTTCTGACTGAAAAGAAGCTTTAACCTTTTTCCACCGAATAATAATCATAAGACCTGCAGGGTATCCCTGTAATTTTCATCAGATGAGCAGTTATTTCAACCCGGTATGTGCCGGGCTGAAGCGTTCCTGTTGCTGATCTGCGGAGAGAGTAATGAACGATTTTAATACCGCTGATTTTCTGAACCCGGTAGCCACCCAAACCTGGGGTAATGGCCGTCACTTAGTACGCTGTTCTAAAGTGATTCATGAAACCCACGATGTCTGTACCTTTACGTTCAGCATGGGCTTGCCGGTTTTGTTTTTCTTTAAACCGGGGCAGTTTGTAACCTTGGAGCTGGAAATTGATGGTGAACGGGTAATGCGTTCATACACTATATCCAGTTCACCTTCGATTCCGTATAGCTTCTCGATTACGGTTAAGCGCGTAACAGGCGGGGTGGTGTCGAACTGGTTACACGATAATCTCAGATCTGGCGATCAAATTGCCGTTCACGGTCCGGCAGGGCAGTTTAACTGTCTGGACTTTCCGACTGATAAAGCACTGTTACTGTCCGGTGGCGTTGGCATTACCCCGGTTATGTCGATGGCACGTTGGTGGTTTGATACTGATTCTGAAGTAGACATGGTATTTGCACACAGCGCCCGTAGCCCGGCGGATATCATTTATGCTCGCGAGCTGGAATATATGTCCACCCGAGTGAAAAATTTTAAGTTACATCTTATCTGTGAGCGTTCAGAAATAGGCCAGGCGTGGGCTGGTTATCGTGGTTATCTGAATGAAAACATGCTGAAACTGATCGCGCCTGATTTTCTCGAGCGGGAAGTGTTCTGCTGTGGTCCTGATCCATATATGAAAGCGGTGCGAAAGCTGTTGGAATCGCTTGGCTATGATATGGATCGTTACCATGAAGAGTCTTTCGGCGCGACACCTGTTGAGGATGCCAAAGATGCAGAGCAACATGCAGATGAAGCAGATCAGCAGGAAGTAACAGGGGACGTTTACCAGGTCAGCTTCACTGACTCCGGTAACAGTGTCAGTGTAGTTGCAGGTACCAACCTTAATGAAGCGGCCAGTGAAGCCGGCGTTAATATTCCTAAAGCATGTGGCATGGGAATTTGCGGTGCCTGCCGGATTAAAGTTATCAGCGGTGATTATGAAATGGCGCATAACGGCGGCATTAATGAAGAAGAAGAAGCCGAAGGTTATGTTCTGTCCTGCTGCACCAGCATTCAGGGTGATATGACGATCGATTACTGATCACTAGCGGGTTTTTATTGATAAGGCAGCTGTGTCCGGTGAGTTTTTACGTTACTTTAAGTTAATCTTAACTGACCGGAACCAGCCCGTTATGCAATCCCGTCGCCTCGATTTACCTTCGTTAACAGCTATTCGCGCTTTTGAGGTTGCAGCAAGGCAACAGAGCTTTAAAGCTGCTGCTGATGAGCTGTGTGTGACGCCAGCAGCGATTAGCCGACAGATTAAACAACTGGAAGAACAGTTAACGACCGCTTTGTTTGAGCGCGGCCACCGACAGGTAAAACTGACGACTGAAGGTGAGCGGTTATTCAGGGCGACCAATAATGCGTTCGATGAAATAACCACTGTTGCCAGGGAAATACGTGGCCAGGTAGCTGATAGTTATCTTAATTTGCATGCGACCAGTTCTTTTTCCCGCCTCTGGATGGTCCCACGGCTTAGCCGGCTGCGTCAGAATTATCCTAATTTGCATCTACATCTGATCAGCGTGGAATCCACGCCGAACGAAGCAGATAAGTTTGATGCAGCGGTGACTCTGGGTTTGAATGAACTGGCCGGTTATCAGTCAGAGTTTCTTTTTGCTGAAGAAATATTCCCGGTATGTACACCTGAATTTTTAGCCCAGTATCCTCAGGCAGTAACATTGGAAGGCTTGCAGCAGTTGCCTTTGCTGGATCTGGATCCGGCATTCTGGCAGGCCCGCTGGTGGTCGCCGGTGAACTGGAATTTCTGGTTGAGCCACTGTGGCGTTAAGCAGCCGGAGGTTAAAGCACAAATGTATTTTAGTCACTTGCCTATGCTGATGGATACGGTACTGGAAGGCATTGGTGTTGGCCTTGGCTGGCGCCATCTGACTGAAGATTTATTGCGCAGTGGGCGCCTGATCCGGCCAATTAAAGAAAGCTATTTAGCGCCTGAGCGTAAACATTATTTTGTTTGCAGAAAAGAGTTGGCTGATACCCCTGGTATGCGATTGTTGCGTGATTGGCTGTTAGAAGAAACGGCAGTGCTTAGGGAAGTGGAACTTCCTGATTGAGCTAATACTAGTTAAAGCAACACTGCCGACAACTCAGCTCAAAAAGGTAAGGGCAGTTTAGCGGTGCGGCCGCCGTCGACAGTGAAGGTCTGACCGGTAACAAATCCTGAAGCTTCGCTGGCAAGGAAGACCACCATAGCTCCAATATCATTTGGTTCACCGGTACGTCCGACTGGGTGCATTGCATGCAGGTCCTGCCTGGCCTGAGTAGGATTGTTCTGAGCATTGATGTAATCATTGCTCAGGTCTGAGTTGATCCAGCCAGGGGCGATAGCATTACAGCGAATGCCATCTGTGCCTAAATCTACTGCCAGTGCGCGGCTGAAGCCATGAACCCCCGCTTTAGAAGCACAGTAAGCAGCATGAAGCGGATTAGCACCAATGCCTTCTATCGAGCCAATATTGATAATGCTACCACCACCTTTGGCACGCATCTGACTAAGTAGTGCCTTACAGAGAAATACCGGGGCGCGCATGTTAACTGTCATCATCCGGTCCCAGTCTTCTTCTTGCATGTCATCCAATGCCATTTCAAACATGAAGCCGGCATTATTTACCAGAATGTCTGCACCGCCTAAGGCCTCTGCAGCTGCGGCTATTTCATAGGGAGCCTGCTGCTCAAGTAAATCAGCTTTAATAAAACTAATCTGAGGGTGCTTTGCCAGTTCGTTATTCAGTGGCTGGCGCTGGGCAATTAATACCCGGGCGCCAGCGTTGAGCAGCTGTTGAGTGATGCCACGACCAATACCCCGGCCGCCGCCGGTGACGATTGCTAATTTGTTATCCAGATTTATCATGCCTGTCCCCCTTAGCCTGAAACCGGTTTGGCGCCGGTGACTTCAATGGTTTCGCCAGCAATGTAACGGGCTTCATTAGATGCCAGAAAGGCGATTACATCTGCGATATCTTCAGGCTCAGCGATACGGCCAATAGGCACTGTTTTATTGAGTTCTTCGACAGCTTTATCAGGATCAAGACCACGACGTTCGAAACCGGAGCGGATCATTGGCGTATTAATTTCGTGAGGGCAGACGGCATTAACCCGAATGCCAAGTGGTGCACAGTCACGGCCAAGGTTTTTAGTCAGTGCTGCAACGGCACCTTTACTGGTGCAATAAGCGACATGAGCGGGGCCCGGATAAGTCCCCCATACAGAGGAGGTGTTCACAATGGCACCGCCATTTTGCTTCATGTGCGGTACAGCGGCGCGACACAGGAAAAACACAGCATTGAGGTTTACATCCATAGCGGTAAACCACATCTCATCTGTGGTTTCTTCGACGGTGCCCCGGGGAATAATGCCTGCGTTGTTAAGTAAGATATCCAGGCCACCAAAGGTAGCTACTGTATGTTCAACAACCGCGTCGCAATATTCGCGTTCACGCAAATTGCCGGAGAAATAGCGAATATCTTCACAATCACGGCCGGTTACCTCTGCAACGTTTGCTGCGACATCAGCACAGGCTGAATCATGCAGGTCTGCAATCATCACTTTCGCGCCTTCGCTGGCAAAGAGTTTTACTAAAGTTTGGCCTACGCCACCGGCACCGCCGGTAATCAGCACGGTTTTATTTTCAAATCGCATTTTGTACTCGCTCACAGAAAAGGTGTTATTTGTGTGCAGTGTGCGATGAGAAGGCGGGCAGCGACAAACTACTTATCAGGTGTTTTGAGGTTACCTGAAGTTAATTGAATTCTGGTAAATAGAAGTGAGGTTTAGTGTTTTCAGGCAAATATTCAGTTGTTGAAAAATCATTAACAACCTGGATGTGTGTGAGTTTAAATCAAGTTGGAGTTTCTTGTTTTGGTCTAGCTTTATAGTCTGGGGGTGTTCATTAATCGTAACGCTGAGGAGGCAAGTATGAGCATTTCAATGGAAGTCATGGATGAAATCAGGGCTAGGGATGAGGCGTTCACTGAGGCTTATCATAAAGGTGATGCTGCCGGTTTAGCGGCGCTTTATACGAAGGACGGTGAGTTCTTGCCGCCGAATACCGATATCGTAAAGGGGCGGTCTGCAATTGAAAAGCAGTTCCAGACGTTTATGGATATGGGGGTGAAAGAGATCAAGTTGGAAACCACTGAACTGGATGGCTTTGGAAACACTGCTTTTGAGATTGGCACATATATTTTGGAAGATGCTGAAAATATGATGCTTGATCAGGGAAAGTTCATGGTTATCTGGAAGAAAGAATCAGGCCAGTGGAAACTTCACCGGGATATGATTAATTCAAATATGCCTGCACCGCATTAGATGACAGGTATCTCTAGTCAGGCAAGGTGGAAGGAAGGGCTGCCCGGATTACCGGGCAGTCAACACGACAGGCTTAACAGTCGTTTCTATTTCTCGCTTTAATTTATTACTCTTTTTTGTCGATTCTTATTTATCGACAGCCGCAAACCCCTGATGCAGTGCGTTTACAATCTTATCGACTTCTTCAGTACCGATAGTCAGCGGTGGTGACAGAATGATCTTGGTGCCAACAGGACGAACAATTACGCCTTCCTGCAGTGCGACAGCTGCAACTTGATTTGCAAAGCCGCTCATTGGATCGATTGGCTCACGGGTTTTCTTATCGCTGACCAGATCAAGCGCAACCATCAGACCCTTACCGCGAATCTCACCGACAGAAGGGAAGTCCAACAGTTTAGCCTGTAGTTTCTCAAGCAGGTCCGCGCCCTGACGGCCTGCATTTTCTGGCAGATTTTCGTCTTCAACGATTTTCAGTGATGCCAGTGCAGAAGCACAGGCAACTGGGTGGCCAGAGTAAGTGTAGCCGTGCATTACCGCACCGCTAAAGTTGTCGCACTTTTCAATGCCGTCAGCAACACGCTGGTTGATGACTGTTGCACCCAGAGGGATGTAACCGGAGTTGATACCTTTCGCGAAACACTGGATATCTGCCGCAACGCCCCAGCCACGTACACCGAACATGCTGCCGGAACGGCCAAAGCCGGTGACAACTTCATCTGCAATCAAGAGTACGCCGTACTTGTCACAAACTTCACGGATCAGTGGCCAGTAATTAGCAGGAGGCACGATCACACCGCCGGCACCCTGAATTGGTTCAGCAATGAAAGCTGCAACGGTATCCGGACCCTGGAAAACGATCTCTGCTTCCAGTTGCTTAGCTGCCAGTTCACCCAACTCCTGAGGGTCTTCAGTGTTCCATGGGTTTCGATATAACCATGGTGTATCAATGTGGATACAGCCTGGAAGAACAGGTTCATAGTTAGTACGGAATACAGTGTTACCGTTGACAGATGCCCCGCCAAAATGAACGCCGTGGTAACCCTGTTTCAAGGATATAAACTTGTAACGCTGTGCCTGACCAACGGCTTTCCAATACTGGCGGGCGAGTTTAAGCGCCGTTTCAACTGCGTCAGAACCGCCTGAGCTGTACATTACCCGTGCCATGCCTTCAGGTTCCAGCATGCCGATAATTTTATCAGACAGCTCGCTTACCCGTGGGTGGCTGATTCCATCGAAAATCTGGAAGTATTCCAGTTCATCTAACTGCGCCGTAATTGCGTCTTTAACTTCTTTACGGTTGTGGCCTACGTTTACGTTCCACAGACCGCCTACGCCATCGACCAGCCACTGGCCTTCCTGATTCTGAACGTAGTTGCCGTCACCCTTGGTAATAACAATGCCGTTACGTGAGCGTGGATCACCCGGGTGTACCATCGGATTCCAAAATGTCTGTGCTGGGCTGTTTGTACTCATTATTTTCTCCAGTAAGAAGTAAGCATCGGGAGAAAGCCGACCAACAAAAGGGGAAGATCTGTGGTCTGTTCTGCACGTAAAAACGGCAACTTTCTGTTGGGTTAAGTATCCCCCGGCTGGTTTATATGTATATCAACCAGATGGTTGATGCCGCCTTGGTGGAGCATCTATTAACATCGATTTAATTACTTAAAAAAGTACTGCATATAAGTACTTATATGAGCACCTATATAGCTACGCAGATAAGCGCCTGAAACCATTCTGAGAAATGATAAAGATAACCATGACCACTGAAACCGCACGGCTGCTGGAAGACTTGCAGCAACGTAATTTGATTGCCCAGAAATCCGGAGATGATGAGGGGTTCACTGCATATTTTTCACAACCGGGCCGGGTGGTTTATTGTGGTTTTGATCCGACTGCTGACAGTTTGCACGTTGGCCATTTGGTGCCGCTGTTGATGCTGAAACGTTTTCAGCTAGCGGGCCATAAACCGTTAGCGTTGATTGGCGGTGCAACAGGCATGATTGGTGACCCTAGTTTTAAAGCATCAGAGCGGAGCTTAAACAGCGCTGATGTAGTAACTGAGTGGGTAACTAAATTAGGCCAGCAGATCACCGGCATTCTTGATGTTGAGAATCCCGCCAGTGCTGCGCAAATAGTTAATAATGGTGACTGGATGGCGGGAATGGATGTGCTGACATTCCTGCGTGATGTCGGCAAGTTCTTTTCAGTGAACAGCATGATAGGTAAGGAGTCTGTGAAGCAGCGGATCAACCGTCCGGAGCAAGGCATCTCGTTTACCGAATTTTCTTACAGCTTGTTGCAATCGTATGATTTCGCAGAGCTGAACCGGCGTTACGACTGTTCACTGCAAATCGGTGGTAATGATCAGTGGGGTAACATTACAGCCGGCATTGATCTGACCAGGCGGATGAACAGACAGCAAGTGTTTGGTATGACTTTGCCGCTGATTACTAAATCTGACGGGACTAAGTTCGGTAAAACAGAATCCGGTGCGGTGTGGCTGGACCCGGCCAAGACTTCGCCTTACAGCTTTTATCAGTTTTGGCTCAACAGTACTGATGCGGATGTTTATGATTACCTGCGCTACTACACATTCCTCAGTGTTGTCGAGATTGCTGAAATAGAAACTGGTGACCAGCAACGTAATGGCAAACCACAGGGGCAAAGAATTCTGGCAGAGCAACTTACGTTACTGATTCATGGTGAGTCAGGGTTAGAACAGGCGCAACGTATTTCCCAGGCTATGTTCAGTGGAGATCCGCGAGCGCTGACACTGGATGAGTTGCAGCAGTTGAGTTTAGACGGCGCACCGAAGTTACAACAGGCGGCGGATAGTGATTTACAGGATGTACTGGTAAAGGCCGGTTTAGCCGGGTCACGCAGAATAGCCCGAGAACTGATGACAGCAGGTGCTGTACTGGTAAATGGTTTGGTTGTTGAGGATACCGATATGCAGCTGAGTCAGGCGCAAGCGCTATATGGCTGCTATGTGCTAATACGTAAGGGTAAGAAGCATTTCTGCCTGATAGAAATTAACTGACAATATTAAGATTAGAACTGCCAGGCTGTTATAGCTGGCAGTTTTGGCTGTACACAAGATTTGCTACTTCCGCTTTGCTGTTCACTGCCATCTTGCTAAAAATGTGTTGCAAGTGAGTCTTAATAGTTGCCAGGCTGCAACACAGATTCTGCGCAATCGACTTATTCGGTAATCCCTGCGTCACTAGCTGAACGACTACACGTTCTTTCGCTGTCAGTTGGTATTCATCACAGAAGTCATCAAAACTGGTCTGCGTGGGTGTAGACAGATTTTGCTCCAGAGAATATTCGATAAAGCGGTGCAGGTGATTGATCTTTTTAAGATCATCACTGAGTATTTCTGGTTGATCTTTTGAGGTAAACAGAGCGGCACCTGCAATCAGTTTGCCGTCTACATGAAAGAATAATTCGACTATGTCCTGAATCCCCCAGGGGGTAACAAAATCACGGTAATAAGGGTGATTATTGCGCCGGTACGGCAGCACCAGATCATTCATCTTTACTACGTCGGCACGGCTTTCCTTGAAGTTCGCTGGATATAGCGGGTCTGATTTATAAAAATCTGACAGGTATTCCCGATGCATCAGTGGCTGCATCTTATGGTTTTTGTAGCACATAGGCTTAGCGCGATCATCTAACAGATAAGTGACCGCGTGATTAACATCTACGACACCGGTTAGCAGTGTCAGACATTCATCCTGAAACTTATATAAACCTGAAAGACGTTGTTGATTGATCTGGCCCATAGCAGTTACCTCAAAGCACAAGCTGTACGTATTACTATGGACTGAGAGTAGCTGAAATGAAATAAAAAGTTAACATGTTAATTATATTTTTCTTATGCTCAATCATAACATTATTTGTGTCAGTCGAGCCAAGCAAAGAGGTTGAATTGGAGAATAGGCCTGAGTTTAACAAAGCAGTGATCATGGTGAGTTACTGAGAATATGACGCTATGTCACTCTAATTTGTAGGGAAATATGCATTTTCATTAAGATGTTTTGCAGCGGCTCAGAACATTTTATCTGGCTGTTTGCACAATTATTAAAGCCTGACATATAAAAAAAATCGATCAATCTATCAGTTTTATCTATATTTAACTCCCTCTTTAGTCTTACGTGTTAAGGCTGGTTTTTGTAAATTTTTCTGTCTGACATTCTGCATGCAACTTTGGTCGCATTTAAATCTGAGTAATCCTTCATGTGCTACGCATCAGACGTGGTGCAGCTTTGATCAAAAAATACCCGATTCAGCAATTACTGACTGCCAGGGCAGGTTGTGAAAAAAATGTAAAAAAAACAGATCGATAATGGCTTTTTTAGGTTAAAAAATGAACTGGTCAATTTTTGACAGGTGACTGAACGCTATCTTAGGCTCTGGCCTTCCATAACGTTCTGGAGACAATAAAAAAAATGTCCAGTGATACCCGTAACGTGGCTGAAAACAATTTAATCTTTGGCGAATTATTCAAAAAACACTTTGGTGCGACGGATCAGGGCTTCGGTCCGGAGTTTGCTAACTCATTAACCTCGCTGCAATCCTGGGGAGGTTCTGGTTGGGCACAGGGCTTTAATAAGCCGGAAGGTCTGATCTGGGCATCGTCTGCGGTGTATCGAAAATTCAAAGATGATTTCGAGTCAATTGGTGATGTCGGTGCTGTCGGCAGGATGCGGGCTGACTTCCGTTATGGAGAATACCTGGCTGATGCAATTCGTGGGGCTGCAGACCCTTCGGCGTATCAGGGCAAAACGGCTGAGTCTACTCAGTCGGCGATTGCCTCAAACGTCTTTGCAACACTGGACTTCATTCCCAATCTTATTGATGCCTATACCAGTTATAAAGTTGAATCAGCTTTCCGGGATATCCGGGCATTTCATGCTGACGGTGGCCAGGATGGCTATACCTATCAGGATGCGGAATTAGAGAAACTAAGAACCGAGCCGGATTTCGATAAGCTGGTTGAGCTGCATAAAACGATTCTGCAACGTAAGCAAGATACTATCAGCACTGAGCTTGCCAGCCTGGAGGCAACCGTCGCTGATGCTCAGAAAGTGGTTGCTGATCAGATCGCTGCAAAAGAGTTACAGAAAGATGCATCTCTGGTGACATACATTGCTCTCGAAGCAGGGCACAGCCTTGGAATAGAAGGCGAGATAGAAGTTACTGAACTGCTGATATCTGAAGATCAGACTGCTCTTAGTCAGAAGCAGAGCCGGATTACAGAAATTGAAGCCGGGGCCGGTGAAGATGGTGCACTGACCCGGGAGCTGGCGGATGAGCTGACGACCCTGAGAACCGAAACTGCTGATCTTGAGCAAACGCTGGTGCGGCGCAATTCAGAGCTTGAGAACTATCGGGAAACGAAAGTTCAGGTAGATAGCTTGTTGCTTCAGGATAGCGATGCGATCCAACAACAGATTGATACACACAAGTCCAGTTACCAGAATCTGGGCGATGAAGTGTATCAGCTGATGAAAGATAAAGCGGCGCTTCCTTATACCGATGAGTACAGTACTCAACGCAGACAACTTGAAGGTAATCAGCTGGATATTGATGTGGATCTGGCAGATGCCAATTCATCGCTGGCGACACACAAATCGCAGGAGCTGCTTAAATCGGGTCTGGCGATCGGCAGTAACCTTTTAACGGTTGCATCCAGTGCTGCAGGGCTGGCCAAAACCATTCAGGAAGACGGCAGTACCGTTGCTGTTGCACAGGCTTCCACCGGGCTAGGTGGGTTTGTTGCAGATACTATCGCCAGTTTTATCGATCTGAGCAGTGCCAAATCGGCCGGTAAGGCCAGTGCTGCATTTGGTGCGGTTGGTGCGGCGGCAGGTTTCTCTGCCAGTGTGGTGGGCATCACCGAGATTTCCAAACAACTCCATGATCCGAATATTTCGGATGAGCAGAAAGAATATCTGAAAGCAGAAATTGGATTACAGGGTGCGGTTGCGGGTTTATCTGCCGTTGCTGGAGGTCTGGCGGTTGCTCAGGCATTGGTAAAAGCAGGTAGTACTGCTGCAACTACGCTGGGCAAAGCTGTACCGATTATCGGCGCTATTGCCTCGGTGGCGTCTGCTATTAATCCTGCTAAGTGGTCTGAGTTTAATGAAAAGCAGGACCGGATCGATAATTTACGTCAGAGTGATGATTACTCAGCGGACCTTTTATCCGGTTTGCTGGACGATACTCTGGTTGCTCAGAAAGGTTTTTATGGCGCAACAACAGCGCTGAATGCGGTAACCGGTGTGGCAAGTGCCGCACTGGCTGCTACCGGTGTCGGCGCGGGTGTTGCGGTACTGGTAGGCCTGATCGGTGGGGCTATCTCGGCCATTGTTGGTGCTTTTGAACAAGTTGCGCTTGAAGATATTGCTGATAAATACGCGGATAAAATCCGTCACCGGGATGACGGCTCTGAACGAACCGTTGAAGAGTTCTTTAAAGGCAGTTTTGATCAGCAACAGGAAAAGTCAAAGCAGGCATATGAGAATGTGCTGCAGGACATCATTAATGATCAGGGTTTTGACAGTGCGGTAACACTGGGTAGTCAGTTGTTGTCAGCTTCTGATCTTGAACTTGCTGCGAAGAGTAAAACCCGGGGCGAGCTTGAGAAAACCGCCCGTCATTATTTTGAAGAATATAAAGACACCGGAGGCTGGCAGGATCAGACCATCCGGTTGGAAGAAAAGGTTGGTGACGATCATATCAACTTGCCGGACGCTGCCAGTACTGCGTCACCGGAAAATGTGTATGTTTCCTTCCTGACGCCTCTGCTAGCCAGCGGTGATCAGAGTACCTCCACGACCTCTACCGGTAAAAACAGTAACCACACATCTGTCACAATCAGTGATCTGGCAGGTTGGGTGGTAAACGATGGTGCCGGAAAAAATACAACTTTTAACATGAATCGTATCATTAACAGCGCCCAGGATAAGGCCAATAATGATGTGTCGGTGGACTTCACGATTAATGCTGGTGACGGTGATGACACACTGTTTGCGTATGACAGTGAAATCACCTTTAACGGTCAGGGGGGAACGGATACTGTTTCCTATACCAGCTTCGCTGCCGATAACCTTGCTGGTGGTATTACCGTCAATAAGACGGCTACCGGTATTAGCGTTGATAAAAGCCTGGCAGCAGGTTCCAAGTATTACAAAGAGTCCATAGGCAGTTACGAAACCTCCCACGGTAAACGTACGGAAACCGTTGAGTATCGTCAGGTACAGGTACTGGAACGGGACAATGTTTCAAATGTAACCGATCAGTTCAGCGGTATTGAGATCATTCAGGGATCTGCGAAAGATGACACCTTTAACCTGTTAGCGGACACTGAAATTCGTCAGATCTTCGGTTTTGACGGCGATGATGTGATTTTTGCCGGTGAAAATACTGAGGTTATTTCAGGGGGCACGGGTAAAGACATCATTCATATCAGTGACAACCTGCTGGCTACCAAAACCGGCACTGCTCAGTTGTATGTGGATGGTGGCAAGGGGCACTCAGATACTTTAGTGATCTCTCAGAACCTGCTGGATACTCTGGCAGAGCAACACTCTGCAGAACAAACTAATATCAGCATTGCTAATTCGGTTGCGGCCAGCCTTGTTGGGGCCAGTGGCAATCTGCAGTCCACCGCCAGCAGTCTGGCAACTATGCTGAATAAGGGTAACCAGAATGCTGCCGCGAACGTTGTTCTGAACGATATTGAGCGTGTACAGCTTGAGCTGAAAGATACACCGTCGGTCAATCCTGACAACGTTGATGGTGTGGGGATTTTTAAAACAGCAGCATTGAATGGTGCCCATGCGGGCAGTGCCAAGCTGGACAGTATTTATTATCTGTCGGATTACGAAGCAATTGTGAATTCACAATTGTCGAAAACCTCTTCTCAGGAATCATTTTACGGCCTGGAAAATGCGCGTGTCGCCAGCTATGAAAATGCATCAGCCAGTGATGCTGCCGCAATGCAGACATGGGTACAAAATCATACAGCGACATCTGTCGCCGATGCCGATAAGTTAAGCGGTGAAATTGCTGTTAACGAGATCAAGCATATCAGCGGCAAAATGTATGTGGTTGAAGGACGCAGTTATTCCTTCAGAGAGGTTGTCGATGATTATGCTTACCTGACCATAGATGGTCAGGCTGTTATCAGTGACACCGTTCATGATAATGCGGCTACCGGTACTTATCAGGCAACAGCTACCGGGTTTGTTGATCTGGATTTCTATGTGCTGAATACCGGAGGTCCGGGCCATTTTGATCTGCGCGGACGATTAGAAAATCCGTTGCCGGAAACTCTGGGAACATTGCAGAACGTTCAGACGCAGGTGTATCAGAATGCCAGTGTCACAGATCCTGCCGATTTGCCCGTGTTTGCGACCGCTAATACTGGTAGTAGCAGTGCTTCGTCTGATCTGGCCGCGACCAATGCGGCGGGTACCCTGACAAAAATTACCGGTCAGATGAGTGTGACTGAAGGGCAGGTGTACAGCTTTCAGGCACAGGGTGAAGTGGTCAGTTATCTGCGCATAGATAATACGGAAATCATCGGCAATGGCAGTGCCGCGTACCAACAGCAGGGGAGCTTTAAGGCCACCGCGACCGGTACGGTAGATGTTGAATATTATGTTTACAGCGCCACTGCTCAGGAGCATAACCTGGTACAGCTGTTACAGACCGGTGCAGCCAGTACCAGTGCTGATCTTAAAATCTTGCGGACCAGTGAATACACTAATCTGCCAACCTCACAGCTGCTTTATAATCAGGGTGATATTGTTGCTGATCTGGCTGCGCGCCAGCCGGCAGACACATCTTTGAGCGGTGATCTGACAGGTACGATTGCAACTGATTCGGCTAAACATATTCAGGCCAAACTGTACGTTGAGGCAGGTCACACTTATTACTTCACAGAGAAAACGGATGATTTTATACATCTGATTGTTGATCAGCAGGTAATTATTGATGACCGGCAGTGGGATGTGACCACTGAGGGCGCTTATCTTGCCCAAAAGAGCGGTTATGTGAACGTTGATTATTACGTTTTTAATGGCCCGGGTCCTGGTAACTATGAACTGACAGTAACTGCCAGCGTTAACCAGACACATACACCAACGAATACCAGCCCGACGGCCAGTGATAGCGACAGTAACAGTTACCCGCGTCTGTTTGTAACCCCTGAAGCAGAGCAGTTACCGGATGATAAGCTTGCCGTGGATGTGACCGCAGCAGGTATTAATCACGGCGTGCAGGTCATTGGCACCAATCAGAATAATGGCATTACCGGCAGCAACCATGCAGATATTTTGTTTGGCCACGGTGGTAATGACATGCTTGAAGGCGGCCTGGGTGATGACACCCTGATTGGTGGAGCCGGTAAGGATAGCTTCATCTTTAAAGGCGATAACTTTGGTCATGATGTGATTGTGAACCTGGTTCAGGGCGACGCGGACCGGGATGAAATCATCTTTGAGGGCACGACCATGACCTCTATCTGGTTGTACCGGATGGGTGATCATCTGGTCGTTAAGCCAAGTGACCAGGGTGCTGTAGTTATCACTCATGTATTTGGGGCGAATGCAGTCGGCGATTTTGAACGCATTGTTTTCCGCGATCAGAATGGCAATGAGCCCTGGGTTTTCACACCTGATCAGTTTGTCGCGGGCGGTCAATATGAAAACATTGGCACCATTACTGCCGGGCATGCGGTCTATGACCGGATAATGGCCAGTGATGCTGCTGATGAATTAGCGAAGGCAGAGCTGAATGTAGCGAAATCTACTGATGAGCTGTTGGCTGAATCAGAAGCGGCTAACCGCCAGACTCTGGTAGAAGCAGAGCTTGGCCGTAACGGTTTTGAACTGGGGGCGGAGCTACTCACTAATGGAGGCTTTGAAACGTCGGGTGGCTGGAGTCATCCTAATCCTCTGGAATACTGGAATGATGGTGCTTACAGCGTATATACCAGTGCCGATAGCCAGCGTTATATCGAACTGGACTACGCAAACGGAGTTGATTCTGTATCACAGCAATTTGCCGGCACTGTCGGTGAGAAATATCTGCTGTCATTCGATGTAGCTCGCCGGGGTAACGGCAATGACGATTCGAATACTGTACAGGTTAGCTTTAACGGTAACCTGTTGGGTGACTTTGTTGCTCAGGGCAATAACATCTTTGAGCGCTATGATCTGGTAGTAGATGCTGCTGCGATGAATACCCTGCAGTTTGCCGAAACCGTCAGTGGTAATGATACTGTCGGGCCGTTACTGGACAATGTGTCGGTACGGAAAATCAATCAGGTACAGGATACTAACCTGCTGAACAATGGCGGTTTTGAATTCTCAGGTGCGGTTGAGTCAGAAGTACACCGCGCCAGCATTGATGGCTGGCAGAGCAGCAACGCCTTCCACTTGTTTGCAACCGCTAATAATGGCGTGACGCCACAGGGCAGTTCGGAAGTATATCTAAAGCTTGACCGGACCGACGCGGCAGACAGTATTACCGCGCAGGCCGATCTACAAACCGGTAAGCAGTATCAGATTCAGTTTGATATTGCCGCTGATACTGCGGTGAGTAATGAATCCAATGCTGTGCAGGTTCTGCTTAATGGCGTGACTCTGGGAACTGCATACGCGACAGGTAATGGATGGCAGACTGTTAGCTTTACAGTAGAAGGTTCTGCAGGTGCAGATAAGCTGACAATCCGTGAATTTGCGAACGGTAATGACGGTGCCGGCGTGTACCTTGATAACGTCCGGGTATTCCAGGATACCGCCAGTAACCGTTTGAGTCTGGCCACCATCGGTGCCAGTCTGATTCTGGATGGTAATTTCCAGTCAGATATACTTCCGGCCGGTCAGACCAGCCAGACCGCCACAGACTGGACGCTGGGCAACGGCGCGTTGCTGACTCAGAATCCCGCTGACAGCACTGATCAGGTTATAAATCTGGATGCTTCAGCTGATTCACAACAGGCTCATGTCGGCCAGCGTTTTGATGCACAAACCGGTAGCGAATATCAGCTCAGCTTTACATTGGCCGGGCAGGGAACTGAAGTGAGCAATACGGTTGAAGTCTGGTGGAACGGTTCGCAGCTGGGCACTGCTTCGGTGGCAGCTAATCTGACTGAAACCTTTCAGTTCAGCGTGACGGGTGCTGCTGGTCATGATCTGTTGCAGATTGTGGAGAGTAGCGTAGGTAATGACGGTGCAGGATTATTCCTGGACGATGTCAGCCTGACGGCGCTTGACTTGCCATCAGTATCGGAAGCCTTACTGGGTGAGAATCTTCTGGAAAACGGAGACTTCGAGTCCAATGGTTTTTCCGGTAGCGGTGTGATTCCGGTGTCTGCAGTCTCTGGCTGGGAATCCGGCAACAGTAATCTTACTGTCGGTCAGGAAGATTATGCTGCTCACGAATCGACTTTGCGTGGACGTTATCTGGAACTGGATCAGACCGCTAACAGTCAGGATCAGGTTTGGCAGGATGTAGCAGCTGAAACAGGTAGTTATTACCGCCTTAGTTATGACCTGTGGAATGATCAGTCAGGTACCGCTGACGGTGCGCCGGAAATTCACTGGAATAATGGACTGGTTACCGCATACAGCAATAATCAGTATGGTGAAGCGCGTCACTTTGAATACATTGTTCAGGGGGCGGATGGCATGGATCGGCTTACGGTTACCGAAGCGGGTGGTAATGATGACGGTCAGGGGCTGTATCTGGATAATTTCAGCCTGCAATATATTGCGCCGGATAAATACAGCGAATTTAACTTTACCTTCTCGTAATAGCCTGTTTGCGGGCTGAGCTTCAGCCCGCAAAGCTCTCTGGACAACGTATATGAATCAGAAACAACTTCTTGATCTTGGCAGAATCTCATGGCTCTGGCAGAACTCTGAACTGCATAAAGAATGGCAGGTTGGCGCCATGTCACGTTATGTGCTGCCTGCTGTCGCTTCAAATCAGTACCTGATTATTGAACATGAAGGCGCCCCGGTTGCTTACTGCTCATGGGCCTTGTTCGATGAACAAGCTGAAAGTGATTATGTGCTGGATCCTGCCAGTCTTTCTCCGCAACGCTGGAATTGTGGCGAAAGGCTTTGGTTTATAGATTGGATTTCGCCGTTTAATTCACGGTTTACCTGGATGTTGCGGGCAGAATTAAATAATCGCTTTCCGGGGTATCTGGCCCGGGCTATGCGGGTTAAGAAAACCACTGATAAAGCCAGAATAGCGTCGTTTTCCGGTAAAGGTCTGAGCAGAGAAGAAAGTCACTCACTTCGTCGCCAGTATTTTACTGACATGGTTGAAGGCGTGCAGAATGCACAGCAGTCCGGTGCGGATATTAAAGTGAACACTGTGCCTGGCTGACCAGTCGGCGTTTAGGCCATGGATGGCTATGTCTTAGCAGGTACCTGATCTACATGGCTTCACAAAAAAACACCTATCTCAGCGATGCACTTAACCTGATACGCGGCGCATTTTTATCCGTTGCAGGTTTTAGCTGCTGCATCAATCTTCTTATGCTTGTTCCGGTCATATACATGTTGCAGGTGTATGACCGGGTGGTCACCAGCGGCAGCCTGAGTACATTGCTTATGCTGACACTGATAATGGTGGCGCTGCTTATTGCCATGGGGTGTCTGGAATGGTGTCGTTCCAAGATACTGATTCGGGCAGGTGCCCGATTCGACCGTTTACTGGCCGCTAAAACCTTTGACGTTGGCTTCAAGCAGTCGCTGTATTCCGGCGGACGTAATAACTCGGCGGGCAGTATTCAGGATCTGAACGGATTGCGCAGTTTTCTGTCCGGTAATGCCTTGTTCGCTTTTTTCGATGCGCCCTGGATGCCGGTATACATAGGTGTGATGTTTATCTTCCATCCGTTGTATGGCTGGGTAGCCGTGTTCAGCGCTATTGTGTTGGGGTTGCTGGCGCTAATTAATGAAAAGCTGACCCGGAATCTGTTGCAGGAAGCGGGTAAGGAAGTCAGTCAGGCTAACGAAGCTGTAACCCGTACGTTATGCAATGCAGAAGTCATTGAGTCGATGGGCATGCTGGGAAGGCTTCGCCAGCGCTGGCAAATGCGTCAGGACAAAGTATTGCTCTGGCAAAGCCGGGCAGCAGAGCGGGGGGCAAGTATTGCCTCTGTGTCGAAAACTATCCGCATTACGGTACAGTCACTGATACTGGGGCTTGGGGCTTATCTGGTTATTCAGCAGGAAATCACCCCGGGGCTGATGGTAGCCGGTTCGATTTTGCTGGGCCGGGCACTGGCACCCATTGATCAGATGATTGGCGCCTGGAAAGGTTTTGTCATGGCGCGTTCTCAGTATAACCGTCTGCGGGACGGCTTACAGAAACTGCTGCCGGAGCAGGAGAATATGGCGCTGCCAACACCGTCCGGAGAAATTAGTATCGAACATTTGTCAGTAACACCTCCCGGTGCTGGCAGTCCGATTCTTAAAGATATTTCATTACAGGCTTCACCCGGAGAAGTATGGGGGATACTGGGGCCAAGTGGTGCAGGCAAGTCTTCTCTGGCAAGGGCTCTGTTGGGAATCTGGCCGCCATCATCAGGTAAGGTCAGACTCGATCATGCGGATATTTTCACCTGGGACAGAGAAGCGCTTGGCGCATATGTTGGCTACCTGCCGCAAGATATCGAACTGTTTGACGGAACTGTAAGCGAGAACATCTCCCGTTTTGGAGATGTTGATCCGGAGCAGGTTGTGCGAGCGGCTCAGATCGCGGGTATGCATGAGATGATACTTTCATTCCATGATGGCTATGACACAAGAATTGGGAAAGACGGAATGATGCTTTCCGGTGGGCAGCGGCAGCGGCTTGGCCTGGCCAGGGCTATTTACGGATCGCCGGTATTGCTGGTTCTGGATGAGCCTAATTCAAATCTTGATGATCTTGGTGAGCAGGCATTAACCCGGGCATTACAAACAGTCAAACAACAGGGCACAACCGTGTTTATTATCACCCACCGGCCTTCTGTGCTAGGTCAGGTTGATAAGCTGATTATGCTTGCTAACGGCGCCGTTCAGCTACAGGGGCCGAGGGACGAAGTACTGAGTCGTCTGAAGCAGGCACAGGCTGCTATGCAGCAGGCCGCACCGAATAATCAGGGAGCCGTAAATGGATAAGCCAGAGCAACAGGTGGCCAAAACAGGCGACCGTTATATCCGGGGATTTGGGCTGATGGTCATTGCTCTGACCTTTGGTATGTTTGGCAGCTGGGCTTTTCTAGCTCCGCTGGATAGCGCTGCACTTGCTCAGGGTGTGGTAAAGGTTGCCGGTAACCGTAAGACTATTCAGCACTTGGAGGGCGGGATTATTACCGATCTATATGTGCGTGACGGTGACAGGGTTAAGCCCGGTGATGCCTTAATTCAACTGGATGCCACACAGTTTCGTTCTGAGTTGCAGGTGCTGAAAACCCAGCTAGTCATTTATCTGGCGAATGAAAGCCGTCTCAGGGCAGAAAGGGATGATGACGAGAGTATACGCTTCAGTCCTGCGCTGGATGATGCTGACCTTAGAGTAGTTGATGCAAAACAGGCCGAAATTCAGCAATTCAATTCCCGCCGCGCAGCCCGTCTCGGTGAAATTGACGTGTTTAGCCAGCGCATCAGGCAACTGGAAGCTCAGGTCGACGGCCTTAAAGGGCTTATGGACAGTAAGCAGGCACGGATAGCCTCCTATAATGATGAGATTGGCGACTACCAGGCTCTGCAGACCCAGGGTTATGTGGATGCCCGGCGAATAAGGGAATTACGCCGTCTGAAAGAAGAAATCGCGGGTGAAGTTGCAGAACACCGGGCGGGGGTAGCTGGGGTCAAGGTTCAGATAGGCGAGGCCCGTTTACAGATTTTACAGTCCAGTAAAGAATTCAATAAGGAAGTAGTGAATCAACTGGCAGATATTCAGGCCAAGGTGTTTGATATCCAGGAGCGTGTCGTTGCTGTAGAAGATCAGGTCCGGCGTACCCTGATAATTGCTCCGGTAGAAGGCATTGTACTGGGGCTGGCATTTCATACGATTGGTGGTGTAGTACCGCCCAGTAGTCCGGTGTTGGATATCGTACCGGAAACCAGTGAACTGATTGTGGAAGCGCAGGTTTCACCGATTGATATTGACCGGGTATCAGTTGGAATGAAGTCTGATATCCGTTTCAGCTCGTTTAAGAGCGCGATTACCCCGGTTCTGACCGGGGAAGTGATTAACCTGTCAGCAGACAGTTTATCGGTGGAAGGTGAAGCCGCTTATTACCGGGCACAGGTGGCCATTAAGGATCCATTGGATAAATTGCCTGCTAATACCCGGTTGGTTCCGGGAATGCCCGCCGAAGTGTTAATTAATACCGGTGCCGGTACCCTGTTTGAGTATCTGATGCAGCCAGCAACTGATGCCATCGCCCGGTCATTTATTGAGGATTAGTGTTGGGATGTGCTTGGTCTTCTTCAGGTAAGTAAGACTGTCAGGAGCGTTAATGCATAAAAGTAACAAGGTTAACGATTCGTCATGTAAGCAAGCGTTACGTAAACAGCAAGTACGCAAATTTTATGAAGTGCTCTGGGATGCGCTTGATAAACAGGCCATACCGGACGTTCTGCATGAAGATTTTGTATTTCGCGGCTCTCTGGGGCAGGAGAAAACCGGCCATGCTGGCTTTGCAGAATATGTCGATATGGTGCATCTGGCACTGGGTGACTATAGCTGCATCATCGAAGAACTGGTGGCTGAAGGGGAAAAGGTATTTGCCAAAATGTCCTTCACCGGCATCCACCGTAATGATTTTATGGGATATAGCCCTACCAACAAACGTCTTACCTGGCATGGCTGTGCGTTGTTTACGTTCCGGGAGGGCAGGATCGCAGAAACCTGGGTGCTGGGTGATCTTAAAACCCTTGAAAATCAGCTAGCAAAGAATCTACAGTAAGCCTTTGAATCTTCAGCCTGTTAAAGGTTTTATATGTCTGCACCGGATACACTTAAATCTCCCGAAATGTTACGTCATCTTGAGAATGTAATGGCCAGCTACACGCGGTATTTTAGTGAACCGCTGATCAGCGGAATGCCAGAAGAAACCAGAAGCATTTCTGAGCGTCTCTGGCAGGCAGATTTTGTACTCTTATCCCATGGCGGAGGTGCTGATCCGGTTTTTAATTTTGGTAATCAGATGGCACTGGATCTTTTTGAGATGGACTATGACACGTTGGCGGCACTGCCTTCACGAAAGTCTGCAGAACCTGTCTCGCAGGCGGAAAGAAATCATCTCCTGAGGCAGGTAACTGAGCATGGGTTTATTGATGATTATCGTGGGGTGAGGATTTCTGCCACAGGCCGGCGGTTTTACATTGAGAATGCCAGAGTCTGGAATTTGTACGATGAAGCAGGGCAATATTACGGTCAGGCAGCAATGTTCAGTAATTGGCGTGATGTTGAAGTCACTGAGCCAGGCTGAATTAGCGCTGGCTCACCTTCGTTGATTTGTTAGCTTGCTGCTGCCGTTTGACGACTTTTTAACTGGCTCCAGGCAAAGATAAGAATCGATGCAATTGTCAGGCTAAGCAGTGTCAGGCTGATAGGGCGGCTGAGAAAGATACTCAGGTCACCATTGGATACGCCAAGCGCCTGCTTAAACCGGGTCAGGAAAACCGGCCCCAGTACCAAACCAAGAATAATTGGCACCGCCGGTATATCGTTCTTGCGTAGCATGTAACCGAAAATTGCAAAACCCAGTGCGATCAGCGCATCCGTAAACTGATAGTTCTGGCTATAGCTACCAATAAACCCCAGTACCAGAATAAACGCGCCGATGAATCGACCACGGATACGGGTCAGGTTAACGATCCAGCGAGTCGCAACAGACAGATACACAAATACAATGATGTTCATCATGAACAGCGAGATGTACAGGCCGGAAATGAATTCAGGGCGTTCAGCGAACAGGGTTGGCCCCGGAATGTAGTTATGTACCATGAATACCGCCAGTAACATAGCCATCAGTGCATCAGCGGGAATACCAAAGGCCAGTAACGGAATCATGACTGACGCTGTCACTGCGTTGTTGGACGTTTCAGACGCAATCAAACCAGCGGGTTCACCGTTGCCAAAATTCTCCGGATTTTTAGAAAACTTCTGCGCCAACGTGTAAGAGAAAAATTGTGAGCCAAATTCGCCAACACCGGGTAACAGGCCCATTACAACGCCCAGTGCGGCAGAGCGGACGACGGTGACTTTATGTTTAAGCAGTGTCAGCGCGCCGCTAAAGAAGCTGTCGCCGGTCAGTTTAGTAACCTGCGAGTCACCGCCTTTCTGTGATAACAGTACAAACGCCTGAGACATGGCAAACAGACCTATTACAGCAGGCACCAGCGGAATGCCACCGAGTAGCCATTCCTGATCAAAGGTATAAGTTTGGGTGTTGTAAGAACGATCCAGACCAATAGTGCCGAGGAAGATGCCAAGTCCCAGCATCATGGCGGCTTCCAGTACATGTTTGCGGTGCGCCAGCACAACAAAGATCATACCCAGTACCGCTAACATGGCGAATTCTGCTGAGCCGAAGTGTGTAGCGACTTGCGACAGAAGCGGTGCCATTAATACCAGCGACATAACACTGATGATGCCTCCGACGAATGAAGCGGTATAGGCAATGGAAAGGGCTTTTTTACCTTCACCGCGTTTGGCCATTGGGTAGCCGTCATAAGTGGTGAGTACGGCGACCGGTGTGCCGGGTGTATTCATCAGAATGGCTGGAATAGCACCTCCATACCAGGCGCCGCCGTATACACCTAGCAGAAGTGTTACACCTGCCAGAGGTTCCATTGAAAAGCTTAGCGGTAGCAGAATTGCCATGACGCCTGCAGGTTCTAAACCTGGAATTGAACCGATAGTCACGCCGATCAGAGCGCCAACGAAAATGGCCAGTAACACATTGACGTTACTGACTTCAGATAAACCGAGAAGTAAAGTTTCCATAGCTGAGCACCTGAATCTTATAAATACTGATTGGCAAAGCTTGCCAATGTTTCTGGCAGCAGCTCGTAGAGCCAGACATCCGGTAGCCAAACACTGACACCAATCCGGAAAATCAGGATCAGCGCGGCAGTTGTTCCAATAGCGCAGCCAAACCAGAACAGGTTAAGCAGACGGCTGAGCCAGAGTAATGTCGAGACGAACAACAACGTGGCAAGTGCAAAACCGAATACAGACAACGTATTGATATAAAGAAAAAACAGGGCGCTGGAAAATAATGCCACCCGGTAATTGCTGAGGGTGTCCATCAGGCTGTCGATGGGGTCAATACTACGTAACCATATCAGTCGGAAGGAAATAAACAGCCGCGCAGCGGTAAATATAACCAGAACACTCAGGCCGATAGCAGGTCCCACCATAGGTTGGGTGTACCAGCCACGTTTAGTGGTTACCCATTGAGCTTCCTGTGGCAGCAGTATCAGTAAGGCACTTGCGGCGACCAGTATCAGCCAGTAAATGCCAAAGGTACGTTGCTGAATCGCAGAATCAGTTTCTTCAGCAAGCGCTTCCATAGAAAGTGATTCTTGTGTGTTTGCTTCATCCGGGAGTGCTTGTTCTGAGCGAGCTTGAGCAGAGTTGGATAAAGCTGTATCAGAATTGTCTTCATGAGCATGTAACTGAGCATCTGAAGGAGTGTCCTGAAGTTTGTCGACAGTGTGGTTTGCGGAAGTCATAGGCGTGTTGCTCTTCGCAGATGAATCATCGGGCCTGGCAGAAAACAGCGTAGCTGCTTTTAGTCAGAGTCTGACCTTAAGCAGCTACGCATGCCATCAGCAGTATTACTGCTTCATGAAGTCCAGCAGATCCTGGGCGGCGTCGTAGTCATCAGAAACGACCTTCTCAGCATCAGTGCCGGCAATCCAGAATACGCCTGCACCTGTTGATTTCGCCAGTTCCTGAGCGCGGTCAGAAGCCATTGTTTTAGCTGCGATTTCAGCAATACGTGCTTTGATTTCCGGAGCCGTACCTTGTTTAACAAATAAGCCGTTCCAGGTTGTCTGGCTAATCCCTGTCTGTTCGTTCAGCGTTGGTACTTCAGGCGCAATGCTAAGGCGCTCACGGGTGATCGCTGTCAGCAGTTTTACGTCACCTGATTTCAGGCAAGCAATGATTTGCTGAGTAGTCGTATTAATAACGTCCGCATCACCGTTTGCCAGTGTTGAACAATCGTTAGAGTCAAAGGGCGCATCAGAAGAGAAGTTGATGCCAATCTTGTCAGCTGCTTTGAAGGTGATTGCTGTTGGCAATGCCTGATAACCAAAGTGGCCTAAAGAGACATCGTTGCTTTTTGAGTATTCCGCCAGTTCGTCCATAGTGTTATATGGCGAGTCTGCTTTGGTAGCAATAACGAATGGGTAATCAAGAAAGATTCCGACTGGCTCGAAGGTTTCTTCGTCGAATGGCGCGTTACCTGCCAGTACATGTGTGGTCAGAATATCCGCAACGAAAGAGCCAATGGTCAGGCCATCTGCACGTGCGCGGGATACGTCGGAAGCACCCACAACACCGCCGCCGCCAGGTTTATTGACCACAGAAGCTGGCTTGCCAGTTTCCTTTGCCATGTCTTCAGCAACCATGCGGGTGAGGATGTCTTCAAGATCACCGGCAGGCCATGGCACAACGAACTTAACCGGACGGTTTGGATAGTCTGCAGCAAATGCAGGTGTCGCCAGTAATGGCGTTGCAACAACAACAGCGGTAGAAACCAGATTTATTATTTTTTTCATAATTACCTCTTCTTATTATGGTATTGCGCATCCTGGGTGCGCGAATGACTGAAACAGTTATTTTTCTTTTTTAAGGGGAACAATCAGGACAGGAACCTGACTTTGATGAATGACTTTCTGGGCGGTTGAGCCAAGAAAAATCCGGGAAATACTATTACTCTCACGGTCACCCATAACGATCATGTCGACGGCCATTGTTTTGGCTTTTTCGAGAATAATTCTGTGGGGCTGACCAATAGATACTTTGATGGTTGCCGGTTTAGGTAGCTCAACACCTGCATCCAGTTCACTCTGCACGAATGATTCAATGCGTTCTTTAATCCGCAGCTTGCGGCTTTGCATGATCTGTTCGCTGTGCTTTTTGCTCAGTTTCTCTGGCAGGTAGTCTTCAATGATGTCTTCGGTGAGTTCACTGATAGGTTCAACCGCATGTAAAAAGATAATTTCAGCGTCATGTCTGATTGCCTCATTAACCGCATAGCGGAACGCAGGCCGGCTACCCTGACCAAGATCAGATGCATACAGAATTCGTTTGATGGTTTGCAGCATGGTTTTACCTTCGCAACGCTGAATATCATTGATTTCTATTAGAGAGGATCGCCGCAAGAAAAAATATCAACCGGATGGTTGATATGTGCAGATGGTTTGAAAATTGGAACAGGTCCTGATTACATATAAAAAAAGGGCCCGAAGGCCCTGAAAATACCGCCAAAAGGCAGTAGCAGATTTACCGGTTTGGAGACCAGTGATGACATCTGTAATGCGGCAGTGCAGGCGTTATTACAGATGTATTGTCGGTATGATCGACAGACGTGATGTGTAGTCGGTCATACGCAGGGGAGCGATGTATCTCTGGCTCGACAGCTATACTGCGCCCAGACAATTACTTATTGATGTTGATGACTTGAGGTAGGGTATATTCCAGCAAACCGTCGAGGCCAAACTCAACACCGAATCCAGATAGCTTACAGCCACCAAATGGTGCGTGTGGCAGGACTTCAGCATGGCCGTTAATCCATACTGTGCCGCATTCTAACTGTGCTGCAATCTTTTGGGCGGTATCCAGATCTTTACTCCACACAGAACCACCTAAGCCAACTGAGCAATCGTTAGCCATACGTACGGCATCGTCCACGTTGCTGTAAGCGATAACGGGCAGGGCAGGGCCAAACTGCTCTTCATCAACAAGACGTGTGCCGTTACTGACGTTGGCAACAATAGTTGGTGGGTAGAAATAGCCGTTACCGGACAGGGCTTCACCACCACAAAGAATCTTACCGCCGTTAGCCGCCGCATCTGCAACCAGCTCGCTGACAATTCTTAGCTGATTGGCATTCTGTACCGGTCCGAAGGTTGTACCGGGTAACATACCGTCACCGATTGTCTGAGCTTCAGCCAGCGCAACCAGTTTGTCGCATACAGCCTGATACTGGCTTTCATGCACGTATAGGCGCTTCAGGCAGGCGCAGGTCTGGCCCATGTTCAGGAATGACGTCTGAAACAGACCTTCAGCTATGGCATCAATATCGCTGTCAGGTAATACGATCGCCGCATCATTACCGCCAAGTTCAAGCGTCAGACGCTTCAGGTTACTGGCGGCACTCTCCATGATACGTTGACCGGTTGCGGTAGAGCCTGTGAAAACAACTTTTTGAATATCCTGATGACGACTGATTGCGTTGCCGATTTCAGCTTCACCGGTAACGATATTGACTACGCCAGCTGGCAATACTTCATTCATCAGCTCGACTAAACGCAGGGTATTGAGTGGCGTCAGGCCTGAAGGCTTACAGACTACTGTATTACCGGAACGCAGTGCCGGGATAACATGCCAGATGGCAATCATCAGCGGCCAGTTCCAAGGCGTAATAGACGCAACCACGCCTAATGGCTTACGGTGGTTTTCGATGCGTTTGTTTTCGCTGTCTTCGATGATCTCGACCGGAATTTCAAGATCAGCGGTATAGCGTGTCCAGGCCATCGCACCCTGGATTTCCATATTTGCCAGAAACAGCGGTTTACCCTGTTCCTGAACAATGATCTTCGCCAGTTCGTCGGCGTGCTGTTCGATTTTATCTGCAATTTGATGAATCAATTGCTGACGCGTTTCATGGCTGCTGTGTTGCCAGGTTTTAAAAGCTTCACTGGCTGCCACAACGGCTTCATCTAGCTGTGCTACAGAAGCCAGTGGCGCCTGGGCAAAGGCTTGCTCTGTTGCTGGATTAATAACATCGAATTGACCGGCTGCACCGGCAACTGACTGGCCGTTAATGGTCAGTAGAATTGCGTCAGACATAATGTTTCTCCCGGGTGGCGGCCGGAACTGTAGGTAACAGTATCTGCAACCGACGCCACCGTTTTATGGTTTTTTACAGGATTAGAAGGGCACGATGGCCAGTAACTGGAAATAGGTATTTGTGTCGGTGTTGCTGACAACGCTGGTGGCTTTATCCGGCGTGTAGAAACCTAATAGCGGGCTGATGATCAGGTGATCATTCACCACCCATTCTGCATACAGGTTTACTTCCTGCGCATCAGACCGGGCTGCACTGCCGGAGGTATCATCAAAATCGAAGAATAGAGCACCAACAGTCAGGGTTTCAGTCGGATTGGCTTTCACGCCGATATGATGAACGTCTACACCCGTATTACCCGGGCCTGCAGCTGAATAATTTGCCCATACTTCACCCTGAAACCAGGTACCGTAACCACGGTTAAAGCCGGTAAACAGACTGTCGTAACCTTTATCAAAAGAGCTGTAACGGTAATTAACACTTGGTGACCAGGGCAGGTCTGCGAAAGTCCAGCCGGCTTCAGCGTACCAGGCATCCGCATCAGCGGTGTTATTGCCCTGTTCCTGATTAGCAAACTCTGCAGAAAGGAACAGATTTTCAACGCCAGCGTTACCCTGGTAACGGACACTCATGGTTTCCTGACCGTCACGTTGTAAATTGTCGAAATTGCCGCCAGCAATACCGGTTGGGCTAGTGCCGAGGCCTTTCAGATAGAAGGCGCCAAAGGTACCGATGTCGCTCACATGTTCAACATTTACACCGGCCATTTCCGGACGGCCCTGTGCTTTGTTGTCTGATTCAAGCCAGAAAATATCGGAACGTAAACCGTCATCACCGCCCAGTTTCAGGACCGCTGTTTTATCAAAGGCTTTACGGCCAGCCAGCCAGTAAGCGCCGCCACGGTTTAGCTGAGGATCTACGCCGTTACCAAAATTAAGGGCATCATCGTTGAGAATAAAACCATCGCCAATGGTGACGATCTGGCGACCTATGGAGAAGTCGACCATGTCGTTACGCCAGCCGGCAAATACTTCTTCAAATTCTGTTTCGCGTTCGTTGCCGGTTGTTGTACCAGAGGCTTCACCGTCGCCCCATGCGCCAGTGCTGATTGCATTGATTTTGCCGTAAAACTGGCTTTCATTACTTAATGTCGTATGGCCGGAAAAACCGTATTTTACAAATGCTTCCTGCCATTTAGGGCTGGAGTTAGCATTTCCGTAAGTCTGATCGCTGCTGAAGGTACCGATAATTGTTTCGATATCCAGATTCAGCTGGTCGCCATTCTCGTCGATTAAGTTTATTGCATGGGTGGGGGCGCTGATGGTTGCCGCTAACAGCATTGATGAAAGGTAATGACCCTTTTGCAGTCTCATCAAAATAAACCTCTGTTTTATTATTCTGTTTTATTCTTCTGTATTTATAAGTGGACTGCGCAGCGGATACTGACAGGCCTGAGGTCTATTTAAGAGCAAAGAGCTAAAGGGAGTAATCAACCAGATGGTTGACCCTGGCGGAAATTTTGTCGAAATATCGGCTAAACAAGTTAGCGGGATACATAAAGAGGTGAGATAGGGGAGTAATTCTGGCCAGTTATTTTACTGGCCAGATCTATATCCACTGCGCCGTATAGCGCAGTAGATATAGATAAGTGCTGTGCAGAGTTTGTTGTTTGCCTGGCAGATTTTTTCTCAGCTTTTATTTGCCGAGCTTATCCGTACTGACTCATTCTTTACTGAGCTTAAGATAAACCCCCAGCGCCATCAGTAGTGCGACGGCTGCCATGAGCATCCATACAGCGTTCAGTACCTGCGTATCGTTCTCCGCCAGTAAGGATTTGAACATTAGCAGCAGGGATTCAATTGATATTGCGATGACAATTGCTGACATGAAACGGGTGATAGTACGCCTTGAAGTATCATGATGATGAATGTCTTTATTTGATAATACTTCTTCTTCGAGAATGGTTTTGCCGAGATCGAAGATTGCCAGCCCGAGGGTAATCAGGATGACGATACCAAAGGCGCCGGTAGTGACGTCGCTGGTAAGTTGTAATACATCAAGCAGGGATTTTCCTGCGCCGCCCAGTAAAAGCAGTGAAACGATGATCAGCAAGCCGCCAATAATCGCATATACACCCTGAAAAGCCGGATGGAAACGTTCACGCAGCTGATCACCTTTAAGGTATGAGATGAGCCGTTGCAGATTGAAGTTCAGTACAAGGTAGCCGGTTACCTCATCCGCATCATTACGAATGGTCTGCACGCAGGAAATGGCCATTTGATGGGTTGCGCTTGAGAGGTAAGGTTCAGTTACGCTGACATCATGATGCTGATGTTCAAGTATTTGCATATAAGGGCGCTGGCTACGGTCGCGTCCTTTGCCGGGTTTGCGGCGTTTACGGTAACTGACGTGAGGACTGAAAACCGTGTCCATCAGTTGGACGCCATGGTTATCCAGGCTATACATGAGTTCAATAAAGGGATAGTTCTCGCTAAGGCGACGTACTGCCTGTTGCTGTTTTTCCTGGTCTGGCAGCAACTGTGCGCCGCTGAGACTTGCCATCATGGATTCCATGAGGCTGTGAATAGCCTTTTTGTATTGCTGGTAATGTTCCAGCAACCGTAAATGATTTTGCATTTTGGATACTCTTCAGTAGAACAAATCAGTTAAAAAAGGGATCAGTTCAGTGAGAGTACGAAGCAGCGGTCGTCAGGCCAGAGGTTTAGTCTGGATTTGTTAGAGCGTGTCTCATCAGCGGGTGTTTTTTCTGAGACTGTTTTTGCAGTAATAGGCGCAGGTTCAGCGGGGTCTTCAGAGCTGGGTTCGAGTTGGGTAGGTTTAACCTGATGTTGGTTCATTATGTTATCTCCGAATAAATCATTTTTGTTGTTGTAAAAGAGGTCTGTAACGACCTGATAAAAATCTTACCGCAGGCCGGATGGGCGATTGGATTGAAATCACTGTATATCTGGCTCATTGATCTGAATTTATACTAACTAACTGGTACTAAAGTCTATTGATGAATTTTTATTGAGAGATAAAGTTTTCTGATGGGTATGCAAAACAAAAGATATAGCGGGCACTAAGAGCCCGCTATAACGTATTTCATATTCAGGCTGAAACAATTAGAGGGAGCTAGCTAACTTTTCGCCGTCCACGGGATGAAAATTCACCGAGAGCAGCATTGGTTCGTAGCAGCAGATTGAGAAAGTCTTCCTGTGACATAACATCAGCAATAGGCTCAGTGCCTCGCTGAATGCTGTCAATGTCACGTAACTGGCTGCCGTAGATTATGTAATCGGCAGGTTCGCCATAGGGAATGACGTGCAGTTTACTTTGAGTATAAAGTGCAATTAAGCGGTGAATCTGGTCAGCGGGAATGCCGACAAGCGATACACGGTTACCTTTGAGCATGGTGTATTCATCCTTGAATAGTTGTGATTAATGCTTGCGGGAAAGCATAGATTGTCCTTTGTGCAGATGCAAAAAAATCAACATCAAAAATTGTGCAAAATGGGTATTAATAGTCTGATTTCATTAGAGTTTACGACTGAAGTCTTAGTTGATTATAAAATTGTGCTACAAAAAAGTTAATGGTAAGAATCTGTAGCGATGGTTGGCAAGCGTTACCCAAATAGTGGAATGCTTATTTGATTGTTTAATCTAACTTCCGGGTAGCAATAAAACTGTCGCTTAATAAGTAAGTTTTGTCGGTTAAAGCGCTTTTGGCTAAAGGGTATTGCTGGTACATTAGCGCCGACTGAAAGCAGCCGCAGATCAGGCAGTAATTTAACATCGGACAATAGATGCGAAGTTACTTCGGAAGCTTTTATGTCTTTTTATAGATACCGTTTCAACAGTGTGTCCTCACCGCTTTCTTAAACTGTTTTATTGAGATTTCCTACATGGATTTGGATCTATGGCTGCTGTTTGTAGCTGTCAGTATTGTACCGGCAATGAGCCCGGGCCCGGCTATTTTAATGGCGATGAATAACACTCTTCAGTATGGTCCGCGAGCGACACTGGTGTCGGCAGTTGGTAATTCTGCCGGTCTTATGGTGCTGGGGTTGGCGATTTCTTTTGGGTTGGGTTCAGTGATGGCATCTTCTGCTGTGGTGTTCACTGTATTTAAGCTCGCCGGTGCCGCTTACCTTATATATCTGGGGCTGAAAGTCTGGCGTGATAAGGCTGCTTTTTCCGCAAATGAAGTTGTGCGCCGTCAGAAGAGTGCGGTCCGTTTAATTATGGAAGCATTTTTACTTGCGGTGACGAATCCTAAAGCGGTGGTGATTTTGGCAGTTCTGTTTCCACCTTTTCTGAATACTTCTGTTGCGTTAATGCCGCAAGTGCTGATCTTATCGGCGACCTTTGCTTTACTGTGTTATCTCAATCATTTTCTGGTTGCACTGTTTGCTAAGCGGCTAAAGTCTTTTATCAAAAGCGAACGGCGTGGCAAATATACCCGCCGCTTTGTGGGCGGTAGCTTTATGGGATTAGGCGGTGTTCTGGCAGCTGCTTCTCAGTAGCGAAAAAAAACCGCAGAGTAAAGCACTGCGGTTTGTTCGTTAAGTTAGCCGGGACAGCAAAGCCGATTTAGCCAGTTAAGAGAGATAAATTTTAGCTTGCCGGCAGGCCCGGCTGATAAGTTCAGGCGCCAGTTGTTGAGCGGTCTCTGTTTCCTGTCGGTCCTGAATCCAGCCCAGATAGGTAAAGCCACGGGCTGTCAGAAAGGTGTCCAGTAGCTGCAGGTCAGCGTCGCTGAGGGAGCGTAACTGACGGTAGCCATCAATCAGCGCTGTTTTAGCCGTTTCATAATCGGTTTCCTGCAAAACAAAATACAGTGCAGTTGCCAGTTCAAACATATGCCAGCCGAAACCGGCATCATCGAAATCCAGCAAGCGTACATCATTGCCATCAGTCATGAGGTTTTCCGGTACAAAGTCGGCGTGAATCAGACTGTAATTCTGTGGGGTTTTATTCAGCTTAGTAAGTACAGATCTGACTTTATCCCGGGCTTCAATGAGCAGTTTTTGTTGTGCAGCTGTTAATAGAGGAAGCTCCCAGAAACGCCCCCAGAAAGGTTGCTCACCGACTAAACCTTCGCTATCCCAAGCATGACGTTCAAAGCCATCCGGTAAAGGCCAGTGAGAAGATTGGTTGTGTAGCTTAGCGGCAATCAGGCCGATCTGCCGGTAAGTGCTGCGAATGTTGTCGGTGTCTTGCGCTAAGCCATGTTCAACGCTGCCCAGCTGTTCACCGTTAATCCAGGCAAACAGATCAATGCAGCGGGTTTCTGGTACAGCATCAATCTGATCGCTGATTAACAGTTGCTTGTCTGCAGTTGGAATGACAACTGGCACTGCAATTCCAGCTTCGTCCAGCGCGGCCATCCACTCTAGCTCGGAACGTAATGCTGCAATGCTATGGTAGCCAGGTCTGTGAATACGCAGTGCATATGTGTTGTCAGCAGTGGTGACTTTGAATACGGCATTCTCGCGGTATTTAATCAAGCTTATTGATTCCGGTTGAATGTACCAGTGTTGCAATGCATGGCGGGCAAGCAGGGCGAGGTGCTCTGCCTGTTGGTCTGGACTGAGTTGGTAGAACTCACCCATGATTCATCTCCTCGGTAACCTGATGCAGCACTTTGTCCAGGGTGTGTAGCAGCAGGTCAGCATGCTCAGGCTGGAATGGCATTGGCGGCCGCAGCTTGAGGATTGAATCGTGGACACCGATGGCACTAATCAGCACACCTTGTTGTTTCATCAGGTTGATAATGCGACGTGCCTGTTTGCTGGCAGGTGTTTTGCTCGCAGGATCTGTTATCAAATCAACCGCAAAGAACATTCCCCGGTCACGGACTTCACCGATCAAAGGATATTTGTGCTGCAATTTCCGTAAGCCGGAAACAACGTATTCACCGGTGCTGATGGCATTTTCCAGCAGCTTATCTTCGACCAGAGTATCCAGAACGGCCATACCAACAGCGCAGGAAACCGGGGTGCCGCCGAATGTATTGAAGTACATCGCTGATTTGCTGAATTCTTCGATCAGTGCCGGGCGGGCGATAACGCCAGCTAATGGATGGCCATTACCCATAGGTTTACCCAGCGTAACGATGTCCGGTGTAATGTCGAACCACTGATGTGCCCACCAGTGTTTACCGGTTCGGCCAAAGCCAGCCTGAACTTCATCGGCGATCAGTAAACCGCCGGCGTTACGTACCAGCGCAGTAGCTTTTTCCATGAAACCGACAGGCACGTTAAGTAAGCCTTCATTGGCGAAATCCGGGCAAACCAGCATGCCGGCAAAAGGAATGCCTTCAGCGGCAAACTCAGCAATCGCCTGTGCGACCTGATCGGCATATGCGTCGGCTAGCTTTTCCGGAGCAACGCCTTCAATGCCTCTGTAGCTATCGGGAATTGAAAACGCTTTTACGCGTTTAGTTTTGCGGGCTTCAGGCATAAAGCCGGTGCCTATTTCGGCAACCGCTTCAGTGTTGCCGTGATAGGCGAAGTCCGTGACGATGATGCCTTGTCCACCTGTACAGTGGCGAGCCATCCGTAATGCCAGTTCATTGGCTTCGCTGCCGGTACAGGTCAGCATGGCCATGCTCAGGTCATCGTGAAAGGTAGCGCTGAGGCGCTCCACGTAATCAACAATGTTGTTATGCAGGTAACGGGTGTGAATGTTGAGTGTGCTGGCTTGCTGATGCATGGCCTCAACAACACGCGGATTACAGTGGCCTACATGAGGCACGTTGTTGTACACATCTAAATAACGTTTGCCTGAATGGTCGTATAGCCAGACGTCTTCGCCACGCACCAGTTGTAATGGCTCTTCGTAAAACAGAGGTGTGTGTGGGCCGAGAACTTTAATTCTGCGCGCCAGCAGAGATTGAGGTGTGTTTTGCATGACAGATACCGAAAAGCTGTTGAATCAGCATTTGAGTATCCTGTTTATCGTGTATTTACAGCATCCATCAGAAGGTTGAGATGGATTTTTAGCCGCGGTCGGGTAAATGGAATTAGCTGGTTTGTAATAGTTGTAGGCTTCGGCTCACCAGCTCTGCACGGGACTGGACGTCGGTCTTCTGAAAGATGTGATGTAAGTGGGTTTTGATTGTCGCCAGGCCCAGGTTTAGTTCAGCGGCTATTTGTTTATTGTTGGCACCGCTGATCAGCAGTTCGAGCACATCGAGTTCCCGCTCAGTGAGTTGGTATTGCTGTTCAAAACTTTGTCGCTCCTGATGGCGGCGGGGCAGGTAAACCGTATTGAGACTGTATTCCATGAAGGGCTGGATGTTGTTAAGCAACTCAAGTTCTGTATCGCTAAAATTGCCCAGCGATTCGGCTCTTAGTACGCTGAGTATGGCGACAATATCACCCTGATTACGGAAGAACATATCCGCAACAAAACGGTGTTCGTGGGGCAGCATGAATTCCTGATAATAACGACTCTGCTTTAGCAGGTGTGGGGCAATTTGAGAGTCCAGCGTAGCAACCCGGGTGTCTTTATCACGAAAGCGATCCGGGCTGAGTGGATCCATTGCGTTGTATTCCTGAGTGTATTGCTTCTCCATATCCTGAGCACCGTTAAAGATTACTGCACCGCGGTGCTGCATTCCGGGCTCCACCAAAAAGAATACTGCATTGCTAACCGGCAGCAGACTGTTTATCAGCGACAAGCTCTGATGTTGAAACTGATGAGGTAAGAGGCTGCTAGCTGACATAGGTATTACTCAGGATTTAAATAATTATAATTAACATATTAAGTTTTTATGTAAAAGCCAAGTGGATTTAGAGATAAGAAGAGAATATTCCCTCTGCGAGAGAGCAGAGGGAGAGGCCATGCTTTATAGGAGGTTACAATTTATCGATAAGCTTTTTCAGGTTGCTTTTTAAAGTGGCGGTTTGTTCAGCAGAAAGGTTACTGAGCAGCTCAGCTTCTTCGTCCAGCGCCAGTTTCTGTAAACGGCGGGCCATATCTGCGCCGGTTTCGGTGGCTTTAAGCGTGTCTTTATCTTTGTATTGAATAAGGCCTTTTTCGGTCATCCAGTCTGCTGTTTGTCGCAGAGTGACTTCCGGCTGCATAACCAGATCAGTTAACTGATCAATGGCTACTTCAGGTTGATTTACCATACGCGCCAGAATACGCCATTCTTCTGGTGTTACCTGGCATTCCTGATTCAGTTTTGGATACAGCTGCGCGCTGAAGCGCTGGTATGTTTCCCGAACAAGGTACAGCAGGTAGTCACCAACAAAATCGTTTTCAGGCGCGGTAACTGTCTCTGCCTGGTTTTGCATCATTTCAGGGTGCTGTGCTGAAACCGCATAGCTGCCACGGGCAAAAACCAGTGGTTCGGTTTCACTGTGGTGACGATAGTCTTTAACTTCACCGACCAGAATCAGGTGGTCACCACCTTCGTATACGGCCCAGGTGCTGCATTCAAACTGTGCCGCGTAATCATCAAGCAGAGGCACGCCACCAATGCCTGTGTGATAATCAGCATTAGCGAATTTGTCTTCGCCACGGCTGGCAAAGTTGTTAGAAGTGCTAACCTGTTCACGGCTGAGTACGTTTACAGCGAAGTGCTTAGCGTTTTCAAATGCGCTCAGGCTGTTGGCGCCTTTGTCGATACTCCATAGCACCAGTGCTGGCTCAATAGATACAGAATTAAAGCTGCTGGCGGTAACGCCAACCGGGTTGCCGGACTCATCCAGTGTGGTAATGACGGTAACGCCGGTAGGGAACTGGCCCAGTGCACGGCGGAAGTCTTTTGCATCGAAACCTGAAGCAGACATAGAGATTACTCATTATTGTAGTTAGTAGGGCGGTCTGATGACGCTGTTAAAGTTTATCGCTTAACCAGAACAGCAATGTTAGGTACCAGAATACGCATCGCTTGAGAAAATTATAGGCCTGTCATGGCCAGTATGAATATATTTTTCACTGCTTCATTGGTACTTTTCGTGTGGTCGTACATAGGACGGGCTGAAAAAAGTGCCTAAAGCTATGCAGATATCTGGCTGATATTAGGTGTTTTTCTTGCTGTCTCTGTATTCACTGGCAGTGACACCTGCATTTCTACGAAAGAAGCGCGCAAAATATGCAGGGTCTTTAAAACCCAGGTGATAACCTATTTCTGTGACCGGCGCAGTTGAATATGTCAGCAGTCGGCGGGCTTCCTGTACCAGTCGGTCCATAATCAGACGTTTTGATGGCTGACCGGCTAAACGGCGACAGATATTATTCAGTCGTGCTTCGGTCACACCGATCTGATTAGCGTAATGTCCCAGGGTCAGGTGCTCACGGAAATGTGTTTCGATTAATTCGTTGAAACGGTGAAACACGCGTACATCTTCCTTTTGGGTATTTTGCTGTGGGCGGCCCTGATCTGCGAGTCTGGAAATATCAATGAGCACTAACTGTAACAGTGCCTGTTGTGCCCGGTTATGTTGCAGGCTTTCCGGGTTATTCTCAGCAGACATCATATTAAGTAATTGCAGCATGCGGTTCGCGGCGGGCTGGCCGTGTGATGTTGTATTCAGTTCTACGCATAGGGGCTGGCTCATAAAACTCTGACTGTTAGGCTGATCTATATCACCGAGTAATTCCCAGATGAGTTGTTGCCGTACTGTTACCACATGACCTGTAGCCTGATCATCGGTGACGAACGCATGGGGGACGGTTGGAGGGGTGAGAAAGAACATAGGTGCTTGTGCACTGTAGCTGACTTCATCCAAATGTACTCTGACGGTGCCACTGAGAATTACATGGAGCTGGTAAAACCGGTCGTGATAATGCACGGGCATATTGCGGCCAAAAAAGTCAGCCAGATTCTCCAGGCTTTCATAGTGAATATCCGCTTCTATATAGCGCTGATCATAAACCTGACCAATATGAATATTAGGTATTTCATCCTGTTGGCGGGTCTGTAAGGTTGTGCTCTGAGGGCTCATAAGGATATCTGTCGCATATGTCTGTTTGTGCAATTTAGATTCTAGACTGAGTTTTAATAATTGCTATGTGACTGTGTAACTATATGAAATATAGATATTTAACAGGATTAGGTTAAAATTATTAGTTAATATGTTAACTTATTTGGCTTTTCAAAAGTACAACAAAGCCGCTGAAAGATCCATTCTCCTGAATAACTGATCGCTGCACACTGTAATCATCCCGCAGTTACTGTTCGTACAGTCGCTGCTTAAAACAAGAATCACAGTGAAGGTAGCAAGATGATGCACAGGCCTAATCCATTACTCGATAAACTTCAGGAAATTCTGCCGCGGATCGCGGAAAATGCAGCCCAGGCTGAGCAGGACCGAACCGTCCCTGAAGAAAATATCCGCTTGTTAAAGTCAGTGAAGTTTCACCGGGCTTTGCAACCTAAGGCTTACGGCGGGCTGGAAATTTCTTTACCAGAACTGACCGACTGTATTGTAGCAATTGCGGGTGCCTGTGGTGGTACCGCCTGGGCGGGTAGCTTACTGGCAACGCATAGCCACCAGATGGCGATGTTTTCTAAGCAGGCACAGGATGAGTTTTGGGCTGAAGATCCGGACGCAACTGCGAGCAGCAGTATTGCGCCTTTCGGTAAAGTTGAAGAAACCGAAGGCGGTGTGTTGTTTAACGGTGATATGAAGTGGAGCTCCGGTTGTGATCATGCTGAATGGGCCATTCTGGGTTTTCTTCGCAATGGTGAGAACGGCGAGAAGATTTATAGCTTTGGTGTGGTGTCACGTGATGATTATGAGATCGAAGATGACTGGTATGCAGCGGGTATGCGCTCAAGCGGTACGAAAACACTGAAGATCAAGCCAGATACTTTTATTCCTGAGCATCGAATTGAAGCGGCTAAAGACATGATGACAGGTAAGTCTGCCGGTTTTGGTCTGTATCCGGACAGCAAGATTTTCTACGCGCCATACCGTCCGTACTTTGCCTGTGGCTTTGCGGCAATTGGTTTAGGTATTGCAGAGCGTATGCTGGAGGTTTACCGCAATATTACTAAGAACCGGGTACGCGCTTATACCGGGGCTAAAGTTGGCCACGCAACGCCGGCGTTAATGCGACTTGCAGAATCTACTCATCAGGTTGCAGCTGCCCGTGCGTTCATGGAGAAAACCTGGGACGAGCACAAAGCAATGAGTGAGCAGCAACGTTATCCAACGGATGAGCAGCTGGCTTTCTGGCGGACCAATCAGGCATATGCTGTGAAAATGTGTATTGAAGCGGTAGACCGTTTGTTCGAAGCGGCGGGCGGCAGTTGCTGGTTTAGCGATAACGAAGCGCAGCGTTTATTCCGTGATTCACACATGACAGCAGCGCATGCCTATACAGACTACGACGTATGTAAGCAGATTCTGGGTCGATCACTGATGGGCATGGAGCCGGATCCAACGATGGTATAAACGGTCAGCCTTATATTTGAAAAATAAGCACCCGCGGCTCGAGAGAGTCAGCGGGTTTAATGCGTGCAGTAAGTGTTTGGAAGTAACTGATATGCAGGGTTTTACGTACATACTGTCTCTGACCAGTCCAATTTTTTTATTAATTGGCTTGGGTTTTTTGGTCGTGCGTCTGGGGTATTTGAGTCGGGATGCGATTCGTACATTTGCCTGGTTTGTCATCAATTTTGGTTTGCCAGCCGCAATGTTTAAAGCGCTGAGTTCACGGTCATTTCAGGATATTCTGCATTTTGATTATCTGCTTATTTTTGGTCTTGGGTCGTTGCTGTCTTTTGCAGTGCTGTTTGTGATTGCACGGTTGCGTAATAAATCCTTGACTGAGTGCGCCATGTTTGGTCTGGGTGGCAGTTTGTCAAACAGCCTGATGATCGGCTTCCCGATTATTATGCAGTTGTTTGGTGAAGCCGCACTAGTGCCATTCGCGCTGACTCTGATTGTCGAAAACTTCTTCATTTTACCTTTAGCACTGGCACTTGCAGATACCGGACAACAGCGTAATGAAGGCTTCTTACGCTCACTGGGCGCCGCTTTACCACAGTTACTGAAAAATCCTGTCGTGATGTCTATCGGAGTAGGTTTAGTGAGTGCTTTAACCGGCTTACAGCCACCGGCATTCGTGAATAAGGCCATCGATATGCTGGCTGTAACTGTAGGTGGTTTAGCACTGTTTACAATTGGTGGCATGCTGGTGGGGCTAAAACCAAGAGGTATGCTGACAGATATATCGGTGATTGTGCTGGGTAAGCTGATTCTGCACCCGTTATGCATTGTGCTGATGATATTACTGATGCCGCCAATGCCAGCATTGTTTCAGTCTGTGGCGCTGGTGCTGGCCTGTATGCCTATGTTTAGCATATATGCGGTGTTTGGCATGCGTTATGGCATGGACGAATTATGTTCAGCTGTATTGCTGCCAGCGACCTTGCTGGCTTTCGTCAGTATTAATCTGATGATCTGGATACTTGATGTGGGTTCTGCGGTTGGTTAATCCTGTCTGACTGATTGTGGTAACTAAGCGATTTCAGCAAGTACAGATAATAAGTATAGATAAACACAGATACGCCTTTGTAGTGAATATTATAAAATTAGTTAACTTGTTAACTAATTTTAATTAGAGTAATCTGAAATAAGTGTTAAACGGCTCCATAGTGGACGAACAATAAATCATTGTTGTGAGTGTTTAAGTGCTTAGACAATGCTTCAGTTAATACGGGTAAGTTATGAAATTAGAATTACAGGACAGCAGTTTGCTGAAGACCCAGGCATTCATCAACGGTGAATGGGTAGATGGCGATGAAGGTAACAGTTTTGCAGTATCTAATCCGGCTAACGGCGAACAAGTAGCTGTTGTTGCCAGTGTTGGCCAGGCAGAGACGCGCCGTGCAATAGATGCAGCACAGGTAGCTATGCAAAGCTGGAAAGCGTTGCCGGCTGCACAGCGTTCAGCTGTTCTGGAGCAGTGGCATGCGCTTATTCTGCAAAACCAACAGGATCTGGCAACACTGATGACCCTTGAGCAGGGTAAGCCGCTATTCGAATCAGTGGGTGAGGTGGCTTATGGTGCTTCTTATCTGAAGTGGTTTGCTGAAGAAGGTAAGCGCGTATATGGCGATGTTATCCCTACGCCACAAACTAACCGTCGCGGCATTGTAATCAAGCAGCCCGTCGGTGTTGTTGCTGCGATTACACCGTGGAATTTTCCGAATGCGATGATTGCCCGTAAGGTCGCGCCGGCTCTGGCTGTTGGCTGCGCTATTGTACTTAAGCCTGCAGCAGAAACACCATTGTCAGCGCTTGCGCTGGCTGAGCTGGCGAAGCGTGCCGGTGTGCCAGATGGCCTGTTTTCGGTGCTGCCCAGCGCTGATGCACGGGCTGTTGGCGGTGAGATGACATCTAATCCGCTGGTGAAGAAGGTGACATTCACAGGTTCAACTCCAGTTGGGAAGTTACTGATGAAGCAGTGCGCTGAGACAGTGAAGCGTACCTCTATGGAACTGGGTGGAAACGCGCCAGTAATTATCTTTGATGATGCTGATTTAGACGCAGCAATTGAAGGTGCGCTGGTTTCGAAATACCGCAACTCTGGCCAGACCTGTATCTGTGCCAACCGTCTGTTAGTTCAGGAAGGTATCTATGATGCATTCGTTGAGAAGTTTGCCACGGCTGTTAACCAATTCCAGTTAGGAGAAGGCTTCGATAAAAATACTACTCACGGTCCGGTTATTACGGGTAAAGCGCTGACAGATATCCATGCCAAAGTTGAGAATGCAGTCGCAGAAGGCGCAACTGTTGTGACGGGCGGTAAGCCTTCAGATCTGGGTGGTAATTTCTATGAGCCAACTATTCTGACTGGCGTTAATTCAGATATGCGTGTCTTCCGTGAAGAGATCTTTGGGCCGGTTGCGCCGGTATTTAAGTTCAGCACCGAAGAAGAAGCGATCTCGATGGCCAATGATACTGAATTTGGTTTGGCTGCTTACGTATATACTCAGAATCTGGGCCGTGTATGGCGGGTATCTGAAGGTATCGAGTACGGTATGGTCGGTGTTAATGAGACAGCGATCAGTTCTGAAGTAATCCCGTTTGGTGGCGTTAAGGAATCCGGCCAGGGCCGTGAAGGTTCTAAGTACGGACTGGATGACTACCTGGAAACTAAGTACATCTGCATGGGCGGATTATAAACAGGCGGTTAAGAAATAGCCGGTGTGTAAATATCCGGCTAATAAACCGCTGACTGCTTAGTCGATCAGCGCGGAATTATCCGCGTTGCTTCAACAGCCAGGCTGTACCTGCCTGGCTATTTCTCTATCTTGTATAACTTCATCTCTGCTACAGAGTAGTTCTATATAAATACTTAATATATTAACCACTAGATATTAATTAACATATTAAGTATATTTATTGATAGATAGTTAAGATGTTATCTGATTTGTGTTTTTGTCAGGTAACAGGGTGTTAGCTGGACAGGCATTAGCTGGCAGGTAACCCGTAAACCAAACACATCAAAGAGAAGGGCACTGGAATGTTAACTCCGGAACAGATCAGCGACGCAGCTGCACGCCTGTATAAGGCAGAAAATGAACGGCAGCAAATTCCTGCGTTAACCCTGGATTATCCGGGGATGGATATGGATGACGCTTACAAGATTCAGAAAACTTGGGTTGACCGTAAGATTGAAGAAGGTGCCAGTGTTAAAGGTTATAAAATCGGCCTGACCTCACGTGCAATGCAGATGGCGGTCAACATTGATCAGCCAGATTACGGTGTCCTGTTGGACGATATGTTCTTTGCCGACGGCGCTGAAATCAAGGTTGATGACTTTCTCGATCCACGCATCGAAGTCGAACTGGCTTTCGTACTGAAAGATCGCCTTGAAGGCGACAACATCACCATGTTCGACGTGCTGAACGCCACAGATTATGTAGTGCCTGCTCTGGAGTTGATTGCTGCCCGTTGTCACCGTACAGACCCTGAAACCGGTTATACCCGCAAAGTGCTGGATACTATTTCTGATAACGCAGCGAATGCCGGCATTATTCTGGGTGGTCGTCCGATCAAACCGATGGAAATTGATCTGCGCTGGGCAGGTTCTCTGCTGTATCTCAACGGTCAGATTGAAGAAACCGGTATTGCAGCAGGCGTATTGGGCCATCCGGCTAACGGTATTTGCTGGGTATGTAAGCGGTTCGCGCCTCACGGCGTTGCACTGGAGCCTGGTCAGGTGGTTCTGTCTGGATCATTTACCCGCCCTGTTCCCGTAAAAGCGGGCGACACAGTACATGCAGATTACGGCCCACTGGGCGGTATTTCTGTGAAGTTCGTTTGAGGTAAGGCTGATGTCCATTCTTAACTCAACTGCTGGTTCTGATTCAACTGCATCTTCTGGTTTAAAAGAAAACTACAGCACTGACTTACCAGTAAATACATTTAAGCAGGGCCTTAAGGGTGATCAGCCTCTATGGGGCTTATGGCTGGGCCTGCCGGATTCAAGCTGTGCGGAAATTGTTGCTGGCGCTGGTTTCGACTGGCTGCTTATCGATGGTGAACATGCTCCGTTTGAACTGGACAGCACCATGCGTCACTTACAGGCGATAGCGCCGTATCAGGTGTCAGCGATTGTGCGTCCTGAAGAAGGCCGCACTGCGTTACTGAAGCGTTTGCTGGATATCGGTGCGCAGACGCTACTTATTCCTATGTGTGACAGTGCTGAACAGGCCCGTGAACTGGTCCAGGCGGTGAAGTATCCGCCACAGGGCATTCGTGGCCTCGGCAGTTCACTGGCCCGTGCGGCTAAGTGGAATAACGTGCCTGGCTATCTGCATAAAGCTAACGATGAGATCTGTCTGATCGTACAGGCAGAAACCGCAACAGCGATGGATAACCTGGCAGAAATTGCAGCGGTAGAAGGTGTTGATGCGGTTTTCATCGGGCCATCTGATTTATCAGCTTCGATGGGGTACGTCGGCAACCCGGACCATCCGGAAGTAGTGGCGGCAATAGAACAAGGCATTGCCACCATTAACGCTGCAGGTAAAGCGGCTGGTCTGTTGTGTATCAATCCGGCGAAAGCCAATGACTATGTAGCCAAGGGTGCCAAGTTTGTTGGTATCGGCGTCGATACGTTGCTGCTGGGCAATGCTGCCCGCCAGCTGGCAAAAAGCTTTAAAACCGATGCTGCAGACACTAGCAGCGAAGCTGGTCAGTCCAGCGGTTATTAATTAGGTATAGAGACTATGAATAGCAATCCAATTGTTAAAGGCAAGCTTGTCTGTGTGGCACTAAATGATGCTGAACAGCTGGCATCCATGCAGGCTGAATTCAGCGAAGCGCCGTACCAAAGTGCACCGACTCAGCCGGTGCTGTATTTCAAACCCCACAACACCTGGAACGTAGACGGCGCAGTTATTGACTGGCCTGTCGATGAAGCTGCGATGGTAGTGGGTGCCAGTCTGGCGGTTGTTATTGGCCAGGAATGTTGCCGCGTCAGCGTTGAAGAAGCCCTGACTTATGTGAACGGCTACACCTTGTTACACGACTTTTCACTGCCGGAGCAAAGCTATTACCGTCCGGACATTAAAGGTAAGTGTCTGGATGGCAGCGCACCGCTTGGCAGCGCGGTGATTGCCGCGGATCAGGTTACTGATCTTGCTGGGCTGACTGTTATCACCCAGGTAAATGGCGAAACCGTGAGCGAAATGCCAATGACACAGCTGGAACGAAACGTACCGGAACTGATTAGCACGATATCACGCATTATGACGCTGCAGGCCGGCGATGTAATTGCAGTTGGTTTCCGTGGCGAACGGACGTCAGTGCAAAAAGGCGACCGGGTAACTTCAGCAATTGCTGGCGTTGCTGAACTGAATAACCAACTGGCTGATTAAGGGGCAGACGATGAAACATGCACGCGTATTTCATAACGGTGTTGAGCTGGATATCACTGTAGACGACGCTAACCGTCTGTTACTGGCTGATGGCACTGAGCTTAACGAAGCAGAAGTTAGCTGGCTGTCGCCAGTTAAAAATCCGGGCACTATTTTTGCGCTGGGTCTGAACTATGCAGATCACGCTTCGGAACTGGCGTTTGCACCGCCGACTGAGCCGCTGGTGTTCCTGAAAGGCGCGAACACTCTTACAGGACACAAACAACCGTCTTATCGTCCGGATGATATTGAGTTTCAACACTATGAGTGTGAACTGGTAGCGGTTATCGGTAAAGAAGGTAAGAACATTTCCCGTGAAGATGCGATGGATTACATCGCCGGTTACACCGTGTGTAACGACTTTGCGATCCGTGACTATCTGGAAAACTACTACCGTCCTAATCTGCGGGTTAAGAGCCGTGACTCTTTATGTCCTATCGGCCCGTGGCTGATTGATAAAGATGATGTGGGTGATATCAGTGATCTGAAACTGACCACCCATGTTAACGGTGAGCTGACACAGGAAGGCACCACCGCAGACATGATTTTCGATGTCCCGTTCCTGGTCGAATACCTAAGCAAGATTATGACCCTGCAACCGGGTGACATGATCGCGACCGGTACGCCAAAAGGTCTCAAAGATATGCAGCCTGGCGACGTGGTTGTGTGTGAGATCGAAAAGGTGGGTGCATTGGAAACCCGTATTGTGTCTGAACAGCAGTTCTATGGCGATAAGTACTAATAAGGGCAAAGAGGAATATCTGATGAGCGAAGCATTAAATCAAAATATCGCCAAGGCTGATGCGTATCTGGCGCGGTTTAAAGACAATACTCTGGGCCACTTTATCAATGGTGAATGGACACAGGGCAACGAAGGCCAGACTTTCGAAAACACTACGCCGATTGATAACTCTTCACTGGGTTACGTGGTTAAAGGCACTGAAGCAGATGTAAATGCTGCCTGTGAAGCTGCCCGCAAAGCAGCGACTAAATGGGCAGAAATGTCTGGAGCAGAGCGGAAAAAGATTCTTCATAAGCTAGCAGACGAAGTTGAAAAACGTGCTGAAGAAATCGCGCTGGTTGAGTCAACTGACTGTGGTCAGGCGTTGCGTTTCATGCGTCAGGCTGCGGTACGTGGTGCAGCTAACTTCCGTTTCTTTGCGGATAAAGCACCGGAAGCCCGTAATGGTTTGTCATTGCATCAGGATCAGCACACTAACTTTACTGTACGTAATCCGATTGGCCCGGTAGCGGTTATCACGCCGTGGAATACGCCATTCATGTTGTCCACCTGGAAAATCGCTCCGGCGCTGGCAGCAGGCTGCACAGTGGTACATAAGCCAGCAGAACTGAGCCCTTTAACGGGCGCTATTCTGGCGGAATGTGCAGAAGCGGCAGGCTTGCCGAAAGGTGTCTGGAACATGGTGAATGGCTTTGGTACTGAAGTCGGTAAAGCGCTGACAGAACATCCTGCGATTAAAGCCGTAGCCTTAGTCGGTGACTCTGCAACCGGTAAGCTGATTCAGGCGCAGACTGCACCAACACTTAAGCGTTTGCATTTGGAGCTGGGCGGCAAGAATCCGGTAATTGTCTTTGATGACGCTGATTTTGACCGGGCACTAGATGCTGTTGTGTTCATGATTTATAGCCTTAATGGTCAGCGCTGTACCAGCTCAAGCCGTTTGCTGGTTCAGAGTGGCATTAAAGACAAGTTCATGGCTGCGTTGAAAGAGCGTGTAGCGAACCTGAAAGTTGGCCATTCGCTGGATCCGGAAACTGAAGTAGGCCCGTTGGTACATACCGGCCATTACGAGAAGGTTACCAGCTACTTCGAAACCGCAAAGCAAGATGGCGCAACCATCGCGGTGGGTGGTCATTCCCTGCGGGATGAATTAGGCCCGGGTAACTATGTTGCACCTACGCTGTTTGTAGATGCAGATAACAGCATGCGCATTGCTCAGGAAGAGATCTTTGGCCCGGTACTGACTGCCATTGAATTTGAAACCGAAGAGCAGGCAATCGAGCTGGCCAACGATACCATTTATGGTCTGGCCGGTTATATCTGGACCAGTAACACTGGCCGCGCCATGCGTATGGCGAACAAGGTTGAAGCGGGCATGCTTTGGGTTAACTCCGAGAATAACCGTAACCTGCCATCACCTTTCGGTGGTGTGAAAATGTCCGGTGTTGGTCGTGACGGTGGTGACTGGAGTTTTGATTTTTACATGGAAACCAAGAACGTCTGTATCGCTCACGATTTACATAACGTGCCAGTACTCGGGCGTTAAGAAACCGGCATAAGCAACAGCATACTGACGGGGGACGGCAGCCTGCCCAATCGAGGGATTGGCTGTCGTGTTTAACCTGTCATTATGCTGGCTTCAAAAGGAGGCAGTCATGCCACATTTTATTATGGAGTATTCAGCAAACCTGGATGACGATCTGGACATTCCAGCGTTGTTTGAACAGCTGAATAATACGGCAATCGCAACCGGTGTTTTTCCCATCGGAGGTATCCGTACCCGTGCGATTCGTTGTGAACATTACCGTATAGGTGAAGGTGATCCTGAGAATACCTTCGTCCATCTGACTGCGAAGGTTGGTGCAGGGCGTGAGCCGCAAATACTGAAAGCAGCGGCAGATAAGGTGTTTGAAACCTTTACCCAATGCTTACAGCCGGTTTTTGATAAACGTTATATGAGTATCGGTTTCGAAATGATCGAGCTTAACGCAGAGCGTAACTACAAACAGAACAATATCCATAAGAAGTTAGCTGACCGCTGATTTCCTGTGGCTGACGTTGTACCGGATTCAGAGTGAAGATCCGGAGCCAGATAAAACCGGTGTATTGATTTTGCAGCTGTATTTATGAACCAAGCTTTTTATGAACAAAGCTTTCATAAGTGAGAAAGCAGCGAGGAAGTAGGAAGTAAGTATCGATAAAAAGAGCCTTTAGCAGATTGGGCTATGGTCGTATTTCTTCTCGTTGACAGACGCATAAAATTAGATAATTAATATATTAAGTTTTTTCTTGGCTGAATTATAAAAATATCATTGAGGAAAGAATAATGAGTATAAAAAAACTTCTCACAGCAGGATTATTAACAGCGCTGGCTAGTGTTGCCAGTGCTGAAACAACCTTGCGCGTCGCCAGTTGGTTACCACCAACCCATACCCAAAATACCGTAGTATGGCCAACCTGGGCCAAGTGGGTAGAAGACGCCACTGAAGGCCGGGTTAAAGTGGTCGTAGAATATGGTATGGGTCACCCGAAAACCATGTTCGAGCTGGTGGAAGACGGTGTAGTAGATGCGTCTTTCAGTTACCACGGTTATGTACCGGGCCGTTTTAAATTAACTCAGATGGTTGAACAACCACTCTTAGGCACAAACGCCGAAGCGGCATCCGTTGCGCACTGGCGAATCCATCAGAAGTACCTGGCAGAAGCCAACGAGCATGATGGCCTGGAAGTCATTGGCCTGTTCACTCACGGACCGGGTCAGATCCAACTGGCAGAGCCGATTGAATCCCTGACCGAGCTAAAAGGTAAGAAGATTCGCTTAGGTGGCGGCGTACAAGGTGAGATTGGTCACCGCATGGGCGTAACTGCCGTGGGTGCCCCGGCGCCTAAAGTGTATGAAATGATGCAGCAGGGCGTGATTGATGGTGTGTTTATTCCACTGATCGACCAGAAGGGCCTGCGTCTTAAAGAAGTTGCCCGCAACGTAGTTGCCTTGCCGGGTGGCATGTATATGGGCAGTTTCTCCATCTTCATGAATCCGGATTTTCTTGCGGATATTGACCCTCAAGACCGTCAGGCAATTCTCGATGTGTCCGGTGAAAAGCTGTCAGCGATGGCTGGCCGTGCATGGGATGCTGGCGATAAAGATGGTTTAGCAGCCGCTGAAGAAGCGGGTGTTAATGTCATCATGGTGAAGCCGGACGATGCCTTTGCCCAGGAATTCGTCAGCCTCACAGAAGGTATGGACGATGCCTTTATCAAATCAGTTTCAGACCGTGGTGTAGATACCCGTACGGCTCTGCAGGAATTGCGCGAAGTTGCCCGCAATTATAACTAATGCGCGTGTGTTCTAAGCATAAGTAACAAACTGATGTGAGGTGGTTCCAATGGCATTAACTGCCTGGGTGAACGCGCATTACGAAGAGCGGGGGCCGGTTGTCTGGCTGGCCTTTGCTCTGGAGCTGATTGCTGCTGTAACCCTGTTTTTTCTGATGGCGCTGACCTGCGCTGATGTGGTGGGCCGTTATTTCTTTGCCGATGCGGTAGATGGCACAACTGAGCTAACGGAAATGGCCATTGCCATTCTGGTGTTTGCTGAAATGCCGGTGGTGACCTGGCGGGGTGGTCATGTAGTAGTCGACATTCTCGATCGCTGGCTTGGTAGCCGGGTTATTCAGCTGCTTGGTCTGTTGTCTGTGTTACTGATCAGCGGGTCTTTGTATTTTTTAGCGGTACGTATTTATGAACTGGCACTGCGCTCAATACGGCGTGGTGAAGTCACTGAGTATTTGCAGTTCCCGGTGGGTTACGTGGTGGAATACATCGCGTTAATGAGCTGGATTACTGCAGCGGCGATGATCACTTACGGTGCTTACCGTCTGATTACTCAGCCACGTGACTAACCTGTGTAATCAACGATTTTAAACTGACGTGATTAAGACAACAGTTCATATATAGCGCCGCGCGCGCATGAGGTATTCACTCATGATAATTGCATTAACCGGCTTTGCCATTTTGCTGGCGATGATTGTGATCGCCCGGGTGCCGATTGCATTTGCAATGGGGCTGGTAGGCTTCTTTGGCTTTGCGTTTATGCAGGGTCTTACGTTCGACAATATGGTGGATTTTCGCTGGACAGGCGCATTATCCATGGCATCTAAACGGGTTATTGATACGGCACAGGAATATAGCCTGTCAGTGATTCCGTTATTTATTCTGATGGGAAATCTGGTAACTAAATCAGGACTCTCACAGGAGCTGTATCGGGCATCTTATGCCTTTCTGGGGCATCGCAAGGGCGGTCTTTCAATGGCTACTGTGGTTGCCTGTGGTGGATTCTCGGCCATTTGTGGCTCCAGCCTGGCGACTTCGGCGACTATGGCAAAAGTAGCAATGCCACCAATGCGTAAATATGGCTATGCCGATTCGCTGGCAACAGCCTCAATTGCGGCTGGCGGTACTCTGGGTATTTTGATTCCCCCCAGTGTGATCTTGGTAATTTATGGTCTGCTCACTGAAACCAGTATTCGGGAGCTGTTTGCCGCCGGTTTTATCCCGGGCATGATTGGCATATTGCTGTACCTGGGCGCGGTTCGTTATGTGGTTTGGCGTAATCCTGAAGCAGGCCCCTGCGGTGAGAAGTTTAGCTGGCCTGAGCGGCTGCAGGCCCTGAATGGTGTATGGGGAGTGCTGATTCTCTTCAGTATCGTCATGGGTGGTATTTATCTGGGTATATTCACGCCGACAGAAGCGGCAGGTATCGGTGCCGGCGGTGCATTTCTGATTGCCATGTTACGCCGTAGCCTTAACTGGGGCAGCCTGTTCGAGATTCTGACGGACACTGCGCGTACTTCTGCCATGTTATTCGCGGTATTAATCGGCGCGCTTATCTTCTCGAACTTTATCAATCGCGCAGGGTTGCCTGCAGATCTGCTGGCAATGGTTAACAGCCTGGAGCTTTCGCCAATGCTGGTGATTGTGTTCATTCTGCTGATTTATATTGTGCTGGGCATGGTGTTCGAAAGCCTGTCGATGCTGTTGCTGACAGTGCCTATCTTCTTCCCGCTGGTGCAGAGCATGGGTTTTGATCTGGTGTGGTTCGGCATTGTAGTTGTGGTGGTAACAGAGATCAGTCTGATAACCCCGCCAGTCGGTATGAATGTCTTTGTGTTAAGTGCGGTATTAAGGGACGTGAAAGCCGCCACTATATTCAAAGGCGTTACACCTTTCTGGTGTGCAGACATCATTCGTTTGGTGCTGATTACCGCCGTGTCTTCCGTTTCACTGTTTCTGCCTGAGTTGCTGTACCGCTAGCGCGGTACAGGTGCTCTGGTGCCGAAAATTTAGGTTATGCCTGCAAGGAGTTATGAATGATAAACCGAATGAAGAAAGTTCTTTATGCCTCGGATATGGATCAGGGCTCACGGCCAGCGCTACAGGTTGCTGTCAGTGTGACTGGCGGCCATGCCGCTGAAATTACTTACCTGCATGTACTGGAATCCACCCATAAGGACAATATGGTGCTGCAGTCGATACTGAAGGACGATCTCATGCGGGACATGTATGAGAAGAGTCTGAAAGATCTTAAGCAGAAGCTCGAAACCAGGATTACAAAATTCCTCACAGATGAAGCGTCCGAGAGCCCGTTACCGGAAGATCTGAATGTAACCTCAGTGATTGCGGAAGGCACTCCATGGAAAGCCATTGTAAAGCAGGGCGAGGCTATGGATGCTGACGTGATTGTCATGGGCACCCGCAGCCATTCAACTTTGGGCAGCGTGATTCTGGGTTCAACGGCGACGAAGGTGATGCAGAATGCCGGAAGGCCTGTGTTGATTGTGCCGCTGGATTAATCTTGTTCCATAACTATATTTAATTAGCGGTCTCTTGAGGAATTGAAGCAGACTGCAGCACTGAGCTAGGGGTCGGATAAGGAATTCAAAAAAGGATATCAGCGCGTTATGGATACGATCCGAGACTCAAAAAAACTGCCAGTTCTGGCGATCTTTTCTGAAGCATTAGCCCTGCCTCGCAAACACTTTCACTCTTTAATTCGTTATGGCCTGCCGGTCTTGGTTCTAGGATTATTTACAACGGTGTTTACTTCACCTCAGATTGGCGGAGGAGGCTTCAGCGGGCTTTTAGGAGGTATCTTTGGTCTGGCGTTTGGACTTTGTTTAGTAATGGGCATTGTGAGTTGTCACCGAATTTTTTTATTGGATAGTGAGATAGCCAATAGTACGCCGGTTTGGCGTTGGACCATTCGGGAAACACGCTATTTAATTGGCTGGATTACGATCAGTGTAGTCACACTGGCTTTAGCATTATCGGTGATGCCGTTTGTTGTGCCGATGTTAGATGATATGTCAGGTGCTGTCGGTAATGATGGTTTTTTGTATTGGCTGCTTTCTAATGCTTTATATGTTCCCCTGATGTATATCATTTCTCGTTTGATGATTCTCTTGCCGGCAATCGCAGTTGGTTCGGTAAGGAGGGGGATGGGTGCTGCATGGCAACTGAGCAAAAATAACGGCTGGCGTCTCACGATATTGATTGGCCTCCCTGCATTTGTGTCACATCAAGTATTTACCTTGTTCGAATACTTTGAAACTTTTCCAATGTTTATTTTGGAGTTTTTTTTCTGGTTGTTTCTGGGATTGATTGAGCTAGGCATTTTGTCACTCAGTTATGCCTGGCTCCGTGATAATAGTTCGTCTGAGAGCAAACCGGCACAAATAAATATTCAGAAGACAGATTAATGCCTCCGGTTTAACAAAATGGCAGTGCTAGTGAAAATTATCAGAAGTAGTGCCAGCCATTCTGTTCCCATTGCTAAAATTACAGGCGCGGCTTGAGTAACCAGCGCGCCAGTAAGGAGTTGCATAAATCCTAATAAGCCTGAAGCGGCTCCCGGTGCTATATCACTACTGGCGATGGCAGCGGACTGGTTATTCGGCTGACTTAACCCACGGCCGAAAGTGTAAAGCGCCATGGGTGTAAACAGCAGAAAATAGCTCAGTTCAGCACTTAGCAGCCCGATTAATAAACTCAACGCTGCAACCACTGAGATACCATTTCCCATTGTGATCATTGTTTTAATGCCAAGCTTTGCCGAGATTTTAGCTGCACTGAAACTTCCCGCCATAAACCCCAGCGCGACAATTAAGAACCAGTTACCAAAATCTGCAGACGTGCCCTGTAAATGATTGGCCACAATGTAAGGTGCTGTCCCAATGAACAGGTAGAAACCGCAGGCGATTAGCGTGGCAGACGTGCTATAACCCATATAGGTTCGATTAGTGATTAGCTGCTTATAGCGAAGTAAGACAGTTTTCAGGCGAATACTGGTGGTCAGATTGACGGCGGTTTCAGGAATAACCAGCAGTACTATCAGCCAGGAAATACTGCTCAGTAATAATGAAAAATGGAATAGTACCTGCCAGCCAAATAATACATTCAGTTGGCCGCCAAGCGTGGGAGCAATAGCCTGTGCCAGTGCAATCGACAGGGTAATGTAGCCTATTTTTCCTGCAGCCTGAGAGCGGCTGTAGCAGTCCAGCATAATCGTCCGCGCCAGAACCATACCGGTGCAACCGCCAGCAGCTTGCAGGACCCTGGCCATCAACAGAGTTTGTAAGTCATTGGCAAAGGCTCCCAGTAAACAACCGGCAAAGTGCAGAGCGATACCTGTCAGCAAAACAGGCTTTCGGCCAAAACGGTCGGCGAGTGGTCCACAGATTAACTGCCCAAATGCCAGTGTGAACAGATAAAGAGTGAGGCTGAGCTGTACTTCATCGGTAGTGACGTTCAGATCAGCCGCGATATTTGGCAGAGCAGGCATGAGAATGTTCAGCGCAACAGGGCTGACCATCGACATAACAGTAAACCAGGCGATGCCCGGTAATTGATGGGTTGCTGGCGCCTGTTGTGTAGAGGTATTCGTCATGCGCTCTGCAGTTCTGGAAACGATGCAATGCCAGCAGCTGCACATTCCTGATCCTGGGATTCGCTGGCACCGGATACTCCAATTGCACCGATTAGCTGTCCGTTATGCTTAATTGGTAGACCACCGCCGAACAGCACCATATCGGGACGCGTCGTAAGGCCTGAAAGTAAGTGTGGTTTGTCTGCCAGGCGCTGCTGCCAGAGGTGAGTTCCAAATCCAAAACTAACGGCTGTATGGGCTTTATCACGGGCGATGTCTGTTGATGGTAACGGAGCATGATTGATACGCTGCATGGCCAGCGGGTTTCCATGACGATCCAGCACCCAGACGCAAATGCGTAGGCTCTGTGCTGTAGCGTATTCACAGCTTGCCTGACAGATTTGCTGAGCACTTTGCCAGTTAAGAGATGTTTCCTGTATCAGCATAAAAGTAGATTCCAATAAAAATGGCCGGGCAGTATTTCTGGCCGGCCATTGAGTATTTATAAGATTTTGGAGTGTGCTTACAGGCTTAGCTTACAAACTAAGCTTACAGACTGAAAACAACGTTCACCTGGCCAGTACCAGAGCTTGGGAAGTACTCACCGATGATTTCGCCTTTGCCCTTATATTCATCCCATCCCAGCGCTCCAAACAGCATAGCAGTATCGTGCATACCGCCTTCACCGGAACACAACTGGGCGTAATCAGGCAGCATTTTCAGGAAGGTGCTGGTATCGCCCTGTTGCCATAAGTCCAGTACCCGCAGATCCACCTGGCGGTTAAATTCTTTGGAGATAGTGAAAGTACCGTTATTGGCTTCGTAATCGTCGTTATCCCAGATGCGGTGAGATAAAGAACCAGACGCCAACAGCATGACATTGCTGTCGCTGGCTTCAATTGCTTCACGGATGGCTTCGCCCAGCAGCTTAGAAGTTTCCAGACTGTGCACGGTACACCAACCGGCAACAGACACTACTTTAAGATCCGCTTCAGGGTTCATATAGCGCATTGGAACAAGAGTGCCGTATTCCAGATTCAGTGTTTCTACCTGATGAGAGAGGGTAAAAGCACCTTTTTCGGTGGCTTTTTCGGCGATCAGGTCGCCAAGTTCCGGATTACCCTTATACTCGTATTCCATATTCTGGATGAAGTGAGGGAACTCATGACTGGTGAAACAGCCCTTAAAATGCTCGCCTGAATTAACGTGGTAACCGGCATTAACCAACCAGTGTGTATCGATAACAACGACTGTATCGGCACCTGCTTCACGGGCACGGCGGGCAATCTCTTTATGTCCGTCAATGGCTTGCTGGCGGCAGCCTTCAAGCTTCCCCGGGCGTTCTGAAAGTAGCATGGTTGGAACGTGGGTGATTTTTGCCGCGAGTACAATTTTGCCCATCGGAGACCTCTCAAATTTGTGTTTATTCTTTTAAAAGTAGCGTCAATGTCTGACAAGTTAAAATCAGTATATAGCGATTAAGTTAATATGTTAACTAATTTTCTGTGAAGAATATGCTCAAAATTGATCTGAATTAGCTTTTAAATGAAAAGTACAGCAAGTAAAAGCAAAAGTACTACGGTAATAAAGCGGCTAAGAGATGAAGATCAAATGGTGTAAGTAGCCAGGTGCAAGCAAGCTGGTTCAAGCAAGCTGGTTCAAGCAAGCTAGTAAAAGAAAGCGTAAGTAATGAATTTAAGTAAAGGAGTATGAGTAAAGGAGTATGAGTAAAGGAGTATGAGCAGACCGGCAACGCCAGCGCAGAAGGAAAGAGCTTCAGCGCCGGATTAATATGGCTGCGCTGAAGAAATATAAGGTAATGAAAGGGCTAATCTATCAGGGTTCAAGCTCAGAAAGCTCTTTGAGCATGAACATCAACTCTTCAAGCTTTTCTTCGCTGTAACGGTCAATGAAGGCAGCATAGCGTGCTTCAACTTCAGGGCTAAGCCGCTCGAACAGATCGTATGCTTTATCTGTCAGGCTGATGAGCGCACGGCGCTGGTCTTCATTACATTTACGGCGCTGAATGTAACCTTGTTGCGCAAGGCGTTTTAAGATGCCAGTCAGGCTGGGGCTTAAAATACAGCAGCGATTCGCCAGTTCTTTAGACTCTAATTCTTTATAGTTGTAAAGCGCTCGCAGAATTCGCCATTGCTGTTCAGTCAGAGAATTGTCGTGCAGCAGCGGGCGGAAAAACAGCATAGTAGCTTCTCTGGCCCGGAGAAGTTGAAGGGGTAATGAGTCTTCAAACTTTCGCATTCTGTCATCGCTTTAAAAGTAATTAATGTATTAACAAATATGGTATCGACGCCCCGGGGTAATGTAAACGCCAGGCACGGACTCATGCTGATTATTTATCGGTTTTGCCAAGAATAATTAGATTTTTATATTAATTGTGCATGATGGAAATAATATATATGCATTAGATGGATTCGTATCCGGCAGGTAGATTGGTTGCCTCGCGGATGTAAAACCAATTGAAGGAAGTATCTGATGCCTGTAACACGCCGTCATTTTACCAGTCTGGCCGGCCTTTGGGCTGCGCTGGCAGCGTTACCTGTTAAGGCTGCATCAAAGTCTCAGGGGGCGGAAGGGAATACACCTGCTTCGGAGAGTAGCAAAGACCGTGGTGATAGCGCTGCATACGGGAAGAAAGCACCAGCCTTGTTCATCGGTCATGGTGATCCGATGAATATACTGCAAGATAATACTTTTACGCGTGACTGGGATGCGCTGGGTGAACGTTTTAGCCAGCCAGACGTAAAGCCACGGGCAATCCTCATGGTATCTGCGCATTGGGAAACTCCGGGGGTAGAAGTTTCGCTGGCTGATAAGCCTGCAATGATTTACGACTTCTATGGTTTTCCGGATGAAATGTATCAGCAGAATTATCCGGCTCCGGGCGCGCCGGAAATTGCTAAAGGTTTGTGGAAAGCAGATTTTTCGCAGCGTATTTTGGCTGATAATAGCCGCGGTCTGGATCATGGTGCCTGGTGTGTACTTATGCGCTTATTCCCAAAAGCGGATGTACCGGTATTTCAGTTGAGTCTGTCACGCAATATACATTCAGCAGATCATTTTTTACTGGGGCAGGAGCTACGGCAGTTACGTGAGCAGGGCGTAATGATCATTGGTTCAGGCAACATTACCCATAACATGCGTAGCTGGCAGCAGGACTACCGTACTGGCAGAACGCATCTGGTACATGACTGGGCGAGGTATTTCGACGCGAAAATAGTTGAGCGCATTAACAACCATGAATACGCAGCGTTGGCGGATTACCTTCAGTACGGTCGAGCTGCGCAAATGTCGGTGCCAACACCGGAGCATTACCTGCCATTGCTGTATGTGGCTGCCAGTGCTTATGAAGATGAAAAAGCTGAATACTTTGCGGAAGGGTTTGAAGCGGGATCTTTCTCTATGCGGTCTGTGCTGTTTAACGGCTGATGGCTCTTGTTAGCTGAAGGGCTTTTGTTAGCTGAATGCTCTTGTTAGCTGAGGGCTCTTATCAAACAGAGGAGGTGAGGCTCCTCTGTTTTGGCTTGGCTTTTTTGCAGAGCTTAGTTTTTGCAGAGCTTAGCTTTTACAGAGCTTAGCTTTCTCTTTAGATTCTTGCAGCTGCTCGCATAATAATACAGTTTGATTCAGCTGCGCCGCAATATTCCGGATCTCTTTGAAGTTGCGTTTCAGGCCTCTGTCTATATTGGCCAGTACAGCTTGCTGTTGAGCTTCTGGAAGATATTGCCAGCTGATTAATCCAGCTTCAGAAATACTGATGTTAACAGTGTTTTCCCAGGGGCCGTAAAGCACAGAGTTATCAATGGCTTGGTTCAACTCTTCATCCATCTGGCTCAGCTTGGCTTTAGCCAAAGCAAGACCGGCCCAGCTGTAAGGCCAGTGCGGTCGTAACTGGCTGGCCTGACGATATAAGTCGAGGCTCTGGTTCATTAGCTTGCCGTAATCGCGGAAGCGCTTTTCCTGTTGTGCATGTAATGCCTGGCTATAACTTAAACCTGCTTTAATGTCGTAGTAATCACCATGGTCAGCACGCCATTCAATTGCTCTGTCGATAGCCTTTTGAGCACGTTCCAGTTTCTCAACGGGAATAGGAGCGTCTGCATCCAGCTCTTGCAGGTTGATAAGCGCATTGCGGGCTGGGTAACTGTTTATGTCTGCCATCATCCAGCGAACGCTGAAATATGCCATTACTGTCAGTAGCAGAATACCGGCAACGGCCAGAGATTTACCCAAAGGGCCTGGCTTTCTGCGGCGGGAGCTTTTGTTCGAACGGGAAGATTCAGTGGTCATAGTTAACAGTAATATTCGACTATTAAGTTCGGGAGATATGTTCGGCTTATGTATTAGCTGTTAGCAGCTTAATGAAGACCAATCAATTTGGCTGGATTCTCATAAACAAGCTGATGCGCAGCAGATTCACCAATTACTTCCGCAGCAGCGTGCATACCTTCAGAAAGTACAGGAGGGCGGCGATTCGTATTATGGGCGTCCGTTGCAATAATAGTGGCCCAGCCACGTTGAAGAATTTCCAGTGCCCGCTCATGGGCAACATCACCAAATTTGCCGGCGACAGACATTGAAGTTAGCTGGAACAGGCAGCCACGGCTTACAAATGGCTCTATCTTTTCCAGCTTATGCATAATGTCTTTATTACGCTCAGGGTGAGCAATCATCGGCAGAATGTCTTTAGCTAACAACCAGTCAACCAGTTTATCGCAACCAGGCGGAATGTGGCTGTGAGGCAGTTCCAGTAACAGAACTTTGCGTCCGTCCCATTCACCCAGAAAAGGAATCTGGCCGGTAGGAACCATACCCAGCATTTCAACTGAAATCCGTACTTCAGCAGCCATGCCTAACTCAAGGGGAATTCCTCGTTCAGCGATGGCTGTTTTTAAAGCCTGGTAAGCGGGAGTGATACTGCCGATGTTATTGTCATAACGGCCCGGATGAATATGCGGCGTTGCAACGGCATGAGTAATGCCGTCAGCGGCAGCCATGGCTGCCAGCTCAACTGCTTCTTCCAGGTTAGCCGCGCCATCGTCGATGCCCGGGAGTAAATGACAATGCAGGTCAATCATAACTTACCTTGCTTTATTTCAGCTTCAACAAGCCAGATTATTTGCCGCCGGTATAACCGTAGCTATCGTAATAGCCAGAATAGTCATAACCGTACTTCTCAGCTTTCTTAACATCCAATTGGTTCAGCACTACACCAATAACAGGAGCATTTGCTTCCTTCAGACGCTTAAGACCATTCTTAGCTAATTGCTGGTTCGTAGAATCCGCTTTAACTGTGTAGATCATTGCGCCAACGATTTTACCAATCATCAGAGCATCGCTTACTGCCTGAGTAGGGGCGGTATCAATTACGATACGGTCGTAGCGAGTTTCCAAGTCTTCAATCACTTTGGCAAACTTCTTAGAAGACAGCAGCTCCAGTGGGTTTGGCGGAATAATACCGGCAGTCAGTATATCGATATTGGCATTTTCAATGCTGTGAATACATTCTTCAACATCGGCAGTGCCAGCTACCAGGTTAGAAAGACCTGCTGCACTTGTAGCAATCCCCATTGCTTTCGCAATAGAAGGTCGACGCATATCGGCATCAATCAGTAATGTCTTTTCCATTTGACCTAATGAGTAAGCAAGGCTTAATGACATTGAGGTTTTACCTTCACCGGGTATCGATGAAGTCACACATAATGTTTTATGCGGATTGTCTAAAGCAGAAAGGACAACGCCTGTACGAATAGTACGGACGGCTTCAGAGTATGCTGATTGAGGTTCCTGGATATATTGTGTGTAGCTTGGGTGGTCATGCTTACGGCGTTTAGGTAGCAACGGCAATAAACCTAACAGAGTAGCGTGTAGCTTTTCTTCTACGTCTTTCGCCGACATTATGGTGTTGTTCAGTGCCTGTAATAAGAGAGCAACCATAACGCCCAGCATGATACTGGCAGCAAAGGCCGCCACAACGATCAGCTTCTTCTTAGGTTTGGCTGGTAGTCGAGGAGGAATTGCAGGATCGGCAATACGTGCATTAGCGCTGTGTAAGTCGCCGGTAGCATTTGTCTCATTTAGGCGACCAAAAAAAGTATCGTAAAGTTGGCGGTTTGCATCAACTTCCTGTTCAAGCTCTTTAAGGCCGTATTCTTTGCGGTTGATAGACTTAAGTTCAGATTTAGTCTGGTTGACGGCAGACTTAAGAGAGCCTTCACTGGCAAGTGCCGCTCGGTATTCGTTTTCAATACTGTTCACTACAGCTAAAATCTGACTGTTTAAGCTTCGGCGGGCGTTATTCAATTCTGATTGCGCAGCTTGCATCTTAGGATGTTTCGCGCCATATCGTTCTGCAAGTTCTGACTTCTTCAGTTCAACAACAAGAACAGACGCTTTGAGATTTTGTACCACTTTGTGTTGCAGTACAGTGGGAATGCGCTCGAAGTCAGCCGGATTATTTTTACTGATAGCTCGAATTTGGCGATAAACACTTTCAAGGGCCAGCCGATCACGACGAGCATCAACTAATTTATCTGACACCAGTTCAAGTTCTGTATTGGCAATATCAAGACCTCCATCCTGACCGACGATGCCTTGTGAATCTCGGTATTCCTGTAAACGGCGCTCTGAAGCTTTAAGCGTCTGACGCAAACCGCTCAGCTGTCCAGTCAGCCATTCAGATGCCTTCGCTGTAAGTTGAAGACGCGCTTCCAAATTGTTATCAATGTAAGCTTCACCGACAGCGTTCGCGACGGTTGCTGCAAGTAAACGATTATTCGCTTCAAAACTGATTTTAACTAACTGTGTTTTACGAACAGGGGAAATTGATAGTTTCTTAAGAAAGGAGTCAGTCACAATTTGAAAATGCTGAGCTGATTCTTCTTGTGCAGTCAGCTCTACTGTTGGAGTGTTAAGCTGATCTTGGATAAACTGATTAACACCAAGGTCTTCTTTGATTTCTGTAATCTTTGACTTTATAAATCCTGGCTCAGGATTAAATTCCGGATGATTAACTAAGTTAAGGTTACGTATGACTTTTTCAGCTAGTTGGCGTGACTTCAATATTTCAAATTGAGTCAGATAGTATTCATTGTTAGACGAGTCGAGCCCATAAACTTCTTCAATGGATACAACGTTGGCCTGTTGAGCTTCGATCAGTAGAGTGGCTGTCGCCCGATAAGTGGGTTTAATGCTGAATACCACCATAATCGTCAGCAAAGTGACAACAATAGCAAAGCTTAGAATACTCCATTTACGTTGCATAATGGTATGCCAGTATTGGCGAAGGTCGATACTTTCTTCTTCGATGACGGGCGTTGTAAATTGATTATTCATTGTATCCATACTTTTTTATATAACTGTTAAAGCGGCAAAAAACCGGACTACTGTTTGCAGCAATCCGGTTTGTAAGCGTTGCTTGTTCAGGCAATGCTCAGAAGAAGCTCTCTTCAATGGTAATAATGTCGCCTGGCTGAATACTGGTGTTAAGCTTCACCCGGCTTGGATCGCCGTTTTGGTCTTCACGGGCGATAAATAATTTTGATTTCGAAGCCCGCTCAGTAAAGCCGCCAGCAATGGCGACTGCTTTTTGCAGCGTCAGACCGGGTTGGTATGGGTAGCCACCAGGTTCTTCTACCTCACCATTAATAAAGAACTCACGGTATTCAGCGACAGTAATACTAACCGTAGGGTTAATAAGATAACCATCAGCTAACCCTGTTTTAATTGTGCTGGTGAGTTCACCAATAGTGTTGCCCAGTGCGTTTAATTCTCCCAAGAATGGATAAGCAATGCTTCCTGCGTCACTCAAGCGAATTTCCATACTTAGCTCTTCTTCGCCGTAAACTTGAATGCTTAATAAGTCACCAGAACCGATACGGTAGTTAGATAGGTCTTCAGCGATTGCGGACTGAATACTAAATAAGAGTACAAATACAAAGCTAAACAAAGAAAGCAAACTACGCATAGTTAAAACCATTTTATAATTACAGAGATGCGTCAACGGTCAGGAAGATGACATTTTTATCAAAGCTGACGCCAGTCACGTTTGAGCTGGTGTCGTTATAGGTATATGAAAGTCCAAGTGATAACCAGCGACGCATATCATAGTTAAAACCAGCGCTGTAGCTTTTAACTTTATCTTCGCGGTTGTTAGCGTCACCTTCGTAAGTTTCAGTCGAGTGGCTAATTCCCAGGTCAGTGCTGATAAAGTCATTCCAGCCATGATTCCAGTTAACTGCTACTGTTTCAGCGTTGATAAAGTTGCCTGTACCGTTACTTTCTTTATCTTCCTGACCTGTAGAAAGCTCAACGATAGAATAGGTTTTAGGTGACCATTTAACTGCGGCTTCCCAGCTCGCACCGTCATCATCTTTACGGGTATTCGAGTCGAAGTCCTTGTCGAAATGACCAATCTTAACGGTACCCGTGGTTTTAGCGGTAGACTCCCAAGTCGCACCGATAAAGTAACGCCAAGTATTGTTGTCTAACGTAACTGTGGCGAGGTCGTAATCGACATCTTTGTTACGGGCTTCAAACAGCAGAGAGGTTTTAGGCGCTATGCGGTAGTAAAAAATACCACCAGCAATAAGCTCCTGGTTATCCCGGCCTTCAGTAATATTACGGAAGTTATTGTACTCACGGTCTAGCCGTTCACCATAGAATTCAATACGGCCAGTTGCGTCATCTCCGCCAAATTGATAATTGAAAGAAACTGAACGGGTATCGTATTCAAGTGGCTCGGTAACTGCGTTGGCTAAGCCGCCGTTAGCGCTTAAGCCTGTGCCCCGGGTTTCATGACCTCGGTTGTATTCAGCACGTAAATCCAGCTTGTTGCGGGAATTGAATTCTAGGTGAGCATCAAGTGCCAGATTATGATCTAAATAATTATCATCAGAACTGTTTTCGAAAATACCTTTACTCAGGGTATAGCTCATGCGATATGCATTGAGACCTTGCTCAGCAATCAGTTGTACACTTGGAGATAGTACCGTCACCATACTTGAAATTTCATTAGTATTAGCGCTAAGAATATTGTCGTCATAACCAACTTGCAGGTTCATGGTTGGCACGAGATCCATTTCACCGACAGCGATAGAAGCGGGTTCAATCTCTGCAAATACAGGATTACTGAGTGCAGCAATAATTGCGGATAGTGGAAGAATTTTGCCAGGGAAGCGCATCGCAAATGTCCTTATATTCTTTAATGATTGCCAAACAGTCAGCTGACGGATGGTAAAGACCATTAAATGTCACGTCCTGTGTGTTGTGCTATTAGATCAAATCTATTGATCAAGAATGCGCGCAATAATAGCACATCACATTATGTGAGCTACAGCTATTGACATGGAATTATTAAAAAAAACTTAAACGAATCTATTTCGTTGCTGACACAAAGTAAAATTTAATTAAAATGACGTAAGTTATTCATAAATATGTCAACTTGGGTAGTCTGGCTGGTTTGGTTTTGGGTTGTTATAAGTGGGTCTGAAACAGATGCATTGTCTAATAAGGGTTAGCCGGAAGTTGGGTGCTTTGTTACTATGCGATTAAGTAGCCGGTAGAGTTAAGAAATATTAGAGGTGTAGAGTGAATAAACTAACCAAGCTGATAATTTCAGTATGTTTGATGAGTTTATCTGCGTTGGGGCAAGCAGTTGACTCATTCAGTATAAAGCAGCCAAGTGCAGTTCAGGCCGAACCAGCGAATGGCAGTGATGTACTAGCTCAATTGCGTGCTGGGCAAGTAGTGTTGAAAATTCAGCAGAAAAGCAGCTGGGCGCAAGTGTTTTTCATGAGTGATACCGATCAGCCAGTCAAGGGCTGGGTGCCAGCAAAATTGTTGGCCGCTATAGGTGATGTTAGCTATGAGCCAGTTGCGTCGGATGTTAAAGCTGCTGAGTTATTTAATAGCAAGGTGAATGCTAATAGTTTGCGTGTACGTGCAGGGGCGAGTACTGATTTTGAGGTGGTTGGACGTTTGGTAAAAAGTCAGTCAGTCGTTCGTCTGAAAGATGCTGATGGCTGGTCTAATATCCGTTTCAAAGTTGATAATGTATGGAGGGAAGGTTGGGTAGCCAGTAAGTATCTTGCTGCTAAATAGCTTTCCTTTTTTGTAAAAAAAACGCCGTATATACGGCGTTTTTTTATGGGTAAATTTTAGAGGTCAGAGATCAGAGAACAGAAATCAGCTACGTGATTTCTTCTTATATAAAGCGATATAGCCACACGCGAGCAGTATGATGAATGTCAGCGCATTTGCGGGAATCTGTAAGTTGAAATCTACCGTTGAATGAATGGCAAAGGCAATAATGGCCATTAGGCAGCCGAAGGCTAGCCCGCGTAGCAGAGGGTCTTTACGGGTTCGAATTGCTTGTGCAGCCATTAAAGCGCATATGAAAACAGCAATTATGAGCAGGATCGTAATGGGCACACCGTATTCACTGGCAAATTGAAAATAATCATTATGGGCTTTGTCGTAGAAGCTACTTCCAGCAAGGTAGTCTCTGTGCATAGGAAAATCGGTATAAAAGGTACCAGCGCCACTGCCGGTTAGCATATGATCATTAATAGCGATCAGTGTATAGCTGTTTACTTCATCACGGGTTTCAGTGCTGGCTGAGGTATTACTGAGTCGCTCGGCTACTTTATCAACGCCAAAAAATGTACCCACCACAAAAATATCAATAATGATCAGGCTGGTAATAAGTATCAGTACTGAACGCAGGCTGCCTTTATGCAGAATAAGTGCTAATACGCCGGTGATTGAAAGGCTGGCGAAGAAAGCAGTGTTACCCATGCGGGAATGCGTCATTACCAGGCCTGCAACCATAATAATCAGAATGAGCCGTAAACTAGCCTTACTGCTGAGTAGGGTTGTGAGAAAGCGTTTCGCCCGCGCACGCCAGTTTTGTTCTGAAGTGAAGTTTAGTTTAGAAATCATCATACCGATGCCTAAAGACAGGGTTAATAAAAGGTATCCTGCAAGGTGGTTACGGTTTACAAATGTGCCTGTAGCTACGCCGATATAAGTGCCTTCGTCTTTTGGTACAAAAAACAGATACTCTATGCCTGTTAGAGCCATCAGACTGCCATACACAGCTTGGAATAAGCCGCTAGCGACTAATGTGTAGCATAGGAGTTTAATTCTGCGGGTTGAGGTACAGAGTAAAAGGCAAAGATTGAATCCAAGCATCAGGGCCAGTGCAAGCATCATATGATTCAAGCTAGTGCTTGGGTCGAGGCTCGAGCCTGTAACTATACTTTGTAAGCCAGCCCATCCTGATGTAACAACAAGAATGACGCTAACAGGCCAGGCATTTTTGAATGGCTGATTAAAGCGTGCCTTACCTGCAAAGAATAAAGCGCTCCAATAAATGCTAGCGCAAGAAAGTAATAGAATGAGTAAGTGTAAAGACCAGTCCCGGTTGCTCCCAAGAGGCAGGGGAGCCCAGAAAAGTATAAATAAAAAGAAATAGAAGAGTTTATTATCAGTTCTGTGGTGGGGTATTGCTGGTGTCATTCAAACTATCCGGATTGCTTACTAGGTTTGGCTTATTCAAGGCAATAAAAAAGCGCATTGCTGCGCTTTTTTCAAATCTTAACAAGTTTTAGCTAGGGCTGCTGTTTCCGCCGCCACCAGAGCCATTGCTTGAGCCGTAACCGATGCCATTATTACCACGGATACCGTTACTGTTGTTAACACCATTGCCATTGTTCGCATTGGCGTTACCACTGTTACCAGCACCTGCAGCGGTGGCTTCCAGTACATCAGTAGTGTCAACGTTTGCTGCGAAAGAAGCGGCAGCAATCGTACCTAAAGGAACGTTTGCTGCGTTTGCCGCACGTCCGATTGCAGCCTGTGCCGCTGGATTACTGTTATTCAGGCCAAGTGCTGCAGTCAAAATAGATTGCTGCTGTGCTTCACTGGCAGAGCTCAGCAGGTTTTGAATAGCAGATTGAATGGCTTCAGGTGTGTTAGCACCATCAAGTGCTACAGCAACGCTGGTAACGATATCAGAAGAAATTCCGGTATCCAGGGCAGTAGCTTGAACGGCTTCTTGATCGACTGCAGCAATAACTGAAGTGGCAGGAAAAGAAAGTGTCGCTGCAATAGCAATAGCTAACAGTGAACGGCGCATATTTTATCGCTCCATGAATTGAATTGTGTCGTGTACTGCCTGAAAGTATCAACACGCGCATAGTTTAGGCGCAACTTTAGAGTATGTAATGGTTTAATTCAAACAGTTTTGCAGGTTTTGTTTGAAATATGTTAGATGAAAACGATTGGTTGCTACTGATGGATTTGATCTGATTTGACTACTCAAACTATAAAGGAGGCGTGCAAGGTGTTAAGATTTGTATATAGAGTAGGGTAAGTGGTTGTTATTACAGGCGCGGTTAAAATATTAAGCAAAAGTTCAGAAAAAATGCAGAATTCTGTTAGGTGCTTTGCTAATATGCGCCTTCTTCGGGGGGAGAGATCGTTTCACAAGTTTGAAACACATTATCGTTATCGTACACATGATGTAGCCTTTTCTCGTCGCTTTAGGTCAATGCGTTTTATTTAGTTTCAAGCGGTTTGAAACTTTTGTGGTAACTGTAGTCGCATTGTAGGAATCATTCATCCAGGGATTTAATCGTAGGATGAAGCTGTTCAACTGAACAGCGGTGATGCAAGGACACGCCATGACTGCGCAAATAAATACCATTCAGGTATCCCGCTCACACGCCCGCAAAAAACGTTTGTTGAGCAATCATCGCTCACTTGCTTACTGGGTTCAGATCCTTGCTGATCTGGGCGTGATTGTTGTAAGTCTCTTGTCCCTTACCTTTTTAAAAAATGGCGCAATAAGCAGCGAGTATCGTGTCTTAGCGATTGCGACTGTGTTACTGATGTTTATTGTGTATCCCACTCAGGGGCTTTACCGCCGTTCCGGTAGTCATCTTAATAATCTATTACGATTGCATGGGGGCTTGTGTGCTTATTGCTTGCACTGGCCGGGTTTGTAACTAAAACCAGCGAAATGTTCTCAAGAGAAGTGCTTTTACAATGGGCCGTAACTGCATATTTATTGCAAAGCATTAATCACCTTGTGTTAAGAGCCTTATACAAACGCTATAAAGTAATGTTTGCTCGTGAAATTCCAACACTTGTTGTTGGAACGGGTGAGTTAGCAAAGCACTTAGTTAAAAATCTGAATTCTAATAACTGGTTGCCAGACAATGTGTCTGGCTTTGTCTATGTAAAAGACAATCCCCGCGATGCCAATATACAGGAAACATTTTCGTTACCTATTCACGGCCATGTTGATGATTTGCGTCAGATAATCAAACAGCAGGGTATTCGTCGTGTTTATATTGCTTTACCTGTTAAAGCCTCTGAAACCATAGAAGCATTGCATATTGATCTGCTGGACATGAACGTCGATGTGATCTGGGTGCCGGATATTTTCGCAATGAGTTTGTTGAATCATTCAGTACGAGAAGTAGCGGGTATGCCACTGATCTCTTTGAATGAAAGCCCAATGACGTCCAGTAAAACATCAATCTTCCTAAAAGGTGTCATGGATCGATCTGTTGCGCTGATTAGTCTGATTTTGTTGAGCCCTCTTTTAATTAGTATTGGGGTTGCTGTGAAACGTTCATCGCCTGGTCCAGTGTTCTTCAAACAGGAGCGTCATGGTTGGGACGGTAAAGTCATTAAAGTCTGGAAGTTCCGCAGCATGAAACTTCATGACGACAGTGAAGTTAAGCAAGCAACTAAGGGTGATAACCGCATTACAAGTGTCGGCGCATTTATACGGCGCACTTCTATCGATGAGTTACCTCAATTAATTAACGTACTACAGGGTTCTATGTCACTGGTAGGCCCTCGCCCGCATGCTGTGGCACATAACGAATACTATTCAGGAAAGGTTGATGCCTATCTGGCGCGTCATCGAATTAAACCGGGCATCACTGGGCTAGCACAGATCAGTGGTTGTCGTGGTGAAACCGAGACTATAGACAAAATGCAGAAGCGGGTTGAGTTTGATCTTAGTTATATTAATAACTGGTCGTTGATGGGGGATATTAAGATCCTAATTAGAACGCCGTTAAGTTTGTTAAGTAAAGATATTTATTAGTTTTTGCAGATATTTTAATGTTCATGTTTTTTAATTTAAAGATTGTAAGGGAATAAAATGGATTTAGAAAATACCAAAATAGGTGTAATAGGATTAGGTTACGTAGGACTTCCTCTTGCAGTTGAATTCGGTAAAAAATTTAAAACGGTTGGTTTTGATATTAACCGAGCTAGGATAGAACAGTTAATGTGCGGTAATGATGTGACTTTGGAGGTTGAGGAAGAAGAGCTATCTCTTGCTCAAAGCTTAGAGTACTCATTTGGCTATGAAGATTTAAAAAAATGTAATTTTTATATTGTTACTGTTCCGACACCTATTGATGATAATAAACAACCTGATTTAAATCCTCTTATAAAAGCTAGTGAAATGCTTGGGAAAGTGGTGAGCGAAGGCGATGTCATTGTATATGAGTCAACCGTTTATCCTGGAGCAACTGAAGAAGTATGTATTCCTGTTGTAGAGCGAGTTTCTGGTCTGAAGTTTAATGATAACTTTTTTGCTGGATATTCGCCAGAGAGAATCAATCCAGGTGATAAGCAGCACAGAGTTACAAATATATTAAAGGTCACAAGCGGTTCTACAGAGCAAGTAGCAGATTATGTCGATGACGTATATAAATCAGTTATTACTGCAGGAACATATAAGGCATCTAGCCTAAAAGTAGCGGAAGCAGCAAAAGTAATTGAGAATACACAAAGAGATGTAAATATCGGTTTAATTAATGAGTTATCCATTATATTTAATCGACTAGGTATAGATACTTTAGAAGTTTTAGAAGCTGCTGGAACAAAATGGAATTTCCTTCCTTTTCGACCGGGACTAGTTGGCGGACATTGTATAGGTGTAGATCCTTATTATCTTACTCATAAAGCTCAGCGATCTGGTTATAATCCAGAGATGATACTGGCTGGCCGAAGAGTAAATGATCGTATGGGAGAATATGTTGTTTCTCAGTTAATAAAGCAAATGATTAAAAAATGTATACAAATTGAAAAATCTAATATTTTAGTTATGGGCTTTACTTTTAAAGAAAACTGTCCAGATTTACGAAATACAAAAGTAATTGATATCGTAAATGAATTGAAAGAATACAATGCAAACGTTGATATTATTGATCCTTGGTGCTCCAGTGATGAAGCGATAAGAGAATATGGAGTGAAAATTGAAAAAACTCCTTCTAAATCTAATTATGACGCAATTATTTTAGCTGTAGGTCATGAGGAATTTAAAAATAAGGGCGCGTCAGAGATTCGAAGTTTTGGGAAAAATAATCACGTTTTATATGATTTAAAATATGTTTTAAAACAAGATGAAGTTGACTTGAGACTGTAAATTTAAACTGAAGTTAATTATCTTAATCTATGGAAGAGTTAAGTATGTTTTGTTATAAAAAATCTCAAACTGAATTGATGAAAAATCCTAAAAAATGGTTGGTAACTGGAGTAGCGGGCTTCATTGGTTCCAATATTTTGGAAAGATTATTGAAATTAAACCAAGTAGTTGTGGGGTTAGATAATTTTTCCACTGGATATAAAAAGAATTTAGACGAAGTAAGAAATTCTGTATCTGAAGAGCAGTGGGATAGGTTTAAATTTATTGAAGGCGATATTAGAGATTATGAAACATGCTTGTTATCAGTAAAAGGAATTGACTATGTTCTACATCAAGCAGCCTTAGGGTCAGTTCCGCGCTCTATTGCTGATCCTATTACTACCAATAGTGTTAACATTAGTGGTTTTCTAAATATACTAAATGCCTCAAGAGAAGAGGATGTGTCTAGTTTTACATATGCAGCTAGCAGTTCAACGTATGGAGACCACACTGCTCTGCCAAAAACAGAAGACGTTATAGGTAATCCTTTATCACCTTATGCGGTAACAAAATATGTAAATGAATTATACAGTACAGTATTTTCAAGAAATTATGGGTTTAAAACCATTGGTTTGAGATATTTTAATGTATTTGGAAGGCGCCAAGATCCAGCCGGAGCTTACGCTGCAGTTATACCAAAATGGATGTCTAGTTTGATTAATCGCCAAGAAGTATTCATTAATGGTGATGGAGAAACCAGTCGTGATTTTTGCTATGTAGAAAATGCTGTTCAAATGAATATACTTGCTGCCATAGCAACTGATGAAATGAAAGATACTGTTTATAATGTAGCACATGGAGAAAGAACTTCGTTAAATGAGTTGTTTGACAATATTAAAGATACATTGATGGCACATGGTGTTTATATTGATCAGTTGCCTGAATATAAAGAGTATCGAGTTGGCGACATACGACATTCACAAGCCGATATAGATAAGGCAAAAACAAAACTAGGCTATCTTCCTGAATATGATTTTAATTCGGGACTCTCAGAGGCTACTAAGTGGTATTTGCAGCACTTGAAAGTGATAAAGGTATAAAATGATAGGCCAGCGTTTTACTGAATTAGATGGCTTAAGAGGAATAGCAGCGGTTGCTGTTGTCTTTTACCATTATTTAGTCAGGTATGTTGAGTTGTATGGCGGTGATAATGTTGTATCAATAGACTTATTTTGGCTCAGTTATGGCGTACAATTATTTTTTGCAATAAGTGGCTTTGTTATTTTTTACTCCATTGAAAAAAAAGGAGTTGGTGCAGAGTTCATAGTCGCTAGGTTTGCGCGACTATACCCTGGCTACTTGTTTGCAGTATTTCTTACATTTTCAATCGTTGGAGCTTTTGGTCTTGAAGGTAGAGAAAGAAGTGTTTTAGATTTAATAAAAAATTTAATCATATTTCATAGTTATTTTGGCATTGCAAGTATTGATGGTGTTTATTGGACTCTTTCATATGAGGTTGTGTTTTATGGGTTGGTTTTTGTATTAGCAATCAGCCTAAAGAGTATCTCTTTATATAGAAAAGTAGTGTTTATATATTTATGTTCAAGCATCTTTATTTTGATTGCTGGGAATGATTATATAGTTTCAAAGATGCTAAATAAAACTTTTATTTTAGATTATTTGTCTTTTTTTATAATGGGGATGTATTTTTGCCAGCGAGTAAATGATGAAAATAAATCAGATATTTTAGGTATGATTATTATATTGTTTTTGATGTATTTGAAAGGCGAAAATTGGGTTGTATTTGCAGTCGTTTTTCTTATATTTCAAATGCTGATGAATGGATGGTTGAAAGTTCTTAAAAATAATTTTTTCTGTTATCTGGGAATGATTTCATATTCATTATATCTTTTGCATCAAAATATCGGTTATGTCATCATTAATTTATTTGTTGATGATTTCGGTCTTGTCTTGGCAATAATGATGGCAATAATGGTGTCTTTGATTTTAGCAACTATCTCATACTACTTTGTTGAAAGGGTAGGTAAAAAAATTGTGTTAAATCAATATAATAAATTTTTAACTTCTTCTTTTATGATAAATAAATCATGAAAATTAGTATTTTCCTAAAATTGTTTAGCGGTGTGGCATTAGCACAAATTATTGTTTTTATTTGTACGCCCTTTCTTGCAAATAGTTATGGGGCAGAGGCTTTTGGTGAATTCGGTTTCTTTTTTACTATAGCCTCTGTATTGGCGATTATTTATGTCGGACGATTAGATTTGGCGATAAGTAAAGCTAGAACAATCGTAGATTGTAAAATAATTATAACTGGTATTGTTTTATTATCATTTTGCTCTGTCTTTCTCACATTTCTAATATGTCAATTGTTATTGAAAGATATTATAAATATCGAGTTTTGGAAATTAGTGTGCGGTGGAATAGGTTTTGGATTGTTTTTAATTTCAAATTCTATATTGATTTTTAACGAAGATTATCTCAATCTCGCGAAACAAAAAGTTACTAGAGCTCTGTTGACTGTTAGTTTTCAGTTTATATTACTTTTTATTTTACCGAACGAAGGTTTAATCATTGGCTGTACAGTTAGCTATATTTTAGCGTCTCTTATTTATCTTACAAGACAATTTAAACCGTGTTATAAAAGATTTTGGCTTGCTGTATCTATTGCTTTGGTAAAGCATAAGGGAATTCTAAAATATAACCTATCAAATGATCTAATCTCAGCTTTTTCTCAAAATATGCCAGTCTTTCTTGCTGCTACGGTTTCATTGAATGTAGCTGGTGTTTACTTTTTGGCTGAAAGGCTAATAAGAACACCTATATATTTAATAGCTTCAACAATTAGGCCTGTAATTATAAGAAGTTTTGTAAGTTTAGATTACAATGATAAGGTTTCAAGATATAAGCTATATATTATACAGCTTTTTGTTTTTTCAATTGCTTTGTTCTTAGTATACATAATAATTTCTAGCATACTCTTTGATTATTATAATTTTGATGAGTGGCTTGATTTAGAGTTCTATATGACTTCTATTATTTTATGGACTCTGGCATCTTTAATTAATACACCAACAAACGCATTTTTAACCCAGACAGGGCGTTCAAAGTTGTTGTTTTATTTTGAAATAGTTATTTTGTTTGTACGATTAGTTCCTGCTTACTTGTTATTTTTAGATCTGATTGGTTTTAAAATATTTGTTCTTTGTTTTGTGACATTATCAGTTATTGGTTATTTATTTATAATCGTATTTGTTTTAATGTCAAGTAAAATAGCTTGCGAGACACCTAATGGTTTTGAAAATTAAAGATATATATTTTTGGTTTTTTGTTTTTGCACTCTTGTTTTTTTCGCGAAGCTTTACTTTTCTTATGGAACGTGAGGAAATTATTGGTAGTAGTGTTGGCTTTCAATTCATAGCATTATTTATATACTTTATCTCTTTTATTTATTTAATAAGATATAAATTGATAAGTGATTTTGTATTAGATAGCAAGCTTCTGTGTCTATTTATAGCTTTCATGTTTGTTTCAACCATATGGTCTGATATACCTGCAAAAACGTTCTCGAGAAGTGTTGCAATGGCTGGGACATTAGTTTTTTCTTATGTTCTGTATAGGTCTTCTACAATTCTTACTTTTACCTCGATAATTATTTGTGCACTTACCTTAGGGGCTATCTTATCATTATTTTTTGGTTTTTTTATACCTGACCTAGGTATTCATGCAGGTGAAACATCAATAGATCATATTGGATTATGGAAAGGTGTATATGGTTTTAAAAATCATTTAGGTAGATTTATGGTTGTATTAACGTTAGCTGTTTTTGTGATGATATTTGTTTTTAAACGAACTGACTTTAAATATTTCCTTATTTTATTAATGTCTATGTTTTTGATTTATAAGTCTGGCTCATCGACAGCTTTACTATTACTTTTTATTTGCCCTTTAATTTACTGTTTTCTTAACATAATTGTCTCATCAAAAATAAATAGATATATTCAAGCTCTTGTATTATTAATTTTTCTTTCTTTTGTGTTAATAGGGATTCTTGTACTTCCATATATTGTTGTTGAAATATTTGGTAAAGATATGACAGGGTCTGGTAGAACTGATATTTGGTTTTCGTTATTTAACGTATCTCAGAGTCCATTAATAGGTCATGGTTTTGGTGGGGTATTCTGGGGTGAATATAACAGTGCATATTATTTACTTGATGAGGCTTGGTTTAACCTAGGGCATGCACATAACGGATGGGTAGATATATGGATTGAACTCGGTTATATAGGTTTGTTTTTATATTTACTTATAACTTTAAAAGTTGTATATGCGGCATACAATCTTGTATTTAGGAAAAAATATAATATATACGCATATATTTTCTTGTTAATATTATTTTTATTCTTATATTCATTTAGTGGTGGAGGATTTGTGAAGCAAAATAATATGCTTTGGGTTTTGTTTTGCTGTTCTTGGTATTATGTATATTCGCGTGAAAGGATAAATGTAAATGACGATGATGTTTCTATTAAATAGCCTAGATGTCGGTGGAAGTGAAAGTAAAGTCGTAAGAGTTTCTAACGAACTTGTTAAACAGGGTGTTGATGTAAGAATTGTTTATCTTGGCGGAGGAGATGCATTGATTAATCGTGTCTCAAAAGATGTTGAGCTTTTAAATTTAAATTATAATATAAAATCGATAACAAAAGCCAGTTATGAGTTGTTTAAATATATTAGAAACAATAACGTGTCTACTATATACACTGTTAATATGTTTCCAATGATTTTTGTTGTTTTAAGTAAAGTATTGCTTAGAAAAAAATTGAAATGGTTTTCATTGATTAACACTACTTACTTTGAATCTTTAAAAAAAGAAATTCAAATGGTTTTATATAGAATTGTTCTTTTTTATCCAAGTTTTATTGTCTTTGGAGCAGAAGAACAGAAAAGAGTCTGGAACAAGAGATATTTAATTAATGATAAATCATCTGAAGTTATTTATAACGGTGTAGATAATAACTTTTTTAGTTTCAACGCTGTTCCGAAAAGTTCAATTGATGAGCTTTATCGTTTATATAATATTGATGACTTCGATCGTGTCTATATTACTGTTGCTCAATTACGTTCTGAGAAGAGACATATCGATATTATTGAAGCAGCTAGAATAACAAAAAAACTTGGATATAATTTTTTATTTTTATTCGTAGGTACAGGATTATCACGAAATGTTGATGATTTAAAAAAACTTGTTGATGAGTATAACCTTTCTGAGAATATTATTTTTATTGGACAAGTAGGTGATCCTCGTCCGTTATTGTCTATAAGTAATGGCTTTATTTTAGCATCTGAATCAGAAACTTTTTCTAATGCGGCGCTAGAAGCTATGTCTATGGGATTACCCTGCATTTTGAGTAATGTAGGAGGTGCTTCCGAGATGGTTATTCCTGGCTATAATGGATTTCTTTTTCAGGCTAAATCTTCAGATTCTCTCGTAGAGCAAATATTCAACCATTTTAATTCAGATAATTCGTTACTATCTGAGAATGCAAAGAAGCTTGTTGAAGATAAATTTTCTTTTTCTCAAATGATTCAACAGTATTTAAGGCTATATAAAGGTTCTTTTTAATTATGCAAGATAAAAAAAAAGTAATTATGATAGGTTGTTCACCAAATTCACCAGGTGGAATATCTAGTGTCATAAAAACATATGAGCAGAATAGCTTATTTGATGGTAGTGTTAGATACATATCATCATATTATTCATCTAATAAGCTTTTAATGATTTTTAGATTTTGTATTTCTTTTTGTCAATTTATTTATAATCTAGTTGTATTTAAACCTGACATTGTCCATGTTCATTCTGCATCTAGGGGGAGTTTTTGGAGGAAATATATTTTTCTAAGAGTATCTTGTTTTTTTGGTATAAAAACAATATTTCATCTTCATAGTGGCGAGTTTATTAATTTTTATACAAATCAGTCTGTTGCTGTTAAAAATAGAATCAGGGTTTTTTTGGAGAATGTAGATCTTGTTATTGCATTAACACCTTACTGGAAAGAAAAGATCAATTACATATCTACAGAAATCAATGTTAAAGTTTTATTTAATCCAGTAGATAAACAAACGCAATCAGCTAGTCGTATTAATAATCAACTTATTTTTCTTGGTCGGTTGAGAAAAGAGAAAGGCATTTTTGAATTACTTGAAGCATGTAAAATTTTGTTACAGGCTGAACTTCAATATAATCTTATTTTAGCTGGTGACGGTGATTTGAAAATTATTGAAGATGAATGTGAAAGGCTAGGTATTAGCCAGAATGTAAGTATTGTAGGTTGGGTTGAAGGTAAAGAAAAATATAAATACTTATTGAGTTCTGATGTGTTTGTTTTACCATCTTACTTTGAAGGCTTACCTATTGGTATTCTCGAAGCTATGATTAATAATGTTGCAGTTGTTGCAACTAATGTTGGCGGTATTCCTGATATCATAGACGATGGTCAAGATGGAGTTCTTGTAGAGCCAAGGGATGTAAACGCTTTAGTTTTAGCGTTAAAAAAAGTATTAACTAATGACTCATTAAAAGAAAGATTACGAGTTAAAGCATCAATTAAGGCAAATGATTCTTTTAATAGTAAAAGTATTATTAGTACATTAAAATCTTACTATACTCAGCTTCAAGGATGAATTACACATGTCAAAAAAAGTATTAGCTGTTTCATCAGGAGGTGGGCATTGGGTTCAGCTTATGAGGTTAAAAAAATCTTTTGTAGGCTGCAATCAAGTTTATGTGACAGTTAATGCAGATTATAAATCATATATTGATACTGATGCCGTATTTTATAAAATAAATGACGCAACGAGGTGGGATAAGTTCTCTTTAGTTATTTTAGTTCTCAGATTATTTTGGATTATAGCCTTAGAAAGGCCTGATATTACAGTTTCAACTGGTGCTGCACCTGGATATATAGCAATTAGAATTGCAAAATTATTTGGCTCTAAAACTATTTGGATTGATAGTATAGCAAATGTCGAAAAGATATCTCTTTCAGGTGAAAAAATTTCAAAGCATGCAGATTATTGCTTAACCCAGTGGGAGCATTTACAAAATGATAAATTTGTCTTTTTAGGTAAGTGTTTATGATTTTTCTTACAGTTGGTTCGCAGATGCCATTTGATAGAATGGTATCAATAGTCAATGAATGGTCAAGTCTAAACCCCCATATCGAAATTGTTGCACAAGTTGGTAACTCGAATTCTAGCTTTACTAATTTAACTACAATTAAAAATGTCAAACCAAAAGAGTATGATCAATATATATCACGTGCAGAGTTAGTCATTGGTCATGCTGGTATGGGGACGGTGATAACATGTCGAGACCTTAATAAACCACTAGTTGTAATGTCAAGGCGAGGGGATTTATTTGAAACAAGGAATGATCATCAAATAGCAACTACTAAATGGATAAAAAATTTTCCATATATTGAGGAGTTTTCAACAGTGGAAGAACTTGGTATTTCTATTAATAAACTACTGGATAAATCAGTTGAAATGGAAGTAAAACCTTCTTCTAATAGTGAATTAGTATCTAATATAATTAATATTATTGATAGAGTATAAAATGAGATTTTGTTTGTTTCGTAGTATGTTGTCTGATGATCTTTATAGGGCAGTTGGTAAACGTGGTTTTTTTAATGGACTAAAGTGCTATATAACAGGTCAGGGGTTTAAATATTTATTTTTTTTGCGAATATGTCAGTTTTCAAAAAAAAATAAGCTAATTAAGTACACTATTTATCCTTTTCTTAGATTTTACTTAAGTAGGTTAGAATTTAAGTTAGGAATTTCAATACCAGTTTCTACAATTATAGGTCCTGGATTTTATATAGGCCATTTTGGGGCGATAATAATTAGTAGTAGCGCTGTTATAGGAAAAAATTGTAACGTTTCTCAAGGTGTTACAATTGGCCGAACAAGTAGAGGAAAGCGCATCGGTGCTCCTATTATTGGCGATAATGTTTATTTAGGTCCAGGAAGCATAGTTTCTGGTAATATAGAGATCGGTGACAATGTGGTCATAGGTGCTGGATGTGTTGTAAATTTTTCAATCCCAGAAGGAAGTGTTGTAGGTTCACCCAGACCAGTCATAATCACACAAAATGGTTCGGAAGGTTATGTTAACAATAGAGTCTGAATTTTAGGTTTAGTGTTATGAACAAATTTAAAAAAATATCTTTTTATGTTTTATATTCAATTTTTTTTCAATACTTACCAAACGGTTTCGGTATTATTGGTAAGTTATCAAATATATTAAGAAGGTTTGTGTGTAGAAGAATTTTTACCGAAACAGATGAAGAATTTAATGTGTATAATAATGTTAAATTTCCATTTAATGGTTCTTTAGTTATGAGGAAGAAGTCAAACTTAGGCCCAAGAGCTCTCATAACCGGAAGAGGCCGTGTTACGGTTGGATGTCATGTTATGATGGGTTATGAGTGTTACATAATTACCCAGAATCATAAATATTTAGAAGAAGGCTATGATGGTTATGAACAAAAAGATGTACTTATTGATGATTATTCGTGGATTGGACATCGAGTAACAATTTTACCTGGAATAACAATTGGTAAGCATGCGATTGTAGCTGCAGGAGCTGTTGTAACTAAGGATGTTCCTGACTACGGGATTGTAGGCGGAAACCCAGCTAAATTTATAAAGTCTAGAAGAGATTAATTGTCAACATAATTGCCATTTTATGAATTCAACTCATTTAATTTGTTGGATAGGTTTAATATAACGAATAAATAACCTTAATTCTGGATTGTTTTTTTACTCCCTGATTAGATTGTCTATACTTCCGTGTTGTAGAACTTTACTATTATTTTTGATTATTTTGTTAAATGCCAATGAGCCAAGTTGGTAACAGACATGTAATTGCCCCTTAATTTGCAAAAATATTCTATTTTACCACTGATAAATTGAGTGAATCCTCAATATTTCTTTAATTGAAAGTAAGTTTGAATAAGTTTGCATCTGCACGCGGAACTTTTAGATGGTTCAGGGCGTTTATCTATAATTTACAATACGTTTGAGAAACTCCAGCTTTTAATTATTACAGCTGTCAAGAGTTTCTACATCATGGCTGGCCTCAATCAGTTCTTCGCAAGTATGGCTGTGGATGGAGCAGGCATCGCCGGTTACCAGAATTTCCATGGATTATTAATTATAGATTTAAATGGCGTTTTCCATTATATTTAGTGCGATTGTCATGTCTGATAATAGTCATCTTAATAGAAATAGACTTTCCTAAAAGGAAATCAATTTTATCTGGTCGCGTTATTCTTTCCATTCTACTGAACTTGATACTTGATGAATAAGTTTTGGCTTTTGAATCTTCGACTTAATACGTATAGCTATTAGCCTGATGAGACGAGTAGAGAATTCCTATGATTGTTCCGGTAATTTTAGCAGGAGGCTCGGGTACCCGATTATGGCCGTTATCCCGTACTGCTTTCCCAAAGCAATTCTTTGCACTCTCAGGTCAACTGACAATGCTTCAGCAGACTTGTGATCGTTTGCAAGGCATGCAATTTCATAAGCCAATGGTTATCTGTAATGAAGAGCATCGGTTTTTGGTGGCTGAGCAAATGCGTCAGTTGGGTTCCAGTGCTGATATTTTACTTGAGCCTGCCGGACGTAATACTGCGCCGGCGATTGCATTGGCTGCTCAGCATGCGAGTGCTAAAGCATCCGGTATTGATCAGGCTGTACTGTTAGTTTTAGCGGCTGATCATGTTATCGAAGACACTGCAGCTTTTCAGGCGGCAGTTCAACGACTATTGCCAGAAGTATGTGACGGTAAGTTTGGCACATTAGGTATTGTGCCTACTGAGCCTGCTACGGGTTACGGTTATATTAAGCCTGCAAGTTCTGGCTCGGATATACAGCAAGTCGCTGAGTTTGTTGAAAAGCCAGATGCTCAAACTGCCTGCCAGTATATTGAGGATGGTTATTTCTGGAACAGTGGTATGTTCATGGTATGTGCCGATCGGTATTTGGAAGAACTAAACCGATATCGGCCGGATATTACCCAGGCATGTAATGCTGCAATGGCTGATGTTTCCCATGACATGGATTTTATCCGGGTTGATAAGGCTGCGTTTGAGGCTTGTCCGGATGAGTCTATCGACTATGCCGTGATGGAACCTTTGTGTGCTGCTGGTGATTCAGTTGTAATGACAGCGCTTGATGCTGGTTGGAGTGATGTCGGCAGTTGGTCTGCGCTTTGGGAAATCTCTGATAAGGATGTCGATGGTAATGCGGTTACTGGCGCAGGGGAGACTGTCCTCAAAGATACTTCAGGCAGTTACGTATATTCGCAAGACCGTTTGGTAACAACGCTTGGTGTTGATGATCTTGTGGTTATTGATACCCCTGATGCTTTGCTGGTTGCCAGTAAAGATAAAGTGCAGGATGTAAAAAGCATTGTTGCTGAGATTAAAGCGTCTGGGCGCAGTGAGCACCATCAGCATCGTAAAGTGTATCGCCCTTGGGGTAAGTACGATTCCATTGATAACGGCGAACGCTATCAGGTAAAGCGTATTACGGTTAACCCAGGTGCAAAGCTGAGCTTACAGATGCATCACCACCGGGCAGAGCACTGGATTGTTGTATCCGGGACTGCAAAAGTTACGAATGGTGATCAGACATTCTTAGTTGGCGAAAATGAGTCAACCTTCATTCCTATTGGCGTTACTCACAGCCTTGAAAACCCGGGGATGATTCCATTAGAACTGATTGAGGTTCAGTCCGGGTCTTATCTCGGTGAAGATGATATCGTCAGATTTGAAGACTTATACGGGCGAAACTGATCAGACAAAAAAAGCCGCATATGCGGCTGTTTTATTAGCTTTTTTATTAGTAATCCGGTTATTAGTAAACGTTTATTAATAGCCTAGTGGATTCTGCTTTTGCCAGTTCCAGTGGTCACTGATCATATCTGTTAGATCATGCTCAGCTTGCCAGCCTAGTTGCTCTTTGCTGTAAGTAACAGAAGCGTAGCACTCTGCAATGTCTCCGGCTCTTCTTGGAGCGACTTTGTAATTGATTTGCTGTTTTGATATTTTTGAAAACGCATTCACAATTTCAAGTACTGAATTTCCGTTACCCGTACCCAGATTATATTCTTTGCATTGATGATTGCTTTCTTTACTCGTTATCTTCGACAACGCAGCAAGGTGTCCGCGAGCTAAGTCGACCACGTGAATGTAGTCGCGCACACCTGTGCCATCTGGAGTTGGGTAGTCATCACCGAAAACACTTAGGCACTCAAGCTTGCCACTGGCTATCTGTGCTACATAGGGCATCAGGTTATTTGGTATTCCGCTTGGATCTTCACCAATCAGGCCGCTTTTATGGGCGCCAACGGGGTTAAAGTAACGCAGGATAGCTGTATTCCACTGGTCGTCTGAAACTGAGATATCCCGAAGGATGTTCTCGATCATCAGCTTTGACTGACCATAAGGATTGGTTGCTGATAGTGGGAAGTCTTCAGTTATCGGTAGGGAAGCCGGGTCGCCATAGACGGTGGCAGAAGAGCTGAATACCAGGTTCTTACAGTTAGCTTCGGTCATTGCTGCAAACAGAAGCAGTGAGGCAGCTACATTGTTCTGATAGTAGTTGATTGGTTTTTCTACAGACTCACCGACCGCTTTATACCCTGCAAAGTGTATAACCGCTTCAATGTTGTTCTGACTGAATACTGTATTCAGTAAACTCGCATCGGAAACATCACCTTCAACCAATGCTGGGGGGGGGCCGCATATAGTTTCTATACGATTGAGTACTTCTGGTTTTGAATTACAAAAGTTGTCTAAGATGAGTACATCATAGCCAGCTTCGATCAGTTCGATACAGGTGTGGCTGCCAATGTAACCGGCGCCGCCGGTAACCAGAATTGTCATGATGAGTCCTTTTAGATTGAACGGGTAATATCCATGTAAAGATTGGCAAATTATACAGGGGTTTTACATGCCTGATAATTGTTATATCAACGATAGTAGCCACTTTCTAAAATACTCAGCACCTTGTTTCGGCCGGGCTGTTTGCTCAGGTTCGAGCATTAAAAACTGTGAGGTGGTTTCTACACTGCTGCTAACCGGTTTAATCAGCAGGCCGCTGGCCAGATAGTCATCTACCAGGTTTTCCCACCCAAGTGCCAGGCCCTGACCATTGAGCGCGGACTGAATTACTAACAGGTAGTTATTGATGTTCATCCGTGGGCCAGCGTCGGCTTTGTATTCAATATTGCAGGCGCGGAACCAGGCTTGCCAGCTGAGCCATTCTTCATCGACTATCAAAATTAGCTATGCTTTCTAGTCTCATTGTAGTGAGTGGTTGCTATGTTCAGCTGCAATAGTCCAGTATACTTTCATCGTTTGAATTGGTGATAGCAGGATTGAGACATAAGACGAAAAACTCCAGATTTATTCTTCTATGTGACAGTTGTATAAGGACTTAATATGCGTCGTATTATCGTAACCGGTGGGGCTGGCTTTATAGGCTCGGCAGTTATTCGATATTTAATCAAATCTACAGACAACTTTGTGGCTAATGTTGATAAACTTACATATGCAGGTAATTTGGATTCATTAAATGAGATTAGTGACTCGCAAAAGTATCAGTTTTTTGGTGTAGATATCTGTGATAAAGCAGCACTGGAAAAAGTTTTTGATGAGTTTAAACCGACTGATGTCATGCATTTAGCTGCTGAAAGCCATGTTGACCGCTCTATTGATGGGCCTGCGGCATTTATTCATACCAATGTTGTAGGTACTTGCGTGTTGTTAGAGGTCGCACGTGAGTATTGGTCAGTACTGGATAGGCAAAAAAAAGACGCGTTTCGATTTCATCATGTGTCTACGGATGAAGTCTATGGTGACCTTGAAGGTACTGAAGACCTATTTACTGAAGAAACACCTTATGCGCCCAGCAGCCCATATTCGGCCAGTAAAGCAAGTTCAGATCATTTAGTAAGAGCGTGGGGGCGGACTTATGGCTTTCCGATTCTTTTGACAAATTGTTCAAATAATTACGGTCCTTATCATTTCCCTGAAAAATTGATTCCTCATGTAATTCTAAATGCGTTAAGTGGTAAGGCTTTACCTGTATATGGCGATGGCAAGCAAGTACGGGACTGGTTGTATGTTGAAGATCATGCAAGGGCACTTGTAACAGTCTTGATGAACGGAAAGCTTGGTGAAACTTATAACATCGGTGGTCATAATGAAAAGCAGAACATAGAAATTGTAGAGACAATTTGTGAATTGCTTGAGGAAATGGTGCCTGGTAAACCAGAGGGCATCAATCAGTATAGAGACTTAATAGAGTTCGTTAATGATCGTCCTGGTCATGATGTACGTTATGCGATTGACGCTTCTAAAATAGCTGAACAGCTAGGTTGGCTCCCGGAAGAAACTTTTGAAACTGGTATCAGGAAAACAGTTTGTTGGTACCTGGAAAATAGTTGGTGGTGGGAAAAAGTTCTTAACGGTGATTATCGTCTTGATCGTTTAGGCAGTGTTTAATTTTTGGATTAAGTATGACTAAGTACAAAGGTATTATTTTAGCCGGTGGTTCAGGTTCTCGTTTGCACCCCATCACTTTAGGTACATCAAAACAACTGTTACCTATTTATGATAAACCGATGATCTATTATCCAATTTCGGTTTTGATGTTGTCTGGTATTCGTGAAATTTTAATAATTTCAACGCCTGAGGACATGCCTGGTTTTAAACGTTTGCTTGGTGACGGTAGCCAGTTTGGTGTTGATTTTAGTTATGAAGTTCAGCCTACACCTGATGGGCTTGCTCAGGCATTCCTGATTGGTGAAAAGTTCATTAATGAAGATCATGTTGCTCTTGTTCTTGGAGATAACATTTTTTATGGTCAGCACTTTAGCGATAAGCTTAAATCCGCGGTTACCAGAGAAAATGGTGCAACTGTATTTGGTTATCATGTAAGTGATCCGGAGCGGTTTGGTGTAGTTGAGTTTTGTGATGATGGCAAAGCTCTGAGTATTGAGGAGAAGCCTCTAAGCCCTAAATCAAATTATGCAGTTACTGGTTTGTATTTTTATGACAATGATGTCATTGAAATTGCTAAATCTATTAAACCTTCTTTACGTGGTGAGTTAGAGATTACAGATGTTAATAACGCTTATTTAAATCGCGGGGATCTTAATGTCGAGATGCTTGGTCGCGGCTTTGCCTGGCTAGATACTGGAACACATGACTCATTGATTGATGCAAGTATGTTTGTTCAGACTGTTGAAAAGAGACAAGGCTTTAAAATTGCCTGTCTAGAAGAAATATCTTATCAGAATGGCTGGATAGACGAATCACGGCTGGCTATGCAAGCAGAAAAGCTAGCTAAAACGAACTATGGTCAATACCTATTTTCACTGATTGGGAACGGAAAATAATGAACGTTTTAAAAACGTCTATACAAGATGCAGTGATTATAGAACCAAAGGTTTTTGGTGATGACCGTGGTTTTTTTTTGGAGACGTTTCGAGAAAATCGATATGCAGAGTTAATTGGTTCAGAACTTAGTTTTGTTCAGGATAATCATTCTAGGTCCAGTAAGGGGGTTTTGCGTGGTTTGCATTTTCAGCACAAGAGACCGCAGGGCAAGTTAGTTAGAGTTGTTCGTGGTGAAGTGTTTGATGTTGCTGTTGATATTCGCCGAGATTCACCAACCTATGGACAGTGGGAAGGTGTGATTTTAACAGAAGATAATAAGCGTCAGTTCTGGGTTCCTCCTGGATTGGCGCATGGTTTTTTAGTGTTGTCTGATGTCGCAGATTTTGAGTACAAATGCACAGATTACTATGATCCGCTAGATGAAGGTTGTTTATCTTGGGATGATCCTACTGTAGGTGTTGAATGGCCTGTTGTAGATCAACCGTTACTTTCATCGAAGGACCTTCTAGGTAAGCGGCTAGCTGACCTATGAGTACTGATAAGTGGCTAATTACGGGGGCTAATGGGCAGCTTGGTAGCTGTGCGCAAGATTTATTCAAAGCGAAGGGGATTAAATTTGTAGCTCTGAGCTCTTCCGAACTAGATGTAACTGACAGATTGCAAGTGATGTCGCAGTTAGATCAGATTAAACCCACTGTAGTGCTGAATGCAGCAGCTTTTACTGCCGTTGATAAGGCTGAGGCAGAGCAGGAAGTCGCTACTGCTGTAAACGTCGAAGGACCAGGCTTGTTGGCAGAATGGTGTGATATTAATAATGCTGTGTTGATTCATATATCGACAGATTATGTTTTCGATGGTGTTTCGTCTTCTGCTTATAAAGAATCCGATAGTACAGCCCCAATGAGTGTATATGGCGTTACAAAACTTCAAGGCGAATTACTACTGGCAGAAAAACTAGAACGGTTTCTTATATTAAGAACCTCATGGGTTTTTAGCGAGTATGGTAATAACTTTGTTAAAACTATGTTGCGCTTAGGTCGTGATAGAGATCAATTGAGAGTTGTAAATGATCAGTTTGGATGCCCCACATATGCCGGTGATATTGCTGAAGCAGCCTATATTTTGCATTTGGCTGCTAAGCAAAATGATGAAGGGTGGGGTATTTACCATTATTGTGGAGATGTTGCTGTCAGCTGGTGGGAATTTGCGCGTCAAATTTTTAATACAGCAGTTGCTGAAGGTAAACAGTCGGTATCTCCAATCTTAAACGGTATACCGACATCGGAATATCCAACACCTGCTGTTAGGCCTCTTTTTTCGGTACTTGATTGCGCTAAAGCTGAAGCGTTATCAGTAGAGTTGTCTGATTGGAAAGAGCGCTTACGGATTGTGATTCCTAAGCTCTAAATTAGTGAAAGAAGCCATTTCCTGAAATACTCAGCACCTTGTTTTGGCCGAGCTGTCTGCTCAGGTTCAAGCATTAAAAACTGGGAGGTGGTTTCTACACTGCTGCTAACCGGTTTAATCAGCAGGCCGCTGGCCAGATAATCATCTACCAAATTTTCCCACCCAAGTGCCAGGCCCTGACCATTGAGCGCGGATTGTATTACCAGTAGGTAGTTATTGATGTTCATCCGTGGGCCAGCGTCAGCTTTGTATTCAATATTGCAGGCGCGGAACCATGCTTGCCAGCTGAGCCATTCTTCACCCACTTCCAGTGTTAGTAGTGTGCCTTTTAGCATGTCTTCAGTTGCCTGGATATGCGGGTTCTTTTCAAGATAGCCGGGGCTGCATACCGGGAATACGTTTTCGGCAAATAATGGTGTTGCGTTCAGGTCTGCCGGCGTTTCGTGGCAGAAGAACAGCGCGATATCGAATTCATTGTGGCGGATGTCTTTCAGGGAGTCGACCGCCAGTATGCGTACATCTATGTCCGGATGTAACTCCTGAAAGGCGTTGAAGCGGGGCAGTAACCAGAAGGACGCCATAGCATGGGTCGTTACTACCGTTACCTGCTGATCACCCTGCCATTGCAGAATGTTACCGGTGGCACCTGCAACCAGTAACAGAGATTGTTGGATACTGTCGTAATATTCAGCGCCTGTATTCGTCAGAGTCAGGCTGCGTTTATCGCGGATAAACAACTTACGGCCGAGATAGTCTTCTAGGTGACGAATCTGACGGCTGACGGCGCCCTGGGTAACGTTGAGTTCATCGGCGGCCCGCGTGAAGCTCAGGTGGCGGGCAGAAGACTCAAATACAACCAGGCTGTTGAGCGGTGGCAGGGGAGTAATACGCATAGGTATTTGTTGGCTCTTATTGTTATTTTTTGTAATAGATAATGGCGATTTTAAGCTTTAAGCCGGTTTAAAGGTGTTGAGCTTTAAGCAGAATTTTCGCTACATATTCTTTTATTATCAGGCAATTTAGTGAGTTTTTAAGGTTTTTTCAATCTTGTTCTTAATGCATTACATTTTGTAATGAATCGGCGACCGAAAAGTCGTTTGTCAGCTTTCCGGGTGCGCCGCTACTATTGAGGGATAAACAGGGTATTTATGAGAGTCGTTAAACAGCAGCGCAACACTGCGAGACTCAACATGATGCCTGAGAATAAGAATCCACCGGTTGTAGTCTGTTTGCCGGTTCCTTTTGAGAGCACACTTATGACTGATTCAATGCTGAAAATCCCTCTGGCTACTCTGGACGCCGTCCATAAACCTATTGCTGATGCGAGCGGCATGCCTAACGCGGTTTATGATGACCCCGCTATGTTTGAATACGAGCGCGATAATGTTCTGGGTAAAACCTGGGCGGGCTTGGCATTCGGTAGCGAATTGCCTAAAAAAGGCTTCGCAAAGCCGGTCGATTTTATGGGCCTGCCACTGGCGATCATGCGTAACCGTGATGGCGAAATTAACGTATTTCATAACGTCTGTAGCCACCGCGGCATGATTCTGCTGCGTGAAGAAACTGAAGTAGAAGGTATGGTGCGTTGCCCGTATCACTCCTGGACCTATGATCTGAACGGTAACCTTAAGGGCACGCCACACATTGGCGGTGTTGGTGTACATAAGGCGGAAGGCTTTGTGTGTGAGAAGCACGGCTTACGTAAGGTCCGTTCGGCCATGTGGAACGACATCATATTTATTAATCTGTCCGGTGAAGGCATTGCTTTTGAAGACTACATTTCGCCACTGGTACAGCGCTGGGAAGAGTTCACCGGCAAGGGCGGTTTTGACAAGGTAAGTGTTGCGCCAACGGGCAGTGCTATGGAGCTGACTGTAATGGCGAACTGGAAGCTGGCGGTAGAGAACTACTGCGAGGCTTATCATCTACCATGGGTTCACCCAAGCCTGAATACGTATTCGCCGCTGGATCAGCATTACAACCTGATTGTAAATGACGACATGTCTGGCCAGGGCAGTTACACCTATAACCTGTCTGATGTTGCTGGCACAAGCTTGCCGCAGTTTACTGACTGGCCACAGGATAAGATCCGTCAGGCTGAGTATATTTCCTTGTACCCGAACGTACTGTTAGGCGTACAGGCTGATCACGTGTTCTCAATTATTCTTCAGCCAAAGGCAAACAACGAGACTTTGGAGAAACTGCAGCTAGCCTATGTGGGCGATGAAGCTTGTGGCGATAAGTACGCTGCTTGCCGTTCATCCGTGCTGGAAAGCTGGAAGGTTGTATTTGGGGAAGACGTATTTGCTGTAGAAGGTATGCAGAATGGTCGTAAGTCTCCGGCATTCCAGGGCGGCGTATTTTCACCAGTATTAGACGGACCAACGCATCATTTCCATCAGTGGGTCGCTAACCGTTATGCTGAGTCTATGGCGTAAGCCTTCAGACAGACTGGAGTAATACATGACAGAACAAAAAAACTGGCAGAATTTCATTGCCGGCGAGTGGGTTGATGGCAGCGAAACTATCGACGTGCTTGATCCAGCTAATGGTGAAGTATTTGCCAGTATGGCCGCAGCGAATGAGGCTGACATTGACCGGGCAGTAACCGCTGCCCGTGCGTGTGTCGCCAGTGGTGTACTGACTGACTGCAGGCCTGCACAGCGGGCCGATATCCTTTACCGTATTGCCGGTGAAATTCATGCGCTGGCGGAACGTGGTGCTGCTTTGCTGGTTCAGGAAAGCGGTAAGTCATTGGACGATGCCATGGGTGAGTTCACCACAGCCGCGCGTTATTTCGAATATTACGCGGGTATGGCGGACAAGATTGAAGGTAAGTCTATTCCATTAGGCAACGACTATGTCGATTTTACCTACTACGAGCCAATTGGCGTTTCTGCCCAAATAGTTCCGTGGAATTTCCCGGTTGATATTTGCGCCCGTTCACTGGCGCCAGCATTGGCGGCTGGTAACGCGGTTGTTGTTAAAACACCGGAGAACACGCCTTTAGCTATGTTGTTACTGGCGGAAGCTTGCCAGCGTGCCGGATTGCCAGATGGTGCTCTAAGCATTATCAACGGTTATGGCTATAGCACCGGCGCACAGCTGGTGGCCCATCCGGGGGTTGATCAGATTGTCTTTACTGGTTCTGTTGCAACTGGCCAGGCGATTCTGCGTTCTGCTGCAGACCGTGCTCTGCCTTGTGTAATGGAGCTTGGCGGTAAGTCTGCCGCGGTTGTGTTTAACGATGTAAACATGGATCAGCTGCTGAGCAGTGTGAAGTGGGGCATCTTCTTTAATGCTGGTCAGGTTTGCTCAGCTATGTCCCGAATGCTGGTGCAGCGTGATGTATATGATCAGGTTGTGGCAGCAGTTAAAGATTTAGCTCAGAGTTTACGTATGGGCCCTGGCATGGAGAATTCAGATCTGACGCCGCTGGTGTCAGCTGACCAGCAACAGCGGGTTGCCAGTATTGTTGAGCGCGCTAAAGATGAAGGCGCCCGGTTAGTAACAGGCGGTAGTATTCCTGACCGTGCCGGTTATTTCTTCGAAGCAACAGTATTTGCAGATGTTACGCCTGAGATGAGCATCTTCCGTGATGAAGTATTTGGCCCGGTATTGGCCATTACGCCATTCGATACAGAAGAAGAAGCCTGGGAACTGGCCAACGGCACAGACTTCGGTTTAGTCGCCGGTGTATTCACTCATGACCTAACTCGCGCAATGCGTGCCAGCCGTAAGTTGCAGGCGGGGCAGGTGTTTGTGAACGAGTGGTATGCAGGTGGCATTGAAACACCTTTTGGTGGTATCAAAATGTCTGGTTACGGTCGTGAAAAAGGCCAGGAAGCATTGTATAGCTATGTTCATACTAAGAACGTTGCTATTCGAGTGACCTGAAAAAATGGGGCTTGAAGAAAGGGCATGATGAACAGCCCTGATAAACAGTCCTGATAAAAGAACCCGGTGAAAATTAGTTATTCATTGGGCTGTTTTATCTAAAAAGCTGCTAAGTGGCTTTGTAATGAATTCAAAGCAGATTGTGTTTTAACTGGCGCATCTGCTTTTTGTTGGTTTTAATCAGAGGAAACAATCGTTTCCGGGGAGAGGAGTAGCGCGTGAGAAAATGGCTCTGTGTGGTATGTGGTTTAATTTATGATGAGGCCAAAGGCTGGCCTGATGATGGCATTATGGCGGGAACCCGCTGGGAAGATGTGCCTGATGACTGGCTTTGTCCCGATTGTGGCGTTGGCAAAGCTGACTTCGAAATGATCGAAATCACTGAATCCCCTGTAGCTACTTCTTCTGTTGCTGAATCCGTTTCTGATGCGCCTATTGCTGCGGTACTGAACGACGAGCCACCAGTTGTTATTGTTGGCAGTGGTTTTGCGGGTTACACACTTGCAGAGACGCTACGCGAAAAATCACCGCAGAAGCCAATCATTGTTTTCACGTCTGATGACGGCGCTAACTACTCTAAACCTGGCCTCTCGAATGCACTGACCCGAGGCAAGAGTGCAGCACAGTTGGTAACTGAAACTGCATTGCAAATTGAAAAACGTCTTAATATCCGTATTTATACCCGTGTTCAGGTTGAGCGTATTGATGCTGACGCGCATTTATTGCACACCGATATTGGTGAGCAAGCGTATAGCAAACTGATACTGGCCACTGGCGCGGCGCCAATTCGTTTACCGCTGGCAGGCAGTGGCGCAGCAGATGTTCTGAGTGTGAATGATTTAGGTGATTACCGGGTGATGCGTGCTCAGCTGGAAGGGGCAAAGAAAGTCTGCATTATTGGTAATGGCTTAATCGGCTGTGAGTTTGCTAATGACCTGAGTAATCAGGGGCTGAATGTAACGGTTGTTGGTCTGGGTGACTGGGCAATGCAAGGCCTGATACCGCAGCAGGTAGGTGAGCAGCTTCAGTCTAAGCTGGCAGAGCAAGGTGTTAACTGGCAGCTACAGGACAGCGTTGAGATTGTTGATCAGGCTGATTCCGGTTATCTGTTAACGCTAACCAGTGGTGTAAAAGTTGAAGCTGATCTGGTGATATCCGCCGTAGGTCTTAAGCCACGCACTGAACTGGCACAAACTGCAGGCATTGACTGTAATCGTGGCGTAAAGGTGAATGGCGGATTACGGACTAACGTAGCAGATGTGTATGCTTTGGGTGACTGTGCTGAACTGCAGGGCAAAGTACTGCCTTATATTGCGCCGATTAACTTTGGTGTACGTGCACTGGCAGATTGCCTGCTAGGACGGCCGACGATGGCACAGTATCCTTATATGCCAGTTGTGGTTAAAACCCCTGCATTACCATTAACGATTCAGTCTCCGGAAGTTGGCAGTGAAGGTGACTGGCAGACTGAAACGACAGATGACGGTATGCGCAGTTTGTTCCGTGATTCTGCAGGTATGCTTAAAGGTTTTGTATTGGCTGGTAGCTGTACGTCTGAACGTCAGCAATGGCTTGATCAGCTAATCTGAACTGATTGATTTTGCTACCCAATGTGGTGTTCTACTGCATGGTCTTGTAGCTTTCTGATTGCTAGTGTTAAGGGTAATCTTTGAGCTACAGGATGCATGCGTGAGATTGTTTCCTTTTTTCTTTCACAAACAGTTTGTTAAACCTTTTCTTCCGGGGATTGTGCTGACTGCTTCCTGTCTGTTCAGCAGTCTTTGTTCTGCCTCACTTGAAGAACTCTCTGAATTTATTGATGCTGGCCAGTATGGCAAAGCCTATGAGTTAGCCAACACAATGCTGGCTGAACATGAAGGTGACCCTGTATTCGATGTTCAGTATGCAGTAGCTGCCATTGAGACCTTTAACCTTGAAGAAGGGGTCTTCGCATTAGAGCGTGTCTTGCTTGTTGAGCCAGATAACCAGCTAGCCAAACTTGAACTTGCCCGTGGTTATTACCAGCAGCGAAAGTTTGATCAGTCTGCAGCTATGTTTAATGCCGTTAAAGCTAACCAGCCACCTCCAAGAGTAGCGACCCGCATCGATCGGTATCTTGCTTTGATCGAAGCAAAACGGGTTAACCGCTTTACCCGGGTACAGGGTTTTATCGAACTCTATGCCGGTTACGATTCTAATATAAACGCTGCGCCAGACAGCCAGTTAACCCGTGTGGTACTGAGTAATGATGCCTTAGGGCGGGATGATTCATTTGCTGCACTAAAAGCAGGTTTGGATGTAGAGCACCGTTATGCCGAAGACAAATCACTGATTCTTGAAACCCGTTTTGATGTCCGCAGCTATAACACTGAAGATCAGCAGGATAACTCTAATCTGACTTTAAAAGCTGGTCATCGCTGGTATCAGGATAATAACCAATACCAGATAAACCTTGTTCGTCAGGATTATCGGCTGGATCAGAAGTCATACAGAAACCTGCTGGGTGTCGGCTTCGACTGGAACCATCAGTTGAGTAACCGCAGTTTACTGCGCTCTTATTTTGCCGTTAATGATCTTGATTATGACACTACAAGCTGGAGAGATTCTCGCCAGTACAGTTTAGGGACCAATTATCTGTATGCCGGTGATGGTGAGTTAAAGCCGGTGTATGTTTTAGGCGGTTTTATCGGTAACGAGAAACCAGATAATCCGGGGGTGTTGGCGAATGCTGATGTCGACCGGGACTTTTACGGTGTGAGTCTGGGCGTACAGCTGACACCGATGCAAGACCTTACACTGATGCCGAGTCTGGTATATCAGGTAAGTGAATATGCGGGGGCGCACTGGATTTACGGTGTTAAACGTAAAGACAAGTATGCCGCGTTAAATCTAAGTATGAATTGGCGGTTCAAGCCTGACTGGTCGTTGTTGGCCACTTACAGCTATGCCGATGCTAATTCAAACATTGAACTGAATGATTACCGGCGAGAGCAGATTAATTTAGGCCTGCGCCGGGATTTTAAGTGAGGTGGCGACATGTTATATGCAACAGCAGTAACGCAAGCGCCTTATGGCCGACGTTTGCTATTACCCCTTTCCTTCATGCTGGCGATTCTGCTGGCTGCTTTTCCGGCCAGTGCCGCTGATGTAGTAGGTAAGGTAATTCTTAGTATTGGCCAGAATCAGGCGACAACTCCTGATGGTCAGGTACGTAAACTTGCCCGTAAGGCGGAGGTGTATGCCGACGATTTGCTTGCAACCAGCGCTAAAGGGCGGCTACAGATACGTTTTACTGATGGCTCACGTTTATCGCTCCGGGCCAGTTCTGAATTTAAGATTACCGAATACCGCTTTGATGCTGCTGAGCCTACTGAGGGCAAGGCTATTTATAAGTTGTTAAAAGGTGGCATGAGAACTTTATCTGGCCAGATTGGTAAGGTTGATAAAGAAGATTACCGGCTGGAGACGACCGTCGCCACGATCGGTATTCGCGGTACAGATTTTGTCATCGTTAAAAATGGTGATTCAGTTACAGGTTCGGTTAACAGTGGTGAGATAAATGTTGCGGGTATTGATGGCTCCAGAACCGAGAATATAGCCGCGGGCGAGTCTTTTGTGATCCAGACTGAAGGTGCTATTCAGGTATTTGAAACCCCGGCAACTTCAGAAACAGGAGAAGGTTCTGCTGCAGAAGGTGATTCTGAAGAAACGGAAGAATCTGAACAAAGCTCTGAGGAAGATACAGACGAAGGCTCTGCAGACGGGGATGATCAGGCAGGATCCGACGATGCTAACGGTCAGAACTCTAACGAAGATACAGATGGTTCGCAGACAGCATCCGCTACAGGTTCAGGAGTTCTGGTATCTGGCGAGAGCACTGAGACTAGCGAGGTATCACTTAACATTAATACTGATTCAGCCTTGCTGCCAGATACCAGCATACCGGCAACTGACCCTCAGGAAAGCAATACCCAGACAAACCCCAGTATTGCACCTAACCCAACGGGGAATGGTGTGCTGGCGCCGGATAACAGTGTAGTTGCAGTTGCATTCACTGAAAGCGAAGCCGGTGTATTGCGCAGTGGTAACGGCAGTGTACCTGTCGCTAGCGGCTCTACAGTGATGATAGACAGTAGCGGTTCAAGTGGTGATGTTGTTACGGGTATCAACTATGTTGATAGCACTGGCCGATCGTCTGCGCCATGTTCACCTTGTACCTTTACCAGCCCGTCTTCATTAGGCGTAGTTCGGGCAGCAGGAAGTACTACATTGGGAGGCGTGAAGGTGTCCTGGGGCCGTTGGGATTCAGGTTTCTCGCTGATTGAAAATGGTGTGGCGACTGAAACATCCGGTGGCTTTAGCTTTATGTACGCTAACAGCATGACGACTGCTGCAGAGATGGCAACAGTTATCGCAGGGAAGACAGGGTCTTATCTGTACAGTTTCTCGCCGGGCTCACAATCGATGACTGCGCCACAGATAGAAAATGGCAGTACCGGTAGCCTGATTGGTTATGGTGATAACAGTGTTTCCAAGGCTGCTGGGCAGCTTTATTACGGCACCTACATGGTCGTTGACTGGGATACGCAGAAAATTTCGCAAACCTCTGTTGTTGCACAAATTCATGATGGTACAGATATCAGAACATATAAATTAGAGGATTCCAGCCAAGTTGATCTGAGTGCTGTACTGAATGGTAGCCAGGTATCGTTGACAGGAACATGTTCCGGAAGCACCTGTACGAATGTAGAGACAGATACGACGCTTTCCGGGCAAATGTCAGTTAACTTTATTGGTGGTCAGGCAGATGGTGCCGTTACCTCTTACGGTGCCAGTGGTGTTACACCTGGCGGTACGACTGCGACTGTATCGGGTACTGCTTTATTACAAAATAATGGTTTAGCACCGTAAATTGCAAAGCCAGTTTATTAGGCTTATTTAAGGTCAGCCTAATAATGCTGCTGGCCAGGTAACTAGAAAATCAGATAGCTGGATAACCAGATAGTTTATAACGGTAATTGAAGAACGCCATGCTGCAGTTTACGCAGATCCTTTTCAGGCAGAAGTGTCAGGCAGCGATCCATGATTTCATCTTCAAACCCTGGTTTGAGGTGAGTGATCATAACCGGGCACTGATGAGTTAACAGGTCAAGCTGCTGAGCCAGGTGAGAAGGTGTCAGGTGGCCGCTGAGTTTAGCCAGTTCATCGACATCATCGGTAAAAGATACGTCGATGATAAGCAGATTAGGCTGTTTCTCGTTAAGGATCGGCCAGAGCGCATCGTTACACCCGCTGTCGCCGCTGAATGCGAAGCTGGCAGAATCAGAAGCAAGCAGATAACCAACGGTCGGCGTTGGATGCTCAGCAGGTAATACCTCAATGCTTTTGTGTTCAAGCTGGAGTATGTCGCCAACATTGACAGTATGTAGCCTGAGGATAGGCGTTGCTTCTGGCAGACAGGTATAGTCCGGCCAGATAACCCAGTTAAAGATGTGTTTTTGTAAGGCATCGATAACTTCGGGAAGGGCATATACATCAACAGGGGCCTGATGTTGGTCGAAGATAGTTGCCAGCATCAGCGGTAAGCCGGTGATGTGATCTACATGGGCGTGAGTGATCAGAACGGTGCGGATCTTTAGCATTTGCTCAAGAGTTAGGGATTCAACCCCGGTACCGGCATCGAGAAGCAGAGTGTCATCAACCAGAAAGGTGGTTGTTTTGAGTCCTTTGCCAATGCCGCCGCTACAACCGAGGATGTCTAACTTCATCTGATCACCTGTTCCGTTATGACCGGTAAAAATAACAACTGCTGATCGTTTGAGTTAAGTGACTGAATCAGCAGAAGAGTTTGATTTCAACGATACAAAATATCGGGCAATAATACTATGCACCAACAGCACGGGATTACCCGCAATGACAATACTGCCACCAGAGGAGCAGTCTGCTTATGATTGGTCGGTTTACATTTGGGCAGCGGTCCGTACGAAGCGGGCTTGGTTTATTGGTAACTCTGCTGATGTTATTACCGCTCATTCTTGATAACCGTCCGGTATTGCTTGAGCGCTTTGAGTCTGATCTTTATGACCTGCGGCTCCGTCAGTTTATGGAGCAGGAGCAGGACCCCCGTATAGTTATCATTGATATTGATGAAGCCAGCCTGGCAGAGCAGGGCCGCTGGCCATGGAGCCGCTATACACTGGCAGAAATGCTTAACCGGTTATTTGATGACTACGGTGTAGCCATTGTTGGCTTTGATATGCTGTTTGCAGAAGCTGACACCAATATTCCTATGGAAGCACTGGAACAATGGCTGGAAAGCCAGCCATCGCTACAGGGTAATCAACTTCGCAGCCAGTTAGCAGAGCTAAACCCTGATCACCGGTTTGCGGCAGCGCTGGCTGAACGGCCTGTAGTGCTGGGCTATGTATTTGATCGCAGTGCTCAGCAATTACAGGTGGGCAGCCCTGGCCTGCCGGTGACGGATGATGTGTTACTGGCCGATGTACCAGTGCCCAGAGCCAGCGGTGTCGTTGCCAGCCTGAATGAACTGCAGAGCAGCAGTGTCTGGAATGGTTTTATTGATAATCCCAGAGTAGATGCTGATGGTGTATATCGCCGGGTGCCCCTGCTACAGGAATACCAGTCACAATATTATCCATCGCTGGCGTTGGCGATGACCTTAGCGCTGTTTGAAGAGCGTCAGGTTACCCCCGTTCTTGAATCAGATGCTAATGGTTCGAATGCTGTGCTGGTGGCGGTAGATGCTGCAGGTATCAGTATTCCGGTAGACCGCGGAGGTTCTGTGCTGGTGCCATACCGGGGCCGCCAGGGTAGCTTTCCGTATGTATCCGCTACTGATGTAATTAATGGCCGCGCGAATACAGACACACTGGAAGGTGCAATCGTGCTGGTGGGAACCAGCGCTGCCGGGTTACTCGATTTAAGGGTAACGCCTGTAGGCAGCCGTTATGCAGGTGTTGAAGTGCATGCCAATATAATTGCCGGCATTCTGGATGAACGGATTAATCACAAACCGGATTACACTTTAGGTGTTGAGTTATTACAGGTGCTATTGAGTGGCATTCTTTTATCTTTATTGATTCCACGTACTTCTGTGCTGGTTTCAAGCTTCTTAACTCTGCTGTGGATAGCGGCACTGACGGGTTTTAATCTGTATGCATGGCAGACTTTGCAGTGGGTTATTCCGTTGGGTTACACCTTGTTTCTGGTTGCATTGCTGTATCTGTTTCAGCAAACCACAGGATACTTTTTTGAAACCCGTAATATCCGTAAATTAGCCGGACAGTTTGGTCAGTACATTCCGCCGGAAGTAGTTGAAGAATTAAGTGCTCAGAACGAAACGGTGCAGCTTTCAGGTGAAAGTCGGGAAATGACCGTGTTTTTCTCGGATATAAGGGATTTTACCAGTTTATCTGAGCAACTTACTCCGCAGCAGCTAACCCGGATGATGAATATCTATCTGACGGCGATGACAGCGAAAATTCACGACCGGCGTGGAACAGTAGATAAATATATCGGCGACGCGGTTATGGCTTTTTGGGGAGCGCCGCTGGATGATGCTTACCATGCCCGCCACAGCTTGCAGGCCGCACTTGATATGCTGGACGTTATGCCTGAATTAAACCGGCAGTTGCTCGCGGAAGATTTACCGGAAGTGTCCGTCGGCATGGGAATTAATACCGGCCAGATGAACGTCGGTAACATGGGTTCAAGTTTCCGCATGGCTTATACCGTGATGGGTGATGCGGTTAATCTGGCTTCCCGCCTGGAAGGCCTGACTAAGTTTTATAACTGTCCGCTGCTGGTGAGTGACGAACTGACTAAAAACGTACCTGAGTATTGTTTTCGCTACATTGACCGGGTGCGGGTGAAAGGTCGGTTTGAGGCCGTCGATTTGTATCAGCCGGTTGGCAAAAACGTGCAGGTAACGGCTGATCAAAAGATAGCTGTTGAGGTGTTTAACTCAGGTGTTCGGGCATATCAGCAACAGCAGTGGGAGGCGGCAGAGCAGGCATTCAGACGTTATCTGGATACTGATCCTGACGATTACTGTGCGCAAATGTATTTGCTGCGTATTGCTGAAAGCCGCGAGTCAGGTGAGCCTAAATGGGATGGTATTTATAGCCATCAGCAGAAATAACAGCCGTTAGCGAAGATAAAAGCCATCAGCAAAAATAGACCTTTGCTGATGACAGGTTAGGGTTAGGTTCGGGAAGGGCTAGGCCAGATTCAGGCCTGGGAGTTCAGAGATTTCAAACTGATCAATTTGCCGTGGCGACATATGGTTTTTCGCATATTGTCTGTAAGTTCCGCTTGTCACAAAGAGTTCGAACAGTTTAGGGTCAAGCTGTCCGTCTTCGACCATACGTCCAAGAATATTCATTGCCTTAGACAGCAGCATACCTTTCTTATAAGGCCTGTCTGGTGAGGTGAGTGCCTCGAATACATCTGCGATACACATAATACGTGCTCTCAGCGATAACTGATCACCGGTAAGACCTCGGGGATAACCGCCGCCATTCATGTGCTCGTGATGATTACAGGCAATTTCCGGCACCTGTGATAACTGGCGAGGGTATTTCAGGGACTCAAGCATATCGATGGTTACCTTGATATGGTCCCGCATGACCTGTCGTTCGTCCTCTGTCAAAGTGCCACGGTTAATGCATAGGTTGCTTACTTCATCTTCGCTGAGCAGGTTATGAATACCGTCTTCGTCTTCCCAGCGAATTTCACCGATGGCTTTCACGCGATTCTGATCCTCATCAGACATAAATTCTTTGCCGGTATTAGCCATACGCAAGAAGCTAAGGTCATCGCTGAGTTTTGTCAGTTGGTTATCCAGCTGTTGCTGTTGTTCTTCGGCGTCATGCGTAGTCAGGTGCGCACGTTGCTGCAGGAATGACAGTTGTAAATGCTGCTGATAGATCTTAAAACGACTGCTGATGAGTTCGATTCTGTCGAACATCGTATGTAGCTTAGTCGCCTTGTCGATGATGTATTCGGGAGTGGTGATTTTGCCGCAGTCGTGTAACCAGGCTGCAATACGTAATTCATACAGCTCCTGATCTGTTAGCTGAGTATCTGAAAAATGCCCCCGTTCGGCATCGTTAACGGCATCTGCCAGTAGCATGGCGATTTCCGGCACCTGTTCACAATGTTTACCTGTCACCGGTGATTTATGGTCAATGGCGCGGCCTATCAGTTTAATAAAAGACTCGAATAGCTCGCGTTGGGCATTAATCAGGCGTCGTTTAGTGAGTACGGTAGCTGCCAGAGAGGCGAGGGACTGCACCAGTTCCTTGTGTGTCTGATCAAACTCAATAATAGCGCCATCTTCGTCCATGGCGTTTATCAGCTGTAACACACCGATAGTCACATTCTCATGATCATTCAGCGGCACACAAAGGAACGACTTGGAACGGTAGTTGAGTTGTTTATCAAAGTTGCGGGTGCCTGAGAAATCATACTGGGTGCAGCTGTAAGCATCTGGAATATTGATGGTCTGTTTAGAGACAAAGGTTTGCACTGCAACCAGCTTAGAGGCCTGTTGTCGGGAGTTGTATATTTCAATGGTTGGAAAGTTACTGGGTTTGCCATGAATACCCAGTGAGCGGTTATGCAGTATGGCAATGTTCAGGTCATTATCACTGGATTCGTCCAGTGTATAGAGCGTACCACCATCAGCATTGGTAAGGTTCATGCAGCCCAGGATGATCCGATCCAGGAGTCGGACATGATCTGTCTCAGATGTCAGTGCTCCGGTCAGGTCAGCTAAATGCTGGATGATTTCCTGGGTTGAAAGGTGGCTCATAAGTATGGTTTCCGGGTGTCATTAACCAGCAATTTTGTTATGTGTTTGGCTATGTTGTTGGTTGATTGTAACTGGCTGTTTTTTAATGTGATTTTCTCGCAGATAGCGTATAGCAAATACGTCTCCGGGTACGGGTTTACCATAATAATACCCCTGGCCGTAATCACAGTTTTCCTCGCGGATAAACTGACTTTGCTCCTGCGTTTCTATGCCTTCAGCAACTACCTGTAAATCGAGACTGCGGGCGATTGAAATAATGGCGCGGGCGAGTTTTTGATCTTGTTTATTCTCAACAATGTTGGCGATAAAACTACGGTCAATCTTAAGCGTGTCGAAAGAGTACTTCTTGAGATAACTTAATGAAGAGTATCCGGTACCAAAATCATCCAGCGAAGTGCGTACACCTAATTCCTGAATAGTACGAATGGTTTTAATGGCCCGGTGTTCGTCTTCAATCAGCACGCCTTCGGTTATTTCAATTTCCAGATATTCGGCAGGTAACTGGTAACATTCGAGCAGTTCAGCAATATACGCGCTGAACTGGTCGTCTTTGAATTGCATAGGCGAAATGTTAACAGCAATTCTAAAAGCTGCCGGAAATATTTTGTGCCATCTGCTGGCCTGTTTTATAGCCGTGCGCAGTACAAAATTACCTATCTCGATGATTTGTCCGGTTTGTTCGGCAACATGAATAAACTGATCAGGCCGCACATTGCCTAATACCGGGCTAAACCAGCGTAGCAATGCTTCTGCACCGACTGTATTGCCTGTTTGGGTACAGATAATGGGCTGGTAGTGAAGAATTAACTCGTCATTTCTTAGTGCTTCGGCCAGATGTGTTTCAAGTAAATAGCGCTGGTTAATAAGAGATTCTGTGGCTTCGCTGAAGAAACCATAACTGAGTTCCTGCTCTTTACTGGCCGTCATAGCTGCGCTGGCTTTCTGGATGAGCAACTGGGCATCCATGCTGTCGTGGGGAGCCATTGCAATGCCGATGTTGGCGATAACAGCAATGGAATGCCCATGAATACTGTAGGCCTGGTGTATGAGTTTGTTTATTTGCTGCACCAGAACCAGTGTTTGTTCCTGAAAATCCTGAGCATTGGCCTGCAAAGGTTTTTGCGCCTGACTGATGATGACAAATTCATCGCCAATTATACGGGCAGCAAACTGATGGTGCTCCAGATTGCTTTGAATTCGCCGGGCCAGTTCACGTAAAACGGTATCGCCGATGACATGGCCATAACTGTTGTTGATCGATTTAAAGTTGTTCAGGCTCAGGTATAAAATCGCAATGCCGCTTTCATTCTGGTCCAGTTGTTCAAGCTGGGCTTCTAGGCTTTGAAGCAATGAATTACGGTTAGCCAGACCAGTGAGGGCATCGTACTGTTGGTTGTATTGCAGAGTGTGTTCACTGGCGTTACGTCGGTCAATCTCATTACTGAGTTTACGATTCAGAGCTTCAAGCTCCTGAGTACGTTCAGCAATACGGGCTTCAAGTTGAATATTCGCCAGCTCGAAGCTGCTTTTTTCGAAGATGATGCGTAAATCTGTTTCGATGGTTTGCTGAAAGCGTTGCAGTAAGTTGATGGCTTGTGGGGTATAGCAGTTTTCTTCACTGTCGAGCATGCAAATAGTGCCGAATGGTGATCCGTCAGGCCAGTTCAGTGGCACACCACAATAAGAGATCATTCCCAGTTTAATATCCGGATTCTGATCCCAGTCGGTATCTTTGAGTGCGTTAGGTACCAGCAACTGTGCTTTATTGGCGATAACGGTTTCGCAATATAAACCCTGACCAAGTGTTTCGGTCATACCGGAATCGTACGGGTTATCGTTACTTTCACTTGAAGCAAATACCTGAATATTATCGCAGCTAATGCGCATAATCAGCGCCGCCGGAATATCAGCTAATTCAGCAATCAGGTTAACGGTTTGCTGCCATCCCTGAAATATCTCTTCAGATACTTTCAGTTCTTCACTGTTAACTTGCATAGGTACAGTCCAACTCCTTCAGACATCACACACAGTTATAGCATTAGTAGCAGACTCAGGAGGGATGGAGAAGTGGGGAAAATACCCACACATCTCATATTGGTTAATGTAGTGAAGTTGCAGGTTTTTAAGGAGGCATAAACAGAACTGTTGTTTGAATTTATGGGTGTTTTAGTTAACTAACAAATACCCGTTTATTCAGGGGTAAATTGCGGCTTAAAAATCTTATTTTAAACCGGGATTATTTCGGCTTAACTGCTCAGAAAGATAGTTGAGCAGGCACTCCAGCCGGCGTGGAATTGACGCTGTGTTCGGGCGAAGTGCATAGAGGTTTAAACAAGCGGTTTGATATTCAGGTAATACGTTAACAACACGTCCGGTTTTTAGATCATCAGCCACAATAAAGTCTGGCATCATGACAATACCCTGATCAGCGAGTAATGCAGTGTGCAGTAACTGACTATTGTTAACCTGTAGCCGTGGTTGCAGATGTATATCCTGAGTTTTATTGTGTCGTGCAAAGGACCAGCGCAAAGGTGCGCCGGGCCGGGTATAAACCAGACAGTGGTGTTGGCGAAGATCTTCCGGTGAGGTTGGGCGGCCCATCTTTTGTAAATATGCGGGCGTCGCGCAAGTTACAAAATCATAACGGGTTAAAGTTCTGCAGAGCAGGTTGCTGTCAGGTAAGGCTGTAGATAGGCGCAAGACCAGATCAAATTCATCACTCAGAATATTGACGTGTTGGTCACTGAGATGAATATCCAGTTCTATATCTGGGTAGAGACGCATAAAGCCTGTTATCAGATGATCAAAGCAATACAGTGTCCAGGTCATGGGCAAGCTGATCCGTAGCTTGCCACTGGGCTTCTGTTCAGCGTGATCCAGGCCATTTTTAAGATCTTGCCAGCCTTCCAGCAGTACCAATGCTTGTTGATAGCAGTGCTCACCACCTTCGGTTATTTGCATGTGACGGGTGCTGCGAATAAATAATGGTGTGGCCAATTCAAGCTCTAGTTTCTCAATGGCTTTTGATACTCGGGCCGTTGTAATGCCTAAACGTTTTGCCGCAGCAGTGAAGGTGCCACATTCAACAACCGCTTTAAATACCCGCAGGCTTTCTAGTTGATTTATCATATTCAACTTAAAGTTATAAATGTTTCAATTAATACCTATATTTATTAGCTTTAAGTTTATTGTCAAGCTGCGTTCTCAATCCAGATAACGGAGCGTTTACTATGTCTATTCTGACAGAATCTCTTTTTCAGCCAGGCTTACTGGCTGGCGTCCATATTAAAAACCGTCTTGCAGTAGCGCCTATGACTCGGGTTAGTGCGCTTGAAGACGGATGTGTTGGTCCGCTGATGACTGAGTATTACCAGAGTTACGCTGAAGGCGGTTTTGGACTAATCATTACTGAAGGTTTGTATACCGATAAAGCATTCAGCCAATGCTATTACCGCCAGCCGGGTATTAGCGATGCCGAGCAGGCGATGAGCTGGCAACCAATTATACGTGGGGTAAATAAGACCGGCGCAAAGATCATCGCACAGTTGATGCATGCGGGGGGATTATCACAATTTAACGGTTTTAAAGGACATAGCGCAGCACCTTCTGCTGTTCGGCCTTTAGGTCAGCAGATGCCGTTTTATTACGGTGAAGGCCTGTATTCCATACCTGAAGCAATGACGGTGATGGATATTGAATCCGCAATTGAGGGCTTTGTGGAGGCGGCTTTAAGGGCTAAAGAGGCAGGCTTTGACGGAGTAGAGTTACATGGCGCGAATGGCTATTTGCTTGATCAGTTTTTGACGACCTACACAAATCAGCGAAACGATGAGTTTGGCGGTAATCTGGAAAACCGTTTACGTATTTTTCAGCAACTGATTTTGTCTGTGCGCCGGGCAGTTGGCAGTGCCTTTATTTTGGGGGTACGTTTTTCTCAGACGAAAGTGAATGACACAGAGTATCGCTGGTCAGAAGGGGCTGCAGCAGCGGAAAAAACCTTCCGGCTGGTGGCTGAGTGTGGGGTCGATTACATTCATACTACTGAGCCAGATATGTGTGAGCCTGCTTTTGAGGGCAGTGATTCCCTGGCAGCGCTGGCGCGGCGTTATAGTGGCCTGCCAGTGATTGCGAATGGAGGTGTTCAGCAACCTGAAGGCGCAGCAAAAATGCTTAACTCTGATCAGGCGGATTTTATTTCACTGGGCAAGGCTGCGCTTGTTAATCCTGACTGGCCAAACCGGGTAAGTAAAACAGGACAACTAAGAGAGTTTGATTTTGCCATGCTATCACCGTTGGCAAATCTGCAATATGGAAGTGAGTATCTTGAAGGTCTGGCTGATTAAGGTATTAAGAACTTAGTGGCTTTTCAGTAAGTTATACAGCTAACAGGGAAGGGCGTTAGATAGGTCTTCCGCAATAAAAACGCAGCTCAAGGGCTGCGTTTTTATGTATAGCTGGCTTTAGGTTTTGATCCGGTAACCGGTTTTGAAGATCCACCAAACACCGCCAAGACAGAGTAGCAGGAAGGCGAACGTCATACTCAGGCTGACAGCTACATTCACGTCAGCTACTCCGTAGAATGCCCAGCGGAATCCGCTGATCAGATACACCACGGGGTTGAATAAAGTCATGGTCTGCCATGGTTCTGGCAGCATCTTAATCGAATAGAACGCGCCTCCTAAAAAGGTCAGAGGCGTAATAACCATCAGTGGGATGATCTGCAGTTTTTGGAAGTCATCCGCCCAGATACCGATCATGAAACCAAACAAACTGAAGGTTATGGCTGTCAGAACCAGGAAGCCAAGCATCCATACCGGGTGCTGAATCTCGTAGTCAACGAATAGCCTTGCCGTGGTGAGTATCAGCAGGCCGAGTAATATCGACTTAGTTGCTGCGGCCCCTACGTAGCCCATTACAATCTCAAAAGGGGAGACCGGTGCAGAGAGCACTTCATATATGGTCCCGGAAAACTTCGGAAAGAATATACCGAATGCCGCATTGGAAATACTTTCACTTAACAGTGACAACATCACCAGGCCCGGAATGATATAAGCACCGTAGCTAACACCGTCGATCTCGCCCATGCGCGAGCCGATCGCTGTGCCAAAGACCACAAAATAAAGCGTAGTAGAGAGGACTGGTGAGGCGATACTTTGCATCAGCGTACGCCAGGCACGGGCCATCTCAAATTTGTAAATTGCTTTTACACCGTAGAAATTCATGCCTGATCTCCCTGCTTGCGAACCAGATTAACAAAGATCTCTTCCAGTGAGCTTTCGCTGGAGTGCAGGTCTTTCACGTCGATGCCGGCTTTACTCAGACCTCGCAGCAGTTCGGCAATACCGGTGTGTTCTTCTGATACGTCAAAGCGGTAATCGATAGAGTAGCCACCGCCATTTATGTCCAGTTTGAACTCTTCCAACTCAGCAGGAATTTCAGTTAAAGGAGATTGCAGATGAATTCGCAGGTGCTTCTGGCCTAACTGGCGCATCAGACGGGTTTTGTCTTCCACCAGCATCAGCGTGCCCTGATTAATGACGCCAATCCGGTCAGCCATTTCTTCAGCTTCTTCAATGTAGTGGGTCGTCAGCAGGATAGTGACTCCACGTTCCCGCAACTCGCGGACCATTTCCCACATGTCGCGGCGTAACTCAACATCAACACCGGCAGTTGGTTCATCAAGGAACAAAATCTGTGGTTCATGGGACAGCGCTTTCGCGATCATTACCCGGCGTTTCATACCTCCAGAGAGCTCACGAATACGGGCGTCTTTCTTATCCCATAAGGAAAGCTGGCGTAACAGTTTTTCAATATACGCAGGGTCAGGGGCTTTACCGAATAAACCACGGCTGAAATTCACAGTTGCCCAGACACTTTCGAAAGCATCGGTGCTGAGTTCCTGAGGGACCAGGCCTATTTTGCTGCGGGCCTCACGGTAATCACTGACAACATCATAACCGTCGGCTAATACTTCACCCTGAGATGGATTAACAATTCCGCAAATGATGCTTATAAGAGTGGTTTTGCCTGCGCCATTTGGGCCCAGCAGAGCAAAAATTTCGCCACGTTGTATATCCAGATTAATGTCTTTGAGGGCGCTAAAGCCTGAGTCGTACGTTTTATGCAGCGATTTAACGCTGATGATAGGTTGATGCTCCGGGGAGTTTTGCACTTGTGCTCCTTATGCAAATGGCCATATGTAAAGATGGAGGCCAGAAAACAGATTGCTTTCAGCGGGGAAGTGTTCTGCTCAGTAAACAGACTAAAGTCGCAGAATGCTGAATTAAAACACTAGTTTAGCGGTAATTTTTAAGAAGTCAGCATCTTTAATACGAACATACCCGTCATGATTTACGAACAATAGACGGGTATCGGGGAGCTGATGGTGCTACAGACGCGCTTATCCCTTGGAAATCAGTACTTTCTTGCCTGATTCACGGGTCTGCATCCGCCTGATCCAGGCTGTCAGATTGGGTACATTTGCAAAGAGCTCACTGGCATGGGGCAGGCCTGAAAGATAGTCGATCATTGGCGTAAGAATCGCATCCGCCATACTGTACTGGTCACCACAAAAGAAAGCATTATCGCCCAGTTGCTGTTCCAACAGTGCTAGCATATCAATGGCTGCTGGTTGATGTTCCGCTACTTTATCCATTCTGATACTGCCATCGTCACCTTTAGGAAAGGCAAATTCCAGTAAATAGTTGCGAACCAGAGCCTGATCCACATAGCAGCTTAATGCGGCTGACCACTGATCAACATTGGCCCGCTCAGCCAGATCTTCAGGCTGAAGCGCCGGGCCCGGAAATGCTGCGTCCAGATAACGGCAGATTGAAGCTGTTTCAAAAACAGTCTGACTGTCATGTAGCAGTGCTGGAATCTTACCGAAAGGATGTAATGCAAGATGAGAAGGGCCTTTATACTCAACTTCTTTGCCGTCCGGTTTTAAACCGTAGCGGTAGCTGATGCCTTTTTCTTCACAGGCCAGGCATACACTGCGTACAAATGTGCTGAACTGGGGACCAAGAATATGAACCTGAGCAGACATGATATTTCTCCGTTTACCGTTGCTGGGTGATGAACTCAGATTAGTGTGTATGACAATATGATCAAGAACATATTTTGGGTTTATAATATGCTGAGCTAAATAGATAACGGAGGCTGCTATGGCCTGGCAAAAAGATCACAAGCAAAAGACCCGTGACAGAATTCTAAGTAGCGGCGCTAAGCTATTCACGTTAAAAGGATTTCAGAAGGTAGGCATCAATGACGTAATGGCTGATGCCGGCCTGACTCGCGGTGCTTTCTATAGTCATTTTTCTTCCAAAGCTGAACTGTATGCAGAATCTATGCGAGCTGCAGGTAAACGCCGTGCTTCAAGTATTCTGAACCGTTCACCTGAAGACAGCGCTAAAGCGTTGCAGGCGCTGGTGAATGGCTATTTAAGTGAGGGTCATCGTAAGAGTGAAGAAGGGGGCTGCCCGCTGGCGTTTCTGGTAACTGATATTGCGCAGCAGGATCAGCAGGTAAGAGATGTGTATACCGAAGTATTCCGTGGTTTTATGGGCATGTTAGGTTCGAGGCTGGGGTATGCAGATGCTGACAGTGCCGAGTCAGAAGCATGTCAGACTGAAGTTATGCAAAAGACAGTGATGATGGTGGGTGGGATGGCTATCGCCAGAGCCCTGAATGATGATGAACTCGCGGATCAGCTATTGCAGGCTTGTCGGATTGGTATGCTCAGCGATGCAGGAATATAAAGCCCCCGGCTAGTACACCAGGGGCTTTTAGTTTGTTATCTAACTTTCATAAACCAGAAGACAGTTCTGAACATCACTGAATATTCATCAACAGGCGCGGGAGGAACAGCGCCAGATCAGGTATAAAGGTTACCGCCAGCACCACTGGCAGATGCCCCAATACAATGAACATCAGCGTGGGTTTCAGGTATTCATTAAACTGCGCCTTTCCAACCGAGCCTGCCATATAAAGTAAGGGGGCGCAGGGTGGGGTAATGTTGCCTAATCCCAGGTTTGTACCAACTATGGCTGCAAAATGAATCGGGTGTACACCCAGGTTCATCGCAACAGGCATCAGAATAATAGATGCCAGAATGCTGCCAGAGACATCATCCACCAGCATGCCAATTCCAATCAGAATCACGTTAATCAGCAAAAGTATGATGATCTTGTTGTCAGACAGCCCAATCATGAAGTCGGATAATTGCTGCGGCACCTGTTCCATAATCATCACCCGGCTCATGACGAACAGGAAGAAGATCATCGCGATGATAGAGCCGGTACTGATCGCACCATGCAAAATAGCCTTGCCGGCGGTTTGCATGTTCAGCCCTTTGTAAATAAAAAAACCAACCGGCAGGGTGTAAACCAGTGCGACCGCTGCAGCTTCGGTTGGCGTAAAAATGCCGCCGTAAATACCACCGAGCATGATAACAGGCATCAGAATTGCCCAGCTGGCTTCTTTACTGGCGAGAGTTATGACTTTGGTGCGTTCCGGGAAACTGACCTTTTTTTCAACCTTAATGTCTTTACGTTTCAGATATAAATAGTTGATCAGGCAGTAAATCAGGGCGATAGCGACGCCGGGAATTATGGTTGAAAGAAATGCCGCTGCTACCGAAAGGCCGCCAGTCAGTGCAAAGATAATCATTGGCACACTCGGCGGGATTAACAGCGCAAGCACTGAAGAACAGCCCACCAGTGCGGTAGCGTAGCCTCTTGGGTAGCCCTGTTCAGTCATCTTGGGAATCATGATTGAACCGATGGCCGCAATGGCAGAAGCACCGGAACCGGCAATGGCACCAAAAAGTGCGCAAGTGACGATTGTTACTGCGCCCAACCCTCCGCGAATTGGACCCACAAAGGCATTAACGAAACGGACTAGCCGGTCGGAAATGCGACTGGCACCCATTAATGCGCCGGCGATAATAAATAGCGGTAGCGATAACAGAGCAAAGCTACCCAGTTGCCAGAAGGCATGGGGTACCAGATAACTCATGCTTTTACCCGTGAGTAATACAAAGCTTATTGCGCCTACGCCAAATACGTAAGCGACTGGCATACCGATTAACAGCAGAGTAATGATGAGTAACAGGGAAATACTTAAGGTAGCCATTAGCGACTCTCCTTCAGAACGGCATCCTGTGAGTGCAGGGATTTATTATCGTACTGGCTATAGGTGTTGGAATGACTGAACAGGTCACGCATTTTGTATGCGGTCATGAGGGCAAACCCGGCGACAGCGGCGCTAACCCAGAGAGAGGTTGGCCAGCTGAGGTTGGTGCTGGCACGGTTGATTTTCATCACAAACAAAAGATATTTAGCCGCATAGAAACCAAAGAAGCAGATAACAGCCAGGCCGATGAAATCATTAAATACTTTGATGAACGTACGTTGTTTAGGGCTGAGATTAAGCAGTTCTATAATGCCGCCGGTGAGATGACCACGTTCGCGGGTAACCAACACCATAGAAATGAAATACAGCCATAAGCCGGTAAGGATGCTGATTTCCTCGATGGCGGGGAATGCCTGATCAAGCACATAACGCAGAAATACAGCAGTAGCCATCAGGCCGGTAAGGAATAAACAGAGGAATATGAGAAGCAACCGCGACAGCCGGGCAAAGCCAGCATCAAGTCGGCTGAGAAAGTTAAGCATGGGATATCTCCCGAAAACAGGAAGGGGCCGGCACATAAAGTACCGACCGGTTATCAGAAATCAGCGATTACAGGTTAGCTGTTGCGGTACGTACCTGATCAACCAGGTGCTTACCGACTGTTTCTTCCATCCATGGCCATTCATTATCCTGAATGATGCTGCGTAACTTAGCCTGTTGCGGGCCGTCCAGTTCAACAACGTTAATGCCATAACCTTTGATATCTGCGATCAGCTTCTCGCTAATACTCTCTGCTTCCTTCCATGCCCAGCGGCCAGCGTCATCGGCCGCTGCTTGCAGGGCTTGCTGCTGATCTGCATTCAGATCATTCCACCAGTCCATGTTGACCAGAAAAGCACCTTGCTCGAAGTAGTCGCGGGAAAATACATAGGTTTCCAGTACATCACGCATCTGCCAGATTTCAGACGGTGGGCCAAAGGTACGGCCGTCGACACTGCCCAGCTGTAAGGCTGTATAAAGCTCGGAGAATGGCAGCGGCACCGGATTAAAGCCCAGGAACTCGAAGCGCTTAATCGCAGTTTGCATTGGTGGTACCCGTACCTTCAGGCCTTCGCCGTCTGCTGGGAAGTTAACCGGTACTTTACCTATGCCTTTACGAATGGCGATGCCGCCAAAATCAACCGGCAGAATCGCCAGCAGCTTCATGTTCAGACCCGCATAGATCTCACTATAAGTGTCTACCATTGAGCCGCCTGGGCCGTATATGCTGGTTGCTTCATCCCAGTTTCCGGCAACCATACCCATAATGGAAATATTCAGGCGAGGGTCAAAATCTGTCGCAGGGAAGGTCATGGTCATGCCGATCTCACCGGCAATGGTTTGTTCGAACTGTGAAGTCCAGTCACCCAAGTCACCACCCGGGTGGTAACGGATGTTGAATTCATCCGGTGCCTGTTTTTCCAAAGATGAAATAAAGCGATCGGCGATCGGGTTAAAGATATGTTCCTGTGACATTGCATGGGCCAGAATCACATCTTCTTCAGCTTGAACAGCAGGGCCCCAGGTTGCCAGAGAAACCGCACCTGCGAGTGCCAGTGCTTTGAGTGATCCGCTCTTTAGGACAGTGTTCATTGATGAACAGCGCTTCAGGGAAAGGTTTTGCAGCATGGTTAACGCTCCGTAATTATTATTGTCTGGAATGTTTCAAAGAGTTTTCAGTGTTGCTGAGCGCTTATCTAAAGTCCTACTGGCAAGCGCTCTGAATTACTCTGAAACCGAGCATAACCAGTTCAGCGTTGTTAGAATTTTTTTGATTGTTGTCATTTCGGCAACGGCAATTATTTGAATAAAAATATGTCGCAGAGGTATTTGTAGGGATTTTCAGATAACTGGTTTAAGCTGCCAGCAGTATCACTGTTAGTGTCATTATCAGTTTCAGTACAGTATTAAGGATGAGTGTTTATGAAAGTTGCTGTGGTGTATTTCACCCATACAGACGTTACCGGCGCTTTAGCCCGTGCACTGGTTGAAAGCATTAAAGGTGCAGGGCCGGTTGAGGTTTTAGAGCACAGCATAAGTGGCTCAGAAATTATCGAAGGGCGGTTTAGAAATCAGCCGTTACTGGATGCGCTGAACAGCTGTGATGCAATCGTTTTTGGCTCGCCTACTTATATGGGCAGTGTAGCGGCACAATTTAAAGCCTTTGCAGACGCTACCAGCGAACTCTGGTGCGAGCAGCGCTGGGCAGGCAAATTAGCAGCAGGCTTTACCTGTGGCAGTGCACTTAACGGTGATCAGGCAGCGACCTTGCAATATATGGCAACACTGGCGAACCAGCAGGGCATGCTGTGGCTTGGTTTATCCAGTACTGGAGAACAGCCGGCGCAAAATGAAGAGGGTGATACTGAAACGTTGGGTATTAACCGTTTAGGTTGCCAGGCGGGTGTTGTTGCGCAATCAGCTGATGGCACTGTTGATCCGCGAGATCTGGCGACTGCCGCGTATCTTGGTAAGCGGATTACAGAGCAGTTAATGCGTTTTAAAAACTGAAAAAACGACTCCAAAAGCTCAGGTAAAAGGAAGCTACATGCGTTACATCATCGGCGTTGTGTTACCGGTAATATTGCAGTGTTTGTTTGTACTGGTGTTGGTAGAAATGAATACCGGCAATGGTTCCTGGGTGGGGCTTGGTGCGTTTTTATTAGGTATGTTTGCCATCCCTGGCACGGCAATTATTAATGCTATTTATATTCGCAGCCACCCGGACTTACATGCGGTGACTGTGATTAACCGTTGTTTTCTGTTCGCACTGATTGTTCCGGTGCTCACACCTGTATTCCTGTTAGCCCTCTGACACAGGGCGGGGCTCTTTGTGCCGTTCGGCACGTTCAAAAGCACCTTGTTGCTGATTGTAGTTGAACTTAGAAGTGTTTCCCTGATGAATTTCCTGAATGCGTAATCCCTCTGTTTCCGGTACCAGAATACCTGCAGCAGCCAAACCGTTATAGCGAGCCTGTGCAGCTTTCTTTTTGGTTACCTGGTGGGGTTGGGTTGTGTTCATGAATTCGATATCGACATCGTCGCCTAATACCAGCGCACCTGCATTAACCGCGTCTGTCACTAACTGCATACCTGCCTGAGTACGGATGATGAGCGAGTTTGTGCCTAAATCAGTTTCTGAGTTTAAGCGATCAGGACTGCCGCCTTGCCAGGTATCGGCTGCGGCAATATCTGCACCGTCGCCAATGCCGTCCGGGCAAATTTTACAACGGAAGGGCAGCGACCAGGCGCTTTCATCCTCACCCCAAAAGTCCAGATAATGTACGTCTTTATGTTTCCCATCAGCGGTGTGAACAGTGGTGGGGCCTGGGCAGCCAAAGCCACGGTAACGTAATGCAGTCACTTCGCTGCGTTGAATCTCTTGTTCATTGAGAAAGCGGTCCATAGATGTGTCTGGCATATAGCCGCCACAGACGGGCGTTAGCCAGTAACGGATCAGCTGATTCACCCGTGGGTCGAGGTGTGCAAGGTTTCTTACCGCATTCAGGTCGCAGGATTTAGCGATCAGAGCAAAAGGTTCGCCGCGGTCTAATGCAGCATTGATATCAATCAGTGGTGCGGTTGGGCCATAACGGGAGCCGGATGCTTCCAATACATCTGCTTCAGTAAAGCTGAGGGTTGCTTCACCAAAGGTTGGCTCAGTGACAGAGGCTTTTACGTGCAAGATAAAAGCAACTTTTTTGGATGCCAGAAGATAGCTGGCCAGCGCAGTTAAAACACCGCCGGTAGCGCCCATATGGCGTATTTCCGGGTTGCCTGCCCAGCCGAGTGATAGTTGATGGTAAGGCCCCCAGACCGGATCATGATTGGGTGCTTCATCAATAAGAGGTGCTGGCAGCCCTTCAGCGCGGGTGCTGGGGCAGGTTGCATAAACCCTATCGACGTCTGACTCTGATAACGGGTTCAGAATCTGAGGGCGCAATTCACCGCTCTGAGATTTGGTCATCCGGACTTTAGCTTCGCCTGTAAGCGACTGGCAAAGCCCGCAGCCAATACAGACACCATCTTCGACAATACGATAAAAGCGATCATTCTGGTTGGTCATAGCATGCTCCTGCCTTTTAGAGTAGGCATGTAATGAATAGCTTTCAGATTAACTGAGCCAGTTTAAGACACAATACTGGGTTGCTTCAGGAGGTCGCTAATAGGGTATTGATGGCGTTGCTGACACAAGAGTTAAGCAGATAAACGCTGGCGTTGAGTATTTACACTGCGAGAATAGTCATTTGTATCTGGCTTATGCTGCATTTTAACCGATAAGTTATATTTGGCGGATGAAGATGCCCTAATTAGTCTGCCGATCCGTTATACTGCCTACCTTGTACGTATACATCTGTTAGCGCCGGTGTATGCAGATTATTTCGTAGTAGGAGCGCTCAGTGTCAAAGTTTTTCTTTAAAGGTACCCCGGATTTAATGGGGAATTACGGTAAAAGTGGATATAACCCCAAGCCTGATGTTAAGGCTGGCAGTAAAGCGCAGCCGCTTGCTATTACGGTTAATAATGAAGCCCGTCGCGAAGAGGTAGAAGCGTTGCTGGCTGAGCATGATTTAGTTGCGAATATCGACGTTGTGGCTGATGTTGCAGAGAATATTGCAGAGCTGGAAGCAATGATTAATACGCCGGAAACGCAGCGGTTTGAGGCAAAGCCTGCCCGTAACGAACCTTGTTTATGTGGTAGCGGTAAGAAGTATAAGAAGTGTTGTGGCTAAACAAAGATTAAGCCATAGCTTTCAATGAAAGCAGCTAAGTCATAGCTTTAATGAGAGTAGCTAAGCTAAACGTGCTACATGACACTTGGGAAAATAGAATCTAATACATAAGCGCTGTAAAAGGAGCCGTCATAAATGGCAACATTGAGCGATAAAAAGATTCTCCAGTCATGGCATAAGAATGTGTCGCCATGGACGGCTGCAATTCAGGATAAAGCTATACCAAGCCGCATACTGGTTACCGATCAGGCTATTACAGACACAGTTGCGTCATTGCAGCCCGAAACCGTGCTGGACATCGGCTGTGGAGAAGGCTGGTTAGCACGGTCACTCGCCGATCGCGGTATGAAAGTTACAGGCATCGATGCAGTTGCCGGTTTGATTGATAAAGCTCGAAGGTTGAGCGCTGTACAAATAGCTTACGAGCAAATAGCGTACGAAGAGCTGTCGGCTACACGCATAACAGACCGTTATGATCTGGCCGTTTGTAACTTCTCGTTATTAGGTAAAGAGTCCGTAGAACACGTCTTGAAAACTATTCCCCAGCTGCTTAATCCCGGTGGCCATTTTGTCGTACAGACCTTACATCCGCTGATCAGCTGCGGCGAATCCGCTTATGAAGATAGCTGGCGGGAAGGTTCATGGGCAGGCTTTAGCGATGAGTTTACAGATCCGGCCCCCTGGTACTTTCGAACCATTGAATCCTGGACTGAACTCTTCGTCTCCAATGGTTTGAGTATTCAGCAGTTGAAAGAACCGGTTCACCCTGAATCCGGACAACCCGCGTCACTGATTATCGTTTCTTCCGTGCCATGAATAGCTGCTCAGCTGTGAAGTGTGAGTGATATGGCTACTGATATGAATACAGAAGCGACAGATAAATTTGCGACTTATCCTGACGATGTCCGGGTCAGCCTGATGGCTATTCGTGAAATGATCTTTGCCATTGCCAAAGCCCATAACCTCAGCCCCGTTGAAGAATCACTTAAGTGGGGGCAGCCAAGCTATTCAGTAAAAGGCGGCAGTCCTGTTCGGATCGACTGGAGTGCAAAAGCGCCGGATCAGTACAGTGTATATTTCAACTGCAGCACTAAGCTGGTGGCTACATTCAAAGAAGTTTACGGTGAAGAACTGCAATTTAACGGCAACAGGGAGCTGGTCTTAAACAGGCATGATGCTTTGCCCGTTAAGCCTTTGCAGCATTGTCTCGAAGTTGCACTGCGGTATCACAGTTTGAAGAAGCTGCCTTTGTTGGGTATGTAAAATCCATATCATATTAGCGCTGAAGCATAAGTGGGCTATCAGAAGGGCTATCAGGCCTGAACTGGAGCAGGTCTTACCTCCGAGCTCAGGCCTGATTCTAATCACTCACCTGTCAGCTTGATTCTTTTCTGTGTCAGTTCACCGTCATCACCGGCGGGCCAGTACAGGTCTACGTTAACGCTGGCTGTGCCATCCTGATCGTCTGTATTCACAATCAAAAAGTTGTGCTGGCCAGACAGGGCATAAAGCCTTGTGGCATAGCCACCTTCATAACCGGATATGCTTCCGGTACTGCGAATGAGCATTTCTGCTTTAGCCGGCGCAGGCTTTCTGGATATAGCGCTGGATGTAGCATTAAACACTTTAGCTTTAGGGTACTTATCACGGTTTTCCAGCTGATACACACTGGCGCTATGAACGTCGCCACTGAGAATTGTAGCCGGGCAGCCATACTGGTCCGACAAGCCCATCACAGCATCCAGCAGTTTATTGCGCTCTTTGTGGTTGGTCTCATGTTCCCATTCATCCCGCAGGTCATCTTTGACAGAACCAATATCCAGGCTGGATACCAGAGCACCCCAGTGAACCACAGGTACAGGGGATACAATGAACAGACTGCTGGAACGTTTGGCGGCTTGTTCAAGCCAGTGGAGGAACCTGGTCATCTGTTTTTCACCGAGTAGAGCAGTGCCTTCTTCATGACGCTCGTAGTCGTGATGCCCGCGCATATCTAACACATAGAATTCGTGATTTCCCATGCGGAAACTGTAATCCCACTCACAGTCTTCGTTGTCTTCAGGCTTTAACGAGACAGGTGTTTTAGGATTATGGCTGTGCTGATACTCAAAATAGACCTGTTTAGCTGCTTCAAACATTAGCTGAATCAACTGATCATTGGTGGCTTCGTCGTCATCCTGAAACAGACGGTTAAGCAGTTTCTTTCGCTCTGCTCTGGAGTACGAGCCCCAACCGTCCATGATCTCGTGATCGTCCCAGACCATATAAGTAGGGAAGCGCTGAAAAGCTTTCTTAAGATTAGGGAAGTTCCAGTAAAGGCGGTAATAGCTGCGGTAAATGTCGACGAAGTACTCAATCAGCTCTTGCTGCTTAAGAGCGCCGTTTTCACTGTATTCTTTGATAATGGCGTTCTTGTAATCGGCCAGCCAGGTCCATACGGAATACATGTCTTCTTTATCGTTCGCATCAATATATACCTGATCACCGCCACCGATGGAGAACAAACCGTTGCGGTTTACCATTGTCTGGTAATACAGCGGCCATGCGCCTTCACTATTGCTAACTGAACTGAAAGGATCATGGCAGCTGAAATAGCCAAAAGTTACTGATGAAAGGTTGGCCGGTAAGGCACGGAAGAACTTCTTACCCTGATGGCCTATCTCGGTCCGGCGGGGGATTCTGTCAGCATCCGCTTTATCGGCAATCACTGCGTAATAGTACTTCTTGCCAGCTTCTAACCCGGAGATGCTGAATATAGCGGTGTTATCAGTAGTCTCATCAATTTGCTTAGGTTTGCAGTAAACAGGCTTAGTTGTTTGTTTTGCCACAAAAGCATCAACATCCAGACCGTCCAGCGTATCAAGATCACCTTCAAGGGGTTTCTCGGTCACCACCAGCCACCAGCGGGCACTGCAATACAACCTGACCCAGAGCTTGCAGGTTTTGGCCGTCATATGACCGATGATTGCTAACGACCCGAGCTTAGGATGCTCCTGTTCGACATTGGCGGGATTCCTTGGGAAATACATACCTATCTCCTTATAGTTTTATATGCTCTTGCCACGTTCCTTCAGCGCTGAGGCTCAAGAATAAGCGGTTTGTAAGAATAGCGGCTTCTGGCAGATAAGTATCTACGGAAGAAGTGAAGCATTATTAAGAAGAAGTGTTGAAGTGGTAAATGCGTATTGGTCTTTGTGAGAACAATAAATCAGTTGTTTGCTGTCTATTGTGTTTTTTTTCAACTGTTTCAGGTCAATAGAGATGCAGTTGATACCAAGATGATACTGTTTTGGTCGGTCGATGTGTGTTTAATGGCTGAAGATGTTCTCAATGAGTCAGTAAGTGCCAGATATGTGTGTCTAAGCACCGTAACTCATTGATTGAATACTGCTTAATACCGAATGAAACGGAAACGTATAGCCAACAAGGAAGCGTGATTGATGAATCTCCAAATAGGGATTTTGAAAGTTTGGAAGGAAGACAAAGGGTTTGGCTTTATTGCACCTGGAGATGGTGGAAGCGATGTTTTCGTTCATATTCGCGATTTCGGCAACATTCCTCGCAAACCCAGAGTCGGTGATCAAATTCATTTCCAACCGATGAAAGATAACGAAGGGCGACTTCGTGCCGGTGATGTTCAGATTGAAGGTATCAGCCGATCAGTGTCTGTCACGCGGTCCAACAGAAAGAAAAAGCCAAAATCTGCTCGGCGGAAAGAAAGCAGTCGATTTGTATCGACTGCGATATCAGTAGTGCTTCTGGGTTTTCTTGCTTTTTTTGGTTATGACGCATTACAAGGTGAATTCAATAGAGGTTCACTTGAAACTTATGAAGTCACATCTACAGATGCTCTGTTAAAGCAGGCATTTCAGGATCGTAAAAGTGATCTGCAAGTTACTGGTACAGGCACAGTTATAAGAATTTTACAGGATGATCTTCAGGGTAGCAGGCATCAAAAATTCATTATCCGCTTGAACTCCAGCCAAACCTTACTGGTAGCTCACAATATCGACTTAGCCCCACGCATAAGTTCGCTTCAGGAGGGGGATGCGATTTCATTTAATGGTGAATATGAATGGAATGAGAGAGGTGGTGTAGTGCATTGGACTCACCATGATCCTGCTGGTCGGCACGAAGCTGGGTGGCTTAAGCATGAAGGGCGAGCTTATCAATGATACATAAGGCAGTTCTTCTGAGACGCAGTGCCATCAGAAGAACATTTGGGATAGGGAATAGTTGGGACAGAGTAAAAACATATTTAGTGTTAACTCAGACTATAAATGTCGTACGAAGAATAAATCAGTTCAACGCCAGCTAAAAATTTAAGTATTAATGTATTTAAGGAAAAAAGATGACTGCGTCAGTGCACAACCCTGATCAATACATGTATGACTTTAAACATATTTTGACAAATGGAAGAAAAAAGATCGGGCTACTTGTCGGGGCAGGTGCGCCAGTAAGCATCAATATAGGAGGCGAAACATCCTGGAAGCCACTTATTCCAGATATAGCTGGCTTGACTAAAATGGTTATTGAAGGTCTGAATGACGAGGAGCGCGAAGCATTTAATCTATTAAAAGAGGATATTTCGGATAGTAACATCGAGTTAATATTATCTAGGGTTCGCTCTCTAGCTGAGATTATAGGGAAGTCGAAGGTTCATGGTTTAGATGCCGAAGGCTATACAGCGCTATCTGAAAAAATATGCCACATAATAAAAGAAATCGTTAACCAACCTTTGCCAACTGGAGAAACTCCTTATTCAAATACCATCTCCTGGATTAATGGTATTAACAGAGATCATGCCGTTGAAATTTTTACTACGAACTACGATTTACTGCTAGAAGAGGCTATGGAAAGGGTTCGGACCCCATATTTTGATGGATTCTCTGGATCAAGAGCTGCCTTTTTTGATCCTTCCAGTATTTCGAGTAATGACCTTCCTCCTAGGTGGGTTCGCTTATGGAAGCTACATGGTTCCATCAATTGGTTGACAAACGAGGTAGGGGAAATAATCAGGGGAATGAATGAAGGTGCAGGGACAATGGTTTACCCATCTCACGTTAAGTATGACCAAACACAATCAGCTCCGTTCTCATCACTGTTTGAAAGACTTAAAAATTTTCTTTTAGAACCAGATACTTTATTAATCACTACTGGTTTTTCTTTTGCTGATGCACATATATCAGCGAAGCTGGATGAATGTATGGCAGAAAATGCTTCTGCGGCTATTCTAGCGTTTCAATTTAAGAATCTTGATGAAGAGTGTTTCGCTACTGAAATGGCACTAAGACGTCCTAATATAAGCGTTTACTGTAAAGATGGGGCAGTTATCAATGGCGTAAAAGGAAAGTGGAAGTTAGGGGATTTACCCAGCAGAAACTGGGAACTAATTCGAAATGAATATTGGAATGATGATAGTTTTATTTTGGGGGATTTTTTACAGTTTGGTAAATTTTTAGCTAGATCAGGTGGAGGTAGATGTATTACAGAGCCAACTTCCTACTTACAGACAGAGGTAGAGGTTGAGCAAGAGGTACAATCAGATGATGAATGATCCAACCTTTTTGGGAGAGGTCTTATCAGTTTCAGGTTCATCAATATTAATACAACTGACACCTCAAGTCAGATCGGGTTTACTAATTATAGAAGGGCGAAATCATAGGATAGGACAGGTAGGTAGCTTTGTTAGAATCCCCCAGGGTTACAATGACTTATATGGCGTGATTGCTGAAACGAGTGAGTCTGCAGTTAATGATACAAAGGGTATCGATGATGAAAGAAGAATCATAAAAGTTGAGCTAGTTGGCGAATCTGTTGGAGATCAGTTTGAAAGAGGAATTAGTCAGTTTCCTAGCATTAATGATGAAGCGCATCTAGTAACCGAAAATGACCTAAAGAAGATTTATGGTGATCAAAGTAATGGGCAGGTGGTCATTGGTAAGTTGTCCAGCTCAGACAGCATAAATGTTAGCGTAGATTTAAATAGTCTTGTAAATCGTCACTCTGCATTATTAGGTTCTACAGGCTCAGGCAAATCCACGAGCGTATCTAGCTTGTTGAGATCAATAGTTACAGATTATAGTGATGAAATTACAAAACCGTCCTCACGAATAGTACTTTTTGATATTCACGGTGAATACGCTTCAGCTCTCAGTGATATAGCTACAGTTTATTCCGTATCTCCAAGAAAAGGCGAAGAAAAATTATTCATACCTTTTTGGTGTGTCTCGCCAGAAAAATTGATTGATTTCTTGTGCGGTCAAAATGAAAACATTAAAAATAAATTTATGGACAGAATGGTTCATGAAAAGAAAGAATTCGCAAAGAACAATGATCTCGAAATTGATATCGAAACAATTACACCTTACACACCTCTTCCGTTTAGGTTGAATAAAATTTGGTATGACCTATACCACGAAGATAATGTTAATTGGGAAGAAAAGGAAAGGGAAACCCCATCATATATTGATGAAGGAGACTTCACTAAACTTATACCTCCAACGTTTAAGCCCCCAAGCACTGGTGCAAATCCGCCTCATAAAGGCGGCCCTCAGCATATGAAGAAACAACTAGATTTGATGAAGTCTAGGTTGTTGGATGGGCAGTATTCCTTCTTCTTGTCTCCTGGTGCATGGAAACCGAGTAATACAAATAAGGTTGATAAAGATTTATCGGTGCTTATTAAGGAATGGATCGGAGGGGTGAACCCTATAACCATTTTGGATCTATCAGGAATGCCATCTTCAAGGCTTGATCTCTTGCTAGGCTCCTTACTCGATATCATGTTTGAAGCTGCTGTTTGGGGTCGTAACCTCATCGAAGGCATGAAAGAGCGGCCGTTGTTATTGGTTATGGAGGAAGCTCATAGATATTTATCGAATGATAGTAATGGTCTTTCAAAGGATATGGTGAGAAGAATAGCCAAAGAAGGAAGAAAGTTTGGTGTAGGTTCAATGCTAGTAAGCCAAAGACCATCGGAAATTGATGAAACCATACTATCTCAATGTGGAACATTGTTTGCCTTAAGAATCAATAATGCTACTGATAGATCAAGAGTTAAATCTGCAATGTCAGATGGGCTTTCAGGTATTGTTGATACGCTACCAATACTAAGAACAGGGGAGGCTATTGTTACTGGTGAAGCCGCCAGACTCCCGATGAGGTTTAGGTTTAAGGTTCCTAAAGATGGTCGCTATCCAGATAGTAGAGATCCCGAAGTTAGTGACAAATGGTCTCAGGCTTACAGTGAAATGGATTACTCAAAGCTTGTAAAAGCCTGGAGGCAGCAAAAAGCAATTAGTAGTACAGACGATGAAAATTAATCAATCATAGGGAGAAAGACCATGGAAAGAACGGCCGTTAGTTCGAGTAATTTAGCTGCTGTAGGTTATGATTTTGATTCAGAAATACTTGAAGTTGAGTTCAATAGTGGTGGAGTTTATGAGTATTATAATGTTCCTGGCTATGTTTTTCAGGAATTAATGAGGGCTGATTCTTTAGGTATTTACCTTAATCAAAATATAAAAGGGACATACCAGTATTCGAGAATATAAGTTATTAACTCATAGAATTGCTTGATGTTATATAAAATAGGGGAATACCTTCTTACTTTATATGTTTAAGTAAAATTAAAATAATTAGTTTTTATACGAAAAGTTCACAGGCATCTTGTTTTTATTTGTGCAAGTGTGGTGTCAGGTCTTATCTTTTGCTGTTATAGAAAGACAGGCAAAAGAGAAGAGCCTGGCTCTGTTAATATTTCTGAACAGGTAATCAGATCAGATAAAATTTACGACTACGATCAGGATAAGTGTAAAGGTCATACCTACGATTGCGACGGTTTTTCTGGGGTTATTAGGGTTACTGTAACTTTCAGTTATTGATTTTTTGCCACACCGTGTGTGGAGGATATCTGCCCAGTGTAAACAACAGGCAGATGGGCAAGCCTATATAGTAGAAAATGATATAAAAAAGAAATTCGACCACGATCCAAAGGATTAAACCCAAAACTAATCTTAGAGTGACAAAGAGTATTTCTTCTAACATTGAATTCATCCCTGATTTGTAATGATTCGTTTGGCTTCCTGCTTATAAGTGTAGGCTCTGTTGTAGATCTGCGATGCTTTTGGTTCATTGCCAATAGTCTGGCCGGGTCAGACCTTGCTTTTTGCCTTTATAGAAAGATAAGCGAAAGGAATAACCTGATCCTGTTATTCGTGTTTCAAGCCTTTCATGAATTTGAGAAATTCCCTTCCTAACATTAATGGTCATAACATTTGGTAGCCGTGCTATCTGATCCAAAGCTCCTTCTCGAGCTTTATCTGGAAATCATTACAGGCAAAACCAACCCCACATTCCCATCCCGAACTCCTAATCTTCTCCTACACTCTTTGTGTTGCCTAAATTAGAACATTAATCCAAATCTAACCTCCTTATTCACAACGCTCTGTTGGTACAGAATGGGGGGCAATGTGATTCTCAATTATAAAAAAAGGTACAACATGGCGAATACGACGGTAGGTGTGATCGGCCTGGGCGCAATGGGGCATGGCATGGCCAAAACTCTGTTGCGGGAAGGTTTTCAGGTTGCTGGTACAGATTTAGGTGAGGCGCAGAAAGCTGCAGCGGCTGAACTGGGTGTTCAGGTTGTGGGCAGCATTGCTGAACTCTGTGAACTGACCGATTCCTTTGTGCTGTCGTTACCAATGGCGAAGCATGTACAGGCGGTTATTCAGGGCGAAGGCGGTTTGCTTGAGCATGCGCCAGCGGGCAGCTTAATGATTGATACCTCTACTTCTGAGCCGGAAATTACCCGGGACCTTGCCGGTTGTCTTGCCAGTAAAGGCCACCAGATGTTGGATGCGCCTGTCAGTGGCGGCCCGGCAGGTGCAGCGGCAGGCACTATGGTGATGGTTGTTGGCGGTGAAGAAGCAGCGCTTGACCGGGCGATGCCGATTTTGAAGGCACTGAGCAGTAAGGTGGTTCACCTGGGTGAAAGCGGTAATGGCCATGTAGCCAAGCTGATTAATAACTTGCTGTGTGCGGCACATCTGGTGACTACTGCGGAAGCGGTGGCATTAGGTAAGCGTGCCGGGCTAGACCCTCAGGCGCTGATCGAAGGTTTAAATGCCGGTTCTGGGCGCAGTGCTATCAGTGAAGTGAATTTCCCTCGCTGGATTCTCAACGAAGGTTTTGATTCTGGTTTTACGATGCAGTTGATGCGTAAAGATGTGCGTCTGGCGAAGAAGCTGATTGGCGATATGCAACTGGAACTGCCAGTTGCTGATCAGATCGCATCTATCTGGGCAGCCAGCGAAGACAGCATTGAAGGCGCTGAGGATTTTAACTGCATCATCAAAAATGCCGGGCTGGGAGAATAACAATGGGTGTATTAGCTAAAGAATTTACCGTTGAAAAAGACGGCACGGCTCAGGTAGCCGAGTTATTAAGCCTGCTGTTTGATGATGCACGTGCGATAGAGAATTTCGGTAGTTGGGTAGGCGGTGAAATGCTGCGCGGCGCGGGTGAGCCGATTAGTCTGATTAACCCGGCAACAGGCGCTGAGTTTATGGTCTATCCGGATGCCGGCGCTGCCGTCGTAAATAAGGCTGCAGATGCTGCCAGTGCTGCACAAAAGCAGTGGTGGGCGCTGCCGGCCAGTGGCCGTGCCCGTTTAATGTGGGCTTGTAGCGTTAAAGTGCGTGAACAGGCTGAAGCGTTGGCGCGTCTTGAGTCAGTGTCTGCCGGTAAGCCGGTTCGGGACTGTCGGGTTGAAGTTGCTAAAGTTGCCGAGATGTTTGAGTACTACGCGGGCTGGTGCGACAAGATGACTGGCCAGGTTATTCCGGTACCGACGTCTCACCTGAACTATACCCGCCACGAGCCTTATGGCGTTGTTACTCAGATTACGCCGTGGAATGCGCCAGTATTCACTTGCGGCTGGCAGATTGCCCCAGCTATCTGTGCCGGTAATGGTGTTTTGCTTAAGCCTTCTGAACTGACGCCGTTAAGCTCTACTGTACTGGTTAAATTAATTGAAGATGCAGGCATCCCTAAAGGCCTGGTAAACGTGATTAATGGCCTTGGCCAGAGTACGGGTGCGGCGGCTATCGAAAACCCTGCGACTAAGAAAGTTGTGTTTGTTGGTTCACCTAAAACAGGTGGTCTGATTGCAGCGGCAGCGGCTCAGCGTGTTATTCCCTGTGTGCTGGAACTGGGCGGTAAGTCGGCCAATATTATTTTTGATGATGCAGACCTGGATCGTGCGGTTGTAGGTGCTCAGGCGGCAGTATTTGCGGCGGCTGGCCAGAGCTGTGTTTCCGGCTCGCGCTTGCTGGTTCAGCGTGGCGTGTATGATGAAGTGGTCGAGCGTTTGGCATCTGCCACTAACAAGATCCCGGTAGGCTTACCATGGCTGGACGATACTATGGTTGGGCCTATCAATAACCTGACGCAGTTCCGTCACGTTTCTGCTTTGGTGGAAGCAGGTAAGGCTGGCGGTGCCCGCATTGCTGCCGGTGGTTGTGGTGCTGATATTGAAGGCGGTGAAGCGGGTTATTTCTTCCGTCCAACCGTGTTGGCCGATGTCGACAACAGTATGGCTGTCGCCCAGGAAGAGATATTTGGGCCTGTGGTATCGGTTATTCCGTTTGATGACGAAGAAGATGCGGTGGCAATTGCCAATGACAGCCGCTTTGGGTTGGCAGGTGCAGTCTGGACCGCTGATGTTGGCCGTGCACACAGAATGGCTGCTGCGGTAAACGCAGGTACATTCTGGGTGAACAGTTATAAGGCGATCAATGTTATGTCTCCGTTTGGTGGCTTTGGTGAAAGTGGCTATGGCCGTTCCAGCGGATATGAGGGCTTGCTTGAATATACGCAGACCAAGAGTGTCTGGGTGGAAACAGCCAAAGATGCTGCGATTCAGTTTGGATATTCTATTGAGTAAGAGCTTTCAACAAGAGCTTTGAATAAGTGCTTTTAACAAGCGCTTAAGCAGCATTAAGTAAGCAGTAGCGCGTATGGGTGTTCAGGTCGTGAGTCAGTATTTTAACGGCCTGAGCTCTATTCGTATTAGCGACTTTAAAGGGGAACCTGATGACAGATTATAAACGTGAAGTAGATCTGACAACCCTGTGGCCAACCATGGTTGCTGAAGCGGAAGCCGCCGCTGAAGAATTTCCTATGCTGGCAGACTTTTTCAGGCGCAACATTATTCAGCATCAGAATTTTTCCCAGGCGCTGGCCTTTGTATTGGCTGAAAAGTTACTCGATAGCAGTGCCAGTATTTCTGATGATCAGACTGATCAGCTAAACCAGTGGCGCAGCTTTCTGTTAATGCAGATGGCCGCGCAGTCTGATATTGAACATGCCGCGTTAAGTGATTTGCTGTGCCAGTTGGAAAGCAATGCCAGTATTAAAGATCACTACACACCACTGCTGCATTTCGCCAGTTATCAGGCGCTGCAGTGTCATCGCATTGCACATCACTGCTGGCTTAGCGATCAGCATGCAATGGCGAGCTATATTCAGGGCAGAGTGGTCTCTCTTTTTGGCGTAGATATTCATCCCGGAGCGCGTATCGGCAGCGGTATTTTTATTGATCACGCTGTAGGAGTGGTGATTGGCGAAACCGCTGTAATTGAAGACAAAGTAACACTGTTCCAGAACGTAACCCTTGGTGGCACAGGTAAGGGCAGTGGTGACCGGCATCCTAAGTTGAGAGAAGGGTGTTTTGTGGGTTCCGGCGCGGTGATCTTCGGCAATATTGAAATAGGTGCAGGCGCTAAAGTAGCCGGTGGTGCCGTGGTTGTGAACGATGTACCCGCCGGTGCAACGGTTGTTGGGCCAAAAGGCCGGGTATTACCAAAGCGGGATTAGCAGGCTTAACAGGTTTGAAGAACAATTTATGATGGGTAGTAAGAGATGAGCAAAACCAATACTGATAATCATCTTGGCATTGACCACCCGCTGGTGGCAGTGCGTGATATGGATAAAGCCTGTGAAGATTTTGCCAGGTTGGGCTTTTTTATTAACCCCCGGCATCACCATCCATGGGGAACAGATAACCATTTGCTGATGTTCCCGGAAAACTTTATTGAGGTGATCAGCATTTATGATCACAGCAAGCTGGATCTCACCAATGAAAAAGGCTTTGCTTTTGGCCGCTTCATTAGTAATTCGATTGAGCGTAAAGAAGGCATTTCGCTGGTGGCATTACACAGTAAAGATGCCCGTGCAGATCATGCGTTAATGGAAGAACGCAGCGTTGAAAACATGGGCATTGTCGACTTCCGTCGTGTAGCCCATCGGCCGGACGGCAGCGAAGAAGAAGCTGTGGTTTCACTGGTGATGCTGATAAACTCCGAAACCCCGTCGGTATCACATTTTTTCTGCCATCAGCATAAGCCGCATCTGGTCTGGGTAAAGGACTGGATGACACATCCGAATGGCGCGAATGGTATTACCTGTGTCAGTTATGTTGCCAGTGAGCCTGCTTCACTGGCTGCGCGTTTTATCGGCATATATGGTGCGGATGCCGTGACCCTTGATAACGATTATCTGCGGGTACAGACCGACAGAGGAATTTTTGAAGTACTGAGTCCGGCGAAGGCTGCGAGCCGATTTAAAGGCGTGGATGTGCCAGTTGCCGATGACCAGTTACCCAGTGGCGTCGCCATCAGAGTGAGTACAACGTCTCTGTCACAGGCAAAAGATTACCTTGATGTTCAGAAGGTAAGTTATTTAGAGACAGATGATGGCGGTCTGCGTATTCCGGCACATTATGCCGGTAACACTATTATTGAGATTTATCCGGATTGCATGTGAGTAATTGCAGTCCAGAGGAGAAGACAGATGTCACTGATTGAACAGGAAGGCCAATTACATCAGCAAATGCGAGACTGGCGCCGCGATTTACATCGCCATCCGGAAACCGCCTTTGAAGAACACCGTACTGCAAAAATAGTGGCCAGTCTGTTAACTGAATTTGGTTTAGAGGTGCATACCGGCATCGCGACAACCGGCGTTGTGGCCACTCTGAAAGGTAATCTGCCAGGTGATGATGCGGTTGCTCTACGGGCTGATATGGACGCACTGAATCTGCAGGAACTGAATACCTTTGATCACTGTTCTGTAAATAAAGGCAAGATGCACGGTTGCGGTCATGACGGCCATACCTGCATGTTACTGGGTGCGGCTAAACATTTAGCTGAGCACCGGGATTTTGCTGGTACAGTAGTTTTTATTTTTCAGCCTGCTGAAGAAGGTGAAGCTGGTGCACGGGCAATGTGTGAACAGGGCTTGTTTGAGCGTTTTCCGGTGAAAGCTGTTTATGGCATGCATAACTGGCCAGGGCTTGAAACTGGTGAGTTTGCCGTACACTCCGGGCCGGTAATGGCCTCTATGGATGTCTTCGATATCACAATCACGGGTAAAGGTTGTCATGGCGGTATGCCGCATCTTGGCGTTGACCCGGTGGCAATTGCCGGTCAGTTGATCAGCAGCCTGCAAAGTGTTGTTAGCCGTACTATGAACCCACTGCAGTCAGGTGTTATCAGTATCACCCGCATGAAAGGTGGTGAAGCCTATAACGTAGTGCCAGACAGTGCGACTCTTTCCGGTACCTGCCGGGCATTTTCAAAGGAAACTCAGGATTTGATCGAATCCCGTATGCGCCGACTGGTAGAGAGTATTTGCCAGGCATACGGTGCAACAGGTGCGCTGGATTACCGCCGTGTTTATCCTTCGACAGTCAATAACGCTGAGCATGCTGACATTTGTGCTGCGGTTGCCCGAAGCTTAGTCGGCGATGACAAGGTTGACCGTAATCCTGATCCGAGTATGGGCGCGGAAGACTTCGCTTTTATGCTGCAGGAATGTCCGGGTGCATATGTTTGGGTCGGTAACGGTTCCAGTGAAGGCGGTAAAGGTCTGCATAATCCTTATTACGATTTTAACGATGAGATTCTGCCTAAAGGTGCAAACTATTGGGTAGAGCTGGCCCGTGCGCAGCTGAATTGAAATCAGTGCGCATAGAGGTAGTAAAGAGTTCTTATGAAAGCGATTAACGAAAAGCGGATAGCTTACCTGTACGAGGCGGTAACGCTGGGTACGGTTAGGGCAGCAGCAGATAAGCTGAACGTTGCACCTTCAGCTGTTAGCCGCCAGATTGCCTTGCTTGAAGACGAGCTGGCTATGACGCTGATAGAACGGCACCGCAAAGGTGTGACTGTCACTGAGGCCGGTGAACTTGTACTGCGTTATTATCGCGAAAGCCTGGCCAACGAAGAAGATTGCGTCGCTAAACTGCAGGCCTTGCAGGGTTTACAGCGTGGTCACATTCAACTGGCCGTAGGTGAAGGCTTTGTTGGTGATTTAATGGCTGGCCCTTTGCCTGAGTTTCATCGGCACTTTCCGCAACTGACCGTGGGTATTACGACTGCTGGCAGTAACGAAGTGATCCGTATGGTAGAGAGTGATGAAGCGCATATCGGTTTACTGTTTCAGCCGGGTAACCATCCGGGCATTCGTTCGCAGGCAATTAGCCGGCAACCAACCTGCGTAATCGTTCATCCTGATCATGAGTTGGTGGCTGTTGCTGAACAAGGGCCCGTTAGCCTGCAGCAGTTACTTGAATATCCCATCGCGTTACCGGAAAGCCAGTTTGGCGTGCGCCAGTTATTAGCGATGGTTGAGCTTCGTGAACAATTTCGTTTTACGCCGGTGATGACCAGTAATTCTATTGCAGTGCTGAAGCATTTTGTCCGCGCGGATATGGGAATTACCTTGTTACCAGAGTTCGTTGTGGCAGCAGAAATTGCTGATCAGCAGCTGGTCGCCATTCCGGTAGATAACAGCTTGCTGGCAAGTGGTGAAGCCCATATGATTACCCGTCTGGGCAGGCATCTCTCTGCTGGCCCGCATAAATTATTACAACATCTTACTGCCTGGATGCGGGCGTTTCGTCCTGCAGGTTAAACGGTTTCTTTCTGCAGGCCTCTGACATATATTCTTTGCTTGGTTAACAGAGGACGTTCGATGGCACTTGATACCTGGTTGATATACCTGTTGGCAGTTGCAGGCCTGTGCCTGACACCCGGGCCTAACAGTTTACTGGCACTCGCACATGGGGCGCTTTATGGGCACCGGCGTACCTGTATGACGATTGCCGGTAGCTTTGCGGGTTTCATGCTAATTGTCGCGCTGTCTTTGCTGGGCATTGGTGCGTTATTGCAAACCAGCGGTGAAGTTTTACTGATTATGAAATGGCTGGGTGCGGCGTATCTGATATATCTGGGTATTCAGGTATGGCGCAGTCCGGCGATGTCTCTGAATCAACCAACTCAGTCACAGGGAAAGAGTAATCTGGCTTTGTTTCGTACCGGGCTGACAACGGCACTTTCAAATCCTAAAGTTATTCTTTTCTTTGCGGCTTTTTTTCCGCAGTTTATTGATCCCGAGCGTTCATTGTTAAGCCAGTTTATTGTGATGGCGGCGACTATAGCGATCGTGGAGTTTACGGTGGAATACACCTTGGCTAGGGCAGCCTTTCAGCTGCGACCAGTGATAGAAAAGTCCGGCAAGATTTTTAACCGTTGTTGCGGGGGAATGTTTGCAGCTATTGGTCTGGCGTTGCCGTTTGGCAGTTAAAACTGTTATTAACAGTTTCTGAAATCATTGCAAAAATCTACCTACAAGCATTATTAATACACTGTCTAAAATAAAGCCCTGTAGCGACTGGGTGATGTTTTGAATTGCAGTTGAAAGCTTCGCTGTAGTTGTTTGATTGATGTGAAACCGCAATCTTCAGCTATCCGTTCAATGCTGCGATTGCTGTTTACTAGCAGATCCCGTGCTGCTTCAAGCCGCAGTTGAGTAATGGCTTTTGCAGGTGTGTTGCCGCTGAGTTTGCAATAATGACGATGAAAACTGCGTATGCTCATGTTGGCCTGTGCAGCGAGTACTTCAATGCTGAGATCTTTATGCAGGTTTTGTCTGATCCAGCTGTGCAGCGTATCGAACCGGCCTCCGGAATCCTGATTCTGTAATTCCAGTGGGATACTGAACTGAGATTGATTACCCGGACGTACCATATAAGTGACCAGTGATTTTGCCAGCCTCAGTGCCTCAGGCCGTCCAATGTCTTCGGCAACCATTGCTAACGCCATGTCTATACCGGCGGTGACGCCTGCCGACGACCAGACACCATCTTCAACATAAATAGAGTTCGGATCAACGTGCAGTTCGGGATAAGAATCTGCCAGTCGCTGACAGGCCTGCCAGTGGGTGGCTATGTTCTTGCCACTGCAAATGCCGGTTGCCGCAAGTAGAAATGCGCCAGTACAGATAGACCCGGTTCGGTAAGCGCTATTTAATCGTTGAGTGAGAGTGTTGATGAGCTGAGGGTTTTTGCAGGCGTCATGAACACCTTTACCGCCGGCAATTAGCAAAGTATGAGGTTTAACATCAGTTAGCTTTACTGTGCTAATAAATACACCTGTATCGGTGCGTATAAGCCCGCCATCAAGAGATGTCAGGCAGGTATTGTAAACCGGCTGTTGTTGGTACTCAGCATCAGAAAATACCTGTAATGCTCCACTGACATCCAGCAGCTTAACATCTGTAAATACCAGTAAAGCGATAAGTGGTCGATCATTGGAATTGGCATAAAATGTCGTCATGCTGTCATTTATGCCATATCGTTTGGTAATAGCATAGCTCTGTAAGTATTTATCAGATCAATTGCGGAGCAGTTTATGAGCCGAACATATATTTATCAGGCAGATGGCGTACCGGCAGCAACATCGCCAATTTCACATGCGGTAGTGTGTGGAGAAACGTGTCACATTTCAGGGCAACTGAGCGTTTACGAAGACGGATACCGAGCAGGAACTGCGAGGGAAGAAGCTGCACGGGCTTTTCAGCTGGTGTTTCTGATCGCAGAAGCGGCAGGGTTTAGTCGAGAAGAAATAGTGTACGTAGACATTGCTTTTAGTGATCTGGAACGTGACCTGGCAGCTGTGAATGAGCTGATAACGGAGCTATTCAGTGATTATCCTGCGCGCACTATATACGAAGCTAAGTGTTTGCCGTTCAGGGCAAAAGTTAAGGTGCAGGCAATAGCGATTCGCGTTGCGAAGTAATAGGATGAGCGTCTGGCTAAGATCGGTAAGTAAGACATCTAAGGGAAACAGGAAATGCAGAATACACTCACCGAAACAACAATTGGTAAGGTTGAAGCTGTACTGACAGGTAAAGCAGTGCCATATAGCCGTCCGGGTAAAACCAGTGCGATTCATAAGCAGCCGGTGAGCGGCAAAGTTCAGGTGACTGAGTCAGGACTTAGTGGTGATGAACAGGCGGATTTACGTGTGCATGGCGGGCCCCACAAAGCGGTGCATATATATCCGCGCGAGCATTACAGTAACTGGCAGTCTGAACTGGGTGATCTTGAGGTGCTGCAACAGGCGGGTGCGTTTGGTGAGAACATCAGCAGCCGGGGTCTTACAGAAGAAACGGTGTGCATAGGAGACCAGTTTCGTATTGGTTCCGTGTTGTTTGAAGTTTCTCAGGGTCGGCAGCCATGCTGGAAGTTAAATGATCGCTTTGATATCCGTGATATGGCCAAGCGAGTGCAGGATACTCGTCGTACAGGCTGGTATTTCCGGGTGCTGGAGGCGGGTGAAATTCAGGCCGGTGACGACATTATCCTAGCGAAACGTGCCTGGCCGGAATGGTCGCTGGCGCGTTTTATGGGGCTGATTTACGACGGCGTTCTTGATGTCGAACAGTTACGGGTGGCGTTAGAGTTACCGCTGGTTGAATCCTGGCAGAAATTGATTCGTAAGCGCTTGGAAAAAGCCGAAGTAGAAGACTGGTCACCGCGTATGGATGGCCCTGCAAAGGGCTGAGCAGGAGAGTACCTCACTATGTCACTTAAAACGCTACGTACACTGGCAGCCATTGTTCAGCAGGGCAGCTTTGCTGCAGCTGGCGAAAAGCTTGGCCTGACTCAGGCGGCGGTGAGTATTCAGGTTCGTCAGCTTGAGGAAGAGCTGGGAGCGCGGCTGTTTGACCGTATTGGCCGCAATCAGGTGCTGAATCCTGATGGGCGAAAAGTGTTGGAACGGGCTGAGAAAATCCTCGGGCTTTACGATCAGCTGGGGGAAGGCATCGGCAGCGAAAGTCAGTATCAGGGTGAGTTGTTACTGGGTGCCGTATTTAGTATTCAGACCGGCGGACTAGGGCTGGTGCTGGCCCGCTTACGGGCACGTTTTCCACTCTTGAAAATCAAAATACTGCGGGGCATGTCTATTGATCTAGCGGCCCGGGTTGAAAATGGCGAGCTGGATGCGGTGCTGATCACAGAGCCGCAACACAGTATTCGCCCGGAGCTGTGCTGGCAGACGCTGGAATCTGAGCCTTTTTATGTGGTGGCCCATAAAGATGTACCGGCGTTATCTGACAGCGAGATCCTGAGCCAATATCCGTTTATCCGGCTCGATCCAAGAGCCTGGGCGGGCAGCATGATAGATAATGAGTTGCGCCGCAGACATATTCAGACTAATGAAATGATGGAGCTGGATTCCCTGCAGGGGGCGCTGAATATGGTGAAGCAGAACCTTGGTGTGACGGTAATGGCGTTGGGTAAGTACCGCAGCGAGCAGTTGAAAAGCGACTTCCGACTGGTGCCTTTCGGTGATCCGGTTATTTACCGGAATATTGGCATTTATCAGCGGCATGATCATGCCCGTCAGGGACTGGTTCGGGTATTGATCGATGAGTTTACTGAAGCCTTTATTGAGGCGTCAGAAGGTTAAATTGGCAGCTTGAGTGTTGGATGTGTTGAAACCAGTAATGGCATAAGCATTTAAGAGCAGAAACCATTGCTGAAGAGTTTTAACTCATAAATAAATTTTAACATTTAAGATAAAAAGTATAATTTTTATTGTTGTTTAAGCAGGCGTAAGCTAGTCAGAAATCAAACCATATAGCTGTGAGATTTCTTCGGAGTCTGTTATGCCACTCGCCATTGAAGCCTTGATACCTGTAACCCTGACCGTGTTGATCGGTTATCTTGCGCGCCAGTATTTTAAAGTGGGTGAGCCTGTTTGGAACGGCCTCGAAAAACTCACCTACTATCTGTTTGCACCTTCTTTGCTGGTGGTTTCGCTGGCGAATAAATCATTGCAGGACCTTGCCTGGTTTGAAGTGTTTGCCACGTTGGTGATGGTGTTATTGTTTTGCAGCGCATTGATCGTGCTTTGGCAAAGTTTGATCCGGCCGGTAGATATGCCGTCTTTTACCTCTGTGTTTCAGGGAGGAGTGCGGTTTAACAGCTTCGTCGCTCTGGCGCTGGCGGATAACCTGTTCGGGGCTGAAGGCTTAATGATTGGCGCGTTGGCGACGGTTATTATTGTTATATCGGTGAATATTCTCAGTGTTTCCGTGTTCTCTGTGGCTAACCGTAAGGATGGTGGCTGGCTGAAGCTGCCGTATCAGTTGATTACTAATCCGTTAATTATTGGCTGCCTCATTGGCTTAACGCTTAACCTCAGTGGTATTGGCCTGACGGCTTCGCTGGATAATTTGTTACTGATGCTGGGTAAAACTGCATTACCAATGGCGTTGCTGGCAGTGGGTGCTGCGTTACGTTTAGGAAATGTTGGCAGCAGTATGGAGATGATTGCCTTTACCTCGGTTATTCAGTTTCTGGTGAAGCCGGTAGTGGCGCTGTTAATTGGCCAGTGGCTTGGGCTGGAAGGGCTGACAGTTATAGTGGTGGTGATTTTCATGGCGGTGCCTACTGCGCCATCGTCATATGTGTTGGCGCGTCAGATGGGTGGTAATGCTCAGGCAATGGCATCGATTATTACAGTGCAGACGCTGGTGGCTTTCTTCACGTTGCCTATTACGCTTAGTTTGTTGCTGCCAATGCTTAATGTGTAACTGAGTAAATTGCGCGATAGACGTTAATCTGAAAGCTGGGATTACCGGTGTTAACTGTTTCGCGCATTTACGCAGCAGATTTGTCGTATTCTGTTAGCTTGCAGTGCAACTTTTTGCCAGACCTTTTGCTATACTCTCGCGCCTTCACGGTCCGACCGTAACTGCATAAGGTTTATCATGTTCACTCACGAGTTTTTATATAACGCTGTCGGGATGCTCAGCTCCCTGATGTTTCTTGGCTGTCTGTTCGGGCTGGTGAAGCAATATCGCCGTATTAACGCTCGCAAAAATGATCCGCAGAACAGCGAAGCCGGTTATGCAACCCGTTCATTGTCAGTTAACAGCTTCTTTTCCAGCTTTGTCGCTTTTTATGCGTTCTTTCTCTATTCCATCATGCTGGTGGAAATAGATTATTACCTGTTCGTTACCCGGCTGCTTGCCGCTTCTATGACACTGGTTGTGTTGTACGAAATCTTCCGTGACCGCAAGCCTTTATCCCAGCGATTACCTTTCCTGTCGGGCGTGTTGCTGATGGCAGTGGCCATTCTGTGTATTGGCGTAAGGGAAGACAAGTTGTTTATTGGTCGTTCGGCGTCGATCTTCCTTGCGGTTGGTGCGACGTTGATAATGCTGCAGGGTGGTATTCAGCAGATTCGTAAGATCCGTGAAGAGAAGTCGACCGGTGCGTTGTCACTTTCGATGAACGTCATCTTTGGAATGAAAGATTTGTCCAACATCGCTTTTGGTCTGGTGATTGGTTTTGCTGATGGCTGGCCGCTAATTATGACGGGTACTGTCAGTGCGCTGACGAAAGCAGTGGTTATTCTTCAGTTTTATCTGTTTCGTGAGAAGCCGGCTGTCGCCTGATACATACCGGCTGAAACGCAGGGGCGGGTTTATCCTGCCCCTTGTTTTTTATTGTGTTGCCTTACAATCCATTCCGCTAGGCCGATTCCGGCCAGTACCAGTGTCAGCCCTACCAAGTGGTATATCTTAAATTCTTCCCCAAGTACCAGTACTGCAAGCAGCGCTCCAAAAATTGGTACCAGGTTAATAAAAATACCACCTCTGTTTGCACCGATACGGGCAACACCTTTGGCATAAAACAGTTGTGCCAGGAAGGATGGGAATATTGCTACGTAGATGATCAGTAAAACGTTATCGGCGTTGATCTCTGGCAGCCCGCGGCTCTGTGCGTTCCAGGCAATCAGTGGCAGCAGTACGGTAAGGGATACAACCGCCAGCGAAAAGATAAAGCTCAGGTCATGAATCTCGGGGCGCCAGCGTAAGCTGACGCTATATGCTGAATAGAAGACGATTGCGATGATCATAATGGCATCGCCGCGGTTGAGGCCTTCATTCAGTAACATTGCCGGGTTGCCCTGGGTTACCGTGATGATAACGCCAATAGTAGCAATAACGACACCGAGAACTTGTAAGCCAAATACCTGCTGACTAAACAGAACTCGGTTCAAAAGCATGATGACTACCGGAATAGCAGCCTGTTCAATAGATACGTTAATAGCACTGGTATAGTGGAGCGCACCATATAAGCAGAGGTTAAAGCCGACAAAGCCGAAACCGCCCATAAGTGCCAGCTTCCACCAATTTTCTCGGATGGCAGGCCAGTCTTTCTTCAGATGTGCACGGGCCATAAACCCAATTAGTGCGACGGCAAATACCCAGCGTAGAAAGGTAAATTCTATGGCATTCCATTCGGTTATCGCCAGTTTACCGACCACCGCATTACCGCCCCAGAACAGCGGCGCTAAAGCCAGCAATAAGTAGGGTGATGATAAGGTGTTATTACGTGTGTCTGACACTGGGTTCGTCCATGGCTTGTTATGAGCAGACGGCCATACTGAAGTAAAAAATCCAGATTGTCAGCAGAAAGTTAGCGGCCATTCTTTGATTAGTGTGGCGGTCTTTTGTGATACAAAAAGCAAATCTGAATATTTTATCAGGAAGTGAAAAATGGAGTGCTTATTTGCAGGGATTGCATGTTTGATAGTGTTTCTGTTGTTGAGGCATTTATTGCTGAGGCCTGCGTTGACCAGATAAAGAATGCCAGCAGAATATTAAACCCTTGATCAGGTGTTTTGAGCATCATAAACGTCTCGAAATAGACTATGATCAGGGTAGTTTTGATGGATCAGACGGCGGTGGAGACTAAATATGTTAACGGGTTTAAATCATATAACGCTGGCAGTCAGGGATATTGATGCATCGCTTGGGTTTTATATTGAGTTGTTAGGTTTTTCTGGCCATGTGAAGTGGGAGCGGGGTGCATATCTCTCATTGGGGGATTTGTGGCTGTGTTTATCGCTGGATGAGCCGGATACAAAAAGTGATTATAGTCATATCGCGTTTGATACCAGGCAGGATGATTTTAATCAGGTTACCCGGTTATTGCAGGAAGCAGGTGTTACCTGCTGGAAGACTAATCAAAGTGAAGGGGATTCCCTGTATTTGTTAGATCCGGATGGGCACAAGCTAGAGATTCACTGTGGTAGTCTGCAAAGCAGGCTGACAGCTTTACAGAAAGAACCTTATAAGGGGCTTGTCTGGTTGTAACTTAGGACCTTAGTTAAACGATATCTAATATTATATTTCCAAAAATATTGAAATATATTTATCATTGGCATATATTGAACCCAGCTCAGCAACCAAGAGCGTTTGGAATAGAAAATGGAACACGAAATAGCAGCGCAGCGCCTTGCAGAATTAGGCCACACTACCCGTTTAGCCGTTTTTCGGTTGTTGGTAAAAGCAGGGCGTGATGGTCTGCCGGTAGGGGATATACAGAAGCATCTGGATGTTGCCGGGCCGACGTTATCGCATCATATTAACCGACTCAAAGGGGTTGGTTTGTTGACCCAGCGCCGCGAGGGCAGAACCTTGTACTGTATTGCAGAGCTGGATGCCTTGCGTGAACTGACAGGCTTTCTTGAGTCTGAGTGTTGTACTTTGTAAACGATATGATCTTCTATGCCTTGCCGCTATTTATGTGAGCTAAAAGAGACGCAGCCATTTGGGCTGCATTTTTTTAACTATATAATTTGATATATTTAGAAATATTAAATTAAATTTTCAGAGGTGAATCATGTTCAGTGAAGGTTTCCTGACACCAGAAATGCAAGTGATGCTGCAGGAAAGCGGTCTGATGTTTTTGCAGTTGTTTACTGAGTTAACGGTATTGTTTCTGGCAATCAGCTTTGCGGTGGGGCTGATTAATCAGAAGTTACCTGCTGAAAAAATACAGCGGCTGTTAGGTGCGCGCAGTGGTCGGGGTTATATAACCGCTGCCGGGCTTGGTGCGGTAACACCGTTTTGCAGTTGTTCAACCATACCTATGCTGGTTGGTTTGTTAAAAGCACGCGCCGGTTTTGGTCCAACAATGACTTTTCTGTTCACATCGCCGTTGTTAAACCCGATAGTAATTGCACTATTCATACCTGTGTTGGGTCTGAAAGTTACCCTGTGGTATGCAGGATTAGCGCTTACTGCTTCGATCCTGGCTGGTTACTTATTGCAAAAGTTTAATTTTGATCGCTTCATCAAAACGGAAATGCTTGAGTCAGGTAAAAAAGGCTGCGGCAGTGGTGCAGAGAGTTGCTCTACAGACTCAGCTAGTGGCTGTAAGCCTGCTGTACCTGACTCAATATGGCAGAAAGCCTGGGCTGACAGCTGGGGTCTGTTCCGGAGCATGTTTCCGTATATGTTGATAGCAATGCTTATAGGTGCGGTTGTACATGGTTTCGTGCCAGCAGATTTTTTTGCAGAAGTAGCCAGTACGGATAACCCTGTTGCTGTGCCAGTTGCTGCACTGATCGGTATTCCGTTGTATATGCGGGTGACTGCTCTGATGCCTTTAGTTGGCTCGTTTCTGGCAAAAGGTGTCAGCATGGGGGCGATTATCGCACTGGTGATAGGCAGTGGTGGTGCGAGCCTGCCTGAGGTAATTCTGTTACGCCGGTTGTTTTACTGGCCATTACTGGCCGCGTTTTTAAGTGTGATCTTTACAATGGCTGTACTGGGGGGCTTTGCATTCGATCATATTATTCTTACCTGAAGTGGGTTAGGTTTTTACTGCATGTTTGTTGGTATATTTTATTTAGATATTACATTAACTTAATGGCTTAATTTACTGTTATATAAACGATATTGTCTTTTTGGTGCGAAGAGAAATGGATGGTTTGGCAGTAAGGCTATGCTCAAAATAAACGCCGTTATCAAAAGGGTAACGGCGTTTTGCTATTCAGTAATTACTGATTAGAAGTCCTGATGCGGGCCGAATACTTCGTAGTGGATCTGTTCTTCAGTAGCGCCCAGGGTGATCAGTTGCTGTTTAATAAAACGCATGAAAGGCGTAGGGCCGCACAGGTAGAAGTCGCCATTGCTCAGTGGTAATTCTTCACTGATCTGACTCAGATCCATCAGGCCGTGATGGGTGTTTTTGGCATCGCTGTGGTCCTGGTTGTACCAGGTGTGGGCAGTGAGTGGCAATACTTCAGTCAGATGGCCAACGCGTTTTCTGAAAGAATGCTGCTCAACGTTTTCACAGGCATGCAGGAAGTGCACCGGCTGGCTATAGCCTTGTCCGGCCAGAGTTTCCACAATGCTGACCATTGGTGTCAGGCCGACGCCGGCTGAAATCGCGACAACCGGGCGTTGCTGGTCAGTGAAGAAGAAGTCACCTGCTGGTGCCAGCAGTTCAACTTCTTCATTGAGGCGCAGGCCGTCATGCAGGTAGTTTGATACCAGTCCAGGAATACCCATTGCTTCACGCTTAACCGAAATACGGTACGTTTCGCCATTGGCTTTATCTGACAGAGAGTACTGGCGAATTTCAATGTGTTCGCTACCGGTAGGCGTCACTTTAACACCCAGGTATTGGCCAGGCTGGTAGCCAATGACTGGCTTGCCATCGATTGGCTCGAATACCAGGCTCTTAACCAGCTCTGATTCGATACGCTTTTCGATCAGGCGGAAGCGGCGTGGGCCTTCCCAGCCACCCTCGGTAGCTGCACGTTCTTTATAAAGAGTACCTTCACGGTTTATGAATACTGAAGCCAGCAGTCCGTAGGCGGCAACCCAGGCTTCTTCGATCTCAGGTGTAAAGGCATCTGATGCCAGCTCGCGCAGAGTCTCTATCAGATGGTGGCCAACGATGTCGTAATGCTCAGGTTGGATGTAAAAGCTGGTATGTTTCTGCGCGATACGTTCTACAGCTGCCGTCAGAACCGGCAGATTATCAATATGGGTTGCGTAAGCTGCCAGTGCATTGAATAGAGCCACAGACTGACCACCGCTCTGCTGATGGCTCATGTTGAAAATATCTTTAAGCTCCGGGTTGTGCTTAAACATCCGGACGTAGAAATGTTCAGTGATCTTGCTGCCAACACTTTCCAGCAGGGGAATGGTGCTTTTAACGGTATCGATATGTTGCTGGGATAGCATAGAATTTCCTTCTTAGGTATTGCTTGTTATAGGTTTAGATTTTTATAGATTCAGTCTGTCTAGCGGGGTTATGCGTTACACAGGCCGTAGTGGTTATCTTGTTTGCGCAGCTTTTCAGCTTGCAGTATCTGCTTGTGATATTGCTTTATGCGGTGCTGGCCAGTGAGGCGAAGTACGTAACCAAACTTCAGGCCAGTAGCAAAAATAAGCATGCCGATATGGCTGATAATCTGGATCTGTAATGTCACCTGATCAGGTATGACGTAGGCGGTGAAAATGGTTGCCAGGAGCATTACAACCGAGCAAGTGAGTAAGCTGTTGCCGGCGGTTACCAGGGTGTTTGCCCGCTGCAGTTCTGCAGCCAGTTCCAGCTGTGTTGGCAGGGGTGTCAGCAGGGCAGCTGAAGTGTTATCTGGCCGCTCAAAGTCGGGCAGTGACTTGTTATTAGAGTTACTTATCATGACAGGTACTTCCTTTTTCGGTGACGTCAGAAACGTCGCCCTGTATCGCATAGACTGTTTTGCACCTGTGCCGGTGCTTTATGTCTTTGTTATTACAGGATACGTGCCATTATTTTAAAATTACTATAAAACAAATATTTATGATGGTTTATTAAAGTTAATTTAAAATATAGAGGTCAAAATGACTCTGTAAAATAAAGGTCTATTTGACATATTTGTGTATTTATTACTTCTGCATGCATATAATTCATCAGTAACCTGATTGGTGTAGATAGCTACCTTGACCAGGCTGATTAATCAGTTTTGAGAGAAAACATATGAGCCCGCTTTCCCATACTGCGCTGTTGCAACTTGCTGTCGATATGGCTAACAGTGTGACCGCCAGTGATCGTTTTGAGCGCTTACTAAACACAGTGCGAAGTCACATTCAGTGCGATGCTGTTGTCTTACTGAGGTTGCAGGGTGAAGTGTTAAAACCACTGGCTCAAAAAGGGCTGCACCGGGAAATTCTCGGGCGTCGTTTTACACTGCAGGAGCATCCCCGTCTGGCAACAATTCATGCTTCTACTGTGCCGGTGAGATTCTCTTCTGATTGTGATTTGCCTGATCCTTATGACGGCATGTTGCCGGAGCACGATGGCGATTTACCTATTCATGCCTGTATGGGTCTACCGCTGTTGGCAGATGATCAGATCATTGGTGTGCTGACGATGGACAGTATGCTGCCGGGAGCATTTGATGATATTCCCGGGCGCTCACTTGAGCTGATTGCTGCTATGTCGGCGGCAAGCCTGAAAACGGCTATGTTGCTGGAGCGTCTCGAGCATCATTCCCAGCATGTTGAAAGTGTTGTTGCTGAGCTAACCCAGGAGGCATTGAATAAAGACGGCGGTGAGCTGATAGGTGACAGCAATGCAATGCAAAAGCTGCAACGGGAAATTACCTTAGTTGCACCTTCTGACTATGCGATTCTGATTGAAGGTGAAACGGGGGTAGGTAAAGAGTTAATTGCCCGCACCTTACATAGCCGTTCGAATAGAAGCCAGGGACCGCTGGTATATGTTAACTGTGCGGCTATTCCGGAGAATCTGGTTGAAAGTGAATTGTTTGGTCACGTGAAAGGTGCCTTTACCGGGGCTGATCGAAACCGGGCGGGTAAATTCAGCCTGGCGGATGGCGGCACGCTGTTTCTCGATGAGATAGGTGAATTACCACTGGCTGCCCAGAGTAAGCTGCTTAGGGCGCTGCAAAGTCATGAAATACAGCCGGTTGGTCAGGATAAAGTTGATAAGGTTGATGTACGGGTGCTGGCAGCAACCAACCGTGTGCTTGAAAAAGAGGTCGCAGAGCAAAGATTTCGGGCTGATCTGTATCACCGGCTTAATGTGTATCCAATAAAGGTGCCGCCATTGCGCGACAGACAAGGTGATGCCGCGTTACTGGCCGGTTATTTCTGTGAGGCGACAAGGCGTAAGCTTGGTATGCGTCAGTTGTTGCTGAGAGATGATGCGGTGCAGGTGCTGGATGCTTATGACTGGCCAGGGAATGTCCGTGAGCTGGAACATGTTATAAGCCGTGCAGCACTGATTGCCCGTGCAGCCAGCGCAGGCAGCATTGTTCAGGTGCAAGCCGAGCATTTAGGGCTACTGATGCCACAAATAGCAAATACTGCCGATATCTCTGAAGAGGTTTCTTCAGAACAGGATAAGCATGAAGCTGACTCAGCGTTCGCAAGCGGGGTTGAAGGAAGTAGTTCTGATAATAGCGGGCCTGTATTTGTTCCTGGGGCAAGTGAGGGGTTAAAAACAGCGACAGAGGAGTTTCAGAAGCAGCTGATTCTCCGGCAGTTGCAGCATAACGATGGAAACTGGGCCGCAGCAGCGCGGGATTTACAGACAGACCGGGCAAATCTGGTGCGTCTGGCGAAAAGGCTCGAAATCGAAGTAGTCAGGGAAATTATTGTTAGATAAAGAACTGTCAGGTGAAGGGCTGTCAGATGAGGGCAGCCAGATGAAAGAGGATGAAGCAAGGATGCACAGTCCGGCTGAAAGGCTGGTTTAGGGTTTATAAGACATTTCAATCGATACGGGTTTTGAAATAGCTTCTGTAATACATTTTTTCGACATTTCAGTGTGTAAAATTGTCGCCGCTTGCGGAATTCTTTCAACGTCTGAATGCAGACATGTGTTTGTCATATTTGACATTTATTATTGCAGCTTTTGTGCTTTTTCAGGTAAATGGCTTTTCAGCTAAATCTAATTTTTACAGGTTTGTATATGCAATCCCCAGACTCATCTTCTAACTCTTCAACTGATTCTAACTTTGATCCCGAACGGGCTGACATACCTCAGTCATCAGTCTTGCAGGTATTTCTGACGTTTCTTAAGCTTGGTTTTACGTCTTTTGGCGGGCCTGTGGCACATATAGGTTATTTTCGTACTGAGTTAGTCGAAAAGCAGCGCTGGCTGACAGATAGTCAGTTTGCTCAGCTGCTGGCTATTTGCCAGTTTTTGCCGGGGCCGGCGAGCAGTCAGATGGGGTTTAGTCTGGGATTAATGCGTGCAGGCTGGGGTGGTGCGCTGGCCGCATTTTTGGCTTTTACTGGTCCATCGGTCGTGCTGATGTTGCTGTTCGCATATTGTTTACCGTATTTTTCAGGCGAAGCGGGAACAGCAGCGATTCATGGCTTAAAAATTGTTGCGCTGGCCGTGGTCGCGCAAGGTGTGCTTGGCATGTCCCGGCAGCTCTGTCCGGATAATACCCGTGCTGCAATGGCGCTGTTGTCAGCGGCAGTAGTGCTTATTATTGGTACCGCTTCAGTTCAGTTATTACTTGTCGGGGCGGGTGCTGCAGCAGGTATCTGGCTATGTCGTGATGTAAAGCCAGAACCAGCGGCTGCGTTACAACTTAATTATGGCGTTAAATTTGGCTGTACCTGCCTGGCTATATTCGCTCTGTTATTTGCAGGTTTACCGCTGTTAAGCGATGGCAACGGTGTTGTGGCAGCAATTCAGGGGTTCTATCAGGCCGGAGCAATGGTTTTTGGTGGCGGGCACGTAGTCTTGCCAATGCTTGAAGATGCAGTTGTGGCGCCGGGCTGGATCAGTTCAGAAGATTTTCTGGCAGGTTATGGGGCTGCACAGGCATTGCCTGGCCCAATGTTTTCTTTAGCGGCTTACCTGGGCAGTGTGCTGCCTGATGGCCTCGGCGGTGTTGGTGGCGGATTACTGGCTGTACTGAGTATTTTCCTGCCGGGTTTCCTGCTATTGGTGGGCTGCCTGCCGTTGTGGCAAAAAGTATCTCAGGGAGCGTCAGCGGCGCGGGCTATTGCGGGTGTTAATGCGGTTGTTGTTGGCTTGCTGGGGGCTGCGCTCTATGACCCTATTTTTGTCAGTGCAGTGACTGAACCGGTAGATCTGGCAATAGGTGTAATTGGCTTTCTTATGCTGGTTATCTGGCGTTTGTCGCCGCTGTGGGTCGTGCTCTGGTGTGTAGCGGCAAGTCTTACATGGGCGCTGGCTTAACGTCGGTTAGCAATAAGGTTACACGTATAAAAAAAGCGGTGCTGACTGTCAGGCTGGGAAGCATTGAGTCAGACCGCTTTGGGGACGTACGTCTAAAGGGAAATCAGAAGTTGTATCTTAAGCCGAGGCTAATGGCGTCAAAATCCAGGTCACCGCTCTGGCTGGTGTTTTGTAAGCCTCCCGGGCCGCCACCGAAACGGTTCAGATCTACATCATCGATCGCTACATAGCGGTATTCTGCAAAGCCGGTTAACTGATCGGTGAACTTCACATCTAATCCCGCCTGTACCTGATACGCGAATGCATTATCGCTGTCGGTAATGTTGGCGGTTGGTCCGTAGGAAATACTGCTGTCGACATCCGCATATCCTATGCCTACACCAATATAAGGGGTAAAGGTGTCGGAGGAGGTGGCAAACTCCTGAGTGACGTTAAGGAATAATGTTTTAGTTTCAATGCTACCGCCTACAGACTGGCCGTTTGCCGGGAAGTTGTTGCCATTGAAATTTACACTCTCAGTATCGTTTTCAGTCGCCAGGTATTCGGCTTCGATACGGATGTTGCCGAGAGTGTTAGCTTCATAGCTGTAACCGCCGGCAATGCTGAATGCGGTGTCTTCATCGAAGGCAGCAGTAACGTTACGGCCTGTGCTGTTAAGTGAAGTGTCGTCAACGTCAGCGCTGAGAATGCTAATTTCGCCGTACCAGCCATCATCTGCCTGTGCGAGAGGTGCGCTTATTACACCTGCCAGAACCAGTGTGGAAACTAAACTGCGTTTCATAAATGTACTTTGCATCGATTTTTCCTGTCATTAAAACCTGTTGCCAGGTTCCTGCTTAAAGTTACTCATTAGTGGTTCAGGTTCACATCGCATATTTTAATTGTTAGCCATTAAATAGTGCACAATTAAATTGTAAGGATTATGACTTGTGATTCAAAGATTAGTTCTGAGAGTTGTGAAAATATTTCAAATGATCAGCAGAGATGTGAGCGGATAGAATTTGTAAGCAAGCTCGTTGCTACGTATTACTACGTAGATGGGAAGGTGAATACGTAAAGAGTCTAAGTAGTTTTATCTGAGTAGTTTTAGTCAGTCTGTTGCGAAGTATTGCGAATATTTTGCTGGCGTAGGTTTTGTCAGACTTGATTCATGGGGGTTGCGCCTGCTGATACGTATTGCAGATGCAGCTGTTCTTTGATGATGAGCGGCAGGAAAGTGGTCACACAGACTCGCTGCGAGGATGACAATAACAATGCTAAACCTTAAAAATCTGAAGATGAAAGCCGCTAAGAAGCTGGCACTGGTTGCGACCTGTGCGGCAGTGCTGGCGAGTCCGGCGATGGCCGCGGACAAAGTTTATCGCCTTAAACTGGCTGAAACCTGGCCGACAAACTTCCCGATATTCGGTGATGCGACCAAGAACATGGCGGCGCTGGCGGAACAAATGTCTAACGGACGTCTGAAGATCACCATTGATTCTAAGAACAAGCATAAAGCGCCATTCGGTGTATTTGATATGGTACGTTCTGGTCAGTATGACATGGGGCATTCTGCGTCTTACTACTGGAAAGGCAAGGTACCTAATACGCTGTATTTCACCACTATGCCGTTTGGCATGACTGCTCCTGAACAGTATGGCTGGTTCTACTATGGCGGTGGTCAGGGGTTAATGGATGAGGTGTACGGTAAGTACAATCTGATGTCTTTCCCCGGCGGTAACACCGGTAACCAGATGGGTGGTTGGTTCCAGAAAGAGATTAATTCTCTGGAAGATCTGCAGGGCCTGAAGATGCGTATCCCAGGCTTCGCTGGGGAAGTGCTGGCAAAGCTGGGTGCTAAGCCAACCAATATTCCTGCAGGTGAGCTTTATACCGCGCTTGAGCGTCGCACGATTGATGCACTTGAATGGGTAGGCCCATCACTTGATTTACGTATGGGCTTCCACAAAATTGCGCCTTACTACTACACAGGCTGGCATGAGCCTGCAACAGAGTTGCAGTTCCTGATCAACAAGAAGAAGTTCGAGCGTTTGCCTGAAGATCTGCAACAGATTCTGAAAACGGCGATGCGTACCGCTGCGTATGACATGTACATCCAGTCTTACCATGCGTCTGCTCAAAACTGGGACAACATGAAGAAAGAGTTCCCGAATATTGAAGTGAAATCTTTCCCGCAAGACGTTGTAACGGCGATGCGCCAGGCTAACGATGAACTGCTGGCTGAAAAGGCTGCTGCGGATCCGCTGGCGAAGAAGATTCTTGATTCTCAGGCTGATTATCTGCAGAAAGCCCGTGCCTGGACCAATATCTCTGATAAGGCCTACCTGGATAGCGCCGCTGCTCAATAACGCATATTAAGCTCAACTGGCCTGCGGACGTTATTTGTCTGCAGGCTGTCAGAATGTCAGGAGCAGTTATGCTGTTAGTCCGTCTTGAGCAGATCATCAATAGTTTTTCCGAGCTGTTGGGTAAGGTGTCTGCAATCCTCTTTATAGCCATGCTGTTTAACGTGTTTTATGACGTTGTCATGCGCTATCTCTTTAACGATGTTTCGATTGGTATGCAGGAGTTGGAATGGCACCTGTATGCATCAGTTTTCCTGCTCGCAGTGCCTTATACCCTTAAAGCTGGCGGCCATGTTCGTGTTGATCTTATTTACGAACGCCGTAGTACAGCAACTAAAGCGCTGATTGATATGTTCGGCACGCTGATTTTGTTAGTGCCGTTCTGTGGGCTAGTCGGCTGGTACGGTATCGGCTTTGCTTACGAAGCCTGGGAGCTTGGTGAGACCTCCGGTGATCCGGGCGGTTTGCCATATCGCTGGATTATTAAAGCGGTCATTCCATTCGCCTTTTTCGCCATGCTGATCAGTGGCATTGGTTTATTCCTGAAATCTCTTAATGTCCTGCTGGGTAACAGTCAGCCGGATGATTATCAGCCACCACAACATTAAGGAGGCATTATTATGATTGGTATAGTCATGTTTATAGTGGCCCTGCTGATGCTGTTGGTAGGTTTTCCTGTGGCGTTTACCTTTGGCGGTATAGCGCTTATTTTTGGTGTTTTCGCTGAAGGTGCTGAGATGTTTGCCTTCATGCCTTTCCGTATTCAGAGCATTATGGAAAACACTGTGCTGATGGCAGTGCCATTGTTTATTTTCATGGGGATCGTACTGCAGAAGACCCGCCTTGCGGAGCAGTTACTTGAATCCATGGGTAAGTTGTTCGGCGGTGTACGCGGTGGTCTGGCAATTTCAACTGTATTAGTGGGTGCGTTGCTGGCAGCGTCTACCGGTGTGGTTGGTGCTTCAGTGGTGGCAATGGGGCTTATTTCACTGCCGGTTATGCTGAAGTACAAGTACGATAAGTCGCTTGCCTGCGGCACCATCTGTGCGTCAGGTACGCTGGGGCAGATCATTCCGCCATCGATCATCCTGATTATTCTTGGCGATGTACTAGGCATTCCTGTAGGAGATCTGTTTAAGGCTGCGGTTGGCCCTGGGTTTATTCTGATTGGCGTATACGTGCTGTATATCCTGATCTATACCTGGTTGAAGCCTGAAGCTGCGCCGGCATTGCCGCTGGATGATGATGTTTCAAGCAAGGGTGAGCAGTATCGTAAAGCATTAATCGCAATCGTACCGCCGCTGGCGCTGATTCTTGTGGTACTGGGTTCTATTTTTGCCGGTATTGCGACGCCAACTGAGTCTTCAGCTTTAGGTGGTGTCGGCGCAATTGTTCTGGCTGCGTTGTACCGCCAGTTCAGCTGGGAAATGGTTTACAACTCTGCATTGGAAACCGTCAAAGTAACCGCGATGGTGTTTGCGATTCTGTTAGGTGCTACGGCTTTCTCGATGGCGTTTACTTATACCGGTGGTGATTACATTGTTGAGGAAATACTGACGGACTTACCGGGTGGGGCGACTGGCTTCCTGATTTTGTCGATGCTGGCGATTCTGGTGCTGGGTTTCTTTATCGATTTTGTCGAGATCAGTTTTATCATCGTACCTATATTAGCGCCGGTTGCTGATGCGCTTGGAATTGCACCGGTGTGGTTCGCGATACTGATAGCAATGAACCTGCAGACCAGCTTCCTGACGCCACCATTTGGTTTCAGTTTGTTTTATCTCAAAGGGGTTTCACCACCGTCGATACGAACGGTTGATATCTATAAAGGGGTCATGCCATTTATCCTGATGCAGGTGGCAGTTGTTATCTCTATATTGCTCTTCCCTGAGTTTTACGGACTCACCTGACGGAGAGTGCTCAGCCCGGCTTACTTTAAGTACGCCGGGCTTTTTTAGTTTTACGGTATACTGCAGCCAGCGTTTGCTGCAGTTAAGCAGATCTTCTGCGATGTTCTGTATGTTTGATAAGGCCCGGTATGAAAGCTGTCATTACCTCTTTAAAAGCAAAAATTCTGCTGTTATCTATTATCCCGCTGATTCTGGTGACAGCGGCGATTACGGTTATTAGCCTGAGCCAGGCAAAGCAGTTATCTGAGCAGGAAATTCAAACTTTCGAAGAAAACTTATTACGTTCAAAGCGTCAGGAACTACAGCATTATGTAGGTCTGGCGATGACCTCTATTTCGCACATTCTGGCAGATGCCGATACCATTGATAAGTTTTCTGAAGCCCGGGTAAAGGCTATTCTGCACAGCCTGACATACGGAGATGATGGTTATTTCTTTGTCTATGATATGCAGGGCAGAAGTCTGGTACATCCGATACAGCCTGAACTCGTCGGTCAGAATTTATATGATCTGCGGGATACTTACGGCAATTTTGTTATTCGTGATTTATTAACCTTAGCGAAGGAAGGCGGCGGTTTTTATCGGTATGTATGGCGTAAACCGTCTAAAGGGGGCCTGGAAGATAAACTGAGTTATGTGGTGCAAATCCCTAAGGTTAACTGGATGTTGGGAACTGGCCTGTATATTGATGACATTGCCAAAGAAGTTGCCGCTACCCGGGAAAAAGTAACCGCCAATATCCGTAATACGTTTCTCACGGTTGTTGTTATTCTGGCGGGTACTGTGGTGATCATCGCCTTGCTGGGCGTCGGTATTAATGTACGTGCTTCGCAGCTGGCGGACACCCGGCTGAGAGAAGTGGCACACAGCTATGTTCAGTCACAGGTTATCCAGCGGCGTAATTTTGCCCGGGAATTACATGACGGTATTAATCAGTTGATGGTATCAGTCAAATTCAGAATCGAGCTTGCCAGAGATAAGCTGGACCAGCCTGAGCAGCGGGCATTGAGTGAGTTAGAAAAAGGCAGTGAAGTGCTGAATCAGGCGATTCAGGAAGTGCGGCGCATTTCTCATGACCTGCGGCCAATTTTGCTGGATGATCTTGGCTTAGAGTCAGCTCTGCACAGTATGACCGATGATTTTGCAGAACGTACCGGTATTGATGTGGAGTTAAGTCTGGATTTGCCGGACCAACGGCTAACAGATGATATTGAGATCACTCTGTATAGGGTGTCACAGGAAGCGTTAACCAATATTGAGCGGCATGCGAATGCCCGTCAGGTGTGGCTGACGGTATGGCAAAAGGATCGTATGATCTGGGTTGAGATTAAAGACGATGGCCAGGGTTTTAGCTGTTCCGGTCAGGGCAGTGATGATTGTGGTATTGGTTTGATGAATATGCGTGAGAGAACAGAAATTCTCAGTGGTGATTTCAGCATTCGAAGTAAGCCCGGTGGTGGTACCCGGGTGCGGGCTGGATTAGCGCTGGTGTAGTAATGTCAGCTAACCTGAGTGAGTCTTAGCGGTATAGGTTAAAAAGGACGACTGATGAGCGATACAAAAATCAGAGTTGTGCTGGTGGATGATCATCCGCTGGTTCAGGAAGGCATTATTGCCCGACTTGAGAGCGAAGCTTCGCTTGAAGTTGTGGGGGCGGCGAATGATGGCCAGCAAGCGCTGGAACTGATTGCTGAGGCTAAGCCTGATGTCGTGCTGATGGATATCTCAATGCCCGTAATGACAGGCTTTGAGGCAACTGAACGGCTACGCGCTGAGCAACCGGATGTACGGGTGCTGATTCTGAGCATGCATGAAAACCGTGAGTATATTCTTAAGCTTATTCAGTGCGGCGCTGCCGGCTACGTGCTTAAAGATGTGTCATCCGGTGAGTTGGTGACGGCAATTCAGACGGTGCACCGTGGCGGTACTTACTTCAGCTCAGGTGCTTCACAGTCACTGTTCGGTCAGGCTGATTTAGCAATGCTGGCACCAGGTTCAGAGTCAGAAACGCTGACCGGCCGTGAGCAGGAAGTGCTGAAGCTACTTGCTGAAGGGGCGAGTAATAAAGATGTAGCCCGGCAGCTGGAAATATCAGTACGTACCGCCGAGACGCACCGGCAGAATATTAAAAATAAGTTAAATATTCAGACTTCTGCTGGTTTAGTGCGTTACGCAATTGAGCATAAGCTGATAGATTAGGTAGCCAATACTGAGGATATCAGAAGGTTTTGCTCTATATGGAAAACAGCAAAAAACATCTGGCGTATGCCGTGCTTGAAGATGGTCGTAAGGTTGCGATTGATGCTAAATCGCTGGTCATTGAAATGGTTGGCGGTGAGGCGGTAGAAATAGATTTAGACGTAGCCCCTTATCCGGGCGCGGGCCTGGCAGTGGCAACGCCGCCTTATGCTGAGCGTGATCAGCGATCACCGCTGGGCTGGCCAAGAATAGTGGTGCGTCCCGGTGCAGCTAACCTGTTAGAGTTGTGTATTGAAACCCCTGCGGAAAAAGCCGAAGACTGATGCTTCGGCTTTTTTTATTCAGTTAGTTATTTCACGGTATATCGCCGGTTTAATGTCCAGCAGTTTAGTCTGATCCAGACAGTCGAGCCCGTTCACTGTGATTCTATCTGCTGTAATCTTGCTAATTGGCAATACTGCAACACCAATAGGGTTTGGCCTTATCGGGCTGCGCAGAGCAAAGGTGCCTTTGTCCCCACGACTGGTACTCGGCTTACCGTTGTGCCAATAGTCGTTGTTCCAGATGTTGCCAGTATCACCCAGCCAGTAAAGCACCATAATATGTTGCCCGGTTTCAAGTCCTTTCAAATCATGCTGATATGCCGGATCAAGCTCAATGGTACATTCAGGTCCATTAAAGTTAATGTTGCGGGGGCATTCATCCAATGATTTATAAGGTGTACGGATTTTGCCTATGAATGTCAGTGTTGTTTGCATCAGCCATCCTCTTTTGCTGTTGATATAGCGTAAACAAAAATAGTAACCAGAATCAGCGTGCCACCGATGATGCTCGCTGCAGGGGGAATCTCGCCAAAGAAGCCAAAGGCCAGCAGTGGCGCAAATACAGCTTCAATCATCAGGATCATGCCAACTTCCGGTGCGGTGATGTAACGGGTTGCTGTTTGAGATAGGACCCGGCCGAAAGGTGCGGTAAATAATCCCATCGCTCCCATGATGATCCAGGTGCTGGTGCTGAATGTAGAAGGGGATGCTAAGAAGAACATTACTATTGCCAGAAACAATCCCCCCAGACCGACGCTGGCCATACGGCTGACGTCTTGATACTTACGTAGCAACGTTTGGTTGAGTGATAAGCAGGTGACTGCAAATACGGCCTGTGCATCACCAATCAGGTTACCTGACTGAAAAGAGCCTGAAACCACAATTCCTATTCCGATCATCACAGAAGTAATCGCAATCCAGGTCGAGCGCCGGGTTACTTCACCCAAAAAGATGCGGCTGAAAACAGCAGCCAGTGCTGGCGCTGCGCTAAGGATGACAAAGGTATTAGCAATAGAGGTGTTCTTGATGCTAAGTACCAGTCCAGACGCGCTCCCAAGCATTAGTAAACCAGAGAAAATGACCGGCCAGCCGCTGTTTTTCAAGGTTTTTATCAGACCCCGTTCATCCCGTAACTGAATGAATAGCGGCATCGAAATCGCCGTGAATAAGCCAAACAGGAAAGCGGTGTCGAATCCGCTAACCCCTGAAAAGCGGATAAAAATCGGATCAAAGCTCATCAGTAAGGCCCCGAGCAAGGCGAGGAGTATGCCTGTGGTTTGGGCGCTTTTTTGCGTAAAGGATCGGGTGAGTTGATTGTTCATGTCGTGCTCCTGTTAAAAATCATACTTGGTAGTATGATTTATGAGATTTGCACGTATGTCAATAAAATCATACTATGAGGTATGATTTTTATCTGGTGAGGTTAAATGAGCAAAATCGAACAAAACAGGGAAAAAAAACGCCGGGCAATACTGCAGGCTGCGCAGGAAGTGTTTTTGTCAGAAGGCTATGTCATAGCGAGTATGGATAAAATTGCCGCAGGGGCCCAGGTAACCAAGCAAACGGTGTATCGCTATTACCCATCAAAGGGGGAGTTGTTTAAAGCTACGTTGCAGTACATGGGGGAAAACTCAGAACTGGATTTTATATTTCACTTGCAGGCGTCAGATGTCCGGGAAGCTATGTATCGTTTTGCCCGTGGTTTCATTGAGTTTCATTTAGCGGATGAGCACTTAGCGACTTACCGGTTGTTGGTATCTGAGAGTGCCAAGGCACCCGAAATGGTTGCCAGTTTCATGGAAGTTGGCCCGGATGATACCAGCGCAAGGTTGGCAGAATTCTTCATTGAACGATTAGGTATTGCTGAACCTGAAACCGCAATAAGGCTATGGTCAGGAATGTTACTTAGTCAGCGGGCTGGTGCACTGTTAGGAATGGAAAAACCGGATCAGGCGGCAATGGAGTCGCTGGCTGAATCTTCGACGGATTTTTTGTTAGCGGGGCTGGGTAAGTCTGCAATCTGAACTTCAGACTGCAGACTTGAGCGAGGTTAAGCTTCGCCGAGGAAATCACCACTCTGATGCGACCAGAGTTGTGCGTAGATACCACCTTTGTTCAGCAGTTCCTGGTGATTGCCTTCTTCAACAATGCGGCCTTTATCGAGCACAATCAGGCGGTCCATCGCCGCGATGGTTGATAAACGATGTGCAATGGCGATAACGGTTTTGTTTTCCATCAGACGGGTGAGGTTTTGCTGAATAGCCGCTTCTACTTCAGAGTCCAGCGCTGAAGTGGCTTCGTCCAAAAGCAAAATCGGCGCGTCTTTAAGTAATACCCGGGCGATGGCGATACGTTGTCGCTGGCCACCGGAAAGCTTCACACCGCGTTCGCCAACTTGTGCGTCATAGCCTGTGCCGCCCTTGGGGTCGCTGAGGCTATCGATGAACTCATCAGCCTGTGCCTGAGCAGTAGCTGCCCGCATTTCGTCTTCGCTGGCGTCAGGGCGGCCGTAAAGGATGTTTTCCCGAATACTGCGGTGTAACAGGGAGGTGTCCTGAGTAACCATGCCGAGATGGCTGCGCAGACTTTCCTGATTGACGGCGGTGATGTCGGTACCGTCGATGCTGATCTTACCTGCATCGAGATCGTAAAAGCGCATTAAGAGGTTAATCAGTGTGGATTTGCCCGCACCGGAGCGGCCCACTAAGCCAACTTTTTCGCCGGGTTTAATGCGTAGGTTCAGGGACTCAATCAGCGGAATGCTTTCGCCATAGTTGAAGCTGATATTGTCGAAGTGAATTTCACCACGGTTCACCTGTATTGGTGGGGCGTTAGGCTTATCCTGAACGCTTTGTGGCTGGGCAAGGCTGGACATACCATCAACCACAGTGCCGATGTTTTCAAACAGGTTACTGACTTCCCACATGATCCACTGAGACATGCCGTTCAGACGCAATGCCAGGCTGACGGCAATGGCAATTGCACCTGCGGTAATGGCGTTATCGTTCCATAGGTACAGTGACAGGGCCGTGATATTGAATACCAGCAGGTAGTTATTAATCTGCACCAGTACATTAAGTTTGGTGACCAGACGCATTTGCCGGTAAACCGTGTCCAGAAAGCCCTGCATATTGTCTTTTGCGTAGGCTTCTTCGCGGTCGGTATGGGAGAACAGTTTGACTGTGGCAATGTTCGTGTAGCTGTCGACAACTGCGCCGGTCATCATAGAACGGGCGTCTGCCTGTTCAGTAGAAACTTGCTGTAACCGGGGTAAAAAATATCTCTGAATGGCGACATAGCAGGCTAACCAAAACATCATTGGAAGTAACAGTAAAGGGTCTGCCTGAGCGACCAAAACCATTAAAGATGTAAAATAAACTACAATATAAACAAATACATCCAGGACTTTTGTAATGCTTTCTCTAAGGGCGAGTGAGGTTTGCATAACCTTGGTTGCAATGCGTCCGGCAAAGTCATTCTGGTAAAACGCCATGCTTTGTTTTAGCAGGTAACGGTGCATAGACCAGCGGATGGCCATCGGGTAATTGCCCAGAATCCCCTGGTGAATTATGGCCGAGTGAAAGAATACCAGTAGCGGTAATATCACCATTAACAGCACAGCCATTAATGTTAAATGGGTGCCATGCTCAGCGAGAATTTCGGTGGTGCTTTTAGAGGAAATCCAGTCGACCAGATCGCCCATAAAGCCAAATAAAATGACTTCACTGATCGCCAGAGCAGCGGTCAGTAAAGCCATAAGCAGTAACTGAGATTCAGCACCGCGAGTGTAATAGCGGCAAAAGGCAAACAGTTTGTTAGGCGGTTGCCGGTCGCCGTGATCGGGAAATGGAGCGATCAGTCCTTCGAAAAACTTCAGCACAGAGTGTAGCCTGCAATATAGATACGGTTAGCGGCGGCTCTGCACTGAGAGCCGTCATTCCACGAGCGCAGATGTTATGCGAATCGGGCCTTCAAGGGTACGGTGTACCGGACATTTATCGGCAATTTCTAACAGCCGTTGCCGTTGGTCCGGAGTCAGGTCTCCCTGCAGGTCGATTAAGCGTTCGATGACATCAATACGCGGGTTGTTCTGGTCTGCTGCCTGGCAGTCGCTGCAATGCTGGCGGTAGTGCTTTAGGCTGACGTTTACGGCGTCAAGCGGCAGATTTTTTCGGTTGGCGTACATGCGTATTGTCATCGAGGTGCAACTGCCAAGCGCCGATAATAATTGTTCATAAGGGTCAGGGCCAGCATTACCGCCACCAACATTTACAGGTTCATCGGAAAGCCACTGGTGATGGTCGGTATTCACCACCCGTAAAAACTGTTTATTACCTTCCCGGATGACTACTTCGCCTTTTTCTATCTGCTCAGCAGGCGCGTCAGGCAAAGGGGTTGAATCAAGATATTTTTCAGACCACCCACTGATGATGGCAGCAGCATAAGCTGCATCTGCTTTGTTGGTTAACAGGTGGTCGGCACTGTCCAGGCTGATAAAGCTTTTGGGGTGCTTGGCACGACGGTAGATATGCTCAGCTTGTTGAATAGATACCGTGGTGTCGAGTGGCGAGTGCATGACCAGTAAAGGTACTCTTAATTGTTCGATGTCGTCATTTTCGCTGCGGATATCATCCAGAAATTGTTTTTCTATGGTGAAGTGACGACCACCCAGGCTGACATCTGCCTTACCCTGAGAGTCTATCTCTTCTACATGTGCTGAAAACTGTTTGGCAACGTGTGCAGCATCCGCAGGTGCGCCAATGGTGGCGACGGCGGCAACTTCAGGAATACGGCTTGCTGCGGATAATACCGCACGGCCGCCCAGGCTATGGCCGATCAGTAGGGCAGGTGCCTGATGGTGTTCCCGCAGATAATCTGCCGCTGCAACCAGATCATTCACATTGGATGAGAAGTTAGTGTTAGAAAAGTCGCCGTCACTGCCACCCAGGCCAGTAAAATCAAAACGTAATACAGAAAAGCCCAGCGCTACCAGGCTTTGGGAGATTCGGGTAGCTGCGAGGACGTTCTTGCCACAGGTGAAGCAATGGGCGAATAGTGCGCAGCCCCTTGAGTTTACTTCGGGGGTTTCAAGTAAACCTGCAAGTTGATGACCGTTACTGCTAAAGGTGACTTTCTGGCGTTGGGCTGGCATAGGTGATTCCCTTTTAAGACATGCTTTTAGGCAAACATTTTTAAATATGACCGGTGTAGTGTTTCGAGGTTCCGGTTGTACGTGGTTTGGAAGTATTTGGAGTATAGGCTTAGCAGATGATTAATGGCGTTGGAGGTTATTGTCAGAGGGGCGGTTGTGAAAGCCAGCCTGGCAATAATAAAGTCTCCCACCCGCGAGCCCATGGCCGTGGTAACAAGCGGGGGGAGAAAACTGCTTTTTAAGTAGTTATAGCATCTGACAGTTTTTATCAGTCTGTTTATGCAACTGCTTCCAGAGTGTTATCAACACTGCTGCGGATCAGGTGATCGAATGCACCTAGCGATGCTGTCGCGCCGGATCCCATGGCGATGATGATCTGCTTGTAAGCTGAGTCAGTTACGTCGCCGGCGGCAAATACGCCAGGCAATGAAGTCTGGCCGCGACCATCAACGATGATTTCGCCTCTGTTTGTCAGCTCTACTATATCGCTTAACCATTCTGTATTAGGCATCAGGCCTATCTGTACGAAGATGCCCGCAACGTCCAGTTGTTTGATCTGGCCATTGTTACGGTCTTCATAGGTTAGCCCCTGTACCTTACTTCCGTTACCGAGTACTTCGGTTGTTCTTGCGCTGCTGATAATGTTGATATTGCTCATGGAGCGGGCTTTACGTTGTAAAACCTCATCAGCACGCAATGTGTCGGCAAACTCAAGTACGGTGACATGTTCAACAATTCCGGCTAAATCGATAGCGGCTTCTATGCCGGAGTTACCGCCGCCAATGACAGCAACTTTCTTACCTTTAAATAGCGGGCCATCACAATGCGGACAGTAGGCGACACCTTTGCCCCGGTATTGCTGTTCACCGGGAACGTTCATTTCCCTCCAGCGTGCGCCGGTAGAAATGATGACAGATTTACTTTGCAGGCTGGCACCGTTTTTAAGTTCGATATTTATGCCATTAGAGGTCTGGCTCAGGCTGCTGGCAAGCTGGCCTGTCATGATATCGACTTCGTAATCTTTCACGTGGGATTCAAGGTTAGCGACCAGTTTAGGCCCCTGAGTTTCGCTCACGGAGATGAAGTTTTCGATTGCCATAGTATCCATTACCTGACCACCAAAGCGGTCGGCTACTATGCCTGTGCGAATGCCTTTACGGGCTGCGTAAATTGCTGCAGATGCACCAGCCGGTCCGCCGCCAACAATCAGTACGTCGTAAGGCTCTTTAGCATTCAGGACTTCAGCCTGTTTATCCGCCGCTGAATCATCAAGCTTATCGATGATTTCCTGTAGGGTCATGCGGCCCTGACCAAGCAGTTCGCCGTTCATGTAAACGCTGGGAACAGCCATTATGTTGCGATCTTCAACTTCCTGCTGGAAGACACCGCCGTCAATCATACTGTGCTGAATATTTGGATTATGCAAAGCCATCAGGTTTAGTGCCTGCACAACATCCGGGCAGTTCTGGCAAGACAGCGATATGTAAGATTCAAAACGAAATTCACCTTTAAGATTACGTATCTGCTCCAGCTGGGCTTCGTCAACTTTTGGTGGGTGGCCACCCGCATAAAGCAGCGCCAGCACCAGAGATGTGAATTCATGGCCCATTGGGATACCTGCGAAGGTAACCCGTGGAGACTCGCCAGTAGCTGCGATGCTCATACTCGGAGCGCGAGGATTACTGTTGTCTTCCCGTAATTGAATCTGATCTGAAAGGCTGCTGATTTCAGTGGCCAGCGCCAATAGCTCCTGAGATTTTGCCTGGCGTTCAGGGCTGCTGTCCGTCGCTACAATTATTTCTATGGGACGCACGATGTTCTGCAGGTAAGTGTTCAACTGGGATTTAAGGTTTGCGTCTAACATGTGTAATTCCTTATTCAGGTCTGACAGTGACCATGCGCATTATGTATTGGGCAGCGCAGCTGAATGGCAGCGCTGCCGGATAGCCTCTTGGCTGTTTAGCTATTTAAATTTTGCCAACCAGATCCAGTGAAGGTGCCAGTGTTGCTTCGCCTTCTTTCCATTTGGCCGGGCATACTTCACCTGGGTGTGCGGCAATGTACTGAGCAGCTTTGATCTTACGCAGCAGTTCAGAAGCATCGCGGCCGATAGCGCCAGCATTGATTTCAATGATCTGAATCTTACCTTCAGGGTTAATCACAAAGGTGCCGCGCTCTGCCATGCCATCTTCTTCGATCATGACATTGAAGTTGCGGGTAACCGTGCCGGTTGGGTCGCCGATCATTGGGAAGTTAATTTTCTGAATAGTGTCAGAAGTGTCATGCCATGCTTTATGGGTGAAGTGTGTATCTGTAGAAACTGAGTACACTTCTACACCCATGTTTTGCAGTTCAGCGTAGTTGTCCGCCAGGTCACCCAGTTCAGTTGGACATACGAAAGTGAAGTCAGCCGGGTAAAAGAAAACCACAGACCATTTACCTTTAAGATCCGCATCTGATACCGGAATAAATTCACCTGCGTGGAATGCGGTTGCCTGAAATGGTTTAACGTCTGTGTTGATCAGCGAGTGGGACATGAATGCTCTCCTAGTTAGTGCATCTGAGTTGTTGTTTCGTAACCGTGGAGAGATATTAATTAAATAAATTAATTTGTTGTAATTGATAGTTTTAACAATTGCTATAGATTTTTATAATCGTAACTTATTGATAAATAACAACTATTGCTTCGATAGATTAAAGCTAACGGTAGTGCTGGGGAGGGAGTAGTAATTGAGTATTGATCCCGGGGATAGTCTGGCCGGGATCCTGTGGCTGTAAGCGCTACGTTAAGAGTAGTTAGCGGGAAATAGCTGACGCTCAGTCAGCTCAATAAAGATGTGCAGGACTTTAATGTGCAATTCCTGAACGCGATCGGCGTATTCTCCGGCGGGCGTACAGATGCAAAGGTCGGCCAGGGCTTCAAGCGGAGAGTTAGGCTTGCCCGTTAGTACTATGCTGCGAATCCCCATTTCTCGGGCAGTCTCAACAGCCTTAATTATATTCTTACTGCTGCCGCTGGTGCTCAAAGCAATCAGTACATCTTTATGATTGCCATGGCTTTCCAGATATCGTGAAAATATAAAATCATAGCCAAAGTCATTGGCTACGCAGCTAATGTGTGACGCATCGCTGATAGCTATTGCAGCGACGCCTTTACGGTTATTGCGGTAACGACCGGTCAGTTCTTCAGCAAAGTGCATGGCATCGCACATTGAACCACCATTGCCACAGGAAAATGCGCGGCCACCGCTGGTAACAGCCTCAACTATCCAGTCTGCGCCGGTGGAAATGTTTTGCAGAGTTGCTTTGTTGCTCAGGAGATTGTCTAAGCCGTTCCGGGCTTCATCAAGGCTTGCGGTAATGTGCTCAATCATTGATACAGTTCTCAGTCCATTTCTTAAGAGATACACAGGACACTACTCTTAATGGCGCTTAAAGACAGTAATTGTTTGTAAGGAGATAAGGAGCTTTAAATGAAATCTGTGTTGCGCGAGGGATGTTACAGGTAGGGTGGTGCAAGTGTTTGATGCGCACGGTAGCGGCTTCTTACCACTGACCGGTAGTCTAACTAGATCTAAAGGCTGTCCGGGCGGCTTTTTATGCGACTGAGAAATTGCGAGGAGAGTTGATGGCCCTGGATGAGCTTGATGCATTTGAAAGGATATACCTTATGCCAGAGGGCTTATTGGCAGGTGCCCTTTAGAAGTGCTCTTTAGAAGTGCTTTTTACAGGCGTTCTTTTCATGTGCTCTCGCTTGAGTAAGCGAAAAAATATCAGATATAAGCCTGGTTGGTTGCTAACAGTCTGGCGTGGCTGGCATAAAACATGCTTAACTTACTTCCGAAAAATTCGCTAATGTTGCAACGTGAAAGGACGATGTTTCGCGTCAAAGGAATGAAGAATGTTTTTAAAAGCGAACGAAGAGCGCTTTCTATTTAATGTGCAGGGAAGTGGCGCTGAGTTTTCACTGGTTAAACTGACCGGTGCTGAGCAAGTTTCCGGTGTTTTCAGATTCAAAATTGAGCTGGTATCTAAGCAATCGGATATCGAACTGGATTCGCTTATGGGGAAGGCCGCAGGGGTCACCCTGATGGATCAGACCGGCGATGAAAACGAACAGACCCGTTACATCCATGGCATTATTGCGCAGGCGAGCATTGGCGAAGAAGGCGTTAACCAGACCGCCTATGAAGTAGTACTGGTGCCTAAAATCTGGTTGCTGAAACATCGTAAAAACAGCCGTATTTTTCAGAACCTTACCACGCAGGATATCATCAGCGAGTTACTGAATGAGCATGAATATCAGACCGATGAATTCCGGTTTGAATTGACTGACCGCTACAGTGCCCGTGAATACTGCGTGCAATACGCTGAATCTGACTTCAACTTTATTGAGCGTCTGCTCGAAGAAGACGGTATTCATTATTATTTCGATCACTCTGACACGCGACATACCGTCGTTTTTAGTGATGCGTCTTACTCATCTCCGGCTATCGGCGGCGATCAGGATATCCCTTATTATCATCATGCGCAGGGCGCAGTAGCGGAGCAGCATTTGTTCCGTTTTCAATTTGCTGAAGCAATGCGTCCGGGCAAAGTCTCACTGCGGGATTTCAACTTTACCAAGCCTAATATGGATCTTACCGAAACTGTCTCTCATGGGCAGGACGAAGCACTGGAGATTTATGATTACGCAGCTAACTTTATGGATGCCAGCCGTGGCGGACAGCTTGCGCAGGCACGTCTTGAAGGAGCCAACCGCAAACGCCAGACGGCCTATGCAGAAAGTGATGTTAATCGCCTGGCGCCCGGCTTCAGTTTTACTTTATCTGGTCATGATCGTGACGGACTGAATACTGAGTATTTTATTTCCCGGATAGAGCATGATTGTGCGCAGCCGCAGGTGTTAGAAGTGGGCGCAACCACCGAAGGTTCACGCTACACGAATAAGCTTCAGTTGGTTGCCATGAGCAATCCTTATCGTCCGAAGCTTTGCCCGAAAAAAATTCCTGCGATTACCGGGGTGCAAACGGCGACAGTTACAGGCCCCGAAGGTGAAGAGATTTATACCGACTCTCATGGGCGCGTTAAAGTGCAGTTTCACTGGGATCGTCATGGCCAGCGTGATGAAAATACCTCCTGCTGGGTACGGGTGAGCCAGAACAGCGCCGGAGGTGCGTTTGGCAGCCTGTTTTTACCACGCATTGGTGATGAAGTGATTGTCGACTTTATTGAGGGTAATCCGGACCGGCCTATCATTACCGGGCGGGTCTATCATGGCCACAATACGCCACCGTATACGCTGCCAGAACACAAAACCCGTTCTACGATTAAAACCCGCTCCAGCAAGGGCGGAGAGGGTTATAACGAAATTCGTTTTGAAGATCGCAAAGGTGAAGAAGAATTGTTCATCCGGGCGGAAAAAGACCTGGATCAACGTACCCTGGATACCCACAAGCAGTGGGTCGGTAATGATCATCAGCAGCTGGTTGAACACAACGAATACCGCGAGTTCTATCAAGAAGAACATGCGCTGACGAAAGGTGACTATCACCGGGAAGTCAAAACCAGCTACAACCATACCGTTGCACCGGATTACCACACACAGATTGGTAAAACGGGCTACCAGCATACCGCCAACGAAGCGAACTGGAAGGCGGGTCAGAAAATACTCTTTGAGGCCGGCAACGAAATTTTGATTAAAGCCGGTGGCAGCACCATTACGATTAACCCTGCTGGGGTGAATGTGAATGGTGCGGCAATCAGCCTGAATGGCGGCGGAGGTGGCGGTAGTGCTAAAGCGGCCGCACCTGTTGTGCCAGAGCCGCCGTTAGAGGCTGATCTGGATCAGGCAGGGTATGTGACTGAGGGTAAAGAGGCGCCTGCGCCCTGGATTCCTGCACCTGCATTGAAACGTATGGCGCTGATGGATCAGCCGGTTATCGCGCTGTGTCAGAAGCAGGGTGGCTCTATAGCTTCCTGTCCCCGTGGCGATTGTCCATGCCGGGGGGCTGCATGATCCCTGAACATCAAGACACGCTGTATTGCCTGATCCTGGATCATAACCGTTTTCAGGAAGATCCATTGTCTGTTGTCTTTCAGAATGAGGAGCTGCCGGAACTGATCAGGTTGTTTGATAACACCATTCTTCAGGACGTTGCAGAAGAGGGACCCTGGTGTTTGTTTTTAACTGCAGAGTCACTGTTTATAGCCGACCAGTTGCTTACTGAGCTATGGCGTGATGATAAATACTGGCAAGGTGGCGCAACGCTTGTTGTTGGGCTGGCAGAACAGAGCAAACAATCATTGCTGGAATGGATACGGAGCCGGGCATTAGCTTTATCATCCGATGGCAACATATCGGTTTTCAGGTTTTATTCACCGGCACTCCTGGGTCAAATAGCTGAATATGAGAATAAGCAAGATCAGGATCATCTGCTTACCGGTGTAAGAGGTGTGATCTGGTCCGCTGGGCAGTTGAGTGCTGATGTGTTTCCCTCAGAAAGGGAGTCTTTCAGAACCTATCAATTGCCCGAAGTGCTTCAGAAAGGATTAATGGAATAATCATGGGAAATAAATACGAGATCATTGAGGGCGATTGCCTGAAATTGATTGCTAAGCGGTTGGGTATCTCAATCGCTGAGCTACAGGCAATGAACAGTGATCAGATCAAGAATGTCGATCTTATTTATGCAGGCAATCTGCTGAATATTCCTGCAAACGATGATAAATCACAAGATAACCAAGCCAAGAGTGAGCCTGCTTATCCTGATGATATAAAACCGACAGAGGTTTCAGCTGAACGTATTCAGCTACCTGAACTGCCAAAAGCCCCGGGCAGTGTGTGTGAGCCGAAAGAATATGTGGACGTGGTTTTTTACCCGTCGATGCCTAAAACCGGCAAGCAGGGGTGGTTTGCCCTGACGCAGCAAGCGAAAGATAAACTTGAAGAAGAGATCGCTCATATGCGTTCCGTCATGAGATCGCTGGCGGCGGGTGATGTTAATGATGCAATGCTGGAGCTTAGTAAGTACGGCATTTTATCTAAATTTCAGAGCTGCGATCATGAGCGCTTTTTGGTAGATTCGGACGATAAAAAGCGTTACCGGGCCCTGCTGCTTTTACAGCTGGCATTAAAGCTGGAAGTGCTCCGTGTGCCTGAGGTGTTGCTTGAACAAGCGATGCAGGATCGCGAGGTAAGTCAGGAGTTTTTGAGTCGCTATTCCGATGCTTATGCAGATCAGTTGTTTTGGGAAGAGTGTCAGAACCTTCTGAATGTTGGCTTTAAAACGGCTCTTAAACGGTCGGTACTGGGTATCTTCAGCGAAGGCCCTTCCAGTGAAGATTACATAATCAATTATCGGGAAGTACGTACAGACGCCATCGCCGATGTCATGGAGCAGTTGGCAGATGAAATTGAAACGCTGGAAAAGAAAGCCCGTAAAGAAGCTGCAAAAAAACTGACTGATGACGGCACGCCATTCACCTACTCTGATTCGATGGGCTATTTTACCAGTAAACAGCAAAATACCGTTCACGCTGCGTTGAATAACGTTCATAAAGCCCGTGGGATGTATAGCCTGGAGCTTGAAGATATCTGTGAAGACAAGCCCGAATCCATTCAGCGAAGGCTTGAACTGTGGCAACAGGACAGTAAAGTTGCTGCTCAGTTGACCCCCTATGAATTTAAAGCCCGTTTTGCTGGCCGCTTTGTGCCGATTTTTACACTCAATACAAACCTGATGGTGCTAATTGAGCAGTGTCTTACCGATGATGAGTTGATCAAAGTCCAGCCTGAGAGCTTTAAGTATTATGAAAAACTGGATGAGGCCGCTGAGAAAAAACTGATCGCTGAAGTGTTTGCCCGCATACCGGGCCTGAAGGATATGACAACCGTTCCCGGCGAGGCCCTGAGCTGGAGTTACTACCCCTGCATTGCTGTATTGCACAAGCTGGAAGCATCACTCAAGACCAAACTGGCCGAACTGAAAGATATTCTCGGCGTTGGCAAACTGCCCAAAGAGGTATTGGGTGATCTGGTGCAGTGTAAAAAAGCACTGCTGGCACGGGTAGAGCATTTCGAGAAGACCGCCAAAGCCCATGCGGCAGCCAAAACCTATCAGCGTTTATTTACCTCAGCAGATAAAGTGTACACACCGGTCTTTAAAGAAAAAGCCTGGAAGCCGGCCAAAAAGACCGGAAGCCTCTACACCAAAGCGGGTAAAGCCGATCTGACCGTGGTGGAATGCTATTTGAGCAGTGAAGGTGGCAAAACCGCGTTTGTGCGGGGGCCGAGCTGGCTGGTACCGGACGATACGGCTAGCAGAGTTGAGTGCGGGGATCATTTATTCGACCTTAAGCCCGGTTTTAAATCCGCTGAACCCATGCAGCCAGCAGCGAAGAAAAATCTGATTCCGGGCGGTGAGCCTATTCCTGAGCCAGAACCTGAGTCTCAAGAAGGTTCCTCTCCTGAGGGGGTGTTAGAAAAACGGACTCAAGCCTATTTCGCTAAGCTGGCTAAAAAATTTCCAGTTAAAGCTAACTTTAAGAACACGCTTGTATCATTTGATAAAGCTTTCCTGAAAAAAGAGATATACAGGTGGGAATCTGAAGGGCCTAAGATCAATGAAACGGCCTATCATATCAGTGCAGAATGTCAGTTTTTGCGGTTTTCCAGTGCCGTCAGTGTTGGGGATGATCTGGATGTTTCAAAACTGACAGATGCTATCCAAAATCAAAATGTTAAGTTTGGCTTAGTAGATGCCAAGGCCACCCTGAACCTGGCGCAGGGACAATCAACCCTGACGGTGGAATATCCCAGTGAGGCAGGTTACGTATTTACCATTCCTTATATTGCTTACGTGCCGTCGGAACCTTTAAAAATTAAGCAGGAAGTCTTGTATAAAGCCGCGCGTAAAAAGCATTCCCGGTTTTTTGATGCCGGAAAGCTTAAATTGCAGGGGGCGTTTACCCTCTACGGCATGGTCGGTGCCTCGGTGAATCTTGGCGCCAGTGTTGAGTTTGGCAACCTGGATGAAGGCGGTGTTGGCGTTAAAGGTTTTACAGAAAGCTATCAGGGGTACAATGCCTATCAGCACGAAGCAGCGCAGATCAGCAACGCTGATGGCGATTTGATAGCACAGAGCAAAGCGGCAGACATAACCGCCACTGCTGGTGTCTTTGCGGGCGTTGAGGCCGGAGGCGAGTTCGTAGGCAGCCTTAAGTGGAAAGCACCGGAAAGGGTTGCCGGGCAGGTGGCAGAAAAAGGCGGGGATAAAAACGGTTTTGTTTCATTCGGTCAGTTTACGGCAAAAGCAGCCGTTGCTTATGCAGCTGCGGCCAGTGGTGTTATTAAACTTACCGTCAGCGGCGGTAAGATCATTTTTATCATGGCAGCCCGACTGGCGTTAGGCCCCGGAGTCAGCGGTAAGTGGGGGTTCGAAATATCACCACTGGTGATCAACAGCTTTATCGATCATATTCTCACGATTATGGACAAAGAAGGCTTTCGCCGCCTTAACCTGTTCGATGAAAGCATCGACCCTGAAAGCGGTGAAAACTCCTTTGAACTATTCAATATGTTCCTCACCGCCGTGATGGTCACAGGTCTGAAAGCCGCGGATGTACTGTTGTTGCCGTTCGAACAGATCAAAGCCTTTAACGACGAAAGCACCCGTGAAAAGCTCGCCCCGGTACTGGCTGATTTTATCAATAAAGACGCAGAAACAGCCCTGCCGTGGGTAAAGAAAATGCCACCGGAGACGTTGGGTAGGCTCTTATATACGCTGACGGATAAGCAGACGTATAGTTGGACGGAAAAAGGGCAAGATATATTTTCTGGAGGTTCATCGAGAGAAGATAGAGATACGGCTAATGATTCCAAACAGAGAGATGCTATGCAGCAAGTATTACTTTGGTTGGTTGATGGTAACGTGTTAAATGATCAAATTACTTTTTTTTCTCCTTCAGAAATACAACGTAGGCATTTTGAAGAAACACTATCGCGTATGAGCAGCAAGGGACAAAAGCCCGACGTTTACAAAGAAGAATGGCAAATGTTATTGGTTAGTATACGCCGTATCATTTATTTATATGAATCATCAGCACGGTCTGAGAATGGAAAAGGTAAAAGTCCATCTGCTATATCAAACATGATTTATCGTTTTAGACAATTACTGTTAGCACTCTCCGATGATTACATATTTTATATGGATAAAGGTTATATCAGTGATGATTATGCGGCTATATATATTGGAGATTGTCAAAATGATGGTGCCGAACAAAAAGCTCGGCAGCAAGCTGTCGGAATTAATTCAAATTATCAGTTAATTTCTGTTATGGATATAGAAGGGCAAGCATAATGTTATTTTTACGTACGCTGTTTTTAGCCAGTGTTTTGCTAATAAGTTCATTAAATAATGCAGCAGGTTATGTAGAGAAAGATCATTATCTTTATCCGATAATGATTGATATTCGTTATAAAAGATATGACGAAGCAATGGTTAAGTTAGAACCTTATGCGAAACAAGGCGATGCCCAAGCGTTATTCTGGTATGGCTATATGAAACAGTCTAACTGGGGGCGTGACCGGTTTGCTGCTTATCGTTGGTATGAAAAGTCTATAGAGGGCGGAAACCCATATAGCATGTTTAAATTATCTGGCGAGGATGGTACGGATTATGTGTGTGACGTCAATGGGTGGGAATGTGCTGAAGATAATTTGGATAAGGCTATTCAACGTTGGGGAGAGCTGGCAGAGCAAGGCGATGTCAGAGCTGAATATTACCTCAGATATTATGATCGTTCTTTTTTACAAATTGGGTATGACGCATGGCTGAGTGATGATAATGAAAGAGCTATCATTAAAGCTGCGAAAAAAGGTTATTATCGTCCTCTAGCGCGTAGCACTGGTATTGCTTATCGTGCAAAGAAAAGCTATCGAGAGCGTTGGGGTGATGAAATGTACCAAGTTCTACTTGATAATATTGATAAAGATCCAGAAATTGCGATGCATTTTGTCTATGAACCTTATGAAGGTATGACAGATTTAGAACGTAGGAATATTTTGCTAAATAGCTTTAAAAAAGGTTATCAAGTTAGTGGTTTTAGCCTGTTTATTGAAAATAATTTAATATCTAAAGAAGAGGCTTATATTATTAGTGGAGCTCAATTGCTAGGTACTGAAGAAGAGTACGATAAAAAATTTCATGCGGAAATGTTTGATGTTCCTGAAAAAAAAATATCTTATTTAGATAAAAGATCAGAAGAGTTTTTTAATAGCATAGAACATGTTGTTAACTTTGATGAAATGGAGTTTATGTATTTCTCTCAACCGGATGTCTGACCTTTAAAACAGCAGAAGGTTCTGCGCTTTGAATATCTTTTCGTCCTTACGCTCGTGTGAGGGCCGTCGCAAGTCAGTGAAGGCGGTACAGTATGTGTCGCCGTAATCCAATGATGAATTATCTATACAGGCCGGGTATAAGCAGGCCGGCTCCCTCAATTGATTTCCAAGGTGAGTTTGAAGCTGATATAGGACTTCGTAAAACAGCTGAGGCTTTTGTTTATGATAGGTCAGTAGAGGGCAATGAGTTGGCTCAGAAAGTCCTGATGAAAGCTGACGAAATTAAAAATAAGAGTAATGCCAGTTGATATTAATGAGCTTTTGAAAAAGGGAAATTTTAATGAAGTTGTTACATGTTTTTAGTGTGATTCTGATCTTGTGTAGTCAGGTACATGCAAGTGATATTGAAGAAAAAAGTGCTATTAAGGTAATCGAAGCTTTCCATCAGGCTTATTTTAACGATCCTTCTGGTATCGATGATGTAGTGGCTCCAGGTATTAGGAAAGGGAGCAAGTTGTATTTTCCGGACATTCCTCGGCCTATGCCGATTAGATCTATAAATAGACAAGAAGCAGATGCGCCTATTACGTTAAAAATTGTTGAGGTCAAGCGTTTTAAGGATGGTGAATTTGATGTCTATATGACCACCGCATTGATTGGGCGGATTGGTGAAACAGACAGCAGCGAGTCAACGGTTCTTTTCTGGCTGAAACAGCATGAGCAAACACCTAAAGTATTTGGTTTAAAGTATAAAAACGCTGTTGTTTTCGACGGCATTGAGAGCAAGGTTAAAAACATAGAAAAGGTTGTCGCTAGCGGGTCAATCAACCAGATTAATGGCGCATTTGGTTTCGAAGAAGCCGACACCTTAAATGAGAAAATTCAATGGCTATCCCCAGCGTTGATTAGAGATGATGTTTCATTTACAGGTTCTGGGCAGGGGGTATTTGGTGAAGATTATCGTACGTATTTTAGAACTTACGACAATAGAGCCCAAAAATCTGAAAATTACAAAATTGTGACTCAGTGTGAGATTGTAGATCCAAACTTAAATGTAGATTGTAAATTTCTTTTTTAAGCTGTTTGGTTTGGGAAAGGGTGGAGCCAAGCAAATCAATATGATGGTATGGGAAGTCCCCGTTACTAACTGTTAAGTATCGAGTATGGGGCTCAAGCTATTTTCAGCTTGCGCCCCTATGGTTGCTTAGCGTGTTAGGTTGTGAGGCTATGTCGGAGGCTAATCTATCTCCTCCACATCTTTTATCCTAAGCGATGGAAAGGGGATAACATTCGAGATTTCCAAATCAGTAGATGTATCGTTCTGATCAGTATTTAAGTATCTCTGTGCTGTGGGGCTACCTAGTTCGGCAGCCATAGAGAAATACTTAATCCCTTCATCTTTGCTGATGTATCCCCAAGTTCCTTTCATATGTGTTAAGCCCATCAGGTAGTGGGCTTGAGGGCAATTTTTCTTAATTCCTTGCTGTATTAGTTCGTAGGCACTGCTGGCACTCTGGTTACCCAGAAGCAGGTCCATAATAGCTAGGTGGCTGTATGCTAGTTCTTCACCTTTGTCGATAGCTGCGATGAAGTATTGTCTTGCCAGCGACATGTGATTCCCTTTACGCGAATGTTTCTGATAAAAAATCCCAAGGACAAGATCACCTAAGCCTATATCGTTATCAGATGCGTACTTCGCATATATAAACGCTTGTAAAGGATCTGCCTGAGGAGCAAGAAGGAGCGTGTTGCTATATAGAGCAGAACAAGTTGCACAGCCTTCCTCGGTGCCTATCTTAAGAGTTTTATTCGCTTCTGATTGCTGGTCTGATTCTTGGTAAGCAGAGTAAAGAAGGGCATAGCCGGCACCGTTCTGTTTTACATACTCTTTTAAAATAGAGATGGCCCCATGGGGATCTGATGGGGTTTTCAGTAATAGATATTTCGCATGATAGAAATCTATAGTGTCTATTTGTAGTTCGATGCCTTGCTGAATAATTGCCCAGGTATCTTCTGGTCTGTTTTGTTGGAAATAGAAGTGACACAGTGCTGAGAAGGCGGGTTTGAACTTCAGGTCAATCAGTTCCAGATAATAGGCTTCTGACGCTTTCAGGTTCTTGATAACGCCAATGCCCTCTTCGAGCATCTGTGCCAGGTTATATCCTGCTGCAGGGTAGTTGTTTTGATAGGCCCTTTGGTAATTTTGCCAGGTGGATTCCGGGCCTTGAAGGGCGTGCTCCAGCATGTCGTGAATCTGGGCAATTCGAAAATAGGCTTCTCCCTTGTTAGGGTATTCAGCTGCATATTGTTCAAAGCACTCGAGGGCGCGACTGTAGTTTTTTTGCGCTTTTGAATAGAGGAATGACTTACCCCATTCTAACAGTGCTGGTTTATAGTCTGTTTCTTCTACAGCGCGCTGTAAGAGGCTTGCGCTCTTCAGGGTGTATCCATTGTCATCACGTTCTAGTAATGCGGTATCGTAGAGTATGGTGTCGATGCCTGCTTTACAGCCCTCGTTCAGCCAGAATTGATATTTTTCATCATCCGCTTCTGTACCCAGGCCGTCTCTGTATAAAATAGATATGTTCTTTATGGCAAAGTGATTTCCTTGTTGGGCTGACTTTAGCCAGTGTTTGAACGCTGTGTCCTGATCTCCTTTGTCCCAATAGATAGAGCCTGCGTCTGCATGTGCAGCCGGGTGACCGTCCTGGATGGCGGTGAGTAAATATTCAAGGGCTTTATCGTTGTTTTCTTTCTTTTTTCGATAATACAAACTACCGAGTAAATACCGCGCGTAAGTATCCCCAGCATCTATTGCTTCCAGATACAGAGCCTCGGCTTGTTGAATTGATGCATCCGTACCTAATGCGTGCTCGTAACAAAAACCTACTGAGCGTATACCCGGAGCATAACCAGCGTCCGCAGCATCATGGTAATGTGCAAAAGCCTCATCTGGGTCTATAGATTCATAGGTATATCCCAACTGATACATGACTCTTCCGTAGTCGTAGTCTTGCGAGTAGGCGCGTTCAAAATAGGAAATAGCCTGGTGATGATCTTTTTCTTCGTCGCGTAAGATGATGCCTGATAATAATGAAGCGTAGTCATTCCCTCCCTCCGATGCGGCCTTAGCATGATAAAGAGCTTTTTTATGGTCTTTTATAATTCCGTGTTTCGAATAGTAGTAAATGTCAGCTAAATTTTTATGGGAGAGAGTGTTGCCTAACTCGGCAGCACGGTGAAAATAGCTAAGTCCAAGTTCAATATTGCCCGGGGTATTGTCAAGTTCATAAAAGTAAATTGACCCAAGGTTATTCAGTGCCCAGATATGATCATTTGCTTTTTCGTACCAATGGATTGTGTCTTTAAGTGTATAGTTTTTTTTAAACCATGGTTTGATAGCCAGCCCATTCCAAAGCATGCATCTGGATATGCTTCCTTAGCTGCAATCAAGAATAAGCGTTTCGCTTCGTTAAAGTCCTGTTTAGCGCTTTTTCCGTTGTTATAGCACCAACCTAGTTCGGATGTAGCTTCGATATCCCCTTGCTCAGTTTTGACGACTAGTTCGGTAAAGCCGGTTTCATTAATATCATCTAAAAAAGTATGATCAAAAATATCGGCATCTATCAGTGTATTAAGCCATTGGCTTGGCATTAACGGATAGCATGAGTACAAATGCTTGAGTTGATCCTTACTCAACTCATCGAACAAATCTGAGGGTATTGTTGAGGTAGATACTTGATCGCAGTAGAAGTCTTCAATTAGCACTATAAATTCTGCGATTGAATACGTACTGCCGTTACTCAGTTCAAAGGTTCCATCTTGCATTTTGTAATCCATTATCAAGTTGCAGTGATGTACAGGGCGAGGGCGGTGTCAAAAAAGCTCAATGTTACAGTATGCACTGAGAGAATCAGATCTGTTATTTGAAAGTTTATACCTGGTATATCTAAATTAAGATAAAAGTGCAGAGTGGTTTCAGCTGCACTGCGCTTGATGAGCTTATGCTTTAATGGTCAAGTATTTTGGCCACGGGTTTATATTCTTCAAAGCGAATCTGTAGTGCGTATCCAGGGTAGGTAGCCTAACGTTTCTGATGTTTTAGTAGCGATTGCCTGGGCAGATTCAAAATCATCAATGACAGAAGTAATTACATTAAACAGGGTAATATTCTGGGTAGTCGTTGAGATGATCCGGGAAGCAATATCCGGGTGGGTCGACTGAAATTTAAGCGCGTCCTGCTGAATAGGGAATGCTGCCAGCTGCAGTATATAGCCGTGTTTTGATACGGCGGCCTGTTTAAAGGCTTGTGCAGGTGGTGGTGCAGGGTTCGGGGCTTTAAATTTAAGAATTTGCCTGCCATCTGTGGCGCTGCAGCGGTTATCGCCGGACTGAGGTTGGATGCGCTGACGGCAGTTTACCGCCCATTTGCCTTTTTGCTCCTGCGTAATAATGAAGTCTGAGGCGTTAATCTGGCTGTTGTACCGTTCTTTGGGAAGTGTTGGAAGCTGTGTATCGGCGCCGGCATTTGAGCCGTGCAGTAATAACAGTGTGCAGAAAGAGAGGTATTTAAATTGTTTGTAGTACATTGCTTCGTCCTTGAGTATGTCTATTTAGACTGAGCAACTTTTATGCCAGCGGTTATTGGCTGATATAAGTTAATTTTTGTGCATTTTTAGGTAAGTGAGAATATTTGTGCGCATATTTGGTGTTATTTTTAAGGGTTTGTTTTTTATAAAGAAGTGAGTAGACTTGTTCGCAGTTTTTTTGCTGTTGATAGTGAATAAGGATGTTTATGACGCCAGTTAAGGATATTCAGTTTGAAGAGCTGTCCGGGTTACGTGATAAGTCTCAAAAGATCAGCTCTTTACTGAGTGAAGATCTGCGCGCTTATGTCAGTACGCTTACTGTTTTATGTGCTCCCCGTAAAATATTGGGGGAATATATGCAGAGTGCTTCCCGTGACAAAGTAATTGGCGCTGAGAAAAATTTTTCACTGCTGGAAGAACGCTATAAAACGGTTATGCGTGATGCGTTCGGTTTGACCGGCAAGCTCTCCACACCTCTGCCTGCAATTCATAATAAGCTTGTTCTGACGCCCTGGAGTTATGCTAAGACTCTGTCCGGGCTGTCTTCGCCGTTGATGTTTTCAACCCCGGTCAGATGGGTGCTTGGCTATGATTGCAGTTATGATCTGCGTAGCCTGATCACGGATCGTATCGCCGGCGAGGCTATGCGCTATGAAGAGGTTTCTCCCTTTATTGTACGGGCTCTGGCGATCTGGTTGCTGTTTGAGCAGAATCCTGATTTGCAGCGCTTGTTTGCCGGATTGGGATATAAAGTGAGTATCGAAACTCTGCCTAATGTATCCGGTGAGCTCCCTTATGTCGTTTTAACCTCTGTGGTGCCAGCGTTTTGTCCGCAGGATGCATTGGTGTCGATGGTCTCTCAGTTGTCTGGCGGTTCTACTTTTGAAGAGTTGGTTGATATTGATGGGCTGGAGCAGATGGGGTTTGATCTGAAACAACGCCTGATGGCTCAGTTGGTATGAATGTGCTCATTCGAGTATGTTTGTGCGCAGTTTGCTGTTTTTTTAAGGTGTGAAGAGCGTAAATCTGTGGTGAAGCCCGCCAAATAGCGGTGTTTGAAAAGTTGGCACGGACTTTGAATGGTTGAAGATACATTTATACAACCATAAGTCTAAGGAGAGAAAGATGCCAACACCAGGTTATATGTCCATTGAGGGTGAAACTCAGGGTAACATTACTGAAGGCGCTAACAGCATGGATTCCATGGGTAACCGTTTTCAGGAAGATCATGAAAATGAGATTACGGTGCAGGGTTTTGAGCACCAGATTCTGATTCCACGTGATCCGCAGAGTGGTCAGCCAAGCGGTCAACGTGTTCATGATGCTTTTGTGATTTCTAAAATTTATGACAAAGCATCGCCAAAATTGTATGAAGCTTTAACCAGCGGTGAGCGTCTGCCTAAGGTTGTTCTGAAGTGGTACCGCACTTCAATGACCGGCCAGCAGGAGCATTACTTCACCCATGAGCTTGAAGATGCCATGATCGTTGATATTAAGGCGAAGATGCCTAATTGTCAGGATCCAGGATTGGCGCACTTCACGCACATGGAAGATATCTCGCTGACTTACCGTAAGATTACCTGGACCCATGAGGTTTCTGGTACTTCCGGTTCTGATGACTGGCGTATACCTAAAGCTTAATACCTGTCGTATTAAGTTTAAGGGGCTGCCTATCTGCGTTAAGCGGATCAGGCGGCCTTTTACGTTGTGTGATTGTAAATGGATGAAGGCTAAAGGAGTTAGATAATGCCGTTTGGTATCGGGAATTTTTGCCGGTTGTTTTTTTGTACGGCGCTGCTGTTTTCTCTGGTGGGGTGTTTTTCACTGGAAGTGAAGGAAGATACACCGCCTGCGGCGACGCTTTCACTGGCGATATCCGCTCACCCATTAACGAATCTCGATTTATCCGGCCGTCCATCGCCCACTGTTGTCAGGGTGTATCAGCTTCGTAAGGAAGTTGATTTTAACGAAGCCAGCTTTTTTGATCTGTATGATCAGGATAAAACGCTGCTGGCTGCCGATCTTCTCAGCCGTGAAGAGCTGGTGGTAGCACCAGGCACGGTAGTAAACCGTCAATTAATTATCAGTCCTGACGCGCGCTTTGTTGCCATTATGGCGGCTTTTCAGGACACCAATAATTCCGTACATAAGCAGATCCAAGCGGTGTCCGGCGTCGATGATACGACCCTGGTTGCCTACCTGAGTGCGAATTCGCTGGCGGTTACGTCAGACGGTTCGACCGGAATCAAAGAACCATCGTTGCCGTTAAACACTAAGATTGATACCCAGGCGTCTCAGGGCGTTGCGGTTGATAAGGATGGTGTATCAGTGAATCCGACAAAACTTGAAGGATGTCAGGGTGCGAAGGCTATAAATGTGCTGATGAATGAGGGATGTTAATTGACTACTAAAGTTATCTGGCATGAGGGCATGTTTTTACGCCCTCATCACTTTCAACAGTTCGAACGCCATGTTGCTAAAGAACTGACGAATCGAAGCCGCGATCTGACGCCTTATTCATGGGGATTGTCAGCGTTAAGTATTAATCAGGCCAATCTTGAAATAGGTGAGTTAACTCTGGATCAGTGCGCCGGTGTATTTCCGGATGGCACAGGCTTCAGTACCCTAACCGGTGATGCGCCGCCTTTATCTATTCGTGTACCTGATGCGGTTGAAGATGCTGTGGTGTATCTGGCGATTCCTTTATCCCAGCATGGCGCTGCAGAAGTTGGTGAAGGTGATCACCGCAACAGCCTTATCCGCTATCTGCCACGCACTGTTGAGCTACTGGATAGCTCAGACGAGCAGGGGGAGCGTTCATCCATTCAGGTGGGTGAGTTGCGAATGCGTTTGTTTGTCGAATCTGCCCGCAATGATGATGAATCACTCCGGGTGCCTCAGGGGTATACGCGGATAGCCATTGCGCATATTGAAGAGGTTAAGGGCGAAAAAATCCGCCTGCGTCAGGCGTTTATTCCCACTGTTCTGCATATTGGTGTTTCCCGGTTGTTATCAGACTTTGTGACTGAACTGCATAGCCTGGTGATGACGCGTGCGCGGGAGTTAGCAGGGCGGGTTGCAGGTGGTGGCGGTAAAGGTGGCGTCGCAGAAGTAACCGACTTTATGCTGCTGCAGATTCTGAACCGGCTGGATCCTGTTCTTAATTTGCTGAGCGATCTTGAAACGCTGCATCCTTTAGCGCTGTATGAACGTTTGCTGGGGATGGCTGGTGAACTGTCGACCTTCATGAAGAAGGATAAACGGTCGCCTGAATACCCTAAATATGAGCATGAAGCTTTATATGAAACCTTCGCACCGTTGTTTAGCGACCTGCGTGATTCATTCGGTACGGTGTTGGAGAATATTGCTGAGTCGATTGCTCTCTCGCCCCCTCAGTATGGTATTCGTGCGGCACGAATTCATGATCGTGCACTCTTAAAGAGCGCCGATTTCGTATTGGCTGTGAATGCGCAGGTGCCACAGGAAAAATTAAGAAAGCAACTGCCTGCACAAATGAAAATTGGCCCTGTTGAGCAAATACGTGAACTTATCAGCAGTGCATTGCCCGGTATTCCAGTCAGTGATTTGCCGGTTGCACCCCGCGAGATTCCTTATCACGCAGGCTTTACCTATTTTCAACTGGATACCAGCGACCCTATTTGGAAAAACCTGGATCAGTCAGGGGGGATTGCATTCCATATCGGGGGCGATTTTCCCGGGCTGGAGTGTCAGTTCTGGGCGATTAAACGGCGTTAACAGAGAGTTTTATCATGGATGACCAAACCATAATCCGTCCCACGCCTGGGGGAAGAAGACCGCAGCGTGGGGGTACTCAGCAGGCGGGGCAGGGACAGGGTTCTTCTGTTCCTCCGCAGCGTCCCGAGACAGGGAATGCCTATCAACCGATGTCGCCTCCTCCAGCTCCCGGACAAGGCTCTGCGCCTCCACAGTATGGACCTGCCGATTATCAGCAGCCGGGTTATCAGCAGCCGGGCTATCAGCAAGCTGGCGGGTATTCTGGCCATGCTGCTCCAAATCAGGATTATGGCCACCCGCCGGCAGGGGCGATGCCTCTGGCTGATGAAAACCCACTTATTGCTTTAGTGTCTCCTTTGCTAGCTTTTGCCAGCAAGATTCAGAGTGCTTCTGAGTGTCCCAATCTGGATGAATTTCACCGTTATGCGCTGGATCAACTGAATTTTTACCGCAGTCAGGGCTGGGGGATTCAGGCGGATCCAAATACTGCTTATCAGATCAGTTATGCGATGTGCTCACTGGTGGATGAGATTGTTTTGAATACTCCCTGGGGGAGCACCAGTCGCTGGTCGGGCGACAGTATGTTAATCAACATGCATCAGGAGGCCTGGGGTGGCGAAAACTTCTTCAATTACCTGCAGGAGTTGATGCAGCGCCCGGCAACCAGTCTTTTAGTGCTGGAATTTTATTATTGTTGCCTGTCTCTAGGCTTTGAAGGTAAATATCGGCGCTTGTCGAATGGCCGCAGAGAGCTGGATCAGTTACGCAATGAACTTTATATCCTGATTACACGGCATAGAAACAGAGCTGCGCAGCCATTGTCTCCTGCATGGTTAGGGCTGGATGTTGCGCATCAGGGGTTTGTGCGTCATCTGCCGCAATGGGTGATCTGGTCGGTTGCTTTGGTATTGTTAGCCACTTCGTACATTGGTTTTAACTGGTATCTGAATCAGAAGTCAGATCAGGTTATGGTGACTCTGGCCCAGGTCGGGCAGGCGGACCCATTGCAGGTCACGCCGGTTAATATCGATAAATTAAACCGCTTTGTGCCTGTTGAGGCTCCAGTGCTGGATTTTCAGCGAGTAGATCTGGTGGGCATTCTGACACCCGTACTTAAACCTGAGCTGGACAGTGGTGTTGTTGAATTAATTGATGACGCGACACATACACTGGTACGCATTCGTCATACCAAGCTATTCGCATCCGGACAGGACGATGTAGCGGCTCGCTTTATTCCGTTGATTGAGCGCATCGGAGATACCCTTCCTGAGTTAAATGCTCCTATTGAGGTTCAGGGTCATTCTGACAATGTGCCTATTTTTTCCGCCCGCTTCCCATCCAACTGGGTATTGTCTAAAGCCAGAGCCGATGCGGTGGGTGATCTATTGAAAAACCGGTTGCCGGGGGAGCAGGTTATCCGGACTGAGGGGCTGGCTGACAGCGAGCCTCTGGTGCCTAACTCATCGGCGCAAAACAGGGCGTTAAATCGACGTGTTGAAATCGTATTACGTAAGTAGACATCGAACTTCCAGGGATTGAATACAGGTTTTGTCGTGAAAAAAATTGTCAGTTTTGTTACGAATAAATGGTTTTTGCAGGTACTGGGTCTCATCTGTATTGCGCTTTTGATCTGGTTTGTAGGGCCGCTCATTGCTATCGCCGATACACACTTTCTAGCGTCTGATTTCGCACGTTTACTTGCCATCATTATTGTTATTGCGCTGTGGGGAGCGAACATTGCCCGCAAACAGTGGCAGACAAAGAAAAAGAACCAGCAGTTGATGGATAACCTTTCCAGTAATCAACAGGTTGAGTTACGGGAAGAGCAGGCAACCGCAGAAGAGCAGGGGGTAATTGGCGAGCGCTTTGATGAAGCGCTTGAGGTGCTCAATTCTCACGGTAAGAAAAATAAATATGCGCTTTATGAGTTGCCCTGGTACATCATTATCGGCCCACCGGGGTCTGGTAAAACAACGGCTCTGGTTAACTCTGGCTTGCACTTCCCGCTGGCAGACAAAATGGGCAGTGAAACTGTGCAAGGCATTGGTGGTACCCGGCATTGTGACTGGTGGTTCGCTGATGAGGCGGTAATGATTGATACCGCAGGCCGTTTCACTACTCAGGACAGCTACGAGTCAGTCGATAAAGCAGCCTGGCAAAAATTTATGGAGCTGTTGAAGCTTAATCGCCCACAGCAGCCGATAAACGGCGCTATTATTGCGATGAGCATGGCTGATCTGATGCAGCAGTCTGACGAAGAGCGTCGTCAGTGTGCTAAGACGATACGCCGCCGTATTGAAGAGCTTCAGGAAAATCTGGGTATTAATTTTCCAATTTATTTCACCTTTACCAAGTGTGATCTGATACCGGGTTTCAGTGAGTTTTTTGGCGGTTACGACAAAGAGGCCCGTGGCCAGGTCTGGGGGGAAACTTTCGGAATTAACGCAGACGGGCAGTGCGATCTGACTATAGAGCAATATCCTGAGCACTTTCAGCAGCTGAGCATGCGTTTGCAACAGCAGGTGCTGGAGCGTCTGCACCATGAGCACGACCCGGATAAACGTGGTCTGATTCTTGGTTTCCCAAGCCAGTTTGCCGGCCTTGGGGATATTGTTTCAGTGTTCCTGAACGAGACTTTTTCCAGTAGCCGTTACAGTCAGCCGGTTTTACTACGCGGAGTGTATTACACCAGTGGTACGCAGGTAGGTTCGCCGATTGACCGTTTGCTGGGGAATCTGGTACGCAGTTTTGGATTTGGCCGTACCACCATGGTGGGTGGTTCAGGAAAAGGCAAAAGCTTTTTTATTCGGGATCTGCTGACCCGCGTTATTATCGGTGAGGCTGGTGTAGCTGGCCTTGATCAGGGCTTACTGCGTAAGCGCCAATGGATTCAGCGTATCAGTGCCACTGCTGCATTGGTTGTAGTTGGCCTTGCTGGCAGTGCCTGGGGCTGGTCGTACCTGAATAATGAAGACCGTATTGAGGAGTCTTCTGTTCAACTTGCCGAGGTGCAGTCCCTGCAAGTGGCTGGACCGCTTGGCCAGGCCGACTTCAGAGCAGTTCTGCCGGGGCTTAACAGCCTGAATCAGATGCCTGCTATTTATGCTTCAGCGGGTGTTGATCATAGTTTTGGTTTGTATCAGGGCGATAAAGTACAGCAGGGTTCTGCGGCGGCTTATCGTAAATGGCTGGAAAGTCAGTTTTTGCCTGTGTTAGTTGCCCGCATAGAAGAGCTGATCATTGCTAATGATCCCAGAGATACCAGTGCATTGTATGAGTTGCTCCGGGTGTATCTGATGTACGGCGGTGTGCGTGATTATGATGCGGAACTGCTGAAAAGCTGGGCGATGCTGGATTGGCAGGCAGATAATGAGTTGACTGATGATGAGCTACAGCAGCTTGAATCGCATCTGGATATCTTGCTTTTGGAAGGTTTCTCGCCGGTTGTGATGAACGATAAAATCATCACTGATGCGCGCAAGAATCTATCCCGGGATCCGCTGGAAAAACAGGTCTATCAAGCCGTTAAACGAGAATTACAGCAGAACCGTCAACATGATCTGGTCATGGATGATGTGTTGGGCACGTACGGCTTCGACATATTCCGCAGCAAAATGGGACAAGACCTCAGACAGTTTGTAATACCTGGCTTCTTTACCAAGAAAGGCTTCTACGAACTGTTTTTACCGAACAGTGTTGAGATCTCTAAACGTTATCTGGAAAACAACTGGGTAATGGGAGAGCGCTATCAGCAGGCGAATGTGGATCCGGCTGCATTACAGCGCAAAGTACTGGATCTGTACTACGCGGATTACATTAAGAATTGGGATGGTTTGCTTGATGACCTTGCGGTTAAACGCCCCACGGATGCCCGGGACAGTGTGCGTCAGGTGAGTATATCTGCGGGTATTGATAGCCCGGTCAGGTATTTGTTAGAAACGGTTAAAGAGCAGACAACTCTGACTCAGTATCTGGTAGAAGGTCAGGGTGAGGGCAGCGAAGAACTTGCACGCTCTGTGGCGAGCCTTAACCAGAAAGCAGCAGTGCAGCAACAGCGGGTCAGTAAACTGCTGCGTAATGCTAAAAAAGCCGGTTTGCTTGACCAATTAGGCGGCAACCTCGGTGAACGGGTTGAACGCCATTATGCGCCATACCATAAACTGCTGGAACGGCGAGGTAACAGTACGCTGTTTGATCGTCTGAGTGATGACCTGGCTAACCTGGGCCTTTACATGGATAGCGTTGCGAACTCTTCTTTTTCAAGCACAGGTGCGTTAGATGCAGCCCAGAACCGCCTGGCCCGTGGTGGTCAGGACCCTATCGGTAAGGTGAATAGCTACCAACACAGCTTGCCGCCTATTATGCAGGGCTGGGTCGGTGATCTTGGTACTCAGAACTGGCAAATGATGTTAAAGGGCACGCTGGATGAGCTGAATCAACTGTGGCAGACGCAGGTGTATCAGGAGTGTAAGGCCTTTGTTGCAGGCCGATTCCCGCTGAATCCTAAAGCTGCATCAGAATCTACTTTAGAAGACTTCAGTCGTTTCTTTGCCCCGCAGGGTACGCTGGATGTCTTTTATCAGAGTTACCTGAAGGACTTTGTTGATACCAAAGGCCGTAAATGGGTTGAGCGGAAGGTTGATGGGCAATCCATTGGACTGTCCCGGAACACGCTGGCTCAGTTGCAGCGGGCGAGTAAAATCCAGGAATTGTTCTTCCGCAATGGGCAACTTTCTGTACCTTTTGTGATGCGGCCGTTAAGCCTGGATGCCAGCGTATCGAAATTTGATATGACCTTGGGCGAGCAGCATATTACTTATCGTCATGGTCCACGGCGACCGATGAATCTTAACTGGCCGACCCAGTCTACAGACAGTGTATCGCTGACGCTGGAAGGGCCGCAGGGTATGTTGTCGTCCCGTTCAGAGATCGGACCCTGGGCATGGTTCCGGGTACTGAACAGTGCCAGAGTTAACAAAACCAATAACCCGGCTATTCATCATGTGACATTCGATGAGCAAGGTTATAAAGCAATGTTTGAGCTGCGGGCGCTGAGTGCTGTGAATCCGTTTGGCGAAGATCTGTTATCCGGCTTCTATTGTCCGGAGTCGCTGTAATGCAGCAGGGAGCAGGGTTCTACGGCAAGATGCCGTGCCGGGGCGATTTTGTCAGTCGTAATTTGCCCCGGGGGCTGGTGGATGGTTTTGATCTCTGGTTTCAACAGGGCATGCACAATGCAAGGCTGGAGTTGAATGAGCAGTGGCAGGCGCGCTATGGCATTGCGCCTATCTGGCGTTTCTTTATAGCCCCTGGTGTGTTTGACCAGCATGGCTGGATCGGCGTGTTTATTCCCAGTGTCGATAAAGTAGGTCGTCAGTTTCCCTGTCTGATCTCTGTACCGGTACATCAACGTATTGCCACGTATGAGCAGATACTCGCGCAGGACAGTGTTTATCTGCGCATTGAGGATTTGCTGCTGGACTCCCTGGAAATAGATTTTAATTTTGATCACTTTTGTGAACAGGTTGATGCACTGGCAATGCGGCCTGTATCGCCACCGGCGGAGTTACTGGCTGTAAAAGATGAGATTCCGGTAATGCAGAATATTTATGCCATGCGTTATCAGTATCAGCATCTCGATTTGATGACTTCAATCGAGTACCCGGTGTTATGGATGAGTGAAGGTACAGAAGGCGTAGAGCCGCAATTGCTGCTATCAGGTGGGCTGCCCGATCCTGTTGGTTTTGCACGGTTTATTGTCGGAGAGAGTGTTGCAGGGGAGAGTAGTAATGCCGGAACAGCTTAGTTGGCGCTCCGTCGGGTTAACTGAAACAGGGCTTGTACGAAAAATTAATGAAGATGCGTTATATGTCTCTGATCCTAAGGCCCATTGGGCTGTTGCCGATGGCATGGGAGGGCATCATGCAGGGGATCTGGCCAGTCAGCTTGTGGTTGAAAGGCTGGATAGGCTGCCACTGGATGCATCGTTATCACGGCGGGTTGACCATTTAGAAGACGCGCTGATTCAGGCCAACCAGGAACTGGTTCACATGGCCGGAGGCGGCGGTAAGGTGATTGGCACGACAGTCGCCGGGTTAATGTTCGATCAAGGCCGGTATCTGGTTTACTGGTGTGGCGATAGCCGTGTGTATTTATTTCGCAATGGCTGCCTGAATCAGGAAACTGTTGATCACACTCTGGTTCAGGAGTTATTGGAGCAGGGCCGGATCAATCCGACGGATGTTGAGAACCACCCAGAACGAAACGTAATTACCCGTGCAGTAGGTGCTGCACCGTCTCTGTATGTTGATATGGATCTGCGACCTCTCCAGGCGGGAGACCTGTTTCTGATTTGCAGTGATGGGTTGGATAAGGAGATCAGTGAGCTGGAGCTGACTCAGATTCTTGGCATTGAAGGGCAAAGTCTTGATCAGATAGCCGGACGTCTGATGTCTACCTGCCTGAACCGTACTGCAAAAGATAACATCACGCTGGTTGTTATCAGTGTCGAAGAAACCGTTGGTATTGAGTGAGGCTTTACGGGTAAATAATGGAATTATTTAAAGCTGAACTGCAGCGTTTTATTCGCGGAGAGAGCGATCAGGCGTCACTTGTTGCCGCTATTGAGAGTGCACTGAATGAGAATCCGGAATATGCAGCGCGTATTAACAGTGGTTTACAACGGCTGGCGGATGCGGGGCACCTTGCTCCCGACGTGGTAGCTGAATTAGTTCAATATACTGAAAGTTTCTCGCAGCGCGATAGCGAGGACAGTACCCGTTTTATTGCGGAAGATCAGACGCAGATTGCATCGCGACCCATTCCAGATGATCAGACACAGATAGCATCAAGCCCTACCACCGAAGATCAGACACAGATAGCATCGGGTCCCATTCCTGATGACCAGACTGTTATGGCGGCCGGTCAGGAAGATAAAACACAGTTTGCGCAAGCCGCGCCCCGTTCCGGGTCTGCGCAGGACCGTTCGGGGTTTACTACGCCTACTTCACGGACTTCAGGTACCAGCAATACGAGTACAACATCCAAATGGGCAAAGCCATTTGATGAAGAGGGCCAGGTTGATCATACGCTGACGGTTGGTTCGGTTATAAAAGAACGTTTTCGTCTGGTCGAGTTTATTGGCTGTGGCGGTATGGGAGACGTTTTTAAAGCAGAAGACCAGCGCCGGATTGATGCGCAGGACGTCGAAAGCTATATCGCGATTAAAGTACTGAACAGCAATTTCCGGGATCATCCCGAATCGCTGCGATCGTTGCAGCGTGAGGCAAGAAAAACCCAGAACCTTGCTCACCCAAACATTGTTAACGTGTTTGATTTTGACCGTGACCAGCATCATGTCTATATGACCATGGAGCTTATGCTTGGTGAGCCGCTTAACAAAGTCATTAAGGGCAAACCCCGCGGTCTGGCTGTTGAAACTGTTTATCGTTATGTCGCTGAAATGGGAGCGGCCCTGAGCTATGCCCATCGTAGCGATATTATTCACTCGGATTTTAAGCCCAGTAATATATTCCTTGATCAGAACACCATCAAAGTATTCGATTTTGGTATTGCCCGTGCGGCAAAAGAGGGGCAGGCAGATAACTTTGACGCTGGCGAACTGGGCGCTTTAACGCCGACATATGCATCGCCTGAAATGCTTGATGGACAGCTACAGGCTGATCCAAAAGACGATATTTATGCGCTGGCCTGTATTACCTATGAGTTGCTGTCGGGTAAGCACCCGTTTCTGGAAAAGGGTAAAAAAGTACCGGCAGATCAGGCTCGGGATAAAGGCTTAACGCCTGCTCCGTTAAAAGTGCTAAAGCGTAGTCAGTGGAAAGCACTCAGCCAGGGTTTGAGTTTTGACCCGGCAAGGCGGACACATTCGGTTGATGATTTTCTGCAGGGCTTTCTGCCTTCTGCTCAGCCGACAGGGCTGATGAGCAAGTGGTATATCTGGCCTGTTGCTGCCACTGTGTTATCGGCCATTGCTTACTTTCCTGCCCGGGACTTCTGGGAAGCGAAGCTGCTAAGTGATATGGCTGATGGCCTTAAAAATGGTGACGATGCCGATATTCTTGCGTTGCTCGATGAAATTGAAAACATGCAGGAAGATGAACGGCTGACTTACTTCAATGACGCGAGGGTTAAAAGCTCACTGACGAAGTATTTTATTGGCCGTATGAATGATCAGATGAGTGATGATCAATATGCAGAAGCGGAGCATGTTGCCGCCAGAGCATTGCAAATCTATGAAGATTCCCGTCGTTTATCTGATCAGCGTGAGTTGGTGAGTAAGCGCAAAGCCGGTCGCCTGAATGAGCTGAATATTGAGCTTAACCAGTATTTGAGTGCCAGCCTGAACGCGTTTATTGCCAAAGTTGAGGCTTTGCCAGCGCTTTTCGATTCCATTCGTAAAGTGGATTACAAAAACCCAATGCTTAAAGACCCGCGGGTGCCAGAGCGTATGGTGGAAGCCATTGACTGGCTGGCTGGGAAGAATGCCTTCAGTGAGGCCGAGCGTGTAAGCACACTTGCGAAAGGAATGTTCGCTGGAAATGATGAGATAACTGTTGCTTATGAGCAGATGAAGCAACAGCAGTACCGCTTTGAACAAACCAGTCAGATCGAAGGGTATGAAGCGTCATTGGCAGCCGCAACGGACATCCGGGCGTTGCCTGATCTGGATACCTACAAAGATGTGGTGACAGAGCTGAACAGGATTGCACCGCAAAGTGCAGTCCTGAGCACCTTTAAGCAAACGGCATCGCCATTGGCGGAACAGGCGATCAGCGATTTGATCGCTCAGAATAACTGGTCTGATGCTCAGGCGCAGTTTGAGCAATATAGAGGTTATCTGACAGGTTCTGTACTGGATCAGCTTTTTGTTCAGATTGAACAGGGCAGGGCTGATCAGTCGAATACGCAGACACGTCAGAAAAATGCGATTTATGCAGCGATTGAACAGGGTGATCTGACACAGGCTGCAGCATTAATCGAGCGTTTTGATGCACCGGAAAATACCCAGCTAATAGTTGCTGAACGTCTTGGCCGGGCCTTCCTGAAACAGGCACGTATAGCCAGAGCTGATAAGCAGTGGGATCAGGCTGTCGGTTTAATTGAAAGTGCCCGCACAGCGTACAATGACACTGAATTTAGCAGCTTGCTGAATGATGAACTGCAGATTATTGAGGTCAGCCGTGCAGCCACTGACTCAGCACAATTAGAGCAGATTCAGGCAGAGCGGGCAGCAGAGCTGAACCAGCATCAACAGACGCTGAATACAATGCTGCAACAACCAGTCGGCTCAGTTGCATTAGAAGACATTCAGGGGTTGCTGGATAAGGTCGAGCAGTTACAGCCAGACCACGCTTTGCTACAGGATATACCGCAGCGGCTTGCCTCCGGTTACCTTAATCAGGCAGAGCATTTAACGCAGCAAAGTGATCATAAGGTTGCATTAGAACTGTTGAATCAGTTCAACACGGCTTTTCCAGGTAATGCATCGGTGGATCAGCGTATGGCTGAGCTGGATAGTTACCTGAAGACGCAGGCTGAAGCGCAGCGTTACAACGATACCGAGCAGCAGATAACACAGCTTCTTACACAGGTTAGTCAGAATCCGAACTGGCAGGCAGAGCTGAATCAGCTAACTGATCAGCTGCAAGGGCAAGGTGCAACAGAAGCGCAGCTTAATGCGCTGAATACAACTATCGCGTTGCAGCTTTCCCAGCAGGCAATGCAGTATTCAGATGACAAACGTTTTGATCCTGCGCTAGAGATGCTGGGTAAAGCTGCTGAATATGATCCTGCACTGGGAACCCTTGCAGGGCTGGAGCAGCAAATCAGAACCAGTCAGGCTGACTGGGAAGCAGAACGGCAACTCAGGAAGCAGCAGGCCGAGATACAGGGCCTGAAACAGACCTTACAAACTCAGCTGCAGGCTAATGATTTGCCGCGCGCTGAACAGAGTCTGGAGAAACTGAAAGGCTTACTTGGGCCTGACAGTCCTTATATTCAGAGTGAAGCGCATCCGGCATTTGTAGATACGTATTTACGTCTTGCTGATCAGCTGGCGCGTCAGACACGGCTTACAAAAGCAGCTGAATTACTTGAGTCGGCTAGAAAGTACTCGGTAGATACAACGGTTATTGATGAGAAAATTGCGGGTTACAAGCGTGATGCAAAGCTGTGGCGTATTGGCCAGGCGACGCGCAGTATTTCCCTGGATTCGTTCACATCAGCCCACCAGTTGCTCACAGAAATTGAAGCGGAATTAGCTCCTGAAAGAGCGGAGAAATTGCATAAGGGGCTGACAGATGCGGTTATAGCGCGGTATCAGCAGCTTAAAGGCAGTCGCCCTGAGGCAGCGCTGAAGTTACTGCAAAAAGCGCGGGGGCTTTATCCTGATCATGCGGGTATTCAGGGGATTGAATTACCGGCTGTCGCGCCGAAACCGGCGGCACCCAAAGCTGAGCCTGCACCCGCACCGGCAGTGGTTGAGCCGGAAACAAAACCTGAACCTGTTGTTGCAAAACCTGCCGTTACAGCGCCTGCAGTAACTGCTACAGGCAAGGCTTGTACCTCAGGGTTAGCGGGCCTGGGCAGAAATGTGAAAGCTGTTTGTTACGACATGGTGTCAGCACAAACTAAAGGGCCGTATATGGTAGTGGTGCCCGGAGGTGCCGGCGGACCTTTTGCAATATCAAAATTTGAAATCAGCAATGAAGATTACAACGCCTATTGCCAGCAGACGGGCTGTAATACCCGTGCTGGCAATGGCCGCAGTCCGGCAACCGGAATCAGTTACAGCCAGGCCGCAGGCTATGCTCAGTGGCTGACGAAGGTGACTGGAAAACAGTATCGCTTACCTGAATATACACAGTGGAAATACGCTGCTCTGTCGGGCAATAAACGTCAGCCGAATAATTTTAACTGTCGGTTGATGCAGGGAGAAACCATTCTGAAAGGCCATGCGCCGGTGTCGGTACGTAACGGTAAAGCCAATAACTGGGGAATAGTAAATTACCTGGGTAATGTTCAGGAATGGGTAACAGATAACGGTGCTGCTAAAGCAGCGGGTGGCCATTATGCCGACAAAATGTCGAGCTGTTCGGTCGACCTTATTCGGACTGCATCAACCGATGCGAAAACAGGTTTCAGGCTGGTTCGGTCGCTATAAAGGTGAATTATGGGAATCACACTACTCACGCTTAGCAGGCAGCATGCTGCAGGAAAGATCACCACGGCAGACTATCGGGCTCAGCGCCGTACCCTGATTGATGAACAGGTTTTTCAACTAGAAGAACGTACTATGCCGGGGTTGGTAAAAGAGTGCGAATCCGTGCGCGGAGCTGTTCTTGGGGATGTTACTCAGCCTCCGCCAGCAGCCTATGGTACAAGGTCAGGTAATCAATATAGCCCGCCGGTATCTGCTATGCCGAATAGCGGGGTGCAGGTAGCTGCTGCTATGGCTTCTGGTTCAGATACAGCCTCTGGCAGTGCTATGAAGCGGTTAGAGGGATTAGCGCATCCTGAACCGGCGGTCAGTAAATCATCTGGTCTGGCGAAGAAGGGGCTGATTACAGGTCTGATCGTCGGGTTGCTTGTTTTAGCTGGGATCGCATATATATTAATGGGGAATACAGAACAGCCGTCAGAACCAGTCGATGATCCACTTAAGCAGGCAACAGTGTTACTGCTTGAAAACCCTGATTGGCAGGTTGCAGATTTGCAGGCTTATCGCCAGCAGCTCAGTGGCCAAACTCAGGGATTAACACATGAGCAGGCTTTGTTGTTAGCCTCTGTGGAAACATACTTATCGGTGCCGCTGAGCAATGATCATTCGGTGCTGGATCAGGCGGTGCAGCGGCTCAAGCAAGATTTAGATGCCTTGGGTCAACAGCAGTAAACTGGTAATTCGTAAAGCAAAGGAAAGCAAAATGGCAAAAGCAGCACGTTTAGGGGATATAGGTTCTGGCCATGGCTGTTTCCCACCCACGCCGATTACATCCGGCAGTGGCAATGTTGTTACCAATGGTCTGCCTGCGGCGCGGTTGGGTGATCCATTAGCCGCCCACGGATGCGGAAATTGTCCGCCTCACGGGCGATCTATCTCTGGCGGTTCCGGAACGGTAACTATTAACGGCAAGCCAGCAGCAAGATCCGGAGACGGTATAGGCTGTGGTGGCTCGGTTGCAGCTGGTTCTGGCGATGTTTTGATTGGCTGATGCTGATGATGCGCTTATTTGCGTAGCATCGCAGCTAGAGACGGGAGAGAAGCCGGCTAGGTTAGGGTGCTTTAGTTCCAGCGGATAGTCTTCAAAATCCATTTATAACTTCGTCTCAATAAGATGTTGAGAGGGCTGTTAATCCTTAACAGCCTTAATACTCAGTGCCAATTGATGGTTTCACCTGTCCATTCATGGACTTCTTTTGGCCATTTCTTTTTAAAGGGGTTAAACCAGAGATAAATTGTTGAAGGGTGTATTAGGAAAACTATTAGGGTAACTAAGGGAAAAATGAAGGGGATCCCCAATAAAGGCATATTCTTGGTATGCACTGCTTTGATGCGAGAGTTTTTATCTTCGGGGTTATAGACCTGGTTTGGTCCTTCTGACATATATGCCCTGACATACTCCCAGTAATTGTAAAGGTCGTAGTGGTATGAGCCCTCGTTCAACAGAACTAAAGGAACAGGCTCTTTGCTTGCTTTCCCATTGACACAGTGCTGCGGGTAGAGCCATAGGTTAAGGCTGTAGGCATCTGCTAAACCGGCCATGCCCATATAATCGGGTGCATACATACAGGCTATTTCACATTCGTTCCAAGGAATGCGGTATAAAGCGCCTTTATGATAGGCATAAACTTCCTGGTCTTGGTAATTAAAACGCACAGGCGTCGCGATCGGTCTGAGAAAGTCGAATAGAATAAGGCCTAAAATACTTGCTAAAAAACCATAGTCTAAAATATCAAATTCTAACCAGCCCATCCCCCCACCAATTCTAAAAACTATATAGCCGAGTATATACATTGGTAATAACAAGAACTGAGCACCACGTGTACACATTTCGCGGTTGGTGACACTATTTACCCGCATATCCATGTAGTGACTATGATTACCTGCACCATAATGTGAACAGCTTTGTTCTTGAATATGTTCGGTGCTTTCTTTGCGGGGAATTTTTTTAGCCGGAGGGTTAAGCACATCTTCCATTACTACACCTTTACCAAATGCTGTGCCTAAGCCTTTACCGCGACGGGCCTTGGTGTTTTTAAAGGTAGGTGAGTAGCCGTTTTGCTTAGGAGCAACCCATGCATTTGGATTGGTTTTATCTATCTGCTTCTTCATTTGGTTAACCGTTTAACATCGAAGCTGACATCAGAGGTGAAAAATGGCACTTTGCTGTCGTCATCGATCGCTATCTGGTAGTGCAGGGTGACAGGGAAGCCTGCGGGGTTATGGTGCTTGAGTTCCAATTGATAGTCTTCAAAATCCATTTGTTGTTTTGTCTCAATAAGGTGATGAGAAGGCTGTTAATCCTTAACAGCCTGGATGCTCAGTGCCAGTTGACGGTTTCGCCCGTCCATTCATGGACTTCTTTTGGCCATTTTTTTTTGAAGGGATTTAGCCAGACATAAATTTTTCTGGGTTCAAGAATTGAGTAAACAATAAAAATAAATGGAAGCTCTATGAAGAGTCTTAATGATAGCTTGGAGAAATCAACAAAATACGCGCGTGAACCATCATCATCATATGTATAGACTTTGTCAGGCCCTTCTGTCATATAGGCTCGGACGTATTCCCAATAATCATAAATGTCGTCGTGAGCTGAGCCTTCATTTAATAGCACCAAAGGAACGGGTTCCTTTCCTGCTTTCCCATTGACGCAATGTTGTGGGTATAACCAGAGGTTTAGATTGTATGCATCAGTTAAACCACCAAGCTCCATATAATCAGGAGCGTACATGCAGGCAATTTCGCACTCATTCCAGGGAATCCGATACAAGGCTCCTTTATGGTAGGCGTAGACTTCCTGCGTTTTGTAGTTAAAGCGTACAGGGGTTGCTATTGGTTTGAGGAAATCAAATAAAATTAAAGCCAGCAAGCCAGCAAGAAAGCACAATTCTACAATATGTAACTCAAACCAGCCGTAGCCTACAGACCTTATAATAAGATATGCAGGCAGGAATATAAGCACAAAAAAGACTTGGGCTGCACGAGTCAGCATCTCACGGTTAGTGACACTATTGACTCGCATATCCATATAATGGCCATGATTACCTGCTCCAAAAAGTAGGCAGCCATTTTGTTGAACCTGTTTGGTTTCTTTATCACGGGGTATTATTTTGGCTGGAGGGTTTAGAACATCCTCCATTACTACACCTTTACCAAATGCTGTGCCTAAGCCTTTACCGCGACGGGCCTTAGTGTTTCTAAAGGTAGGTGAGTAGCCGTTTTGCTTAGGAGCAATCCATGCATTTGGATTGGTTTTATCTATCTGCTTCTTCATTTGGTTAACCGTTTAACATCGAAGCTGACATCAGAGGTGAAAAATGGCACTTTGCTGTCGTCATCTATCTCTATTTGGTAGTGCAGTGTTACAGGGAAGCCAGCAGGGTTATGGTGCTTCAGTTCCAGCTGATAGTCTTCAAAATCCATTTGTTGTTTGGTCTCGTTTAACTCAAAGATTTGCGTAAAGAGTGCATTAGCGGCTTGCGGGTTACTTACACTCTGGCTGGCGGGTATCAGGCTTTGCTGGCCTGTTTCGTAAAGGGTAACCCGTGAACCTGTGCGCTCAGCGGTGAGTTTAAAGTACGGCGGTTGCTTCTGGCCAGAGTTAAAGCCGGGCAGGTGGATATTTAGGGTAAAGTTTTCGTAGCGGCCGTAGTCGGTTTCTTGGTAGTTATCGACCGTGAGAATAGGTTTATAAAGCTGATGACAAAAGGCCGTGAGTTCTTTTTCTGCTGTTTTGTGCACTGAGGCGTCTTCCAGCGCTTCATAGTAGGCCAGGCGGCCGGCTATATCCGTAAGGTTGTCGTCGTATTTATATGCATTGCCTTTACCCCAGAATGTACCTTTCAAGAACAGCTCCATATCACTGACTTGCAGGTAACTGTGCCAAAGCCCAAGTACTATACCGGCAACGGCTAAGATAATGCCGGTGACCGCGACCAGCGGGGCCGCCGGGCTTACCAGTGCAACGATTGCACAGCCCAGTGCAAGAGTGTTCACACCTCCAGAAGTAATGCCTACAGCTTTCGTAATCAAACTCTCATCTTTGTTGAAATCCCGGTGGATATTAAAACCGCTGCTGATCACCGCAAGCAGGTTGCCGACAACGGGGAGCACTTTGTAGCCAGCGCGGCCAGAGCGAACAAATAATTTACTGATAATATTCTTTGTATTTACAGTTTCCTCAAACCGCCTAATAGTGGTAAAGCTAAGTCCTTTTAGAGTGGTATGAGTTTTTATGCCGATATCTTGTAGTAGTACCTTTGAAGCAGCTTTCATTGCCGCTTCGTCGCCCGCAAACAGAATGCGTTGAATCAGAACGAAGCTGGTTTGAACCAATCCAGATAGCGATGAAAAGAGATTCACAAAATCTTTTGCGGATGCTTGTTCGGATCTCAATGATTGGGTTACAGAGTAAAAGTTAAATACTTGTCCCAAAAACAGAATCCCTAACCCTTTACCGGCAAATTTCTCGAAGGCTTTACCAGCTTTTTCTACGGTTTGTACTACTGTTGCATCGCTTTTTACCAGGCCTGCTTTGTCGAGTTGGCCGACAAACCATTTAGCAGTGGGGGTTAGGGTTTGTTCAACTTTACCGACAGGGGCGGGCTCTGCCAGATTAAGGGCCCTGACTCTGATATCGCTTTCAATGGCAGCAGCCAGAGGCGTGGGGCGTGTACCGAGCGCCTGGCTAGCCTGTTGTTGAAAGTTGGACTGAATATCGTTGAGCATGGTGCTCATTTTGTATTGGGTGCTGAACAGGTTGTAGCCGTAACGGTAGGACTGGCGTTCCATTAACAGGAAAAACGCGGATTCGCCGGGTGTATGAACGCCGAGCTGAGCAAGGCGTTCGCCGAATACGAGGTTAAGCTGGTCGGTTGCCAGCGTTGCTCTGACATTCTGCCCGGTAAAGAAGTCAGTATAGGTTTTAGACAGGCTGCCGTAATTGATACCGGATGCGGCGATCAGTTGTTTATTGACCTTGTTGGCTTCCTGAAACACCTTGCCTGCCATCATTAGCAATATGTACCAGCCGGCGCCTTCCTGTTCGGCAAATTTTTCGTCGGGGTTCAGGTTTACTACAAACTTATCGACCCAGTCATTGCGAAGGGCAGCGCCTTTGTCTGACGTTTGCAGGTTCAGAGTCATGTTGCTCAGGGCGGCTTCCAGCTTTTCCAGATTCTCTGCTACCGGGTTGGCCGGGGCGGTATAAAAACTCAGTGCCAGATTCAATTCTTTGCTGTCGAGCCATTTGAGCCAGTCGGTGGCTTCTTCATCCAGCGCTTTGCCCAGGTTCTGGGTGTAGTCATCCCGGGTCGCCAGAAAATCCTGCATAGGGCCGTAATTTAATTGCTCAATGTAGTTCTGCTTTGCCCTTTCGCGGTTTTGAGTTTTGGCAGCGTTGATCCCGTCCTGGTCTCTGGGAATTACGAGCGTGTCATAGCCATAAACGGGTGTTAGTTCCCATGCAAGTTTGACATTATTTGGGTTGAGAATACGACCTGCTGAAGGTTGGCTCTGGCGAACTGTTTTTATTGTATAGGCCGGTACGTTGCGGTCGTAATCATTCTGGGTGAGTTTATTCAGTAATTGCTCGGTGGTTTTGCCAATCAGGTAGGGATGCTGTGTCTGGGCGATGCTGGTCATCGCGACGTCGTACTGTGCATCGAAGAGCAATGCCAGTTCGGTCGTTATGGTAATAGGGTCTGGCAGTACCACGGCAATATGGTTATCCGGTGCTGCGCTATTGGCGGCGGCTAACAGGCGGTTGGCGGCATCGGGCTGTATACTTTGTATTGACCAGTCAAACTGCTCACTGGCGACATTACAGTCGGTCAAAAAGCCGGGAAGTTCACAAAGTGGGCTGGCATTCGCCGTGCCCGGGCCCCGGGCAGCAGTGACAGATACGGTTTTAAAGTATTGTTTACGCAGGCTGTCATTTTGCTGAAACGCAGCAACCAGGTTGCCAGGTAGCTGGCAGGGGGTGTAGAGCAGTTCTATAGTATCGTCTTTCTGTGCTTGCAGGTTGGTGCCGGAGATAGCCTCTGCAGGCGCATTACCTGCTGCACAGCAGGCAGATGATGGGCCGTTATCGCCATATTCCGCTTCAAGTATATGCCCTTGTTTTTGGGAGTAGAGGTAGACATATCCGGGCATCAGCGGACGCGGGACATAAATATGCTTCTGTAAGGATTTAAGGCCGCTGATCTTCAGTTTTTGCGGCTGAAATGAATCGCCATGCTTCTGTTGTACGCCATATCGTAGTGGCATCACTACGATCCATTCTTTCTGATTAGGGCACTGTGCCATCACGCCGTTGGTGGCTCTAAAATTAGCCTTTGCTGCATCATTGGAACGTTGCCCTTCACTGGACTTGGAGGGGCTGGCAGCAGTAGTAGTTGATGTGTTCGTGGCCTTAGCTCCGGCAGGCAGTACAAGTTGGTCGCCAGTGCGAATGGCGTAATCCGGTGGAAGAATGGCCGGATTGGCCTGTTTTAGCGCGTCCAGCGATACGTTGTGCTTTTGCGCAATTGCGCTGAGGCTGTCGCCGGGCTGTATTGTATAGTTAGGCATGACTGGATTCCGTTCCCGTTGCATGGTTTGACTGCAGGGTCTGCTGTGCCGCGACTATGTTGGCGGCCAGATCAGCGGCCTGGGCCACTCTTTGTTGGGGTGTTTGCGGGCTTTTCTGTAGCAGGAGATTGCTGACGTTGGGGTAAGGGGAGTGGGCTTCTATGCACTCTGCTCCCAGCATTGCCAGGGTGTTACAGAACAGTGTTAGACTGAGCTGGTCGTCAAACCCCAGTCTTTTCCCTTGTACTATCCAGTCATTGCAGAGCTCATTTTGTTCTGTGGCGGTTTTGTTTGCCATTGTATCCGGGTAACAGTTACTCAGATGTTGCTGCAGACGCTCCTGAAAAACTTGTTGTGAGGCACCGTCCAGTGCAGCCAACTGATGTTGAGACAGGGGGTATGGGGTATTGCTGCGGGTTTGTTGGCCCGGATTATGAAATTCCGTCCAACCATCGGCAGTAGGTATCAATATGGTTTGGACAGGGCCCAATAGCTCGGCCTGTTCAGTGTTGCTGCTGCACTCGAGCAGGTGCCGACAGACACGGGGATCATACCATCGGAATACAGCTTTTGGTGTTAGCTCGCAGGTTGCATAGAGTAGCGATTGCAGGTGCTTCAGCAGCGTGTTTATGGACACTTCTGGGTAAGTTGAAAGCAGGATGCCCGAGCTGTGTGCATTGCTAAATGCCGAAAACTGATCAGCCAGATGGGCTTGTCCTGGTTTGTTAAGCTCGACCAGACAAGGGGAGACATCACGGGCGTTGGCCATATCAGTATTTTCATATAAGTGATGAAAATAAGGTGTCGAGGTGTGGCTGTATAGCCATTTTTCTGTTGATTCAAACTGCGCGCCATCAAGTAGCAGGTAGGCTGTCTGGTTGTCTGGACAGCGTTGTAAAACACTCATGATTGCTTTTCCTGCTGACAAATTTCACAGATGCCTGCACCTTCCTGTGCTGCTTGTTTTAATGCCAGGCTTTGTTGGTGTAAAGGTGCTGCCTGCCATGGGTCATTACTTGCCAGCTGCGGCGTAACATTTCCGGCCTGATCCAGATCTGCTTCCAGTGGCGGTGTTGGCGGAATGGGAGCCGCCTTCGTAGCCGAGGGGGCTGAGCCGCCGGAGTTCAGGTTTACTTTTGCACCGTTGACAGTGACACCGCCCGGGTTGACGTTGATCGTACTGCCACCCGCGGCAATGACCATATCGACACCGGCCTCTATGACAATTTTGTTACCGGCTTTGATGTGGATGTTCTGGCCAGCGCTGGTGGCATGGTTCTGTTTAATCTGGATATGCCGTTCTTTATCGACAATCAGGTGTTGATCATTGTCACTCTGGCGGTGGAAACTGCCGTCAGTCAGGGCGTTTTCTTTTGCCCGCAGTTCCCGGTATTCATTGTTGACCTGTATCCAGTGATGGTCCTGACCGATCCATTCTTTGTGGTCATTCTCGGTACGCTGATCAAAGTTTTTCTGGGCGTGGATGAATACCTGTTCCTGGGCTTTGGCATCTTCCAGACGAATCTCATTAAACCCATCACCGCCTTTGGTTGAGTTGGTTTTGATGGTGCTAATGGTTTTGCATTCTGGCAGTGGGTAAGGCGTGCGGTTTAGGCCGTGGTAAACCCGGCCTGTTATTACTGGTTTGTCCGGGTTGCCTTCCAGGAAGCTGACAATAACCTCTTCGCCGATACGTGGAATAAAGATGCCGCCGAACGCACCGCCGGCATGGCTCTGACTAACGCGTACCCAGCAGGAACTCTGTTCATCCATCTGACCTTCACGGTCCCAGTGGAACTGGACTTTCACACGGCCGTGTTCGTCGGTATAAATTTCTTCACCTTCGGGGCCTGTCACAATTGCGGTTTGAGTGCCTTTAATGCGCGGTACTGGTGTGGTGCGAGTCGGTCTGAAGATAACTGAGAAGGGTATACTGTGAATCTCATTGGTATATTTTGATCCTTCCGTTGTTGCGCCGGCTTCCAATACCTGTGGTTGCGCACAATTGTGCGCAATGTGTGTAATTAAATGCTCTATATTATGTTGTTCGGTTTCGTGGCCGTGCAGCTCAAAACTGTAGCCGGGTACCAGGCGATTAATGTCAGACTCGGCAATAACCTGTTGTCGGTTGTTGCTGATTGCCTGGGTCATTGATTTGGCTAACTGCTTGCCCCGGCCGGCATCAATAAAGTCGCCCGGGTATTCATAAATCTCAAGTGATTTATCCAACTCATGACTTTCGTCTGCTGCTAAGGTGAGGTTTGGCTTTTTGAAATCATAATCCCGAATGGATACTTTGCCGCTGCGAACGGCTTCACGATAGCGGAATTTAAAAAAGTGCTGTTCACGGACGGTACCTTGACCATTTGTGAAGTAGGGGGCTTGGGTTTCACCGCTGATCGTGGTGTTAGTTTCTGAGGTGTCACTGAATACCAGTACGTGTTTGTCATACTGATGTTCAAAGTAATAATGCATGCCTTCAAACTCAGCTAAACGTTGAATATAGGTCAGATCGCTCTCACGGTACTGCACACAGTATTCGCGTGGTGTGTAGCTATTGCTGAGTTCAAAGCGGTATTCGTCGTTCTGCAGCCCGGCTTCCTGAAGCAGTTGGCTGATAATTTCCTGTACGGATTTGAACTGAAAAATACGGCTGTTAATGCGGTAACGCAGCGGCCAGAGTTTGGGTACCAGGGTTAAGTGGTATGTCGTCTGACGTATCCCTGTTTCGCCAGATTCTGCCGCAGCGATGATCCCATGTATGTAGCGTGTGTGTTCGTTTTCGTCGCAACTCTGATCTAGCAATTTAAGTACTGCGGAACTGTTTAAAAGATTAGTCAGTTCAATTTCAGCGTTTTCTGAAACGACTTCAATCGTTATTTCAAACGGTTTGGAGAGTGATTCAAAACCATTCATGCGGACAAGCTGAAAGCTGTCAGCTGAGTCTGCGACGTCAAAGAAAAAGCGCTCTTCATCCGCTTTTAGAAACATATTGAGTCCTTTTTAATGTCTCTTGTGGGTATGGTGAAAATACCAATGCGTCCCGCATTCTGGCGAGTTTGCCAGCGATATATTTATAAATTAACAGGAGAGTTAAGCACGTTGTGTGCCAGTTTTTGGCGTGCTCGATATTGTTTTAATCGGGTGAAATTTACGATGCAAATAACTGAGCAAAATTTCGTAACTGAGCCTTTAAATTCCCAGTTATTTGGTGTAATGTCCTCCGCCATGAGTTGGCATGTGCATGTTTGAAACATATTGAAACTGCATTGGAATTGCCAGGAAAATGGATGTTTTTCATTACAGGGATAGTGAATGTTGGCTATTTTACAACTGAGGTTAATCGCCTTCCGGGGATTGGCACCCGCTGTTTCTCAGGTGTTTGAATATGACCAGGATGAGATCTTAATCGGTCGCGCTGCCGATAATGATTTTGTCGTCGACGACCCTGAACGCTTCTGTTCCCGCTATCATGCTCGCTGTTATCGTGCCGAAAATCAGTTTTTCGTAGAAGATACCAGTACACCTGGTACCCAGGTCAATGCAGGGCATTTCCTGAATAAAGGGCATCGGCACCGGCTTGTTACAGGTGATCTTTTGCACATTGGTGAATGCCAGATCCAGGTTGAGATTCTTCAGGCTGCTGCCGCTGAAACTCAAGCTGATGTCAGTGCTTTTTCCATCGATGATTTTTTTGCTGATGGAACATCAGGTTTTGATGCACAACCAGAAGTGAAAAAAGTACCGCAGCCTAATATTCCTTATACATCACCCGCTGATTTTTATAATCCTCAGGCATCTGACCCTCATGCGTATTCTGAGCAGCAGTCGATGCAGCCTGTGGCGTTTGAAACCCCGGGTAATGGGTACGCACCAGTAGATGATTATCCGGTGGTTCCCGGGCCAGATGGTTTCGGTGGTAGCGCCGAACCATACCTGGCTGGTGCTCCTGCTCCTGCGGAATCTGTGGGTTATGAAATTCCTACAGGGTATCCGGAACAGACACCGGTAACGGATTATCCTATAGAACCTGTTTTACCTCATACAGCGCCTGTTGATTCAGTGTTGCCCCTAAATTCATCTGCTGAGCCTGTTTTTTCTCAGGCAGCTCCTGGGGAACCTATTTTTCCTCAGGCAGTTCCAGCTGAGCACGTATTGCCTCAGGCAGCACCGGTCGAGCCTGCTTCGTCTCGTAAAGTACAGGCTGAACATGCTTTGTCTCAGGTAGCGCCTGCTGAACCTACCCGTGTGACGGAAAATAAACCTGATACGGATGTTGATGGTCGCGCCATTCGTGCGTTTTTACAGGGGCTTGATGTGCAGCCTTCGGATCTGGTGGGGCGTAACAAAGAAGAGATTATGTATTCTGCCGGCCAAATGCTGAGAGTTTTAACTCAGGGCATTATGGAAATTTTGCTGAGCAGAAATGATGTGAAGAAAGAGTTTGGCATGGATGTTACCCGCATCGGTGCTCAGATGAACAATCCGTTAAAGTTTAGCCAGAGCGCAAGTGAAGCGATGATTAAACTGCTGACCGAAGCTGAGGGATATATGTCAGCCCATGATGCGGTTAAAGAGGGTGTTGTTGATGCCAAGGCGCACCAGGTTGCTGTTATGGCGGGTATGCAAAGTGCAATTGTTTCTATGCTTGAACGCTTTAATCCTGAATCTCTCGAGGAGCAATTATCATCGCGGTTCGTATTCTCCAGAAAGGGTAAGTACTGGGAAGCCTATAAAGACACCTATCGGCAGTTAGTGTCTGAGGCTGAGGATGATTTTAATGCGTTATTTGGTGATGAGTTCAGCCTGGTTTATAGGCAACAGGTGAGTGAAATTGAATCGAGTTACGCTCAGGAGTAACCATCAAGAAATACGAGTTTAGGTTTTTTAAACTGCTTTGAATGCCCCGTTGATGGGGTGATATCAAATGGATTTAGGATTTGTTTCGAACCTTCCTAACTGATTATACGAAATAAAGTGTAAAAGGATTTACTGATAGTGATACATCAACGTTTCTGTTCTCTTCTGATTCCTGCTTTTGTTATGGGAGCTGCTACGGCTTCTCATGCCCAGACTATTCCTGATACGGCAACTCCTGGCGCTATTGTGAGTCCGCTTCCGGATTTATTAATACAGCCAGATAATACACTGGATATTACGATTCCAGCTAAGCAAGACCGTCCACTGAATCTTGAATCAGGCCCCGTCATTCAGGTTGAAAAAATCACTCTTTATGAGCTTGGTAAAGGCTATGAAAAAGGTCTGAAGATTGTCTCTGATGCTCATGTTGAAAAGCTTATTGAAGGGAGCTTAACAGAGCGCTCTGGTGGCTTTACTTTGGGTCAGTTACAGGCGCTTGCGGATGAAATTACAAACTACTATCGCCAGCGCGGATGGATCTTATCGACAGTGTATCTGCCAGAGCAGGAGGTTGATGGTGGTGCTGTTGTTTTTCATTTGTTGCCCGGAACATTGTCAGGAACCTCTGTACAGGGCGAATCATCTTACTCAGACGAACAGTTAATGAAGCCTTTCGATGACTCTCTGGATTCCATATTGGATAAAGATGAGATTGAAAGAGGGCTTCTGACAGTTCTGAGTTATCCGGGAATTGCTGTATCGGGTGTTCTGGAGCCAGGTGAAGAAGTGGGTACAACGCGTCTTAATCTTGCGGTTAATAGTGAAGATCGTTTTACAGGGTTGGTGTATCTGGATAATAAAGGTTCTTCGTATTCTGGTGAGGAACGTTTGGGTGTTGGCCTGCTTTTTAATAATCCGCTGGGCTTAACCGATCTGTTACGTTTGGATGGGATGGTACAGAACAAACCGGAAGTTGAAGGTGAAAACTCGGTTAACCGTGCCTTTTTTGGTGGTCTTACCTATAGCTTGCGGCCATTCGATCCGGATTACGAGTTCAGCGTTACTTTAGCCGAAAACCAATATGATATTGGACGTGAGCTTGCAACCTTTGGATTTGAGGGTAAAACCCGCCGTACGTCTCTGGGTGTTAAGAAACAGTTGCAGCGAAGCCGTACATTTAATGATTCAGTTTCATTTGCGCTCGATTTAAATGATGCGCAGGTTACCCGTGACGGTGATCTTGAATCTCAGGATAAATTAACGACGGTTGAACTGAAGTATAACGCTGACTTTACTGACGGGGTGATGGGCGGCGGTTATTCCGCGTTAGCGGTTTCCTACACTCGTGGTCTTGAGGATACGTTAGGCAGTTTCAGCAATGGCGATGAGCGCATTAGCCGTTTATCTGCTGATGGCCGTGCGCCAGTTGATTTTTCTAAGTTCAATCTGAGTGTTTCCCGATATCAGCGGTTTATTGCCAATACCTCTTTAAGGGGACGTTTTAACCTGCAGTATTCGGATGACCCTCTGGTCTCACTTGAGCAGTTCTCCATTGGTGGTGCGGACAGCGTCAGAGCATATCCCGGCGCGGAATTTATGGCAGATAAAGGTTTTTTCGCCAGCGTTGAGTGGATCGTACCAGCGCCATTTTTCTCAGACACACCGGCATTTAAGGGTCGCACCTGGGGAGATGTGCTGCAGTTGTCGGCATTCTACGATTATGGTCGTGGCGTTAAGAACGATGCGTTGGCCAATGAAGATAAAGATCAAAAGCTGGATGGCTATGGTCTAGGTTTGCGTTTTGCACCGCTTGAGAGTGTTGAACTTAATTTTACTGTGGCCAGAGCGCTTGCAGGAGAACCGAGTAATAAGCGCGAACCTCAGATATTTGTTGATTTGATATACCAATTTTAATGTTTCTGATTGTCGACACAGGACGTGCAATCTAATGAATAGGGCGTAAGCCTGAGATAGTGGAAAGGATTCTTATGAGCTGGTCAAGAACAGCAATGTCAACTTTTGTTAAGTCCGCAATGGTCGCGGGTGTCAGTGGTTCTGTCGTTATACCTAACCAAGTGCTTTCCGCGCCTAAGGGCGGGGTGATATCTCATGGCAGCGGTAGCATCAATACCAATGATAAAGTAACCACTGTGCAGCAGTCTTCATCCTCAATGGTGGTTGACTGGCAGAGCTTTAATGTTGCGCAGGATGAGCTGGTTAAATTCGAGCAACCATCGACCAAAGCAGCGACTCTTAACCGTATTCATGATCAGCAGGCGTCGCAGATTTTAGGGCGCGTTGAAGGGCAGGGTAAGGTCTTTTTAATAAACCCGAATGGTATTGTGTTCGGTGAGAATTCTTCGGTAAACATCGGCAGCCTGGTTGCTTCTACAAAACAGATTTCTGACCATGACTTTATGTCTGGCAATATTGTTCTGCAGGATTCCGGGGATGAAGGCGTCATTATTAACAAAGGAACTCTGATGGCTGCAACCGGCGGTGCCGTAGTGCTTGTCGGGGATACCGTTGTCAATGAAGGTGTTATTCAGGCTACCAAGGGAAGGGTTATTTTAGCCTCAGCGGAGAGTGCAACGCTGGACTTTGATGGCGACGGTTTGTTGAAATTTAAATTGACCGGAGAAACTACCGGAGCTGAATCTGATACGGCTGTCCTGAACACCGGATTGATTTCAGCAGCAGATGGTTCTGTTCTGCTAACGGCCAAAGCTGCCAGAGATGTGTTTGCCAATGTGGTAAACAATACCGGTGTGATTGAGGCTAAAGGTATTGATACCAGCGGCGGAAAGATCAGACTTATTGGCGAAGGTGGAGCCGTACGAAACAGTGGTCAGCTGATTGCATCCAGTGCAACAGGAGCTGGTGGCGATATTGATGTGACTGGTGATCGCACGATAGTTGAGGCAGGTGCTTTGCTGGATGTGTCCGGTGAGACTGGCGGCGGTAATATTCGTGTTGGTGGTGGTTATCAGGGTAAGGATACCGACATCAATAACTCCGGGGAGACGCTGGTTGAAGAATCCGCTGAGTTGAAAGCTGATGCCGGTGCCGGTGATGGCGGGCGTGTGATTGTCTGGGCTGACGAAACTACCAGTTATAAAGGCTCAATTTCTGCCAGAGGCGGAGAGAGCCAGGGCGATGGTGGATTTGCCGAAGTTTCCGGTAAGGAAACGCTGCAGTTTTCCGGTGATGTTGATCTCAGTGCGCCTTCCGGAAAAACCGGTGAGCTTCTGATTGATCCTAAGAATATCCGTATTGCGAAGAGCGGTAGTCCGATTTCTGGCAATATTGACGCTTCTGATCCCCCTACTGACGCTCGTATTGATGTTGATGATCTGATTGAACTTTTGAAAACTACGAATATCTCTTTGCAGGCTACTGATAATATTTTTGTTGAAGCTGGGATTGATACCAGTGTTAACACTGGTGGTGTGGTTGCAACAACGAATCTGACTTTGGATGCCGGCAAAGATATATCAATTAATGACGAGATTCGCCTGGTAAATGGTGAAACCCTGTCATTGACGGCAGGCGGTTTAATCTCTCAAAGCCATTCCGTTACAGCCAGTTCTGTGAATATTGATGCTGATACAGTAACGCTTACGCAGGCGAATGATTTCGATACATTATCTTTGAATGGTGCTACGGCCCAGATAAATGATGTGGATGGTGTTGAATTTGGCAGTACGGATTTAACTGGTAATTTAACAGTGACAGCTGCTGGCAATATCACTCAGTCTGGCGTTGTTGAGGTTGCTGGAGCGACCAGCCTGACAGCAACAAATGCGGATATCACGCTGGATAACAGTGGCAATGACTTTTCTTCGCTGGCGCTGAACGGGATAAATGCCACTATAGAGGACAGTAATGCATTGACGCTGGCTGCTTCGACACTGACCGGAAATCTGGATGTCACTTCCGGGGGCGATCTTACTCAGTCAGGTGCCATTGATGTGGATGGTGCGACCAGCCTGACAGCAACAAATGCGAATATCACCCTTTTTAATGCGAGTAATGACTTCAGTAGTTTATCTGCTTCTGCAAATAACCTGAGTATTCGTGATGTTAATGCGCTGAGCATGGGTGCTTTGAATGTTAATAATCTGACTGTAACAATCGGTGGTGATCTGACTCAGTCAGGTGCATTTGTAGCTACTAATACGGCTAATATTGATGCCAACTCTGCGATTCTGACGCAGGCGAATAATTTCAAGACTCTGTCTTTGAATGGTGGTTCGGCTGAGGTTAACGATGTAAACAGTATTGAGCTTGGTGCCTCGGATCTGACCGGTACCTTAACAGTGACTGCCGCCGGGAATATTACCCAGTCAGGCGCTGTTGAGGTTGCTGGAGCGACCAGCCTGACCGCGACAGGTAGTAATATCACGCTGGATGACAGCGGTAATAACTTTTCTTCGCTGGCGCTAAGCGGGGTGAATGCCACGATAAAGGACAGTAATGCATTAACGTTGGCTGCTTCGACACTGACCGGAACTTTGGATGTCACTTCCGGGGGCAATCTCATTCAGTCTGGCGCTGTTGATGTGGATGGGGCGACCAGCCTGACAGCAACAAATGCGGATATCACCCTTGTCAATGCGGGTAATGACTTCAGTAGTTTATCTGCTTCTGCAAATAATCTGAGTGTGAGTGACGCTAACGCACTGAGGATTGCGGCTCTGAATGTGAATGACTTGTCTGTTACTACTGGTGGTGAACTGACCCAGACAGGTGCATTTGTAGTTACTAATACGGCTAATGTTGATGCCAGCTCTGCCATTCTGACGCAGGCGAATAATTTCAAGACTTTGTCTTTGAATGGTGGTTCGGCTGAGGTTAACGATGTAAACAGTATTGAGCTTGGTGCCTCGGATCTGACCGGTACCTTAACAGTGACTGCTGTTGGGAATATTACCCAGTCAGGCGCTGTTGAGGTTGCTGGAGCGACCAGCCTGACCGCGACAGGTAGTAATATCACGCTGGATGACAGCGGTAATAACTTTTCTTCGCTGGCGCTAAGCGGGGTGAATGCCACGATAAAGGACAGTAATGCATTAACGTTGGCTGCTTCGACACTGACCGGAACTTTGGATGTCACTTCCGGGGGCAATCTCATTCAGTCTGGCGCTGTTGATGTGGATGGGGCGACCAGCCTGACAGCAACAAATGCGGATATCACCCTTGTCAATGCGGGTAATGACTTCAGTAGTTTATCTGCTTCTGCAAATAATCTGAGTGTGAGTGACGCTAACGCACTGAGGATTGCGGCTCTGAATGTGAATGACTTGTCTGTTACTACTGGTGGTGAACTGACCCAGACAGGTGCATTTGTAGTTACTAATACGGCTAATGTTGATGCCAGCTCTGCCATTCTGACGCAGGCGAATAATTTCAAGACTTTGTCTTTGAATGGTGGTTCGGCTGAGGTTAACGATGTAAACAGTATTGAGCTTGGTGCCTCGGATCTGACCGGTACCTTAACAGTGACTGCTGTTGGGAATATTACCCAGTCAGGCGCTGTTGAGGTTGCTGGAGCGACCAGCCTGACCGCGACAGGTAGTAATATCACGCTGGATGACAGCGGTAATAACTTTTCTTCGCTGGCGCTAAGCGGGGTGAATGCCACGATAAAGGACAGTAATGCATTAACGTTGGCTGCTTCGACACTGACCGGAACTTTGGATGTCACTTCCGGGGGCAATCTCATTCAGTCTGGCGCTGTTGATGTGGATGGGGCGACCAGCCTGACAGCAACAAATGCGGATATCACCCTTGTCAATGCGGGTAATGACTTCAGTAGTTTATCTGCTTCTGCAAATAATCTGAGTGTGAGTGACGCTAACGCACTGAGGATTGCGGCTCTGAATGTGAATGACTTGTCTGTTACTACTGGTGGTGAACTGACCCAGACAGGTGCATTTGTAGTTACTAATACGGCTAATGTTGATGCCAGCTCTGCCATTCTGACGCAGGCGAATAATTTCAAGACTTTGTCTTTGAATGGTGGTTCGGCTGAGGTTAACGATGTAAACAGTATTGAGCTTGGTGCCTCGGATCTGACCGGTACCTTAACAGTGACTGCTGTTGGGAATATTACCCAGTCAGGCGCTGTTGAGGTTGCTGGAGCGACCAGCCTGACCGCGACAGGTAGTAATATCACGCTGGATGACAGCGGTAATAACTTTTCTTCGCTGGCGCTAAGCGGGGTGAATGCCACGATAAAGGACAGTAATGCATTAACGTTGGCTGCTTCGACACTGACCGGAACTCTGGATGTCACTTCCGGGGGCAATCTCATTCAGTCTGGCGCTGTTGATGTGGATGGGGCGACCAGCCTGACAGCAACAAATGCGGATATCACCCTTGTCAATGCGGGTAATGACTTCAGTAGTTTATCTGCTTCTGCAAATAACCTGAGTGTGAGTGATGCTAACGCACTGAGGATTGCGGCTCTGAATGTTAATGACCTGACTGTTACCGCTGGTGGTGCTCTGACCCAGACAGGTGCATTTGTCGTTACTAATAATACCAGTCTTAATGGCACTGCAACGTTGAATCATGCTAGCAATGATTTCAATAAACTTACTGTTTCAGGCAATAAAAATATTTCCCTGACAGATATGAATGAAATCGTAATTGCTGAGTCAAGCCTGAGTGGGGATCTGACGATCACTGCAGGAGGAAATATCACCCAGTCCGGTGCGATTGATTTGGATGGAGTCTCTATACTGACAGCTTCTGGTGATATTACTCTGGAAAATGCTGGAAACGATTTTAATAGTTTATCTGCTTCTGCAAATAACCTGAGTGTGCGTGACGCTAACGCACTGAGTATTGCTGCCCTGAATGTGAATGACTTGTCTGTTACTACTGGTGGTGAACTGACGCAGACTGGTGCATTTGTCGTTACTAATAATACCAGTCTTAATGGCACTGCAACGTTGAATCATGCTAGCAATGATTTCAATAAACTTACTGTTTCAGGCAATAAAAATATTTCCCTGACAGATATGAATGAAATCGAAATTGCTAAGTCAAGCCTGAGTGGGGGGCTGACGATTGTTGCAGGTGGGCATATCACCCAGTCCGATGCGATTGAAGTCGGCGGCGCGACCAGCCTAACAGCGACAGGTGGCGATATCACCCTTTTAAATGTGGGTAATGATTTCAGTAGTTTATCTGCTTCAGCAAATAATCTGAGTGTGCGTGACGCTAATGCACTCAGCATTGCAGCCCTGAATGTTAATGACCTGACTGTTACCACCGGTGGTGCACTGACTCAGACCGGTGCATTTGTCGTTACTAATGATGCCAGTATTAATGGCACTGCGACGTTGAATCATGCAAACAATGATTTCAATACCCTTACTGTTTCAGGCAATAAAAATATTACCCTGACAGATGTGAATGAAATCGTAATTGCTGAGTCAGGCCTGAGTGGAAACCTGACGATTGCTGCAGGAGGAAATATCACCCAGTCCGGTGCGATTGATGTGGATGGAGTCTCTATACTGAGTACTTCTGGTGATATTACTCTGGAAAATAGCGGAAACGACTTTAATAGTCTGTCTGCCTCGGCAGCGAATCTTAGTGTGCATGATGTAAATGCGCTTAGTATGGGGGCTGTGACCGTTGATCATCTTAGCGTAACGGCCGGTGGTGCACTCACTCAGACCGATGCGTTTGTTGTTGCCAATACCGCTAATATTAATGCCAGCTCCGCTACGCTGACTCAGGCGAATAATTTCAATACCCTCACATTAAATGGTGGCTCGGCAGAGATCAATGACGTGAACGCTATTGAGCTGGGCAGCACAGGTCTGACTGGCTCTCTGGAAATTACAACTGCAGGAAATATAACTCAGTCCGGTGCGATTGAAGTCGGCGGCGCGACCAGCCTGACAGCAACAAATGCGGATATCACACTGGATAACAGTGGTAATAACTTTTCTTCGCTGGCTCTGAACGGGGTGAATGCCACGATCGAGGATAGTAATGCATTGGCGCTGGCTGCTTCGACACTGACCGGAACTCTAGATATTACTTCAGGAGGCGGTCTCACTCAGTCTGGCGTTGGCGCTATTGATGTAGATGGAACGACTACGCTGACTGCTAGCGGTGACATTACGTTAGAAAATGCATCCAATGACTTTAATAGTATAACCGCTTCGGCAAATAATCTCAGCGTGCGTGATACCGATTCGCTGAACATTGCTGCTCTGAATGTTAATGATCTGGCTGTTACAGCCGGTGGTGAACTGACACAGACCGGTGCATTTGTGGTTACTAATACAGCCAGTATTGATGCCAACGTAGCAACCCTGACTCAGGCAAATGATTTTAACACTCTGTCTTTGAGCGGTGCTTCGGCTCTGGTTAACGATGTGAACGCTATTGAGCTGGGCAACACGGATTTGACCGGTAGCTTAACATTGACAGCCGCTGGCAATATTACTCAGTCAGGTGCTGTTAAGGTTGATTTCGAGACTAACCTGACGGCAACGAATGCGGATATTACGCTTGTAAACGCGGCCAATGACTTCATCAGATTGTCTGCTTCTGCAAATAATTTGAGTGTGCGTGATGCTAATGCACTGAGTATAGGTGCGTTGAGTGTAAATGATCTGAGCGTGACGACCGGCGGTGCTCTGACTCAGACGGGAGCGTTTGTTGTCGCTAACACGGCGAGTATTGATGCCAGCTCAGCCACGCTGACTCAGGCAAATAATTTCAACACATTATCGTTGAATGGCGGCACTGCCCAGATTAACGATGTTGACGGTGTTGTTCTGGGAAGTTCAGACCTGACAGGCAACTTAACAGTGACAGCTGCTGGAAATATCACTCAGTCCGGTGCGATTAAAGCCGGCGGGGCAACTAGTCTTACAGCAACAGGTGCTGACATCACACTGGATAACAACGGTAACAATTTCTTTTCGCTGGCGCTGGATGCTGTCAATGCCACGATAGAGGATAGCAATGCATTAACATTGGCTGCTTCAGCTCTGACCGGAAATCTGGATGTCACTTCCGGAGGCAACCTCACTCAGTCTGGTGCTATTGATGTGGACGGTGCGACCAGTCTGACCGCGACAAGTGGCGATATCACGCTGAATAACAGCGGTAATGATTTCAATAGTTTATCTGCTTCTGCAAATAATCTGAGTGCGCGCGATGTTAATGCATTGAGCATGGGCACTATAAACGTAAATGATCTGAGTGTGACTGCCGGTGGTGCGTTGAGCCAGACCGGCGCGATTGTTGTCGCTAACACGGCGAGTATTGATGCAGATACAGTGACACTGACTCAGGCAAACAACTTTAATACTCTGGAATTGAAAGCTGATTCTGCTCAGATCAACGATGTCGATAGCATCGTTCTGGGTGAATCTGATTTGACAACGTCTCTGAGTGTAACTGCAGCAGGAGATATTTCTCAGATCGGTGCATTGTCAGTGCCTTCACTCTCGATAGATGCGGGCGCAGGCAATGTCACTCTTGAGCATACAGGCAATCAGTTTGATAACCTTAGTATCGCAGGGAATCATGTCAGTATTCGGGATCAGGACGCACTTGAATTGAGAGATGTGAATGCGGCGAATTTTAAAGTTGTAGTTGATTCCGCAATTTCGCAACAGGTTGGAACGGTACTGACGGTCACTGATGAGCTGTCATTGTCTGCCAGCAACATTACGCTGGGCAATGCTAATCAGATCCATGCTGTTGAGCTACTGGGTGGTGGCAGTGTGATTCTGAAAAATACAGCAGATCTTGAGTTAAATGATATTGATGTCACTGATTTAACACTGGATGTAACAGGTTCTATCAGTAATACCACCGCCAGTAATATTAATGTGGCAAATGCCTTTACGGTAACAAACACTGGAAATATTGATTTAGGTCGAATTAGCGGAGACCAGGTCAATTTTGGTTCGGTTGTGCTGAATAGCGGTAATGTGATTCTGCACGAAGATAGCAGTACTTTACTGCAATCTTCTACAGCTTCTAGTTTAACTGTTAACAGTGCCGGCAATGTTACAGATGATGGTGATCTTTCTGTTTCTGGGCTGTTAACGGTTGATGCCTCAGGGGATATCGAATTAGGAACGCTTGGGGCATCGGAAGTCACACGGTTTGGTCAGATCAGCCTGAAGGGGGCGAATATTCGCCTGATTGAGGAAGACGCCATATTGGTGAACCGTGCCGAAGGTGATTCAGTAGAGCTTATTTCTGAAACAGGTGGCATTAAAACCAACGGTACTCAGATTGTCGCCCAAAGCCTGCTGAGACTGGATGCCGGTCCCAATCAGGATATTGGTGACCCCGGGAACCTGGTTAATTTCACACTGGATACCAGCGGCTCATTGATTATTGATGCCCGGAGCGCATATCTGACTCAGTCGGCGGCTGATATTTCCCGTCAGGTTGCTTTGTTCAGTTCTACCGCATTGATTCGCTCAGAAGCAAACCTTAACGCGTTGACCCGATCTGAGGTTCAGTTCCTCAGTTATCTGTTGGGCCTGGATGATGCGCTCTTCAATGAGTTTGTGACAATTTTCGATGTGGCCGATGAGGGTATGTTGTTGCCTGAAGATCAGCGTGAAGAAGAGCTTGCATGGTTCAATAATGATGGGCGTTATCTGGTATCGGTTGATCGTAATGACCGCTTTGAGTATTACCATGATCAATGGGCGAAATACGGTATTGTATTTTCTCTGCAGGCAATGAATACTCAGCAGGGCATCATGGAATGGATGTAATAATGGATAGGGAGTGTCGACCGAATGAGTGTTAAAAAACCTTTATTTTACAACAAGATTACAGCGCTGAGTCACCGCACTCACGGTGCTTGCTATCTTGATAATAACGTTGGTTTCCATTTCGCGAAGGAAGCAAACTCCGTCCCGGTGGGCGTCAACGAGTTTGCTTCTGCCTGTCATTCTTTTCCTATTGTGTTTTTGCTGGAAGACAATGAAGCGGTGCCTATTATTGTGCTGGCTATTCAGGCAAACCTGAATCAATGGGTCAGCGCTGAAGGTGAATGGTCTGGACAATATATACCTGCTTATATTCGCCGTTACCCGTTTATTGCTGTCCGGACCGATGAGAGTGAATTAACACTCTGTATCGATGAGAAAAGCGACAAACTGAACCGCGATGGTCGTGGTATCCCTCTGTTCGAAGGTGAAAAGCCAAGCGAATTCCTGAAACAGATTCTTAAGTTTACTGAGGCTTTTGAGGCAGAGCGGGATCGAAACCAGATGCTTTCGGCGCTCTTGCAGGAATTAGATCTGCTGGAACCTGCTCAGCTTAATGCTAAACCAGAAGCGGAGCGTACTATTTTGTCGGGCTTTTGGGTGGTTTCCAGGGCTCGACTTGAGCAACTGGATCAGGAGAGTGTCGCCAGACTTCACAAAGCTGGGGCGCTGGAACTCATCTACCAGCATCTGTTATCCCTTAAGTGCTTTCAGCAATTAAAGCTGGAACAAAAACAATCTGATAATGCTATAGCAGAAGGAGCTGCTTAATGGATCAGCAGGAAGTTCTGAATTATGCATTGCCGTTATCGGGAGAGTTATCCGCAGGGCCAGAGGTAAAGCATAATGATGATTTTACGGCGTTAGAAGATGAACTGAGAAAGTCAGAAGGCATCAATATACAGCCGGTTGACTGGGATAAGGTCGAAACGCTGGCTGCAAAGATATTGAAGGAGCAAAGTAAGGACCTGCGGGTAGCTGCGCGCCTGGCAGCTGCGCTTTTTTATCGTTATAGCTTTGAAGGTCTTAATCTGGGCTTCCAGCTATTACGTGATCTGGTCAATGCGCCATATTGGTCTGAGATCCATCCTGCCAGACCTAAGAGTCGTGGTGCCGCAGTAACCTGGCTGCTGCAAAAGATTGACAGGCCCTTTTCTGAATACCAGTCGACATTAGATCAGGCCGTATCAGTTATTGATGCGACAAATGCCTTTGTCGAGCTGGATAACAGCCTGGCTGACAAACTGGGTGACAAAGCCCCCAGTTTATTTGATTTCAGGAATGTTCTCGGCCGGTATAAGCAAGAGGCTGAATTCCTACTCGAAGAGGCAAAGCAAAAACAGGCGGAGCCAGAGCCCGCACCAGAACCTGAAATCAGTAAGCCAGTGAGTCAGGACAACGGGTCTGCACCTGTCAGGGTGCCGGCAGAGCAACCGACACCTGCAGCTGCGCCTGAAGCCGTGAAAGCGCCTGTTCATACACCTGTGGCGGTATCATCTTCGGAAGATATTGCTAAAGCGCTCCGCTCATGTGGTTCGACAATTACTAAAGCTGCACACTTGCTACGTTCACAAAGAGTGAATGATGCTTATCCCTATTTTCTTCTGCGTTCCGGTGTCTGGATGCAGCTAAAGGAAACGCCTCCTGATGCTGTTTTACCGGCACCTGCCGAAAGTAAAGTGATGGCCTTGAAACAGTTGGAGCAGGCTAAAGACTGGCCGGGTTTGATTGAAGAATGTGAAAAAACCTTCGCATCGGGTCAGGTCTTCTGGCTTTCCCTACACCGTATGGTAGCTAATGCGCTGGAAGCGATTACCGCAAAAGAAGCGGCACAGGCTGTCAAAGATTCGGTCTCCATGTTGGTATCCCGAATGCCGGAACTGCTTAACGGAAGCTTTGCTAATGGCGAAGGTTTTGCCGATGAAATGACCAAAGCGTGGATCGCTTCTCTCAGCACCGGATCAGTTGATGCGCCAGCGGCAGATAAAGGTTCTGCAACAGCCTCAGCACCCTGGCATGAGGTTGCTGCCAAAGCTAAGCAGTCTGCAATCAGCGGTGATTTTGATCAGGGTCTGGCGATGTTTAAAAGTGGCATTGCCGCAGTCAGTAGTCTGAGAGAGCAGGCCTACTGGCAGTTTGAGCAGGCCCGCTATTGCTTTGAGAGCGGGTATCTCGACATAGCTCAACCTCAACTGACGTATCTGCAGCAAATGATCGAAGAAAAACAGCTGCAGCATTGGGAGCCACTTCTGCATCTGGATGTGATCAGGCTTCTGGTGAATTGCCATATGCAAAATCAGACAAAGAAAAAATATACAACAGAGCAGCTTATCCATGTTGATCAACTGAAGGCGCATTTGTGCCTGATGGATCCTCTGGGCGCGCTGTCCATTCTCAAAACAAACTAACGAAGGAAGTAACCATGGCTAAAGAAGGATCAGTCGCTCCTAAGGAAAGGATCAATATTGTCTATAAGCCTGCTATAGGCGATGCAAAGGAAGAGATTGAATTACCGCTGAAGATCATGATGGTGGGTGATTATACTTTGCGTGAAGACGAAGACGAGGTGGAGGACCGTGAGCTGATTGATGTCGACAAGGCGAATTTTAACGACGTCATGTCTAATCAGAAGCTGAGCTTGCAACTGACAGTGCCTAATAAATTGTCTGGTGAAGAGGGCGATGAAATGCCCGTGGATCTGAGCATCGATACGCTGAAAGATTTTGAGCCAGAAGCCGTGGTCCGCCAGGTTCCGGAAATGGCTAAGCTCCTCGAGCTGCGAGAAGCATTGTCATTCTTGAAAGGTCCACTGGGCAACGTACCTGCTTTTCGTAAGCAGATTGATGAGCTGTTAGGCGACGACGAGTCACGTCAGAAGTTGATGGCTGAACTCGGCATTGAGCAACCGTAAGTTTACGCGGCAATTAAGGTAAAGGAATAAAAAGATGTCAGAACAGGAAATGATTGCGGGGCAAGCTGAAGTCGTTGAAACAGAGAGCGGCTCCTTGCTCGATCAGATTTTGCAGCAAACCAACATGAAAGCAGGTGATGAGTCTTATGATGTTGCATCGAAAGGTGTACAGGCTTTCATTGCAGAGATCCTGACTTCGGGTGAGAAGACCGAGCGGGTTCGTAAACAGCTTGTCGACGATATGATTGCTGAGATCGATGAAAAACTGAGTCTTCAACTTGACCAGATTCTGCATAACGAGAAAGTGCAGAAACTGGAATCGGCCTGGCGTGGCCTGAAGTTTGTTGTTGACCGGACCGATTTCCGCGAGAACAACAAAATTCAAATCCTGAATGTTTCAAAGGATGATCTGGCTGTCGATTTTGAAGATGCGTCAGAGATCACCCAGTCAGGTTTATACAAGCAGGTTTATACCGCTGAATACGGTCAGCACGGTGGTGAACCTGTAGCTGCAATTATGGCCAACTATGAGTTTGAACACAGCGCTCCGGATATCAGCTTACTGCAGAACGTAGCCAGTGTTTCCACTATGGCGCATGCGCCGTTCATCGGTGCTGCATCTCCAAAGTTCTTTGGCGTTGAAGACATTCAATCGTTGCCAAATCTGAACGATATCGCAGCTATTTTCGAAGGGCCTCAGTATGCTAAGTGGCGTTCGTTCCGTGAAAGCGAGGATGCCAGAAGTGTTGGTTTGACCCTGCCGAGATTCCTGCTGCGTTTACCTTATCATGAGCGTGATAACCCGGTTAAGGCGTTCTGTTATAACGAGAACATCGACGGTGATCATCAGAATTATCTATGGGGCAACACCTCTTTTGCGTTTGCTTCACGTCTGACTGAGAGCTTTGCTAAATACCGCTGGTGCCCGAATATTATTGGTCCGCAGAGCGGTGGTGCTGTTGAAGATCTGCCGTTGCATCAGTATGAAGCAATGGGCCAGATTGAAACGAAAATCCCTACTGAAGTACTGGTATCGGATCGCCGTGAATTTGAACTGGCGGAAGCGGGCTTTATCCCTCTTACCTTCAGAAAAGGCAGCGATAACGCAGCATTCTTCTCTGCTAACTCGACTCAGAAGCCGAAATTCTTTGGTATTAGCAAGGAAGGCAAAGAAGCTGAGATGAACTACAAACTCAGCACTCAGTTGCCGTATATGTTCATCGTTAACCGTCTGGCGCACTACATCAAAGTGCTGCAGCGGGAGAACATTGGTAGCTGGAAAGAGCGCAACGATCTGGAAGAAGAACTGAATGTCTGGATCCGTCAGTTTGTCGCCAATCAGGATGGTGCGAGTGCCGAAGTACGTAGCCGACGTCCGCTGCGTGATGCAAGCATTCAGGTTTCCGATGTTGAGGGTGAACCGGGCTTTTACCGTGTATCTATGAACGTGCGTCCGCACTTCAAATACATGGGGGCAGATTTCACTCTGTCTTTGGTTGGTAAGCTGGATAAGTCCTGATAACCGACCTGCAGGACGAGGGGGCTCTGTTGTATACCTCGTCCTGCACATGCCTGGAGGGTAAAGATGCTTGAGTATTCATTATTGCAGCGGATTGCATTAGGTGATGAAGGTGCGCAGCGGTCACTTGAGGTAGGGGTGGATAAGCTTCGCCAATCCGTCCGGTTGCATTTACAGAACCTGTTTAACGTGCGTTATGGCAGTGTTACTGCATTACCTGAGTATGGTTTGCCTGATTTTAATGACCTGGATTTGAATAGCGGATATATGCAGGCAGTTAAGGATATGCGTAAAGCGATTAAACGGGCATTGGAACTGTATGAGCCTCGTCTGGATCAGACCCGCGTATCCTTTACACAGAATGAAGATGATCCGACGGATCTGCGCTTTGAGATTGTGGCGCGTTTGGTTGTTCCCGGAAGCCCTGTGCGAGTTAAGTTTGAAACTATGATGGGAAATGATGGCTTATTTAAAGTACAGAGCTGAGTAATGGCATTTAACAAATATTATCAGGATGAGCTTTCTTACCTTCGAGAGTTAGGTGTTGAGTTTTCACACCAGAATCCGGGGTTGTCAAAGTTTCTGTCAGAAGAAGGCAATGATCCGGATGTTGAGCGTTTGTTTGAAGGCGTTGCATTCCTCACCGGGCGGCTCCGGCAGAAGCTTGATGATCAGCTACCTGAGATCACTCATTCTCTGACCAGCCTGTTATGGCCGCACTACCTGCGGCCATTACCTGCAATGAGTATTCTGGAGTACAAACCTGTCACCAGCGCACTGACAGAAGGAAAGAAAATCTCAAAGGGCGAGATGGTGCGCAGCGTAGAAGTGGATGGCACTGCTTGCCAGTTCAGGACTTGCTACGACGTTGATATATATCCTATCAGTCTGACTGATCTGACGACCTCCGTTAACAGTGATGGCGCGGAGATGGCTATTCGGTTTGAATTGGAAACTGGCGCTACAGCTGAGTCGATGCAGTTGAAAAACCTGCGGTTATTTTTGCACGGCGATCGCGAAACTCATATCAGCCAGGCCTTATATTTATGGCTGTTTCGTTATCTGGACAGTGTGCACTTAGAGGCCGGATACAAAGATGGCCGTGCTAATACGCAGCACCGTTTACCCGGGTTGCCGGTTTCTCCGGTTGGCTTTGCTGAAGATGAGGATTTGCTGCCTCAGAGTAACCGTTCATTTGAAGGTTATCGCTATTTGCAGGAGTTTTTCAGTTTGCCTGAAAAGTTCATGTTTGTAGATGTGAATGTCGATCTTCCGGTGATGTCAGCCCCCATGCTGGAGCACTTTACACTGAGATTTAAGTTTAATCGCCAGTTCGATTCTCAGCTGCGGGTGAAGAAAGGTCATGTTCGTCTGTTTTGTACACCTATCATCAACTTGTTTGAACATGATGCTGACCCGATCAAAGTTGACCCGCGCAAGCTGGAATATTTAGTCCGTCCTGATTATGGGCAGCAAGAACATATTGAGCTTTTCAGCATAGACAGTGTGTTGGGTAAGCAAAGAGGGCGAAGCGATATCTATCGCTATGAGGCGTTTGAGAGTTTTGAACACGAATTAAACCACAGTGATCAACGCCGTCAGATTTTTTATACGCAGCACAGGAAGATGTCGACCCTGCAAAATGGTGTCGATAATTATCTGCGCTTTGTTGATCTTGATAACCATAAAGCGCTACCCGTGACAGAGATCATTTCTATAGAACTGACCTGCACTAACCGCCAGTTGCCAGAAACACTAAGGGCGGGGGACATCATTTATCCCACTTCTGACTCCCCGGAATTTGTAACTTTTAAAAATATCTCCCGGGTGACCGGAGCATTACCGCCACCTGTCAGAGAAGGGCTGCACTGGCAACTTATTGCCAACCTTGCATTGCACTATCGCCCTCTGTCCAATCTGGAGTCACTTAAGAACTTGCTTACCAGCTATGACTTACGGGCAATGTTTGACCGGCAGACAGAGCGTGCCAGTAAACAGTTGCAGGAAGGAATCGTTGGTATTCAGACTGAGACGATTGATCGTATATCCAAGGGTGTGCCGGTTAGAGCGTTACAGACCCGGATGCAGATGCGGGAAAGCAAGTTTGGTGCAAAGGGGATACAGGGTGAAAGCAGCATGTTTTTATTCGCAGCGGTGCTGAGTGGCTTTTTTGCGCAGTACGCTCCGATTAACTCGCATCATCAACTGATTGTCGAAGGGCTTGAGAATGGAGAGGTGTATCAATGGAAGATACAACCGGGTTTGAAAACGATTCTCTGACTCAGCTTATTCTCAGGGATTCGCATCAGTTTGATTTTTTTCAGGCGGTGCGTCTGTTAGAAAAAAACGCTCCTGTAAAGGTCGGTTATCAGGGTGCCGTGGCTAAAGAGCAGGTTCGCTTTGCCGGGCACCCCTCGCTGGCGTTTGCCAGTAGCGATATAGCAAAAGCACGTATTGATTCCAGTGGAAAGGCAGTGCTGGAATCCAATTTCATCGGGCTGTATGGCGCGCCTTCGCCGATGCCCGTGCATGTAACGGAAAGCATCATTGCTGAGCAGATGCGGATCGAAACTCAGGATCATCAGACCTACTTCATTAAAAAAGAGGAGCAGCTTCAGCGCTTACGGGATTATCGACTGGATGTATCCAGTCTTCTGAACGATGCGACTGATATAAAAAAACAGATCAAGTCAGGCGCATTTGCGGTAAGGGAATTCAGTGAAAGCTGTTTAGAGCGTCTGAGACGTTCAGAATCCCTGCCCGACATTCTGGGGCGGTCCGATTATCAGGCATTCCGTCAGGGAGAGCTCCTGCTACAGCTTTATGATGTTCCTGCAGCAAGGCAAAGAGACTTTCTGGATCTGTTTAATCACCGGTTTACTTCGCTGCTGTATCGGAGCTGGGAAAAATATCAGCCGGGTATTCTGTATCAGAAAAGGGCTGAAGATCCGTTCTCTGAAGGTGTTTTCTCTCTGATGGGAGCGCCTGACAAACAGGCCAGAGAGCGTTCAGCAGTGAATTGGCCAAGGTTGTTGGGATACGCCGGGCTAATAGCAATGAATGCTAACTCAGTTAGCGTGATGACCTCTGTAATAAGTGGTTATTTTGGGATGATTCCGGTGCAAATCCAGGAGTACGTTGAGCGCTGGGCAGATATTCCGGGTGATCAGCTCAATAGCCTGGGTAAAGCCAATAGCCGGCTGGGTGATGACCTGTGTCTGGGAAAAAAAATTAAAGACCATTGCGGCAAGTTCAGAGTGTGTATTGGCCCTCTTGATTTTGAAACTTTTGAACGCTTTCTGCCCGATGGCGACGCTTATGCTGCTTTATTAGAACTTATTGAGCTCTTAATGCCGGAACAATTGTGCTTCGACATTGAGCTTATATTGAAACGCGAGGATGTTCCCCCGTTCACCCTGGGTGGGGCATCTGCACCGAAATTAGGTTGGGTGGGTTGGTTGGCGAAAGCCACGGGGGAAGACCCTCGTGTAGTGCTGAGCAACACCGTACAGGACAAATGGATCAGTAAGCCAGATTAATGGCTTGCCAGTGAAGGACTTATGGATAATATAAAAATGAAATCCCTGATGGGACGCCTGAACAAAAATGTAACCCGTGCGCTGGAAGCTTCTGCGGGGCTGGCGGTTTCCCATGGCGCTTATGAGATTAGCGTTGAGCATTTTTTACTGAAAATGCTGGAGGATGATAATGACCTCGCGCAGATTCTTGTGCACTACAAAATCAATGTTATGCACTTTGTCCGCGACCTGCAGCATGCAGTAGAGACGGATAAAAAAGGCAATACAGGTAAGCCTGTTTTCTCCCGTACACTGATGGGCTTGTTTGAAGACGCGTGGCTTATTGCGTCATTGGAACGGCGTGACAGCGAAATCCGCAGCGGTGTTTTGGTGCTGGCGATTCTGTCAAATCAGCGGCGTCACGGCATGGCTGGTTATTGTGACAGTTTGTCTGAAATTTCCGTTGATGATTTATTAAAAAATTACGACGACATTGTTGCTGATTCTCCAGAGCAGAAAGCCGTTTTGAGCCAGGCAGGTCATCAGGCTTCAGTTGCAGAGAAAGAAGTTGATCTGGGGCCTTTGCATAAATATTGCACACATTTTACAGCCCGAGCCCGGGAAGGTCTGATCGATCCGGTATTCTGCCGTGATACTGAAATCCGGCAGATGATCGATATATTAGGACGCCGTCGTAAAAATAACCCGATCTGTGTGGGTGATGCCGGTGTTGGTAAAACAGCAGTGGTTGAAGGGTTGGCGCTTAAAATTGCACAAGGAGAAGTGCCTGATGTTCTGGCCGATGTAGAGCTTTATGGCCTTGACCTGGGTCTGCTTCAAGCCGGCGCAAGTGTTAAAGGAGAATTCGAAAACCGTTTGAACGGCGTTATTACGGCGGTTAAAGAATCACCTAAACCTATTATTCTGTTCATCGATGAAGCCCATACGTTGATCGGTGCAGGCGGTGCTGCAGGCAGTGGCGATGCTGCCAACCTGCTTAAACCTGCTCTGGCTCGCGGTGAATTACGTACCGTTGCAGCAACCACTTGGTCCGAATATAAGAAGTACTTTGAGAAAGACCCTGCTTTAGCCCGCCGTTTTCAATTGGTAAAACTGGATGAGCCGACAGTCGATCAGGCCGTTACTATCATCAGAGGTCTGCGGGAAACTTATGAAGCAGCACACGGTGTTTATGTAAGAGATGATGCTGTTGAAGCGGCTGCAAGTTTGTCGTCACGTTACATTTCAGGTCGCCAGCTACCGGATAAAGCTGTTGATGTATTAGATACAGCAGCAGCCAGGGTCAAAATCAGTATCTCCTCTATTCCTTATGGCGTTGAAGATGCCGACCGTAGAATTCAGACATTACAGAGAGAAAGAGCGGCGCTCGAACGCGATATCGCCGCTGATATCATGGCCGATGAAGGCCAGTTAGATGCGCTGGATGTTTTGTTAGATCAGTCCATGACTGAGCGGGACGTGCTGACCGATCAATGGCAGAAAGAGAAAGCCATTGTTGAGCGGATTCTTGAACACCGACAAACACTGGCGAAGGCTCATCTTGAAACTGCAGAAGGGGACGCCTGTGAGACCATCGATGAAGCCGGGCTTAAGCAGCAGATTCGTGATGAGCTGGCTGAGCTTGCAGGCATTCAGGGTGACAATCCACTGATTCATTATGAAGTCTCTCCTGACGTTGTCGGACGTGTGATAGCAGACTGGACCGGTATTCCTCTGGGGAAAATGGTGCGGGATGAAGCAGCATCAGTACTGACACTGGCGGATAATTTAAAGCAGCGTATCCGTGGTCAGGACCATGCAATCGATGCAATTGACAGAGGGGTGCGTGCAGCTAAAGCCGGTGTCAATAATCCAGATACGCCGTTGGGTGTGTTCCTTCTTGTAGGGCCGAGTGGCGTGGGTAAAACTGAGATGGCTCTTGGCGTTGCCGATATGCTGTTCGGTGGCGAACGCTTTTTAACCACGATTAATATGTCCGAGTTTCAGGAGAAACATACTGTTTCCCGTCTTATCGGTTCACCACCTGGTTATGTCGGCTTCGGTGAAGGTGGTGTATTAACGGAAGCCGTACGTCAGAAGCCATATTCACTGGTGCTGTTGGATGAAGTGGAAAAAGCAGATCTGGAAGTGATGAACCTGTTCTATCAGGTGTTTGATAAAGGCATGTTGTCGGATGGCGAAGGCCAGCTAGTTAACTTCCGTAACTCCGCTGTATTTCTTACCTCGAATCTGGCAACTGAAATCATTACGGATATGTGTAGCGATGGTAAGCGTCCGGATCCGGAAGCGCTGATGGCGGCCATTCGCCCAACACTGAGTAAGCACTTTAAACCGGCACTGCTGGCCCGTATGCAAATTGTTCCTTTTTACACCATTGATACCTCAGTGATGTCTGATATCGCGCGTCTCAAGCTTAATAAAGTTGTCGATCGGGTAGGAAATAGTCAGCAACTGGACATGCAGTACACCGATGAGGTGGTCGAAACCATTGCGCAGCGATGCCAGGAAGTGGAAAGCGGTGCACGTAATATTGACCATATTATTAATGGCTCTCTTCTGCCGCAGTTAGCGAGTGAATTACTCGAACATATGAATAGTGAGGCCCGGTTTACACGCGTAGATCTGGATATAAACGATGCCGGTGATTTCTCGTTGTCTTTCAGTAAATAGCAGGATTAATAATGGATTATTCAATCGAAGATTCTGTATTGGCGCTTGAAGAGCTGGTTCAGATTAATCTTTCAATTACCCGTGAAAAGGATATCAAACGCTTACTGGATAAAATCCTCACAGCCGCCAGAAAACTGACGTCTGCAGAAGCTGGTTGTGTCTATATTCTGGATCGAAAAAAACGTTTCCTGATCCCTGAAGTGGCGCAGGGAGATTATTTTTCTCAGCTGAGTAATGAACTTCGCCCGGTTGATCTCCTGGCTGAAAAGCGTTCAGGCCAGACCGACGTTATCTCCTGGGCGGCCCTGTCGGGCCAGGTTGTTAATATCGCCAATACGTATCAATACAGCGGTTTTGATTTTGCTGAACAGTACCGTTTAGACAGACTCTTTGGTCAGCAAACGGTGTCAATGCTGGTGGTCCCGCTGACTGATTTTGAAGGCAGCAGCCTGGGGGTGATGAAACTTTACAATCGCCGGGAGAATGAGCAGGGAGAGATTAATGCTTTCCCGGCTCAGCTGGAAGGTTTGGTTAAAGCCTTTGCTGTTCAGGCTGTGGTGGTTGCAGAAAATGCGCGTTTGCTGGCAGATAACCGGGTACTGATAGAGCAACTGGATTCGGCCAGACATGTTCTGGAAATTGAAAATCAGGAGCTGAAAGAGCGAATCAGCGGTTCACTTGTAGTAGATAACATCATTGGTGACTCACCGGAGATGCGTAAGGTGTTCAGCCTGATGGAGAAAATCGTCAGCACCAGCGCAACCATTATGATTCGGGGCGAAACCGGAACAGGTAAGGAGTTGGTGGCTGCGTGCATTCACCGTAATAGTCCGCAACGCAGTAAGCAGGCTTTTGTCGCACAGAACTGCGCGGCATTGCCTGAAGAGCTCCTCGAGTCAGAATTATTCGGTTATAAGAAAGGTGCGTTCAGCGGTGCTTCTGCGGATAAAAAAGGACTGATTGAATTAGCCAGTGGTGGCACCTTATTTCTGGATGAAATCGGTGATATGCCACTTAAATTACAAGCTAAACTGCTGCGTGTTTTGCAAGAGCGGGAAGTGCGACCGCTGGGAGCTTTGCACCCTATAAAGATTGATCTGCGGGTGATTGCAGCAACCCATCAGGACCTTCTGGAACTCATTGATAAAGGAGAATTCAGGGAAGACCTTTATTATCGACTGAATGTTTTCCCGATTGACCTGCCGGCGTTAAAAGATCGACGTGACGATATCCCTGCGCTGGTTCACTACTTTATCGGAAATATAGCGCAGCAATATGGAAAACAGATTTCAGGTATTAAATCGGCAGTTTTAGATGTGATTCAGGCGCAGCCTTTACCGGGGAACATCAGAGAGCTCCGTAATATGATTGAGCGTGCTGTGTTATTAGCGCCAGAAGACGGCGTGATCGAGTTACAGCATTTGCCTGAATCAATGACTGCTGCAGCACCGGTTATGGCGGCAGATTCTGAAGGAGTTTGCCTGGATGGTGACAGCCTCAAGGATACAATGCAGCGGCTGGAAGCAAAGGTAATCGCCAAGAAACTGCAGGCGTATAAAGGTAACCAGACCCGTACCGCGAAAGCGTTGGGGGTTTCAAGAAGATCCTTGGTTGAAAAGTTGAGCCGGTACAATCTGCGTGATAATCCTTTGGTCTGCCATTGATCAGGTAGTGGTTCAGAAAAGGATTATGTATTTGGATGCCGTCATAAGCTTGTCTGGCATACCCATTGCTTAATAGATACATACAGTTGATAACCCAGAAACGTATTGAGCGACATATCGCGTGGGTATGTATAAAACAGGGAAGGTTATAGCGTGTTTTTAAAATCCAATGAAGAGCGGTTCTTCTTTACGGCAGCCGGTGCCAGTGATGACTTTCATCTCGTCAAAATGACGGGAGAAGAGGGGCTCTCTAAAAGTTTCCGCTTCAATGTGGAGGTGGTCTCACAATATCCTGATATTGAGCTTACGCCGATCCTGGCGCAGCCGGGGTTGATTACGCTGCATGACCTGACTAATGATGGCGAGCCATATACCCGTTTTATTCACGGTGTCGTTACAGAGGCTGAGCTGGAAGAAAGCAGCTTGCGCCAATCTACCTATCATTTTGTCGTAGAGCCTAAAACGGAACTGCTGAACTTACGTGCCGGATGCCGTATTTTTCAACAACAAAGCACCCAGCAGATAATTACGACGCTACTGGATGAAGCGGGTTTCTCCGGCGATGAATTCGAATTCAGGCTACAGGGAGCGTATCCGGCGCGTGAGTACTGCGTCCAATATAATGAAACGGAGCTGGAGTTCATGCAGCGTCTGCTTGAAGAAGAAGGTATACACTACTTCTTTGAGCATGAAGAAGCGCTGCACCGGATCGTCTTTAGCGACAGTTCAGCTACCCATACCCCCATCGAAAATCAGTCTGAGATACCTTATTTTCATGATGCGCAGGGCGCTTTACGTGAACAGCATATATTCCGTTTTGACTACAGTGAAGCGATTGTATCTGGCCGCAGCCAACTCAGAGACTTTGATTTTACCCGTCCGACCCTGACCCTGGAATCCGCCCAGCAAGATGAGCTTGATCAGGCTCTGGAGGTATATCAGTATCCCGGCCGTTTTCAGCATACTGACGCCGGTGATCGCTTTGCTCAGGTGGTGCTGGAGTCGATTAATGTTCAGCGCCGTACCGTTAGTGCACAGAGCGACGTTAACCGGCTGATACCGGGATTCAGTTTTACGCTCGCTGAGCACGAGAGAGATACGCTGAATACTGAGTATTATCTCACGCATGTTGAGCATGAATGTGCTCAGCCGCAGGTGCTGGAACAAGGCGCGACCACCGAAGGTTCCAGTTATAGCAATACCATTAAGGCCATTCCTTTTGATGTGCCTTACCGGGCACCGTTGAAAACGTCGGTACCGACCGTCTACGGCTGCCAAACGGCAATTGTTTGTGGGCCAGCGGGTGAAGAGATCTATACCGATCAGCACGGCCGGATCAAAGTACAGTTCCATTGGGACCGGGTTGGCCAGCGTGATGAAAACAGCACCTGCTGGCTGCGGGTAAGCCAGCTGTTTGCCGGGCATGAGCGGGGCAGTATGTTTATACCCCGCATTGGTGAAGAGGTACTGGTCGATTTTCTTGAAGGTAATCCAGACCGCCCGGTCGTGACAGGTAGGTTATACCATGGCCTTAACCGGTCACCCTATCCATTGCCGGATAATAAAACTCTCAGCACGATTAAAACCAACTCCACCAAAGGCGGAGAAGGCTTTAATGAGATACGGATCGAAGATAAGAAAGGCGCAGAGCAAATTTTCACCCATGCCGAAAAAGATATGCAGCAGGTGACCCGTAACGACCATAAAGAGTGGGTTGGCAACGAGCATCACCGAATTCTGGAAGGCAACGAGTACCGCCACGTAAAAGGTGATGAACACGTCAAAACCCAGCAGCGTTATAGCCGGCAGGTGAACGGCGATATGCATCTCACCATTGGTCAGGATCATCAGCTGAAAGTGGCTAATGACCAGTATACCTACGCCGGGCAAGAGCTACATTTTACCAGTGGCGTTAAACATGCCCTAAGTGCAGGGACGGAAATTGCGTTTAAAGCCGGCGGCAGCCTGGTGACCATTAATCCGGGCGGCGTCACCTTTAAAGGGGCGCAGGTGAAGCTCAATATGGGCGGCGGTGGCAGCGGTAAGAAAGCGGCACCTATAAGCCCAGCACAGCTAATGACAATGGAAACACCGGCACCTTTCTGTGAAGAATGTGAAGCCTGTAAGGACGGTAGCTGTGCAATCTAGTCATCCTGTTTTATTGCGTGAGCAGCTAAATCAGTTGCAGGAAGTAAGCTCTGAAGGCCTGAACTTTTTTCTGGTGCTCAGCGGTACCTCAGAGGCTAACGCGCTGCAACACTTTTACAGCCAGGGCGAAAGCGGCGCAAAGCCACTTTGGCTGAATACCCCGTATCGTGACTGGGAAGAGGTGATGCCACATCTGGCGCCTATTGAGCCCGACTCTGCTTTTATCGACTGGCTGGATGAGCAAGGTGAGGCATTTCCTGACTGGGGTTGGCTGGTAGTCAGCCCATTTGGATTTGATGCGGTGTTTAGTCACTTTGAAAGCCTGACGAAAGTAATCATGCCCAGCGGTAATGAAGTGTTTTTCCGCTACTGGGATGCACCGCAGGTGTTGCCTGTTTTTCAGCTTGAGGAAGCAGAAAATGTAGCTGACCTGATGGGACCCGTCGCGAATCTGATCAGCGCAAATGGTTCAGTAAGTCATCCTCAAAGTCCTGGTATTGTTTGCCGGCAGTTTCCGTGGTGGGAACTAAGTAAGCAAGTCCAGCAAAAGTTATTTGCCCAGAATACATCCACGCTGGAAAGTAATCTGTTGCAACAGCTTATTGAACGAAATCCTAATCTCTATGAAGCCTATCCTGTGAATACGTTAAAAGTAAAAATTCAGCGGTTTGTTAAATCAGAACAGGCATCAGCTGTTATTACACGCTACTCAGGGTTAGAAGCGTATCTGCAAAAGGAATTGAATGATGCAATCGCATATCCAAAGCATTGAAGAGGCACTAGCGGCCTATCCGGATTCCCTGAATACCTATCGTAAACACACCGAAGAATTCTTTGGGGTCAGTCTTTTACTACCTTCCCTGAAAATGGATCGAAAGATCGTTGTCGGGGAAAACGAAATTGTTGATTCCTATGATGAAAATGATTTTACCCTTACCGCAGTATGTCCTGAAAGTGGTGAGTTGGTTCTGGTAAGTAAATTTGAGTCAGTTTTTCATGTCCCCATAGGTGATGTAAAAGTTGATATTTACGAGGTGGGAGCGGGATTCTTATTGAGCGATGGGGATCCTGTTGATTCAGCGGTTGCTGATAAGGATGGAAGAGTTGTTTTTACCGGATTAAAGCCCCGGGTACGTTACCGCTTTGATATCAATGGCGATGCATCAGATGCGCATTTAACTGCATTGTTTTCATCCTACGACGGTTTTATTCAGGATAACTATGGCTGGTTGCAGGAACAGTGGGGTATTTACAAACCGCAGTGGGCTGGGTCTGTAGGGGCGTCGCTTGGTAGAACCATGGTTGCACCCATAACAGGCATAGCGAAGGGTATATGGGGCGCGTTAAAAGATATCTGGGAGGGTATGAAGGCTGCTTACAACCTATTAAAGGACCCTTACGCAATCCCCGACAAACTGCTGGAAGGGGCAGGTAATATCCGTGATCAGGTTGCCGGTCTTATCGCATCTGCTCCGGATGCTGCAGCAAAGGCTTTACTGTTCGCTTCAGATGAAGCCGCGCTGTTCCTTCTGGTTAAACGAACCTTGTTGTGGATGTCGATGATCCCGCCCGATCAGGCGATTGAAAATACCTACGAAACAATTACTCAGTTTGTAGTAACTATTGCTATCGATATTGCTTTAGGCCTGGTGCTGACAGTATTGGGTGGCGCACTCGGCATAACCTTTCTGGCAGCCCGTATAGCCGTTTATGGAAGGCGTTTTACAAGCTGGTTTTTAAAGATTGCGGATGCGGTAATGGGGTTCTTTAAAGAGCTCTCTGAAATGGTGGTTAAGTATGCCGATAACGCACTGAACTATCGAAAGGTAGCGATACGTGGGAATAAGCCAGCAGCGGCTCTAACTAACGGTAACGAGCTGCATGCAAGTTTTGATAATAAGCCTCATACCAGTGTTGATCAGAACAACGGAGTAACGGATAAATCAGATCAGGGGACCTCTGGTAGCGGTGATCCTATAGACAGTAATGCTTGCACTAAAGTTGATGGCTGTCCTGTTTCAATGGTTACTGGTGAAGAACTTCTTGAACTGGAAGACGCCCGTTTATCCGGCTTAATTCAGCTGCCGTTTGCACGTACCTACCGCTCCTCTAACTGCGAGAACAGCCAGGGTATGGGGTTCGGCTGGACGCATTCACTAAGTCATCAGCTTCGCTTTATTGGCGGCCAGATTGAATGGCATGATCATCAGGGGCGTATGACGCCGCTGGCAAACCCTGAAGAGCATTTTGGTGTTGTAACTAACCGTCTGGCAGGCAGTACCATTTTCTTGGGTAAGAGCGAAGGTGAGTATATTCTCACCTCAGAGAGCGTTGCCCCGTATTTTTACCACTTTAAGAAACACGGTACGGTCGGCTATCTGAGCGCCATCAGTGACCACTACCAGAATCGCCTGGATATACGCTATGACAGCGACCGACGCATCACCCGGGTAGAGTCTGAACATGGCACGGCATTGGGGTTGCAGTACCATGGGCTTTCATCACTGATAAGCAGTGTTGATCTGCTTGGTCGTGAACATGGCCAATGGATTAGCCAGGGTGCGTACATGCGGTATGAGTATAATGCTGCTCATCAACTGATAAAGGCCAGTAATGCTCAGGGTGAAGCTGAGTCCTATGAATATGATGAAGCGAACGTTATTCAGCGACGTCATCTGGCCGGTGGCGCGGAATTTTACTGGCAGTGGCAGGGTGAAGGTAAAGCCGTCCGGGCGATCCGTCATTGGGCCAACTTTGAACAAATGGATACCCGCTATGAATGGGGCGATGATGGCAGTGTTGTCGCCACCTACCATGATGGCAGTAGCCAGACCTATCAGCATGATGACAATGCTCGCTTAGTTAAGCAGGTCGACCCCGATGGCGCTGTGACCGAAAAAGTCTACGGTGAAAAAGGGGAGCTGCTCGAAGAGACCGATCCGCTGGGTCACAAAACAGAGTATAAATATGACAGCAACCAGCAACTTGCTGCTGTTATGTATCCGGACGGTACCTCAACCGGTTATGAATACACCGATAGCCGGCTGACTGCGAAACACGAAGGGACCAAGAGCTGGTACTACGGTCATAATGAGCAGGGCGATCTGATCAGCGAAACTGACCCTCTTGGTCATACTGTTAAGTACAGCTATAACGAGCATGGCCTGATCTCCTCTGTTCACTATCCGGATGGCAGTGTGGCCCGCTACAGCTGGAACAGGCTTGGGCAACTGGTTGACGAAACGGCACCAGATGGTGGTGTTACCCGTTACCGTTATGACTGCTTTGGCCGTCGTATCTGGCAACAGTCTTCAGTTGGCGGTGTCACTGAGTATGGCTGGGACAGTGCCAATCGTCTGATTTCTGTACGTGAGCCGGGTACCCGGCAAGCTCGTATTTACAGCTACAATGCTTACGGTAAAGTGACGGCTGTTACCGACGAACAAGGGCAAACCACCCGCTATGAATACGCACAGCCGTTGCATCTTGTTACCGCAAAAATCAATCCCGATGGTAGCCGGGTCGAATATAAATACGACAACGCCAAACTCTTCCTAAGCGAAATTCGTAACGAACGCGGTGAGCGCTGTCTGCTGGACTATCACCCCAACGGGCTGATTGCCCGGGAGCAAAGCTTTGATGGCCGGGTAACCCACTACGGCTATGATTTAAATGGCCACCTGACTGAAAAGATCGAGCAAGGGTTGCAGGGTTCCGAACGGGTCACCGTCTACGAACGTGATGCTATGGGGCAACTGGTTAACAAAACCCTGCCTGACGGCAATCAGGTTGCGTACCACTACGACCAGTATGGCCAACTGGCCGAAGTCGACGATGGCCACTGGCCTTTAGCTTACACTTACGACCCAAATGGTCAGCTCTTAACAGAACATCAGGGCTGGGGAACCTTCCACTACAGCTATGATGCGATGGGCCGTATGACATCTATGCGGTTGCCTGACCATCAGCAACTGGATTACGACTATGCATCGGGACAGCTGACTCAGCTCAATCTGAATGGTGAGATGCTCACCCGACACCACCATCAGGCAGGCCGGGAGCAGTTTCGTCAGCAGGGGCAACTGACTTCACACTATCAGTACGATGATCAGGGCCGTCTCAGTGCGCATACTGTGAACCAGCGGGAACGCCATGCGACTGACCCTGCGAAGACCGTCCATCATCAGCTGTACAAACGCACCTATGGCTACAGTGAGAATGGCAACCTGCTCAGCCTGGAAGACAGTCGTAAGGGGCGTCGTCAGTATCACTACGATGCACTGAACCGCCTGCAGCAGGTAAGTGGCTCGCTAACTGAACAACTAATCCATGACCCCGCCGGTAACCTGCTGGATGGTCGTGGTGAGCAGAGAGATGTCAGCAAGGGCAACCGTTTAGCCTTTAAAGGCGATCGCCACTACCAGTATGACGAATTCGGTAATCTGGCCGAAGAACGCCGGGGCACGCAACACAAGTTGATCAGCCGTTATGAATACGACTGTCAACACCGCCTGATTAAAGCGGATTTACCAGATGGTAGCAGTGCCCAATATCGCTACGACGTCTTCGGTCGCCGTATTAGTAAGACTGTTAATGAAAAAGATGGTACGCGACAGGAAACTGCGTTTCTTTGGCAGGGCGATAAACTGGTCGCAGAAGTTAATGAGCTCACGCGGCAACACACCAGCTATGTCTACGAACCTTACAGCTTTAAACCGATGGCCATGCTCAAGGGCAGTGGGCAAGCAACCGAAGTTTACTATTATCAGCTTGACCATCTGGGCACGCCGCAAGAGCTCACCGACAGCCAGGGCAAAATAGTCTGGTCTGCTCATTACCGTGCCTATGGGCAGTTGGCTATCGCAGAGGTAGAGGAAATACTGAACCCAATTCGCTTCCAGGGTCAGTATCATGACCTTGAAACGGGTTTATACTATAACCGCCATCGCTATTACGACCCGCATACAGCAAGGTTCACAACGATAGATCCGATAGGCCTTGCGGGCGGCCTGAACAACTATCAGTATGTGCCCAATCCGACGGGCTGGGTTGATCCGCTGGGATTGGCGAGTACGCCGGGGGATTGTCCTGGAAGGGATACATCTCCTTACAATGCTCACGAAACACGTCAGAGACTTGAAGATGCTTTTGGGGCGGAAAACGTACAATCAACGACTGTACCGAATGCTAGTGGAAGAATGGTTCATATGGCAGGTAAAAGGCATCCGGTTACTGGTGTGCCATATGATAGCCGGGGCTTCCCAATATTTGATGATATTGCTAAGTATGATACTAAAATTCCAGGGCCAGATTTTAGCAGCTTGTCATATACTCAGCAGATGCAAGCTGCTTCTAGAGATCTTGCAGGAGCGATTGAGCGTGGGGCTGTTAATTCTTCCGGTTTTAGTGACTTACAGTTGAGTCAAATTCGGTCAGGTTCTTCAAAAGTTGATGGTTATACTTGGCACCATCATCAAGATTTTGGTCGAATGCAATTGTTACCTAGTACTGTTCATAGTAAAACAGGTCATATTGGCGGCGAAAGGATATCAAAAGGTATATAGATGAAAATATATAAAAATGATTCAGATGATTTAGGCTTTGCTTATACTTGTTTATTTAGTCAGGCTGTTAATCTTTCTGAGTTTAAAAAATGGGCGGAGAAAATTGTTCTGGAGGTTGATGATTGTCCAGACTATATCTTCGAATTAATTGATTTTGAAGGTGAAATTTACAAAATGAACGAAGCTATTGGATTTTCTCCTTCATGGGATCATGATATTAATGATGAATATGCATTAATCGGTTTGGCCTATAAAAGAGGAGTGGAGGTTTATGATTCTCCTATTTCAAAAAAGAATGCATTAGAAGTATTGCATAAAAATATAGGTATTGAGGATAGGTTTAAAAGTAGTTTCCCGTTTATTGCCTTCGGTTGAAGTTAAGGAGCCTACGAAGTAAGTGGATTGTTAATAGTTCTGTACTATCCGGGCTTAATAAGTCGACGTGTTCGTCGATCCGAACTTTGAAGAGGATGCTTAGCTGAGACAGCGCCAGGCTCGACGATGGCCACTGGCCCTTAGCGTACGCTTACGATCCTAATGGTCAGCTTTTAACAGAGCATCAGGGCTGGGGAACCTTCCACTACAGTTATGATGCGATGGGCCGTATGACATCTATGCGGTTGCCTGACCATCAGCAACTGGATTACGACTATGCATCGGGACAGCTGACTCAGCTCAATCTGAATGGTGAGATGCTCACCCGACACCACCATCAGGCAGGCCGGGAGCAGTTTCGTCAGCAGGGGCAACTGACCTCACACTATCAGTACGATGATCAGGGCCGTCTAAGTGCGCATACTGTGAATCAGCGGGAACGTCATGCGACTGACCCTGCGAAGACCGTTCATCATCAGCTATACAAACGCACCTATGGCTACAGTGAGAATGGCAACCTGCTCAGCCTGGAAGACAGCAGTAAGGGGCGTCGTCAGTATCATTACGATGCACTGAACCGCCTGCAGCAAGTAAGCGGCTCGCTAACTGAGCAACTCATCCATGACCCTGCCGGTAACCTTCTGGATGGCCGCGGTGAACAGAGCGATGTTAGTAAGGGCAATCGGTTAGCCTTTAAAGGGGATCGTCACTACCAGTATGACGAATTCGGTAACCTTGTCGAAGAACGCCGGGGTACGCAACAAAAGCTGATCAGCCGTTATGAATACGATAGTCAGCACCGCCTGATCAAAGCGGATTTATCGGATGGGAGCAGTGCACAATATCGTTACGACGTCTTCGGTCGCCGTATTAGTAAGACTGTTAATGAAAAAGATGGTACGCGACAGGAAACTGCGTTTCTTTGGCAGGGCGATAAACTGGTCGCAGAAGTTGATGAGCTCACGCAGCAACACACTAGCTACATCTACGAACCTTATACCTTTAAACCGATGGCCATGCTCAAGGGCAGTGGGCAAGCAACCGAAGTTTACTATTATCAGCTTGACCATCTGGGCACGCCGCAAGAGCTCACCGACAGCCAGGGCAAAATAGTCTGGTCTGCTCATTACCGTGCCTATGGGCAATTGGCTGTTGCAGAAGTTGAAGATGTCATTAACCCAATTCGCTTCCAGGGCCAATATCATGACCTTGAAACGGGGTTATATTACAACCGCCATCGCTACTATGATCCACATACCACAAGGTTCACAACGATAGACCCGATAGGCCTTGCGGGCGGTTTAAATAACTATCAGTATGTGCCGAATCCAACGGGCTGGATCGATCCGCTGGGATTGGCGAGTACGCCGGGGAATTGTCCTAGCGTTTCATACGAAAAACCTGAAGAAAATTATGTGTATTTTAATAAGACACATAAGGATTCGTTACCAAAACCTAAAGGGCGAGGTCCGAATAACGGGAGGTTACAATCGCATCATGGGTTACAGCAGCAATGGGCTAAGGAAAATCTTGTTGATTATGGGTATGACTCTAATCTAGCGCCTTCAGTCACTCTTGAAACTGGCAAAGGATTGCCCCATACGACCATCAGTAATGGGCAAAATACCCGTAGAAATGCTCGTGTAGAAGCAGGACAAGAAAAGTGGAGTTCTGGGCTGCAAGATGAGTTGCAATATATTGTTGATGATATGTCTGAAGCTGGCTTTCAGCCACAAACTATAAATCTAGTACTTGAGCAACAATATAAAATGTTAGACAAACTAAATGTTCCTTACAAGCAGATAAATCAGTAGAAGGTCAAATTTTGAGCATACTTTGTAACCTAAATTCAGCTTTACAAATTAAAGCGAGTGAGTCAGCGGCAAGTACGAATGATATTAATTCTTTAAAAGAATTTAGTAGTATTGAAGTGCCAATAGATTATTGTGAAATAGTTAGTGAAATGACAGAGGTCGAAGTTGTTATCGATAGCGATAGATATTTCCGGGTGTGGAGCCCTGACGGTTGTATAGAGATGAATAAGGAATATCAGATTCAAAGTTACATACCACAATCATTAGCCGTTGGTGATGATGAAGGAGGTTCTGCCCTAATCCTAATGACAGGAAAGAATGGCTTTGGGCTATATAAAGTTGATTTTGGTGATTTAGATATTGAAGATGCGGAGTATATTTCAGACTCTTTGAGATCTCTATTAATCGACGGCATTGGAATAGAGCGAATTTAGACTATTGTTCCAGACATTGATATCGAACGAGTTAAATCAAAAAGTTAGCATTTTCCTGCTACAAGAGGTAAGTGTGAGAACCTATAATTATGAATATAGAAGTTGAAAAAAAACGATTTGGTGAGTTATTAATGACTGTCGATCTTGTGGATTGGAGAACAGCAGTTTATTTACCCGTAGATATCGCCCGATGGTCTACCGAAATAGAGGCATTGATAGCAAATCCTGATTTTTTTGATGAATATGACTTAGATGATAATCCAGAATATATGACAAGTATCGGTTATAAAGAGATTTTGTTGTCTGATGATATAGCAGGAGTTTTTAAAAATGCCAAATCTAGGTTTGATGTAGTTGATGAGGATGTTATGTTCAAAGCATTTTTATTTTATTATGAAAATGATGCTTATATCCCTGATTAATAGTTGTAGGTAATAATTGCATATAAAGTTATATTTGTTTTTTTCTTAAAGAAAATAGTTCAATTATTGTTAGCGCGATGAGCTAAGAATGAGTGCCAATAGAACTAGGGAGCCTGCGAATAAGTCTTTTCTGCTGCTCTATAGGCCTCATGGTATGGGAGGCTGTTCTACTATTTTGGACTTATTCGCACTTTCCCAAGGTAGGTTTTTATGAACAATGGTGCTTTAAAAATAGGCGATGACTTTATAGTTGATAGAAATTTTAAAGTTAAAGATTTAAAGCTAGTTGAAAAAAAATACTCCATTAGTCCTGTTGTGATAAATGATATTTATAAATCATACAAAACCAATCCTATATTGTTTTATGGTGAGTTAGTTGCTTTTACCTTGTACTTTGAAAATGATCTCATTGTGAAAGTTAGTATGTATATAAAGAAAGACAGTGGATCTGTCTGGTTATTAGACACTAAACAAAATGAGATGGATAATGTCCAATATCAAGATAAATGGTTGTTCGGTATTCTTAAAGCCAAAAGCCCTTATATCTACCAGTGGGGAAGAATCGAATCTATCTATGATCAAAGAGCGGGTTATAGCTCAGTTGTTATAAGATACTTATAATCATTGTAATAAAATTTTTATGAGTCAGATTATTATTTTCGAATAAGGGAGCCTGCGAATAAGTCCCCAGCATGAGACAATCTACGCTCTTATGTGCTGAGGGCTATCCATGGATCCCCAAGCCTCCTTCGATAGTTGCTTTAACTGAAATGGGGATTACTGGTTAGTCGTGGGCGTTAAAGAAATTCAACCTCAGAGGTATAATATTATTTGTAAATCTAAAATTTATATGGATATCTTATAGTGGTTTTATAGGTATATATAAAATAAGTGTATGATGAATAGAGTTAAAGTAAATTAATAAAAAATATAAGTTTATTTTGTTTTTACGAATAAATAACATTTTGTAACCTTAACGATTAATCTAATTTATATTATTGATATAGATTATATTGTTTTTATAAATCTGGCCTATAAATAAGGTAAAATATATTTAGAGAATATTGAAAGTGGAATGTTTGTTGTCAATATTTGCTATGTTTTTAAGCATAAAGAATGTTGAGTAGTAAAATGGTCCTGGAAGATTAATAAATAGTTAAATGGAATTTTAATATGTATAAGAGTTTTTGTTTGTTGATTGTGATTTTTATTTCTTGCACAGTTAATGCTGCTGATTGTAGCCTTTACGAAGAAGGTGAAAAAGTTGTAATCAATAATGAAGAATATGATGTCAATAAAACATTATATTTATACTTAGATGAACCGGAAGCTGAGATAAATTTGAAAGACTATTTATCTCTTAAATGTCTAGGAAGCATAGCCATTTCTGCTAAAGACGTTAATATTGATAGCATAGGTGGTTTTAGAGATTTAATCTCCCTCAATGTTGACTTAGTTGATCCAAGAGATTTTTCTCTAACACTTGGTGAAATTTCAAAAATTAATAATCTTAAAACTTTTGGTATTGTTGTTGACAGTAAGATGAATGTGTCTTTTGAAAACTTTCCAAAAATAGATGCTTTAAATTCTATTAGATTAAATACTAAAAATATGGATTTGTCTTTTCTTGATAAAGTAGGTTATTTACATGAGCTTATTCTTCCATCTAAAGGAATTGATTATAGTTTAATACCTGAGTCTGTAAATGTTAAGATGCTTGTTTTGTCAAGCATAGGGCCTGTTTATAAGGCGGATGCTATCTCAACAACAAAGGCTATTAGTATCAATGGTAATATTTCCTATGTATTTATAGATGATAGTGGTTTTGTGTTTGATAGATTAAAAGATAACAATTCTATCAAAAAAATTCTTGTTCACGATAAGCGAGAACCAGCCAAAGATGTCATTTTATCTATGAGTGCTTTAAAGGAGTACGGTACAAGTAGTGTTTATGGTTATGGCGGTGAGAAATGGTATAAAGGCGGTGAAATTTCGCTCTATTTTGGTGAAAAAAACGCCTTGGCTAGTTCTACATCAGTTAAAGGCTTTGTTACTTCTTTTGATGCTGGTGCTGGTTATATTAACGATAACAATAAGCTTGTTTATGCGGATAAACTTACTTTGTCTAAGTTAAATAAATGTGGTTCAAATAATATTTATATTAGCACAAGGCTTTTAGGGTTAGATATTGAAGAGTATAAAAAGGTTGTCTACACGCTCATTGACCGAAGAGAAAAGGTCGAAGCCCGGTTTACAATTAGTGGTTGTTCAACAGGAGGTGCGTTGATCAGTGCTCTTTCACTGCAGAAAAACTAAGGTGAGTATAAATTTAAAATAATCCAATTAATAAATTATAGTTTTTACAAAGAAGATAAAGGGAATTATGAGAAGGAAAGTTTCCTTTTTAGTAAGAAGATATATAAAGATGTTATTCAGATGAGTGACAGTCGAATATGAATTTCAGTTTCATAGATGAACTTAAGGTTATCTATATTAAGCTGGGATAAATAGGGGCATAAACTGGTTGCTGAGGCTGATGAACAAACACAGCAATACACCAGCTATATCTTCGAACCCTACTGCTTTAAATCGATGGCCATGCTCGAGGGCTGTGGGCAAGTAATTAATAAAATTAGTGTTGCGTGAGTGATTGTGCGGATAGGGTGGTGCTCGGAGGCAGCGGCATCCTGCCACTGACCTGTAAAAGAATAGGTACTGTTCTTGTTAGATGATGCTCCAGTCAGCGTCCTGTTCGGAGTCTTCCATGCATTCTTTGATGATTTCCAGACCTTTAACAAAGTCTTGTTTATTGACCGAGCCTGCCAGGCTGATTCGGATGGCATGCGCGCTGGCGGTATCGTTGACATAGAAAGCTTTGGCCGGGGCGACTTCAACATTGAAGTTTCTCAGGTTGCCGGTCAGGTTTTCAATATTGATATGTTCGGGCAACTCAAGCCAGACATGATAACCAGGGGCTGATCCGCTGATCTTATAGTCATTGAGGATTTCATGGGTAAGCGCAAAGCGCTCTTCAAGTTCATGAAGTTGTTTGTCCAGTAATCGCTCAGCTGCGCCATGCAGTATCAGGTCACAGGTAAGGCTGGTCAGGAAAGGGGATACCATCCAGTACTGGCTTTGCTGAGCAACAACCATCTTACGGTAGTGACGTCCGGTCGCCAGAATTGCGCCCAAACGTAAGCCGCCTGCCAGAATTTTAGAAAAGCTGAACAGGTATATAGTACGTTCCGGGGCCATTGAATATAGAGATGTCAGGCCATTCTGCGGCATATGAAGCGCGCCATCTTCAATGATCAGGAAGTTGTATTCACTGGCAAGTTCCACAAGACGTTCACGTCTTGCCTGAGTCATGACGGCAGTGGTTGGGTTGTCATATTCAGGCGTTACATACACAGCGCTAATGCGTTGCTTCTTCAGCAGTGCTTCCAGTGCGTCTATATCCATGCCGTCAGCATCCTGATCAACCGCTATCAGAGTCCGACCTAAGAGGCTGGTAGCTTGTTTTACGCCAGGGTAGGCCAATTTATTGGTGACAATAATATCGCCGCTGTTCATAAGGTATTGAAGCACCAGATGTAAACCATGCTGAGCACCTGAGGTAAGCAGCATTTCAGATGCCTTGGCTGAAATACCTATATCACTCATGAAACGGGCGATGAAATCGAGCTGGGGTTGAATTATATGTTCAGGCGCCTGATACGTTGTCATCAGGTTAAGCCGGGCAGGCTGATTCGCCAGACGGGCCATTGCGTTGCTTAATTCAGCACCGCGTTCTTCCATTAATAGTTGTTCATTAAGACTAAGATCAATTGTATTGCTATTGGGTGGTATGGCGGTTTCACTAAGTGTCGATTCGCTGTTACCCGTTTGGCGCCATTTCACATAGGTGCCGCTGCCCACACGGGAGTACACCAGGCGGCGGGTTTCGAGTTCTGAATAGGCTTTTTTTACTGTATCCAGCGCGACGCCCAGGTGCTCGGCCAGTGTGCGTAGTGCAGGCAGACGTTCGTTATAGATATAGAGGTTACTTTTAATCAGGTCTTCGAACTGATTCGCTACTGCCATATAGATTGGATAGGTGTTGTTCGGTGCGATAGCAATTTTTTCGATTTTATTAATCATAATTGTGTTGCTTTCATTTTTTAATAGTATGCATTGTACTTTTATTGTGATGCTGTGTTGTAAATTGTAATATAAGCGTAATACATAGCGCCGGGTTACATCGATGCCGAGTACTGCATCACATACCTTTTGGCGCTTAGGTGTGTGTTACTCAATATCGAGTTTCAAGAGAGCTTAAGAGCTTAAGTCTCAACGAGTGCATTCATAGTAACAAAGGCAGCCAGAGAATACATACAGGGCAAATGTTGTTGTTTCGCCAGCGGTTCAGATAATAAGCCGTAATGACAGAATGGTGCCCTTTAATCTGAGTGTTTGAGTGTAGTACACAGGTATAGGTTCAATGAAAAACAAAAGACTTCTGGGCGGCGTATTAGCAACGTTAGCTGCTTTGTTCAATGGCACTGTGGGTGTCATCAGCGTTAACTTATTCGCATCAGGTATGTCATCGGAAGCAGTGGCGTTTTATAAATGCTTTATAGCGCTGATTGCTCTGAGCGGTGTCTTGCTGATGAGTGGGCAATGGTCTGTCATGTGCAGCTATCTTCGGGAAAAGTGGCGGTATATTTCGCTATGTGCGTTTTTTGGTTTTTTTATGCTGTATAACTTTGAAACCGCTGCTTACCAGTTTATAAACGTTGCTGTTGTCGTGTTTTGTCTGTTTGGCGCGTCGACAGTAACTACCTTTATATTTGGGGCTGTACTCGAAAAACGCAGCCTGTATGGCATAGAAGTTATTTCCATTATTTTGTCGATCGCAGGCTTATTGCTTATCTTTCTGGATGCAGGCAGCTTTGAAATAGACAGTGTTACCGGGATTTTCTTCGCGGTTTTATCCGGCATTGGTTATGGCATGTTTCTGGTGCTTTCAAAGCGTTTTGATTTGGGTGGCGGATTGATTGCAGTGTTCTCACTGCTGCTGTTTGGGGTTGTTTATCTGGCAGTTCCGTTTATTTTAACCGGCGTCAGCTTGCCGACCGCTGCCAGCTTACCGGTATTAATTCTGCTGGCTTTATTACCAACTATCTGCGGTTTCTGGTGTACGGTGAAAGCTCTGACGTTAATGAACAGCCAGTCGGTACAACTGATCGAGCTTACTGAACCTATTTTTGCGCTGATTATCGGCTTTATCGTATTAGGGCAAGTAACTACTATCATGCAGGCTATAGGTGGTGCGTTGATTATGGTAGCAATACTGGTACATGAGCTTTCTCAAAATAAGGTTACAGAAACGGCTTGATTACAGCATTTTGAATGCAAGAAGCTTGCGGTTCATTCCGTATCCACTTGTTTGAGCGCAGGCTGTAATACAGTGATAATCGAGGCCTGGGAATAACAACTATCAGTACTGAGGGATTAGGTAAATGGAATTTATGTTTCTTGCAGACAGGGAAGAAGAGGCCACAACAATTGCACAGTGGTATTTCTCTGAATGGGGCCGTTTATCTCCTTCCGCAACAGTGACGTTTTTTACTGAGCAGTTAAGCGGTTATCTCAATCGTGATGCTGTACCACTGGTGATAATGGCTGTAGAGAATGATGTTGTAATTGGCGCTGCACAGCTGAAATACCGTGAGATGAAAATCTACCCCGAGAAGGAACATTGGCTGGGCGGTGTGTATGTGACCGAGCCACATAGGGGAAAGGGAGTGGCAGCTGCACTGATTAATGAAGTGGAGGCTGTTGCTATTCGCCTGGGAGTCACGGAATTACATCTGCAGACAGAGCAGCTAACCGGCGGCCTTTATGCCCGGTTAGGCTGGCAACCGCTTGAGCAGGTCAATTACCATGACACAGATGTGCTGGTCATGAGGAAGGTCATTGCCTGCTGCTCAGCAAAAGCCGGTGGCTAGCTGCCACCGGCAATGAGCTATACGTAAATCTCGCCCTGCATGAACAGAACTGCTGTACCGCTCATACTTACCCGGTCGCCCTTATGCTGGCAATAGAGTGTGCCACCACGGGCTGACAGCTGTCTGGCAAGTAATACGTCTTTGTCCAACTGTTCTGCCCAGAAAGGAATCAGAGTGCAGTGAGCTGATCCGGTAACAGGGTCTTCCGGTATGCCTGCCTGGGGCGCAAAGAAGCGTGATACAAAGTCTGCCTGGTCGCCTTTAGCGGTAGCGATAACCGCAAAGTGGCTGTTGAGATCTTTAAACGCCAGTAAGTCCGGTTCCAGCGCCAGAATATCTGCTTCAGTTTCATAAACCAGCATCAGATCACGTGACTCCCATGCCGCTATTGGCGCTTTGCCCATGGCTTTAATTGCTGCCTCTGTAATTGCGGTTGGTGTTGGCATTCTGGCAGGGAAGTTTAGGCTAATACGTTCTTCTGCTTCCCGGGTAACAATCAGGTCGCCGCTTTTGGTCGTAAAACGAACGCTTTGGAGTGAGGGTTCTATAAAACGGAAAATGATATAGGCCGCTGCTAACGTGGCATGTCCACACAGATCAATTTCTACTGCAGGCGTAAACCAGCGAAGTTCATAGACATCTCCTGCCTGAACGATGTAGGCGGTTTCAGCCAGATTGTTTTCTGCTGCAATGCTTTGTAGCTGTTCTTCAGGAAGCCAGTTTTGCAATATGCATACTGCAGCCGGATTGCCGCCGAACAGGCTGTCAGTAAAGGCATCAACCTGATAAATAGGGATGTTCATTATAAATGACCTTTCTAGTGTGAATGGGCTTCAGATAAAGGTGAGCTGACGCCTTACCTCAGTGATTAAGTACGGAAGACGCCTTCTAAGCTGTGTGAAAAGTATATTTCGGGTATAGTGATTCAATACAGATTTAATAAAATAATATTTGTTCAGTACAGTTTTGGTATTTTGAAAACTGTACTGATTTTTAAGTGCAGGAACTGTATTGCATGGCGTTATATCGGGAAGTAGCTGCACGTATACAACAGCAAATAGAAGATGGTTTATTTGCGCAGGGGGAGCGTTTACCCGGAGTACGTAAGCTTAGTAATAGTATGGCTGTGAGTGTATCCACTGTAGTGCAGGCGCAACGCTTACTTGAAGACAGCGGCGTTATTAGCGCGCGTGCGCGTTCCGGATTTTACGTAACCCGGCAGTTAACACCGGTTACAGAATTACCAGCTGCTGGCTTGTCTGCAGGGCAGCCGGTACCTGTGACAACTGGTGAAGTTACACTATTTCTCGGTCAGCTGAGTCAACAGAAAGACTATACGCAACTTGGCTTTGCCATCCCGCATACGGATTTTTTGCCTATGCGGGCATTACAAAAATCCTTAATGCATGCTGTCAGACAGTTTGATGAGCGGGCAGCGGGTTATACGTCACCCGGGGGTAATGCTGAATTAAAAGCACAGATCAGCCGACGTATGCGGTTTGCCGGTAGCGAAGTAGACAGTGACGATATTCTGATAACAGGTGGTGCGCAGGAGGCATTAACACTGGCATTGCGCTGTATCGCAGAGCCAGGTGATGTTATTGCAATTGAGTCGCCAACTTATTACGGACTATTGCAGGCGGTTGAGTCTCTGGGTATGAAAGCCATTGAGGTAGCAACTGATCCGGCTGAAGGGATTAGTCTGGCAGCGCTTGAAATGGCCGCCAGACAATGGCCAATTAAAGCCTGCTTACTAATGCCAAATTTCCAGAACCCTTTGGGTGCAAAGCTGAGCGATGCGAATAAAAGCAAAATTATAGAGCTGTCGAAGGCCTATGATTTTATGCTGATTGAGGATGATATATACGGCGAGCTTAGCCAGACTGATCAGCGACCACCAAGCCTGCACAGTTTTGATCATATTTCTGATACTGAAAGTGGTCGGGTGATGTATTACAGCTCCTTTTCGAAAACAATTTCTCCGGGGCTAAGGATTGGTTGGCTGATCAGTCCGCCGGAATACCGGGTACGTTTGCGTCACTTGAAACAGATCCTGAATTTATCCAGCAACTCGCTGGCGCAGCTGGCGCTCACAGAATATCTCCAGAATGGTGGTTATGAGCGGCATTTACGTCAGGTAAGGCTCCGATATTGTGAGCAGGTACAACGAATCAGTCAGGCCGTAATTCGTTACTTTCCTGAGGGAACACGCATCAGCCAGCCACGGGGTGGTTATGTGCTTTGGGTAGAGCTGGTCAGAAATTTTGATACTCTGGCACTGTGTCAGCGCTTATTTGAGCTGAATATCAGCATAGCTCCGGGCCAGCTGTTCTCAGCGAATAAGCATTACCAGAATTGCTTACGGCTGAATTGTGCCCAGCCATGGGACGCAGAACTGGATAAGGCGCTTTTGGTTATTGGCCGGGAAGCAGAAAAGTTGTTGCCGGCCTGATTTACAGCAGGTATCAGCCAGACTGTTTTAGCAGTGTTTTAAGCTTTATGTCAGGGTCTGAAAGCAATGTCTGGTCTGCTTGAATACCCATTTCAAGCATGCGCTGTAGTATTCTTACGTCTGCCGATGCGGCAGTACCTTCCGCGATGCTGACAACGCTGGATAGTTTGCCATTGCGGAAGCCTAAATGAATTTCTTTACGGTCTGAATCCAGATCACCGCGCAGTAGCCAGTGTTCAGCTTCAACAGGAAAGCCAAGTGTTTGGATTTGCCAGTGATACTGGTCTGACCATAGCCATGGTACCGGGTTGTAGTCTTTATGGTTGCCCATAATGCTAGCGACAACGTTTTCAGCTTGCTGGTTGGCATTCTGATAGGACTCAAGCCGCTGATGTCGTTCATATCGGGATAGGAGGCTGGCAGCGCAGTCACCAATGGCATATACGTTATCAGCTGAAGTGAGGCCGCGAGCATCGGTAATAATGCCGTTATCGCATTGAATACCGGCGGCTTCAGCCAGCTGTGTATTAGGAGTTACACCAATGCCGACAATTACCGCTTCGAATTCCAGTTTACTTCCATCCTGAAATTGCACGCCTGAGACATTTTTATCACCAATAAAACCTTGGATGGCTGCGTTGCAGGTAATCTGATTTCCTTCGTTTTGATGTAACGCTGCTATTTTATTGGCAATGAATGCTGGCAGACTACGGGCCATAATGCGCGGGCCGGCTTCCAGCACAGAAGTTTTAATCCCAAGACTGCGGGCACTGGCGGCGACTTCCATGCCAATGAATCCACCACCAATGATTGCAATACTTTGAGCTTCCGCTAAGCGGGCTTTGATCGCCAGGCTATCTTTATTAGTGCGTAATAAATGCACACCGGGCAGATCGCAACCGGGTAATGGAAGGTTACGAGGTGTGGCACCGGTGGCAAATACCAGAATGTCGAAATCCGTATTCAGGTTGTTGTTGAAGGTGGCCTGTCTGGTTTGCAGGTTAAGATGGGTAATCCGAGTGCTGAGGTGCAGTTCGATATTCAGTTCAGCGTATGCTTCAGCAGTGCGCAGTAGCAAGTCTTCAGGCGTTTGGTTGCCGGTGAGTATGCTTTTAGATAATGCTGGTCTTTCATAGGGGGGAATAGCCTCTTCTCCCACTAGAATTATGCTACCGACAAATCCTTTCTGTCGTAGCTGCAGAGCAAGCTGACCGCCAGCCTGGCCGGCACCAATAATCAGGACGCGTTGCTGATCTGACATATATAAGCCTTCCGTGTTTATTATTGTTATCTGTTAGTCGGAATATAGAGCAGTTTTGCTGAACAAAGAAGCAGAGTATTTAGAAGTGCTTTTGTTGAACTATTCAAGCGACTGGATTTCGATTAGTAGTCAGCAACGCTTTATAAGTGTAAGGAACAGCCGTGATAATAGTTATATACGTAGCTAAGGATTTTCGATGTTGTTGGTATGCCTTCATTGATTACTATGAGTCAGCAGAGCTAATTGGTAGAGCCGTATGAGTGTGGCGAAAGTATTCTTTCTTTCTTTCTTTCTTTCTTTCTTTCTTTCTTTCTTTCTTTCTTTCTTTCTTTCTTTCTTTCTTTCTTTCTTTCTTTCTTTCTTTCCTTCTTTCTTTCCTTCTTTCTTTCTTGCGGGGTGGTGCCGTATCAGACACGAAAACGCCCGGCGCGGGGCCGGGCAGAAGCATAAGGGTCGAACTTAAATAACGCTAACAGGCTGGGTTAGATTTCTTCGCGGCCGAGGGCACGCAGTACGTTATTAATCTTATCTTTACCGCCAACGCTATCGTAGTACTTAGGCCATACTTCGCTGGTCGCCTTAGAGATCCATTCTGCTTCATCAACTTCAGCCCACTGCATGCCTTTGCTTAGCAGGTTGGCCTTTGCAGACGCTTCTTTATCACGAAGGAAGTCAGCACTGTGAAGGGTGGCTGCTTTGCCTGCCGCCAGGATTGCAGCCTGAACATCTTCAGGCTGATCCTGGTAGATAGATTCCGACATGATCATAGGTTCCAGCAGGAAGTTGTAATGAATGTTAGAAATGTAGGTTTGTACTTCATTGAATTTAACCGACTCGATATCTACAAGTGACAGGTCCTGACCATCGACGACCTGTTGCTGCAGAGCAGTGAACAGCTCAGACCATGCCATAGGTGTCGGGTTAATGCCCCATGCTTTATACGTATCAATCATTATCTCGTTTTTAGGCACACGGATAACCAGGTCCTGAAGATCATTAAGGTTAGCTACTGGGTGTTTGGAGTTGGTCAGTACCCGAAAGCCAGAAAAGGTCCAGCCGATGATACGTACGCCTGCATCACGAATAGTGTTATCAACCAGCTGTTGTGCAGCAGGGCTGTTGGTTAGCTCAACGGCTTCGTCAAGGCTCTGAATCATGTATGGCAGGGTGAATACGCCAACACTTGGGGAGAAAGGGGTAATGTTATTAATAGCTACGACGGAGAAGTCCAATACACCCAGTGCCGCATCGTTGATCGTATCCTGTTCTGAACCAAGCTGGCTGTTGTAGAACATTTTAGCGGTAGATTTTGCATCAGTATTCTTTTCCAGCTCGGAGACAAATTTACTGGCCAGTGCGTGTTGTGAACCACCCTGACCACCACCAAGTGCTATCTTGTATTCGGTAGCCTGTAATAAAGGGCTGGCACAGAACAGGGCGCAGCTTAACAGTAAAGATTTAGTTGTTGTTTTCATCTTTTACCTCTGGGTCGCGTATCTCAGGCGCGACATGTTAATAGTGAAGCGTAAAAGCTTCACGGTTTTTATATGCCCTTGGCCTATTTTAGTAATAGCAGCTGTCGGACACGGTTGGTTGTAATCGGTTGTGCATCCATAATTCCGGGAATTTGCTGTTCCCTGTTTTCAGTTGGCAGGCTGTTACGGATGACGTCCTGCAAAACTTGTTTATCAAGGCTGAGTTGCTTTACCTGTTTTTGCAGCAAGCGGTTGGTCTGCTGCAACTCAGTAAGTTGATCAATTGCGGCGGCGTTAAGGCCATTAAAGCGACGCTTCCAGTTATAGAAGGTGGTATCTGTGATTTTTAGCCGGTCACAAATGGTGCTAGCCAGCACACCACATTCCGCCATGAATAACGCCTGCTCGATAATTGCTGACTGAGTTTTCATTACCGGGACTGCCAGTACACCACTTGGGTTTCGGTGTATTCATACAGGCCGTGTTTACCGTCAGCACCACCAATTCCAGATTTACGCGTACCAGCGTGATAGCCCTGCATAGCTTCAAAGTGTTCGCGGTTAACGTAGGTTTCGCCAAACTTGAGTTCACGGCAGGCTTTCATTATCTCGTCGGCATCCTGTGAGAAGATGGAGGACGTGAGGCCAAACTCTGAGTCATTAGCGTGAGTCAGTGCTTCATCAAGGCTGTCGACAATCATTACTGGTAATACGGGACCGAAGATTTCCTGCTGCATAAGAGGGTGTTGGTTGTCTTCAACCTGAAGTACCGTCGGCTGGTAGTGATGTCCGGCAACATTTGCGACTACGTCACCACCGCAGAGTACTTTTGTGCCGTCTGCTTTTGCGGCGCTGACCATTGCGGCAACCTTATCCAGTCCTTGCTGGTTAACCAGTGGGCCCATCTCGATCTTTGCATCTTTGAGAGGGTCACCAAGTTTGGTATCGGACATTGCAGCGGTAATTTTTTCGAGAAACTCGTCAGCAACATTGCGCTCGACGTAAACCCGTTCTGCGCAGTTACATACCTGACCAGTATTGATAATGCGGGAGTCACGGATAGCTTTAACTGCAAGATCGATATCAGCTTTAGCGGTAACAATGGCCGGGGCTTTGCCGCCCAGCTCTAAATTAACTTTAGTGACGTTAGCGGCGCAGGTAGCCATGATCCGCTTGCCTGTTTCAACGCTACCCGTAAAGCTCACCATGCCGACGTCTTTATTTTCACAAAGAGCAGCACCACTGGTACCTTTACCTGCTACCAGGTTGAAAATACCAGCAGGTAAATCGGTTTCAGCAACCAGTTTTGCAAATTCAAAGGCATTGTTTGGCGTTTCTTCGCTGGGCTTGATGACTATGGCATTACCGGTAACCAGTGCTGGAGCGAGTTTGCGGGCGATCAGGAAGAACGGGAAGTTCCATGGGAGGATTCCGCCGATTACACCGATGGGTTTGCGTTGTAATAAAATGGTTTCATTGGGCCGGTCGCTGGTTATCACTTCGCCTTCAATACGGCGTGCCCATTCAGCCATGTAATCCAGGTAGTCAGCCGTAAAATTAACTTCAACCTCTGCAAGACCCATTACCTTGCCTTGCTCTGCAACAATAGTTCGTGCCAGAGCGGGTACGTTTTCACGTAACTTGTTAGCAATCTGACGCAGATAGCCAGCCCGTTCTATCGCGGGTTTACGTGACCATTCAACCTGAGCGGCTTTAGCAGCAGCAACAGCCTGGTTAACGTCATCAGCATTACTGTCAGGAATGGTAGACAGTAATTCGCCGTTAGCAGGGTTGGTTACGTCGATCCGCGCGTCAGAAGAAGCGGAAATAAACTGGCCATTTATAAAGTTTTGGTAATGTTCAGTGCTGCTCATGGAGAAGACTCCTTTGTTATTGTTAGCAGGTGCGTTTTTTTAAGATTTCAGTTGTGACGTTTGAAGATCTGTTTAGCTAAGTCTGTAAAAAGTCCGTATGCAACGCGCGTAATGAGGGTCGTCATAAGAGCTTTAAACAGAGTGCTCAGGTACAGCGCTTCAGAAAAACTTAAAGTGCTTTCGGATTGGCTGGCGGATATCCCAGTTCACCAATAAGCCAGCTTCAACGGTCACTAAATCACCCTGATAGATGGTTTTATCGATACCGCACTTTGTTGTCAGGCGTGCTTCTCCATCGAGGATGTAGAACATCTCTTTGGCGGTGTAGTCTTCATCAAAGTTACAGGGTTCCTTTTCCCAAACAGGCCATTGTGTAACAGTGTTAAGTTGGGAGTTGCTCGGTGATTCAATAGAAATCATTTGCCTGTCCATATTTTAATTATTTTAATATCAATTGATTGAAGCAATTTAATAATGTTAATTATTGATTGTTAGCTGGTTCTTGTGTCCATCGAGTCACGCATTTCGTAGTACTTTATAGCGCTGTAAACGCCTAGCTTGTGCATGCCGTGGAATGGAAAAGCTTTGAAATTGGTTGTTGGTATTGCCAGGTCTTCGGGCGCTTTACCTAAGACCCTCTCAGATAGAATGCGGCCCATGACTGTGCCCATGGCAACGCCACGGCCGTTGTAGCCAAGGCCGGCCAATATGCCGGGTGCAGGTTCGTGCAAATGAGGTAATACTTCAGGTGTAAATGCCAGTCGGCCGCCCCAGTAAACATCAAGATCTGCAGCTGAGAATTGAGGGAAAACGTGGTTGATAGCTTTATGCAAACGCTTACGGTCAGCGTTATTGCATTGCTCGCTCATGCCGAGACTGCCGAAGAGTAGGCGGTTCTTGTTGTCTTTTCGGCAGTAATAAATCACCCGGCGGGTATCTGAAAGGGTGTGCCCCTGCGGCAGGATAGCGTCATACTCGTCATCAGTAAGTGGGCGGGTTACAGCCTGTACGCTGATTAACGGAACGATTGTTTGTTTAAGACCTTTCAGTGTGTTGTCGGTATAGCCGTTAGTGCAGAACAGCACCCAGTCACTGGTGACTTTCCCTTTAGGGGTGTTTATTTGCCATTGCTTATCAGCTGGTGTGATGCTGAGGGCTGGGCTTTGAGAATATATTTCTGCTCCATGCTGACTGGCAACGCGGGCCAGTTCACGGCTGTAGGACAAAGGTTGAATGCAGCCACCGGATTTTACGACTGTTGCTGTCTGGTATGCGTTGGATCCACTTACACGCTGTAATTCTTCGCCTTCAAGAAAGCTGATATCAAGGCCAAACTCAGACCAGCCTTTATGCATTTCTTCCAGATCTTTGATAGCACTATTACAGTGTGCACCACGGATCCAGCCATTCTGAACGGCATCACAATCCAGTTTGTATTCGTTAATCAGATTAAATAATTCGTTACCAGAATTTACATAGCTTTCCAGCATGCGGGGGCCATAAGTGTCGCCTAGCTGAGTAATGATCTTTTCTGGAACAGCGTGAGCTAGTGGATTGACCTGGCCGCCAGTACGCCCAGAAGCACCCCAGCCTGGTTCATGGGAATCCAGCAGTGCAACGTTAAGACCTGCCTTTGCTAATTCCAGTGCCGCTCTTAATCCGGTTATACCGGCGCCAATGATGGTCACGTCACGGCGAATCTCTTCCTGCAGTGAGTTGCCCGGTTGTGCCGGAACGGCAGTCTGGGTCCAGAAGGAAGGATTGGTGGATTGCGGAAGGGACATCTTTAGCTCCGTTCATGCTGTCGTGAGTGACAGGTTGTTATCTGAGTGCCGGTTCAGAGTATCAACGGAGGTAGCGCTTCAACCATTTGGCTGGCTTGTACGCTTTGAAGCTAAAGCGCTGCATTTATTGTGCGTTTGGGATGCAGCGCTTATGTAAATTGCGCTTTGTGCTCGGTTTTTAAGCTTTATTAAGGTAAGTTTCTGTATATCGATGGGCTTTGGCATTGGTTACGTGCAGCGCTTAAGAGCACAAAACTGGTTTAAAGCTAACGTAAGCTGTAAAGCCTAGCTAAGTAAAAAACAGAGTATTAGTGAACCGGTTCAGAGACCGGTCAGAGGTGAAGTTTTTCATGCAGCCAAATGATGATCTGGCAAATTTTGCCGCTAATCTGCAGTTCTTATGTGGCTTTTACAGTTCTATTTCAGAGGTTTGCCGCCGGTTAGAAATTAACAGACAGCAATTTAACCGCTATCTGAACGGTAAAGCTTTTCCATCGTTTAAGAACCTGAAGAAAATCTGTGACTTTTTTGGTGTAGAGAGTGAAGAAATTGTTGAAGCACCTGGCGTATTTAAGACCAGGGTTTCGCCACCAGATACCGTTAATGCCCAGCAGGCTATCCCGACAAACTTAGCGAATATTATTTTGCCCTTACTGAAAAGCCCTAATCAGGGGCTGGAACGGTATGAAGGCTATTACTACCGTTACTTTTATTCGTTTGGTTTTCCTGGATTTATCTTCCGCTCATTTGTGAAGATATATAAGAGCGATGATATTTACTACATGAAGCACATTGAGCGTTCCAGCGGTAAGAATCCTATGCTGGGCGCAAGGCTAACCATCAAATATCACGGTTTGGTATTTCTATTGGCGGACAGATTGTTTTTAGTTGAATCAGAGCCTGAGTTAAATTCGACCGTATCGGAAACAATACTGACCCCTAGTTATCGGCCTAATAACCCGTATCTTTCCGGATTAATGATCTGTGCATCAAGCTGCAGTGCCCATCAGCCAGGTGCAGCCCGGACAATGTTTGAATATCTGGGTAAAAATATCGACGTACGTAAGGCTATGAAGAAATGTGATTTATTCCATCATACCGATGACAACATTCCGAAGAATATCCGTCAGGCAATTAGTAATGTCATAACGCCTGAGGAGTTTACCTTTCATCCGCCGAGGGGGTGACAGCTAAAACTGGACAACTCTTCATTAAAAAAAACACGCAGATTAAGTTTAAAGTTGTTAAAAACCCCAAGCCAGATGTTTTGTTTTGGTCAGTCCGGTTATTTTTGTAACAGTTACTTAGCAACTTTTTTGCGTAAAATTTAGTAATATAGATGCTTCACCCGGACTGGAATCTTTGCCGTATGTATATTCAGTCCGATTGCTTACGATATCTGACAATGGATTTTTAATGTCTCTCAAGCTGTTGATTATTGGTTATGTTTGGCCTGAGCCCCGGTCTTCTGCGGCGGGCAGCCGAATGATGGAGTTGATCGACTTTTTTCAGCAGCAGGGCTATGAAGTGACATTTGCCAGCCCGGCGGCATTAAGCGAGCACCGGGCTGATCTGAAAGCGATAGATGTTCATGAGGTGGCAATCGAACTTAACAGTGAAAGTTTTGATGGTTGGGTGCGTAACCTGGCACCGCAGATTGTTATGTTCGACCGTTTTATGATGGAAGAGCAGTTCGGTTGGCGGGTAGAGCAGCAGTGTCCGGAAGCCTTACGGATTCTTGATACTGAAGATTTGCATAGCTTACGTCAGGTGCGGCATCAGCGCTTTAAGAAACTTGATCCGGCAGAAACGCTTGATAAGCAATTCGATGACAAGCATACGCTGTTCTTAGAAATGTCTGAGCTGGATATCGCGCAGCGCGAAATAGCAGCAATCATGCGCTCTGATCTGAGTATTATGATTTCACGGTTCGAGATTGAGTTACTGACGGAATGCTTTGGGGTTCGTATGGAAAACCTCGTGCATTTACCTTTCATGCTTGAGCGGGAGAATATAACTCTGCCACGATTCACCGCCCGTGAACATTTCGTTACTGTCGGCAATTTCAGGCATGCGCCGAACTGGGATTCAGTTTTATGGCTTAAACAGGTCATCTGGCCCCGTATTCGGGAGCAGCTGCCGGAAGCAGAATTACATGTATACGGTTCTTATCCGCCCAAAAAAGCAACTGACTTACATCGTCCTGATGATGGCTTTTTTGTTGGTGGCTGGACGCCAGATGTTCATCGGGTACTGAGTCATGCACGAGTGTGTCTGGCGCCGCTACGTTTTGGTGCGGGCATTAAAGGTAAGTTTACCGATGCAATGCTTAATGGCACGCCATCAGTGACGACCCCGGTTGGGACTGAATCTATGCATGGTGAAATCCCATGGTGCGGTGAAGTGGCTGAATCTGTGCCGGCGATTGTTGCCGGGGCTGTTCGTTTGTATAACGATGCCGAGTTTTGGCTGGATTGTCAGCAAAATGGTTTTGACATTCTGGAAGCAGAGTTCTCCCGCGACAAAATACAGGCAGCTTTTCTAGAGCAGATAGAAAGTACCCAGGCCAAGCTGGTTGTAGCCCGCAAAGAAAACTTCATGGGGCAATTGTTGCGGCATCATCATCACAAAAGTACTAAATACATGTCGCAGTGGATAGAAGCTAAGAACAAGCTTCTGTCCTGAGTATTTGTTGTCAGTCGATTTATCAAAACGGGAATTTCATGTTAGCTGCACTCGCAAATCCTATTTTGCCGATTTTTGCTGTTATTTTTATCGGTATTGTCTTTGGCCGCAAAGGGATCTTTACGCCAGAAATGGCCAAGGCTCTGAATACTTTTGTATTTTATATTGGTCAGCCGGCTCTGATCTTTTTACTGGCGGCACGTTCGCCATTAGATGCTTATGATGTAACAGCATTGGGGAGTTATTTTGCTGTAGAAGTCGCTCTATATGCAGTAGTGGCATTCGTTGCTGTCAGAGTCTTCGGAACTTCACTGGGTGAAGGCCTGGTGCTGGGGATGACCACAGTATTTGTGAACCACCTCTATTATGTTTTACCGATAGTTACTTTACTCAAAGGTGAGTCTGCTGCTATTCCTGTTGAAGGGGCAATCTTTACTGATCTGGCAATCTTGTATTGCGGCACAGTATTTATCGTTGAGCTGATCTCCAGGGGAGGTGCTTCTGTCTCACAGGTACCTGTGATTCTTGCCCGAAATCCCGCTCTGTGGGCACTGCTGTTAGGTCTGATGGCAAATCTTTCAGGATTTGGACTGCCAGAAGGTCTGTATACCTTTGCAGACTTTGTTGGCCGCACGGCTCCGGCAACTTTGCTGTTTGTATTAGGTATTACCATGGCGAATGTCAGGCTGTTCAGTATCGATAAGCTGACGGGCCTGGTGATTGCACTGGCATTGATTGCGCAACCAGCTCTGATGTATTTGCTGGGGCAGTTCAACGGTGCTGATGCACAGTGGCAGGCTACTTTAGTGTTACTGGCAGCGGGACCCTGTGGCGCCATGCCGTTTGTGATTGCACTGAAATATGGAATTCCGACGGACCGGCTAACCCGGGCTATTTTAGCAGCCACTGTATTGTCACTGCCGAGTCTGGCATTCCTGACCCGGTTTGTTTAATCGCTGCTGAGGTAAACTTCAGCCCATCTCCCACAGATGGGCTGCGACAAGGGAGCGAAAAGGGCGAAACTGCTCCAGCCATTCCGCCGTTCTAGACGGACTGATTTTGTCTTCAAGCTGTAGCAGCTGAGTTAGGTTGCGCCTAACTGCGGCATCTGTTTCCAGGGATTCATCCAACCAGCCAAAGCCTCTTAGCAACCCATAGTTTATCGTCCAGGGTCCTATGCCTTTCAGATCGAGTAAGGTCTGACGGACATTCTCCGCGCCCAGGGCCTTCAGCCAGTTTTGGCTAAAATAACCTTCACTGATCACATGACTGCTAAGGTTCAGCAGACAATTAGCTTTACTGTCTGACAACCCACAATTACGTAGTTGTTGATAGCCCAAAGCGTTTATATGCTCAGCATCAGGATAGCAGTGCATGCTGGTGCTATGCAGAACAGCAGCAGTCTGAATCAGTCGGCTACGGATACTGATTGCAGCTGTTACGCTTATTTGCTGGCCAATAATCGCCCATGAGAATGCTTCAAAGGGAGACGCGACGGTGGGAATACGTAAGCCACTGTTATTTGCAATCAGTGAACCCAGCAGCGGGTGATCTCTATACTTTTGCTCAAATAATGCGACATCCTGATGCAAACCGAGCATACGTTCAGTGAGTAAGGAAAGCTCAGCTTCTGTAGTTTTGCTGGGGCCATCAACCAGCAGTTCTGCCGTAGCCTGTGAAATTTTGGATGTAGGATTATGTTTTGGGAAACGTATCGCTATCAGAGCAGGCTTACCTTGCCAGATAATGCCTTTATCTATTCCCGGTGTATCTGAATTTTGATCATGAATCCGCTCTGCCAGTTGCTGCTTGTCGCGTTGGTGATAGGCGAGAATACCCTCGATATGAAAGTTTTCAGGAAGGTTCAGTTGAATTAAGGGTGATGTCATCTGTGTCTTACATGGTGTCTTAGGGGGGAATAGGATATCTGACTGTAACAGCCCTGAAAGTGGTAAACACCAAGTTTCTTGCGGTTATATCAGAGGTGCGTATGCCATCGCTCTGAATCTTGATTGGGTTTTATGATGAACAAAATTAAAAAAAACTTAGCGGAGTATTTGAATTAGATTTTGCTATTTAATACTTTCTTTGCTTAAATTTTTTTAATTCAAACAAAAATGATTGCTGAGGTTACGGTCATGCATTTTACCCTTAAACAGTTACGCTATTTCACCACTGCAGGTGAGTTTAGCAGTGTAACTAAAGCGGCAGAGGCGCTGCATGTATCTCAACCGTCGATTTCTTCGGCAATTTTACATTTGGAAGATGTAACCGGATTACAGTTATTTGTCCGCCATCATGCGCAAGGGCTCTCGCTTACGCCGGCTGGGCGTAAGTTTGTGCTTAAAGCTAAGCAGTTATTGCAGGACGCCGAAGGACTTGGGCATTATGCCAATACATTGGGTGAAGAAATTGCAGGATCATTAAAGGTGGTGGGCTTTCCGACTTTTACACCTATTCTGATGCCTTCATTGATGAAAGCATTTATTGATGCTTATCCTGAAGTGAATATTCAGTGTGATGAAAACCATCAGAAAGATCTGATTCAGAGTTTGCATGAAGGGCGCTATGAGCTGGGCCTTACCTATGACCTGCAAATACCCGCTGATATTGAGTTTGAAGCGGTGATTGAGTTCCCCCCTTATGCGGTACTGAATAATGCCCATCCGCTGGCTGAGAGAGATGAGTTATCGCTAAAAGAGCTGGCGGATTATCCTATGGTAGTACTGGACTGGCCGATGAGCCGTGATTATTTCTATTCGCTGTTTTTAAGTCAGGATCTCGAACCTAAGTTTGCCTACAAAGCACAGTCGCTTGGCATGGTGCGTGGCTTAGTGGGTAATGGGTTTGGATACTCGCTGTTTAACTCGCCACTGGCAAGTAATCTGGCTTTGGACGGAACTGAGCTAAAAGCTATACCGTTGAAAGACAAACTGCGTCCATTGCGGATGGGAATAGCCAAGGTAGCCCAGTTAAGGCTGACACCTGCAGCCCAGGCTTTCGTGCAAATGCTGAAAACCCAGACTACTGAGCTTACTGATGCAGTGTTTACCGATAAGCGCTTCCACAAACCGCTGGACTGAGTTGTAAAGACGACGTTATAAATAGTTTTGAATAGCGGGCCTCAGGGCCCGTTTTTATTGAAGTTAATGCATCTGGATTAATAAATTTAATGCAGGTGGAAACTATATAATATTTTACAAATCCAGTGGGTGTTTTTAGTCTGGATTGATGCGGTTATCCGTTCAATCCAACTTAGTCAGTACCCAAAAATGAATGTTAATAATAAAAAGCTGATCAAATCTGTTCTATGTGGTGATGCCCTTGAAGCATCCGAATTTTCCGATTTAACTAAATTTTCCACGCTACAGTCACTCGCTGTGGGTGAAGCTTTTGTAGTTTCCGACCGTGATGAACTGGCAATACTTCTTAGCGGTGAAGTTGAAGTCTCTCTGTCTGATCTGAAAGTAAATCTTGCTGCTCAGGTGAATCTGAATAACCTGAACCCTACAGATTATCAGATTCAGGGCTGCGCAGTCGCAGCTGCAGTTATTCTGCGTTTACAACGTGATGCGCTGAGCCAGTGGCTCGATCAGTCGCCGCAGACTGCAGCCGTAGCTGTGCGGTTACTTCGCCTTGATCGTCAGCGATCTAATGTAATGTCAGCTGCGCGTCAGTTACAGATTGAGAAGGCTGATGACACACGATTAGAAAAAGATTTACTGGGTGAGCGTCAGGTACCGGCAAGTGCTTTATACGGTGTGCAAACACTGCGTGCAGAAGAGAATTTTGCCATTACTGGCATCAAGCTAATGCATTTTCCAAAACTCGTTATCGCACTGGCAATGGTGAAGAAGGCTGCTGCCCGGGCGAATAACAAACTTGGATTGCTGGACAAAGATATTGCCGCCGCTATTAGCAGCGCCTGTGATGAGATTATCGCTGGTCAGTGGCATGAGCATTTCGTTGTTGATGTGATTCAGGGCGGTGCAGGTACCTCGACCAACATGAATGCCAACGAGGTAATTGCCAACCGTGGTCTGGAGATTATGGGGCATCAGCGCGGTGAATATCAGTATTTGCATCCGAATAACCATGTGAATCTGTCGCAGTCGACTAACGATGCTTACCCGACGGCTATCCGCCTGGGCATTTTACTGAGTCATCAGGAATATGTATCGGCACTGGGGAATCTTTCGTATCAACTGAAACAGAAAGCGGTTGAGTTTTCTGACGTGGTGAAAATGGGCCGTACCCAGTTACAGGATGCGGTGCCTATTACACTGGGCCAGGAATTTGATGCTTGGTTTTCCACGGTTAAAGAAGACATCGAAGAAGCCAAAGATGTGGTGGAATTCTTCCGCGAGATCAATATGGGTGCAACAGCAATTGGCACGGGTATCAATTCTGATCCGGAATATTCCAGCCTGGTAATTGAAGAACTTTCACAGATTTCGGGCAAGGAGCTGATCCGTGCCAAAAATCTGATAGAAGCTACTTCAGACATGGGCGCTTTTGTGACTTTCTCCAGCGTGCTGAAACGTAACGCGGTTAAGCTATCTAAAATGTGTAATGACCTGCGGTTGTTATCCAGTGGTCCGCGGGCCGGCTTACAGGAGATTAATTTACCGCCGATGCAGCCAGGTAGCTCGATTATGCCGGGTAAAGTAAATCCGGTAATTCCTGAAATGGTGAATCAAGTCGCTTTTCAGGTCATCGGCAATGACATTACGGTGACCATTGCTGCTGAAGCAGGGCAGTTACAGCTCAATGTGATGGAGCCTGTAATTGCTTTTAACGTGCTGCAATCGCTGCGTTTACAGGTACGGGCGATTAACACTCTGGCGGAAAAGTGTATTCAAGGTATTACCGCTAACGAACAACATTGTTTGGATGTGGTGAATAACAGCATTGGCATTATTACTGCGTTGAATCCGTTTATTGGTTATGAGAATGCAACGCGGATCGCCAAAACGGCAATTGAGAATAACAGCAGTGTACGTGAACTGGTTCTGCAGGAAGGCTTGCTTTCGATTGAAGAACTGGACGACGTGCTCAGCGTAGAAAATATGACTGCACCGCGCCGCATGCGCAAAGCAGCAGCGAGTGCAATTTAAGGAGTATTGAAACTATGACCGTACAGAACAAAGATTACTGGCTGAGCCTTCAGGCATCGATTCAGTTACAGGATAAAGCCTTCATTGATGGCCAGTTTGTTGCAGCCAGCGACGGTGGTACATATGAAGCGATTAATCCGGCAACCGGAAAGCTGTTAGTAAATGCAGCGGCCTGTACCGGCCAGGATGTGGATATTGCCGTTGCAGCAGCGCGTCGTAGCTTTGATGCAGGCGTCTGGGCTGATCAGGCTCCCTCAGCAAGGAAAGCTGTGCTTAAACGCTTAGCTGCACTGATCATGGAAAACCATGAAGAAATGGCGCTGCTGGAAAGCCTTAATGTCGGCAAGCCGGTTCAGGATGCTATGAATATCGATATCCCGGGGTCTGCGGGATGTTTTGAATGGTATGCCGAGGCGATAGACAAACTATACGGTGAAGTTGCACCTACTGATGGTAATAACATCGCGACTATCACCCGTGAGCCTATTGGCGTTGTCGCAGCCGTTGTACCATGGAATTTCCCACTGGACATCGCTGCCTGGAAACTGGCTCCGGCGTTAATTGCCGGTAACTCAGTTGTGCTTAAGCCTGCAGAGCAGTCTTCACTGACGGCATTACGTCTTGCTGAACTGGCAAAAGAAGCGGGGCTGCCAGATGGCGTGCTGAATGTTGTCACTGGGCATGGTCATGTCGTCGGTAAGGCATTAGGCCTGCATATGGATGTTGATTGTTTGGCATTCACTGGTTCGACAGCGGTCGGTAAACTGTTCATGGGCTATTCTGCCGAATCTAATTTGAAGCCAGTATGGCCGGAAACCGGCGGTAAGAGTCCAAACCTGATTTTTGCTGATTGTGATCTGGATGCTGCAGTAGAGCATGCAGCAATGGGTATTTTCTTCAATCAGGGAGAAGTGTGCTCGGCAAATTCACGCATCCTGATTGAATCCAGCATTAAAGAAGCGTTTGTTAAAAAGTTTGTTGCTAAAGCTGTATCCATGAAAGTGGGTGATCCACTGGATGCTGATACACAAGTTGGTGCGTTAATCGATCAGCAGCATGCCTGCAATGTACGTGAGTTCATTAAGCAAGCTCAGGCAGAAGGCGCTGAAATGCTGACCGGTGGTATTGGTGATGAAGCAACTGCAGTTGTAGCGCCGACCATTTTTGATGGCGTAAATCCTGATATGCAAATCGCCCGTGATGAAGTATTTGGACCAGTTGCAGCGCTGATGACATTCGAAACGGAAGAGGAAGCGATCCGTGTTGCGAATGATTCACTCTATGGATTGGCGGCGTCTTTATGGACGACCAATTTAAACCGTGCTCACCGTGTATCTAAGAAACTGCGTGCCGGTACCGTATCTGTAAATACCATGGATGCTCTGGATTTCAGTACGCCGTTCGGTGGCTTTAAACAGTCAGGTTTTGGTCGGGATTTATCTTTGCATGCTTTGGACAAATTTACGCAACTCAAGACTACCTGGATCAAACTGAGCTAATTCCACATGTGCCAATAATACGCCGGAGTTTTACTCCGGCGTTTTTTTATTCCTGGTTTAAGTTTCGAGTGCTAAGTCTGAGCTATGAGTTCTTAGTTTAGAGCATCGAGTGTTCAGCGGTCAGTGTAATGAAGGGTAGTGAGCACGGCAGAAATTGGCAGCATTCTGTGACTGGGATCAATCCACTATCGGTAATAAGCCGGTGCCTGCTGACGGGCTGGGCGAATCCGTGGTAGTAGGTTATTAGCAATCAGTGCACACACGACTAAAAGCATGCCATACAGTTCCATAGGAGCGATTTGCTTGCCCTGAAAGAAGGCGATGATGAAGGCGGAAACCGGGATCATATTCATAAACAGTAATGAGTTGATTGCTCCCATACGCGCAACGCCACTGGCCCAGCATGAAACAGCTAAAACGCCGGCAGCGAGGATCAGGTAACTAATCTCAAAGCTGACCATACGGATATCACCGGGTGAGGGTAAATAGGCGGCACCGCGCCAGCCGGCAATAAGGTTAATCGCAATAATAGTAAGCAGTCCGGCGCAACAGGACATGGCCGTATAGCGACTGGCTCCCCAACCGGGAACCTGGGTAATGCCCATGGAGAATATGACCCAGCAGGTAACACCCAGAATGATCATCAGGTCGCCTTTGATCGCGCTGAGTTGTAGCAGGTTATCTATCTCACCGCGGGAAATAACCAGCACTACACCGGCAATGGCAATAAGTGCACAGATAAGGGTGCCGGGATCTGGCCGCTTGCCATAGATAACCCAACTGATGAGGGCGCTTATCAGCGGCATGAGTGAGGCAATAACAGCCCCATGTTCAGCCGGTGCATATTCGAGGCCATGAAATAACAGTACGGAGAAACCGCAAAAACCGCAGGATCCGTATAGCCATACTTTGACAAACTGGCCATCGAAGCCGAAGCCGCTGCGACCCTGTTTAAACCACAGGAGCAGGCAGAAAAACAGAGCACCAAAACCATAGCGAATTGTCGTCAGGGTATATGGGTCAAGGTATTGCAGTGCGGTTTGAGATACACCGTACATGCCCCCCCAGGCAATAGCTGCTATGAGCAAGTTTGTGCTGCCAAGTAGTGAGCCGGACGCGTCAGGATGTGTAATAGATGCCTTTGTAGTCATGGCGATTGCGACCTTTGAAAATTGGATTTAACCGGGATGTATAGGTTTAGTTAAAAGAATTCTGGCTGATTGTAGTGCCGCATAACGGGGCAGATAAGCACACAGTCTGAAACAAGATCAACGAATTATTTGAAGATGTCGCTACGGGACTTTCGACGCTGACATTTCTGAATATTTCCACTGAATTGTTGCAGGTAAATACTGCTGAAACTTTGAGGAACATCAGATGGTGGTATCGGTTAAGCCTGAATATCTACAGGTGCTGATCTCTGTTGAACGTAATGGCAGCTTATCGGCGGCTGCTGCAGAGTTAGGCATTACGGTTTCAAGCGTTAGTTATGCGGTGAGGCAGCTAGAAGAGCAATTAGGTCAGGCGTTGTTAAATCGTGACAGTTACAGGGTGTGTCTGACCCCGGCAGGTGTCACCGCCAGAGACTACGCAGAGCAGATTGTGAATTTGCACCAGAGTCTTGAAGCCCATGTGAGGCAGGTAGGTGAAGGTTGGGAGCCTGAGTTACGCATTGCCTTCACAAATATGATGTGTGGAGAAGTGCTGTATCAGTGGCTCCGAGACTTTTATCAGTTAGATACCCGCACCCGCATAAGAGTTGTAAGAGAGGTGTATCAGGGAACCTGGGATGCTCTTTATGATCAGCGAGTTGACCTGGTGATAGGTGCTGTCGGGCAGCCGCCCCATGAGGTGGATATTGAATATCTTCCGGTAGGGCGGCAGGCGCTAATGTTGGTAATGGCCGCAGATCATCCATTGGCTGTCGATACCGCACCGCTGAGTATTCGTGAACTGAGCCAGCAACGGCTGGTGGATGCCGGCGATAGCAGCCGTCTGATTCGTCCGGGTAAAGGTCAGCAGCAACTTTGCGATGAAGTACTGATAGTGCCGGACCTGTTTGCGCAACGTGAAGCGATACTTAGCGGTATTGGGGTTGGATTTATGCCAGAGCATTTGATCGGTGATTTATTAGCAGAAGGGCAGCTGTGTTGTCGGGAGGTGATTAACCTCGACTGCAGCAGTGAATTGTTCGTTGCGTGGCGAAAGTCATCCCGCGGTCAGGCGCTGAATTGGTTCAGTGACAGGTTGCAGGATGCGGCTATGCGAGAGAGTTTTTTGAATAAAGCAGTAACTATTTAAATAAGAATTGAGAGTAAAGATTATGAGCAAGAGCCAAGCGATCAGTGTCTGGAAGTTGAATGAGCTGAGCCAGCCAGCACGGGATAAGCTGTTAGAACGCACTGAGTCAGATATGTCCGAATATTTGCTACAGGTAAGTCCGATCATTGAAGATGTGCGTCGCCGCGGTGATGCTGCGTTAACAGAGTATGCTAAGCGTTTTGATGGTGCCAACCTCCGTGAAGCAGACTTGAAAGTATCGTCAGAAGAATTCGTTGCAGCTGCTGAAAAGGTCGATGCCGATACACGCGAAGCAATCGAATATGCGGCAGACAATATCTGCCGTTATCACGAAGCCCAAAAGCCTGGTGAAATGACCATGCAGGAAGTACGCAGGGGCAGTTTTGTTGGCGAGCGGTTTTTGCCAATACCGTCCGTGGCCTGTTATGTACCCCGCGGCAAAGGATCATTTCCATCGGTACTGATGATGAATGTAATTCCAGCAGTGGTTGCTGGCGTAAAGCAGGTTATTGTTATCACCCCACCGGGGGCAGATGGCAGTGTTGATGCAGCTACTCTGGTTGCAACGCAGTTAATAGCTGACAGGCTGAATTGTCGTATTGATGTATTTAAGTGTGGCGGCGCTCAGGCAGTAGCCGCTGTGGCATACGGTACTGCGACCGTGCCCCGTTGCAGTAAAGTTGTCGGGCCAGGATCACCCTGGATGGTTGCGGCTAAACAGCTGCTCAGCAGCCGCATTGATCCAAGTATTCCAGCGGGGCCATCAGAATCAATTGTGTTTGCCGATGGCAGTGTTGATGGTGGTTTAGCAGCGCTGGATTTACTGATTGAAGCGGAGCACGGCCCGGATTCATCTGCATTTTTAGTGACAACTTCGCAACAAGTGGCTGATGAAGCTATTGCCGCCATGCCTGCGCACTGGGCAGCAATGTCTGATTTGAGAGTGGATTATTCATCCACCGTAATTTGCGGCTCTATGGGTGGAATCGTGGTAGCGGAAGACCGCGGGCAGGCGTTTGAGTTTATTAATGACTATGCACCTGAACATCTGCAGATTCTCAGCACAGATGCCTGGCAGTATCTCGGCGATGTCGAAAATGCCGGTGAAGTACTTTTAGGTAAGCACTCGCCAAGTACTCTAGGTAATTTCGTGCTGGGTTGTAATGCGGTGTTGCCTACATCAGGTAAAGCAGCGACAGTTTCACCATTGTCAGTAATGGACTTCATGAAGTTTATGTCGGTGGCCTATGTAACTGAGTCCGGTTATCCGGAAATGGCTAAACAGGCAGAACGGCTGGCGACATATGAAGGTTTCGACGGCCATGCCAGGGCGGTATCCTCTGCACGCAACCGATATATGCGCTGAGCTACCAGGTAGGTTCGAGTTTACTGACGTAAAAGTCCATCCAAAGACGGGCTTTATGCGTCAGGCCTCGCTGACTGGGATAGAGCATATAAACACTGAGTTCCGGTGTACGCCACTCAGGCAGGATGCGGCGAAGCTGGCCGGATTCAACCTGCTTACGTACCAGGTAGGTCGGTAAGCAGGCAATGCCACCGCCACCTGCTACCAAGGTTGTGAGTGATGTCAGGTCATTGATCTGAATATTAGGGCTAACATTGAGGGCGTATTGTTCGCCACTGTCGTTTTCCATTCGCCAGTTCAATACATTATGTGCATCAGACATGACCAGTATCCGGTGCTGATGTAAGTCTTCAAGTACATGTGGCGCACCATGCTTTTGTAAATAGCTCTCTGCAGCGAACATACCTGCGTGACCGCTGCCAAGGCGCTTGCTGATTAGATTTGAGTCTTCCAGTTTGCCGACGCGTATTACCAGATCGAAACCCTCACTGACGACGTCTACCCGGCGGTTACTTAGTTCAAGATCTATATTGATTAGTGGGTACTTTTCAGTGAATTCGCTTAAGTGTGGCGCGATCAATTGTTGCCCCGTAGTTACTGAAGCGCTGATACGAAGCTGGCCTTTAGGTGTCTCTGTTAATTGATGGACCGCATCTTCAGCTGTTTCAACCGCTTCGTTAATCTGTTTACAGTGCTGATAGTAAATTCTGCCAGCTTCAGTGAGGTGCACAGCACGGGTTGTTCGTTCGAGTAATCGGGCATCCAGTGATGCTTCCAGCATTGCCATACGACGGCTTACTTTGGATTTCGGCAGGTTAAGTACACGGGCAGCGGGGGATATTCCTTTCAACTCGGCTACTTTGGTGAAAATCAGCATATCATTAAGATCTGGCATTATTTAACCCGGTAATTATAGCGTTCTATTAATGGAACAGTATTTTTCAATATTGCCTGCTAGTCAATAAATGTAGAACGGTTAATATGTTCTTATAGATTCAGTGGCAAGACACTGACAATCAGGTAGCAGGAGAACAGGCATGAAAGTATTAGCATTTGCAGCATCTAACAGTAAGCAATCCATTAATAAGCAGCTGGTGGCATACACTACGGGCTTAATTAATGAAGCAGAAGTAGAGATTCTGGATCTGAATGATTATGAAATGCCGTTGTTCAGCGTTGACCGTGAAGCTGATCTGGGTCAGCCGGCAGAGGCTCAGGCGTTCTTCCGTAAAATCGGTGAAGCTGATGCGTTGGTCATTTCTTATGCTGAGCATAATGGCTCTTACAGTGCTGCCTGGAAAAATCTGTTCGACTGGACGTCGCGGATTGATCAGAAGGTATTTCAAAACAAGCCGATGATTTTACTGGCAACTTCCCCAGGCCCTGGCGGCGCCCGTAATGTTCTGACTCAGGCGGCAAACTCTGCACCATACTTTGCAGGTGATGTCGTTGCGGATATTTCTGTTGCGCGTTTTTATGATGTTTATGATGCTGACTCCGGACAGATTACATCTGAAGACACAGCTGAAGAAATCAGCAATGCTGTAGCAGCCCTAACAGATAAAGTAGTGGCAATACCTGCATAATCAATACCGAAATATTATAAAAAAACCGCCTTTATGGCGGTTTTTTGTTTTTAAACTTTTGTTTGATTAAAGGTTTGACGAATCGAAATCTAGTTACTAAACCTATTGATGCATTCTGTAGTCTGCGATGTATTAATAGTCGTCGCAAATGATGGAATAATTCAGCTGTTCTTACTGAACAGGGAGTTATTATGATTTACGTATTCACAAATAGAAATATAACTAATAATAAAACATGGATTGGTGATGGTTTTAATACAGAAGGTAATGAATGTATTCGGGTTGCAGAGTATGTACCATCTGAATCCCCTACAATGCATTTTTACGAAGAGTTACCTGGAGAAGTCCTGCCATCGTTTAAAGTTATAGGAGAAGTTGAGGCGAGTGATAAGCCCTGTTGTATTTTCATTCATGGATTCAATCAGGATCCAGATAAAAATATGAAAAAGTGTAAAGAAATCGAGTCATACGGTGTCAATGTAATAGCGTTTTCATGGCCTTCTAATCCAGGCCCTCAGAAGTGGTACTGGAAGTTAAAAGAATACAAAGCTGCCCGGCAGAATGCCAGAAGATCTGCTGTTGCGCTGGAACGGTTCTTTGATAAATTTAATGACTATGTCGCCGAAAAGGGCTCAATATCTAATATTAAGACCTTAGTTGTTCATAGCTTGGGGAATTATTTATTTCAATCTTTCGTATCCAATGATGGCTTTGAACAGCAGACGAAATTTTTAAAAAACATATTGCTTCATCAAGCTGATGTGGATAGTAATAAACATGTTGGCTGGGCAGATAGTTTAACTGTTGACTCCAGAGTGTTAGTCACTATAAACGAAACTGATGATGTATTAGATTTTTCAGACGTAATAAATCCTGACAGATTAGGTAATACGCTGAGAAACTTAGATTCACATAGCATTAATTATTTTAATTTCGGCCGTATACCGGAAGCAGATGACCAGCATCGACTTTGGATAAAACCTACGATTAAAAACCTGAATGCTAAAAAGTTCTTTGAGAATGTATTTACCGGAGAAAAAGTCGTAATAGGTCAGTTTGAATATGATGACAGTAAAAACTGTTACCATGTGACATGATTATCGATGCCGGTTAAGAATAACCGGCATCATATAAATCTAAATTTCAAAGTATTCCTTAAAGCCAGAAAATAATAGCGAACTTTCTGAAGCTATTTAGTTGTGAGTTGACGCCACCAAAAAGAAGTTCCATTCATGTTAGCGACATCCAGCCTTTCACCAGTTTCTGGTGTAACCAGCTTTACACCCGCAGCGTCGGCAAGTTCACTGATGCGCTCGAATGGTTCATGCCATGGATGAAGGGCCAGATCGAAAGTGCCGTTATGTACCGGCAGTAAAGCTTTACCTTTTACATCTATATGCGCCTGAAGTGTTTCTTCAGGTTTCATGTGTACCTCTGACCAGTCTTGATCGTATGCGCCGTTTTCGATCAGTGTAAGATCGAAAGGGCCGAGGCGTTCGCCGATTTTTTTAAAGCCTTCGAAGTAGCCGGTATCGCCACTGTAAAAGATTTTCTGATCAGGTGTTTCAATTGACCATGATGCCCACAGGGTCTGATTACCGCCGGTGATTCCCCGGCCGGAAAAGTGCTGAGCCGGTGTAGCCGTCAGTTTCAGTTTGCCGATGTTAACGTGCTGCCACCAATCCAGCTCGTGAATTTGCTGCTGATCAACACCCCAGTCCAACATTAGCTGGCCGATCCCCAGCGGAGTAATAAAGTACTCAGCAATGCTGCTGAGTTGTTTAATAGTGGTCTGATCAAGGTGGTCGTAATGATCATGGGAGATAATGACACCTTTAATTTCCGGTAACTGATCATGATTTATAGGTACCGGATGAAAGCGCTTTGGCCCCATCCATTGCACAGGAGAGGCGCGATCGGAAAATACCGGATCAATCAGCCAGAATTCGCCTTCTGTAGCTAACAAAATGCTTGAGTGGCCTAGACGGTAGAGGGCAGTCCCGGTTTTATTTTCTGCGATTAATTGTTCTTTATTTAGCTGTGTTAACGGAATGTCACCAGCAGGTGAAGCATCTACACGTTTCTCTGTCATATAACGCCATGCAATGCGGGCAATGGTACCTGAGTCATTCATATTGAAATCTTTCTGGTTACGGAATTTACCCTCTGAATATTGTTGAGAGGCTGTGTAATCAGGTGTTTTGATTTTGCCGCTGAATATGCTGCAACTGAACAATGATGCCATAAGACTACCTCCCAGTAGGATTTTGAAGAATGTTTTGGAGCGCATAATTGGTTCATTTATAAGTAAACTGTACGGTGCAGTTTACTTAAATTTGTTTAAAAGTAAACTCAGAAGTGTATATTTGTGCCATCTTAGTTTAAATCACAGATAGTTAGCGCCATTGGAAGAGATGATTGATTTTACTGAATTTAATAATACTGGAGTATTGAAATGACCCGGCAAACTCTTAGTCAGCGCAAGCGCGCAGCAATTGTTGAAGCGGCTGTTCTTGAGCTGAGAGATAAAGGGTTTCAGGCAATGAGTATGGATGCTCTGGCAGCAAGGGCAGAGGTCTCTAAACGCACGGTTTATAATCACTTTGCCAGTAAAGATCTGTTGTTTCAGGAAATTGCCAAGCTGATCTTTGCACAGAGTAATGAAGTAACTGCCATCCGTTATCAGGCTGATCAAAGTATTGCATCGCAGTTAACAGATTATGGGCGTAACGAGCTTGAACTACTGAAATCACCACGCTTCAGAGATTTGTGTCGGGTGATGATTGCCGAGTGTATTCATTCACCACAACTGGCTGCTGAAGCAATGCTGAAATTTGCTGAGCAGGAGCAGACTCTGGATCAGTGGATTGCTGACGCAGTTGCTGATGGTAAATTAAAACCGGTTGATGCCAATTACGCAGCTACTCAGTTTCACGGATTGATTAAAGCGCAAGCGTTCTGGCCTCAGTTATTAATGGGACAGCCATTTCCGGACGATACTGTCTGCGAGCAGATAATCAGTGATGCTGTGATGATGTTTATTGGACATTATACGCAGGCAAATCAGAGCTGATGTTCCCGCCATTTAGTTTCAAAATAACTCGCTATCTCAGCATATACTAACTGGATTTTACGACTGGTACGAAGCTCGCTATGCGTGACTAACCAGAAGGGGATTTCTATTGCCGGGAGTTGTGGCAAAACCAATTGGAGATCAGGGTTAAGTGCAGCTATCTCCCGACTAATGATGCTAATACCCAGTCCTTGTTCTATAAAGGCAAGAATGGCAGTACCACTGGCTGTTGAAATTTTAAACTGATCACGGTCAACAGTTATCCCTTGAAGGCTCAAATACTCGATCAGTTTATCTACCTGATCAAAGCCAATAAATTCTGCTTTGCTCAATACAGCAGGGTCTTGCGGATCGCCGATAGTGGCCAGGTATTTTCTTGATGCATAGAGATTCGCGGTTGTAGTACCGATTTTTCGGGCGATAAGATCGTTTTGCTTTGGCCGGGCGTGACGAATGGCAATATCAGCTTCACGTCTGCGTAAATCCCTCACCTCATTCGAAGCTATAACCTCAATCTCTATATTAGGTGCTACTTCACGAAGCCTGGCGAGAATAGGTGGCAAATGATAAGTAGCAAACATGTTTGTTGTAGTAATGCTGACCAGGCCTTCGACAAGCTGTGATTTACCAGTTGCTGTGAGTGATATCTGGTTGGCTGCATCAGCCATCTTCCTGACATGTTCCAGCAATACAAGTCCTGTTTCCGTCAGTTTCATCGCCCGGTTACTTCGTTCGAACAAAATGACTCCCAGAGTTTGCTCAAGTTCGCTTACCTGACGACTGAGTGTTGGTTGTGTAAGTTGGAGAGCTCTGGCAGCAGCAGAAAGGGAGCCTTCCTCTGCTGTTGCTAAGAAAGCTCTTACCTGGTTCCAGTCGTAGGATATCGCCTGCCAGTTCATCTATTTTCGTATACCACTATTTGAATTATTCGAATATGTATTTAAATGTTTACTAGCTAATCTATAAGCACCTAAAAAAAAGTACAAGTATGGTTAAGCAATGATAAAAGCGGATAACACAGATCCGGATGCAAAATTTTGGAACCGTATCGCAAAGCGTTACGCAAAGCAGACAGTCACTGATCAACTGGCTTATGAAACTAAATTAGCTAAAACAGATAGTATTTTGCAGCCAGAAGATAGAGTGCTTGAAATAGGTTGCGGAACAGGAAGCACTGCCATTCATCACGCGCCTCGGGTTAGTCATATTAAGGCGCTCGATATATCTGAGAGGATGATTGAAATAGCCCGACAAAAAGTATCTGTTGCAGGTATCAGTAATGTGGAGTTCGATGTTCAGACCGCTAGTGTTTTAGCATATCCGCCACAGAGTTTTGATGTGGTTATGGCGCATAGTATTTTGCATTTGATGGCTGACGTCGATCAGGTTTTAAGTAATATTCAACAAATGCTAAAGCCTGATGGGCTACTAATCTCCAGTACTGCTTTTATACGGGACGACTATCCCTGGCTCCGCTATATTGCGCCTTTGGGGCGCAAAACTGGTTTGCTACCGAGAGTTAATGTTTTTACTGAAAAACAGTTTATTCAATGGCTCGAAACTGCAGGATTTATTATTGAAGAGCGTTGGCAACCTAAGCCCAAAAGTGGTGTTTATATTATTGCCCGTTCTAAAGGGCAGTAATGGCCGGTTGATCCAGTCAATCTGGTTCTTTTCAGAGTTAATGAATTCCGGTCCAATTGTTGATATTCAATGTAAGTAAGTGAATATTTATGACGCAGATTTTCGATAAAATGCCAGATCCTTATGAACAGTGGTTTCACACGCCATTAGGTGCAGTTATCAAGCAGCTTGAACTTGAATTGATCATGAAGTTGGTGCAGCCGAAAGCTGGCGAACGTATTTTAGATGCTGGTTGTGGCAGTGGTATTTTTACAGAGCCTTTAGTGCTGGCAGGCGCGAAAATAACAGGTGTTGATATCTCACAACCGATGCTGGACTGGGCTGAAAAAAGAATGCCAGATCAGAATTTCCAGGTGGCTGATATGTGTGATCTGCCATTTGAAGATTCTAGCTTCGATAAAGCTGTTTCAATTACCGCGCTTGAATTCATTGAAGATGCTCAGCTAGCAATCGATGAAATGTGGCGCGTTACCCGATCTGGCGGTTTAATGATTGTGGCAACGCTGAACGGTAAAAGCCCGTGGGCGGCACGTCGAAGAGAAAAGGCAGCCGCGGATAAAGATTCAGTGTTTAACCATGCCTGGTTTCGTACTCCAGATGATTTAGCCGCACTAATGGATCTACCCGGTGAGATTCATACTGCAATTCACTTCGCCAAAGACTGTTCGCCTGAGGATGCATTTCGAATTGAGCAACAAGCATTGGAACAGGGGAGTGACAGCGGTGCGTTTCTGATTGGTTGTTGGCGTAAGCCGTAAGCCGTAAGTCTGTTCAGGTATTTATCTGCGGTTTTTATGTAATCTTGGCAGCCACTATTTATAAAGTCTGTGTTGCCTATCGAAAATCTGCTTTGCAGATTGAGTCGGTATCTGCTGTTATTGCTGTAACCCATTGTTAATTATGAACAGGTTCCAACATGAAGGTTACCGGCTATCAACTGACCCAGGTGTCAATTCCTCTTAGTAAACCTCTTATAACTGCTATTCATCGAACAGAGACCGTTGGTTGTGTGTTGTTATCCATAGAAACCGATGCAGGCCTGACAGGTGAAGGCTATGTGTTTGCTCTCAATCAGCAACGTCTGGCGGCTTTTACCGCAATGATTGATAGCCTTATGCCGCTGATTAAGGGGCAAAATCCTTTGTATGTCGAAAAGCACTGGCAAGCAATGTGGCTTGATATAAATCCGGCCGGGCTGAAAGGCGTGACTGTATCCGCCATGTCAGCCATTGATACTGCGCTTTGGGATATCGTTGGTAAAAGGGCGGGGTTACCGCTGTATCAGTTGTTTGGTGCCTCCCGGGATGAAGTTAAAACCTACGCCAGTAGCGGTTTGTGGCTGAGTGCATCTGTTGATGAGCTGATTGCCGAAGCCCATGACTTTGTCGCTCAGGGCTTCAGGGCTGTTAAGTTGCGACTGGGTAAACCTGATATGCGTGAAGATGTATCCCGGGTGAAAGCTTTACGTGAGTCTCTGGGAGATAGTGTTGAAATCCTGACGGATGCTAACCAGTCACTGACACCCCGAACGGCTATAAACCTTGCCCGAAAAATTGCCGACTACGACATTACCTGGTTGGAAGAACCGGTTGCTGCGAATGACTTTGCCGGCCACCGCCGGGTACTTGAAGCAATTGATATTCCACTGGCCAGCGGCGAGACGGAATACACCAGTTTTGGTATGAAAGATATGCTCGAACAGCGCACGGTTGATGTGCTTATGCCTGATTTACAGCGGATAGGTGGCCTGAGTGAAATGCGCAAAACAGTGGCGATTGCTGCTACATACCACACGCCGATATCCACCCATATCTTTACTGAGCAAAGCCTGAGCATTGCCGGTTCTGCCGCGAATTGTATTTCAGTAGAACATGTCGACTGGTTCGCGCCTTTGTTCAACGAAAAGATAACCGTATGCGAAGGGCTGATTTCTATGCCGCAGACTCCGGGTCTGGGGTTCAGTTTTGACTGGGATTATATTGATCAGCACAGGCTCTGAAAGTTTATCTAAAAAAACGCTTCTAAAAAGCCTGTTTTAGAATCAGTTTATAATACGCCTGAATAAAAAAAGGAGAGCCGAAACTCTCCATAAAACCATAATGCAGGCATAACTTGGGAGAAAGTGCTGCACTATGGCGACGGATGGCCCGGAACTGGCATGCTCTCAATACCAGAATAGCCATACGTGAGAAAACGGATAAGGATGATTGGCCCATCAAAGGTCAGGCCAGGAGCTTTGCGGATAATTGCTAATGCTATTATCCGCAAATGTTTCTGCCCCTGTTACAGGGCAGAATACGCATTTAGATTGCTATAAACAGAATCTAACAGCAGGTTTTAAAGAAAGCCTTCGCTCTTCAGGTCCGCCATGGTTGCTTCGATAGATTCACGCAACGTTGCTACCAGGAAGTCGACGTTTTCTTTGCTCAGCGTTAACGGTGGTGACAGAACATTCATGTGCGCCAGTGGACGGACGATTAAGCCGCGTTTCTGACAGTGATCAGCGATGCGGTTACCAACTTTTGCATCTGGGTTGATCAGTTCTTTAGTCTCTTTGTTTGCAACGTTCTCGATGCACATCATGAATTTACGGCCACGGACATCACCAACAATTGGTAAGTCGATCAGGCTCTTAACCTGTTCTTCGAAGTAGGCGCCCATATCTTTAACGTGGCCGCAAAGGTTTTCACGTTCCATGATTTCAATGTTCTTAACACCCGCAGCGCAGCTAACCGGATGGCCAGAATATGTGAATCCGTGGGTGAATAGTGCACCGTCAGCCTGTGGCTTGCTGATTACTTCATACATTTCTTCAGAAATGATGGTGGCACCCAGAGGCAGATAACCAGAAGTCAGACCTTTTGCACAGGTAATGATGTCTGGCACGATGCCAAATTCATCTTCTGAAGCAAACATATGACCAAGACGGCCAAAAGCGGTTACTACTTCATCAGAAACATACAGCACACCGTACTTGCGACATACTGCCAGCGTCTTCTGGTGGTAGCCTTCAGGTGGCACGATTACGCCGCCAGCACCCAGAATTGGTTCCGCAAAAAATGCTGCAACGTTATCCGGTCCAAGCTCAAGAATTTTGTCTTCAAGTTCCTGCACTTTTTCATCACAAAATGCTTCCAGGCTTTGCTCATCCGGGCGACGGTATGGGTTAGGGCAGGAAATGTGGTGAACCAGCTTATCTTCAATATCAAAACCGATGTGATCAAACTTAACACCCGTAATAGACATCGCCATATAGGTGCTGCCGTGATATCCGTCGATACGTGAAATGATCTTCTTCTTCGTCTTCTTACCTAGCTGGTTGAAGTAGAAGTGAATCATACGAACAGCGGTATCGTTAGCAACAGAACCACCGCAACCATAGAAAACGTGGTTAAGGTTACCCGGTGCCAGCTCAGCCAGTTTAGCCGCCAGTTGTGCTGCCGGTACTGTTGTATGGTGGCCGAAGCATGAGTAGTAAGGAATCTGACGAACCTGGTCAGCAATTGCCTGGGCCATTTCTTCACGGGCATAGCCGATGTTTACACACCAAAGGCCGCCGATACCGTCTAAGTATTCATTGCCGTCGCCGTCTTTAACATGGACGTTATCACTGTCGGCCAGCACCATAGAACCGGATTCTTTGAAGGTAGAAAAATCTGTCCAGGGATGAATGTAGTGGTCTTTATCCTGTTGCCACACGGTCTTCATATCGATGTTGTTATCGGACATTTTCAGGAACGCTCCTCAATTTTAATTGTATTTTTGTAGCCACAGATCGCTGGCGGTGTACAAGTTTCACCCTTAGAAAACCGCTGAACCGTACATGGCTGAAGTGTCGGAATCACTGATTAGCTGATTACAAGGTATGCGCTATCTGAGCATAGGTAAAATACTAAAAATTGTATGCCTGTATCAGAAAAATTAATTCAGCGCCTGATTGTATCTGTTTTGATGATTAACCCGCTGCTGGCTACACTGATTGCAGAGCCGTAATACCTTTAATAAATAAGGCGCTAAGGAGTTTCATATGATGGAGTTCAACTGGCTGGGGGTTTTAGTCGCGACCATTCTGAGTTTTGTATTTGGCGCGTTGTGGTATTCACCTTTATTATTTATGCAGCGCTGGTGTGAAGAATCCGGTGTCGATCCTTCAAAAGACATGGCGAATCCAGTGCAGGTGTACCTGAGTACTTTTCTGCTTACACTTATGTCTGCGCTGACCCTGGCATTTCTGCTGGGGCCTTACCCAAGTATCAGTAATGCGCTGATGGTATCTGTACTGATAGGTGTAGGGTTAACAGCTGCATCTATGGGCATTAATTATCAGTTTGCCGGACGTAGCCAGATGTATTGGTTCATAGATGCAGGTTTTCACGTGTGTAGGTTTGCGGTTATCGCCCTGACACTGGCGCTTTGGCCTTAAAAGGGCCCTGTTAGAAAAGTCTCTGTCAGGCCTGTTCATTAACAGGAATGTTTAACGATTCAACAAAGGCTGTTATCTGTTCGGGGGGAGTCGACCAGTTAGTGACGAAGCGGTAATAGTCTCGGACGATTCCCTGATCTTCGAGGGGCCAGTGATACATCTCAAAACCTACATCTTGCGCACGTTGAAACTGTAATTCAGATAGAGGCAAAAATAGCTGGTTAGTCTGCGCACTGAATTTTGCATTCATATCGCGCTGTTTCAGGAGCTGGTCGCACAGAAATGCCATATCGTTCGCATGACGGGCATTTTTAAGCCATAGATCATCACTGAAATAGCTAATTAACTGGGCTGAAAGAAAGCGCATTTTTGAAGCAAGATGGCCACTGCGTTTGGCTTTGGCCATCAGGCCTTTTGCATACTGCGGATCGAATATTACTAACGCTTCTACATTAAAGGCGCCGTTTTTACTTGCGCCCAGTGTCATTGCTGTCACACCTTTTCGCCAGCTAAGCTCTGCGGGATGGCAATTATGTGCAGCGAGTGCGTTGGCAAACCGGGCGCCATCTACAAAGTAGTTCAAACCATATTCCTTGCAGAGATCTCCGAATAGTTGCATGTCTTCCAGGCTGTAAGTTCTGCCCAATTCTGTTGCCTGTGTGATAGCCAGCGTAGCAGGCGGCACACCGTGAATATCGTTCCACTGAATAGCTTCAAGCTGCTGTGCCAACATCAGCGGACTTATGCGGTCAATCTCGCCACCGCTATAGTGCAGCCTTGCACCTCCAGTAAATAACTGAGGTGCTGTACCCTCTGAAACAGCCAGGTGACTGGATTCATGACAGATGATGCTTTGATGGCTGCCGCAAAGCTGACCTAAACCAAGGCAGTTAGCAGCAGTACCTGTCAGAACCGGAAACACCCACACCTCCGTATTGAATATTGCAGACAGGGTTTCATTTAGCATTTTTGTATAAACATCATCGCCATAAGGTAAATCTAAAGTGCCCTGAATCTGTTGCTGCAGGAAAGTGAATATCTCCGGACAAGCAGGTGCAGTGTTGTCTGAAAGGAACATAGGATCTCCTTATATAGCTCGGCAATGTTTGCAGCGGGTGTTTTTAGCAGCGGGTATCAGTAGCTTTAAAATTCGCGGCTTGATCATTGGATAATTTAGCCATACTATATTTGTTATACACTCGTATAACAAGGAGCTTGGTGCAATGTATCAAACTAATCAGGCACAAACTGTGCAATCAGAAGCAGTGCAGGTAGCCCATGCGCAAGTCATACATGCGACGGCTGAAATATCAGGCTTGAGACTGATCTGGAGTGATGATACCAATCAGCTTATTCCGTGGTTTTGGGTGCGGGATCATGGAACCGACGGTATAAGCCAGAATTTAAAAACACTGCAGCGCCAGGTGGATACTTTTTCTCTGGCAGCCGATACCAGAGCTGATATTGCAGCTATGGATGAGGCTGGCCAGAACATTCAGATTGGCTGGTCAGATGGCCAGGAGACAACAATATCAGTACAACGAATAGCGGAAGCAACGGGAAAGTGTATTGATGATGATCAGTTATCAGGCTCTGACAGTAAAACATACTGGCTGAAAGACTCTATGCCAGATCAGGTGCCATCAATCTCTTTTGATGAGGTAATGGCATCGGATGAGGGTGTACTGAACTGGTTAATGAAAATTGATCAATATGGTTTCTGTGTTGTTACCGGTACGGAAGCAACTGAAGAGGGTACTGAGCGTTTGGCAAAGCGTATCGCGCCAGCACAACGAACCATTTTCGGCACGTACTGGCCACTGTCGACAGATGTAAAGCATCATGATGATACCGCGTATACCACTGATTTTCTGGCACCACATACTGATGCTTCTTATTACTACAATGCGGCAGGGCTACAGATGTTCAACTGCATTGAGTTTGATGGCCGGGGCGGGGAAAGTGTAGTTGTTGATGGTTTTGCTATTGCACGGAAAATCGAAGCTGAGCGGCCTGATCTATACGATACTCTGTGTAACATTATTGTTCCGGGACATTATAAAGAAGAGGGTGTACATCTGGCGGCTGAAAGGCCTGTTATCCGCAAGAACCGACATGGGGAACTGGTACAGGTAACGTTCAATAACTACGATCGCTCGCCTTTCATCCTGCCTGAGAAACAGCTGGAAGCATTCTATGAAGCTTATGCGGAATATAGCCGCCACAGTATGGATCAGGCTAACTGGCTGAAGATACCTCTACGACCAGGCATGGCACTTATTTTTGATAACTGGCGTTGTATGCATGGACGTATGGGCTATTCAGGCCGGCGTTATTTCTTTGGCTGTTATCATGATAAGGCTGATTATGAGAGCCGTATCAGAACCTTGCAGCATCAGTTGGCACGTCGGTAAAGCGTTGCGAAAAGAAAGTGTGATTTGAATTAAGCCTTTAAAAAAGGCCCCTGTACAAGTTCTTGTACAGGGGCCTTTTGATATATATTAACGGGAATTAGAACGAACGGGTCGTTTAAGATGCTTCAGAAGCGCAGAGACAGGCAGCTCAGACCGCCATCAATCTTACGAAACTCACTGACATCCACACATATAACAGGATAGCCAGCGGCTTCAATCAACGCTTTGGTTTTTGGATAACCGGCAGGTGTAATCACAGTACCGTTTACCCAAATGCTGTTTGCCGCATAAGATTCGTCCTGTGGTACTTCGATTATGTTGTATTGCTGAAACTCAGGTTTACTAAGAAATTCACCGCTTGCCAGCAGGTTATTATCTTCCAGATAACCTAGTCCTGTTTTGAGGTGAAGCACTTCTTCAAAGCTAACGATCGATCCGCTCATGCCATACTTTTCAAGTATAGCGATCATTTGTTCGGCGCCATTCTGATTAGTACGGGCAGACAGGCCGATATAGAAGTGTTGGCCGACCATCATAATGTCACCGGCTTCAACCTCACCTGGAGCTTTAATACTCTCTACAGCTTCATACAAGTCTTCAATGACCGGTGCCATACTTGTGACTTCATCGGTTCGGCTTTCTGCACCAGGGCGAGTCAGAATTGCACAGTCTGGGGTCATCAGAGCGACATCTTCAACAAAGGTTGAGTCAGGAAAGTTTTCGTCGGCAGGCAGAGAAATGATATCAAGACCACAGGATTTTAATGCTGCTACATATTCAGAATGCTGCCTGAGAGCGTTGTCATAATTTGGTGAACCAAGGTCCGATCCAGTCAGACCATTAATCATTGCAGCGCAGGGCGGTTTTACAATTGCTCGGGTAAACATAGGAAATCTATCCTTGTAATTGTTATTAGCACAATAAATATTATGATTTATGTTGTACGCGTAAGTCATTGTATTTATTGGTGCTAGTATTTTTTATTATGTTTTTAATAACATCTAAGTAGCAATATACTAACGTTGTTATACGTTTGTGCAACAAAAACAATCTAATAATTTTTCACTGGCTAAGAACAGCGAACTGAAAAAAGGTGAGCATTGCTAAATGGTTTATGTCGTTAAGCCGTTTGCGATACGAGCGAAATCAGCGTCTTAGATAAACGGTTAGTGAGGATCTATATATGCAAGGTAGGCATGCTAGTAAGGCGTGAGCAGTGAGTAATAAAATGGTCTAGAAAGGGCTGAACTAAAAAAGGGGGCATTAACTGTTATTAATGCCAAGTAAGTTTTCAACGGAGCTTACGCCAAGATCAGCTAACTCTCCGCTCTTAAACAGATCCATGGCCAGGCAGCCTTCGATCCAGAGGCCGTCAATTAGGGCATTAACTGCAATCGCATAACGCACGATCTGATCATCTGATATTTCTTGTTGTAGCTCATTAAATACTTCTCGGACCAGATATTCACATTCGACGCGGAACTCGAGATATGCCTCACGGTGAATTTCTGCAATTTCTGGAACCGAGTTAATCAGACTACAAAATGATGTCCATAACTGGTGATTACGCGGTTGCATAACCGGTGCTTCAAGCGAGGTTCTGACAAACAGACGCAGGCGGTCGCGGGCGGGTTCTTCCTGAGCATGTATAGCGTCTTTAGCATAACGGGTCATATTCGACATTGTGGCCCGGTGTGCTTCACAGAGCAGGGCATTTTTATCGGGAAAATAATGCCTGACCAGACCTGGCGTCACTTCAGCAAACTCAGCAACCCGACGAATTGTTACAGCAGCAATTCCACCCTGAACAATGCATTCCTGCGTCGCTTCAATTAACGAGGTACGGCGTTCTTCTTCACTTGCGCGGCGAAACGGGCGACGGGTTGTAGTCATTAATTTTAGCCATTTAAATCGCTGAATAGTAAAGCGAATTTTAGCTTTTTTAGGGGGCTTCAGGCAAATAATTTGCCTGGTGAGTATTGCTTGTTATACAAATGAATAATAATATCCTGTGACAACTTTCGAGGTGCAAGTATGTTACTGAGTGAAAATGTTGGTGAATCAGAAGGATTAAATCAGGCTGCTACTGAAGCAATTTCAATCAGTGGCCTGCGAAAATCTTTTAATGGCTTAGAGGTGCTGAAAGGCGTTGATCTTGAAGCCCGTAAAGGTGATGTAATTGCCATCATTGGTGGTAGCGGCTCAGGTAAGTCTACCTTGTTGCGATGTATTAACCTGCTTGAAATTCCATCTGCCGGATGCGTTCGCGTCAATGGCGAAACTATTCAGATGAAATCTTCCCGTGAAGGTCCGGTACCGGCAGATCAGCGTCAGGTGAACCGCATACGTGCGAGTCTGGGAATGGTGTTTCAAAGCTTCAATCTCTGGCAACACATGACCCTGCTTGAAAACCTCATAGAGGCACCGGTACTAGTGCACGGTATTAGCAAATCAGAAGCTACCTCAAGGGCCCGGGAGTTACTCGCAAGAGTTGGCTTAAGTGAGAAAGAATCAAGTTACCCTGCATTTTTATCCGGCGGGCAGCAGCAACGGGTCGCTATTGCCCGTGCAGTCGCTATACAGCCGAGCGTAATGCTGTTTGATGAGCCGACATCTGCACTTGATCCGGAGCTGGTCGGTGAAGTTCTGAAGGTTATTCGGGATCTGGCTGAAGAGGGCCGCACTATGGTTCTGGTTACGCATGAAATGAAGTTTGCCCGTGAAGTTGCAACCAAAGTGGTGTTCTTACATCAGGGAGTGATTGAAGAGCAGGGTACACCGGAAGATATTTTTGAGAATCCAAAGTCCGAACGCTTAAAGCAGTTCATTAGCTCTGTGCAGTAATCTTCTAATGCCTGTTGTATTGGCAAGCGGATAACTGGGCTGGCAACAACAATAATAAATCTGGAGAGAATGACAATGACGTTTCTGAATAAAGCAGGTCTGATCGGCGCGACTTTCAGTGCAATAGCTATGGGTGTTATGGCTGGCGGTGCACAGGCTGAGACAGTAAAAGTTGGCCTTGCTGCCGAGCCTTATCCACCTTTCGCCTTTACCGATGCCAGTGGTAAATGGCAGGGATGGGAAGTCGAAATGATGGATGCAATTTGTTTGACCGCTAAGCTTGAGTGCGAGATAACACCGATTTCATGGGACGGTATTATTCCTGCTTTGCAGAGTAAAAAGATCGACATGATTATGGCCTCGCTGTCGATTACGCCGGATCGCCAGAAGGTGATCGATTTCTCTGATAAGTATTACAACACGCCAGCGGTGATTGTCGGTGACAAGCGTATTGAAATGGACGCTACTCCAGACGCAATGAAGAATAAAATTCTGGGGGTTCAGAGCGGTACAATTCATCGTAAATATATCCAAAAGCATTTTGCTGACATGGCCGATTCAGTAAAAGAATATCAAACTCAGGATGAAGCAAATCAGGATCTTGTTGCAGGTCGTATCGATGCCTTACAGGCTGATTCCATCGCGATGATGGACTTTGTTAATTCGCCGCAAGGTCTAGCCTGCTGTGAAGTAAAAGGTGAAGTGGCAGGTGATCTGGATATCCTTGGGCCAGGTGTTGGTGCGGGTATTCGTAAAGGCGATGAAAAGTTAAGAATGGCAGTGAACGACGCTATTCTGGCGCTGCGAGACAGTGGTAAATATCAGGAAATTTCTGCCAAGTACTTTTCCTTTGATCCATACGGTAAATAGCGGCTGTATCCGGATATAAACAATTTTTGTTTGTGTCTGATGAGAACAAACCGGCAGTACAGATTCTATGTATGTGCTGCCGGAATAATCATAAGAATCAAAATCAGGGTACCGGGTCTGACATACCTGGCATGAAGTGAATTGCTAACTTTATAAGGAAGCACTGAGCAGCCCTGCGTTATTGCATTGGCGTTATGAACTGACAAGGGTGCGGTAACTGATTCCTTCGGGAGAATCAGGTTTGGATATTTTCTCTACGTTTTTCGACAGCCTTCACTTGTTGTCGCTTGAGCCTCCCGGCTGGGGCGGTAACTTATTACGCGGTTTAATGCATTCATTGCAAATTGCAGTGGGAGGTTATGCACTGGGTTTGTTACTTGGTGTATTTACGGCCTGCGGAAAGCTCTACGGCGGCATCATAAGTAAAGACATTCTCGGTTGTTACACCACGATCGTACGGGCAGTGCCTGAATTAGTCCTTATATTACTGCTTTATTATGCAGGCACTGATGTGATTAATCAGCTGATGTTCTGGCTGGGTAAAGATCCTGTAAATATCAATGGTCTGGCTGCAGGTATTTTTGTTATCGGTATCGTGCAGGGCGCTTATAGTGGTGAAGTTATCCGCGGTGCAGTGCTGGCAATTCCCCAGGGGCAGCTCGAAGCAGCCCGTGCTTATGGGTTTACTGGCTGGCAGGTTTTACGCCGCATCACTTTACCTGCGATGCTGCCGTATGCAATTCCCGGGCTGGCTAATCTATGGCTCATCGCAACTAAAGATACTGCACTGCTGGCGGTGGTTGGATTTAGCGAACTTACCCTTGAGACACGTCAGGCCGCTGGTGCTACACGGCATTACATGCTGTTTTATTGTGCTGCCGGGGTGCTTTATCTGTTAGTGACTCTTATTTCAAATCATGTGATCAGTCGTATTGAGCGCTGGTCCCGCCGTGGCATTTATCAGGTGTAAAGCATATGAATGACTTATCATCTAAAAGAACGTTGTCCGGGACCGAAGGTGAATCACAAGCGCAGAGCGCAGGGGTGTTTTCCTGGGCGGCGGATAAAGGTTTTGCGTTACACCGGTTAATAATGGCAGCAATCGCAATAGCAATTGTATTGATCTGCGCGGCACAGATGCGCTGGGACTGGTTGCCGGAATATCATGAACTTATCTTTGAAGGCTTATGGCGTACGCTATGGTTATTAGTTGCCAGCGTGGTGATTGGTTTTGCGCTGGCTTTACCTCTTGGGCTCGTACAGGTGACCGGCCCTGCAATTCTGGCAGCTCCCGCTAAAGCTTTTTGTAACGTCATTCGCGGAACTCCATTATTGTTGCAGTTATGGTTGTTATATTACGGTCTGGGTTCGGTTTTTCCGGCTATTCCTGAAATCCGTGATTCCTGGTTATGGCCGTATTTGCGGCAGGCATGGCCCTATGCGTTACTGAGCCTGACGTTATCCTTTGCTGCATATGAAGCTGAAGTGATGCGTGGTGCTTTTGCCGGTGTACCAAAAGGTGAGCTTGAAGCAGCTAAAGCTTATGGTTTTACGCCCTGGCAGATATTTCGTCGGGTATGGATGCCAAGAGCGATACACAGAGCACTACCAACACTGGGCGGTGAAGTTGTTTTACAGCTTAAAGCGACACCACTGGTAGCTACTATTACAGTTATTGATGTGTATGGCGCATTTACCCGAGTCAGGCAGGATGCTTTTTTGACCTATGAACCTTTATTGCTACTGGCGTTTATATATATGCTGATGGCCGGTGCTCTGGTGCTTTTCTTCAGGTATATGGAACGACGTATACCGGTAAAATAATCCGTAACATGACCGGCAAAAAACTTCTAATTAAAAAGCGTATCGAGATAATTCTCACGGATTTCTCTGATACGCCCACTGGTATGCATAGCCTGCAGTATCTGATCAAGATGAGGGATTATCTGTTGATGACGGATATGAACGTAGTGATAGAGGTCCAGGTTTAACAATGGTGGGTTGAGTGGGGATATATCGGTTACTTCCATTTCTTTTAAAATTTGCAAACCGTTAGAGCGTGAAAGCAGAGCAATGTCTATGCGGGATTTTTCAAGCATATTGAAAAGTTGCTGGTTGCTAGCTACTTCCTGAGTTGAGTGATCAAGTGGCAGGTGAACATTGAAACGTACACCTCGGCGTACACCAAGACGATAGCCCTTAAGTGACTCAAGCGTCATGCTGTTATCGTCGTCTGTGCGGCAAAAGGCGACTACCTCCACCTGATTAATCGGGGTGGGAACCTTTAACAGGTGAGGGTAGTCTTCAGAGATGCCGGCGATGCGATAGAGCTCGCCGTCATACTGACCATAACTCGCCATCATTAGTGAGCGGCTGGCGGGTAAAAAATCTGCATCAACATCTATATCAAGTTTCTTATAGGCTTCACGCATAACCTGCAAACTTATTTGTGAATTCACTGAGTTGGCAATGGTCGCAAAGGTAAGCTGTTTCACGTCGGCCTGAACAGACAGGCTCAGAAGCAACAGGAATAGCCCGTGTACAAGGCAATGCAGGCGATGTTGCAGTGCCAGGTAGTCAATATTGGGCTTAGCCGTTTTGATGCGTTGCATAAATTCACCTGCCGTGAACTGTCCTTAAAACCGCAGCGATAGACAACTGATACCGCCGTCAATTTTTTCAAACTCGCTTATATCGATTGTTTTTACAGGGTAGCCCTTAGCTTCGATTATCGCCTGGGCTTTTGGGTAGCCGTCCGGCATTAACACAGTACCGTTTATATACAGGCTGTTGGCTGCAGCAGCTTCATCTTCGGGCAGTGGTATCTGGTGAAAAGCGGTAAACTCTGGCTTGTCTATGAATTCACCACTGGTAAGAATGTCTCCATTATCCAGATATCCTATGCCGGTTTTCAGGTGCAGGACAGAATCAAGGCAGACGATAGAGGCGGTCATACCATAGCGGGCAAGTATGTTAATCAGTTGCTCTGCACCAGAACGGTTAGTGCGGGTGGACAGGCCAATATAATAGTGCTCTTCAGCCAGTAGTATATCGCCTGCATCCAGCATGCCAGGGGCGTCGATAATTTCGATAGATTCATAATATTCCTGGATAACCGGTGCCATAGTGACTACTTCTTCGGTACGACTTGGCGCACCTGGCCGGGTAAGAATTGCACACTGAGGTGTTAACAAGGCTACGTCCTCAACAAAAGTTGAGTCTGGAAAGCTCTCATCAGCAGGTAATTCAATAACATCCAAGCCGCAGTCGCGAAGTGCCGCTATGTAAGCGGTATGCTGTGACAGTGCCGCCTGGTAATTAGGTGGCCCCATATCTGAAGTGGTCAGCGCTTTAATAATGGCATTGCATGGTTTGCGTACAATCGCTTGTGTGATCATTGGGTTCACTTCCTTGATGACCCGGGCAGCTGAATGTCGTGTCGTATTTGATGTTCTCTGGAGCAACTCTTGCCTGAAAGAGAAACATTCACTTGCCGCAGGACGCTGTATAACGATGACGGTATTACTGCTGAACTTAACTGTAGCAACGATTCGTCAGATTGATGCTTTGCGTATGACAATATGGGTACTTCTATAAAGCGACTTATCTATAGTCACTTGTTTGCTACTGAAAAATATTAAACATAAACAACAGGATGACTGGTGCTGCTGGAAGTGAGCTGCTTAAATAGCCGTCTTTCGATTTTTCTTATTCCGGGAGCTGCTGTTGTGCTTAAAATCATACTGTTAACCAGTCTGGCCATGTTGGCGTTTGCCGGTAATTCAGTCCTTTCCCGGCTAGCACTGGCATCAGGAAGTATTGATGCCGCGAGCTTTAGCAGCATACGTTTGTTATCCGGAATCATCGTACTGGCGATTCTGTTACCTGTGGTAGCAAAGGTGCGAGAGGGTGAAGCAGGACATTTTCGGCAGGCTTTTCGCGGTAGCTATAAAGCGGCCGCTTATCTGTTTATTTATGTAATTGGCTTTTCGTATGCCTATTTAACACTTGATACTGGTGTAGGCGCTTTGATCCTATTTGGTTCAGTTCAGCTAACTATGATTCTGATCAGTTTGTTCGCCGGCGCACGTTTTCAGTTTATGGAATGGTTAGGATTAATGATGGCTGTAGTAGGTTTTGTATATCTGGTATTTCCAAGCCTGACCGAGCCGTCGTTGCTTGGATTTGTATTAATGACCATTGCGGGAATTGCCTGGGGCTTATACACCCTGAAAGGGCGTGGAGCAGAACAGCCAGTCAGGGATACGGCATATAACTTTATTAAAACATTACCAATGATTGCGGTGCTGACGCTGTTGACGTTGTCTGATGCACGTTTTGACAGCAGCGGTGTGATGCTGGCCATTGCATCAGGCGCGATAGCTTCAGGCCTTGGTTATGCAATCTGGTATATGGCATTAACTGGACTTCAGAATGTACAGGCTGCAGTGGTTCAGCTAACCGTCCCTGTGATCGCAGCGATTGGCGGCGTAATCTTTGCCAGCGAGTCTATTGGTGAACGGTTAATTGTAGCTTCCTTATTGGTGTTAGGGGGCGTATTGTGCGTGTTTTTGAGCAGGCATCGGGCAGCAAAAACAGCCTGATGATTTAGATGGAAGGTGAGTGTGGATTACAAGGTTTTCCTGACAATTTTTGCGGCGGTTTTTGTTGCTGAATTGGGTGACAAAACCCAACTGGCAACTATGTTATTTGCTGCTGATGGTGAAGTAAGCAAAATGACAGTGTTTCTGGCTGCATCACTGGCTCTGATTGTTGCTTCAGCAATAGGAGTGTTAGCTGGGAGTCTGCTATCAGACTATATCAATCCGAAAATGCTTTCTTATATTGCCGGTGTTGGTTTTATTGCGATAGGCGCGCTGACGTTATATCAGGCGGGTTAATAACAGCTCGTAAGAGGCTTTATTGGCCAGGCGTTATTAATCAGGGCTTAGCTGCGTAGCTTTTTGCCTAGGTTGTCATTTCTGACTTTTATTAACGATTACCATTAGCCGATTGAGGCACCGGGAAGAGGAAGCGCATTGTGAATTATCCTGTCGTGTTATTCGGTTTCGTACTGACTCTGTCATCCAGCTTTGGTCAGACGCATTTCATTTCATTGTTTAATGAAGCCTGGCGAACAGAGTTTAATCTGAGTCACGGTGAAATAGGTGCGTTGTATTCTGCTGCAACTCTTTGCAGTGCCATTTGTCTTATTTATCTTGGCAAGCTAATCGATAGCATTGATCTGCGTCTTTACACTGCTTGTGTCATGTTGGGGTTAGGAATAGCAGCTTGGTCAATGACAGGGGCTGATTCGCTGTTGTTATTGGGGGCTAGCTTCTTTCTGTTACGACTCTGCGGTCAGGGGCTGTCCGGTCATGTTGGCCTGACGACAGTAAGCCGTTACGCAAAGCAGCGCAGAGGGATGTCCCTGAGCATTTGTGGCTTAGGTTTTTCTGTTGGAGAGTCAATATTGCCTGCCAGTGTCGCGATGTTACTGGGCTGGCTTAGCTGGCGACAGATCTGGCAGGGCGTCGCATGGCTTGAGGTGCTGGTGGCACTGTTATTAGCACTATGGCTGTTAAAACGGTTCTATCCATCGGCTGATGAGGTTTCTGAACAGGTCTTATCAGGACAAAATTTTTCGGCACAAGACTCGTCAGAATTAGAAACTGCTAAGCAGAATTCTGCAGAACAAGAAGTTGCTGTTGTTAGCTCAGGTTGGCGACGACGCCAGGTATTACGTGATACAGGCTTCTGGTTGATGGCACCTGCAATGTTTGCACCTTCTATGTTTATTACGGCGTTTTTCTTTCATCAGCAGAGCTTAGCAGGCTACAAGTCCATAGAGTTTTCATTCTGGGCTGCGACAATCGTTGGATACTCAGTTAGCAGTATAGTGATGTCGCTGGCGGGTGGTGCCGCCGTCGATCGATGGGGCGCTAAGCGTATAGTCAGTTTTATGCTGCTACCTTTGCTGGCGAGTTGTTGGATGGTAGGGACAGATCTGCCAATGGTATCGCTGCTGTTTTTTGCTTTAATGGGCGCCAGTCAGGGCTTATATGTACCAGCCAGTGGTGTGCTCTGGGTTGAGCTGTATGGGACCGAGCATATAGGCGCAATACGTGCACTGATTCATGCATGTATGGTATTTGCCAGTGCGTTGGGGCCGGTTAGCTTTGGTGTATTGTTAGATGCGGGTATGAGCTGGTCTGGTTTGTTATGGGTCAGTATGATCTGGCTGGCTGTGGCTTCATTGCTGTTAATCGCTGGCCTGAAAAAAGCAGGTATGCAGGAACAAGCTTCTCCATCTTTAACTTAACTGCAGATATAAGAATTTACTGAGTAGATATACATGCGACACTGGTTTAAAAAGCTGAGTTTTACGGCAGCATTAATGGTTTCAACACTGACCTTTGCTCAGCAGCCTAATCCTGTTTTGGCGGATCATTTATCCCGTCTGAAACCAATTTCGAAAGTAGCACTGTTGGTTCAGAATCAGGACGACGGCTGGGCTTTGCGGGCTGATAAGTCTCTGGTGCCGGCATCAACTTTAAAGATTGTTACAGCCTGGCTGGCTATTCAGCGTTGGGGGCTGGGACACCGTTTTGCAACGGAGTTCTATCGCGATGGTAATACGCTCTGGGTTAAAGGGCTGGGTGATCCGTTTATCACCTCAGAAGAAATCGAGTTAATAAAAATACAACTGGGTGCGCGAACTGATTTAAGCACAATTACCAGTATTCATCTGGATAACAGTTTTTTTCCTGAGTTGCGTTTAGATGGTCGCAATAAGAGCGACAACCCATATGATGCCGGGAACGCTGCGCTGGCGATCAATTTTAATACTGCCGCCGTACGGTTTAGAAATGGATCTCTTCAGCCGGGCGAAGCTCAAACTCCGCTAACACCTTTAGCCGTTGATTTAGCCGATGATATCCCAATTGATAAGCAAAGCGGTGAGCGTCGCATTGCGCTGCCCGGTGGCCGAAATATGTCTGCTCAATACTTCGGAGAAGTATTTTCAGCGTTAGTATTTGAGCGTCAGCTGCCATTAACTATCATGCCTTTAAACAGCGCAGTTGAGCAGATTTATAGCCATAAAAGCTCACGTACTCTCGAAGATTTACTCGTTGGCATGCTCAAGTATTCCAATAACTTCATTGCGAATCAGTTATTTCTGTTATTACCGGATGGCGAAGTGAGTATTGAAGCTTCACAGCTGTATGCAATGCAACAGCTGGAAACTGCGTTTGGCTGGCAGAATTTTAATGTCAGTGACGGTGCAGGTCTGTCACGGCAGAACAAGTTAACGCCGCGTCAGCTGATGGCTGTTCTGGAACGTTTTCGCGACTGGGCGTATCTGTTGCCATCCCGGGGAGATCGTATCCAGGCTAAAACTGGCACGTTTTGGGATAATCACAGCTACGCCGGATATTATCAGGATGACCAGCAACAATGGCAGGCGTTTGTATTACTGATTAATACAACTATGAAGTCTGGTTATCGATACCGCTTTGCGGATGCTCTTATTCGCTGATTTTAATATTTAATCATTGCTTAGCAGATGACTCCCAATATGTAACAAAACTTTGTTTCAGAAGTTCCTTACCCTTATAGCTATAACTGAATGTCCATTCTCCAGCGACCAATTCATAAGGTTCTTCCAATGTATAAGCTGAATATCCGTAATAACTGTGATCTTTCATATTGTGCTTACGTGTATATGTATAATCGGTAGATGAGCTTCCATCTGCTTTAACCATTTCAGGGTGTGTGACTTGCCATTCAAACTCAACATCACCATTTGGTAAATTATGCAGTTCGTAATCAAACCCGAAAGATACGCTCTCCTCAATAGCTATTTTACGAGTGTATTCCATGAGTACAGGTTCAAGACTGTGTAGTTTTGTAGATGGATTGGTTGTACTCGAGTTTTGTACAGTTTTCAGGACATCATCAGGATGTTCTTCATATATTCCATATTCTGTTATCTGGCCAGTAGGAGCTTTAAAAAAATATGTAATATCATTAAGAAAAAGGGATAAAGAGATAATGAAACTGAGAAATAATTCCAACATAAACTTTCCTTGTTAAACGTTTCGAAAATTATAAGTATTTGTTTATGATTTGCACATACCTGCATTAAATAGCTCTATGGGGTTCTGGGGACATTCCGTCCTGAAGTGACACTTATTGCTATAGCCCTCGCCTCATAAGGCCTACAGAGGCACCTTAATTTTCATTCTGCACGATTGATTGCATAATCTCATCCAAATTGAGTGTATTTTGTTCAAAGCTAAAGCTATAAGTCCCGTTCAAATTGATGTTGTGCCAGGCCACTGGTGAAACCTGCTTGATGATTTCGAGCTTCTTATCGTCACCTTCCGCTTCAAAATGCTCGAGTAATCGCGTCAGTATCAGCGAGTTAAAATAAATAATGGCGTTGGTTAACAGCCTAGCGCATTCATTCCACAAAACGATTTCGTCGTCTGATTTCCCTCTGAATCGATTACCATTCACATGAGCAATGGCACGGCGTAGTTGATGATAAGCCTCTCCGCGATTCAATGCTCGCTGCACATAAGCTCTTAAGCTGGCATCATCAATATAATCCAGTAAGTACATGGCCTTGAGCATACGGTTGTACTCAGTTAAAGCTTTCAGCAAGGGATGGTTTTGACTATAGCCAGACAGCTTTCTAACAAGTGTTGCCTGCGTTATCGTCTTTTGCTGCAGCGATATAATAATGCGTTGAATAGTATCCCACTCATCGATAATTAGTGCTGTATTGATAGGCTTTTTCAATGAGAGCGTCGTCTTATTATCGTCTCCCTCACTCACATCAAAAAGGTCTGATATCACCGTTCCAAACTGAGCATAGCGCGGCGCAAAGGTATAGCCAAACAGGTTCAGCAAGGCAAAGTTCACATGATTAACCCCGTGTGTATCCGTTGACAATATATCCGGCTTAATTTCAGAGGTGTTGTTATGAAGCAGATCCAAAATAAAGTGTGATTCATGTTCATTAGCACCGATAATTCGGGCATTCAATGCCACATGATTGGCAATCAGGTTCATCGATGTCAGTCCTTTGTTTGTGCCAAAATATTTCGATGAATAACGGGTTTTAAAAGTATCTAACCGTGATTCGAATTTCTGCCCATCGGCACTGGCATGAATGAGTCCTTCTTGGATATTGTAATGCTTGAAGATTGATAATTTTGCTGTTGCATCGTTAATGGCATCATTGCCGAGGTTTAGCGTTTCTGGTCGCAAATAATTGGCTTGTACTGTGCGCAAATGGTCGTATGAACGATCAGAGATGCTGGCCATACCATGTAAGCCGTAATACGTTCCATTGCCAATGAGGGCCGCCAATAAATCATTCAGATGATCACTCTGCCCAGACTGTACCTGACGAACATGCTCAAAGTACTTTAAAAAATCTGTCTCCTGGTGAACGAAGCGTAATACGTCAGCAACGTTGATGGGTTTCATGCGATCAAAAAAAGGATTGTTTAGCGCAGTTTTAGCACCGGAATACGGCAGCCGCCATTGGGTTTTACCCGAACGATTACGTAATATCACATTTCGATTGTCGCCTTCATCAATACGCTGGCAGACCCGCTGCAGCTTATCGCTCATCTCTTGTTCCATTGACTTGACCAGCTGGGCAGGATTGGTATTCATACTGTCTAACAGGGAGTCTTTGAGTAATTTGTCTTTCTCTTCCCAAGGGATATCCCCAACCAGATCATCGTGTAATGCGCGATATTTGATGGCCGTGGGTATAAAAAGTTGACCATCCAGCTTATTTTGGGCTACTAAATACAGCATGATCTCGTAACGTTCAGAGACTACTTTGTTATCCGCATCGATCACATACAATTGATGTTTGGACAAAATTAATCGCCGGTCTGCAGACTCCAACTGCCCGGTATCTAACAACTCCTTTTGCATTCCATTTAGTTGTGCTGCTAATGCCTGCGTATTGTCTGACCCTTCAAACGTCAGACATAAAAAGATGGGGCGTATCAACTGCCGAATCAGATCCTGATGTTGATCATAATATTCCCAAATATAATCATTTTTCGTGCGTTTTTGCTTTTTCAGATACAGGCACAGTGATTCTATTTCCCGTGCTCCAAGTAAGTTTTGTACCCGTTGTTTTATTTGTTTAAATGACACTTGATCATCAATGGTATCGTCAATAAAAAAATATAGTAATTCGGCTGCTTTACTGATATTTGCTGCCGCACCTTCCCAGTCTTTATAGGCCATCTCCTTAGCATACGCTTTTGCCTTTTCACGCAATTTTCGAACATGGTAGATAAAGCCATCGGCCAAACGCTCAATATTGATTTGTGCTCGTTCTTGAAGATAACAAAGTAAATAGAGTTGCTGGGTAGATCGATCGAAGCGTTTCAGTTTGGTAATGGAATAGTAATCGACCATCGTCGCATAGTGAAGCTGGTTCTGTTGCGATAGTGACAAAGCAGATACAACTTGATTTACTTCATTCATCCAAGGCTGAATGAGCTTGTTGACGTTCAATTCTTTTCCCAATTCGGGGGCATTAAAACTTTTGGCTGCCTGCTTAAGTTCTTTAACCGTTAGCGTGCTTTCCCCATCGATTAAATCACCCAGATCAGAAGATAATTCATTCGATATGACTGTTGTTAATGTGTCAGAAAGCCGTTTGCGTTCCTGCTTAATTACCTGACTGATAATCCGCTGAAGTACGGTATATTTCGGGATAGTTATATGATTTCGAGCCAGATACTCGGTGCAGGCATCAAATAAAAAGCGTGGATCAATCCAGGATTTGGCAATCTGTTGTAAATAATATCTGAGAGGATCCTGATGTTGCTCTACTTCCCATACTTCAAAGTTCAACAGGCTAAGAATCTTGTCGTAGATGCGTGTTTTCTGCTTACTGCTAATACTGAAGCGAGGGACTTTAAATCTAGGGAAATATTCTTCAGCAATAAAGGCTAAGTCTTCCTTCAATTCCTTGTAAGCAGGATTGAGCTGTATGGGCTTGATCTTAAAGTAGCCCAGTAAAGCAATGGCATAGCATTTATGATTACGATTTCTGAAGGATTTAATAACATCCAGTTCTAGGTCATTCAGGGCAAAGCTGACACGTTTTTCTTCCAATGACAGGCTGGGAAGACAATATAAATCGTTTATTTCTGCTTCATGGAGTATCGTCAGGCGTTCTTTGTAAGACATGGGCTTCTCGCAAACCCCAAATACTACTATGAATTGAATTTTACAGCGATTTTGAAAATTAGGGCCCCGCTGTAGGCCTTATGATGTAAGGGCTACAGCGATAAGTGTCACTTCAGGACGGAATGTCCCCAGAACCCCAAGGTCGAGATCGTCAGCATGGACATGTGGAACCCCTACCGGGCAGCGGTCAAGGCTGTGCTGCCCCAGGCCCGTATCGTGGTCGATAAGTTCCATGTGGTGCGCATGGCCAACGATGCCCTAGAGAAAGTGCGCAAGGGCCTCAGAAAGGAGCTGAAACCGTCCCAGAGCCGGACTCTCAAGGGAGACCGGAAAATCCTGCTGAAACGCGCTCACGAAGTCTCAGACCGGGAGCGCCTCATCATGGAGACCTGGACAGGCGCGTTCCCGCAACTGCTGGCCGCCTACGAGCACAAGGAGCGCTTCTACGGCATCTGGGACGCCACCACACGGCTCCAGGCAGAAGCCGCCCTGGACGAGTGGATAGCCACCATCCCGAAGGGCCAAAAGGAAGTCTGGAGCGATCTGGTCAGGGCAGTGGGAAACTGGCGCGAAGAGACCATGACCTACTTCGAGACGGACATGCCCGTCACCAACGCTTACACGGAGTCCATCAACCGACTGGCCAAGGACAAGAACCGTGAAGGGCGCGGTTACTCCTTCGAGGTGATGCGGGCACGAATGCTCTACACCACGAAGCACAAGAAGAAGGCACCGACTGCGAAGGTCTCTCCTTTCTACAAGAAAACCATCGGTTACGGACTGCCGGACTTCGCAGAGGAACTCAACTACGGAGTCGATCTATCAACCATCTGAGGGTGGTATCAGATTGATGGGGTGAAGGTGCCCCATCAACCATTAAATCCGTATACCCTTTTATTGCCGTGACCAAGACAGCCTCCTGCTAGAGCACCCTCGGTCTTCTAATCTGTAAATGAAGCCCTTACTTGTCCTACACCATCAATTTTGACTGTGATGTGCTCTCCAGCGGCTACCTCTACTAGAGGCGTTGGAGAACCCGGAATAACGATGCTACCAGCTGGCAGCACCTTACCTTGTACATTTAAAAAATTAATCAGCCAGCGTAAGGATTTAAGCGGACCACCATCCATAATATCCCGAGCCTGTGCACCACAAACTAGTTGATCATTCCTATAGACCTGAAACAGCTCCCGATCAAACCTTAGCCCCTCAGGGCTAACTTTATCCTCACCGATTACCAAACCAGCCCAGATTCCTCCACTACAGATAAGCTCCTGCGAACTGGGAGGCATGTGCCAGAATTTAAAATTATGGATTTCGATACCGCAACTGACCCAGTCGATCGCATTGATGATCGTTTCATAATCAAGATCTTGACCGCTGATTTCGTGTTTAAATTTAATCACCAATTCAGGTTCTATAGCGCAGTTAACATATCGGCTATGAGAGAGTGTCGTTCCGCTGGGATAAATGTAAGGTGAGAACATTCTTCCGCTGATAGGCTCTGTCAGTCCAAATTGCTGCCGGATAGGGTCACTCGTGCAACCTACTTTATATCCAACTACTGATTCACTTTTCTTTTCATGTTGCGCAACAATCAGGTCCTGTACTTCATAAGCTTCTTGAATGCTTAGGCATTTCAACTCGCTGCATAGCTCGCCGGGCCATTTTTTCTCATAAAAAGCGAGAGTAAATTTTTCTGCAATTTGTGTTTTGGAAGCCATGTTGTCCCTTGTGTGATAGCTAATTATTGGAGGGATCATAAGCCCCGTGTTTTTAATAGTAACTAGTCATGAACGGTCGTTCAAGCTAAGATTGAACAATTGTTCAAGAGGATTATTCATGTCAACTGCAAAGCACGATCGCCAAGATGCAATTCAAAAGGCAACGGACCTGTTCTGGGAAAAGGGTTTTCATGCCACGTCTATGCGTAACATTCAGCAAGCCATGGATATGCGCCCGGGCAGCATCTACGCGAGCTTTGGGAGTAAAGAGGGGCTATTCCAAGAAAGCCTTCAGCATTACGCAGACTCTAGCAAGGCTCGGCTTAAGGCCTGTGTCCAAGAGGCTTCGTCACCTTTGGAGGGATTGAAGTTATTTATCCGAGATGCGGTGGTCGGCTGCCGAGATAAAGCCCCTAGCGGTATCTGTATGCTGGTAAAAACGATTTCGGAACTGACTGGTGAAAATGAAGATCTTCTAGAGCAGGCTAAAGGTCTTTTCAAAGAGATGGAGCAAGCTTTTATGGAAGTTTTGATCGAGGCTCAGGAACAGGGAGAAATTGATTCCAGCAAAGCCCCGTATCGTTTAGCTCGAACAATCCAGGTTCAGTTGATGGGCCTGCGAGTGTACGGCCGTGCCAATGACGGTGATGAGGCAATTAACGAGTTGATTGATGATATCTTCGATCATTTAACCTGACTCGCATAGGTACGCACAGTTGTATTTCTTAGACTCAAGCATGACCGGTTTGTGTTCAGTCTAGGGAACCTGCGAATAAGTCCTTGCGAGCTTCTGGCTTTCAGCTTGGTTCGCAATCAAGGCGTGGCTTTGCCGCAATGTCTAGACCTTGCAAAAAGTCACAACACGGAGTGCGGGCCAAGCTGAAAGCCCCGTAGGGCAAGGCCTGCGCCTATAATCTGGCTGTTTCAGGCGCTTGCAGAAGCCGCAGAGACTTGTTCGCAGGTTCCCTAGTATTAGCCGTACCATTAGTTCCGGCTAATACTACATAAGAACATATTATTTGAAGAAAAGAAGTAATTCATCGATCAGGGCTGAAGGGGCTTCTTCAGGTAGGAAATGGCCGCAATCTAAAGCCTTTCCTTCCACATGTTTTGCTCGTTCTTGCCATGTTTGAAGAACATTGTAATTCCGGTTTACGAATCCCTTAGAACCCCACAACACTAATAAGGGACATTCTATTTTTTTATTCGAATCTTCTTCATCATGAGTTAAATCAATAGTCGCAGCGGCTCGATAGTCTTCACATGAAGCATGTATAGTTTGAGGCATACTAAAGCAACGGATATATTCAGCTACTGCCTCATCTGAGAACGTTGCATCTGGGGCACTCCAGCGTTTAAGTTTTTCAGTAAGATAATAAGCAGGGTCTGCATTTATCATTCGCTCCGGTAAACCGTCGGGTTGAATCAGAAAGAACCAATGATAATACCCTGTAGCAAAGCTTTGATCGGTTGTATTGAACATATGATGAGTGGGAGCAATATCCATAACACATGCTTTTTTTATCCTGTCTGGATAGTCCAGTGCCATTCGATGTGTCACTCTAGCCCCTCTATCATGGCCAGCTACAAAAAATTGGTCATATCCTAGGGCGTCCATAACTTCAATCATATCTTGCGCCATTACTCGCTTTGAATAAGGAGAGTGGTCAGAGGTACTTTCGGGTTTGGAGCTATCTCCATATCCTCTTAAATCGGGACAGATAACGTGGAAATTGTCGGTTAGGCTAGGGGCTACTTGATGCCAAATTGCATGTGTTTGTGGGTAACCGTGTAGTAATAATAATGGATAGCCTGAACCTCCATGAACTAAATTTATTTCTGCACCATTAGTTTTTATTTGTGTATTGTTAAAATTATTACCGAAATCCATTTGATAAACCTCTTTATGTCATTTATCGCAAGGCAGCCATTTTTAATGGTAGGCTGGGCAATGTTGGGATGTAAAGTTCAATATATCTGATTAGGGATTTTTCGTGTATTGAAGATATAGGCTAGTTAAAGCTATTCATACTCTAAATGATATGAAGTCGAAGAAGGCTCGGGGATTCTTGTATTTTAATGGTGCCGTTACTGAGTTTATTTAGGCGCTCAGATACTGTAACAATAGGCGAACCTAATACGGGTAGATTGGTTGAGAAAGCAATAGGTGTTTTAAGTAAAACCTTATCTTCAGCCATAGCTACATTAGCCACAGAAATAGACGCTGCTAACGAAGTTGTACCGATGATCGCACGGTGCATGATTTTCATAGTAAATCCCTCGTTTTTTATTTGTTTGAGGTGGAGTGAATTAGGTTTAAATAAACTGCTTACCTGGATAGGGGGCTTGTTTGCCCAGTTCAGCTTCTATTCGAAGTAACTGGTTGTATTTGGCAACCCTGTCAGAACGGCAAAGTGATCCCGTTTTGATTTGTCCTGCTGAGGTACCTACAGCTAAATCGGCAATAGTGGTGTCTTCTGTTTCACCTGAACGATGGGAAATAATCACACCATAGCCAGCAGATTTAGCGAGTTGGATCGCATCTAGTGTTTCGCTTAAAGTGCCGATTTGATTGAACTTGATGAGAATGGCGTTACCAACATTACAGCTAATGCCTTTCTGTAAAATTTGACTGTTAGTGACAAATAAATCGTCACCAACCAGCTGTTGATGATCACCAATTTGTTTCGTGAGATGAGACCAACCCTCCCAATCAGACTCGTCCATTCCATCTTCTATTGACCGAATGGGGTACTGTTGGCAGAGGTTGTCCAGATAATTTGCGAAGTGCTCTGAATCAAAGGATCTACCTTCGCCTTTGAGGTGATATTCACCCTCCGAGAATAACTCAGAAGCTGCACAATCTAACGCCAGAGTTACGTCCTCACCCAATTTGTAGCCTGCATTAGCGATGGCTACTGAGATGATGTCCAATGCCTGAGCGTTACTTTCTAGACTCGGTGCAAATCCTCCTTCATCTCCAACAGCAGTGTTTAAACCTTTCTCATGTAATACTTTTTTAAGATGGTGGAAAATTTCCACACCGCACCGGAGGGCTTCACTGAAACTGTCAAAGTTGAGCGGCTGAACCATAAATTCTTGAATATCAATATTGTTATCAGCATGTTCTCCACCATTGAGGATATTCATCATTGGAACGGGCATACTGTATTGTCCTGAAGTGCCGTTAAGTTTGGCGATGTATGCATATAGAGGGAGTTGCTTCTCTAATGCTGCCGCTTTAGCAACGGCCAATGAGCAAGCAAGAGTCGCGTTAGCGCCTAACAAAGCCTTATTTTCAGTGCCATCAAGAGCGATAAGTTTTTGATCAATGACTGCCTGATCAAAAGCATCCATGCCTATCAAAGCATGGTTAATGACATCGTTAATATTGCTAACCGCTTTTAAAACCCCTTTACCCAAATAGCGAGCTGGCTCCTTATCACGAAGTTCAAGCGCTTCACGAGAGCCTGTTGATGCTCCTGATGGAGCACATGCAATAGCTTTGATCCCAGAGGCTAGTTCAACTTCGGCTTCGACAGTAGGGTTACCACGAGAGTCTAAAATTTCTCGGCCTATAATTCGTTTAATCGTGCTCATGATCTTTTAGCTCGCTTGGTTTTGGTTGAGGTAATATCATTTCTTTTTGCTCGGCGACTTCTTCGCGAAAATCAAAGTCTCTTGGCCAATGCTCTTCTTTGGTGTGAACTGTTTTTTTCATTGTTTTGATACCTGAGAATCAGTGGATAGCTTGCCCAACGCGGATGATTTTTAATGTGTTTGTTCCGCCGTGAACGTTGATGTAATCACCTTTTGTGATCATTATGAGATCACCTTCTTGTACTGTTCCTGCTGCAAGTAGCTGTGCAACGGCATACTGATTTATTTCACTGTTTGGTATATCGGAAGCATCGAAGTAGAGTGGTGTAACGCCACGGAAAATGGCAGAACGATTGAGTGTCTGTGTATGTGGGCTAAGTGCAAAAATAGGCAGCCCTGAGCGGATACGAGACATTAATAAAGGAGTCGCGCCTGTTTCGGTCATGGAAATGATCGCTTTAACGCCGCCCAAGTGGTTAGCCGCGTACATAGCGGCGAGGCCAATAGTTTCATCAATTTGGCTAAAGCATTGGTGGATACGGTGGCCTGATTTACGTGTTTGCGGCTGGCTTTCTGCGCCTTTAATCACCCGAACCATAGCTTCAACCGTTTCAATTGGATAAGCACCGACAGCTGTTTCTGCTGATAACATGACGGCATCGGTCCCATCTAATACGGCATTGGCCACATCAAATACTTCTGCTCGTGTTGGCATCGGGCTTTGAATCATGGATTCCATCATCTGCGTTGCAGTAATCACGACGCGATTAAGTTGTCTAGCACGCTTGATGATGTGTTTTTGCACGCCAATTAGTTCGGCGTCTCCAATTTCGACGCCTAAGTCGCCACGCGCAACCATGACGCCATCAGAGGCTTTTATAATGCCGTCTAATATCTCAGGGTTACTAACCGTTTCTGCTCGTTCTATCTTTGCGATTAGGTGAGCTTTACTCTCAGTTTTGTTTAATAAAGAGCGTGCATATTCCATGTCTGCTGCGTCTCTTGGGAAAGATACTGCGAGGTAGTCGACCCCAATTTCCACGGCGGCTTTAAGATCTAATTTGTCTTTGGGTGTCAGTGCTTCAGCAGACAGGCCACCACCTTGACGATTAATGCCTTTATTGTTGGATAGCTTTCCGCCCTGTAAAACGGTGCAATGAATACGAGGGCCATCTACAACATCAATCTTCATGGTAAGGCGGCCATCGTCTAGCAATAGAACATCACCTGCGAAGCAGTCTTGACCAAGCGATTTGTAATCTAAACCTACAATTGTGTTATCGCCTGCGTATTCATCATGTTCGCTATCAAGCGTGAATTTTTGCCCTTCACGCAAGATAATTGATTCCTCTATAAAGCGAGCGATACGAATTTTGGGGCCTTGAAGATCTCCTAATATCGCAACATATTTATTGGCCTTTTGTGCGGCTGCTCTAACACGGTTAGCACGTGCTATATGATCACTTGTTGAACCATGAGAAAAGTTTAGACGGACAACGTCAACTCCTTTTCTAATCAGGCTATCTATGATTTCTTGAGAATCAGATGAGGGACCTAATGTGGCTACTATTTTGGTTCTTCTCATGGGTACTTTTACCTGAAGTGTTATGTAATGTTTGGATTATTATGTTGCTCATCCAGTGAAATATCTTCGGCATAAATACAAATATTAAGGCGGATTTTGCTTTAGTTTTGTGCATCGGCACAAAGCATAAAAGATGCAGAATAAAGCGAATAGGTATAAAAAAGCCGGCTTGGATAGATGAAATGTAGCGTAGGTGTTTAAAAGTTCTGAGGGTAATAATGTAGTGGTCAAGTAAAACTGACCACCACTTTGTAGTCATTCCAGTATCTTTCTTCTGCCAGATTAGGTAGCAACATTCCGTTATGCTGATGCGGCCTTTGCTGGCTGTAATACCCAACGATGTAATCAGTGATTGAGTTTCTGGCTTCAGTTATTGAACAGTAGCCTACCTCTGGAACCCATTCAGCCTTCAAGCTGCGAAAGAAACGCTCCATAGGAGCATTATCCCAACAATTGCCACGTCGGCTCATGCTCTGCTTTATCTTGTGTCGCCACAGAAGCCTACGGAACTTCACACTGGTGTACTGACAGCCCTGATCTGAATGGAACAGCAGTCCTTCTGGTCTACCTCTTAATTCAAAGGCCATCGTTAGTGCTTTGCCTGTCAGGTCGCTATCAGGGCTCAGAGAAAAAGCCCAACCAACAGGTTTACGAGCATATAAGTCCAGTACGACTGCCAGATAGGCCCAACGCCGCCCCGTCCAGATATAAGTAATATCGCCACACCATACCTGGTTCGGAGCCGTGGCCTTAAATTGCCTTGCCAACAGATTGGGTGCAACAGGATGCTCTTGTGTTGCTTTTCTGTAACGGTGCTTGGGTTGCTGGCAACTAAACAGTTGTAACTCTGACATCAGTTTGCCCGCAACATAACGACTGAGCGGTGTACCCGAGAGCGTTACCATAGCTGCTACACTTCGTGCACCTGCTGAACCCTCGCTAATACTGAAGACCTCTCTGACTTTCTCTTTCAAAAGAATACGGGCAGGGTTTTCGCCTTTGGCATAATCCCGCCAATACTTATAACTGCTACGATGCACACCGAAGAGATGGCATAATCGTGTTGCTGAATAGCTCCCTTGAAGTCGGCGTATTACCGCAAACCTTTCAGCTCGTCGGACATCAAGAGAGCTGAAGCCTTTTTTAATATCTCTTTTTCCATCTCAAGCTGCTTCACCTGTTTTTCCAGCTCTCGAATACGACGCTGTTCTTCTGTAACGGTGTGGCTTTTGGTGTTTCACCTTTACGCTCCGCCCGAAGCTGTCGAACCCACTTGTCCATGGTTGATTTACCCACTCCCATAGCTTCAGCGGCTTCTCGTACTTTATAGCCCTGGTCCACGACAAGCTGAGCGGATTCAAGACGGAATTCAGGGCTGAAGTTAGGTCGTTTTGGTTTTGTCATAGTGTCACCTGTGTAGCCAGGAGGCGATCATATCACCTCTAATCAGGTGGCCAAATTCACTATGCCACTACAATATAAGTATATGGAAATTTTGTCAGTGTAATCTATGTGATGTTGGTGCGAATATGTTGTATTATTCCGCCTATGAATATTATTACTATGGATAGTCATTCTATGAAGTCTAAGTTTTCTCGACTTGTGAACACTGCATGTGTATGTTTTTTAGTCACGTCGTTAGCCGCCTGTTCGCCTCAATCAATAAAGATGTTTAGTGACGAGGCACCGTTATTAAATGCTGATGCGGATAATATTTTACCTATTGATGTGAGCGAAATTCTGACAACGACATCTCAGGATATGTCCATTGTTATCTCTTCAGGGTCAATGGAAGGTCAAACTCTCATTGTTGGTCCAACTTATTTTGCTGCGAGTGGTCGTTTTTGCCGTAAAGCCGATATTGATGACAATTTGCAGGGTGAGCGTTATGTGGCTTGCCGATCTGAATCAGGTCATTGGGTATTAACGCGAGCGACAATCTGATATAGATTTTTCCTTCCCCTATTTTAAATAGCCATTAGTACAACCTTAAATGGAATTTTTCATGATCCTTTTTAAAAAATACTCATTTATAAATAAAAGTTTACTTGCAGGCATCTCTTTAATGTTATGCGGAGTGGCCAATGCGGCCATCGAAAGTGCAGGTGCTCTAGATCCGGCTGTTCAGTCGTTGATGAGTGGGGGAACTGATGAGCTGGTACGAGGCAATGTTGATTGGCAACCCAATAATTATGGGCAGTTAGCTGTAGAACCTAGTGCAATAGAAGCGGTTAAGCCGTTTGGTAGTCAACTGTTTGATGGTGGTTTTAGTGGCTTACGTGCTGACGGTTTAAACTCTGACTATAAAATAACACCGGGTGATCAAGTTATTCTCCGTATCTGGGGAGCGGTTGAAATGGAACGTGTTTTACCTGTGGATGCGCGTGGTAATGTTTTTATTCCTTCAATTGGTCCTGTTAAAGTGCAGGGCTTAAACCATAAAGGTCTTGATTCGCGTATTCGAGGAGCTGTTCGCTCAATTTACCCTGAAAGTGTAAATGTTTATACACAAGTGCAGGGCGTTCAGCCGGTAGGTGTTTTTGTAACAGGTTTTGTGCCTCGGCCAGGGCGCTACGCAGGTACTCCTAATGACTCTGCTATTTTCTTCCTGAATCAAGCGGGAGGTATTGATGAAAATATGGGTACATACCGTGCAATAAAAGTTATTCGGCACGGTAAAACCATTGAGACGATTGATCTTTACGATTTTTTGTTAAATGGAGAGTTGGCTCGGCCTCAATTTAGAGATGGTGACACGCTTGTTGTGGGTGAACGTCAGGCTTCAGTGGTCGTAAGCGGTGATGTTGAGCGCTCCTATCGTTATGAGTTGATAAAAGGTGAAATGCTTGGCAGTACTTTGTTAAAGCTCGCTCATATGAAGGCCGGCGTATCACATGCGCTGTTGCGTGGCGATCGGAATGATGGGCCGTTAACGGGGTACTTGTCGCTTGATGAATTTGTTAAACAGCCGTTGCACAATGGCGATGAGGTTGTTCTTAGTATCGACAAGCGTTTTGATACGATTATTGTTGCGTTAGAGGGGAGTTTTTATGGGCCATCCCATTACTCGCTACCGCGCGATATCATGTTACAAGACTTTCTTGATTCGATTGCTGTGCCAGAAAATATCACTGATACAGCAAGTATATCGATGCGTCGAGAAAGTGTTGCCCAGCGACAAAAAGAATCGTTGGAAGAGAGTTTAAAACGATTAGAATCGACCTATTTAGGTGCTTCATCTTCAACGTCTCAAGAAGCAAGTATTCGTGTTGAAGAGGCTAAATTAATTACACAGTTTATTGCACGTGCATCAAAAGCTGAGCCTAGTGGCCGGTTAGTTGTTGCATCGAATGATCATATTGCAAACATTCGTTTACAAGATGGTGATGTGATTACAATCCCCGAAAAATCTGATTCCCTTTTAATCAGTGGCGAAGTACTTGTACCTCAGTCTGTTGTATATGATCCAAGAAAGTCTGTAACAGATTATATCGAAGGTGCTGGAGGCTTTAGCCAGCACGCCGATGATGAAAAAATCCTTATCGTAAGAAAAAATGGTGAGGTTAGAGATGCAGATGATGTCGCGTTAAGAGCAGGTGATGAGATTTTAGTCTTGCCTGCGGTACCTACTAAAAACCTTCAGTTAGCCACAAGCATTACACAGATATTGTATCAAATTGCGGTAGCCACTAAGGTGGTTACAGATCTTTAATCTGCTTTTTAATAATAGCACTGAGTTCTAAGTTTTATTATGTGGATGAATCTTAATATCTAATGGAGTAGGTCATTGTTATCCCCTCGAACACCTTGGCAGGTAACGCGTGCTGTTTGGCACGCCTTGTTTTTACGTGAAGTGTTGGCTCGCACAACAATGGATCGTATGGCATGGTTTTGGATGTTACTTGAACCTATCGCTTTTATTGTCATTATGGTCTCTATAAGAACCGTGGTTTTTGGGCGAAGCAAACATATTGTTGGTGCTGAATTTGTGCCTTGGTTAGTTCTTGGCCTGTTTGGATTCTTTTTAGTGAGAGAGAGCATGATGCGTCCGATTGGTGCCGTTGATGCAAATCGAGCGCTTTATGCTTACAGGCAAGTTAAACCTGTCGATCCGGTTATTATTCGTTGCTATCTAGAGGGTATGATTAGAACTTTTATCTTCATACTTTTTATTATGATAGGTATCTTGCTTGGAATTGATCTTTTTCCAGATGAGCCGTTACGGGCGCTGTTTTATTGGTCTTCGCTATGGTTGCTGGGGGTGGGTGCAGGACTTGTGTTATCTGCCTTATCGGGTCTGGTACCGGAAGTTGGCCGGATTGTGAAAATAATCTCAATGCCCCTGCTGTTAATTTCTGGTGTGATTATTCCTCTTAATTTTTTACCCCACACTTTACTAGAGTACTTAATGTGGAATCCTATTGTTCATGGGTTAGAAGCATTACGCGGTAGTTTTTTTTATGAATATAAGAAGGTTGCAGGAGTTAGTGTTCTTTATCTTTGGAATTGGATACTGATCTTAATTGCTACAGGATTACTCTTACATATACGGTTTGAAGCGAGGTTGAAACGTAAGTGATCAAAATAGAGAACCTGTATAAACGCTATCATAACCATCACGGCAGTAAATGGGTTTTAGAGGATATTAATTTAGACATTCCTCAAAATATTAGTGTCGGATTAATTGGGCGAAATGGCGCTGGAAAATCAACACTATTGCGGCTAATTGGTGGAATGGATAGCCCTGATAAAGGGCGTGTTGTGCGTAGTTGCAGTGTCTCTTGGCCTATTGGCCTTAGTGGTGGTTTTCAAGGCTCGATGACCGGGCGGCAAAATGTCAAATTTGTGACCCGTGTATTGGGAAGTAGCGACTCTGTTGACCAAATCGTTTCTCGCGTTGAAGCATTTGCTGAAATAGGAGAGGCCTTTGATGAGCCGGTTAAAACCTACTCTTCAGGTATGAAAGCGAGGCTCAGTTTTGGTTTGTCGCTGGCATTTGACTTTGATATTTACCTGTCCGATGAAGCGACATCGGTAGGGGATAAAGCGTTTAAAGCAAAAGCGAAAGCGGCCTTTAAAGAGCGTATTAATCAAGCCAGTTTAATCATGGTTTCACATAGTGAAGGCATACTTAAAGAGCTTTGCCAAGCGGGAATTTTTCTAGATGGCGGTAAAGCATATTGGTTCGATGATATTAATGATGCCATAGCTTCATACCATGCAGGTTCTAAATAAACGCACCCATTAAAATAATTAGTGATCGGCCTAAGGTTTAATATGAAAATATTTATTAAACGCTTTCCCCATTGGGTAGCGTGTTTTGTATCAATTTTTGTTGTTGGGGTTTATTGGGGGCTCATAGCGAGTGACCGTTATATCTCTGAAGCGAATGTTGTGCTAGAAAGTCCACAAATAGCCTCTCCTACACTAGATTTTCAAACCTTATTGTCGGGTAGTGGGTCAGGTAACAGTTCAGACATGCTGTTGTTAAGGGATTATTTGCTGTCAGTTGATATGTTGAAAAAGATAGATGCGAAGTTTGCATTTCGGGAGCATTACGCTAACAGCGATATCGACTTTATATCATCATTAGCATCGACTGACGTACCGATTGAAGAGTTACATGCTTATTACCTGAAGCAGATTTCGGTAGAGCTAGATGATTACGCGCATGTATTAAGGATAAAGGTTTCTGCGTTCAGCCCTGAGATGGCGCAAAAAATAGCACTTTTCTTGCTTAAAAGTGGCGAGCAGCATATGAATGATATGGGGCAGCGTTTAGCCTCGGAGCAGGTCGCTTTTTTGGAAAAGCAAGTATCGCAGTTAAATGATATTTTCCATGCATCAAGGCAAGACATCCTTACTTATCAGAATGAAAAAGGCCTGATTTCCCCTTCTGGTACATTAGAGAATATAAATACAGTAGTGGCCAGTTTATCCGCAAAATTAGCAACTTTACGGGCACAGCGTATTGCAGAGATGAGCTATCAAAGTAAAAAATCTGCAGAGGTGCGTAGGTTGGATGCGGAGATAGCGGCATTAAGTCAACAGATTGAGATAGAGCGTTCACGGATGGCGCAAAGCTCTGGCTTGGCGTTAAATGTTCTATCGGCTGAATATCAAACATTAGAGTTAAAAATGGATTTTGCTTTGCAAAGTTATTCGGGGGCGTTAGCGGCCCTTGAAGGTACTCGAATTGAAGCAGCAAGAAAATTAAAGCAAGTGTCAATATTGCAAAATCCTACCTTTCCCGAGTATTCCGTGGAACCTCGCCGATTTTATAATGTTATTGTTTTCGTGATTATATCGGTATTTTTAAGCTTGATATTACATATGTTGATTTTAATTATTAAAGATCATCGTGATTAATTTAATAGGTTGTTAATGTGATTTTCTCTAAAAAAACAAATAGAAAATTTAATTTTATTGATACTTCGTTTTATGATGGTTTTTTTGATTTTTTTAAGAAGAAAACGCCAAAATCAGACTCGTATCCTTATGATGTTTATCATCCATATGACGTTTTGGGTGAAAAATCAGGTTATGAAGGTTTCTATTTGGTAGGTGAGAATTGGATTGATTTCCCAGAGAAACCAATAGCTTTATGTTGGGGGTTCAATGATTGGAAGTTAGGGTTCGTTGCAGCGTATCTTTCTGAGTATCGAGTTGCATTTGCTTCTAGAAAAATAAAAGATTTTATAGCATTTAGAAAGCTATTTTCTATCAAGGTAAAGCCAGCATGTTTTATTGTTTGGGGCTATAATGAAAGTTTTCTAATTCGCAGCTATTCAAAATTTGAAGGTATACCGCTTTATCGTATGGAGGACGGTTTTGTTCGTTCTGCGAGTATTGGTGCGTCTCACTCAGTCCCTTATTCTTTGGTTATAGATAAGTCTGGAGCACTCTACTACGATGGAAGTAAAATATCTGATATAGAGAATCTTCTTAATAATTATGATTATGAGGCTGACCCAACCTTACTTAATAAATCAAGGCAATCTTTAGCTTTACTACAAGAACTAAGAATTTCAAAATATAATCAATCTGATGAATTACTTACGCCACCTGTACGAAACATAAAAACTAAAACAGTCGTAGCTGTTTTAGGGCAGGTGGATTCTGATGCCTCAATTCGTTTAGGTAACCCCGATAATTGGTCATCAGAAGAGTTGGTTCGGTTGGCTGCTTATGAGAACCCAGAGTCAGAAATTTTATATAGACCTCACCCAGAAATTTACAAGGGTTATCAGAAAAGTCGATTTAAGAAAAAGAAAATAGAGAATTTTGCGGCTATATCTTCTCCTGATTTGTCTATGAGTGAGTTTCTAGATGGAGTGGATCATGTGTATACGATCACTTCCTTAACTGGTTTGGAAGCACTTATTCGTGGTATAAAAGTAACTGTTGTTGGTGTGCCCTTTTATGCAGGCTGGGGGTTAACAGATGATCGTATAACTATTAAAAGGAGGCAGAGAGCGTTAACAATAGATGAGCTGTTTGCAGGTTCTTACCTTTTGTATCCGCAGTATTTGGCGAACCTAAATGATTCTTATATCGGTTTTACTTCTGCTTGTTATCGAATAAATGCGGATCGCTTTATCGGGGTCAACGATATTTTTTCTGGGGAGCGTAAGGATTTTAGCAATGTTATAAATACAGCTTTTTGGCCTAAAGCTTTCTTTGATACTAAATTTTCTAAAGATCCTGAAGATTTAACAATGTATATATCTGCTTTGGATTTTTCGAAAGTTTTTCCGGTTGGGTGCGGAAAGATTTACCAAAGTTCTGTGATGTATGCGATTTTGGGTGTGTTAAAGAGTACTAAGCAGAAAGATGCTTTTATTCGTAAAGCTAGAGCGTTTATTAATTACGAAGTTTTAAATGATGTTTTAATATATATGGATGTTTTGTTTCCAGGTTCATATGTTTTTGAACATATTTCTTGGTTGTTGTCTGAAAATGGTGAGGCGGGTCTTTCAAATAAAATTTTATCTAAAGCAGTTCCACATGAGTTAAATGAAATAAGAGATAGTATCATTGACGAAGGGGGGGTGATTGACGAAGGGTGTATAGTCAATTTGAATTCTAATAACCTTAAATTGATGCTTCATTTATTTCAGCAGACAATATCTGCCAAAGATTTCGATACGTCCTTGTCCGTTTCAAAGCTTCTTTTGATATCTAACTATTCTATATACGATGTGCTAAAAGGGGTTTTGGCTGTATCGGAGCTTAAATTTGATTTCGAATCGTCTTTGAATATCTCTAGCTTCATGCAAGGTATAGATATTTTGAGAAATAATCGTGATTCTGTGGTTGCCGAGGTTAAATCAGTCAAGTATATCCCACCAATTACTTCTATCGAATATCATCAGCTTTTAGTGAAAATGCTGGTCTTGAAACCAGAGCAAGTTGCATTTGCATTATTTATTATTGAAAATAATCCTGATTTTTTTAATGAGAATTTTTCCAAACTAATAATTAAAGGAATATTGAATTTAGATAATGATATCTCTCGTAGAAAAGCACAGTGTTATTTAGCTCTGGAGAATCCACTAAAAGCAAAACGTACATTAGAACGTTTAATAATCAATAGTGATAACTCTGATATGACAAGAGTTATATATTCCCAAGCATTATCTTTTAATGGTGAAGTTGGAAAGGCCATGAAAGTTATGGATGCTGCTCGCTTGAAAAACCCAACTAGTGCCATTCTCAGGGAATCAATGCGCCTATGTGTATTGGAATCAAATTATGCGATGAGTTTGGAGCTTTTGAACTCGGCAGAATCACTTCGTATTAATTTAGGAGATATGCATAAGCGGAAAGCTTATTTTGGAAATCGAATGATTTTTGAAGCCTTTGATACTTTTAGGGATATTCAGTTGGTAAAAACAGTATCTAAATATTACCCAGAAAAATATTACAGTTTTAAAGAAAAGTTGCTAGGTGAGGAATTAATAACATTAATTGCAATATTTGGACCTGGTGATGAAATACGCTTTGCGTCAATATATAACATTGTTATGGATGTACTAGGTATTGATAAATTATCGATAACTTGTAGCCCTAGACTGTATGAATTGTTTTCTAGGTCTTTTCCTCGGATTAAATTTGTTCCTGTTCATCGGCCTAGAAACTTTGAGAAAATAAATCTAGAAGAATATTCTCATGTTCCAGGCTCTGATATTATAAGTGTTATTAATAATGCAGCTGTGAATTGTATTGAAGAGTCTGATTATTTTCTCTTTGTGACTGATATGCTTCATGCATGTTTGCCAAGTTATGAAGCTTTTAGTGGTGAGAAGTATTTAACTGCTGATATTGAACGGTGTAATGAATTCAAGGAGGCTTTACCTGAAGGTGAATTTATTATTGGTATAAGTTGGCGTAGTAGTTTGACTACACACTCTAGAAATGAGCACTACCTATCTATTGAGGAAATATCTCCGTTATTTAGGGTTCCAGGCATTAAATTTGTAAATCTTCAATATGATGAGTGTGATGAGGAGCTAGAGTGGGTAGAAAAACAGTATCCAGGTAAGTTGATTAATTTTTCTGACCTTGACCAGTATAATGATTTTGAAGGTGTGGCGGCTTTAATGTCTTGTTTAGACTTGATCATTTCTCCTGCAACTACTGTTGTGGAGCTTGCTGGAGCTTTAGGCATTCCTACGTGGTTGTTTTCTAATTCGTCAGAAATAGATTGGCGTAAAAAAGATAGTGAAGGTTCTGATGTTTGGCATTCCAGTGTTGAAGTTGTTGATTGCGAATCTGTAGGTAATAAACCCGAGTTGGTTAACTGTTTAAAAAGGAAGCTTGAAAATATCAAGTTTACTAGGTATTAGAATGACTAAAATTTATATTCACTTAGGTTCACATAAATCAGCATCTACGACGTTACAAAAGAATTTACGTATGAATACAGGTGTTTTATCGGAAAGTTATAATTTATTCTATAATGCGGGGCAGGAAATTCATACTACAGCTCTAGGTGTTCATTTTAGAAAACTTTCCAAGTTCCAACTTATGGATAAATCTGATTATTTAGAATCTATTGGCGAAGCTAAGAAAGCTGTTAAAGAAATGATAGAACACGCTGCAGGGAAGAATATTTTGGTTTCTTGGGAGGGGTTTTTAGGGCACTCAGCACTAGATAAATATGGTGGAATATATACACACGCGGAACGAGTTGCTGATTCTTTAAGACGTATCTTTTCAGAAAATGAGTTGCGTTTTTTACTAGTTGTACGTAGGCAGGATTCCTTTATTGAATCTTGCTACCTACAGCAGATTAAAGAAAACCGTTCTTTAAGTTTTCATGAGTTTACTGATGGGATTAATATCGATAGTTTGTCATGGTTAGATTTCTTTCTCGAATTCTATAAGTTATTTGGGAATAATGTTGCTCTATGTCCCTTCGAATATATTAAGGGTTCGGGTGCTAAAGGTTTTATTGAGTACTGTATGTCGTCACTCATGGATACGGACTTTAATGCGAGTGAGTTTTCGATTTCTGAAAAAGCTAATGCCAGCTTTTCTGAAGAAGGTGTAGATATATCACGAAGTTTGTTGCCTCAAGTATCTAAAGGACGGCGAGCTGAAATTAATAAAATATTATTTGCGGAATTTTCTAGCAGAACAGGCACAAAAGCAAAGTTTTTTTCTGAATTTGAGAAGAAGCTTATTTTAAATAAAGAGTCGGAGTCTAATTCTCGTCTTTTTAAAGAGTTTTTTGTGCATAAAGTTAAAGGTCGAGTTTTTGACTTGTCAGATGTTAATAATTATTGGAATTTAAACTAAAGTGGTTTAATAATTTAGGGTGATATATGTTAAAAGGAAAAACAATTTTAGTAACTGGAGGAACGGGTTCCTTTGGTCATACGTTTATACCAATGACATTGGAAAAATATAATCCAGCAAAAATCATTGTGTATTCCCGTGATGAGATGAAACAGTGGGAGATGGCAAAGAAATTTGAAGGCGACCCTCGTGTGCGCTTTTTTATCGGTGATGTCCGCGATAAAGAACGTTTAAATCGTGCTTTAGATGGTGTTGATTACGTTGTACACGCAGCGGCTACTAAGATTGTACCTACAGCGGAATATAATCCGTTTGAGTGTATTAAAACGAACATTAATGGTGCAATGAACCTTATCGACGTATGTATTGATAAGGGTGTTAAGCGAGTAGTAGCGCTGTCTACTGATAAAGCCAGCAGCCCAATAAACCTTTATGGTGCAACCAAACTTGCATCAGATAAGGTGTTTGTAGCGGGCAACAGCTATGCTGGCGGACACGATACACGTTTCTCTGTTGTTCGTTATGGCAATGTAATGGGATCTCGTGGATCTGTTATTCCATTTTTTATGTCTATACGTGATAAAGGTGTTTTACCGATTACGGATGACCGTATGACGCGTTTTATGATTTCTCTTGAGCAAGGTGTTGAGCTTGTTTGGCATGCATTTGATGACATGGAAGGGGGCGAAATTTACGTTAAGAAAATCCCATCAATGAAAGTGACAGACTTAGCGACTGTTATTGATCCTAAGGCAAAACAAGAAGTTGTAGGTATTCGCCCAGGTGAAAAACTTCATGAGCAGATGATCGGCGCGGAAGACTCTTATTTTACCTATGAGTACCCAGAACATTTTAAAATATTGCCAGCTATTCATAACTGGAGTAACTGCGAATCCCGTATAAAGGATGGTAAAAAAGTACCCGAGGGTTTCATCTATTCGAGTGATAATAATACCGAATGGATGAGCGCTGATGATTTGTCGGCTTGGATTGATGAAAATTCCGAGAAAATTGGAGCTATCTGAGAATGATTCCTTATGGAAAACAGGATATTACTCAGGGTGATATAGATGCTGTAGTCGAGGTACTGCAGTCGGATTTTCTTACGCAGGGGCCTAAGGGCCCTGCGTTTGAAAAAACGGTATCTGATTACTGTGGCAGTCGTCATGCTTTTGCTGTTAACAGTGCAACATCGGCATTACATATTGCTTGCCTCGCTTTAGAGTTGGGGCCTGACGATTATCTTTGGACTACCCCTGTTACTTTTGTCGCTTCCGCTAATTGTGGGTTGTATTGTGGCGCGAAAGTCGACTTTGTTGATATAGATCCAGCCACTTACAATATGAGTGTGGACGCTTTAGAACGTAAACTGCTTGAGGCTGAACCTAAGGGCATGCTGCCTAAAGTATTGGTTGCAGTGCACTTATGCGGTCAACCTTGTGAGATGGAGCGTATTCATGCGCTATCAGAGCGTTTTAATTTTCGTATAATTGAAGATGCTTCTCATGCTATAGGCGGGCGCTATAAAGATGAACCTATTGGTAATTGCCGTTATAGCGATATCACCGTTTTTAGTTTTCATCCAGTAAAAATAGTGACAACCGCAGAAGGGGGGATGGCGCTTACAAACGATGATGAAATTGCGAGGCGTTTAGCCTTGTTCCGTAGCCATGGGATCACGCGTGACAACGAGCAGATGACCAAGGAGCCTGATGGCCCATGGTATTATCAGCAAATCGAGTTGGGCTACAATTATCGCATGACCGAGCTACAAGCTGCGCTTGGCGTTAGCCAGATGGGGCGAGTTGATGCGTTTGTTTTTCGACGACATCAATTGGCGCATCGTTATTATCAAGCACTTGAGTCTTTACCTATTACCTTGCCTTGGCAGCACCCAGATAGTTATTCTGGTTTGCATCTGTTTGTTATACGTCTAAAACTTGAGCAGATTAAATTGACACATAGGGATGTGTTTGAAGCACTACGAGCAAAGGGTATTGGCGTTAATTTGCATTATATTCCAGTCCATACCCAGCCTTATTATCAAGCGACAGGCTTTAAAGCAGATGATTTTCCGGAAGCGATGAAGTATTACGCTGAGGCGATTAGTTTGCCAATGTTTCATGGTATGACAACTGAGCAGCAAGATGAGGTTATCTCTGTACTAAAAGAGGTGCTTCAGTGAAAATAGCGATAATCCCTGCGCGGGGGGGAAGCAAGCGCATACCACGGAAAAACATTAGAGAATTTTGTGGTAAGCCGATGATTGCTTGGTCTATCGAAGCAGCACTGGCCAGTGGCTGTTTTGATAAGGTGGTTGTTTCTACTGATGATGATGAGATTGCAGCCGTTGCCAAGCAATGGGGAGCTGATGTTCCCTTTATGAGGCCTGCTACATTATCGGATGACTATACGGGTACTATTCCTGTTATTGCTCATGCGGTTAAGTGGTTTAATGATAATGTCGCCCATGTTGATTTAGCCTGTTGTTTATATGCAACGGCGCCTTTTGTTCAAGCTGATGACCTGCAAAGAGGCTTAGGTATTTTAGCTGATACTGACGCTGAATATGCGTTTAGTGTTACCAGCTATCCTTTCCCTATCCAACGCGCTATAAAAATTACGTCTTCTAATAAAATCGAGATGTTTAATCCTGAGTGTTTTAATACACGGTCTCAAGACTTAGAAGAGGCGTGGCATGATGCAGGGCAGTTTTATTGGGGAAAAGCCGATGCATGGCTTAATGAATCAGCTCTTTTTGGGTTGTGTTCTTCTCCCGTACCTCTACCTAGGCATCGTGTGCAGGATATAGATACACCTGAAGATTGGATCCGTGCGGAATGGCTGTTTAAGGCTATGGAATGCTAGTTATTGCTTTTCGCGTAGATGCATCAATAGACATAGGCTCAGGTCATGTCATGCGTTGTCTAACTTTAGCGAATGCTCTACGGCAGCTGGGTGCTGAATGTGTTTTTATATGTCGAGAACATCCAGGTAATCTGATCGAGCATATTCGTAAGTATGATTTTGAGGTTTATACATTACCTGTTGTGGATGTTGAGCCAAGCAATGAAAGTGTCGAGGCTTTTAGGTCTATTCATAGTGATTGGTTAGGTTCTACATGGATGCATGATGCGACCGCCTCTTTGGCGCTCCTTAACGGATTGAAACCTCATTGGTTTATTGTTGATCATTATGCATTGGATGAACAATGGGAGAGCTTTGTTCGTCCATATTGTTCTTATCTTGGTGTGATTGACGATCTGCATGACCGACACCATAACTGTGATTTATTGGTAGATCAAACCTTAGGGTTAACGCCTGATATATATGCTCCTCTTGTTCCCACCTCTTGTGACGTTTTAACTGGGGCCATCTACGCCTTGTTAAGGCCTGAATTTAAAGAGTATAGGTTAGAGAGTATAAAGCGCAGAGACGCCTCACCTAAACTAAAGCACATTTTTGTCAATTTAGGTGGCGTGGATAAAAATAATATAACCAGTCGTGTATTAAGCGGCATTGATCAAAGTGTTTTGTTGAATGACTGTAAGATAACAGTCGTTATGGGGGCTACTTCGCAAAATGTGGAACAGGTAAAAGCGAAAGCAGAGGCTTTACGTATGGATGTGACTGTCCTTGTTGGCGCTAATAATATGGCTGAGTTAATGAGTGAGGCTGATTTAGCAATTGGCGCTGCTGGAAGTACAACGTGGGAACGTTGTTGTTTGGGGTTACCTTCAATTATGGTTGTTCTCGCGGAGAACCAGCGGGATATCGCTGAACAGTTGAGCAATCGAAGTATAGCTGACGTGGTTTTCAACATTAATACTGATTTTGAAAATAATATTGCTAGTGCTTTGAATCGTTTTACACCTGAGAAGTTGGATTTACTGAGTCATGCGTCTAGGCGAGTGACTGATGGTGGTGGCGCTACTTTTGTTGCTGCTCGGATTTTTAATAAGGAATAAATTGATGCCAAGATTTCACGTTCGTGAGATGTGTGATCAGGATTTGGAGTATGTTCTCGAGTGGAGAAACCATCCGGACATACGACGCTTTATGTACTCTCAGCAAGAGATAGGTAAAGAGGAACATTATACTTGGTTTTCAAAAGCATCTATTGATCCGACAAAGAAATTATTGATTTTTGAAGTTGATAAAGAGCCAGTTGGCTTTGTTAACTTCTCATCGATTCGCACAGGTAATATCGCTGATTGGGGGTTTTATTTGGCACCTTATGCGGCTAAGGGCACTGGCGCTGCGCTCGGGAAAACTGCATTAGATTATGCGTTTAATGATTTAGGTTTGCATAAAGTGTGCGGGGAAGCGCTCTCTTATAATCAAAAGTCGATTCGTTTTCATCAAAAAATGGGGTTTGAAATGGAAGGCGTCCTTCGTGATCAATTTTTTGATGGACAGGATTACCATAGTATTCATTGTTTTGGCTTGTTACATTCTGAATGGCCTAATTTACAGGTAGATTAATTTATGAACAATACACCCGTTATTACTATTGATGGTCGAGTCATTTCGTCTGCTCACCCTCCTTATATCATTGCTGAGCTTTCCGCAAACCATAACGGTAAAATTGAGAATGCTTTGCGTATTATCGATGAGGCTAAAAAAGCAGGTGCGGATGCGGTAAAACTTCAGACCTATACGGCTGATACAATCACATTAAATAGTGATACAGAAGATTTTCAGATCAAAGGCGGGCTTTGGGATGGAAAAACCTTGCATCAGCTGTATGAGGAAGCTCATATGCCTTGGGAATGGCATGAGGTGCTTTTTAACTATGCAAAAGAGAAAGGTATTACAATTTTTAGTTCTCCATTTGATAAAACCGCAGTAGATTTGTTAGAAGAATTAAATGCGCCTGCTTATAAAATTGCGAGCTTTGAAGCCATTGATTTACCTTTAATTCGGTACGTTGCAAGTAAAGGTAAGCCAATGATTATTTCTACCGGTATGGCTAATGAGGTAGAGATTGCTGAAGCGATAAAGGCAGCTAAGGACGGTGGTTGTAAAGAGCTAGCTATTTTGCACTGTGTTAGCGGGTACCCAGCACCAGCTGATGAATATAATTTACGCACTATAAGTGATATGTCAGAGCGCTTTGGCTTGGTAACGGGACTATCGGATCATACTTTAGATAATACGACTGCAATTGCAAGTGTTGTGCTTGGCTCTTCTATTATTGAGAAACACGTCACGCTTGACAGAAGTGGTGGCGGAGCTGATGATAGCTTTTCGTTGGAGCCTAAGGAATTGAAAGAGCTATGCCTTAATAGTAAAACGGCATGGTCAGCTCTTGGAACCGTTAATTACGGGCGTAAATCTAGTGAAATAGGTAATGCACAGTTCCGTCGATCATTATATTTTGTGAAAGATCTTAAGGCGGGTGAGCGTATTTCAGATGATGCGATTCGCAGTGTTAGGCCCGGATTTGGCTTAGCGCCAAAGCATTACGACCAGCTTATAGGAAGCGTGGTTTTAAGTGACGTGTCTGCGAATACACCCGTTACCTTAGACAAGGTGGATATTTCCATTTTGGATGCTAACAACGCATAACGCTTGTTTTTAGGCTGGAGGGCGAATTTTAAATGAGCAAGCTTCGTTGTGCTTATGTTGTTTCAGTATTGCATGTAGCATTGTGGAGAAATCGAAGCTTAGCTTTTTTTCTTGATGGGGATCTAAAAACAGATTGGCCGGGTATTAGAGATAGCCAGTGTATAAGGCTGGGATGGGGGCGTAAGAAAAGTGGTTTAAATGCGGTTAGATTAGCTGCTGAGTGTGTACTACTTGAAGATGGTTTTTTGCGTTCCCTTGGTTTGGCGAGCATGGGTTACGAACCCTGTAGTTTGGTCCTCGATAACACCGGTATTTATTATGACGCCTCTTCTCCATCTGACCTTGAGATAATAATTAGGGATTCTGATTTTGCGCTTGATGATTTGCAGCGCGCAGCGCGCTGTATAGAGCTAATCAAAAAAAACAGACTGTCTAAATATAATCATGCTCCTGATATTACGTTATTTGATAGTACGACACGTTCCCGCATTTTGGTTATAGACCAAACATGGGGGGATGCTTCGATTGTTTATGGTGGTGCTGATTCGTCAACGTTTGAGACGATGTTAACCACTGCAACTTTGGAGCACCCTGAGGCGGAGATTCTAGTTAAAATCCACCCAGATGTACTTGCTGGAAAAAAGAAAGGCCATCTTCTAGATGCGGCTAAAAATAAGAATTGTCGTATTATTGCTGAAGATGTATCCCCTTGGTCACTTCTTGATTTAGTTCAGCATGTGTATGTTGTGACAAGTCAGTTTGGTTTTGATGCATTATTGGCAAATAAAAAGGTTACATGCTTCGGAATGCCATTTTATGCTGGATGGGGGCTCACTGATGATCGTCTATCTTGTGCTAGACGAGGGAAGGTCCGGTCGTTAGAGACTGTATTTTATGCGGCTTATATTCAATATAGTAAGTATATAAATCCTTACACGCTTCATCGATGTGAGTTGGAAGATACAGTCCGACTTATCTCTCACCAGAAACAGCATTTAGAAAAACACAGAGGCCGTTGGTTGCTCTTTGGATTTTCTAAATGGAAAACTCGTTTTATTACCGATTTTTTAAACATTGGTGCCAATGTTTTATATACAAAAAATATTAAGAACGATCTTTATAAGTTAGCTCCTGGTGACAATTTACTTGTGTGGGGGCGTTATTTAGATGACGAAAGCCGCTCTTTATGTGATCAGTTAAATATTAAAATTTGGCATATGGAAGATGGTTTTCTTCGCTCTGTAGGGTTAGGGGTTCACCTTGTTCGCCCTCTCTCTCTTGTGGTTGACTCATCTGGTATGTATTACGATGCTCGTACCTCAAGTGATTTGGAGGTGATGCTTAACACCTATCAATTTGATCGTGAAATATTGAATCGTGCGAAAGCTGTATGGGACCAACTGGTTACTTTTAGGCTGTCTAAATACAATGTTGGTCATGCCGAAAAGCTTATTTTGCCGACCGATAAAGCCATTATTCTTGTTCCCGGGCAAGTTGAGGATGATGCGTCCGTTCTTTTAGGGTCGCCCGAAATAACGTCGAATAGCAGCTTACTTGTGGCTGTGCGTGAAAATAATCCGGATGCATTTGTTATATATAAACCACATCCGGATGTGTTAAGTGGGGTTCGTTCCGGAGGGTTGACGGTCTCTGCTACAGAGCTTTATGACTTACAGGTAGAAGACATTCATATAGCTGACTTGTATGACATGGTTGATGAGGTCCATACAATGACATCTCTAGCTGGTTTTGAAGCACTTTTAAGAGGTAAAAAGGTTGTCACTTATGGGATGCCTTTTTATGCAGGGTGGGGGCTTACGGTTGATAAACTTGTGTGTGAACGGCGGCAGCGGACGCTGTCATTAGAGGCGTTAATTGCAGGTGCTTTAATTCTATACCCTACCTATGTTGACCCTGATTCAGGGCAGGTATGTGATATAGAAACCATTATGGAGCTGCTTGTGAGGGGTAAAGATAAGGTTCAAACAGCACCATTTAAACTGCGTATTTATCGGACCATTCAATCCTTCTTTAATCGTTTTCTATCCTAATACACTTTTTATCTAAGCCTGGTTTGTTGCATATGATGATTGCCTCACTAATAGCTTGCTAGTTTTTTTGGGTGGATAGTCTGTTATCAGTGGATAATTTACAATGTTTGTTGTGTTTTCTCAGCGGTGGGCAATAAAGTCGCTTGTGATACAACTTTTTTATAGTAGGGCGTGTTTGTGATTGGTTTTTGTAAAAGGAAAATCGGCCGTTTACCTCATGTAGCGCTGTTACTAGAAAAAAAGCCGCAACGTTTACTCCCTTGGCGGCGCGTTAGAGCTCTTTCTGCAATATTAGGGTGGGGGGCAATGGCTTTAAATAGCAAAGAGCAGCGCCTAGCTTTTAAGTATGGCGTGCCTTATATCGCCTTGGAAGAGGGGTTTCTTCAGCCTTTAACGAAAGATCTAAAGAATCAAAAACTACATAGCCTGATTGTCGATAGACAGGGCATTTTTTATGATGCTACCTGTTGTAGTGATTTAGAATGTTTAATTGCACAAGCCGGTTTTTCGTCAGCAGAGTTAGCGAGGGCTAAGCGCGGTCTTGTGCGTTTGCAGGAGTATAAGGGGTTACAGGCTAAAGAATCTGTAACGGCGATGATGGCGCGATTGTCCGGTAATAAACCTAAAGTGCTAATTGTAGATCAGGAGCAGGGGGAGGTATCCATTGCTCTTGGGCTGGCAAATGGCGATAGCTTTGTCACGATGTTTCAAACGGCTTGTCAAGAAAACCCTGATGCGGACATTATAGTTTTAACTCCCTTAGGGAGTATTGCAGGTAGGAAAAAAAGTTATTTGTTACAGCGAGCTCAAGAGTATGGTTGTACTGTCGTTGAACAAGACGCCACCACAACGGGTTTATTGAGTAGTGTCGATAAGGTGTACGTGGTCACAAGCTCATTAGGTTTTGATGGGCTGCTCGCGGGCAAAGATGTTTTTTGTTTTGGCGTTCCTTTCTATGCCGGTTGGGGGTTAACCCATGATCAGCTCTCTATTTCTCGTCGAAGTGTTTCACGCTCTTTGGCGCAAGTATTTGCTGCTGTTTATTTTCATTATTGTCATTATATTAACCCTTATACAGGCCTTCAGTGTGAGTTTGAACAAGCATTAAGTTTGTTGCATGATCAGGAGCGGCAGCGAGCGCGGTTTTCAGGACGATGGTTGGGTATTGGATTTGGGTATTGGAAAAAAGGCTTCGTACCTTATTTTTTGGGTGATAAGTCGGGTATTAGGTTTGTTAAATCCTGCCCTCCTGCAATAGATAGCGCTAATGAAAAATTACTTGTGTGGGCTTCTGATGGGGAGTCCATTGATGGTGTTGGTAGATACAATCCATTATTGCCTCTTCATTTTATGGAAGATGGTTTTATTCGTTCTGTTGGTTTAGGGGCTGATGCAGTCAATCCATTATCTTTGGTCATAGATGATAGAGGGATTTATTATAATGCCACAGAGCCCTCTGAGCTTGAATCTTTACTTGAAAATGGCCGTTTTTCAGAGGCGCTTGTGCAGCGTGCTGCTCAGCTACGGCAGTCTTTAGTGCAACTCAAGTTAAGTAAATATAATGTGGGTGAGGAAAAACGATTAAACATACCTAAAAATCGTCGAATTATTCTTGTGCCTGGACAGGTGGAAACCGATGCATCAATTCGTACAGGTTCGCCCAGCTTAAAAACGAATGCTGAACTACTGTTTGAGGTTAGGCGCTTAAATCCTGATGCTTATATTATTTATAAGCCTCACCCCGATGTGGTTGTGGGGGCACGGCTAGCTGAAGTCAATCGAGATGAAATGGTGGGTAGTTATGACCTGCTGGTCACTGACATTGCGATGCCGGAATTATTGTGTGATGTTGATGAGGTTCACACATTAACATCATTAACGGGCTTTGAGGCTTTACTCCGAGGTATAAAAGTATATACGTATGGAATGCCCTTTTATGCGGGTTGGGGGATTACGGTCGACCGACATCAGAGTCCCCGCCGCACCCGCCAGCTCACTGTTGACCAGCTGGTTGCTGGGACTTTAATTTTATATCCGACTTATGTTGATCCTGAATCAGGTGATCAGATTAATGTTGAAACAGCTGTTGAGCTTATTAACCAACAGAGGCAAAAGCCTGTTCGAAAAACATTGAACTCATGGGTATGGCAGAAGGTACGTAAACCAGAATAGTTGGCTGTATTAAAGATATTTGAGCTAAAAGGTATATTGTTCTGTTAAATCGAGCTAAATAATTACATTTATTTTTTATCTTGTAGGAATCGTTATTGTGTTAAAAGGTTGTTTTAATCGAAGGGACCTGCATCAGCCGACGGAAATATTGATTACCGGCGCGACGGGGGCTATTGGTGGCGCCTTGGCTAAGTTATATGCCAAACCTGGTGTCACGTTACACCTTCAGGGACGACAGCAAGATATACTTCAACAGGTTAGTCGAGAGTGTTGCTCTTTAGGCGCTGACGTGAATATATATTGTATAGACTTACTCGATACTACCGCGCTACTTACTTGGTTAAAGCACATTGATGATTTATCTCCCATTGATCTGTTTATTGCTAATGCGGGTATGAATATCAATATTGGCTGTGAGAGCCTTGGTGAAAATGAGGAGGAGATGGCCCAGCTTTTAGATTTGAATGTTAAGGCAACTCTTCTTATGAGTGGTTATTTGGCGAAAGCGATGCGTAAGCGGGGCCGTGGAAAAATTGCCTTAATTAGTTCACTGGCAGGGTTTTATGGTTTACCTATTATGCCGAGTTATTGCGCCAGTAAAGCTGCAGTTAAAGCTTATGGAGAAGGGTTAAGAGGGTGGTTGGCCGGTTCAGGTGTTAGTGTGTGTGTTGTCATGCCAGGGAATATTCAATCTGCTATGTGTGAGGCAATGCCGGGGCCTAAGCCTTTAATGATGACACCTGAATCTGCTGCTCGCACTATTGTACGAGGCCTCGCTAATAATACGGCGAGAATTAGCTTTCCATTTCCATTAAATCTGGGGTCTTGGTTTCTCATGCTTTTGCCAGATACGGTATCTCAGAAGATACTTCAGTTATTGGGTTATACTCGGCCTACTAAGTGATATTCATTTTTTACTGAGTAGGCCTGTATCGCGACATGTTCACCCGTTGTTGTGTGATTAAGGGAGTATCTTTTTTTGGCGCGGAGGGAGTGGTAGAAATGCATCCGGTTGGTTAACCGTGTTGTTGATTAATCGGTCACTCATCTCCTCTATGGCTATTTTTCGTCCTTTTTTTGAGATAAAGCTACCGTGAACCTGAATTGTTGCGGCCATCAATCGAACGAATGCCTCTACTAAATGTGGGGTTGGCGTAGCGGGTTGTATAAAAAAGTTTGTTAAGCTTTGCTGGCTCGTGAGTCCAGGGATGTCATACATTGCATCGCCAAGTGTGAGCACAGGCTTTAATTTCTGAATAGCGATAACACCAACTGTACTATTTATTGTGATGGTCCCCGCGCAATCGATTAGCATATGGTCGAGGTTGCCACCATCGACGCACCATACTCTACCGTTTAAATTATAGCGGCTTGTTTCTTCACTAATGATGTTTAACCAATCTTCAATTCCGTTGTCCATTGGATGAACTTTAAAAAGAAGGTGGGTTTCATGCTCAGCACTGTCTTTTAACGCGCTAATAGCTAAGCTGATAGCTTCTCGTTGGTGGTTGAAGGGTGAATTTTCACGTAATTGGTAATCATTTTGCATTTGTAAGGGGAATAAAAAAAAGCGGCCACCTTTCAGTTTTTTTACAATGGTGAGGGCTGCTTTTTCATTTTTTTTAGCTTTGAATAAGCGAGGAATATAATTAATGTATTCGTATAGTGGATTGTAGACCTTGTCCGCTTGGTAGTTACGGAAGAACAGAAAGTCAAAATAATTCGCAAGATTATAGACGACCTCATTCCATGCTTCTTGCCAGAACGGGTGGTGGAGACCTTTTTGTATTGTCGGTGCAGGGAGTTTCTTTCCTGCTTTGAGTATATGATCTGGATCTATTGGAAAATGAGATAGGCGCGACATACCGCCGTGTTCTAGTGTGATCCAATAAGGCCTTAGGTAGCCGTTCTCATAAGTAATCGCATTAATTCCGAGTTCCTGTGCAATATCCATTGCACAGCGGTGGTAAGGTAACCTGTCGGCATAATAAACGAGATCTGTAACGTGGTTCTGTTTAATAAAATTACTCAGGAATGATTTCCAGCCTGCTAATTTTCCACGGTAGTTAATTGCACCGGGTCCTTGCCAAAATAACCAGTCGCCTAGGCAAAGATTAATCTTAAAACATGTTGCTCCATTCTGTTGTAATCCCTTACTGAGTAAAGCGCTAAACCCCGACGGAGGTCCTTGTAATAAAAGAAAAACTTTTTTGTCACTGTGCAACTTACTATCCTTTATCTATTTATGTCAGAGCAATTGCTTTAATAGGTTTATAGTTTGGTCTACCTGCTGTTTAGTGTGGTCATAGGAGATAAAAAACCGAAGTCTAGCACTGTTTTCAGGGACGCCAGGATATATGATTGATTGAACATTGACACCTTGTTGAAAAAGGTTTTCTGCGAGGCGTGCAGTTTTAACTGAACTGCCGATGATTATAGGGACTATAGCAATGCCTTCGCTTGCGCCAGTGTCTAGGCCAGCGGATCTAGCTTGCTCAAGGAAATAGGTTGATATGTGATGTAATTGTGTAATGCGTTCAGGCTCACGTTCCATCATTTGAAGTGATGAGAGTGCAGCGGCCGCGGTTGGTGCTGGTATACCAGCGCTATAAAGAAACCCCGGGGATAAATATCGGAGGTTGTCGATGAGAGCTGACTCGCCAGCGATGAACCCGCCACAGCTTGAAAGTGTTTTACTTAGCGTACCCATCCATATATCTACATCGGTGCCAGGGCATCCGTAGACTTCTCTTAAGCCTTTTCCTGTTTGGCCCAATACGCCAAATGAATGTGCTTCGTCAATCATAAGAAAACTATGATATTGCTTTTTTAATTCTATTAATCGAGGTAAGTCTGGGTAATCACCATCCATACCGTAAAGCCCTTCAACGATTATCACAACTCGCTCAAATTGATGGCGGTGTTGTTCTAGTATGCGCGCTAGAGCGTCCATATCGTTGTGCTTGAATGAGAGCCTTTTTGCCCCAGATAATTGAGAGCCGACAATTGAGCTATTATGGACGTATTCATCGTGAATAATTAGATCTTTATGACCAAACAAGTAACCAATGGTTGACACATTTGTTGCATGGCCGCTGACATATACAAGGGAATCGTCAACGCCATAGATATTGGCTATTTTTTGTTCTAATTCTCGGTGAATTGGGCGCTCACCTGACATTATTCGACTGCCGGATACCGAGGTCCCATACTTATAAATCGCGTCTATTGATGCTTTATGTACCTCAGGGTGTCCATTTAATCCCAAATAATTATAGCTAGCAAAATTTATAAGTTCTCGGCCATCAATGGTTGTCGTCGCTCCAGCTAGGGCGTCATGGACTTTGAAGAAGGGGCTGTCTAACCCCAACTGTGATGCCCCTTGATCCATGAGTTTCATCTGTCGATAACCTGGGTGTTGGTCAAAACGATAAAACTTTTCTGGTATATCGGATTGATTTAAGGCGCCTAATGGCTTGCTCTCTTCCTCTTCGACTTTTTCATATTTACGTCGTAATGACTGCTGAATCAGTTTTTGTTTTAGGTTATTGGGGAGTTTTTTTGTACTCATTTTAACTCGCCCTGTTGATGGCTGCTGTCTTTATTTTGCACTGCTGTGAGGATCTCTTCAGTGGTTTCTGTATCGGTGGTTACACCATGTTGAGCCGCTAAATGTTGTAAGGCTTGTTTATCATCCGATGATTCGGAAGAGGTTTCGCTATCTTGTTTGGCTAGCTCTATGATCTTATTCGCCAGCTGTGAAAGCATGGGAGTATCAGTTAAAGCCATCACGGGTATTCTAATACCCATACGGGATTCGAGAGCGGTCATCAGCTCGACTCCCATTAAAGAGTCCATACCCATATCGTAAATCGACTTATTCGGATCTATTTTATTGGCTGGGGTCATCAAAATCTCACTTAGTTCATTTGTGAGAATCTCTAGGACGGCCGTTTCGAATTCCGATGCACTCATTTCCTGCATCATTAATGTCAGGCTTAGGGCATCCTCCTCGTTTTCCTCTTTATCACCTGCAATGAGGCTAATTTCTCGGAATTTATTTTGAGAGGATGTTGGTAAAAACTTACTTAATGTATGCCATTCCAGTTCAATTATTCCAAGGGTTGATGTGTCGTGAATAATCATTTGTTCAAGCATATTTAGCGCGGCATCTGAGCGCAGTGCATTACCACCTATGCGGTTTTGTAGGGCTTGTTTTGTCTCTTCATTACGGGAAAGGAAGCCTACATCGTCTATAGCACCCCAGCGCACACAGGTTGCTGCTAAGTTAAGTTTTCGCCTTGTTGCTGTCAATGCTTCAAGCCAGCTGTTGGCTGCTACATAGCTGGCTTGACCAGGGTTGCCGAGCAGGGATGTTGCCGATGAATAAAGTACAAACAAGTCGAGCTCAAGTGTTCGAGTGAGTTCATCGAGGTACTGAGCACCGCAGAGTTTGGCTGCTAAGCTTGTTTTTATTTTGTTATGGTCTAAATTTCGAATTAATCCATCGTTGATTAATGTGGCAGCGTGGATTACACCTTTGAGTGCAGGAAGCTCATTTTCGCAAAGCTTAATAATACGTGCTAGAGCTGACTTGTCGGTCACATCACAGGCTTCAGCTCTAACCGATATGTCATTCGCTTGGCATTTAAGTAAGAAGTCCGCAGCCTCTTTAGAGGAGGGGCCTCGTCGACTAATAAGCAGAAGGTGTTTAGCGCCTTTTTCTATTAGCCATTCAGCTGTTCGTAGACCAAATCCGCCTAGGCCGCCGGTTACTAAGTAGGTGGCATCTGAGGATAGTTGTAAACAAGGTGCGCCCGTTTGTGCTTTGGTTGTAATATCAGCCTTTAAGCCTTGTTGATAGGTAACGACAATTTTACCGATCTGTTTGGCTTGTTGCATGTAGCGGAAGGCATCTACGACTTGGTGAGCATTAAATTGGGTGTAAGGTAATGGAAAGAATGTACCGTCGCGAAAGAGCTCCATTAACTCACGGAAGAGGCGCGCAGACAGTTCAGGCATCTCTAGTTGTAACTGGTCTGCGTCGATACCGAAGTAACTAATATTGTTACGGAAAGGGCGTAGACCTATATGGGTGTTCTCATAGAAGTCTCGCTTGCCGAGCTCAAGAAATCGACCAAAAGGCTTTAGAACACGGAAGTTCTGGTTGATGGCTTCCCCTGATAATGAGTTAAGTACGACATCTACACCTTTGCTATCGCCGATATCTCTGAGAAGTTCTTCACCAAATGTCAGAGCACGCGAGTTATAAATGCGCTCAGGGGGAATGCCAATTAGTTCAAGGAACTCACGTTTGTCATCCGAGCCTACTGTTGCATATATTTCAGCGTTCAACCATTGTGCCACCTGTATGGCTGCGATGCCTACACCACCAGCGGCACCATGAATAAGTATCTTTTCGCCCGGTTGCAACCTTGCCAAATGATGAAGTGCATAGTAAACGGTCAAAAAGGTGGTAGGAATTGTTGCTGCACCTTCAAAGCTAACACCTTCAGGTATTTTGGCAATGGCTGATTGTTTAGCTATCAGTCGGTTGCTAAAGCATGCGGAACCTGAGCCGACGATAGCATCGCCTGCTGTAAAGCTGGTCACGTTTTTACCTGTTTTTATTATGCGTCCAGAAAATTCAAGGCCGAGGGTTGCGCCCGCAAAACCGTTTTCAATCGCTTCGTCGGAGAGTAAGCCTAATGAATACATTACATCCCTGAAATTAAGGCCCGTGGCCATGACTTCAACTTCAATATCATCCTCTAATAAAACAGGCTCAGGATGCGCTTCCCACTTAAGGTTGCGTAATTGCCCCGGTAACTCGAAACCTAATGAAATTAAATGATCATCGGTTTTCGATTCGATCATTCCTGGTTCTGTTTCGCTTCTTAAGCGAGGAGCGAACCTTGCCCCATCGGGAGTTATTACTAGTTCATGTTCATCTGATGGTGCGAGCAGCTCTTTAAGGAGCGCATCGCTAGACGCTAGGCTAACACCTGAGGGAAGATCAATAAGCCGTATTGTATTGTTTAATGACTCATTCATTAGCGTTCGGCCAAACCCCCATAGTGCGGCATCAGCAGGGGGATGCTTTGTTGCTTCCCATGCTATCGGTTGGTCGCAAGGAAGGGTTGCTCCCACGCCTTCTGTGAGTAACCAAAACTGTGCTGTTGAATTTGCAGTAAGTTCTAAGGCCATGGATATGTCAGTCGCCAATGTGCAGCGCTCTGTCTGGCTGTCAAGTGGGGGGCGGAGTGGTTCGGTGTTTGGCATCAGAATGACATCGGTGATCGTGATGCCACTTTGTTTAAATTCAGTTAGCTTTGTAATAAGTGAAGCGCGGTTAGTTGGGGCTATCACTGTATGCGGAATATCCGCTGTCATGAGCCTTTCTAGTAACAGTAAGTTTTGCTCATGCTGGTGGCTTAGGATGAGCCAATGGGCATCGCTAGTGTGTGAGTGTACCTCTTGTTTTTCTTGCGCTGCTTCAGCACAAATGATGAAGAAGCCTGAATCAGCTAGCTGTTTAGAAACAATGTTTATATTGGACAGCTGATGTTTTTTCAACGTGGCGGCCCAAGGTTCGGCAGTTGCTTGATTTGATTGCTGTGATGTTTGCCAATCTGGACTGTCACCGAAACATAGATCTAGCCAGAATATTGGAGACATACCGTAGAAAAGAAGGCTTGCCCCTTCGGCGATTAAAGGTCTGATTTGTTGTAGTAGCTTTAAGTTGTCTTGAACTTTGTAGTTATCAAGACTTACAACAACTAATTGGAACGCTTGTTGCAGTGAATCGTTGGCGGTATTGGTCAAGTCTATCGCTGAAGCTAAGGGGTACTGTTCGCGAAGATGGTTTACGCTATCCAACGCGGTTTGACTATTGCTAGCGAAACTGTAATCACCGTTGGTGAAATTAATATGGTTGCATAGGGTGTGGCCAAAGTGAGTTTGACTTGAGGCAACTTCAAGTACTCTTAAGCGTTGGCCTGTAGGTAAGCTATTTTGCTTTTGTTCAATACATTGAATTAGGCTTGACGCAAGTAACGGGTAGCACGTTTGTGCTGAAAGCTCTCTGAATAAACGGGGATAATGTTCTTCTGGCTTGAGGTTAGCGAGTTGTTTTTGCCCTAATATTTTTTGAGACAGGGATAAACTACCACGACCAGCAAGGTTTAATAGGCTAAAAAAGTCGGGATATTCTCTTAATATGGTATTCCATATTAAGGCGCTAGTTACGTCGAGATCTCGGAAATCTTGATTAATGACATATGCATCATCATTAAGTGTAATTAGTTCGAAATTGGTCGCATGTCTTAGAACGAGCTCAAGCAACGCTCCCTGGATTGGATGTTTAATTTTTAACGTTTCAAGTGCGGTTTGATCTAAATGACCTAAACCGGCTTGTATCAGTTCAAGGTTTTCATAAATGGCCTGTAAGGCCATACTTTCAATTAAAGGTGCGACTTCGTTACTGAATCGGTTGAATTCATCCGATAGCTTTTGTCCATTTTTGAGGAGGCTTTTTTGTAAAGTCTGATACAAATTAGACACCGTTCCAATCTTGTTTGGCACGGGGGTTAGGTGATAATTAAGATATGCAATCTTCTGTTGTTCTGACTTATGGAGGCGAACAGATTTGAATCGTATTCCTTCTAATGCCGCAATACAGCGTCCTTGATTATCAAATAGCTCTAATTGAGCAAGAATAGAGTGGGAGGATTTTTTTAATAATCTTAAATGAGCTAACTGAGGCCGTGTTTTAAGGTGTTTATTAATGGTTATCCGGTCCGCCCCTGTTGGGATAAAGGCTGTGCCGTTAGTTTCTGCTAATTCTTCGAGTAAAAACTGTATAATTAGCTGAAAAGCGCTATCAAGAAGAGTCGGGTGTAGAAGGTATTCGTTTATTGTGTCAGTAATATTTTCATCAGCACGTAGGTGCGCGATGACCTCCTTTTGGCTACGCCAACCGGAAGTGACCGCACTAAACGCCGGTCCATATTCTAGACCTGCTTGGCGAGCAAGGCTTCGGTGAGTATCTTTATTAAAATCGGGTTCTCGATTAGGTATTTCGGGCGCTGTAATGTCTAAAGATACAGCGGTACATTGATGTATAGCCCGAGCTTTTATATTTAAATTCCATTGTTCAGATTTAGTGTGAGTACGGCTCGTTATAGTAATGTTACCATTGTCTGGATCGACTTTAGTACGTACCACCTTACTTGTACTCGGTTCTAAAATAAGAGGCGCGAGGATTTGAAAATCTTCAATTTGAATCGGTTGCTCGGGTTGAAAATGTCGGGCTGCATTTAAGGCTAATTCAATAAACCCTGCACCAGGGAAAACAATGCTATCACCCACCTTATGGTCACCTAACCATGGCTGTAAGCTCGTATCAATTTGATGTTCCCATTGTAATGGCTGAAGAGGCAATGCAGCACCTAACAGAGGGTGGATAGCATATCTTTGTAGCAGTTGCTGTGACTCTATTGTAACGGGATGCCAATAGTCTTCGTGCTGGAAGGCATATAAAGGCAACTCTAAGCGTTGACCATCTGTAGGGAACCACTGGTTCATATCTACAGCACCTGCCATAAGCGCTGAGGCTATACAATTATCGAGTTCTGTTTGAGTGCTTTCACTGCGGCTAAACGTAGGAATAACTAAGGCGTTTTTGTGATGTTGACGAATTTGGTCATTAAGGTAGCTGCGAAGAACTGGATGACCACCAATCTCGATAAAGCAATTTTGTCCACGCTCTAAGAGTAGGTCTAACGCTGGACTAAATAATACGGGTTGACGGATGTTGTCCCACCAATACTTGGCCGTTAGTGTTTGACCGTCAAGTTCAGTTCCTGTAACCGTTGAAATAAAAGGGATCGTCGTTGCAGAAGGGGTTAGACCAGAAAGGACTTCGATTACCTTTTCTTCGATTGGGTCCATTGCTGGGCTATGGAATGCGTAATCAAGCTTTAAACGGACGTTAAAAATATTCTCTTGTTGTAGTTTTGCTTCTAGCTTTGTTAATTGATCTGCATCACCCGCAAAGGTTACACCTTTAAAACTATTAATTCCTGCGAGAGAGATATTGCAAAACTCAGGCTTATTTAAAAGAGCTTCGGCTTGTTGTTGGCTTAAGCCCGCAGCAGTCATTGCTCCATTGCCCTTAGTTTCGCCCTGACATAGGCTGCGGTAATAGATTACTTTTACTGCATCATCAAGGGAAAGGGCGCCGGAAGCCCAAGCTGCGGCTACTTCGCCTACACTATGGCCTGTTACGCTCGTGGGCATTATACCGTGGTGCTTTAGGTATTCAGTAATGCCTACTTGAATAGAAAAGAGGGTTGGCTGAGATATTTCCGTGAAATCGAATCGGTTGTTGCCATTTAACCCTTGAATTTCATCCAATAAGGAAAAGTCAGCATATTGGTTGAATCGTTCATCTATTTGCGTGATTGTTTGCCTGAAAATATCAGAAGACTCAAGCAGGGCTTTACCCATGGTTTCCCATTGGCATCCATTGCCAGAGTAAACAAATACAGCCCCAGGGGATGATTCTAGCGCATTTGATGTTCTTACATCAGCAGTCGGCTGATTGGGGGAGGCGGTAAAGCTTTGTAATTTCGTGATGGCATCGTTTGCATTGTTTGCATAAATGAGTGCCGCTTGGGAGTGTTTGTCTTTACAGAAATTATAGTTCCATGCGACATCATAAAAGGAAACGTCTTGATTTGTTTTTAGGAATTTGACTAAGCGTTTGGCGTTATCTACTAAGGCTTGATCACAGCGGCCACTAATGACTAATGGTAAGCTTTCGTCTGTGTTCTTTGATGTTAGGTTTTGGGTTGTGGTTTCTGGACTGCTTTGTAAGATAACGTGAGCGTTCGCCCCCCCAAAGCCGAAAGAGTTGATGCCTATTGTCAATGTACCATCTTGTTTTAACGGTCTTAGTTTATCTACAACATCTATGTTCCATTCCTCAAATTTAATATTTGGGTTTGGTGTTTTCATGCTGATTGTAGCGGGGACTTCGCGATGTTTAATGATCAGCAAAGCTTTAACTAAGCTCGCTACCCCGGAAGCGGGTTCGAGGTGCCCTAAGTTGCTTTTTATTGAGCCGATAGGGAGAGGTTCTTTACGTTTTTTCCCTAAAGCATTACCGATTGCTCGAGTTTCGATCGGGTCTCCAACTGGCGTTCCAGTACCGTGGGCTTCAAGGTAGTCAATATCATCTGCAGTAATACCTGCCTTAAGGCAGGTTTTTTCTATCAGTGATGCTTGGCTGTGACAGGATGGGATAGTAATACCTGATTTATACCCATCAGTATTCACTGCAGAGGCTGCAACTACCGCATGGATTTTATCGCCATCAGCTATAGCTTTCTCATAATCTTTGAGTAGAAAAACGCCTCCACCCTCAGAACGTACATAGCCATCTGCGGACGCGTCGAAAACTTTGCAGCGGCCATCAGGGGATAACATAGAGGCTTTGGAAAAAAGAATAAATCCAAAGGGGTGGAGATGAAGACTAATACCACCGGTTAGAGCAGAGGATACTTCTCCGTTGATAATGGCTTGGCAGGCTTGATGGAAAGCGACCATTGAGGATGAGCAGGCGGTGTCTAATGAAATGCTGGGCCCATGGAGGTCGAAGCTATACGAGATTCTATTGGATGCAATACTGCTTGTGTTGCCTGTTGCAGAAGACGCATTGATGCCACAGAGGTCGTCAGACATTCGGTTGCCGTAATCGAGGCTAGATATACCGATGTAAACCCCACAGTCAGTCTGCTTAAGAGTTGAAGCGCGAACTCCTGCATGTTCAATGGCCTCCCATGACATCTCCAGAAGGTAGCGTTGTTGGGGGTCCATTACTGCTGCTTCACGTGGGGATATGCCAAAAAATCCAGCATCAAAGCCTGAAATTTTGCCTAACGATCCCGCTTTGAATGTATAACTGCTGCCCAAGTGAGCTTTGTCTGGGTGTAAATGATTATCAAATGACCACCGTGACGATTCAACTTCGGTAATTAGGTCTTTTTCATCACGTAAATCTTGCCAGAATGTTTCTTGTGACGTCAGAGGAAGGCGAAATGAAAAGCCGATTAGGGCAACACGTTTATCCATATGTGATAACACTGTCCATTAATACATGTAAATGAGTTGCGCATTTTAAAGTAAATGGGCTGTTGATATAAGGGGTACTAGGGATTTTCCGTCCAAAAACGACAAAAAACGCTGAAGCCTCCGCCCTTCAAAGCCTCCAAGAGGGTATTACTTTTCCTGAAGTCCATTCTTGTACACTTTTTGGTTAAGATGTAGTCATTTCAGGCTACCGATATGGCATATAAAGAAAGAGTTCAGATCCTATCTGATGCTGAACAGTCCGATTTTTACAACCCTCCAATTTTTGCGTCTAATGATCAACGATTCTTTTTCGCTCTTAACGATCAGGAACTAACAGTAGCCAATAAACTCCGAAATCGTGGCCTGCGTTATATGTTCGTCGTGTTGCTGGGGTATTTTAAGGCTAAGCCGGTCGTGCTGAATCCTGGCTTTCACCAGATAAAGCATGACCTTAAACATGTATATCAATCGGTACTGCTGGGACCTGGATTCAGGCCGTTCAATCTATCCCAGAAAGAAAACGAGCGGATTTACCAGGAGATTTTTAATCTATGCGAGTATCAGCGCTGGAGCATTAAAAGCCATAGAACATCTTTAGTAGACTACCTGACTGAGCAAACCAAGGCCTGGTCTGCTCCAAGAAATCTCTTCGATGCAGCTATTGAGTATTTGTCAGGTCATAAGATCGCGATCCCTGCCTACAGCACCCTTCAAAAGATTATTAGCCACGTGATTAATGAGCAACAAACGAGGCTCATTGCCCATATTAAACGCGAGCTGTCTCGAGATCTAACACAAGCATTGACTGATCTTGCCGCCGGTGACGGAGCGCTGACTTTGCGGCAATTACGTCAGTCAGCCCGCAACTTCACAGGAACCGAGTTAGAGAAGGAACTGGCCATACATCGTTACATTCAGTACTGGATGCCGGAAGTGAATACCCTATTGAGAGCACTATCGTTATCTCAGAAAAACCAGCAACACTTTGCCGAGCGTGTAGACTATTATGGAGCCAAACTGAAGCGGCAGTCTGGAGGTCATCAACGACTGTATTTGCTGTGCTATTTACAGTCACGCTGGCAACAAGCTTTGGAACGCATTGCCGATGGTTTTGTTCATCATATCCGACAGACCAAACAAAAAGCCAAGGCCTATGCGCAGGAATCAGTTTATCAAGACTGGCAAAAAGCGGCTAAAAACGTCAGCAATGCGGCGGAAGTTCTGCACCTGTTCATTGATGATACTATCGATCAACATCAGCCTTTTGGGACAGTAAAGCAGAAGGCGCTGAAGCTTCTTGCGGCGAAAGATCTCGAATCTGTTTGCTTGTTTCTGAATGAACAAAAACGTTCCGTTGATGACGCTATATGGCTTTACTATGACCAGCGAACGAGCTTAAGGGAAGGCTTGCTTCGCCAGCTGTTCCTTTGCCTGCACTTTGAAGGCAGTGAGAACACGCAACGACTTACAGCAGCACTCGGTCATGCCCGGCTTGATCTCGTCGCTCAAGGTGGTATATCACAGACAACGATAGACGGTCGGCTGCCAGCCAAGAAGCAACGCCCATTCTTGCAGTATCCGAGTGGTCTGTTTAATCCAGATCGCTATGAATGGTACCTCTATCAACAAATCCCCGACCGTCTGAATGGCCAACTGACCTTGCCTGAAGTGGTTAAATACCGGTCTTTGGATGCTGATTTAATCAGTCGTGAGCGATGGCGAGAAGAAAAGGTTACGTTACTGGAACAAACCCAGTTGCCAAAATTAACCACCGAGTCAAATAAACTGATCATGCGAATGGCGATGGATCTAGAGATCCGTTTGCATGATGTCAGCGACTACTTGGAACACGATGATAACCGAAACATTATCCTAAGAAACCCTAAGGGTAAGCGCCTGTGGCGATTACCGGCTTCCAGTAAAAAGTACCTAGTCAACAATCCATTCTTCCAGCAAATACCTACGACCAGCGTCGCTGATGTGCTGCGCATAGTGGACCGCGATACCGAGTTCATTGACTGCTTTGAGCATGTGCTTGGCGCACAATCTAAGAGCAGAGTCCACGAGTATGATCTGCTGGCCATCCTCGTGGGAAATGCGACCAATCAGGGCATCTATGGCATGGCTCAAATCTCCGATCGCACCTATGATCAGCTCAGTACAATACAGGCGAACTACCTGCGACTGGAAACCCTGAGTGCTGCCAATGACAGCATAAACAACGCGACGGCTAAGCTTCCAATCTTCAGGCATTACAACATCCAAGAAGATGTCATCCACGCCAGCGCCGATGGTCAAAAGTTCGAAGCGCGGCGTGACACTTTCAAAACACGTTACTCATCAAAGTACTTCGGTACTCAGAAAGGTGTATCCGCCATGACCTTAATCGCCAACCATGCCGCCATTAACGCCCGGGTGATCGGGGCGAATGAACACGAGTCCCACTATATTTTTGATTTACTGATGAACAACCGTTCTGAAATTATCCCGGACGTACTCTCTACCGATACCCATGGGGTTAATCACGTTAACTTCGCTTTGCTTGACCTGTTCGGGTACAGCTTTGCACCGCGTTACGCTCAGATTGGACGTATCATCAATGAGATGTTCGATGTAAAGGAAGATAAGGATCAGAGAATCCAGCTACGCTTGAAAAAGCCCATCAACACCCAGCGAATCATGCAGCACTGGGACACTATCCAACGGATCGCCGTCTCGCTTAAAGAACGTAAAACGACTCAGTCAACGCTGGTTCGGAAACTGTCAGGCTACAAGAAGAACCACCCTTTGTTGGAGGCCTTAACGGAGTACAACAGGATGGTGAAAGCGAGTTATCTCTTAAACTACATTGATGATGCCAGTCTTCGCAACTACGTCCAGCGGGCACTCAATCGCGGGGAGGCCTATCACCAGTTGCGCCGAGCGATAAGTAATGTCAATGGGGATCAGTTCCGGGGCAGTTCAGATGAAGAAATCGAACTATGGAACGAGTGTGCCCGCCTTGTCACCAACGCCATCATTTATTTTAACTCCAGCATACTCAGTCAGCTGTTGACGAGCTTCGAACATCAGAACGACAACACAAGGATACAGATCGTCAAGCAAGCTTCTCCTGTCGCTTGGTATAACATCAACCTAAAAGGGACTTACAACTTCGAATTGAGTGAAAAACTGCCAAATCTGGAGGAAATGATGCGTTCAATCGAGGGCTATTTGCCGGTTAAGAAAAAGTAATACCCTCTTGGAGGCTTTGAGGGGCGGGGGCTTCAGCGTTTTTTGTCGTTTTTGGACGGAAAATCCCTAGTACCCCAAACCGGTAAGTTAATGCCGATGTTGCTGGGTAGCGGTGTTAAGGCGTCACCAGCTCTGGAAGCCTGTAGTGATTTTGTGGTGGATGATGGCAAGGCATTACTGGATCTGTGTACTGAAGGCCTGGGACTGATGCAGGCGCCGCACTTTGTATTCAGAGAAGAGCTGGAAAGAGGCGATCTGGTGTCACTGTTCCCGGCAACTCAGGCCGAAGGTTTCGGCGTATGTCTCCTATACCCTAAGCGGCGCTTCCTGCCTGCAAAAGTTACCGCTTTTATCGAGCATGTTCGTCATTCACTGGCGGAGATTAATGAAACCTCAACCCATACATGGGCTCGTGATATTAAGCCTCAGCATGAATGGTAACAGGCTGAATTATTCTTCATGGTGGTTGTGAGAAGTAAGAGCCTGTATTGCTGTTGGTACTTTGTTGACGGGCTTTGCTTTACTGCTTTTCACAGCAAAACCTGAAAAGGTAGCCGTCCGGGTCCTGTGCTATAAATTGTTTTTGAGTTTTTGATGTGTTCCCACACTGATAGATCTTTGTTTCCAGTTCCAGGTAAACAGATTCTGGAGATGAATTTTTGATGCGTGAATACAGTGAATCTATATCCCTGACATCCCATTGAAAGTTTACAGCTCTGCCATAAGGTTTCTCCAGATTGGCGGTTATCCAGTGACGGCCTTCATAGGAAATGCTTTCAACCATGATATCTACATCATCCAGTGTAAAGTACACAAACTCATCTTCTGGCCTTTGATACTTTATATTGAAGCCAAATATTTCAGTATAGAAGCGTGTGGTGGCAACAATATCAGAGCAATATATTTCGGGTACCAACTTCAGATCAGGCATGTAGTTCTCCAGACAAAAGACCCTAAGTTTCAGTAATTACAGTGTGATTCGATCTTATGGTTTGATTAAGCATTGAATCTGATAACGTAACCTGTTTTGCTGGCAACAAAGCCTGCTGATTCGTAAAAATGGTGAGTCTCAGATTTTTTGGAGCCCGTCATAAGCGCAACCTTGTAACACCCGGCTGCCTCGAAATGCTGTTTCGCATAGCAGAGAACTGCTTTACCTATACCTTTACCGCGGCAGTGTTCAGAAACAATCACATTTTCGATAATCGCATAAGGGCGGCCGGACCAGCTTAAGTTCGGGCAGATATTAATTGTACAGGTGCCTAATAAACTTTCATCCGCAAATGCTCCGACAACACATCCTCCTGATTCAATGATTGCGGTATAGATTGTTTCAAGGCATGCCTGATCAGGCCTCGGCGCTGCTTCCTGGTCATACTGATCGATCAGTGCAAGAACGTCGTTTATTTCTTCTGGTTTTATCGCACGAACTTCCATGTCTGGCCTTTTGAATGTTTAGCTTTGCGTTCGCAAACTCACTCGAAATGCTTGTTGTTAGTTACACTTATGTAAACATGAAACTTTTATTATAAGAGCGTTTTTCTTTACCGATTTTGTTCAAAGGCAAAGAACTCTGCCGATTCAGGATTTGATTGGGTTATAAGCCGCTCATTATGTCGTTTAAAAACAATTTTATTTTGAATAAAAAATAACTCTGTTTTCTTAATATCAGCGACTGTAAATATCAAGCCTTTGTGTTGTAGGCTCGTGCCGTGAGTACTTAGGCTTATACCAAATTCTTGCTTAAGTTTCTCTGGGGTAATAATTGATAGACTCCCGTTAGGGAATAAGCACTTAACCTTTTGTTTATTAGCGTGGATCTCGCTCGATCTGGATAGTTCTTTTAACAGATCGACATAGAGCAGTGGCTCATTAGAGCAAGATATGGCGTGGTTAACGCCCAAAGCTCCATTTTCGTGTTTGAGTAATGTAGAACGGTCGATTTCAGGAACAGCTATATCCTGACACGTAAAATAGAATCCGCATTGAGCTTTAGGATGAGTAGCGAAAGCAAGTTTAACAGCAACCGTTTCCATTTGGCCGTCTGGTTGCTCAAACTGCCTGGAGAATGAAACAATATTGCCACCGGAAATGCCGTGTTCCTGAAAACTGCGATGATCCAGCTCAGCGTCAGTAGATGTCATAGCTATATGGGAGAAGCCTTCATCCCCATGTTCTGCACGAAATAACGCATCATTCTTAACAAAAGTATTTCCTGCTTCAATCGCTTCGACATACTTGATGTGATTCTCTATTGATAAGGTTTCGATCATCGGCCCTTTACGAAAGTACATATTCGCGTTGTAAGTGCCGAATGGATGAATACCGTCAGGTGCGACGTTGAACCCTATTTGCTGATAGTGCTGGCGGGCATCAGGAAGATTCCCGGCGACGAGTACAAAATGGTCAATCAAACACATTACAGTTCTCCTATCTAAAACGGGCAGGGGCAATGCCAGTGTAATTGTTTACCACTAATGGGGTGCTCAAAATATAACTCACTTGCGTGTAACAGCAAGCGGTCAGCCCTGTGTTCACTGGTATCACTTTTATATAAATCACAGCCAAGAATAGGGTGGCCGATTTCGCGACTGTGAATCCGTAACTGATGGGTGCGTCCGGAAAGCGGTGTGTATTGCACTAAGGTCCGGGTGGGCTCTACCAGCCTCTCTAATACCTGGTATTCACTGACGGCAGCTTTGCCTGTGCTTTGGCAAATTTTAACCAGAGGGAACAGTGATTTGTCTTTAGCGATAGCAGCGTTAATTTCACCCTGATCGTCAGTAACTGAGCCTTCCAGCATAGCAAAATATCGCTTTTTAATAGTCCCTGCCTGGAACTGTTTATTGAGATGTTTTGAAGACGCAGTATTCAGTCCCACGATCATAATGCCAGAAGTACCAAAGTCTAAACGATGGGGCAGCTTGGCTTCCGTGAACGCCGGTGTCACGCCTTTCTGGCCATTCACTAATCGGTAATGCACTGAATCCCAATTGAGAGGATTTTTACCGGATAAACTAAGCAGTCCGCTAGGTTTACTGATCAGTAAAATATCATCATCCTGATAAAGGATTCCGACGTAGTCTTTACAAGGCTTGGCAATGAAGTCGTCAGTAATGATGTTAGTTGGGAGAGAAGTGTTTGGCATTTAATTCTCGTAAATGAATATGAATATCACAGCAGAAGAGAGGGATACAATTGCGGAGCTGCAGTTTTTGCTTCCTCTGTCCGGTTTTATTATGCCCTAATTAACCTCTAGCTCGTAAGTTGTGAACCTACTTCCCAGAAGCTCATTTTCATATACGTTTTTTGACATCTTTCGTAGGAATTTATATTGAGGACGGGTATGAAGTAAATGAATAAAAACTGTCGCATGACCAAGCTCTTTGGCCCAAGACATTACTTCCCGAAATACTTGTTTTCCAATGCCCCAATATTTGTCATCGACAACAACAGCTATCTCATATTTACCTTCTTCGAGTTGAATTCCACACCACCCGGCGAGCTGCTGATTAACCAAAATAGCTCTAACCTTGCAGCCCTGAGAGGAATCTATATCAGTCTTACACTGCATCCACTCCTTTACCTTATGAATATCAAACGAAGCATGATCAATTAGATGTTCTCGCGTAGTTTGTTTATTCAACAAAGGTAAAAATTCAGCAGGTTTTACTTGATCGAGCTTTACGTATTCTAAGCAGTGCATATGATCTTCGATGATTGATGGTTAAGTTCTCACTCAGCTGGCGCTTCAGCGGGCGGTTGAAATGACTTGTTAGTGGTTGTTATAGGTACTATAGAGTTTTGGAATCCACCATATCTGCTATAAGAACCTTTCATTATTTTCTTTAGGTATATGCTGTATTAGCAGCCTGTACTTTTAACATGGATAGCAATTGTGTACTTCAAGTAGCCGTTATTTAAGTGGTATTAGCCATGATCTTAACCTACTCATATGACTTCTTGTTACCGCGCATAAGCATAGCGCCAGAATCTATCGGTGGGCGGTTCCATCTGTTCGGTTGATTTGTAACAATGCGTTAACTTTTTTGGGATAACGGACATATAACTATGAGTTTTAAGCAGTTTTCCAGTGATCAGGATGTCATTGATTTTGTACAGACCCATACAGCGGTTTTCAATAACAGCCCTGATCTGACGGTAACAGAGATTGGTGATGGCAATATCAACTTTGTATATCGGGTGGATGACGGCGCTCAGAGTCTTATTGTTAAGCAGGCACTGCCTTATATTCGGGTTATTGGTGAAGCCTGGCCGTTATCGCAGGACCGTATTCGTATTGAAGCCAAAGCACTAAAGCAAAGTGAAGAGAGCTGTCCGGGCAGTGTGCCTGAGGTCTATCACTATGATGCTGCGAGTTGCGCGATCATCATGGCGGATATTGGCCAGTATCAAAGTTTGCGTCAGGCGCTTATTGAACGTCAGTCGTTGCCAGGCGTTGCTGAGGAACTAGGCGCATATGTGGCTAAAAGCCTGTTTTATTCGTCAGATTTTTATTTGAGCAGTAAGGCTAAGAAGTCGATTGTTCAAGACTTTATTAATCCTGATCTTTGCCAGATAAGCGAAGAAGTTTACTTTTGGGATCCATTTTGCGACCACGAACGGAATAATGTAAACACTCCGCTGGCTGCCCGTGCCTCTGAATGGTGGCAGGACGCTGAGTTGAAGCAGGCGGTGGCCCGACTGAAAATGAAGTTTCAGAATCAGGCTCAGGTATTGCTGCACGGTGATCTGCATACCGGTTCTGTATTTGTTGATCCCTCGGCTGAACACAAAGTTAAAGTGATTGACCCTGAATTTGCTTTTGTGGGACCAGCAGGCTTTGATCTTGGGGTGCTGATCGCTAATTATCTGCTTAACCTTGCTGGTCAGTCGCGTGCTGCAGGAGAGCCTGAAGAGCGTCATGCATATCAGCAGGTGTTGCTAAGTGATGTTAATAGCCTGTGGCAAAGCCTGACAGAGAGCTTCCGTCGTCTCGCGGCAGAGCATACGCAGGATCCTTGTTTACAGAGTAGCGATATTGTTGATGCCTGGTTATCAGAGTTACTTACCGACAGTCTTGGCTTTGCTGGCGTTGAGATGACCCGGCGCACGTTAGGCGTTGCCCATGTTGCTGATGTAGAGCAAATTGAAGATGAAGCTGCCCGTGCTGAAGCACAGACAATGTGTTTGGATATGGCTGACTTACTGATCAAACATGCAGGTCAGTTCAGCGGTATGCCTGTGATTACGGCTGCTGTCGGTGAACTGAGTTTTTGTCGTTAAATATCGTCGCGCAATAAGAGCTCTGAGTTCGCTATGATGTGAATGGTGTCTTGCTAAAAGGACCAGTAGATGATGGATAAGGCAGGGAAGCATATGGCCGTACTCAGTGAATAGCGCGGATACCTCGCCAGCATTAAAACTCATGCTGGCAGATTTCATACTCAACCTTGAATCAGCCAATGATGTCAGTTCCAGCTTTGATATTTTGGCTAAAGCCAGTGAACAGTTGGGTTTTCAGGGGCTGGTGTATACCTCAATAGCTACCGGGCTGGAGCCGCTAACAACCAGCGGGCCTTTGTTTTTCCGCTCCGATGGTTTTAGCGAGGCATTTCTTACTCATTATCAGCAAGCTGATTTTGCCAGCCAGGATTTCACGATAAAGCGCATCATGAATGATGATCTTGGGTTGATGAATTGGTGGCAGGAAGAGCAGAAAGGGCGACTGACGGATTATGAAAGACAGGTAATAGATGTTGCCCGGCATGAGTATTCAATCGAAAATGGCTTATCCATACCACTGCTAAAAAACGATCACCAAATAGCTGGCTGTAGCGTGGTAAGTCAGGATAAGGGAGTAGTATTTGGTTTATTGCTCGAAGAACGTCTTACTACTCTTAAAGTTATGTTGCGTCTGTTTCATGACCGTAGTTATGCCAATATCGACTTTCAAAAGCAGCTTTATCTTCCTTTACTGAAACAGCTCAATCCTACCGAAAGAACCGTATTACGTTTTTTAGCCAGTGGTCTCCCACTAAAATCTATTGAAGCAGTATCCGGAATCAGCCCTAGCTATGCCGGCAACGTTCGTACTGTTCTGTTCCGTAAACTGGGCGTTAAGAACGTTTCTGAGCTGGCGTATATCGTTGGCTTACATCGCATTCTGGATTTGATCTGAACTTATCTGGTCCATTCCAACCCAATCCAATCGTATTTACATTACGCTTCTTAAGTCCGAATTTTCTCTCATATATCAATACTCTTAGCAATGTGAAAATTGTCACGCTGTTTAGCTCTGGTATAAGGGGTACCATGCGCGCTGTGCATCGTGGAGAAGCATACGGAGAGATATTGCAGCGACTAACAGGGACGTTGCAGGATGAAAGGGACATAAGAAAGGATTCACTTAACGGCGATAAGAACAGGACGTTCCTATCGCCGTTTTTATATATGACGATAAATGATGTAGCTTACTTCACCGGGAATACATAGTTTAACCAGCCAAGCATTCGCAACAGTACTTTACGCATGACTGCCACATGGGTGAACTGATCAGAATATATAACCATTTTACCCTGTACACCTAAAGGCAGTTGATACTGCTCAAGATCTTCCTCAGTTACTTTGATTAGTGCGATTGCACGTCCATGTCTGCTGATCTGATTAGCTGAAAGCAATTGGCCGGAAGCCTGATACTGACCTTCACTCATCGCCGGTAACACACTTATTACCTCTCCTTTGAATACGTGGCCTGGTACAGCGTCCAAAATCATTTCTGTTTCAAAGCCAGGTTTCATCATACCCAGAGAGTTTTGCCAAAAGCTGCCGGCAAATACCCGTTCCTGCTTAGGTATGAACACCATGGCGGGGCTTAGTGGCAGAGGAACAGCCATGATACCGGGTTTAAGGGCGATTTGAGTTGCTATGCCATCAGAAGGGGCGCGTACGACAGTACGTTCCAGATCATAACGGGCTGACTCAAGTTTTTTCTGCAGTTCAACTACCTGGGTATTTACACCGTCGATATTTGATTCGTGAGCAAAGGTAACCCGTTGCAAGTCTGCCTGTGCTGCGTCTGCGTTGGCCTGTGCAGCCAGATACATTTGCCGGCTGTCATCAACAGTTTGCCTTGCGAAGGCAGCAGCATTGTTTTTGCTTCCCTTACGGTAGCGGTTATACGCTGTACGGGTTCGGTCCCTTTCAGCAAGTGCCTGTTTTACCTTGGCCTGTGCAAACTCCAGTTGAGAGCCAAGCTGCATCGCACTTTGCTTAGCTTCCATTAGTGTAGCTTCAAGTTCATCTACTTTTAGCTGGTAAGGCTTCGGATCGATGGTAAAGAGAATATCACCCTGTTTAAGCGGAATGTTTGGCTTTACCTCGACTGTCTGAACTATGCCTTTAACAGGCGGTACCACAGGCACAACAGCATAGACTTCTTTACTGAACTTACCGTACGGGTGGTTAAAGTTCATGAGCAGAATCATGGTGCCTAGCAGGGCTATGCCGCCAAGAATGGCAGTCGGTACGCTCCATTTATTAAGTGGGATTCTGAATAGCTTGAAGATCAGCACACAGAAGCCGGAATATATCAGGATAATTAACAGATCCATATTCAGCGCTCCTGTTGTTGGCTATCAAGTTTCTGCAGTTGTTCCTGCAGCTGGTTAACCTGTTGTTGCAAGCTTGCTAAATCGTCTGTCTTATCATCAGTGACATTGCCGTTGGCATCACTTACATGGTGTTTAAACCCCCAGCCACGGTCCTCACGGTAAAGGGTTGACCAGATCCACAGAAACGGCCACAGCACATGTAGAGTGAACAGGCTGACCCAGCCTGCCACATGAATTGCATCCTGATGGGGATGGTTGCGGTGTACGGCTATTTCGTAGGGTATGTCGTGAATAACGATCACGGCATAGAAAACGAAAATACCGACAAAAAAGATCAGAAACAGCGCTACGTAATCTAGAAACATAATTATCTCCTCGCTATTGTCCAATATTACTTGTGGGCCAGATCCCAGTTTTTACGGAAGCGTTTTACCCAGTAGTCCAGTGTTGAGTCCAACGACTTAACATCTGAAGAGCCTGTTTTAACGGTGGTTTCATCGCCGCTACGCTGATCCACCATCGCGATGAGGCGATCTCCGTTAACAGAGTCATAGCCTTCTGCTTCCAGGCTGGCTTCGTAGAAGATTTCTTCCTGGTCCTGAATATTATTAGCAAGATTCTGACCCGCACTGATTAACAGGGCTATAGGGATGTAGCCCAGTGCACCGCGTTCAGGAGATTTTTTTTGTAAGCCGGTCAGCGCCATACGTACCACCAGAACATTTTTGCCGGCGGTGTCTACGATAGGGTATTGAGGTTCAAATGCAGCTTTAAATTTGCTTTCAAGCTGAGAGGTTATATATGCCAGTTCCTGCGGGTTTATGCCCTGGTATTCAGATTTATTTGAATACCATACTTCAATTGGAAGAAGCATTATTTTGTCGTATTTCTTAAGAATTTTGATATCAGTGTTCTGATTCAGGTAAACCTTTGCACCGTCACTCCAGTCGCGGTCTTCGAAACCTTCGTAGTTGCCAAGAAATCCAGAGCCTTTTACTGCAGCGGTCTGGCAACCGGAGAGCAGTAGAGAGGCGAGAAGAACTGAAATAGCTACATTAATTTTATTCATGAACAATCCCTATGTTGTGCAAATTATTAATAACAGTATAGGAAGAGAAATTAAGGAAGATCAGTAATTTATGAAATAAATAACCAGAATGGTATATGAATGAGATGTGATTACGCGCGCGGCTATGACAATCCGGTTTTATTAAGCCAGACGCTTAAAAGCAGAAAAGGCAGATGTGATCTGCCTTTTTAAAATACTTATATGAATGGAAGGGGACATAGATTTCGATAAATGTACCTGCCGCAGGTCCTGAAGGTCAGGTTTACAGGCTGTTATGTACAAATCGAAACATAGTTACGCCTGGTCCGATACCGTACTCAGGTATGTTGCATCAATATCTGCATCATAATATGCCATACCCAATTTGTTCAGGTAGTCCATGCGGTCTGCTTTCATAAGATCAATCTCGGGAACATTAACACCAGTACGTTCGCAAATGGCTGCTAAATACGCCATGTAGTGTTCACCTTCTTCAACCATTAGCAGGCTGGCTGCACCAACATCAGGTCTAACCTGGCTGTTAAGGTTATCAGGTAGCGTAATCGCCAGTACTATTGGTTGTTCTTCACCTTCTATACGGGTGCCACGTTCGCGAACAGTTTGTTGCGCCCAATAAAATGCCAGCTCTTTACTTTGGGTAAGAAATACCGGCTCGACTGACTCAGTATAGGTGTTACCAATAGTGGCCATGGTCTTTTTTGCCGCGGCTTTCATCATCCGGTCGCCAGAGCGCATTAATCCCTGTTCGTTAATTGAATCGACCAGCGCAGAAGACGTCCCGTGGTACCAGACATTACTGGTAGCAAAGCCTTTGTCGGTTAACAGGTCTTGGGCATCTTGAAGAAAAGAAGGAGTATCAGTCATATTCGAAATCACTTAATCAGTTTGCAGTACAAAGCAGATTGAATTTTAACGTAAAATGCTTAGGGCAGGGCAAAAAAAAGGCGACGTTTCAATGAAGCGTCGCCTTTATGTTTTAAGGTTGATCCGCACCCCGGGTGGCAGGGTGCTTCTCTAAGTCTGTTCTGAATTAGAACTGGTTAGAGGTGTTCTTAGCGCCGCCAGCTTTCAGAGCGTTCTCACCAGCGTAGTATTCTTTGTGATCGTCGCCCATATCGGAACCAGCCATGTTTTGGTGCTTAACACATGCGATGCCCTGACGGATCTCTTTACGCTGTACGCCAGCAACATAACCCAGCATACCTGCATCACCGAAGTACTCTTTAGCCAGGTTATCAACGGACAGTGCAGTCGTGTGGTAAGTCGGCAGAGTGATCAGGTGGTGGAATACGTTCGCTTCACGAGCTGTATCAGCCTGGAAAGTCTTGATGCGAGCATCAGCAGTTGCAGACAGTTCAGTCTCATCGTATTCAGCTGACATCAGGTTAGCACGATCGTATGCAGATACGTCTTCACCAGCTTCAACCTTCGCATCGAAAACTTGCTGACGGAAGTTCAGCGTCCAGTTGAAAGAAGGAGAGTTGTTGTAAACCAGTTTTGCATCTGGGTGTACTTTACGAACGTCATCCATCATGCCCTTGATTTCGTGGACAGTTGGTACTGCAGTTTCGATCCACAGCAGGTCAGCGCCAGCATTCAGTGCTTCGATACAATCGAATACGCAACGCTCGTGGCCAGTGCCCTGACGGAACTGGTACAAACCAGAAGGCAGACGCTTTGGACGAACCAGCTTGCCATCACGGTTGAAGCATACGTCGCCTTCAGCCATGTCAGCTACGTCGATTTCTTCAACATCCAGGTAAGAGTTGTATACGTCACCCTGATCGCCTGGCTCTTTAACAACAGCGATTTCTTTAGTCAGACCAGCACCTTCAGAGTCAGTACGGGCAACGATCAGGCCGTCATCTACACCCAGCTCCAGGAAAGCGTAACGCAGTGCGCGCAGCTTGTTGTGGAAGTCAGCGTGAGGAACAGTAACTTTACCGTCCTGGTGACCACATTGCTTCTCATCAGCAACCTGGTTTTCGATCTGCAGGCAACAAGCGCCAGCTTCGATCATTTGCTTAGCCATCAGGTAAGTCGCTTCAGCGTTACCGAAACCAGCATCGATGTCTGCAACGATTGGTACTACGTGAGTTTCGTGGTTGTCGATAGCAGCCTGTACTTCAGCTTCTTTAGCGGCATCACCAGCTTCACGTGCTTTGTCCAGCTCACGGAACAGACCACCCAGTTCACGTGCATCAGCCTGACGCAGGAAGGTGTACAGTTCTTTAACCAGGCTAGCTACAGAAGTTTTCTCGTGCATAGACTGATCTGGCAGAGGGCCGAAATCAGAACGCAGAGCTGCAACCATCCAGCCAGACAGGTACAGGTAACGACGTTCAGTTGTACCGAAATGCTTCTTAATAGAGATCAGCTTCTGCTGACCTACGAAACCGTGCCAGCAACCCAGAGACTGAGTGTATTTGGTCTTATCTTTGTCGAATTCTGCCATGTCGCGACGCATGATAGCCGCAGTATATTTAGCAACGTCCAGGCCAGTCTTAAATTTGTTCTGTGCACGCATACGTGCTGCTGATTCAGGATTAATTGCATCCCATGGGCTGCCAGCAACTTCTTTTGCAGCTGCAACTGCTGCGATGTTTTCTTGATATGTAGACATGACCAAACCTTCTTTTTTTATAGCTAAAGTTTGAATAAGTCCCCGTTTCACCAGTGTTACAGCCTCTCATGTAACACCAGTGAAACGTTGACTAGCACTCGATTCAGGACGCCACTATGGGGGAGGACGGAGGCTTTGGTCAAAGGGTTTTTGTGCAGAGCAATATAGCTGTAAATATACTACAAACAGTGGTTTACAAGCCTTGGTAAAAAAACTACAGACTATTCTTCTGGCTATTATTGTTAAAAGTCCCGTTTAATCAGGGCTTAGCTGCTGATCAGTTTATGATCAGCTACTTTGGTGTAATAAGATTGAGCTAGTTTTAGACGTTAATTACAAGAATATTAAATGTGTTTTTTATTCCAAAATTTTATAAAGGTTTTCTCACTACATTTTTAGAAAACCATAAAAACTGTCGACAGAAATGAAAAAGTGTTTTACATCAAAACTACGTTTTGAAGAGCAAATAGGCAGTATTTAGGAAAAATGACCCATTAATTACCATTATATTAAATATTAGCTGCATTTTAGTTATAAGGATTGTAGACAATCTTAAGTGTTTTTAAGTGATTTATGAGTATTGAAACAGTGATTGTTGACAACTGTTTGAGGAAACAAAAAAGCCTGCAGGTCTGCAGGCTTGTAGAAGAGATGTTTTTTATGCGGTGTAACTACAAAGGTTATTCTGCGAGATAAATGCAGCCCCGGTTGTACAGGCTGACCAGAAGCTCAAGTTGTTCCTGTGCCCATTCACCCTGATTGATAATCAGATTAGGGGTCTGGCACATTAGCTTAGCCAGTTGAACACTGCCGCCTTTACATTCATATGACTGTCCATCGACAAAGAGTAGTACCTGGTCATCATTTTGCTCAACGAAAGATACCCGGCTTCCTTCATTACGCACGAAAGCCAGTTCACCCTGAGCTAAGGCATCTGCCAGTTGGTCAGCGTCGATCTGATCTTCAGGGCTTTGATCAAGCTCAGGATACTTAGGGTCGGTGACATATTCGCCAAACCAGGTCGCCAGCTTAGTGTCGTCATTAAGAAACTGATTAAACACATCCCGGACTTTATCCAGTGCCAACGCAGGAATTTCACCCGGATGTTCCTGCAGTTGTAAATCCGGATCGGCATAGCGGGATTCAGATGTTAGTTGCTCGCCAACGTAGTCCGTGAATCCGCGCAGTATTTCAGCCTGCGATGGCGCGCGAAAACCAACAGAGTAGGTCATGCAGTCATCAGTAACGGCTGTTCCGTTATGGCCAACCTGTGGTGGTACATATAACATATCACCCGGTTCAAGCACCCAGGTTTGTTCCGGTTTCCAGTCTGGGATAATCATCACAGGCGTATCATCTCTGCGTGGTGAATGCTGGTCGAAATGCCCGCCAACTTCCCAGCGGCGTTCGCCCTGGGTCTGAATCAGAAATACATCGTAATTGTCGTAATGAGGGCCAACACCACCACCGGCACTTGCGAAGCTGACCATCAGATCGTCATAACGCCAGTTAGGGATAAAACGAAACTGTTCGATCAGCTCACTGGCATCTGGTACCCAGTTGTCGACTGCTTGTACTAAAAGTGTCCAGTGACTATCCGGCAAGGCAGCAAAGGTCTGTTCGTCAAACGGGCCGTGTTTAAGTTCCCAGTTGTCGCTATCAGGTGAGGTAATAACCAGGCGGGCTTCAACATCTTCTTCACAGGCCAGCCCGGCCAGTTCGTCAGCATCAACTGGCGGTATCAGGCCTTTGAATGCACCCCGTACCAGCAGAGGTTTTTTTTGCCAGTATTCAGCAAGAAAAGTTTCGATCGAAATATCACCGAAAGGGGACTGGCTCATGATTTGACTCCATCATCTGTGCTGTTTTCACGGGGGTGATCTTTAGCTACTTTTTCAGCGCGCTCTGCAGTTTCATCAACTGAACGCAAAATGCCACGTAGCATATTGAGTTCAAGCTGTTCAGGACGGCTGCGGTTGAAATAGCGGATAAGCTTTTTCATTACCTTGCCTTCGTGTTGCGGGATAATGAACCGGGTTTTACGCAAGGCTGATTCAAGATGCTCGTAAAACAACTGCATCTCTTTATATAGAGGGTATTCAGTTTGTTCTTCTGGTTTAGCATTTTGTTGCTGGCTGGCTTGCCATATTTCGTAACACACTAATTGAATAGCTGCTGAAACATTCAAAACCGGATATTCCGGATTGGCCGGAATATAGACGTGGTAATTGCACTGTTCCAGTTCATGGTTATGCAGCCCCATCGTTTCACGGCCAAAGATAATAGCGACGTTACCGGTATTAGCTTCTGATACCACTTTTTCACCGCAGGTGCGGGCATCAAATATTGGTAAATCAAATGCCCGGTTACGGGCACTTGTGCCAATCACAAGCTGGCAATCTGAAATGGCTTCTTCAAGTGTGCCAACAACTGTTGCATTATCGAGTACATCTTTTGCACCTGCGGCGCGGGAGTCAGCTTCTTCGCTTGGATAAATGCGGGGTTCTACCAGATATAGCTGGCTCAGGCCCATGTTTTTCATGGCACGGGCTGCTGCACCTATGTTGCCAGGATGGAAGGTATTGATCAGTACGATACGAATGTTGTCGAGCACAGCTATGAATCTCCGAAATAATCACGAAACACGCCCGTCGGTCAGGCGACGCGTATTGTATTGCACTGACGGTGAGAAATATATCTGCGATTAGGGAGTCGGTGTCAGTGATTGATCTGGGGCAGTGGTAAATAATTGATACACTTGTATGAATTTGAAAGTTTGAGCCTTAAAATGTATGGCTATCAATCATTTACCATCTAATCAGATGGCTCCAGTTTATATCTGACAGATAGCTATTTCGGAGAAATTATGACCGCACAGACGCTGCTTCAGAGAATGAACCGTATCAAACAGGCGGTCCCTCTGCGAAGTGCGCTTTATCAGGTAATGAATGAATTACATGCCATGGCTAACAGTGATGCATATTCGGTAACTTTTACTGCTGCAAACAACCCTAATACTGTGCCGGTGTTTTCTGCTGCAGGTTATAGTGGCTATTCTGCTGATACAGGTAACAAGCTGATTGGTGCACATGTGACCTTTAAGGACGACTTGCCTAGTTTTGTGCATGAATTAACGCATGCCCGTTGCATTCAGTGTTATAAGTCGGAAGCCGTTAATTACGCTCAAAGCAGACCTAATACTGCCGCGATGACCTTTGGAATGGGGGCGATGCCAGGGGCACCAGCGCATACGGTTTCACTGGTTGCTGAAAGTATAATTGCGCGCAGAACTGCCTGGTACCGGCAAGATTACAAGCTTGTTCTCGAGGGTAACTTAACCCGTCTTAAAGCTATTGCTGAAACAGAAGATTACGAAGAAACCGAAAATAAGTTTATGACCCGTGTGCAGAAGCAACAATTGAAGGCGGCACCAACCAGTGTTGAGCAAATGAATGAGCAACAAACGCTTGCTCAGGAAATGCAGTACCAGGGTAGGGTTCAGAAAACCTTGAGAACATGGAAACCAGCTACGGAAAATCAGTTACGACTACGGACTGAAGCTGAGCGTAAGAAAAGCTGGATTCTGGAACGGATTAACTACGGCAAAAATGGCATGGGCGGCCTGGGTGATGTTCATTTCGAATACGATACTGTGGTTAATCAAATGCTGGTACAGATGCATGCCTGGGGCTTTGATGCCGAGAGCGATTTGTTTACTGCGGTATCTACCTTAGCGCAGGAAACCCATGAGCGCCGTATGAGTGCGATGGCGCCACCGCCAAATGCGATCCCAGGTCCGCGCTCAGTATTAACCTGATAGCTTTAACAGTTGATAAACCCCGCTTTAGGCGGGGTTTTCTGTTTTGATAAAGTAATAAGGTGCGACAGAGCAACCAGCTTGGAAGTTAACAGATATAAAGGACGGTCTCTTATTTCTGGTTCTGATAACGGGCACTTGTCATTAGTCATTAAAACAAACCGTACTGTAACTCAGAGTTTAAACTCAGCCATGTTACCAGCCACTTTAGATAAAGCTGTTTCAAGTTGCTCACGACCGCTCTGTAATGCATGGGTGACGCCTTCTGTCTGATCGGCAACCGTGCTGACATTTGTCATATGGTTATTGATTTCCTGCATGCTGGATCTTTGCTGTTCCGTTTCACTTGAGATCCCCAGGTTTATGCTTTCAATGCTGGCAGCATTTTCTGTCATGTTGTGTAACGCATCACTGACTGCCTGGCTTTTTGCGACGCATTCCAGTGCAAGCTGCTGCCCCTGATCCATCACTGTACGGGTGTTTTTGACGCCTTGCTGAATATTACAGACAGTCTGCTGGATATTCTCAGTAGACTGCCTGGTCTTCAGTGCCAGTGAGCGCACTTCATCGGCAACAACGGCAAAGCCACGACCAGCTTCACCAGCACGGGCAGCTTCAATTGCTGCGTTAAGTGCCAGTAGGTTGGTCTGGTCAGCGATGACTTCAATAACGGTTAACAATTCACTGATGGATTCACTGGCTGATTCCAGCGCTTGCGTACTGTTACTGGCATTGGCTACTTCATGCGCGAGCTGGCCGATACTGTCTGCAGAATCCTGTACTAATGTCAGACTGCTACGGGTTTCATAGTTGATCTTTACCGCCTGCTCTTTGGCTTCGAAGGAATGATCAGCTACTAATTCTACGGTCTGATGCATTTGATCAACAATATCTGCTGTATCCACTAAATGTTGCTTTTGTTGTTTAACGCCCAGACTGGTTTCTGCTGTTAAGCTGCCTACGTGCTGTAGCGTATTATTTGCCTGTTCAACAGAGTCGCGGGTTTCACTTACCAGTAAGTGTATGCGGGCAATAAAAATATCTACTTCACCGGCTAGCTGGCCAATCTCATCATTACGCTTGAATCCAAGTCGCTGTGTGAGGTCGCCTTTACCGTGAGCAAGATTTTTAACTGCACTTAGTAGTTCTGCCAGGGGCAGGGTAAGGCTGCGAGCAATCATAAACGCCAGAATGATGCCAATCAGGCTGCTGAGTCCGAGAATAATATTATTTACATACTGAACCTGCCGGGTATGGGTAATGGTATGCTTTTTGTGCTCGCTGGCGGCATAAAGGCTGTTATCAACCAGTTTTTGTAATTCATCACCTAATTGCATGTCGAGTGTGTTTAACGTGCGTTGATCGGTTAACAGTCGCTGCTGCTGACCTCCTATACGTTGCAGGTTGAGTCGATACCATTGAGCAGCTGCCTGACTCAGCTGCGTTGTATCACCCTGAACCATCAGAGCGGAGGTTGCTGTGATCGCATTGCTGAGCTGTTGCTTGAAAGTTTCCTGATAACTAAGTAATTGCCGTTCTGCTGCAGTTGCATCGTTAAATTCGATGCGTGCCAGTTGCCGGTTAACCAGATCCCGACTGTTACGGAAGGTATCCCAGGCAGCACGGCTCTGATCTACCGCTGTTAATGGATATTCAAATGCCGCTACTGCGGTATTACTGAGCAGGCCCAGTTGATAGCTTTGATAAGCACCCAGGCCGCTGAACAGACTGATTAGTAAGCCAAAGCCCAACCATAATTTCTGTTTAATACTCATATCTTGGTTCTCCGGTCAGAATGGCAGAATTGGCAGGCTGACGGGCTGGTCATCACCGGTCAGGCTTTCAAGGAAGCTGCGCAAATCCTGCATTTGCTGAGCAGTCATTGGGCGTACTTTGATTTTGTCTGATCGGCTTGCTCTTGGTATGCCACCGGCAATGTAGTGAACGATGACCTGATCCAGAGTAGTCATACTGCCGTCGTGCATATAAGGTGCGCGTTGTTGTATGTTTCTTAGTCCGGGAGTTTTAAAGGCCTTAAGATCTTTATCATTGCCAGTTACTGTTTTACGCCCTTCATCAGTGGAGGCGAGACCAATGTCGTAAAATTTGTTATCGCTGAAGTTCCAGCCTGAATGGCAATCACTGCAACCAGCACCATTGTTAAAGAATTCGAAACCGCGTTTGGCTGATTCAGTGATTGCCTGCTCATCTCCGGTTACCCAGCGATCAAAAGGGGCTGTGCCTGACACCAGAGTACGCTCATAAGTAGCGATGGCTTTCATTACGCTGTTGCTGCTAATGCCTGAGTCGGGAAATACACGACGGAACATGTCCTGATATGCCTGGACCTTACTCAGACGTTCAACAACTTCTGCCATGCTGATGTTCATTTCATTCGCTGATTCAACTGGTCCTCTTACCTGTTCTTCGAGGGTTTCACTACGTCCATCCCAAAAGAAGCTGTCTCCCCAGGCCATATTGAGAATTGTCGGGGAGTGACGGTCGAGGAATTTACCTTGTCCACCAAAAGCGCCGGGCACACCATCTTCCCAGCCAAGGGACGGATTGTGGCAGGTAGCACAGGTCATATTAAAATTCTTACTCAGACGTTGATCAAAAAACAGCATTTTACCGAGTTGTGCTTTTTCAGCGCTGTAAAGATTGTCAGCAGGGAACGGAATGCTCTCTGGCCGTTGATACTGAGCTTTAAGGGAATCGATTGATGTGTCTGCAGCGGCTACCTGCCCAGAGCTCAGCAAAACGGATGCTGTAAGAACGGCTCTGAATGTGGCGATATAGGACATTATTATGCTTTCTCCATGAACGAAACAGCTACAGCTTTGTGTGGTGTCCTTCCACAGCAGTCTGTAGTTATTACATGTTGTATTGCTGATTCGGCTGAGCCCGAATCTGTATTTGGTACCTCTCCCCAGAGTGCTTTCAGGTTAATAGGTTTTAGATTCTGAACAAGCGGCAAAGGTCTTAGTTTGGTGATGAATTAAGTGATTTTTAAGGCTTTAAGTTATTAATAAATAACAATTAATTTCTAAAAAAATCACAACTCAATTTTGACTGAACAGATCTGTTCATTGAGGGGTGCTGCAGGTTTGGTACGGGTAAATTGCAAGCAAAAAAATACCCCGCACTAAGGCGAGGTATTATCAGTTTCTAAATTCATTAAAACTGAATTCTGACAAGGCTATTAGCCGTTGGCACGGGCCAGGGCAGCGTTAAGTGTTGCGCTTGGGCGCATTACTTTCTTAACCATGTCACGATTGGCGTGGTAGTAGCCATCCAGTTCAGGTGCTGAACCCTGTACGGCCTTCAGTTCACCAATGATAGCGTCTTCACCGTTTGCAAGGTCTTCAGCCAGTTGCTTGAACTGAGCTGCCAGTTCAGCATCTTCAGTTTGATTTGCAACTGCCTGAGCCCAGTATTTACCCAGGTAGAAGTGGCTGCCGCGGTTATCCAGTTCACCTGTCTTACGAGAAGGTGACTTGTTGTTTTCCAGCAGTTCAATCGTTGCTTCATCCAGTGTCTTAGACAGCAGAGCAGCACGTGCGTTACCTTTCAGTCCCTGTTCTTCCAGAGATACTGAGATCGCCATGAACTCACCCAAGGAATCCCAACGCAGGTGGTTTTCTTCCTGAACTTGCTGCACGTGCTTAGGCGCAGAACCGCCTGCACCAGTTTCATACATACCGCCGCCTTTCAGCATAGGTACGATAGACAGCATCTTCGCAGACGTGCCAAGTTCCATGATAGGGAACAGGTCAGTCAGGTAATCACGTAATACGTTACCTGTTACAGAGATGGTGTCTTTACCGCGCAGCTGGCGTTCCATAGAGAAGCGAATCGCTTCATCATAAGACATGATGCGGATATCCAGACCTTCAGTGTCATGCTCTTTCAGGTAAGCTTCAACTTTAGCCGTCAGCTGTACGTCGTGAGCACGCTCAGGATCCAACCAGAAGACAGCAGGGGTGCCAGAGTTACGTGCACGGTTTACGCCCAGCTTAACCCAGTCACGTACTGGCTCGTCTTTGGTCTGGCAGGCACGCCAGATATCACCAACTTCAACTTCATGAGACATCAGTACGTTACCTGTAGCGTCAACTACACGCATGGTACCGTCTTGCTCAATTTCGAAAGTCTTATCGTGAGAACCGTATTCTTCTGCTTTCTTAGCCATCAGGCCAACGTTAGAAACAGTACCCATAGTCGTTGGGTCGAATGCGCCATGCGTCTTACAGAAATTAATCATTTCCTGATAGATGCGTGCATAGGTGCTTTCTGGCATAACAGCTTTAGTGTCTTTAGCCTTCCCATCAGGGCCCCACATCTTACCGGAGCTACGAATCATCGCCGGCATAGATGCATCAACAATTACGTCACTTGGTACGTGCAGGTTAGAAATACCTTTAACAGAATCAACCATCGCCAGTTCAGGACGGGATTCGTAGCATGCCTGGATGTCTTCTTCGATTTCTTCACGAACAGAGTTAGGCAGGCTGGCAATCTTTTCGTAAACACTGCCCAGGCCGTTGTTTGGGTTAACACCCAGCTTAGCAAACAGGTCGGCGTGCTTTTCGAACAGATCTTTATAGAAAACAGTTACCGCGTGACCAAATACGATAGGGTGGGAAACCTTCATCATGGTTGCTTTAACGTGCAGAGACCACATTACGTTAGTTTCTTTCGCATCGTTCAGCGACTTTTCAAAGAATTCACGCAGTGATTTACAGCACATGTACATGCTGTCCAGTACTTCACCTTTTTCCAGGCTCAGTTCTTTCTTCTGCTGTACTTCACCGTCTTTAGTTACGAACTCAATGCGTACGTTCTGAGCTTCATTAGACGTGATGGACTGTTCGCTGGAGAAGAAGTCTCCGCCACGCATGTGGTCAGCGTGAGTGCGTGAAGCCATGCTCCACTTACCCATAGAATGCGGGAATTTACGTGCGTATGCTTTTACAGCAGCAGGTGCGCGACGGTCAGAGTTACCTTCACGCAGAACAGGGTTTACTGCACTGCCCAGAATCTTAGAGTAACGCGTCTGAACATCTTTATCTGTATCGTTAGTTGGTGCTTCCGGGTAATCAGGGATGTCGTAGCCCTGACCCTGTAATTCAGCAATACATGCTTTTAACTGAGGAATTGAAGCACTGATGTTAGGAAGCTTAATGATATTGGCATCCGGGTCCTGAGTCAGTTTGCCCAGGAACGACAGGCCATCAACAACTTTCTGATCTTCACTCAGGTTATCGGGGAACGCAGACAGTACACGACCAGCAAGAGAGATATCGCTGATTTTGACATCGATGTCAGCAGCAGAGGTGAATGTTCTGATAATAGGGAGCAGAGAACAGGTCGCCAATGATGGTGCTTCGTCGGTCAGGGTGTAGTACATCGTTTGTTTATTGGTTGTCATTTTATCCCCTTTTGTTTCGACAGGTAGACGGTGGTTTATTATAGGAAACTACGAAGACGTGATTTCGCATCTCCCTAAGCGGGTGTCGCACCACCGAATGATTTTAACGCGGAGGCGATTATACGTTAAAAAACTACTAAAATTGAAGCGGAGCCGTGAACAGATCGGGGAATTTTCGGCTAAAGTAGCAGTACAATGTAGTTTTACTACTCCAAAGGTCGCTTTATTTCTTCCAGATAATAAAAAAGGGCTCCAATGGAGCCCTTGATTTTACTGGGTATTTTGCTGATTAGCGGTTTGGTAGTACTGCTTTCAGTTTTTCATGCATATCCAGCAGAGTCTTTTCAGTCGTATCCCAGTCAAT